>NC_011740.1:0-1200000 GCF_000026225.1 Escherichia fergusonii ATCC 35469
TTAACCAATATAGGCATACAGCACAGACAGATAAAAATTACAGAGTACACAACATCCATGAAACGCATCAGCACCACCATTACCACCACCATCACCATTACCACAGGTAACGGTGCGGGCTGACGCGTACAGGAAAAACAGAAAAAAGCCCGCACCTGAACAGTGCGGGCTTTTTTTTCGACCAAAGGTAACGAGGTAACAACCATGCGAGTGTTGAAGTTCGGCGGTACATCAGTGGCAAATGCAGAACGGTTTCTGCGTGTTGCCGATATTCTGGAAAACAATGCCAGGCAGGGGCAGGTAGCGACCGTTCTTTCTGCTCCCGCAAAAATTACCAACCACCTGGTTGCGATGATCGAAAAGACCATCGGCGGTCTGGATGCCTTAACCAATATTAGCGATGCAGAACGGATCTTCTCTGAATTGTTAAGTGGGCTGGCAGCTGCGCAGCCGGGATTTCCGCAAGCACAACTGAAGGCTTTTGTTGAGCAAGAATTCGCGCAGATTAAACATGTTCTGCATGGTATCAGCCTGTTGGGGCAATGCCCGGACAGCGTTAATGCTTCAATCATTTGTCGTGGCGAAAAGATGTCCATTGCCATCATGGCAGGCCTGCTGGAGGCGCGTGGGCATAAAGTTACCGTTATTGATCCTGTTGAGAAATTATTGGCCGTCGGTCACTACCTGGAATCGACGGTTGATATTGCTGAATCTACCCGCCGTATAGCCGCTGGACGTATTCCTTCTGACCATATGGTGCTGATGGCCGGTTTTACTGCCGGTAATGAAAAAGGGGAACTTGTGGTGCTCGGGCGCAACGGTTCCGATTATTCCGCAGCGGTACTGGCAGCGTGTTTACGCGCCGATTGTTGCGAGATCTGGACTGATGTCGATGGTGTCTATACCTGCGACCCACGTCAGGTACCGGATGCCCGATTACTTAAGTCGATGTCGTACCAGGAGGCGATGGAACTCTCCTATTTCGGCGCCAAAGTCCTCCATCCTCGAACCATCACTCCCATCGCCCAGTTCCAGATTCCCTGCCTGATAAAAAATACCGGAAACCCGCAAGCACCAGGAACGCTGATTGGCGCCAGCCGCGACGAAGATGATCTGCCGGTGAAGGGCATTTCAAATCTCAATAATATGGCGATGTTCAGCGTCTCCGGGCCGGGGATGAAGGGAATGGTCGGCATGGCTGCTCGCGTGTTTGCGGCAATGTCTCGCTCAGGAATTTCGGTAGTCCTGATTACGCAATCCTCCTCTGAGTACAGCATTAGCTTCTGTGTACCGCAGGCTGACTGTGCACGTGCTAAGCGGGCATTGCAGGATGAGTTTTATCTTGAACTGAAAGAGGGCTTGCTGGAACCTCTGGCAGTCACTGAGCGTCTGGCAGTCATCTCCGTGGTAGGCGATGGTATGCGCACATTGCGTGGCATCTCGGCAAAATTCTTTGCTGCTCTGGCGCGCGCCAATATCAATATTGTTGCGATTGCTCAGGGATCTTCTGAGCGCTCCATTTCAGTGGTAGTCAATAACGATGATGTCACTACTGGTGTGCGTGTTACGCATCAGATGCTGTTCAATACTGATCAAGTGATTGAAGTGTTCGTCATTGGTGTGGGTGGCGTTGGTGGCGCATTGCTTGAGCAATTAAAACGTCAACAATCCTGGCTTAAGAGTAAACATATCGATTTACGCGTTTGTGGTGTTGCCAACTCCAAAGCGCTGTTGACTAACGTTCATGGCCTAAATCTTGAGAACTGGCAGGCGGAACTGGCCCAGGCGAAAGAGCCGTTTAATTTAGGGCGCTTAATTCGCCTGGTGAAAGAATATCATCTGCTTAATCCGGTAATTGTTGACTGTACCTCCAGCCAGGCGGTTGCGGATCAGTATGCTGACTTCCTGCGCGAAGGTTTCCATGTGGTGACGCCAAACAAAAAGGCCAACACTTCGTCGATGGACTACTACCATCAACTGCGTTATGCCGCAGCAAAATCCCGACGTAAATTCCTCTACGACACCAACGTAGGGGCAGGCTTACCCGTTATAGAAAACTTACAAAACCTGCTGAATGCAGGGGATGAGTTACTGCATTTTTCTGGCATTCTTTCCGGCTCACTCTCTTTCATATTCGGTAAGCTGGATGAAGGAATGAGTTTCTCTGAGGCGACTACACTGGCACGGGAAATGGGCTATACCGAGCCAGATCCACGAGACGATCTTTCGGGTATGGATGTTGCGCGTAAATTGTTGATCCTCGCTCGTGAAACCGGACGTGAACTGGAACTGTCAGATATCGTGATTGAGCCCGTACTGCCACAAGGTTTCGATGCTGAAGGCGATGTTCCTGCATTTATGGCGAATCTGTCACAACTCGATGACGCCTTTGCTGCTCGGGTGGCAAAAGCCCGTGATGAGGGCAAAGTATTACGTTATGTTGGCAATATCGAAGAAGACGGCGTATGTCGGGTGAAAATTGCCGATGTTGATGGCAACGATCCGCTGTTTAAAGTGAAGAATGGCGAGAATGCGCTGGCTTTCTATACCCATTATTACCAACCACTGCCGTTGGTATTGCGCGGTTACGGTGCAGGTAACGATGTTACAGCCGCCGGAGTTTTCGCGGACCTGCTGCGTACCCTTTCATGGAAGTTAGGAGTCTGAAATGGTTAGAGTTTATGCCCCAGCTTCCAGTGCTAATATGAGCGTGGGATTCGACGTGCTGGGAGCGGCTGTTACGCCAATCGATGGTTCATTGTTAGGAGATGTCGTCGGCGTTGAAGCTGCGGACAGTTTCAGTTTGCAGAATCTGGGGCGTTTCGCCAGCAAGCTTCCATCAAAGCCACGTGAAAACATCGTTTATCAGTGCTGGGAACGTTTTTGCCAGGAACTGGGTAAACAAATTCCAGTGGCAATGACCCTGGAAAAAAATATGCCGATCGGTTCGGGCTTAGGTTCAAGTGCTTGTTCCGTGGTCGCGGCGCTGGTCGCGATGAACGAATATTGCGGCAAACCGCTTAATGATACACGCCTGCTGGCGATCATGGGGGAGCTGGAAGGTCGTATTTCCGGCAGTATTCATTACGATAATGTCGCGCCATGTTTTCTCGGTGGGATGCAACTGATGATCGAAGAAAATGGCATCATCAGCCAACAAGTTCCAGGTTTCGACGAGTGGTTGTGGGTGTTGGCTTATCCGGGAATCAAAGTGTCAACGGCCGAAGCGCGGGCGATACTTCCGGCACAGTATCGCCGTCAGGATTGTATTGCCCACGGGCGGCATCTGGCGGGCTTTATCCATGCCTGTTATTCACGTCAGCCACTTTTGGCTGCGAAATTAATGAAAGATGTCATCGCTGAGCCGTATCGCGAACGCTTGCTGCCTGGCTTTAGTCAGGCCCGTCAGGCGGTGGCGGAAATTGGCGCAGTGGCGAGCGGTATCTCCGGTTCTGGCCCAACGTTATTCGCGTTGTGTGATAAACCGGATACTGCGCAGCGTGTTGCGGAGTGGCTGGCAAAAAATTATCTGCAAAATCAGGAAGGCTTTGTTCATATTTGCCGGCTGGATACGGCGGGCGCACGGGTACTGGAATAATCGATGAAACTTTATAATCTGAAAGATCACAACGAACAGGTCAGTTTTGCGCAAGCTGTTACACAAGGGCTGGGCAAAAACCAGGGGTTATTTTTTCCGCACGAGCTGCCAGAATTTAGCCTGACGCAAATCGACGAAATGCTGGAACAGGATTTTGTGCCACGTAGCGCAAAGATTCTTTCCGCTTTCATTGGTGATGAAATTCCCAATGAAATCCTTGAAGAACGTGTACGAGCGGCATTTGCGTTCCCGGCACCGGTGAGTAAGGTGGAAAAAGATGTTGGTTGTCTGGAACTCTTCCATGGGCCGACACTGGCGTTTAAAGATTTCGGTGGGCGCTTTATGGCGCAAATGTTGACGCATATCGCAGGCGACAAACCAGTCACCATCCTGACTGCGACTTCTGGCGATACTGGGGCTGCAGTGGCCCATGCGTTCTATGGTTTGCCAAATGTGAAAGTTGTCATCCTTTACCCGCGCGGCAAAATCAGCCCACTACAAGAAAAATTGTTCTGTACGTTGGGGGGCAATATTGAAACTGTCGCCATTGACGGCGATTTCGATGCCTGTCAGGCACTAGTGAAGCAGGCGTTTGATGACGAAGAGCTGAAAGTCGCGCTGGGGCTAAATTCAGCAAATTCTATTAACATCAGCCGCTTGCTGGCGCAAATCTGCTATTACTTCGAAGCTGTCGCCCAGTTACCTCAAGAGGCGCGCAATCAGCTGGTGATCTCTGTACCCAGTGGCAATTTTGGTGATTTGACTGCTGGTCTGTTGGCGAAATCACTCGGTTTGCCAGTAAAACGTTTTATCGCCGCGACCAACGTAAACGATACGGTGCCACGTTTCCTGAAAGAGGGTAAATGGTTGCCAAATGCTACCCAGGCGACGTTATCTAACGCGATGGATGTTAGCCAGCCGAACAACTGGCCGCGCGTAGAAGAACTGTTCCGGCGTAAAATCTGGCAACTGAAAGAGCTGGGTTATGCGGCGGTAGATGATGAAACTACCCGACAGACTATGCGCGAGCTCCAGGTTCTGGGTTATACCTCTGAACCACATGCCGCTGTGGCTTACCGTGCGCTGCGTGACCAGTTAAATCCAGGAGAGTATGGCTTGTTCCTGGGAACTGCGCATCCGGCGAAATTTAAAGAAAGCGTTGAAGAGATTCTTGGTACAACGTTGGATCTACCAAAAGAACTGGCGGAACGCGCTGACTTGCCATTGCTTTCGCATAATCTGCCAGCCGATTTTGCCGCGCTGCGTAAGCTGATGATGGAACGCGTTTAACGTTCTTCGCCGGAATAGACCTGACCGTGTCTATTCCGGCATTTTTACATCAAATGTGCAGAAAATATGGAGGAAATCGACAGGTAAAAAGGAGGAATTCTCAATAAATGCGGTAACTTACAGATTGGGATTGCGGATAATAACAACCCTCGTTCCGCTGGTGTACTCTCCTGTTATCGACCCATAACGGGCAGTAATAACAGGAGTAACCTATGAAACTTTTGAAGCCAGTGCTTCTTGCACTCTCCATGATGCTGGTAGCTCCCATGGCTGTTCAGGCGGCAGAAATTACCCTTGTTCCGGCAGTAAAATTACAGATTGGTGATCGAGATAATCGCGGTTATTACTGGGATGGTGGTTACTGGCGTGACCACGGCTGGTGGAATAAACACTATGAATGGCGGGGAAATCGTTGGCATCGACATGCACCGCCGCCGCCACGTCATCACAAACCTAATAAGCATCATAATGATCATCGCGGCGACCACGGGCCAGGCAGAGGTCATCGTTAATTCACCTGGAATAGCGCTACTTGCGTAGCGTTATTCTTATTGTTCGTGACGTTTAAACACCAACTCGCCATTTGCAGACGCTTCTTCATCAAAGAAATAACCTTCGCGATTAAAGTCCTTTAACTGTTCTGGCTTCGTCAGGCGATTATCAATAATAAAACGACTCATCAGGCCACGCGCTTTCTTAGCGTAAAAACTGATCACTTTAAATTTACCGTTTTTCTCGTCGAGGAAGACCGGTTTAATCAGTTCGGCATTGAGTTTTTTTGGCTTCACGGATTTGAAGTATTCATCTGACGCCAAATTAATAACAAAACGTATGCCTTGCGCGTCAATAACTTCGTTCAATTTATGGGTAATCACATCGCCCCAAAATTGATAGAGATCTTTACCTTTTGCATTTTCAAGGCGGATCCCCATTTCCAGGCGATAAGGTTGCATTAAATCCAGTGGGCGCAATACGCCGTATAGACCAGAAAGCATGCGTAAATGCTGTTGGGCAAAATCGAAATCTTCTTCACTGAACGTCTCGGCTTGCAAACCGGTATAGACGTCGCCTTTAAATGCCAGAATAGCCTGACGGGCATTTTCCAGTGTGAAATTTGGCTGCCAGTCATGAAAACGAGTGGCATTGAGATCAGCAAGCTTGTCGCTGATATTCATCAGCTTTTTAATTTGTGGAGCAGAAAGTTTACGGGCTTCATGAATGAGTTGCTGGGAGTGATCTAACAGCTCCGGCAGCGTGAAGCGCGTGGTAGCCAATGGGCTTTGATAATCGAGAGTTTTTGCAGGTGAAATAAGAATCAACATATCCAGTCCTTGCAGGAAATTTAAGGCGACTTTAGCAAAAAAACAGGATCAATTGATCGATAGTTGCAATTACTCTCGTGGTACTTCATCCCAGGCGTCCGGGGAGAGCTGCTGTTCAATATCCGGGTAGCGCATTGGATCGAACGTTGGACGCACACCAAGTTTGCGCTGTCGCAGATAATCACTGGCAATAGTGTGCACCACGGGGGAAAGCAGCAGAATTGCTGTCAGGTTAGTGATCGCCATACAGGCCATAATGATATCGGTCAGCTGCCACATTAAGGGAAAGCTCATCACTGTGCCTAAAATCACTGTGCAGCAGGTTGCTATACGCAGCCCCCATATCGCAGTTGGATTATCCAGATGCAAGAAATAGAGATTGTTTTCTGCATAAATATAATTCGCGACAATAGAGCTGAAGGCAAACAGGATCACGATAATCGCTACAAAACTGGCGCCCCATTCACCTACCAGTACAGTCATAGCTTTCTGCACAAGATGAATACCTTCTATTGGCGCAAATGGCGTACCGTGACCTGCCAGCAAAACCAGCATTGCTGTTGCGCTACACACTACCAGGGTATCGATAAAAATGCCGATCATTTGCACGATACCCTGAGCAGCAGGGTGGGGGGGCCACGATGCAGCTGCGGCGGCAGCATTTGGTGTAGAACCCATACCCGCTTCGTTAGAAAACATACCACGCTGGAAACCACTGGTAATTGCCTGACTTAGGGTATAACCCGCAACGCCTCCGGCAGCTTCCTGCCAGCCGAATGCACATTTAATAATCGTTAACAGGATCGCTGGAATCTGCTCAATATTCATGAGGCAAATCACCACGCTGGCAAGTATCCAGATCAACGCCACGACGGGTATAAACCATTGCATCAGACGGGCTACGCCTTGTATCCCTCGCAACACAGCCAACAGCATCAGTACTGCAAGTGCCACGCCGCTGATCAGAGGCGGGAAATCAAATGCAAAATGCAACGCCCGGGAAACCGAATTAGCCTGCACACCGTTAATGATTAGCCCATAAGCAATCAACAGAAAGACGGCAAACAACACGCCCATCCAACGCATCCCGAGGCCTCGTGCCATATACCATGCCGGGCCACCACGAAATTGCCCGTTACGGTCACGCTCTTTATAGAGTTGTGCGAGAGAACACTCGGCAAAAGATGTCGCCATTCCCAGGAAGGCAACGACCCACATCCAAAAGATTGCGCCGGGGCCGCCAGTGGTGATCGCCAGCGCTACGCCAGCAAGGTTACCACTCCCTATGCGCGCAGCGAGGCTGGTACAGAGTGCCTGAAAAGCGGTTAAGCCCCCGGATTGCGGATGAAGACTATTTTTCAGACTTTTGCCAAACTGGCGGATATAACGAAACTGAACGAATCCGGTACGCCATGTAAACCAGCAACCTGCCCCAAAGAGCAGGTAGATCATGACCGAACCCCAGAGAATACTATTAATAAATGAGAAAAAATCAGGCATTAACATCCCTCTTACTGCCGGTACGCCAGAACTATCCTGTGTTAACGTTATCAACTGATTAACAGTATATACCCTGAGGCATGACTTAATCGGCGCTATCATACATGAGGTCGTCATTCATAAAGGCGGGTGATATCAACGTCGAGTCAGAAAAGTTGATGTCTTTCGTGGAGTGTGCAGCGCATTGTCTGCGGTTGCGATGTCACGATGTCGTGATATCATCGGGGGCAGACCGGTTACATCCCCCTAACAAGCTGTTTAAAGAGAAATACTATCATGACGGACAAATTGACCTCCCTTCGTCAGTACACAACTGTAGTGGCCGACACCGGAGATATCGCGGCAATGAAGCTGTATCAGCCGCAGGATGCCACAACCAACCCTTCTCTCATTCTCAACGCAGCTCAGATCCCTGAATACCGCAAGTTGATTGATGATGCTGTTGCATGGGCTAAGCAGCAGAGCAGTGATCGTGCTCAGCAAATCGTTGATGCTACCGACAAACTGGCGGTAAACATTGGGCTTGAGATCCTTAAACTGGTACCAGGACGCATCTCTACAGAAGTTGATGCGCGTCTTTCTTATGACACCGAAGCCTCTATTGCCAAAGCTAAACGCCTGATCAAGCTCTATAACGATGCAGGCATCAGCAATGATCGTATTCTGATCAAGCTGGCATCTACCTGGCAGGGTATCCGCGCCGCTGAGCAACTGGAAAAAGAAGGTATCAACTGTAACCTGACTCTGCTGTTCTCCTTCGCGCAGGCGCGTGCATGTGCAGAAGCGGGTGTTTATCTGATCTCTCCGTTTGTTGGTCGTATTCTGGACTGGTACAAAGCCAATACCGATAAGAAAGAGTACGCACCGGCGGAAGATCCGGGTGTGGTTTCTGTTTCAGAAATCTACCAGTATTACAAAGAGCACGGTTACGAAACTGTCGTTATGGGGGCAAGCTTCCGTAACATGGGCGAAATCCTGGAGTTGGCTGGTTGTGACCGCCTGACTATTGCCCCAGCACTGTTGAAAGAGCTGGCAGAAAGTGAAGGTGCGGTAGAGCGTAAACTGTCCTTCTCTGGCGAAGTGAAAGCGCGTCCGGAGCGCATCACTGAATCTGAGTTCCTGTGGCAACACAACCAGGATCCGATGGCAGTAGATAAACTGGCGGATGGCATTCGTAAGTTTGCTGTTGACCAGGAAAAACTGGAAAAAATGATCGGCGAACTGCTGTAATCATACTTAGCGTGACCGTAAATTCGGTCACGCTACCTCTTCTCAAACCTGTCTGTCATTCCCTTCGCAGTGTATCATTCTGTTTAACGAGACTGTCTAAACGGAATAATCTTGATGAATACTTTACGCATTGGACTTGTGTCTATCTCTGATCGCGCCTCCAGTGGTGTCTACCAGGATAAAGGCATCCCGGCCCTGGAAGCATGGCTGGCAACAGCACTAACCACTCCTTTTGAAGTGGAGACCCGCTTAATCCCTGATGAGCAGGCTATTATTGAACAAACGCTATGTGAACTAGTCGATGAAATGAGTTGCCATCTGGTTCTGACAACGGGCGGCACTGGTCCGGCACGACGTGATGTTACACCAGATGCAACGCTGGCAGTAGCTGACCGCGAGATGCCAGGGTTTGGTGAGCAAATGCGCCAGATTAGTTTGCATTTTGTGCCGACAGCGATCCTTTCACGCCAGGTGGGAGTCATTCGTAAACAGGCGTTGATTCTTAATTTGCCTGGCCAGCCGAAATCTATTCAGGAGACACTGGAAGGGGTAAAAGATGCTGACGGTAAAGTTCTTGTACCGGGGATATTTGCCAGCGTGCCTTACTGCATACAATTACTCGAAGGGCCATACATTGAAACAGCAGCGGAAGTAGTTGCGGCATTCAGACCAAAGAGTGCAAGAAGAGAAGTTAAAGAATAAAAAATCCCCCCGGTGCGGGGGGAATTCTAACAATTAGTGAGACTCACCAATCGGCAGAACGGTACGGCCAAACTGCTCATTCAGCACTTCACCCATTGCCAGATAGATTGCACTGGCACCGCAGATCAGGCCAATCCAGCCTGCAAAATGGATAATAGCTTCATTGCCAGCAATGTTACCTACAGCCAACAATGCAAACAGTACAGTCAGGCTCAGGAATACAAACTGCAAAACGCGTGCGCCTTTCAGCGTGCCAAAGAACATAAACAGCGTAAACACACCCCAGAGCCCCAGATATACGCCAAGGAACTGAGTGTTCGGTGCATCTGTCAGACCCATTTTCGGCATCAGCAGAATAGCAACCAGTGTCAGCCAGAAAGAACCATAAGAAGTAAAAGCGGTTACGCCAAAGGTGTTGCCCTTTTTGTACTCCATCAAGCCAGCAAAAATTTGCGCGATACCGCCGTAAAAAATGCCCATGGCGATAATGATACCGTCGAGAGCAAAGAAACCCACGTTATGCAGGTTAAGCAGAATGGTGGTCATGCCGAAGCCCATCAGGCCCAGCGGTGCCGGGTTAGCCAACTTAGTGTTGCCCATAATTCCTCAGAATCATCATTGATTGAATGGTGAAATAATTTCCCTGAATAACTGTAATGATTTCAGGGCGCGGCATAATAATCAGGCAAAAGGGCACTGTCTATGATCTTATGAAGGAAATTGCATAATTTTTGCTACAGGTTGGCGGAGATCGGCGCGATTAGCAGGTGGTCAAACATACCTGCCACAACGCCGTGGAAAGCTCATGGTTGCGGGTATTAATAACTGCATTTCACTAATATTTTAATTTTATTAACTTTTTTTGATGAGATTAGCTTAATCGATTACTGTGCAAAATGCATTCTGCTGGCTGACGTCATTTTTATAAGCAAATAAACAAAAATTTTTTTGTTCTCCCCCTTGATGACGTGGGTTACGACCCCATCTAGTAGTCAACCGCATGAGTGAGTCTGCAAAAAAACGAATTGGGTAAGTTGAAACTGTCAGTTTCGCCCCTATTACAGACTCATACCACATGATGACCGAATATAAAGTGGAGACGTTTAGATGGGTAAAATTATTGGTATCGACCTGGGTACTACCAACTCTTGTGTAGCGATTATGGATGGCACCACTCCGCGTGTGCTGGAGAACGCCGAAGGCGATCGCACCACGCCTTCTATCATTGCCTATACCCAGGATGGTGAAACTCTGGTTGGTCAGCCGGCTAAACGTCAGGCAGTGACAAACCCGCAAAACACCCTGTTTGCGATTAAACGCCTGATTGGCCGCCGCTTCCAGGACGAAGAAGTACAGCGTGATGTTTCCATCATGCCGTTCAAAATTATTGCTGCTGATAACGGCGACGCTTGGGTCGAAGTTAAAGGCCAGAAAATGGCACCGCCGCAGATTTCTGCTGAAGTGCTGAAAAAAATGAAGAAAACCGCTGAAGATTACCTGGGCGAACCGGTAACTGAAGCTGTTATTACCGTACCGGCATACTTTAACGATGCTCAGCGTCAGGCAACCAAAGACGCAGGCCGTATCGCTGGTCTGGAAGTAAAACGTATCATCAACGAACCGACCGCAGCTGCGCTGGCTTACGGTCTGGACAAAGGTACTGGCAACCGTACTATCGCGGTTTATGACCTGGGTGGTGGTACTTTCGATATTTCTATTATCGAAATCGACGAAGTTGACGGCGAAAAAACCTTTGAAGTTCTGGCAACCAACGGTGATACCCACCTGGGTGGTGAAGACTTCGACAGCCGTCTGATCAACTACCTGGTTGAAGAATTCAAGAAAGATCAGGGCATTGACCTGCGCAACGATCCGCTGGCAATGCAGCGCCTGAAAGAAGCGGCAGAAAAAGCGAAAATCGAACTTTCTTCCGCTCAGCAGACCGACGTTAACCTGCCGTATATCACTGCAGACGCGACCGGTCCGAAACACATGAACATCAAAGTGACTCGTGCGAAACTGGAAAGCCTGGTTGAAGACCTGGTAAACCGTTCCATTGAGCCGCTGAAAGTTGCACTGCAGGACGCTGGCCTGTCCGTATCTGATATCGACGACGTTATCCTCGTTGGTGGTCAGACTCGTATGCCAATGGTTCAGAAGAAAGTTGCTGAATTCTTTGGTAAAGAGCCGCGTAAAGACGTTAACCCGGACGAAGCTGTAGCTATCGGTGCTGCTGTTCAGGGTGGTGTTCTGACTGGTGACGTAAAAGACGTACTGCTGCTGGACGTTACCCCGCTGTCTCTGGGTATCGAAACCATGGGCGGTGTGATGACGACGCTGATCGCGAAAAACACCACTATCCCGACCAAGCACAGCCAGGTGTTCTCTACCGCTGAAGACAACCAGTCTGCGGTAACCATCCATGTGCTGCAGGGTGAACGTAAACGTGCGGCTGATAACAAATCTCTGGGTCAGTTCAACCTGGATGGTATCAACCCAGCACCGCGCGGTATGCCGCAGATCGAAGTTACCTTCGATATCGATGCTGACGGTATCCTGCACGTTTCCGCGAAAGACAAAAACAGCGGTAAAGAGCAGAAGATCACCATCAAGGCTTCTTCTGGTCTGAACGAAGATGAAATCCAGAAAATGGTACGCGACGCAGAAGCGAACGCCGAAGCTGACCGTAAGTTTGAAGAGCTGGTACAGACCCGCAACCAGGGCGACCATCTGCTGCACAGCACCCGTAAGCAGGTTGAAGAAGCAGGCGACAAACTGCCGGCTGACGACAAAACTGCTATCGAGTCTGCGCTGACTGCACTGGAAACTGCTCTGAAAGGTGAAGACAAAGCCGCTATCGAAGCGAAAATGCAGGAACTGGCACAGGTTTCCCAGAAACTGATGGAAATCGCCCAGCAGCAACATGCCCAGCAGCAGACTGCCGGTGCTGATGCTTCTGCAAACAACGCGAAAGATGACGATGTTGTCGACGCTGAATTTGAAGAAGTCAAAGACAAAAAATAATCGCCCTATAAACGGGTAATTATACTGACACGGGCGAAGAGGAATTTCCTCTCCGCCCGTGCATTCATCTAGGGGCAAATCAAAAAAGATGGCTAAGCAAGATTATTACGAGATTTTAGGCGTTTCCAAAACAGCGGAAGAGCGTGAAATCAAAAAGGCCTACAAACGCCTGGCCATGAAATACCACCCGGACCGTAACCAGGGTGACAAAGAGGCCGAGGCGAAATTTAAAGAGATCAAGGAAGCTTATGAGGTTCTGACCGACTCGCAAAAACGTGCGGCATACGATCAGTATGGTCATGCTGCGTTTGAGCAAGGCGGCATGGGCGGCGGCGGTTTTGGCGGCGGCGCGGACTTCAGCGATATTTTTGGTGACGTTTTCGGCGATATTTTTGGCGGCGGGCGTGGTCGTCAACGTGCGGCGCGCGGTGCTGATTTACGCTATAACATGGAGCTCACCCTCGAAGAAGCTGTACGTGGCGTGACCAAAGAGATCCGCATTCCGACTCTGGAAGAGTGTGACGTTTGCCACGGTAGCGGTGCAAAACCAGGTACACAGCCGCAAACCTGTCCGACCTGTCATGGTTCTGGTCAGGTGCAGATGCGCCAGGGCTTCTTTGCTGTGCAGCAGACCTGTCCACACTGTCAGGGCCGCGGTACGCTGATCAAAGATCCGTGCAACAAATGTCATGGTCATGGTCGTGTTGAGCGCAGCAAAACGCTGTCCGTTAAAATCCCGGCAGGAGTGGACACTGGAGACCGCATCCGTCTTGCGGGCGAAGGTGAAGCGGGCGAGCATGGCGCACCGGCAGGCGATCTGTACGTTCAGGTTCAGGTTAAACAGCACCCGATTTTCGAGCGTGAAGGCAACAACCTGTATTGCGAAGTCCCGATCAACTTCGCTATGGCGGCGCTGGGTGGCGAAATCGAAGTACCGACTCTTGATGGTCGCGTCAAACTGAAAGTGCCTGGCGAAACCCAGACCGGTAAGCTGTTCCGTATGCGCGGTAAAGGCGTCAAGTCTGTCCGCGGTGGCGCACAGGGTGATTTGCTGTGCCGCGTTGTCGTCGAAACACCGGTAGGCCTGAACGAGAAGCAGAAACAGCTGCTGCAAGAGCTGCAAGAAAGCTTCGGTGGCCCAACCGGCGAGCACAACAGCCCGCGCTCAAAGAGCTTCTTTGATGGTGTGAAGAAGTTTTTCGACGACCTGACTCGCTAACCTCCCCAAAAGCCTGCCCGTGGGCAGGCCAGGTAAAAAACAGGGTGCGTTGAAGATATGCGAGCACCTGTAAAGTGGCGGGGATCACTCCCCGCCGTTGCTCTTACTCGGATTCGTAAGCCGTGAAAACAGCAACCTCCGTCTGGCCAGTTCGGATGTGAACCTCACAGAGGTCTTTTCTCGTTACCAGCGCCGCCACTACGGCGGTGATACAGATGACGATCAGGGCGACAATCATCGCCTTATGCTGCTTCATTGCTCTCTTCTCCTTGACCTTACGGTCAGTAAGAGGCACTCTACATGTGTTCAGCATATAGGGGGCCTCGGGTTGATGGTAAAATATCACTCGGGGCTTTTCTCTATCTGCCGTTCAGCTAATGCCTGAGACAGATAGCCTCAAGCACCCGCCGCTATTATACAGCGCTTTTAATTTCCCCTTACTTACTCCTTTCTGTTTCCTGAAAGCACTACGCAAAAATGAAGAATTATTTTTAATTTCTTTGTTTTTCAAAAGATTATTTGTATCTCGTCGGACTTTCTCGTGAGCAGGCTGAATATCCGCAAATTCCCCATTATGCAAAGCGTTTTCAAGGCATGATCATTTTTATCCAATATTCTTAAGATTAATCTTTTTCAGACAGTACAATACATACAATACGTGAATGACTTATGAGTGAAATTGCTCATAAAACTCGAATTATCCGAATTAAAAGCCATAAATAATCTAATTTTAGCGATTTGTTGATCGGTGTAATATAGAAATAACGAAGTGTTCACGGTGAAGAGAGAAGAAAAAGTGAAACATCTACATCGATTTTTCAGTAGCGATGCCTCGGGGGGCATCATACTTATCATTGCCGCAGTATTGGCAATGATAATGGCGAATAGCGGAGCAACCAGTGGATGGTATCACGACTTTCTGGAGACCCCAGTACAGTTGCGGGTGGGAGCCCTTGAGATCAATAAAAACATGCTGTTATGGATTAACGATGCACTTATGGCAGTGTTTTTCTTATTGGTCGGCTTAGAAGTCAAACGTGAACTGTTGCAAGGTTCTCTGGCGAGTTTGCGCCAGGCAGCATTTCCAGTGATAGCGGCGATTGGTGGGATGATTGTCCCGGCACTGCTTTATCTGGCATTTAACTATTCAGATCCCATTACTCGTGAGGGTTGGGCAATTCCTGCGGCTACAGATATCGCATTTGCTCTTGGTGTACTTGCTTTGCTGGGTAGCCGTGTACCGCTGGCGTTGAAAATCTTTTTGATGGCGTTGGCAATTATCGATGATCTGGGCGCTATCATTATCATCGCACTGTTTTACACCAATGACCTGTCGATGGCGTCACTGGGTGTTGCGGCTTGCGCCATTGCGGTATTGGCGGCGCTTAATCTTTGTGGGGTTCGTCGTACAGGTGTTTACATACTGGTTGGCGTGGTCTTGTGGACTGCCGTTCTGAAATCAGGCGTACATGCGACGTTAGCAGGCGTTATTGTCGGTTTCTTTATCCCCTTGAAAGAGAAGCATGGACGGTCTCCCGCAAAACGTCTGGAGCATGTTCTTCATCCATGGGTTGCTTATTTGATTCTGCCATTGTTTGCTTTTGCCAACGCCGGTGTTTCGTTACAAGGCGTCACTGTTAATGGGCTGACTTCGGTATTGCCTCTGGGGATCATCGCCGGGTTGTTAATCGGTAAACCTTTGGGGATCAGCTTGTTTTGCTGGCTTTCCTTGCGTCTTAAACTGGCGCATTTGCCAGAAGGGACACATTTTTCGCAAATTATGGCGGTGGGCATTTTGTGTGGCATTGGCTTCACCATGTCGATCTTTATTGCCAGCCTGGCTTTCGGCAGTGTTGATCCAGAATTGATTAACTGGGCGAAACTGGGAATATTAATCGGTTCACTACTTTCGGCGCTAATTGGTTATAGCTGGTTACGTCTTCGTTTAAACGCGACGACATGATCGGTACAAGAGAGCAGGGAGCCATGATCGGCTCCCTTTGTGGTACATATCAGGGAGAGAAAAAAGAATGTCTCATATGAATTACAACCATCTTTATTATTTCTGGCATGTGTATAAAGAAGGTTCGGTGGTTGGTGCGGCTGAGGCACTTTACTTAACGCCACAAACCATTACCGGTCAGATTAAGGCGCTGGAAGAACGCTTGCAGGGAAAACTGTTCAAACGTAAAGGGCGCGGCCTTGAGCCCAGCGAGTTGGGAGAGTTAGTTTTCCGTTATGCTGACAAAATGTTCACATTAAGCCAGGAAATGTTGGATATTGTGAACTATCGCAAAGAGTCTAACTTACTGTTTGACGTCGGTGTTGCCGATGCGTTGTCGAAGCGCCTGGTCAGCAGTGTGCTGAATGCAGCAGTGGTGGAGGAAGAGCAGATCCATCTGCGCTGTTTTGAATCGACGCATGAGATGCTATTGGAGCAGTTGAGTCAGCATAAACTGGATATGATCATCTCTGACTGTCCGATCGATTCCACTCAGCAGGAAGGTCTGTTTTCCATGAAGATAGGCGAGTGTGGTATCAGTTTCTGGTGTACTAATCCACTGCCAGAAAAACCGTTTCCTGCCTGTCTTGAAGAGCGCCGTTTACTTATTCCGGGGCGTCGCTCAATGTTGGGGCGTAAGCTATTAAACTGGTTTAACTCCCAGGGCTTGAACGTCGAAATTTTGGGTGAGTTTGATGATGCTGCGTTGATGAAAGCCTTTGGGGCGGCGCATAACGCTATTTTCGTTGCACCTTCGCTTTACGCTAATGATTTCTATAACGATGACTCGGTTGTGGAGATAGGCCGCGTTGAGAACGTGATGGAAGAGTACCACGCTATTTTCGCCGAAAGGATGATTCAGCACCCTGCAGTACAGCGTATTTGCAATACAGACTACTCAGCGCTGTTTACTCCAGCTTCAAAATAAACATTTATACTTTGCAGGCCGAATTTTGGCCTGCAGGTGGACATAAAAAAACCCGCCAGAGCGGGTTTTTTTACAAAGCTGACAACAACAGGCGATTAAGCCAGTTTGTTGATCTGTGCAGTCAGGTTAGCCTTATGACGTGCAGCTTTGTTTTTGTGGATCAGACCTTTAGCAGCCTGACGGTCCACGATCGGTTGCATTTCGTTAAATGCTTTCTGTGCAGCAGCTTTGTCGCCAGCTTCGATAGCTGCGTATACTTTCTTGATGAAAGTACGCATCATAGAGCGACGGCTTGCGTTGTGCTTACGAGCCTTTTCAGACTGAATGGCGCGCTTCTTAGCTGATTTGATATTAGCCAAGGTCCAACTCCCAAATGTGTTCTATATGGACAATTCAAAGGCCGAGGAATATGCCCTTTTAGCCTTCTTTTGTCAATGGATTTGTGCAAATAAGCGCCGTTAATGTGCCGGCACTCGTTACGTAGTGATGGCGCAGGATTCTACCAGCTTGCGGGGTGTGAATACAGCTTTTCCGCGATAAAAATTGCAGCAGGCAGTCTGTTTCTTCCCGTAATTTGCGCCATGGCAATGAAAAGCCACTTCTTTCTGATTTCGGTACTCAATCGCCGGTTAACCTTGACCGCTGTACAAGGTATACTCGGACGATTTTCACTGTTTTGAGCCAGACATGAAGCTGATACGCGGCATACATAATCTCAGCCAGGCCCCGCAAGAAGGGTGTGTGCTGACTATTGGTAATTTCGATGGCGTGCATCGCGGTCATCGCGCGCTGTTACAGGGCTTGCAGGAAGAAGGGCGCAAGCGCAACTTACCGGTGATGGTGATGCTTTTTGAACCTCAACCACTGGAACTGTTTGCTACCGATAAAGCCCCGGCACGGCTGACCCGGCTGCGGGAAAAACTGCGTTACCTTGCTGAGTGCGGCGTTGATTACGTGCTGTGCGTGCGTTTCGACAGGCGTTTCGCGGCGTTAACCGCGCAAAATTTCATCAGTGATCTTCTGGTGAAGCATTTGCGGGTAAAATTTCTTGCCGTAGGTGATGATTTCCGCTTTGGCGCTGGTCGTGAAGGCGATTTCTTGTTATTACAGAAAGCTGGCATGGAATACGGCTTCGATATCACCAGTACGCAAACTTTTTGCGAAGGTGGCGTGCGTATCAGCAGCACCGCCGTGCGTCAGGCTCTTGCGGATGACAATCTGGCTCTGGCAGAAAGTTTACTGGGGCACCCGTTTGCCATCTCCGGGCGTGTGGTCCACGGTGATGAATTAGGGCGCACTATAGGTTTCCCGACGGCGAATGTACCGCTGCGCCGTCAGGTTTCCCCGGTGAAAGGGGTTTATGCGGTAGAAGTGCTGGGCCTCGGTGAAAAGCCGTTACCCGGCGTGGCAAACATCGGAACACGCCCAACGGTTGCCGGTATTCGCCAGCAGCTGGAAGTGCATTTGTTAGATGTTGCAATGGACCTGTATGGTCGCCATATACAAGTAGTGCTGCGTAAAAAAATACGCAATGAGCAGCGATTTGCGTCGCTGGACGAACTGAAAGCGCAGATTGCGCGTGATGAATTAACCGCCCGCGAATTTTTTGGGCTAACAAAACCGGCTTAAGCCTGTTATGTAATCAAACCGAAATACGGAACCGAGAATCTGATGAGTGACTATAAATCAACCCTGAATTTGCCGGAAACAGGGTTCCCGATGCGTGGCGATCTCGCCAAGCGCGAACCGGGAATGCTGGCGCGTTGGACTGATGATGATCTGTACGGCATCATCCGTGCGGCTAAAAAAGGCAAAAAAACCTTCATTCTGCATGATGGCCCTCCTTATGCGAATGGCAGCATTCATATTGGTCACTCGGTTAACAAGATTCTGAAAGACATTATCGTGAAGTCCAAAGGGCTTTCCGGTTATGACTCGCCGTATGTGCCTGGCTGGGACTGCCACGGTCTGCCGATCGAGCTGAAAGTAGAGCAAGAATACGGCAAGCCGGGTGAGAAATTCACCGCCGCCGAGTTCCGCGCCAAGTGCCGCGAATACGCTGCGACCCAGGTTGACGGTCAGCGCAAAGACTTTATCCGTCTGGGCGTGCTGGGCGACTGGTCGCACCCGTACCTGACTATGGACTTCAAAACTGAAGCCAATATCATCCGCGCGCTGGGCAAAATCATCGGCAACGGTCACCTGCACAAAGGCGCGAAGCCGGTGCACTGGTGCGTTGACTGCCGTTCTGCACTGGCAGAAGCGGAAGTTGAGTATTACGACAAAACTTCTCCGTCCATTGACGTCGCTTTCCAGGCGGTCGATCAGGATGCGCTGAAAGCAAAATTTGCCGTAAGCAACGTTAACGGCCCAATCTCGCTGGTGATCTGGACCACCACGCCGTGGACTCTGCCTGCCAACCGCGCAATCTCTATTGCCCCTGATTTCGACTATGCGCTGGTGCAGATCGACGGTCAGGCTGTGATTCTGGCGAAAGATCTGGTTGAAAGCGTAATGCAGCGTATCGGCGTGACCGATTACACCATTCTCGGCACGGTAAAAGGTGCGGAGCTGGAGCTGCTGCGCTTTACCCATCCGTTTATGGGCTTCGACGTTCCGGCAATTCTTGGCGATCACGTTACGCTGGATGCCGGTACCGGTGCCGTTCATACCGCGCCTGGCCACGGCCCGGACGACTATGTGATCGGTCAGAAATATGGTCTGGAAACCGCTAACCCGGTTGGCCCGGACGGTACTTATCTGCCGGGTACTTACCCGACGCTGGATGGCGTTAACGTCTTCAAAGCGAACGACATCGTCGTTGCGCTGCTACAGGAAAAAGGTGCGCTGCTGCACGTTGAGAAAATGCAGCACAGCTATCCGTGCTGCTGGCGTCACAAAACGCCGATCATCTTCCGCGCTACGCCGCAGTGGTTCGTCAGCATGGATCAGAAAGGTCTGCGTGCGCAGTCACTGAAAGAGATCAAAGGCGTGCAGTGGATCCCTGACTGGGGCCAGGCGCGTATCGAGTCGATGGTCGCTAACCGTCCTGACTGGTGTATCTCCCGTCAGCGCACCTGGGGCGTACCGATGTCACTGTTCGTGCACAAAGACACTGAAGAGCTGCATCCGCGTACCCTCGAACTGATGGAAGAAGTGGCAAAACGCGTTGAAGTTGATGGCATCCAGGCGTGGTGGGATCTCGATGCGAAAGAGATCCTCGGCGACGAAGCTGACCAGTACGTGAAAGTGCCGGATACGCTGGACGTATGGTTTGACTCCGGATCTACCCACTCTTCTGTTGTTGACGTGCGTCCGGAATTTGCTGGTCACGCAGCGGACATGTATCTGGAAGGTTCTGACCAGCATCGTGGTTGGTTCATGTCTTCCCTGATGATCTCCACCGCGATGAAAGGCAAAGCGCCGTATCGTCAGGTACTGACCCACGGCTTTACCGTAGATGGTCAGGGCCGCAAGATGTCTAAATCTATCGGCAACACCGTTTCGCCGCAGGACGTGATGAACAAACTGGGCGCGGATATTCTGCGTCTGTGGGTGGCATCAACTGACTACACCGGTGAAATGGCCGTTTCTGACGAGATCCTGAAACGTGCAGCCGACAGCTATCGTCGTATCCGTAACACTGCACGTTTCCTGCTGGCAAACCTTAATGGTTTCGATCCGGCAAAAGATATGGTGAAACCGGAAGAGATGGTGGTACTGGATCGCTGGGCCGTAGGTTGTGCGAAAGCGGCGCAGGAAGACATCCTCAAGGCGTACGAAGCATACGATTTCCACGAAGTGGTACAGCGTCTGATGCGCTTCTGCTCCGTTGAGATGGGCTCTTTCTACCTCGACATCATTAAGGACCGCCAGTACACCGCGAAAGCGGACAGCGTGGCGCGTCGTAGCTGCCAGACTGCGCTGTATCACATCGCAGAAGCGCTGGTTCGCTGGATGGCACCAATCCTCTCCTTCACCGCTGATGAAGTGTGGGGCTATCTGCCGGGCGAACGTGAAAAATACGTCTTCACCGGCGAGTGGTACGAAGGCCTGTTTGGTCTGGCAGACAGCGAAGCGATGAACGATGCGTTCTGGGACGAGCTGCTGAAAGTGCGTGGCGAAGTGAACAAAGTCATTGAGCAAGCACGTGCCGACAAGAAAGTGGGTGGCTCGCTGGAAGCGGCAGTAACCTTGTATGCAGAACCGGAACTGGCGGCGAAACTGACCGCGCTGGGCGATGAATTACGATTTGTCCTGTTGACCTCCGGCGCTACCGTTGCAGACTATAACGACGCCCCTGCTGATGCTCAGCAGAGCGAAGTACTCAAAGGGCTGAAAGTCGCGTTGAGTAAAGCCGAAGGTGAGAAGTGCCCACGCTGCTGGCACTACACCCAGGATGTCGGCAAGGTAGCGGAACACGCAGAAATCTGCGGCCGCTGTGTCAGCAACGTCGCCGGTGACGGTGAAAAACGTAAGTTTGCCTGATGAGTCAATCGATCTGTTCAACAGGGCTACGCTGGCTGTGGCTGGTGGTAGTCGTGCTGATTATCGATCTGGGCAGCAAGTACCTGATCCTCCAGAACTTTGCTCTGGGGGATACGGTCCCGCTGTTCCCGTCGCTTAATCTGCATTATGCGCGTAACTATGGCGCGGCGTTTAGTTTCCTTGCCGATAGCGGCGGCTGGCAGCGTTGGTTCTTTGCCGGTATTGCGATTGGTATTAGCGTGATTCTGGTAGTGATGATGTATCGCTCGAAGGCCACGCAGAAGCTGAACAATATCGCTTACGCGCTGATTATTGGCGGCGCGCTGGGTAACCTGTTCGACCGCCTGTGGCACGGCTTCGTTGTCGATATGATCGACTTCTACGTCGGCGACTGGCACTTCGCCACCTTCAACCTCGCCGATACTGCTATCTGTGTCGGTGCGGCACTGATTGTGCTGGAAGGTTTTTTACCTTCGAAAGCGAAAAAACAATAATAAACCCTGCCGGATGCGATGCTGACGCATCTTATCCGGCCTACAGATTGCTGTGAAATCGTAGGCCGCATCCGGCAAAAATCCTCAAAATATAAGAGCAAACCTGCATGTCTGAATCTGTACAGAGCAATAGCGCCGTCCTGGTGCACTTCACGCTAAAACTCGACGATGGCACTACCGCCGAGTCTACCCGCAACAACGGTAAACCGGCGCTGTTCCGCCTGGGCGATGCTTCTCTCTCCGAAGGTCTGGAGCAACACCTGCTGGGGCTGAAAGTGGGCGATAAAACCACCTTCTCGCTGGAGCCAGATGCGGCGTTTGGCGTGCCGTCACCGGACCTGATTCAGTACTTCTCCCGCCGTGAGTTTATGGATGCAGGCGAGCCAGAAATTGGTGCAATCATGCTTTTTACCGCAATGGATGGCAGTGAGATGCCTGGCGTGATCCGCGAAATTAACGGCGACTCCATTACCGTTGATTTCAATCATCCGCTGGCCGGGCAGACCGTTCATTTTGATATTGAAGTGCTGGAAATCGATCCGGCACTGGAGGCGTAACATGCAGATCCTGTTGGCCAACCCACGTGGTTTTTGTGCCGGGGTAGACCGCGCTATCAGCATTGTTGAAAACGCGCTGGCCATTTACGGCGCACCAATTTATGTCCGTCACGAAGTAGTGCATAACCGCTACGTGGTCGATAGCCTGCGCGAGCGTGGGGCTATCTTTATTGAGCAGATCAGCGAAGTGCCGGACGGTGCGATCCTGATCTTCTCCGCACACGGTGTTTCTCAGGCGGTACGTAACGAAGCGAAAAGCCGTGATTTGACGGTATTTGACGCTACCTGTCCACTGGTGACCAAAGTGCATATGGAAGTCGCCCGCGCCAGTCGCCGTGGCGAAGAGTCGATTCTCATCGGGCACGCCGGTCACCCGGAAGTAGAAGGTACGATGGGTCAGTACAGCAACCCGGAAGGGGGAATGTATCTGGTTGAATCGCCGGACGATGTTTGGAAACTGACGGTCAAAAACGAAGAGAAGCTCTCCTTTATGACCCAAACCACGCTGTCGGTGGATGACACGTCTGATGTGATCGACGCGCTGCGTAAACGCTTCCCGAAAATTGTCGGTCCGCGCAAAGATGACATCTGCTACGCCACTACTAACCGTCAGGAAGCAGTACGCGCCCTGGCAGAACAGGCGGAAGTGGTGCTGGTGGTCGGTTCGAAAAACTCCTCCAACTCCAACCGTCTGGCGGAGCTGGCCCAGCGCATGGGCAAACGCGCGTTTTTGATTGACGATGCGAAAGACATCCAGGAAGAGTGGGTGAAAGAGGTTAAATGCGTCGGCGTCACTGCGGGTGCCTCGGCCCCGGATATTCTGGTACAGAATGTGGTTGCACGTTTACAGCAACTTGGTGGTGGTGAAGCCATCCCGCTGGAAGGCCGTGAAGAAAACATTGTTTTCGAAGTGCCGAAAGAGCTGCGTGTCGATATTCGTGAAGTCGATTAAGTCATTAGCAGCCTAAGTTATGCGAAAATGCCGGTCTTGTTACCGGCATTTTTTATGGAGAAAACATGCGTTTACCCATTTTCCTTGATACTGACCCAGGCATTGACGATGCCGTCGCCATTGCCGCCGCGATTTTTGCCCCGGAACTTGACCTGCAACTGATGACCACCGTCGCGGGTAATGTCTCGGTAGAGAAAACCACCCGCAACGCCCTGCAACTGCTGCATTTCTGGAATGCGGAGATTCCGCTTGCCCAGGGAGCCTCCGTGCCGCTGGTACGCGCACCGCGTAATGCGGCATCTGTACACGGTGAATCGGGAATGGCTGGCTACGACTTTGTTGAGCACAACCGAAAGCCACTGGAGCAACCGGCGTTTCTGGCGATTCGTGATGCCCTGATGCGTGCGCCTGAGCCTGTGACTCTGGTAGCCATCGGCCCGTTAACTAATATTGCGTTGTTACTTTCACAATGTCCTGAATGTAAACCGCATATTCGCCGGCTGGTGATCATGGGCGGTTCTGCCGGACGCGGCAACTGCACGCCAAACGCCGAGTTTAATATCGCTGCCGATCCAGAAGCGGCAGCCTGTGTCTTCCGTAGCGGCATCGAAATTGTCATGTGTGGTCTGGATGTCACAAATCAGGCAATATTAACCCCTGACTATCTCGGCACGTTGCCGGAGTTGAATCGCACCGGAAAAATGCTACACGCCCTGTTTAGCCACTACCGTAGCGGCAGTATGCAGAGCGGCCTACGAATGCACGATCTCTGCGCCATCGCCTGGTTGGTGCGCCCGGACCTGTTCACTCTCAAACCGTGTTTTGTGGCAGTGGAAACTCAGGGTGAATTTACCTCAGGCACGACGGTGGTTGATATCGACGGTTGCCTGGGCAAGCCAGCCAATGTACAGGTGGCATTGGAGCTGGATGTAAAAGGCTTCCAGCAGTGGGTGGCAGAAGTTTTGGCGAAGGCTTCATAAAATAAGGAACTAAAGGGATGAACAACAGCAAGGGAAGGCAAAATGGCTGGCGAAATGCCATAGATTTTAATGGTGTTGCCAGCCGCTATGAGTTTTGGTCATTTTTATCAGTAAGTGTGGGGATCTGTCTGTTTCCACTGTTTTGCTGGTGGCTGGCGTTAATGGCTAATCCTGATTATGGTGTTTTTATTTTCTTTGCTCTGCCACTGAGCGTATTACTCGGCTTACTCTTTCTTATACCTGTTCTTGCCATCGGTGTGCGGCGGATGCACGACATTGGCTACTCAGGATGGTGGTTTATTGCCGCAGTTCTCACGATATGGTTCATACCTGTCATCTTGTTGATATGTTGTATGAAATCGCGGACAACCTCAGAAAGTTAAACAGCACCGAACAGTAAGCAGAACTGTTGCGGTGCCTGGCGATTGTTATTTCCCGCGATAAATCCGTTCAGGTCTGCCGACTTTGCCATAAACGATTTCAGCTTCGAGAAAATTATCTTTTACCCCCTGTTCCAGGTAGCGACGAGCTGTGGTTTTACTGCTACCGAGCAGGCGAGATAGTGAGTCGGCAGTATGTACCACCTCTGGCTCGCTGAAGCATTGGCGCACGCGTTGTAATGTTGTTTCATCAATACCTCGCATTGTTGTCTCAGGTGCAATATTTTCTTCTTTTGCCTGAATATTAAATAGCGCATCGACATGCGTCTGGCTGGCTTGTTCACTTGAACGAAGTGAGCTGCGATAGCGAGAAAAGCGCTGGAGTGTATGTTGTAGTCGTTGGTAATGAACAGGTTTTATTAAATAATCAAACACGCCAAGGCGTAGCGCTTCACTAATCGTATCCATATGGTTATCTGCGGTGATAAAAATTATTCGACCGCTATAGCTGGTATTCACCGTATGGCGAATTAAATCGATACCTTTACCGTCAGGCAAAAAATTATCCAGTAAAATTAATTGTGGTTGATAAAGACGGATCATTTTTTTAGCACTTTCTTGTTTATCCGCAACGCCAATAACATCAAAAGCCGGGAGTTGCTTAAGTGTATCAACCAAAATCTCTGCCAGTAATGGCTCATCCTCAACTATCAGTGTGGTTATCTTATCCATGATGTTGTTCTCTGGTCAGGGGAATATATAAACTAAATATGGTGCCATAGGGGATGTTGTCATCAATAACGATATGCCCACCCGCCTGTTCGGTGTAGCTTTTAACCAGCCACAAACCAATACCGTGTTCAGCGTTATTACTGCTGGTAATACCACGTTCAAAAATATGATCGCGAATACTATCGTCAATACCACAGCCCTGATCGGCTACTTCAATCAGTATTTCATCGCCCTCGCTGTTAATCAGACATTCAATTTTACGGCTACCATCAGGCTGTTTCAGCGTGGCATTAAAGGCGTTATCCAGCAGATTACCAACAATGGAAATCCACTCATTATGGGTGAGCGATGTGGGTAGTGAATCTACATAGCAGGCGGGATCGAACACCAATTCAAGATCCAACTCTTTGGCGCGATAGTATTTACCGATCAACAGGCCAGCAAGGTGACTGTTTTTGAATTTTTGTGCAATAAAATCAATCACTTTTTGGTGGCTGTCAGACTGTTGTTGAATCAGGTTAAGAGCATGGTCGTAGCGTTTTAAATAAAGCAAGCCAGCAATAGTAGAAATCACGTTACGATGCTCGTGCTGAACTGCACGTAAATTATCGGCATATTGTTGAATCTGACTCAGTTGCAGGCTGAGAGTATTAATATCATCTTTACTTCGAAAGCTAATGACCCAACCTTGCGGTTTTTCATCGAGAATGACGGCCATACGGCTGGCAATAACTTTAATTTGATTAAAGGTAACTATCTCATCTTTTTTATTATTCTGCGGCTTATCGTAAAAAAAGGTATCTGGCGAAACAACATCGGATATTTTTTTGCCAATTAAATATTGCTCAGGATATGGCTGATTAAGCATCTGTCGGGCCGTCTGATTAATTGCAGTGATCTGATGTTGTGAATCAATGGCAATTAAACCTTCAAATACTGACTCAAATAACACATTTTGTTGTAATACCAGTTTCGATATTTGTTGTGGCTCCATATTAAACATCTGCCGTTTAATATGTAATGAAAACAACCGAGCAGAAAATAACAACAACAAAAGTAGGGCAAGCATGGGTAACATTAACGAACTATGTTGCAGACTCAACCAGCTTTCCAGTTGTTGCAGGGTATATCCCACCGATACAATCCCTATCACTTTACCTGTCGCGTCCTGAATCGGCGATTTTCCCCGTAACGAAGAGCCCAGCGAACCTTGCCGTACAGAAACATAACTTTTGGCATTAATCAGCGCTTCGTCGTTATCGCCACCTTCCATTTGCTGACCAATTTCATTTGGCACTACATGATAAAGTCGAATACCTTTGGCATCGCCAACGGTAATGTAGGTGGCATCGGAAAATGAATGCATTGGATCTATTAGCGCTTTAATTCGGGCCAGATCATTTTTTTCGACGGCTTCAACCAGTTCTGGCATGGCGGAGATTTGCATCGCCTGGATCAAGGCCCGTTGACCTACCTGATAGTGCAGACGCTCTTTAGTGATATTGGTTAAATACCAGGAAATCGCCAGCATCACGACAGTAGAAGTGAAAAGAATCAGCAAGAAGATGCGATTTTGAAATGAGCGTCGGGAGAACCACTGAATCACGATTTGAATTATCACCTGAGAAATAATTTACGGATATGATTTTCGCCTTTTCATTGCGGTTACGGGCCGACCTGGCGCATATTTCAATGAAATTCGGAAAACGTTTAAAAAGGAACAGTAAAAAGGCGGGAGTCGCTCCCGCCTTTTGAGGACAAAATTACATTGCCATAACGTATTTCAACATCACCCCAGCGGCGATGGCAGAGCCAATAACACCTGCCACGTTCGGCCCCATCGCGTGCATCAACAAGAAGTTCTGGGCGTCAGACTCCAGGCCCACCTTGTTGGAAACACGGGCTGCCATGGGCACTGCCGAAACACCGGCTGAACCGATCAGTGGGTTAATTTTGTTTTTGCTGAATACGTTCATCAGCTTCGCCATTAACACACCCGCTGCCGTACCGATACAGAACGCAATAACACCTAACAGCAAGATCCCCAGCGTTTGCGGCTGGAGGAACTTATCTGCCACCAGTTTTGCGCCAACGGAAAGGCCCAAAAAGATAGTTACGATGTTGATCAATGCGTTCTGTACGGTATCGCTCAGACGCTCAACTACACCACTTTCGCGCATCAGGTTGCCGAAACAGAACATCCCCAACAGCGGTGCTGCATCTGGCAATAACAGTGCAACCAACAGCAGAAGTACCAACGGGAAAATTATTTTCTCGCGCTTACTGACTGTACGCATTTGCACCATGCGGATCTTGCGTTCTTTTTCCGTGGTCAGGAGCTTCATAATCGGTGGCTGAATCAGCGGTACCAGTGCCATATAAGAGTACGCTGCAACTGCAATTGCTCCCAACAGCTCAGGCGCCAGCTTGCTTGCGAGGTAGATCGCGGTTGGGCCGTCAGCACCACCGATGATGCCAATTGCCGCAGCCTGTGGCAGGGAGAACGAAATAAAGCCGAAGTAATTCAGCGTTAATGCTCCCAGCACCGTGGCGAAGATACCAAACTGCGCAGCTGCACCCAGTAATAGCGTACGTGGATTCCCCAACAGCGGACCAAAATCAGTCATTGCGCCTACGCCCATGAAAATCACCAGCGGAGCGACGCCTGAACCAATAGCCACTTTATAGAACAACGCCAACACGCCCGGTGTATAGCCCATATCAACAGCCAGTGTTTCCAGTTGCGCCTGAACTGATGGTAATGCCAGCGCCAATGCTTCTTTAATCGCATGTACGTCTGGCACGCAGTTCAGTTTGGCTGCCACAATCGCCAGTTGCCCGGCATCATGATGTACCAGCAAACTTTCGAATGCCGTCATCGCCAGCCCGGCTTCGGGAATGTTGGAAAGCAGGCCACCGAAGCCAATGGGTAGCAGGAGTAACGGTTCGAACTTTTTCACAATGGCGAGCCACAGCAGCACCAGACTGACCAGCAACATCACGGCCTGTCCAGCGCTGAGGTGCATCAGCCCCATACCCTGAATCAGGGCATTCAGACTATCCATCTCAGTTCTCCGTTACGCCAGCGTCATCAGGGTATCGCCAACCGCAACGGCGTCTCCGGCCTTGACCGCAATACCACGAACAGTTCCCGCCTGTGCAGCGCGGATCTCGGTTTCCATTTTCATCGCTTCAAGGATCAGCAGCACATCACCTTCAGCGACGCTTTGTCCTTCGGTAGCGATGATTTTCCAGATATTCCCGGCCAGCGGTGCGGTTACCGGAGTACCACTCCCGGCAGGTGCGGCAGCTGGTGCGGAAGGTTGAGCGACGGTCGTGGTGGCAACTTGCTGAATGTCGCCACCTTCGCTTACTTTCACCACAAAAGCTTTGCCTTCAACTTCAACGGTGTAAATTCCAGAAGAAGATGGCGCTTTTGCTTCAGTTTTCGCAGGTTCTGCCGGACGAGTACTTTCAATCTGCGGTACCGGTTCAAATGCTGCCGGATTTCCGCGATTTTCGAGGAATTTCAGCCCAATTTGTGGGAACAGGGCAACTGTCAGCACGTCGTCAATGGCGTTACCAGCAAGTTTGATACCTTTTTCTGCTGCCTGGCGTTTCACTTCCTCTTCCAGTTGTGCCAGTTCAGGTTTCAGCAGATCGGCGGGGCGACAAGTGATAGCGACGTCGCCTTTTAACACTTCAGCCTGCAGAGCCGCGTTTACCGGAGCAGGCGTCAGGCCATACTCACCTTTCAGAATGCCAGCAGTTTCTTTAGCAATAGTTTTATAACGCTCACCCGTCAGAACATTAAGTACCGCCTGAGTACCAACAATTTGAGAGGTTGGTGTAACCAGCGGGATAAAGCCCAGATCTTCACGCACGCGTGGAATCTCGCTCAGCACAGCATCCAGTTTGTCGGAAGCATTTTGCTGTTTCAGCTGGCTTTCAAGGTTGGTCAACATGCCACCTGGCACTTGTGCCACCAGAATACGGCTGTCGTAACCTTTCAACTGGCCTTCAAACGCATGGTATTTCTTGCGTACATCGCGGAAATAAGCTGCGATTTTTTCCAGACGTTGAATATCCAGTCCGGTATCGAATTCCGTTCCGGCAAGTGTGGCGACCAGGGCTTCAGTTGCAGGATGGGCGTAGGTGGCACTCATTGAAGATATTGCCGTATCAACACCATCTACACCTGCTTCGATAGCTTTCAACAGTGCCATCTCTGCCATCCCGGTAGTGGCGTGGCAATGCAGATGCAGTTTCACGTCATAACGCTGTTTAATTGCGTGAACCAGTTCCCAGGATGCACCTGGTGTCAGAATGCCCGACATATCTTTAATAGCGATAGAGTCTACGCCGATCTCCAGTAACTGCTCAGTCAGATCCAGCCAGGTTTGCAGGGTATGTACCGGGCTTGTGGTGTAGGAGAGCGTTCCCTGAGCGTGAGCACCATGGCTCCGTACAGCACGCAACGCTGCCTGCATATTGCGTGGATCGTTCATCGCATCGAAAACGCGGAACACATCCATGCCGTTTTTCACCGCGCGTTCAACGAAACGTTCCACGACGTCGTCAGCGTAGTGGCGATAACCCAGGAGATTTTGTCCGCGCAGCAACATCTGCAACGGCGTTTTCGGCATCGCTTTTTTCAGTTCACGCAGGCGGACCCATGGATCTTCACCCAGAAAGCGAATGCAGGCGTCATAGGTTGCACCGCCCCAGCACTCCAGTGAACCGTAGCCGATGTTATCGAGTTCTGCGGCGATGGGGAGCATATCGTCCAGGCGCAGACGCGTGGCGAAAAGAGATTGGTGCGCATCGCGCAGGACCACGTCAGTAATGGAAATAGTCATAGGTTCCTCCCTGAATTACGAATTAAGACGGCGATGATGATGAATGGCGGCAGCGATTACCGGCTTCAGGCGGCTGAAATCATCAGCTGGTGCAGCGGTAGTGGCGGCAGGTTTTGGTGCGGCAACCGGCTCCGGGAAGAAGCGGTTAACGGCGACGGACATACTTTTAATGGCGAGGATAAGCAGGCAGAGAAAGCCCAGAACAAAACCCATCCCCAGAAACATCAGCGTGAAGCCTTCGCCTAAAAGTTGTGCAGCGTTCATAGATGTATCTCAAGCGGAGGCACAACGACGCGACAGAGCGTTAATCTTCTTTTCTTGCTAAGAAAGGGTGGACTTCCCGGAACCGCCCCTGGCTCAGGTCCCTTTCTTAGCAGAAGAATTAACGACCCATCGCGCCATTGTGCGAACAGGTTAAACCATCATCCCAAATACAATACTGGCGATAACCAGCACGATACCGCCACCCAGACGGGAGGAGATCTGTGCATAAGAGATCAGGTTCATACGGTTACAAGCAGACAGCACTTCCAGGTCACCGGAACCACCACGGTTAGCCATACACAGGCCAGCGGTAATTGCTGATTCGATCGGGAAGAAGCCAATTATCCAACCACCCAGTGCAGCACCGACGACGGCACCCACTACGATAAATGCAGCGATAACCACGTTAGCGAAGGTGATAGCGTCGATGATTTCTTGCAGGTCGGTATAGCAAACGCCAACCCCTACCATCAGCACCCACAGCAGTTGCTTGGAGAAGAAGTCAGACAGGCGTTTAGCACCCGCTTTGATTTCAGGAGAACACAGACCAGAGGCGTTCAGTGCTGCAACGATCAGAACCATCCATGCGAAGTAGTGGATAGATACGCCACCAATGCTTGGCAGGATTTTCTTCGCCATGACATAAGCCAGCAGGAAGCAGGTGGTCGCCAGTACCATACCTACAGCCGTTTCACGATGGGTTATCTGGCCTGCTTTTTCATCATCTTCTGCTCTGAAAGAGGCTTTACGAACCAGTTCGCCTTCACCGCTCAATACCGGGTATTTTTTACCGACGATATCAAGAACAGCAGCCATAACGATGGCGAAAATGTTAGCGATGGTCAGAATGGCGATTGCAGTTGAGTAGTACTCTTCACGAGAACGGCCGGTGATGGAGTGATAAATTTCAGACAGCGGAACAGCACCCGCACCGTTACCACCACCCATGATTGGCAGAACGTACAGCATCATGATGCGGTCAACTGGAATACCAAAGCACAGACCAATTAAAATACCGAATACAGATGCACCGAGAATCCCCACCAGAATGGTCGGAATATAACCCAGCAGAGATTTTATAAGCAGACGACGGTTAACCGACAAAATGGCGCCGGTAATCAGCACGGCAATAAACAAGTTAAGGAAGTTACTTTTATCCATAACATTGCTAATGGTGTCGATTTCTTTCTGAGTAAAAATACCAGCATAAACAAAATATGCCGCTACCAGAAATATCATTACTGGTGCGCCACCAATATATTTGTTAAATATCGGCAGGCGCTTACCAATCTCACCAAAAATAGCGCCAATAATAAACATGATTGCGAAACCACCGACCAGGTCGTTTGGCAATGAATCATTAAAATGCGAAAGTAATAGTGTAATTAACGCAAACGCGTAAAGCGGAAGCGGCATGCCGAATATTTTAAAACTCAGCAAGGCATTCGCGCCTTTTTTCTCCGTGACCGGAGCCTGGCTGATGTTACTCATAAACTATCCTGTTTAAGTAAAAAAGTTAAAATGGCGAGGCAGCCTGAATGGTAAGCAATCAGAAGGTGGGCAGGTTGTGATTTTGTTCACCGAATCAAGAGTGTTTTTATTGATTTAATTATTTTATTTCACCCAATTAATTAAATGCATAAAATCAATAAGCCAGATAAAAATACCCTGCAGAATGTGAGCAGAATAAAAGAATGATCCCCCCAGCAATGGCGAAATACGCCTGTATATTTTCTACAGGTGGGAAATAGTGAATATCATCTTTAAACAGTGTATTCCACAACGGGATGCCAGGAACAGGGCTCGGCTGGTTGAGTTTCTTAGCGAGTCAGGGCTGACGTTGGAAGCCGATTGCGAAGTCATGGTACTGGCAGAGCAACGTGGGCGCCTGGTCGGCTGCGGCGCTATTGCGGGTAATGTCATTAAAGATATCGCCATCGACCCTACTGCGCGTGGTGACGGCCTGAGTCTGAAATTGCTCACTGAACTACTTATACTGGCTTGTGAGATGGGACGTAACGATCTTTTTCTGTTTACCAAACCGGAAAACGTCGTGCTTTTTTCTGGCGCTGGTTTTTTCCCTATTGCGCAGACAGAGCACGTTGTTCTGATGGAAAATAGCCGTGAACGGCTGACACGTTATTGCCGACAACTTGCATTATATCGCCAGCCAGGAAATAAAATTGGCGCAATTGTAATGAATGCCAATCCATTTACCCTCGGGCATCGTTATCTCGTAGAGCAGGCATTAAAACAGTGCGACTGGTTGCATATATTTGTAGTTCAGGAAGATGCCTCTTTTTTCAGTTATCTCGATCGCTGGAAATTAATTGAACAGGGTATTTTGGGAATGGATCGTGTGACACTGCATCCAGGATCGTCATATATCATTTCTCGAGCCACTTTCCCGGGTTATTTCCTCAAGGATAAAGGCGTGATAGATGAAAGCCACAGCCAAATCGATTTACAACTCTTTCGTGATCACCTCGCGCCCGCATTAGGCATCACACACCGCTTTGTGGGTACAGAACCAAACTGCCAGCTGACCCGCGCCTATAACCAGAAAATGAAAACGCTGCTGGCACCCGCCATTGAAGTGGTGGAACTACCCAGAACAGAAAAAGAAGGCGCTGCAATTTCAGCTTCTCGCGTGCGCAAACTTTACAACGAACGAAACTGGCAGGCACTGGCGCCGCTGGTTCCTTCTTCAACACTCGCTTTTTTGACGCGTCTGGCGGCCGGTAATACGGAAACGGCATGACATTTTCTTCGTGAATAAGGAAAGAACAGATGGAAATTATTAAAGACGCCCTGGCCGGCACGCTGGAATCCAGCGATGTCATGGTCAGAATTGGCCCTTGCGATGAACCAGGAATACACCTGGAACTGGAGAGCCTGGTGAAACAACAATTTGGCAACGCCATTGAACGCGTTGCCCGCGAAACCCTGGCGAAGCTGGGCGTGGAACGTGCACACGTAGTGATTGATGACAAAGGTGCGCTGGAGTGTGTGTTACGTGCTCGCGTACAGGCAGCGGTAATGCGTGCTGCAGAACAAACGGAAATTCAGTGGGGGGCAATATGAAACCACGTCGCAGTATGTTGTTTATCCCGGGTGCAAATGCCGCCATGTTAAGTACTTCCTTCGTTTATGGCGCAGATGCCGTCATGTTCGATCTGGAAGATGCTGTTTCTCTGCGTGAAAAAGATTCCGCTCGTCTGCTGGTACATCACGCACTACAGCATCCGCTGTATCAGGATGTAGAAACCGTTGTCCGTATCAACCCACTCAATACGCCGTTTGGTCTGGCTGATCTGGAAGCTGTAGTTCGTGCCGGAGTGAATATTGTTCGCCTGCCGAAAACTGACAGTAAAGAAGATGTTCTGGAGCTGGAAGCGCACGTTGAGCGTATTGAACGTGAATGCGGACGTGAGCCTGGCAGCACGAAATTAATGGCGGCAATTGAGTCTGCTGTGGGTGTTGTCAATGCGGTTGAGATCGCGACATCTTCCCCGCGCATGGTCGCTATTGCTCTGGCGGCTTTTGACTATGTGATGGATATGGGCACCAGCCGTGGCGATGGCACTGAGCTATTTTACGCGCGTTGTGCGGTATTACATGCAGCTCGTGTGGCGAAAATTGCGGCCTACGATGTGGTGTGGTCAGACATTAACGATGAAGCGGGATTTGTCAAAGAAGCGCAACTGGCGAAAAACCTTGGTTTTAACGGTAAATCCCTGGTAAACCCTCGTCAGATCGAGATGCTGCACCAGGTTTATGCTCCGACGCGTGCTGAAGTAGGTCATGCACTGGAGGTGATTGCTGCGGCAGAAGACGCCGAAGAACGCGGCCTGGGCGTGGTGTCATTAAACGGCAAGATGATAGATGGCCCGATTATCGATCACGCACGTAAAGTGGTGGCGCTGTCGGCTTCCGGATTTCGCGACTAAGGACAGGGAACAATGAAAGACACCGTATCGATGCTGAATCAGCAATATGTTATGCCGGAAGGATTACAACCTTACGCGGGTGTGACTGCAAAAAGCCCATGGCTGGCGGATGAAAAAGAAAAACGTAGCCGTAAAATTTGTGACTCTCTGGAAGATGCCATTCGCCGCTCAGGTCTGCAAAACGGCATGACCATCTCCTTTCACCATGCGTTTCGTGGTGGCGATAAAGTTGTTAACCTGGTGGTAGCGAAACTGGCTGAAATGGGCTTTCGCGATCTGACACTGGCCTCCAGTTCACTGATTGATGCCCACTGGCCGCTGATTGAGCACATTAAAAATGGCGTCATTCGCCAGATCTACACTTCCGGCCTGCGCGGCAAACTGGGTGAAGAAATCTCTGCCGGGCTGATGGAAAATCCGGTACAAATTCACTCCCACGGTGGTCGTGCGCACCTGGTGAAATCGGGTGAGCTGAGCATTGACGTTGCATTTCTCGGTGTACCGTGCTGTGACGAATTTGGTAACGCCAACGGATTTAGCGGTAAATCTCGTTGCGGTTCACTGGGCTATGCCAAAGTGGATGCCGATGCGGCGAAATGTGTGGTACTGCTGACAGAAGAGTGGGTCGATTATCCTAACTACCCAGCGAGTATTGCTCAGGATCAGGTTGATCTCATTGTCCAGGTCGAAGAAGTCGGTGATCCGGCAAAGATCACTGCAGGTGCTATTCGCCTGACCAGCAATCCTCGCGAACTGTTAATAGCCCGCAAGGCAGCGAATGTTATTGAGCATTCTGGTTATTTCAAAGACGGATTCTCGCTACAAACCGGTACTGGCGGTGCCTCGTTGGCAGTGACGCGTTTCCTCGAAGATAAAATGCGCCGTCTTAATATTACCGCTGGTTTTGGCCTTGGCGGGATCACTGGCACGATGGTTGATCTGCATGAAAAAGGGCTGATCAAAGCGCTGCTTGATACCCAATCATTCGATGGAGATGCCGCTCGCTCGCTGGCAACTAACCCGAATCATATCGAAATTTCAGCGAATCAATATGCTAACCCCAGCTCTAAAGGTGTCTCTTGTGAGCGACTGAATGTGGTGATGCTGAGTGCGCTGGAAATTGACGTTAACTTCAACGTTAACGTCATGACTGGTTCCAATGGCGTACTGCGCGGTGCATCCGGTGGTCATAGTGACACCGCAGCTGGTGCTGATCTCACTATTATCACCGCACCCTTAGTGCGTGGTCGTATTCCGTGTGTCGTGGAAAAAGTACTGACCACCATAACACCGGGCGCCAGTGTTGACGTGCTGGTTACCGATCATGGTATTGCTGTTAACCCGGCACGTCAGGATCTGATCGACAATCTGCGTGAAGCGGGTGTGCCGTTAATGACCATTGAACAGCTCCAGGCACGTGCCGAAATGCTCACCGGCAAACCAGAACCCATCGAATTTACTGATCGGGTGGTAGCTGTGGTGCGTTATCGTGATGGATCGGTCATTGATGTGATTCGCCAGGTGAAAAACTGATGAATGGCGCAGACTTGCTGTCAGGCGGTCAGCCTGTCACGCTCGAAGAAATGCTGCTGGCTCGCGAAAAGCGGGCAGCAAGGCAACGGCATGCAGTGGCTTGCTACCGGGTGTCGTTAATCTCCCTGACGCTGGTCGCGCCGGGACAGGTAAAAAATTCACCTGTCTGGCAACGTGTGGCGGGCTATGCGCGTGAGGCTGTTCTCACGTGTTGCCAGCAACATGAGTGGGTAAGCGTCTGGGAAAAGAGCATTGATGAGCGCAGCGGGCCTGAATGGATGGCTGCGGTCTGCGCCCCGGCAAAAAACCTAAAACAGGCGATGCTACAACTGGAGGACGAACATCCTCTTGGCCGGCTCTGGGATATTGATGTCCTGGACAGCGAAGGGACGGGGATTTCCCGTCGTGCACTGGGGCTGCCACCACGTCAATGCTTGATCTGTCAGGATGATGCGCACCTTTGCGCACGTGCCAGACGGCATACGCCTGAACTGCTGTTGGAAGAAATAACTAAAAGGATTGTAAGTTATGAGCGACGTCATCACGACTGATCAACCTGCCAGTGCGACATCGTTACTACAGGCCAAAGGTATTGCAAACCTTGTAGAAAGAGCACTGCTCACCGAAGTACGTTTAACGCCAAAACCAGGTCTTGTGGATATTCGCAACTCCGGCGCCCATAAAGATATGGATTTAGCTCTGTTTGAAAAGAGTACGTTAGCGGTTGCACCGTGGATGGAAAATTTTTACCAGTTGGGATACGACACCTCTGCACTGGAAGCAGAACTCGTATTGCCGATGCTTCGCCCCATTGGTATGGCGTGCGAGGCCGATATGCTACAGGCGACAGGAGGAGTTAACACTCACCGTGGCGCAGTTTTCTCCTTTGGTTTAATCAGTGCAGTCACAGGCCGCATGGTGGCACTGGAGGAAGAGCTCGAACAGAACCGTATTTGTTACTGGGTAGCAAGAATGTGTCGGGATCTGGTCGCAAAAGAGCTATCCAGTGAAGCGACAAACGCAGCAACCAGTAAAAGTGTCGAACACTTTTTACATTACGGTCTTTCTGGTGCGCGAGGCGAAGCTGAAAGCGGATTCCAGACAGTGAGAACCGTCGCCTTGCCAATTTTTGAACGTATCCGCGCCCAAAACGAAGATATGAATCTGGCATTGCTGCAAACATTGTTGCATTTGATGGCGTGGAATAACGACACCAACCTTGTCTCTCGCGGCGCCTTAAAAGGGTTGTATTACGTACAGCAGCAGGCGCAGAAAATGTTATGGGAAGGGGGCGTATTAATGCGCGGTGGCCTGGAGGCATTACAGGCTTTCGACGATGAACTGATCGCCCGTAACCTGAGCCCAGGCGGTAGTGCTGACCTGTTAGCCGTTACCTGGTTTTTAAGCCACTTCCCGAAAGGCGAAACTTTCGCTGATTAATCTTCCTGTGATTCACCCTGCGGGGTGAATCATATCTTTTACTGATTACCTTGCCTGTTTTACATTTAATTCTAATTATCCGCGTTTTTCTGTAGCAGCGTAACGAGACGCTGGGTACTCTGAAACGGTTTACGCAAAATTAACAAGAGAGAATAACTATGCATGATGCAAACATCCGCGTTGCCATCGCGGGGGCTGGTGGTCGCATGGGGCGGCAGTTGATTCAGGCTGCTCTGGGACTGGAAGGCGTGCAGCTTGGTGCGGCGCTGGAGCGTGAAGGTTCTTCATTGTTAGGCAGTGATGCGGGTGAGCTGGCGGGAGCAGGCAAAACAGGTGTTACCGTGCAAAGCAGCCTCGATGCAGTAAAAGATGATTTTGATGTGTTTATCGATTTTACCCGCCCGGAAGGTACGCTGAATCATCTCGCTTTTTGCCGCCAGCATGGCAAAGGGATGGTGATTGGCACCACGGGTTTTGATGACGCAGGTAAACAGGCGATTGGTGAAGCTGCCAAAGATATTGCGATTGTTTTTGCCGCCAATTTTAGCGTTGGCGTTAATGTCATGCTTAAGCTGCTGGAGAAAGCAGCGAAAGTGATGGGTGACTACACCGATATCGAAATTATCGAAGCGCATCATCGACATAAAGTAGATGCGCCGTCAGGCACCGCCCTGGCAATGGGAGAGGCGATCGCCCACGCTCTTGATAAAGATCTGAAAGATTGCGCGGTCTACAGTCGTGAAGGTCATACCGGTGAACGTGTGCCCGGCACCATTGGTTTTGCCACTGTACGTGCCGGAGACATCGTGGGTGAACATACCGCCATGTTTGCCGATATCGGCGAGCGCCTGGAGATTACGCATAAGGCTTCCAGCCGCATGACTTTTGCTAACGGCGCGGTAAGATCGGCATTGTGGTTGAAAGGTAAAGATAAAGGACTTTTTGATATGAAAGATGTGCTTAATTTGAATTATTTATGATGGTTTTCAATATAATTTTATGATTTTATTTTTTGTAATATATTGATTTTAAATGGGCGATAAAGTTTCGCCCTTTATTTTTCTGGTTATTATGTGTTTTTATTGTGAGTTGATTAAAAATATCTGTTTTCCATTCTATTTTTGTTGCGTAACTGTAAATTTTGACCAAATGGTCCACTTTTTCGACGTGTTTGATAATTTTATGAATTAAACTTTTACCGCAAGCGTTTTCCAGAGTGAGTTTGCTGATGTTTTTACCTGTTAATGCCTGTAAAACATGCATGAGCCATAAAATAATATAAAAAATCCCGCCATTAAGTTGACTTTTAGCGCCCATATCTCCAGAATGCCGCCGTTTGCCAGAAATTCGTCGGTAAGCAGATTTGCATTGATTTACGTCATCATTGTGAATTAATATGCAAATAAAGTGAGTGAATATTCTCTGGAGGGTGTTTTGATTAAGTCAGCGCTATTGGTTCTGGAAGACGGAACCCAGTTTCACGGTCGGGCCATAGGGGCAACAGGTTCGGCGGTTGGGGAAGTCGTTTTCAATACTTCAATGACCGGTTATCAAGAAATCCTCACTGATCCTTCCTATTCTCGTCAAATCGTTACTCTTACTTATCCCCATATTGGCAATGTCGGCACAAATGACGCCGATGAAGAATCTTCTCAGGTACATGCTCAAGGTCTGGTGATTCGCGACCTGCCGCTGATTGCCAGCAACTTCCGTAATACCGAAGACCTCTCTTCTTACCTGAAACGCCATAACATCGTGGCGATTGCTGATATCGATACCCGTAAGCTGACGCGTTTGCTGCGTGAGAAAGGCGCACAGAATGGCTGCATTATCGCGGGCGACAACCCGGATGCGGCGCTGGCGTTAGAAAAAGCCCGCGCGTTCCCAGGTCTGAACGGCATGGATCTGGCAAAAGAAGTGACCACCGCAGAAGCCTATAGCTGGACACAAGGGAGCTGGACGCTGACCGGCGGTCTGCCAGAAGCGAAGAAAGAAGACGAGCTGCCGTACCACGTCGTGGCTTATGATTTTGGTGCCAAGCGCAACATCCTGCGGATGCTGGTGGACAGAGGCTGTCGCCTGACCATCGTTCCGGCGCAAACCTCTGCGGAAGACGTGCTGAAAATGAATCCAGACGGCATCTTCCTCTCCAACGGTCCTGGTGACCCGGCACCGTGTGATTACGCTATTACTGCCATCCAGAAATTCCTCGAAACCGACATTCCGGTATTCGGCATCTGCCTCGGTCATCAGCTGCTGGCGCTGGCGAGCGGTGCGAAGACCATCAAAATGAAATTTGGTCACCACGGCGGCAACCATCCGGTTAAAGATGTAGAGAAAAACGTGGTGATGATCACCGCCCAGAACCACGGTTTTGCGGTGGATGAAGCAACATTACCTGCAAACCTGCGTGTCACACATAAATCCCTGTTCGACGGTACGTTACAGGGCATTCATCGCACCGATAAACCGGCGTTCAGCTTCCAGGGTCACCCGGAAGCCAGCCCTGGTCCACACGACGCAGCGCCGTTGTTCGACCACTTTATCGCGTTAATTGAGCAGTACCGTAAAACCGCTAAGTAATCAGGAGTAAAAGAGCCATGCCAAAACGTACAGATATAAAAAGTATCCTGATTCTGGGTGCGGGCCCGATTGTTATCGGTCAGGCGTGTGAGTTTGACTACTCTGGCGCGCAAGCATGTAAAGCCCTGCGCGAAGAGGGTTACCGCGTCATTCTGGTGAACTCCAACCCAGCGACCATCATGACCGACCCGGAAATGGCTGATGCGACCTACATCGAGCCGATTCACTGGGAAGTGGTACGCAAGATTATTGAAAAAGAGCGTCCGGACGCGGTGCTGCCAACGATGGGCGGTCAGACAGCGCTGAACTGTGCGCTGGAGCTGGAGCGTCAGGGCGTGCTGGAAGAGTTCGGCGTCACCATGATTGGTGCTACCGCCGATGCGATTGATAAAGCCGAAGACCGCCGCCGTTTCGACGTGGCGATGAAGAAAATCGGTCTGGAAACTGCGCGTTCCGGTATCGCACACACCATGGAAGAAGCGCTGGCAGTTGCCGCTGAAGTGGGCTTCCCGTGCATTATTCGCCCATCCTTTACCATGGGTGGTAGCGGTGGCGGTATCGCTTATAACCGCGAAGAGTTTGAAGAAATTTGCGCCCGCGGTCTGGATCTCTCTCCGACCAAAGAGCTGCTGATTGATGAGTCGCTGATCGGCTGGAAAGAGTACGAGATGGAAGTGGTGCGTGATAAAAACGACAACTGCATCATCGTCTGCTCTATCGAAAACTTCGATGCGATGGGCATCCACACCGGTGACTCCATCACTGTCGCGCCAGCCCAAACGCTGACCGACAAAGAATATCAAATCATGCGTAACGCCTCGATGGCGGTACTGCGTGAAATCGGCGTTGAAACCGGTGGTTCCAACGTCCAGTTTGCGGTGAACCCGAAAAATGGTCGCCTGATTGTTATCGAAATGAACCCGCGAGTGTCCCGTTCTTCGGCGCTGGCGTCGAAAGCCACCGGTTTCCCGATTGCCAAAGTGGCGGCGAAACTGGCGGTTGGTTACACCCTCGACGAACTGATGAACGACATCACTGGCGGGCGTACTCCGGCCTCCTTCGAGCCGTCTATCGACTACGTGGTGACCAAAATTCCTCGCTTCAACTTCGAGAAATTCGCCGGTGCTAACGATCGTCTGACCACTCAGATGAAATCCGTCGGCGAAGTGATGGCGATTGGTCGCACGCAGCAGGAATCCCTGCAAAAAGCCCTGCGCGGCCTGGAAGTCGGTGCGACTGGTTTTGACCCGAAAGTCAGCCTGGACGACCCGGAAGCGCTGACCAAAATCCGCCGCGAACTGAAAGACGCAGGCGCAGAGCGTATCTGGTACATCGCCGATGCTTTCCGTGCGGGCCTGTCTGTAGACGGCGTCTTTAACCTGACCAACATTGACCGCTGGTTCCTGGTGCAGATAGAAGAACTGGTGCGTCTGGAAGAGAAAGTCGCAGAAGTGGGCATCACCGGCCTGAACGCTGACTTCCTGCGCCAGCTGAAACGCAAAGGTTTTGCCGATGCGCGTCTGGCTAAACTCGCGGGCGTGCGCGAAGCGGAAATCCGCAAGCTACGCGACCAGTATGATCTGCACCCGGTTTACAAGCGCGTGGATACCTGTGCGGCAGAGTTCGCTACCGACACCGCTTATATGTACTCCACTTATGAAGAAGAGTGCGAATCCAACCCATCTGACCGTGACAAAATCATGGTCCTCGGCGGCGGCCCGAACCGTATCGGTCAGGGTATCGAATTCGACTACTGCTGCGTACACGCCTCACTGGCGCTGCGCGAAGACGGTTACGAAACCATTATGGTTAACTGTAACCCGGAAACCGTCTCCACTGACTACGACACTTCCGATCGCCTCTACTTCGAGCCGGTAACTCTGGAAGATGTGCTGGAAATCGTGCGTATTGAGAAGCCGAAAGGCGTTATCGTTCAGTACGGCGGTCAGACCCCGCTGAAACTGGCGCGCGCACTGGAAGCCGCTGGCGTACCGGTTATCGGCACCAGCCCGGATGCTATCGACCGTGCAGAAGACCGTGAACGCTTCCAGCATGCGGTTGACCGTCTGAAACTGAAACAACCGGCGAACGCCACCGTTACCGCTATTGAAATGGCGGTAGAGAAGGCGAAAGAGATTGGCTACCCGCTGGTGGTACGTCCGTCTTACGTTCTCGGCGGTCGGGCGATGGAAATCGTCTATGACGAAGCCGACCTGCGTCGCTACTTCCAGACGGCGGTGAGCGTGTCTAACGATGCGCCAGTATTGCTGGATCACTTCCTCGATGATGCGGTAGAAGTGGATGTGGACGCCATCTGCGACGGCGAAATGGTGCTGATTGGCGGCATCATGGAGCACATCGAGCAGGCGGGCGTGCACTCCGGTGACTCCGCATGTTCGCTGCCAGCGTACACCTTAAGTCAGGAAATTCAGGATGTGATGCGCCAGCAGGTGCAGAAACTGGCCTTCGAATTGCAGGTGCGCGGCCTGATGAACGTGCAGTTTGCGGTTAAAAACAACGAAGTTTACCTGATTGAAGTTAACCCGCGTGCGGCGCGTACCGTTCCGTTCGTCTCCAAAGCCACCGGCGTACCGCTGGCAAAAGTGGCGGCGCGCGTGATGGCTGGCAAATCGCTGGCTGAGCAGGGCGTAACCAAAGAAGTTATCCCGCCGTATTACTCTGTGAAAGAAGTGGTGCTGCCGTTCAACAAATTCCCCGGCGTTGACCCGCTGTTAGGGCCAGAAATGCGCTCCACCGGGGAAGTTATGGGCGTGGGCCGCACCTTCGCTGAAGCGTTTGCCAAAGCGCAGCTGGGCAGCAACTCCACCATGAAGAAACACGGTCGTGCGCTGCTTTCCGTGCGCGAAGGCGATAAAGAACGCGTGGTAGACCTGGCGGCAAAACTGCTGAAACAGGGCTTCGAGCTGGATGCGACCCACGGCACGGCGATTGTGCTGGGCGAAGCGGGTATCAATCCGCGTCTGGTGAACAAGGTGCATGAAGGTCGTCCGCACATTCAGGACCGCATCAAGAATGGCGAATATACCTACATCATCAACACCACCTCAGGCCGTCGTGCGATTGAGGACTCCCGCGTGATTCGTCGCAGTGCGCTGCAATATAAAGTGCATTATGACACCACCCTGAACGGTGGTTTCGCTACCGCGATGGCGTTGAATGCCGATGCGACCGAGAAGGTCATTTCGGTGCAGGAAATGCACGCGCAAATCAAAAAATAATCACTGGCGGTTAATAAAATAATATAGGCCGCTAAGTAAATAATCAGAACGGTTCTCAATTGAGGGCCGTTTTTTTATGCGCAGTACAAATTTTCGCGAATCGGTTTTAATACACAATTTGAACCTAATAATCCGGATATAGCTCACACATATGGATCATTAAGTCGCATACTATCAATATATCCACAATTTTAATATGGTCTTGATTAATATATAGACAAGCCATGACAAGATTTCTAATTAGTGCAACTGGAGTTCCTATGTGTGAAGGATATGTTGAAAAACCACTCTACTTGTTAATTGCCGAATGGATGATGGCAGAAAACAGATGGATTATTGCAAGAGAGATCTCTATTCATTTTGATATTGAACACAGCAAGGCAATAAATACCCTGTCTTATATTTTGGGTGAAGTTGCTGAAATTAGCTGTGAAGTGAAAATGATCCCCAATAAGCTGGAGGGGCGAGGGTGCCAGTGTCAGCGCCTGGTAAAAGTGGTTGATATCGATGAGCAAATTTACGCCCGCCTGCGACATAACAGCCGGGAAAAAGTCGTCGGTGTCAGAAAGACGCCGCGTATTCCGGCGGTTCCCCTCGCTGAACTTAACCGTGAGCAGAAGTGGCAGATGATGTTGTCAAAGAGTATGCGCCGTTAATTTTGTCTCGTTGATACCGGGCGTCCTGCTTGCCAGATGCGATGTTGTAGCATCTTATCCAGTAACCAGGTCGCATCCGGCAAGATCACCGTTTTGGCGCCACATCCGTCGTCCCCTGCAACCGGGGGCGATTTTCCTCCATTTGCCTCAACGGCTGCGTTTCATGTAATGCTACATGGCAGCGGCCGACAAGATCCTGATACTCTTTGGTATTCAAGTGCTTCCAGCGTAATTCGTCGTCACTAACACTGCGTACAGCGCGGGCAGGCGTGCCCATCAACAACTGGCGTTTCTCGCCGCTAAAGCCCGCTTTGACAAAGCTCATGGCGGCAACAATGCTCTCTTCGCCAATGACCGCGCCATCCATAATCACGCTGTTCATCCCGACCAATGCATCGCGACCAATCACACAACCATGCAGGATCGCTCCGTGCCCGATATGGCCGTTTTCCCCAACGATGGTGTCAGTGTCGCAGTAGCCATGCATAATGCAGCCATCCTGAATATTGGCTCCCGCTTGCACGATCAACCGCCCGTAGTCACCACGCAGTGAGGCGAGTGGGCCGATGTAGACACCGGCTCCCACAATCACATCGCCAATCAATACTGCACTGGGATGGACAAACGCCGTCGGGTGAACCACCGGAATTAACCTCTCAAAGGCGTAATAGCCCACGGTTGTTAACGTCCTTTCCACACCGGATCGCGCTTCTCGGCAAACGCCAGCGGCCCTTCAATGGCATCTTCCGAATGCAGAACCGATGGATAGTGTTTCAACACGCCGCTGCGAATATAGCGATACGCTTCTTCTACTGGCATTTCGCTGGTGGTGCGGTAGATCTCTTTCAGCGCTGCGATCGCCAGCGGGGCGCTGTCAACGAGTTGCTGTGCCAGTTCGCGGGCATTATCCATCAGTTCCGCCTGACTAACCACGCGGTTGACTACCCCCCAACGCAGCGCCTCTTCTGCGCCCATTCTTCTGCCGGTCATTACCATCTCATTGACGATGGCAGGTGGCAGGATCTTCGGCAGACGCAGCACGCCGCCGCTGTCAGGAACGATGCCCAGTTTGGCTTCCGGCAGAGCGAAGCTGGCGTTATCGGCACAGACAATAAAATCTGCCGCCAGTGCCAGTTCAAAGCCGCCGCCAAAGGCGTAGCCGTTCACAGCTGCGATAACCGGTTTGTCGAGATTGAAAATTTCGGTTAATCCCGCAAAACCACCCGGGCCAAAGTCAGCATCAGGTGCTTCGCCTTCTGCTGCCGCTTTTAAATCCCAGCCCGCGGAAAAGAATTTCTCTCCGGCACCGGTAATAATGGCGACACGTAATTGCGGATCGTCACGGAAATTTAGAAATACTTCGCCCATTTCAAAGCTGGTTTTTGCATCAATAGCATTCGCTTTTGGGCGATCAAGGGTAATTTCCAGAATTGATCCATTGCGGGTCAGATGTAATGACTCACTCATTCCTTTTCTCCATTTTTGCTTTTTCAGGGACGACAACACCCCTGCAAAAAAATGCATATTATTTTTGAACGTGATTATTACCAGACAGAGTAGTACCCTGCTGTAGTGTTTATTTCAGCGCCTTTCTGATTATTTTCCCCGAGCAATTACGTGGTAAATCTTTTCTGATCTCCAGATAAGAGGGCACTTTAAATTTCGCCATATTCTGTTCGCAGAAGTTGAAGAATTCCTCTTCGCTCAATATTTCACCTTCATTCAGCACCACAAACGCTTTGATGGCTTCATCGCGAATCGAATCTTTAATACCAACAACCACGATGTCCTGAATTTTCGGGTGCGCGGCGATAATATTTTCCAACTCCACGCAGGAGACATTCTCGCCACCGCGTTTAATCATATTGCAGCGGCGATCGACGAAATAAAAAAAGCCCTCTTCGTCGCGGTATCCGGTATCGCCAGTGTGCAGCCAGCCATCGGCTTCCAGGACTCTGGCAGTGGCTTGCGGGTTAAGAAAATATTCTTTGAAGATGGTTTTCCCTGGTACGCCTTTAATGCAGATTTCACCGATTTCACCAGCCGGGAGCGGACGATTGTGATCGTCGCGGATCTCCGCTTCGTAGCAAAATCCTGCACGGCCAATTGACGGCCAGCGTCGTTTATCGCCGGGGCGATCGCCGATAATGCCAACAATGGTTTCCGTCATCCCATAAGACGTCAGCAAGCGGACGCCAAAGCGTTCACAAAATGCGTCCTTTTCCTGCTCCGACAGGTTGAGATAAAACATCACTTCCCGCAGATGGTGTTGCCGATCGTTCACAGAAGGCGGCTGCACCATCAAGGTACGGATCATCATCGGAATGCATTCGGTAACGGTGGCGCGGTACTTTTGTACCTGTCCCCAGAAGGCGCGGGCGCTGTATTTCTCGACCAGCACAAAAGTGGCTCCGGCAGAAAACGCCGCCATCGCCGCAGTACACTGACAATCGATATGAAACGCAGGCATTACTGTCAGGTAGACGTCATCGTCACGTAGTGCGCACTGCCAGGCGGAGTAATATCCGGCGAAGCGCAGGTTGTAATGGGTAATCACCACCCCTTTCGGCCGGGAAGTGGTACCGGAGGTAAAGAGAATTTCCGCCGTATCGTCAGTCGATAGCGGCGGTGCATAGCACAAGGTTACAGGTTGTTGATTTTTCAGTTGAGTAAACGAACTCACGCCATCATCAGCGGGAAGCTCCACATCTGTCAGGCAAATGTGCCGCAGTTGCGTGGCATCTTCCTGCTGAATCTGTTGATACATGGGATAGAACTGCGCACTGGTCACCAGCAGGCACGCCTGGCTATTTTGCAGGATCCACGCGCTTTCTTCGCGCAACAGGCGGGCGTTAATCGGCACCATAATTGCGCCAATTTTTACCAGCCCGAACCAGCAAAAGATAAATTCCGGGCAGTTGTCGAGATGTAGAGCAACCTTGTCGCCTTTGCGAATCCCCAGCGTATAAAACAGGTTTGCCGTGCGGTTAATTTCCTGATTTAACTCAAGATAACTGTACCGGTTAACGACTCCGCCGCTGGATTCACAAATCAACGCCGTTTTATGACCGTAAACGTCAGCCAGATCGTCCCACATTTGACGTAGATGTTGTCCGCCAATGATATCCATTGCACCTCTATCCATTTTAGTCATTTGTTATTGGGCGGGCGCTAGTCAGACAAGCCGACTGACGCCACGCGTTTAGTCCTCAACTTTGGCCAGACCTTTGCTGACCAACTCCTGAATGTCGTTTTCGCTGTAGCCGATATTTTTCAAAATGGCGGCTGTGTCCATGCCATGTGATGGCATTCCGCGCCAGATTTGACCGGGGTTATTTTTGAATTTCGGCATCACATTCGGCCCTTTGCAGGTGCGACCATCCATTGTTTGCCACTGGGTGATCGATTCACGGGCCACATACTGTGGATTACTTTCCAGTTCCGGTACGGTCAGCACTTTGGCGCAGGCGATATTCAGTTCAGCAAAGCGTTCTTTTACTTCCGCGATGGTATGTGCCGCCAGCCAGGCGTCGAGTTTCTCTTCAACCAGTGGGCCGTAAGAGCATTCGATACGGTGGATAAGCTGAGTGCCTTCCGGGATTTCTGGCGTGCCAAGCAGATGTGCGAGGCCAATATCTTTAAAACATTCTGCAATCTGAGTAATGCCTACCAGTTCCATTACGATGTAGCCGTCGGCGCATTTGTACAGACCGCAACCGGCATAGTAGGGATCTTTACCTTTGGTCATGCGCGGGCACATTTCGCCGCCGTTGAAGTAATCCATCATGAAGTACTGGCCCATACGCAGCATCACCTCATACATGGCGATGTCGATACTTTCGCCTTTACTGGTTTCACGCACTTTATGCAGTGCTGCCAGCGCCGCAGTGGTTGCGGTCAGGCCAGAAAAGTAATCGGCGGTATACGGGAAGGCAGGCATTGGCTGGTCAACATCACCGTTCTGAATCAGGTAACCACTGAAGGCCTGGGCGATGGTGTTATAGGCCGGAAGATTGGTGTACTCCTCGGTGCCGTACTGACCAAATCCGGACAGGTGAGCGATAACCAGTTTCGGGTTGTGCTGCCACAGGACTTCATCGGTAATGCCACGACGGGCAAAGGCCGGACCTTTACTGGCTTCGATGAAGATATCGGTGGTTTCCATTAATTTCAGAAACGCTTCGCGGCCTTCATCTTTGAAAATATTTAACGACAGCGCGTGCAAATTACGGCGGGAGAGCTGCGGGTAGTTCGGTTGAACGCGAATGGTGTCGGCCCAGGCGACGTTTTCGATCCAGATAACTTCCGCCCCCCATTCTGCGAACATTTGCCCGGCGAACGGTCCGGCGATTTCGATACCGGAGAAGACAACGCGCAATCCGGCCAGCGGCCCGAATTTCGGCATGGGTAGATGATCCATTATTAGCTCCTGAAAAATTTGGTTATGCCTGATAAGACGCAACAAGCGCCCTATCAGGTTGCGCATTGACTTAACGGTATTGCTTCAGCACCGCACGACCCAGCGTCAGGATCTGCATTTCGTCAGATCCCCCGGAAACGCGGTCTACACGCAGGTCACGCCAGAAGCGGCTGATGCGGTGGTTGCCCGCAATCCCAACACCGCCCAGCACCTGCATTGCGCTATCCACCACTTCAAATGCCGCATTGGCGCAGAAGTATTTGCACATCGCTGCATCGCCAGAGGTGATGGTGCCGTTGTCTGCTTTCCACGCTGCTTCATACAGCATGTTTTTCATGGAGTTTAATTTGATCGCCATGTGGGCGAATTTTTCCTGAATCAACTGGAAACGACCAATAGCCTCGCCAAACTGCACGCGCTGGTTGGCGTAGCGCGCCGCATCTTCAAAGGCGCACATCGCCGTACCATAGTTGGTGAGAGCTACCAGGAAACGTTCATGATCGAACTCTTCTTTGACGCGGTTAAAGCCGTTACCTTCCCGACCGAACATGTCTTTCTCGTCCAGTTCCACATCGTCAAAGGTGATTTCACAGCAGCTATCCATACGCAGACCGAGCTTCTCAAGTTTGGTCACTTTGATGCCCGGTTTGCTCATATCAACAAACCATTCGGTGTAGACAGGTTTGTCCGGAGAAGCCCCGTCACGCGCCATCACCACGATGTACGGTGTGTAGGCGCTGCTGGTAATAAAACACTTACTACCATTAAGATAAATCTTACCATTTCTACGGGTATAAGTCGTTTTCAGGCTACCCACGTCAGAGCCAGCCCCTGGTTCGGTAATCGCTGAGTTCCACATCTGCTTACCAGTACCACGAAACGCCATAATCTTGTCGATCTGCTCTTGTGTGCCTTCGCGCAGGAAGGTGTTGAATCCACCCGGCAACTGGTACAGCACGTAGGTTGGTGCTCCCAAACGACCCAATTCCATCCACACGGCGGCGAGGGTGACAAAACCTGCGTCCAGCCCGCCGTGCTCTTCCGGGATAAGCAGGCTGTCGATACCCATATCTGCCAGTGCTTTGACAAAACGTTCCGGGTAGACGCTGTCACGGTCGCACTCGGCAAAATAGGCCTCCCAGTTTTCGCTGGCCATCAGTTCGCGGATACCGGCGACAAACAGTTCCTGCTCATCATTTAAATTAAAATCCATCTTTCAACCTCTTGATATTTTGTGGGTTAATTAATCTTTCCAGTTCTGTTTCGCGTCTTTTATAAAGGAGAGCGTCACCATAATATTGACGAAGAACAGCGGGCATCCTCCGGCGATAATGGCGGTTTGAATCGGTTTCAGGCCGCCGAGCGCCAACAGAACGATGCCGATAATGCCGACCAGAATTGACCAGCCGATACGCACCAGCAGCGGTGGTTCTTCGCCGTCGCGCACTTCGCGGCAGGTGGACATCGCCAGGGTGTAAGAGCAGGCATTAATCAGGGTAACGGTGGCAATAAAGCAGAGAATGAAGAAGCCCCACATGGTGGCAGTGCTGAGCGGCAGAGCGGCCCAGGTTTCGATGATGGCGCGCGCGACACCGTACTGTTCGATCAGATTTGGAATGTTGATGATGTTTTTATCCATCAACAGCAGAGTGTTACTGCCGAGTACAGTCCACAGGATCCAGGTGGATGCTGTCAGCCCCATCACCATACCGAAGCACAGTTCACGCACGGTACGACCACGGGAGATGCGGGCAAGGAAGATACTCATCTGGATAGCGTAAATTACCCACCATGCCCAGTAGAATACGGTCCAGCCCTGCGGGAAGCCGCCTTTGCCAACGGCATCGGTATAGAACAACATGCGCGGCAGATACATCAGCAACATCCCCACCGAGTCGGTGAAGTAGTTCATGATGAAGCTGGCGCCGCTGACGATAAATACCCAGCCGAGCATCAGGAAACTCAGATAGCTGCGCACATCGCTGGCGATTTTTACCCCTTTTTGCAGACCACAGGCCACGCAGATAGCGTTGAGGATGATCCAGCAGGTAATGATAATGGCGTCCAGTTGCAGGGTATGCGGAATACCAAACAACCACTGCATACACTCGGTTACCAGCGGCGTGGCAAGACCCAGACTGGTGCCCATTGCGAAGATCAGTGCTACCAGATAGAAGTTATCGACGATAGTGCCAAACAAGCCTTTGGCATGTTTTTCACCCACCAGCGGCACCAGAGTGGAGCTGGGGCGAATCACATCCATTTTGCGGACAAAGAAGAAGTACGCGAAGGCGACGGAAAGGAAGCTGTAAGTGGCCCACGGTAGAGGTCCCCAGTGGAACAAACTGTAGGCCAGCCCCAACTCTTTCGCGCCAGTGGAGTTTGGCTCTAAAGCAAATGGTGGCGTGGAGATGTAGTAGTAGATCTCAATTGACCCCCAGAACAGTACTGCGGCAGAGGTACAGGAGGCGAACATCATAAAGATCCAACTGGCGGTACTGAACTCGGGCGGTTCGTTACCTAAACGCTTTTTGGCATACGGGCCGAATACCAGCCAGAACCAGCCGAAAAGCATTACCACCATATACCATTCAAATGCCCATCCCCATACATTGGTGACGTAACTGAATACAGCATTAATAACGACATTCGCCGCATCCAGATCTCTGACTGTAAGCCAACAAAGTATGCCAACGATTATTAATGGCGGAAAGAACACCTTCGGTTCTATTCCCGTTTTTTTCTTTTCTTTTGTCATGAGTTAATTCCACTGTAAAAATAAATATTTATTTGGCGTTCCCGTTTGTTTTATTTTTGTTAACATTTAATATAATTATTATTAACCTCGTGGACGCGTTAATGGCTAACTCATAATGGGTATTCAATGGGTTGCATTCTGTGATGTAAATCACGGTTTTTTATCGAGTAAAAACAGGGTGTCTTTGTGCAAATATTAATTATTAATCAATAAGATGTGTTTGATTGTGAGTGAAAAAATAGCATCTGACTTTCAATATTGGTGATCCATAAAACAATATTGAAAATTTCTTTTTGCTACGCCACGTTTTCAATATTGGTGAGGAGCTTAACAATATTGAAAGTTGGATTTATCTGCGTGTGACATTTTCAATATTGGTGATTAAAGTTTTATTCCCGAATTAAAGGACGTGATATCTGTAATTAACACCACCGATATGAACGACGTTTCCTTCATGATTTCTGGAGATGCAATGAAGATTATTACTTGCTATAAGTGCGTGCCTGATGAACAGGATATTGCGGTCAATAATGCTGATGGTTCATTAGACTTCAGTAAAGCCGATGCCAAAATAAGCCAATACGATCTCAACGCTATTGAAGCGGCTTGTCAGTTAAAACAGCAGGCGGCAGAAGCGCAGGTGACGGCCTTAAGTGTGGGCGGTAAAGCCCTGACCAACGCCAAAGGGCGTAAAGATGTGCTATCACGCGGTCCGGATGAACTGATTGTGGTGATTGATGACCAGTTCGAGCAGGCACTGCCGCAACAAACGGCGACTGCACTGGCTGCAGCCGCCCAGAAAGCAGGGTTTGATCTGATCCTCTGCGGCGATGGTTCTTCCGACCTTTATGCCCAACAGGTTGGTTTGCTGGTGGGCGAAATCCTCGATATTCCAGTCGTTAACGGTGTCAGCAAAATTATTTCCCTGACGACAGATACCCTCACCGTTGAACGCGAACTGGAAGATGAAACAGAAACGTTAAGCATTCCGTTGCCTGCGGTTGTTGCTGTTTCCACTGATATCAACTCCCCACAAATTCCTTCGATGAAAGCCATTCTCGGCGCGGCGAAAAAGCCAGTCCAGGTATGGTCGGCGGCGGATATTGGCTTTAACGCCGTGGAAGCCTGGTCTGAACAACAGGTTGCCGCACCGAAACAGCGCGAGCGTCAGCGCATCGTGATTGAAGGCGACGGCGAAGAACAGATCGCCGCATTTGCTGAAAATCTTCGCAAAGTCATTTAATTACAGGGGATGCTATGAACACGTTTTCTCAAGTCTGGGTATTCAGCGATACCCCTTCTCGTCTGCCGGAACTGATGAACGGTGCGCAGGCTTTAGCTAATCAAATCAACACATTTGTCCTCAATGATGCCGACGGCGCACTGGCAATCCAGTTTGGCGCTAATCATGTCTGGAAATTAAGCGGCAAACCGGACGATCGGATGATCGAAGATTACGCCGGTGTCATGGCTGACACTATTCGCCAGCACGGCGCAGACGGTCTGGTGCTGTTGCCGAATACCCGTCGCGGCAAATTACTGGCGGCAAAACTGGGTTATCGCCTTAAAGCGGCGGTGTCTAACGATGCCAGCGCCGTTAGCGTGCAGGACGGTAAAGCGACAGTGAAACACATGGTTTACGGCGGTCTGGCGATTGGCGAAGAACGCATTGCCACGCCGTATGCGGTACTGACCATCAGCAGCGGCACGTTTGATGCGGCTCAGCCAGACGCGTCACGTACTGGCGAAACACACACCGTGGCGTGGCAGGCTCCGGCGGTGGCGATTACCCGCACGGCAACGCAGGCGCGCCAGAGCAACAGCGTCGATCTGGATAAAGCCCGTCTGGTGGTCAGCGTCGGTCGCGGCATTGGCAGCAAAGAAAACATTGCGCTGGCAGAACAGCTTTGCAAGGCGATAGGTGCGGAGTTGGCCTGTTCTCGTCCGGTGGCGGAAAACGAAAAATGGATGGAGCACGAACGCTATGTCGGTATCTCCAACCTGATGCTGAAACCTGAACTGTACCTGGCGGTGGGGATCTCCGGGCAGATCCAGCACATGGTTGGCGCTAACGCATCGCAAACCATTTTCGCCATCAACAAAGATAAAAATGCGCCGATCTTCCAGTACGCGGATTACGGCATTGTTGGCGACGCCGTGAAGATCCTTCCGGCACTGACCGCAGCTTTTGCGCGTTGATCCACTCTGGCAGGGCTGCATTTTGGCCCTGCCGCTGACAGGGAGCTCTTATGTCCGAAGATATCTTTGACGCCATCATCGTCGGTGCAGGGCTTGCCGGTTCGGTTGCCGCACTGGTGCTCGCCCGCGAAGGTGCGCAAGTGTTAGTTATCGAGCGTGGCAATTCCGCAGGTGCCAAGAACGTCACCGGCGGGCGTCTCTATGCCCACAGTCTGGAACACATTATTCCTGGTTTCGCCGAATCCGCCCCCGTAGAACGCCTGATCACCCATGAAAAACTCGCGTTTATGACGGAAAAGTCAGCGATGACTATGGACTACTGCAACGGTGACGAAACCTCACCATCACAGCGTTCTTACTCCGTTTTGCGCAGTAAATTTGATGCCTGGCTGATGGAGCAGGCCGAAGAAGCGGGTGCGCAGTTAATTACCGGGATTCGTGTCGATAACCTCGTACAGCGCGATGGCAAAGTCGTCGGTGTAGAAGCCGATGGCGATGTGATTGAAGCGAAAACGGTGATCCTTGCTGACGGAGTGAATTCCATCCTTGCCGAAAAGCTGGGGATGGCAAAACGCGTCAAACCGACGGATGTGGCGGTTGGCGTGAAGGAACTGATCGAGTTACCGAAGTCGGTTATCGAAGACCGTTTTCAGTTGCAGGGTAATCAGGGGGCGGCTTGCCTGTTTGCGGGATCACCTACTGATGGCCTGATGGGCGGCGGCTTTCTTTATACCAATGAAAACACTCTGTCGCTGGGGTTGGTTTGTGGTCTGCATCATCTGCATGACGCAAAAAAATCGGTGCCGCAAATGCTGGAAGATTTCAAACAGCATCCGGCCGTTGCACCGCTGATCGCAGGCGGCAAGCTGGTGGAATATTCCGCTCACGTAGTGCCGGAAGCCGGCATCAACATGTTGCCGGAGCTGGTCGGTGACGGCGTGTTGATTGCCGGTGATGCTGCCGGAATGTGTATGAACCTCGGTTTTACTATTCGCGGTATGGATCTGGCGATTGCCGCCGGGGAAGCTGCTGCAAAAACCGTGCTTTCAGCGATGAAAAGCGACGATTTCAGTAAGCAAAAACTAGCGGAATATCGTCAGTATCTGGAGAGTGGCCCACTGCGCGATATGCGCATGTACCAGAAACTACCGGCGTTCCTTGATAACCCACGCATGTTTAGCGGTTACCCGGAACTGGCGGTGGGCGTGGCGCGTGACCTGTTCACCATTGACGGCAGCGCGCCGGAACTGATGCGCAAGAAAATCCTCCGCCACGGCAAGAAAGTGGGCTTCATCAATCTGATCAAGGATGGCATGAAAGGAGTGACCGTTTTATGACTTCTCCCGTAAATGTGGACGTCAAACTGGGCGTCAATAAATTCAATGTCGATGAAGAGCATCCGCACATTGTTGTAAAGGCCGACGCGGATAAACAGGCGCTGGAGCTGCTGGTGAAAGCGTGCCCCGCAGGTCTGTATAAGAAGCAGGATGATGGCAGTGTGCGCTTCGATTACGCCGGATGTCTGGAGTGCGGCACCTGTCGCATTCTGGGGCTGGTGTCGGCGTTGGAACAGTGGGAATACCCGCGCGGCACCTTTGGTGTGGAGTTTCGTTACGGTTGATGTTGGTTTGATACGTAACGCCGTACTGACTCTCATTGTAAAAAAACAGGAATAACCCATGCAACCGTCCAGAAACTTTGACGATCTCAAATTCTCCTCAATTCACCGCCGCATTTTGCTGTGGGGAAGCGGTGGCCCGTTTCTGGATGGTTATGTACTGGTAATGATTGGCGTGGCGCTGGAGCAACTGACTCCTGCGCTGAAGCTGGACGCAGACTGGATTGGCTTGCTGGGGGCGGGAACGCTCGCCGGGCTGTTTGTCGGTACATCGCTGTTTGGCTATATCTCCGATAAGGTCGGACGGCGCAAAATGTTCCTCATTGATATCATCGCCATCGGTGTGATATCGGTAGCAACGATGTTTGTCTCATCCCCCATCGAACTACTGGTGATGCGGGTACTCATCGGCATTGTCATCGGTGCGGATTATCCCATCGCGACTTCGATGATCACCGAGTTCTCCAGCACCCGTCAGCGGGCGTTTTCCATCAGCTTTATCGCCGCTATGTGGTATGTCGGCGCGACCTGTGCCGATCTGGTCGGCTACTGGCTTTATGATGTGGAAGGCGGCTGGCGCTGGATGCTGGGTAGCGCGGCGATCCCCTGTTTGTTGATTTTGATTGGTCGATTCGAACTGCCAGAATCTCCCCGCTGGTTATTACGCAAGGGGCGAGTGAAAGAGTGCGAAGAGATGATGATCAAACTGTTTGGTGAGCCGGTGGCTTTCGACGAAGAGCCGCCGCAGCAAGCCCGTTTTCGCGATCTGTTTAATCGCCGCCATTTTCCTTTTGTTCTGTTTGTTGCCGCCATCTGGACCTGCCAGGTGATCCCGATGTTCGCTATTTACACCTTTGGCCCGCAAATTGTTGGTTTGTTGGGATTGGGGGTTGGCAAAAACGCGGCGCTGGGGAACGTGGTGATTAGCCTGTTCTTTATGCTCGGCTGTATTCCGCCGATGCTGTGGCTAAACACTGCCGGACGGCGTCCGTTGTTGATTGGCAGCTTTGCCATGATGACGCTGGCGTTGGCGGTTTTGGGGCTGATCCCGGATATGGGGATCTGGCTGGTAGTGATGGCATTTGCGGTGTATGCCTTTTTCTCTGGTGGGCCGGGTAATTTGCAGTGGCTCTATCCTAATGAACTCTTCCCGACGGATATCCGCGCCTCTGCTGTGGGCGTTATTATGTCCTTAAGCCGTATTGGCACCATTGTTTCAACCTGGGCGCTGCCGATCTTTATCAATAATTACGGCATCAGTAACACGATGCTGATGGGAGCAGGTATCTCGCTGTTTGGTTTGTTGATTTCCATTGCGTTTGCGCCAGAGACACGGGGGATGTCGCTGGCCCAGACCAGCAATATGACGATTCGCAGGCAACGAATGGGGTAATTTATTCAGATTTCTGCCTTTTTTGAATCAATATTATTGACTATTAGCTGCGTGAATATGTGACTACACTTTGTGGGAAAACAAAGGCGTAAACACGCGAGTTAACTATGATCCTCATAATTTATGCGCATCCGTATCCGCATCATTCTCATGCGAATAAACGGATGCTTGAACACGCAAGGACGCTGGAAGGCGTCGAAGTTCGCTCTCTTTATCAACTCTATCCTGACTTCAATATCGATATTGCTGCCGAGCAGGAGGCGTTGTCTCGCGCCGACCTGATCGTCTGGCAGCACCCGATGCAGTGGTACAGCATTCCACCGCTCCTCAAACTTTGGATCGATAAAGTTTTCTCGCACGGCTGGGCTTACGGTCACGGCGGCACGGCACTGCATGGTAAACATTTGCTGTGGGCGGTGACGACCGGCGGCGGGGAAAGTCATTTTGAGATTGGCGCGCATCCGGGCTTTGATGTGCTGTCGCAGCCGCTACAGGCGACGGCAATCTACTGCGGGCTGAACTGGCTGCCACCGTTTGCTATGCACTGCACCTTTATTTGTGACGACGAAACCCTCGAAGGGCAGGCGCGTCATTATAAGCAACGTCTGCTGGAATGGCAGGAGGCATATCATGGATAGCCATACGCTGATTCAGGCGCTGATTTATCTCGGTTCGGCGGCGCTGATTGTACCTATTGCGGTGCGTCTTGGGCTTGGCTCGGTTCTTGGCTACCTGATCGCGGGCTGCATTATTGGCCCGTGGGGGCTGCGACTGGTGACCGATGCCGAATCTATCCTCCACTTTGCCGAGATTGGCGTGGTGCTGATGCTGTTTATCATCGGCCTCGAACTCGATCCACAAAGGCTGTGGAAGTTGCGTGCGGCAGTGTTTGGTGGTGGTGCGCTGCAGATGGTGATTTGCGGTGGCCTGCTGGGGCTGTTCTGCATGTTCCTTGGTCTGCGCTGGCAGGTAGCGGAACTGATCGGCATGACACTGGCGCTCTCATCAACGGCAATTGCCATGCAGGCGATGAATGAACGCAACCTGATGGTGACACAAATGGGCCGTAGCGCCTTTGCGGTGCTGCTGTTCCAGGATATCGCCGCGATCCCGCTGGTAGCGATGATCCCGCTACTGGCGGCGAGCAGTGCCTCGACGACGATGGGCGCATTTGCTCTCTCGGCGTTAAAAGTGGCGGGTGCACTGGTGCTGGTGGTACTGCTGGGGCGCTATGTCACGCGTCCGGCGCTGCGTTTTGTTGCCCGCTCTGGCTTGCGGGAAGTGTTTAGTGCCGTGGCGTTATTCCTCGTGTTTGGCTTTGGTTTGCTGCTGGAAGAGGTCGGCTTGTCGATGGCGATGGGGGCGTTTCTGGCGGGCGTACTGCTGGCAAGCTCGGAATACCGTCATGCGCTGGAGAGCGATATCGAGCCATTTAAAGGTTTGCTGTTGGGGCTGTTTTTCATCGGTGTTGGCATGTCGATAGACTTTGGCACGCTGCTTGAAAATCCGTTGCGCATTGTCATTTTGCTGCTCGGTTTCCTCATCATCAAAATCGCTATGCTGTGGCTGATTGCCCGACCGTTGCAGGTGCCGAATAAACAGCGTCGCTGGTTTGCGGTGCTGTTAGGGCAGGGCAGTGAGTTTGCCTTTGTGGTATTTGGCGCGGCGCAAATGGCGAATGTGCTGGAGCCGGAGTGGGCGAAGTCGCTGACCCTGGCGGTGGCGCTGTCGATGGCGGCAACGCCGATTCTGCTGGTGATCCTCAATCGCCTTGAGCAATCTTCTACCGAACAAGCGCGTGAAGCCGATGAGATTGATGAAGAACAGCCGCGGGTGATCATTGCTGGATTCGGTCGTTATGGACAGATTACCGGACGTTTACTGCTCTCCAGCGGGGTGAAAATGGTGGTACTCGATCACGATCCGGACCATATCGAAACGCTGCGAAAATTCGGCATGAAAGTGTTTTACGGCGATGCCACGCGGATGGATTTACTGGAATCTGCGGGAGCGGCGAAAGCGGAAGTGCTGATTAACGCCATCGACGATCCGCAAACCAACCTGCAACTGACGGAGATGGTGAAAGAACATTTCCCGCATTTGCAGATTATTGCCCGCGCCCGCGATGTTGACCACTACATTCGTTTGCGTCAGGCAGGCGTTGAAAAGCCAGAGCGTGAAACCTTTGAAGGGGCACTGAAAACCGGGCGTCTGGCGCTGGAAAGTTTAGGTCTGGGGCCGTATGAAGCGCGGGAGCGTGCAGATGTATTCCGCCGTTTTAATATTCAGATGGTGGAAGAGATGGCAGTAGTTGAGAACGACACCAAAGCCCGCGCAGCGGTCTATAAACGCACCAGTGCGATGTTAAGTGAGATCATTACCGAAGACCGCGAACATCTGTCATTAATTCAACGACATGGCTGGCAGGGCACCGAAGAAGGTAAACATACCGGCAACATGGCGGATGAACCGGAAACGAAACCCTCATCCTAATAAAGAGTGACGTAAATCACACTTTACAGCTAACTGATTGTTTTTGTTTCATTGTAATGCGGCGAGTCCAGGAAGAGAGCGTGGACTCGCCAGCAGAACGTAAAATTTTCCTCAACATCATCCTTGCGCCAGTCGACGAAGGTTTACGCTTTACGTATAGTGGCGACAATTTTTTATATCCAGGATAAATCAATGATTAGTCTGATTGCGGCGTTAGCGGTAGATCGCGTTATCGGCATGGAAAACGCCATGCCGTGGAACCTGCCTGCCGATCTCGCCTGGTTTAAGCGCAACACCTTAAATAAACCCGTGATTATGGGCCGCCATACCTGGGAATCCATCGGTCGTCCGCTGCCAGGACGCAAAAATATTATCCTCAGCAGTCAACCGGGTACGGATGATCGCGTAACGTGGGTTAAATCGGTGGATGAAGCCATCGCGGCGTGTGGTGACGTACCAGAAATCATGGTGATTGGCGGTGGTCGCGTTTATGAGCAGTTCCTGCCCAAAGCGCAAAAACTGTATCTGACGCATATCGACGCAGAAGTGGAAGGCGACACCCATTTCCCGGATTACGAGCCGGATGACTGGGAATCGGTATTCAGCGAATTCCACGACGCTGATGCGCAGAACTCTCATAGCTATTGCTTTGAGATTCTGGAGCGGCGGTAAGTTTTTGCTATGACTACAAATTGAACGATAAGACGTCTGATTTTACCAGTGAGCGCGATTTTGTGAGTCGCGCTCATTGCGTAGGTCTAAACCCTCAAGCCACTCTACAGTGGACTGAAGTAAACGAGGATGCAATCTCGGCATTAAATGAACTTGCAGAAGAAACAGGATGTTTCTCTGATGAGTACCGGAAATTTTAAGTTTTTAAACTCTGCTATTTCTGTACAGAAGTCAGAATGTTGAGTATCTGCTAAATACTTTCTTTTTGGTCTGTCGTCTGGCGATGTATTTTAGATTGTTACACATCACATCGTAGTTAGATAACATCAGCAAAGTGTTTTTTGAATAATCGAATCCAGGTTTGGTCATCAAAAACATCACCGATGATGTCAGGGATTTCAATTATTCGAAGATCGTCAGGACTGGAAAGTAGCAGTTCAAGCAATTCTTTAGCGGGTAACTGCTGGGTGTAGGGAATAGTTTCTGGCGGATAAAGCTGCTTAAGTTGCTGCCAGATATCAATGAGTTGGGTCGTTTTACTTTCTGTTATCCATACATCTTCAGCCATCCTGGTTATGTTCATTATTGACTGCTGAGAGACAGAACAGAAGAAGCCGTAGTCGACAGCAACGCTGATGCAATCACAAAGAAAAGCGATTCGCCTGCGATGCCAGGTTCGCTGCTCAGCAAACGGGGGTTCATCTGCTTCGTCAATCATTTCCAGAATAATTTCTCTGGTATTAAGCCCGGCGTTGATTTGTCGCACTTAGATATTTTCCGCTTAATAGGCGCGTATTTGTCTCAGGAATTTTTCATTCCCAAAGCCTTTCTTGCAGCTGCACTAACAGGATAAATTTTTTCTGGCGGCAGGAAGGATTTCGCCTGTGTTGTTTTACCGTTTATCAAAAGGTTATGACACTTTCGCACCAGCGGCGTCAGATCATCAATGGCAACAATGGCGTCTTCGTTAAATTGACTGATCAAGTTACGAGAAATACCAAGCTGTAATGATCGGTGCTCCAGTTTTTTGCCATTTATGCTGCGTTCTGGGTCCCACTGAACATATACATTTGCTTGCGCAAATAACGTTTCCCAAACTCCTGCATGTGGATAGACATGGGCTTCCGGCGTGGTTAGCACCGCTTGTTCCAGCAATGTATCAAAGAAGGTGCGTTTGATTCGGATTGCGAGAATGCGTTGTTGATCTTTTTTCAGTCCCCAGTTGCTACGCTCCATCATCCACATAAAAGAGGGTTTAATCCAGGTCATGCGGTTGAATGAAAAAGGTGCGCCAAATCGCCCGTCACGTACGGCGACGTCAGCGATTGCATCATTGTAAGCCTGATAAACCGTGATGGTGTGCTGATTGTAATCAGCACGTATTTCAAAATAGTCAGCCATTATTCCTCCCTGAATGGTAAAGCGTTAAGACGCGACCGCCTCTCCCTCACCCAAATCCTTATGCCGGTTCGACGGCTGGACAAAATACTGTTTATCTTCCCAGCGCAGGCAGGTTAATGTCCCGCCCCAACAGCAGCCAGTATCCAGCGCGTAAATACCTTCCGGCGTACCTTTGCCCTCCAGCGATGCCCAGTGACCAAAGGCGATGCTGTACTCTTCAGCGACAGGGCCAGGAATCGCAAACCACGGTTTCAGTGGGGCAGGGGCTTCTTCCGGCGATTCTTTGCTGTACATATCCAGTTGACCGTTTGGAAAGCAAAAACGCATACGGGTAAAGGCGTTGGTGATAAACCGCAGTCTTCCCAGCCCCCGCAATTCCGGTGACCAGTTATTTGGCATATCGCCGTACATGGCATCCAGGAAGAAGGGATAGGAGTCACTCGACAGCACCGCTTCTACATCGCGTGCGCACTCTTTGGCGGTCTGCAGATCCCACTGCGGCGTGATCCCTGCGTGGGCCATTACCAGCTTTTTCTCTTCGTCGATTTGCAGCAAAGGCTGGCGACGCAGCCAGTTAAGCAGCTCGTCGGCATCCGGCGCTTCCAGCAGCGGTGTCAGGCGATCTTTCGGTTTATTGCGGCTGATCCCGGCGAATACCGCCAGCAGATGCAGATCGTGATTGCCCAGCACCAGACGTACGCTGTCGCCTAAGGATTTCACATAGCGCAGAACATCCAGCGAACCAGGGCCGCGCGCAACCAGATCGCCTGTCAGCCAGAGGGTATCTTTCCCAGGGGTAAATTCTACTTTATGCAGCAATGCGATCAGTTCATCGTAACAACCATGAACGTCGCCAATTAGGTATGTCGCCATATTCTTTTAATGAATGAGTGTGGGAACGGCGAGTCGGAATACGGGAATGTCGATGCTGAAGGGGACGCCATTTTCATCGATCATTTCGTAGTGACCCTGCATGGTGCCCAGCGGGGTTTCAATGATTGCACCGCTGGTGTACTGGTACTCTTCGCCAGGCGCGATAAGTGGCTGAACGCCAACCACTCCTTCGCCCTGGACTTCGGTTTCACGGCCATTGCCATTGGTGATCAGCCAGTAACGCCCCAACAACTGCACTGGCGCTCGCCCCAGATTGCGTATGGTTACGGTATAAGCAAAAACGTAACGTTCATTATCAGGTGAAGATTGTGCCTCAATGTAGACGCTTTGAACCTGAATACACACTCGGGGCGAATTGATCATCGTTAACTCTCCTGCAAAGGCGCGTTCTCCGCCAGATAGTTCGCCATCTGGCAATATTGCGCGACAGAGATATTTTCCGCTCGCATCGCCGGGTCGATCCCCATTCCTGTTAATACCTCGACGCTAAACAGGTTGCCGAGGCTGTTACGAATGGTTTTACGACGCTGGTTAAAGGCTTCGGTGGTGATGCGGCTCAACACGCGAACATCTTTAACCGGGTAGGGCATCGTTGCATGAGGAACCAGGCGCACGACGGCGGAATCCACTTTGGGTGGTGGTGTAAAGGCTGACGGCGGTACTTCCAGCACCGGGATCACGTTACAATAGTATTGCGCCATGACGCTTAATCGACCATACGCCTTGCTGTTCGGTCCTGCAACCAGACGATTCACCACCTCTTTTTGCAACATAAAGTGCATGTCGGCAATGGCATCAGTATAGCTAAACAGATGGAACATCAACGGCGTGGAGATGTTATAAGGCAGGTTGCCGAAAACACGCAGCGGCTGGCCCATTTTCTCGGCCAGTTCGCCAAAGTTAAAGGTCATCGCATCCTGCTGATAAATAGTCAGTTTCGGGCCTAAGAATGGATGCGTTTGCAGACGTGCCGCCAGATCGCGGTCAAGTTCGATGACCGTCAGCTGGTCCAGACGTTCGCCGACCGGTTCGGTCAATGCCGCCAGACCGGGGCCGATTTCGACCATTGCCTGGCCTTTCTGCGGGTTAATGGCAGAAACAATGCTGTCGATCACGAACTGATCGTTGAGAAAGTTTTGCCCGAAGCGTTTACGGGCTAAGTGGCCCTGGTGGACTCGATTATTCATTGGGTGTTAACAATCATTTTGATGGCGAGATTAAGCGCCGTAATAAAACTGCCGACATCTGCTTTGCCACGTCCCGCCAGTTCAAGTGCGGTGCCGTGGTCCACTGATGTGCGAATAAAGGGCAGGCCCAGCGTAATGTTCACACCGCGCCCGAAGCCCTGGTATTTTAGCACGGGAAGACCCTGATCGTGGTACATCGCCAGCACGGCGTCGGCGTTATCGAGATATTTCGGCTGAAACAGGGTATCGGCAGGCAGCGGCCCTTTAAGTTTCATCCCCTGCACCCGTAACTCGTCGAGCACCGGAATGATAGTGTCTATCTCTTCCGTACCCATATGACCGCCTTCGCCCGCGTGCGGATTTAGCCCGCAGACCAGAATGCGCGGTTCGGCAATACCAAATTTGGTCCGCAAATCGTGATGCAAAATAGCAATGACTTCGTGCAAAAGCGCAGGGGTGATAGCATCTGCGATATCGCGCAGCGGTAAATGCGTCGTTGCCAGCGCCACGCGAAGTTCTTCGGTTGCCAGCATCATCACCACTTTTTTCGCCTGCGAACGCTCTTCGAAAAACTCGGTATGACCGGTAAACGGAATGCCTGCGTCGTTAATGACGCCTTTATGCACGGGGCCTGTGATCAGCGCAGCAAATTCACCGTTCAGACAGCCATCACACGCTCGCGCCAGCGTCTCCACCACATAATGCCCATTTTCAACCGCTAACTGCCCCGCAGTGACAGATTCACGTAGCGCGACAGGAAGTAGCGTTAATGTGCCCGCAGTTTGCGGTTGTGCAGGGGAGTTGGGGGAATAAGGGCGGAGGGTGAGCGGCAAACCGAGCATCGCTGCCCGGTCGGTAAGGAGAGTGGCATCGGCACAAACAACCAGTTCGACCGGCCACTCACGCTGTGCAAGCTGGACAACTAAGTCCGGGCCAATCCCGGCGGGCTCGCCGGGAGTGATCACAACACGTTGGGTTTTAACCATTAGTTGCTCAGGATTTTAACGTAGGCGCTGGCGCGTTGTTCCTGCATCCAGCTTGCTGCTTCTTCCGAGAACTTACGGTTCATCAGCATGCGGTACGCACGATCTTTCTGCGCAGCGTCGGTTTTATCGACATTACGGGTATCCAGCAGCTCGATCAAATGCCAGCCAAAGGAGGAGTGAACCGGTGCACTCATTTGGCCTTTGTTCAGGCGGGTGAGTGCGTCACGGAACGCCGGATCAAAAATGTCTGCTGTTGCCCAACCGAGATCGCCGCCCTGGTTAGCAGAACCTGGATCCTGGGAGAACTCTTTCGCTGCGGCAGCAAAAGTCGTTTTACCACTTTTGATATCAGCAGCGATTTGCTCCAGTTTCACGCGGGCTTGTTCGTCGGTCATAATCGGCGATGGTTTCAGCAGAATATGGCGAGCATGAACTTCGGTAACCGAGATATTTTGGCTACCACCACGCAGATCGTTGACTTTCAGAATATGGAAGCCAACACCGGAACGAATTGGGCCAACAACATCGCCTTTCTTCGCGGTACTTAACGCCTGGGCAAAGATACCCGGCAGTTCCTGAATGCGTCCCCAGCCCATCTGACCGCCTTTCAGGGCTTGTTGATCAGCAGAGTAGGAGATTGCCAGTTTGCCAAAATCAGCGCCGTTACGGGCTTGATCGACAATGGCACGCGCCTGGCTTTCTGCTTCGTTCACCTGATCAGAAGATGGATTTTCTGGCAGCGGGATCAGAATGTGGCTCAGATTCAGCTCAGTGCTGGCATCGTTTTGATTCCCGACCTGCTGCGCGAGAGATTCCACTTCCTGCGGCAGGATAGAGATACGACGACGAACTTCATTGTTGCGCACTTCAGAGATAATCATCTCTTTGCGGATCTGATTACGATAGGTGTTGTAGTTCAGCCCATCGTAAGCCAGACGGCTACGCATCTGATCCAGCGTCATGTTGTTTTGTTTAGCGATGTTAGCAATCGCCTGATCCAGCTGCTCATCGGAGATTTTCACCCCCATTTTCTGGCCCATTTGCAGCAGGATCTGATCCATGATCAACCGTTCCAGGATCTGATGACGCAGCGTAGCATCATCAGGAAGTTGTTGCCCCGCTTGTGCGGCATTCAGTTTTACTGACTGCAATAAACCATTAACGTCGCTTTCCAGCACCACGCCATTATTGACGACGGCTGCGACTTTATCGACTACCTGGGGGGCAGCGAAACTGGTATTCGCGATCATGGCGATACCGAGAAGCAGCGTTTTCCAGTTCTTCATACTTTTTCCATTTCAATTAGCCGCAATGCGGATTACGTTGTAACTCAATCAAATCACAAAGAGTTTTGATACGGCAGAATGTTCGAACGCAACATCTCTTGCGTGCCGAGGCCATAGTTAGAGCTCAGGCCACGAAGTTCGATGTTAAAGCCGATTACGTCGTCATAAACTGCATGTTGTTTATCATTATCCCAGCCGTTCAGCTTACGCTCGTAACCGACACGAATCGCATAACAGCAGGAACTGTACTGCACGCCTAACATGGAGTCGGCTGGTTTGTTCACATTGGTATCGAAGTAGTAAGCCCCGACAATCGACCAGCGATCAGCAAATGGCCAACTGGCTACGCCACCTACCTGCGAAATCCCCTTATTATATTGTTCAGAGGTGGAATAACGTGGCAATGTCGCCTGAATATATTCCGGGCTGGCATAGCGGTAATTTAGCTGTACCAGACGGTCTTGATCCCGACGGTACTCAATGCTGGCATTACTGGTCGCGACGTTATCCAGACGAGTGTCGTACTGCACACCACCCCGTACACCCCAACGCTCGGAGATTCGCCAGTAAGTATCACCAGCCCACACCAGTGAACCTTTATCGTCGTCTTTCTCCCATTTTATGTGGTCATCGCCAGTGCGAGACTCGCTGAAATAGTAGATTTGACCAACAGAAACGTTAAAACGTTCAACGGCATTTTCATCATATATACGAGATGTGACACCGGTCGTAACCTGGTTTGCTGATGCGATGCGGTCCAGACCACCATAAGTACGGTCGCGGAACAGGCCGCTATAGTCAAACTGCAACAGAGAAGAGTCGAAATTGTAGATGTCGCTCTGATCGCGATAGGGTACGTACAGATACTGCGCGCGTGGTTCCAGTGTCTGGGTAAAGCCAGGCGCCAGCAGATTCATGTCACGCTCAAAGACCATTTTGCCATCAACTTTAAATTGCGGCATTACACGGTTAACAGAATCAGCCAGCTTGTTTGTATTTCTGGCGTTATACCAGTCAAGATTGGTCTGCTGATAGTGTGTCGCCAGCAGTTTGGCTTCGGTATTTAAACTGCCCCAGTTGTTCGACAACGGGAGATTGATCGTCGGTTCAAGGTGCAGACGTGTGGCTTCTGGCATATTGCTATTGGTATTTACAAAATGCACTGCCTGACCATAGATACGGGTATCAAACGGACCGAGATCGTTATGGTAGTAGTTGACGTCTAACTGCGGCTCAGCGGCGTAACTGTTACCACTGTTATCGTCAAAGACCTGAAACTGTTTGGTCGAAAGTGTGGCGTCAAAGTTCTGTACTGCGTAACCGACGCTGAATTTTTGCGTAGCGTAGCCGTCGGTACTGGAACCGTACTTATTATCAAAGTCGTTGAAATAACTTGGATCACTAACTTTGGTGTAGTCAATATTGAAGCGCCACACCTGATCCATTACACCAGAGTGTTGCCAGTAAAATAACCAACGACGTGAGTTATCATCGTTCGGGTGTTCATCTTCATAGACTTTATCTGAAGGCAGATAGTCCAGTTCCATCAAGCCTGCGCCCGCCTGGGAGAGGTAGCGGAACTCGTTCTCCCACATAATGTTGCCACGACGATGCATATAATGCGGCGTGATGGTGGCATCCATATTTGGCGCGATGTTCCAGTAATATGGCAGGTAGAACTCAAAGTAGTTCTTGGTCGTGTACTTGGCGTTTGGGATCAAGAAACCGGAGCGGCGTTTGTCACCCACCGGTAACTGCAAATAGGGGCTGTAGAAGATTGGCACCGGGCCAACTTTAAAACGGGCGTTCCAGATTTCGGCTACTTGCTCTTCGCGGTCATGGATAATTTCGCTCCCCACCACGCTCCAGGTATCGGACCCCGGTAAGCAGGAGGTAAAGCTGCCGTTATCCAGAATGGTATAACGGTTTTCGCCTCGTTGTTTCATCAGGTCCGCTTTACCGCGCCCCTGACGACCCACCATCTGGTAATCCCCTTCCCAGACGTTAGTATCTTTGGTGTTCAGATTCGCCCATCCCTTTGGCCCTTTCAGAATGACCTGGTTGTCGTCGTAATGGACATTACCGAGCGCATCAACAGTACGAATCGGTTCTGGCTCGCCTGGTGCTTCTTTTTGATGAAGTTGCACTTCATCGGCCTGCAGTCGACTGTTCCCTTGCATGATATCTACATTGCCGGAAAACACTGCGTCATCAGGATAATTCCCTTTGGCGTCGTCAGCATTAATCGTCACGGGCAGTTCGTTCGTGTCGCCCTTCACCAGAGGACGGTCATAGCTCGGCACGCCCAACATACACTGTGAGGCGAGATCGGCTGCCAGGCCCTGTTGACTGTAAAGGGCGGTGGCAATCATGGTGGCCAGGAGGGTGGGGATACGTTTTTTCATACGTTGAATTTTATTGTTCCATCATCGGTAACGTTGCGCGCGGCAAACGGTCAGAGACTAACGTACTCATCATCTCTACGCTAGTGTTAATCCTGCCCGAATAGTGTCTGTGATGTTAGGCACGGCATAGAATGACAGGTATGATAATGCAAATTATAGGCGATGTCTCACAATAGACCGCAGCCCGAAATGGGTAAAAGCGCCTTAAATTGTGAGAGATAGCCCTGATATCCGAGTGTCGATTTGGGGAATATATGCAGTATTGGGGAAAAATCATTGGCGTGGCCGTGGCCTTAATGATGGGCGGTGGTTTTTGGGGCGTTGTATTAGGGCTGTTGATTGGCCATATGTTTGATAAAGCCCGCAGCCGTAAAATGGCGTGGTTCGCCAATCAGCGTGAGCGTCAGGCGCTGTTTTTTGCCACCACTTTTGAGGTGATGGGGCATTTAACCAAATCTAAAGGTCGCGTCACTGAGGCTGATATTCATATTGCCAGCCGTTTGATGGATCGAATGAATCTGCATGGCGCTTCCCGTACTGCGGCGCAAAATGCATTCCGGGTGGGAAAATCAGATAATTACCCACTGCGTGAAAAGATGCGCCAGTTTCGCAGTGTCTGCTTTGGTCGTTTTGACTTAATTCGTATGTTTCTGGAGATCCAGATTCAGGCGGCGTTTGCTGATGGTTCGCTGCATCCAAATGAGCGGGCGGTACTGTATGTCATTGCTGAAGAATTAGGGATCTCCCGCGCTCAGTTTGACCAGTTCCTGCGCATGATGCAGGGCGGTGCACAGTTTGGCGGCGGTTATCAGCAGCAATCTGGCGGTGGTAACTGGCAGCAAGCGCAGCGAGGCCCAACGCTGGAAGATGCCTGTAATGTGCTGGGTGTGAAGCCGACGGATGATGCGACCACCATTAAACGTGCCTACCGTAAGCTGATGAGTGAACACCATCCGGATAAGCTGGTAGCAAAAGGTTTGCCGCCTGAGATGATGGAGATGGCGAAGCAGAAAGCGCAGGAAATTCAGCAGGCCTATGAGCTGATAAAGCAGCAGAAAGGGTTTAAATAAGTTTCAGGGCGAGTAAGAAGAGAAGGCCTTAACGCCTTCTCCTGCCTACCTAATCGCGCTACCGAGACTATTAAAAATCCGCGGGCGCCTTAAACGTCATACTATTGCCATATGCCGGATGGGTAATCGTCAACATCTCTGCATGTAGCAGTAAACGTGGTGCCATTGCCCTGGCTTCTGGTGATGCATAAAAACGATCGCCGAGAATCGGATGGCCCAGCGCCAGCATATGCACACGCAGCTGATGCGAACGCCCGGTAATCGGTTTTAACACCACTCTTGCTGTGTTATCCGCAGCATACTCCACCACTTCATATTCCGTCTGCGCAGGTTTACCCGTTTCGTAACAGACTTTCTGTTTCGGGCGGTTTGGCCAGTCGCAAATCAGCGGCAGATCGACCAGACCTTCCGCTGGGGATGGGTGCCCCCAGACGCGGGCCACATACTGCTTTTTCGGCTCGCGCTCGCGGAACTGGCGTTTTAATTCCCGCTCCGCGGCTTTGGTCAGCGCCACTACAATCACGCCGCTGGTAGCCATATCCAGACGATGCACCGATTCCGCCTGCGGATAATCACGCTGAATGCGCGTCATCACGCTGTCTTTGTGCTCCTCCAGACGCCCCGGCACCGATAACAAGCCGCTCGGCTTGTTGACCACCATAATGTGGTCATCCTGATACAGGATAACCAGCCAGGGTTCCTGCGGCGGATTGTAGTTTTCCATCCCCATTTTAGGCTCCGTTACTGATGCGTCACAACGATCAAACGCAGGGCATCCAGACGCCAACCTGCCTGATCCAGGCTTTCCATTACCTGCTGACGGTTGCTCTCAATGGCGGTCAGTTCATCGTCACGAATGTTCGGGTTCACTGCGCGCAGAGCTTCCAGACGAGACAGCTCGGCAGACAGTTTTTCGTCGGCTTCGTTACGTGCTGCATCAATCAATGCACGGGCAGATTTCTCGATCTGCGCTTCACCCAGCTGAAGGATAGCGTGAACATCCTGCTGCACGGCATTAACCAGCTTGCTGCCAGTGTGGCGGTTAACCGCGTTAAGCTGACGGTTAAAGGTTTCAAACTCCACCTGCGCTGCCAGGTTGTTGCCGTTTTTATCCAGTAGCATACGTACCGGCGTCGGTGGCAGGAAGCGGTTGAGCTGCAACTGCTTCGGAGCCTGGGCTTCAACGACATAAATCAGCTCCACCAACAGCGTACCTACCGGCAACGCTTTGTTTTTCAACAGTGAAATCGTGCTGCTACCGGTATCGCCAGAGAGGATCAGATCCAGACCGTTGCGGATCAGCGGATGCTCCCAGGTAATAAACTGCGCATCTTCACGCGCCAGCGCCACTTCACGGTCGAAGGTAATGGTGATGCCATCTTCCGACAGGCCAGGGAAGTCCGGCACCAGCATATGATCGGACGGCGTCAGCACGATCATGTTGTCGCCGCGATCGTCCTGATTGATACCGATAATATCGAACAGGTTCATGGCGAAGGCGATCAGGTTGGTATCGTCATCCTGCTCTTCAATGCTTTCAGCTAATGCCTGCGCTTTTTCGCCACCGTTGGAATGGATCTCCAGCAGGCGGTCACGACCCTGTTCCAGCTGTGCCTTCAACGCCTCGTGCTGCTCGCGGCAGTTTTTGATCAGATCGTCAAAGCCTTCGGTTTGATCCGGTGAGGCCAGGTAGTTAATCAGATCGTTATACACGCTATCGTAGATAGTGCGTCCGGTCGGGCAGGTGTGCTCGAATGCATCCAGACCTTCGTGATACCAGCGCACCAGTACCGACTGAGCGGTTTTTTCCAGATAAGGCACATGGATCTGAATATCGTGTGCCTGACCGATACGATCCAGACGACCAATACGCTGCTCCAGCAGATCCGGGTTGAACGGCAGATCGAACATTACCATGTGGCTGGCGAACTGGAAGTTACGCCCTTCAGAACCAATTTCCGAACACAGCAGCACCTGCGCGCCGGTGTCTTCTTCGGCAAACCATGCCGCAGCGCGGTCACGCTCAATAATCGACATGCCTTCGTGGAACACCGCAGCGCGGATACCTTCACGCTCGCGCAGTACCTGCTCCAGTTGCAGCGCGGTAGCGGCTTTAGCGCAGATCACCAGCACTTTCTGTGAGCGATGGCTGGTCAGGTAGCCCATCAGCCACTCAACGCGCGGGTCGAAGTTCCACCAGGTGGCGTTATCGCCTTCAAATTCTTGATAAATACGCTCCGGGTAGAGCATATCGCGAGCGCGGTCTTCCGCACTTTTACGTGCGCCCATAATGCCGGACACTTTAATCGCCGTCTGATACTGCGTCGGCAGCGGCAGTTTAATAGTGTGTAGCTCGCGTTTCGGGAAGCCTTTAACGCCGTTACGGGTGTTACGGAACAGCACGCGGCTGGTGCCGTGGCGATCCATCAGCATGGAAACCAGTTCCTGACGGGCGCTCTGGGCATCTTCGCTGTTGCTGTTTGCCGCCTGCAGTAACGGCTCAATATCCTGCTCGCCGATCATCTCACCGAGCATGTTCAGTTCGTCATTGCTGAGTTTGTTACCTGCCAGCAGCATGGCAACGGCATCTGCTACCGGACGATAATTTTTCTGCTCTTCAACGAACTGCGCGAAATCGTGGAAACGGTTCGGGTCCAGCAGGCGCAGACGGGCGAAGTGGCTTTCCATCCCCAGTTGTTCCGGGGTCGCAGTCAGCAGCAGAACGCCGGGCACATGCTCTGCCAGTTGTTCAATGGCCTGATATTCACGGCTCGGCGCATCTTCGCTCCACACCAGGTGATGCGCTTCATCGACCACCAGCAGGTCCCATTCGGCTTCACAGAGATGTTCCAGACGCTGTTTGCTACGACGGGCAAAATCCAGCGAGCAAATGACCAGCTGTTCGGTGTCGAACGGGTTGTAAGCATCGTGCTGAGCTTCGGCATAACGCTCATCATCAAACAGCGCAAAGCGCAGGTTGAAACGGCGCAGCATTTCTACCAGCCACTGATGCTGTAAGGTTTCCGGGACGATAATCAGTACACGTTCAGCAGCGCCAGAGAGCAGTTGCTGATGCAGGATCATCCCGGCTTCAATGGTTTTCCCTAAACCCACTTCGTCAGCCAGCAGGACGCGCGGCGCATGGCGGCGGCCAACATCATGAGCGATGTTGAGCTGATGCGGGATCAGACTGGTACGCTGACCGCGCAGGCCGCTGTACGGCATACGGAACTGTTCGCTGGAATATTTACGTGCGCGATAACGCAGCGCAAAGCGGTCCATACGGTCAATCTGCCCGGCAAACAGACGGTCCTGCGGTTTGCTGAACACCAGTTTGCTATCAAGGAAAACTTCACGCAGGGCTACGCCGGACTCTTCAGTATCCAGGCGAGTACCGATATAGGTCAGCAAGCCATTTTCTTCTTTTACTTCTTCGACTTGCATCTGCCAGCCGTCATGGCTGGTAATGGTATCACCAGGGTTGAACATCACGCGGGTCACGGGGGAATCACTGCGTGCGTACAGACGGTTTTCACCAGTAGATGGGAAAAGTAAAGTGACAGTTCGCGCATCCACCGCGACAACGGTTCCAAGTCCCAATTCGCTTTCTGTATCGCTGATCCAGCGTTGACCAAGTGTAAAAGGCATATGTGTTCGGCTCTATATCTTTAATTGCAGGCAATAACCACCCGCTACCGTGCTTATGAGGTAGTGGCGTTATTCAGGTCCAGGAATGGAAAGGGCGCTATGGTACTGGATGGCAAAGCATTCGTCACGCATCAAAATGGTATCTGGCGAACTCTTTTTTTGCTCAAAATAGCCCAAGTTGCCCGGTCATAAGTGTAGCAAAATTATCCTCAATAAAAGGGAGTATTCCCTCCGCCACGGGTTGTAGCTGGCGGGTCAGATAGTGTTCGTAATCCAGCGGTGAACGTTGGTAGTCCAGCGGCTCCGGGCCGTTGGTGGTCCATACATACTTAATGGTGCCGCGGTTCTGATATTGCAAGGGGCGACCACGCTTTTGGTTTTCTTCATCGGCAAGGCGTGCGGCGCGTACATGAGGCGGCACATTACGCTGGTATTCGCTCAGTGGACGGCGAAGGCGTTTACGGTAAACCAGCCGTGCATCCAGTTCGCCAGCCATCAGTTTGTCGATGGTTTCGCGAACGTATTCCTGATATGGCTCGTTGCGGAAGATAAGTAGGTATAGCTCCTGCTGAAACTGCTGGGCCAGCGGTGTCCAGTCGGTGCGCACGGTTTCCAGCCCTTTAAACACCATCCGCTGTTTATCGCCCTCCTGAATCAGCCCGGCATATCGCTTTTTGCTGCCCGTATCGGCTCCGCGAATGGTTGGCATCAGAAAACGGCAGAAATGGGTTTCATACTCCAATTCCAGTGCGCTAGTCAGCCGTTGCTGTTGCAACGTTTCTGCCCACCAGGCGTTAACGTGCTGCACCAGTGCACGACCGATTTTCGCCGCTTCTTCTTCGGAGTGCGCGCCTTTCAGCCAGACAAACGTTGAGTCAGTATCGCCGTAGATTACGTCATAGCCCTGCGCTTCAATCAACGCTTTGGTTTGCCGCATGATCTGATGACCACGCATGGTGATTGACGACGCCAGGCGGGGATCGAAGAAGCGACAGGCGGTAGTCCCGAGCACGCCATAAAAGGCATTCATGATGATCTTCAGCGCCTGCGACAGTGGCTTATTGCCCTGGCGTTTGGCTTCATCGCGCCCGTGCCAGATGTTAGTCACAATCTCCGGCAGGCAATGTTTCTCCCGCGAGAACCAGGCATCGAGAAAGCCTTCGGTGCTGTGCTCTGGATCAGGCTGCGCCATGCCTTCCACCAGCCCGACGGGATCAATCAGATAGGTGCGGATGATCGAGGGGTACAGGCTTTTGTAGTCCAGCACCAGTACCGAATCATAAAGCCCAGGCCGCGAATCCATCACATAGCCGCCAGGGCTGGCGTGCGGCGGCACTTCGCCGAGATTAGGCGCGACATAACCAGCGCGATGCATTCGGGGAAAATAGAGATGACCAAACGCTGCCACCGACCCCCCGTGCCGATCTACCGGCAGGCCGTTAACCGTCGCTCGTTCGAGTAGAAACGGCATGATTTCAGTTTTGTGGAAGATCTGCGTCACCAGCTCGCAATCTTTCAGGTTATAAGTCGCCAGCGCAGGTTTATCTTCGGCGAAACGGCGGTCAATTTCGTCCATCCGATCCCACGGGTTATCGATAGATTTTCCTTCGCCTAATAACTCCTGAGCGACGGTTTCCAGCGAGAACGAAGAGAAATTCCAGAATGCAGATTTCAGCGCCTCGATACCGTCGATAATTAGCCGCCCTTTGGCCTGGGCAAAAAAGACGCCGTTTTTAAAGCCGTGCTCGCGCCACTCCAGCTCACTGTTATCGCGCCCCAGACGCAGTGGAATACGGTAGCGCTCGGCATGTTTTTGCAGCATTCGCAGATCGAACTGCACCACGTTCCAGCCGATGATCACATCAGGATCGTGGTTAGCAAACCAGGCGTTGAGTTTTTCCAGCAGCTGCGGACGACTGGCGACGTACTCCAGTTCGAAATCAAGCGCGGAGGCATCGCCATTCTCCGGCCCCAGCATATAAACGATGCGCTGCCCGCAGCCTTCCAGACCGATGCAGTACAGTTCACCGTGGCGGGTGGTTTCAATATCAATAGAAACCCACTTGAGCGGCGGGCGGTAGTCGGGATGCGGTTTCAGACGGGCATTAACGATAGCGCCATTGTGCATATCACCCTCGACCCACACCGGTGAGGTGATAAACCGCTCCATCAGATAGCGTTCTGGCGGGCGCACATCGGCCTCGTAAACGGTAACGCCAGCTTCACGCAGGCGCTTTTCGTAATTCATCAACTGGCGATGGGCGCGACAGTAAAGGCCATACACCGGCTGGCGGTGAAAATCCTTTAACGCCAGCGGCGTCAGGCGAAAGCCTTGTTCACCTTGCAAAATATGCTGAGTGCGGGGAACCTGATCGGCGGGAATAAACGCCACGGACTCTTGCGGTGCAAGCGTAACCTGCAACGGCCCGTTGTCCGTCGCTAACCAAAAGGAAACTTCGGTTCCTTGCGGGGTATCCCGCCAGTGTCGGGTTAAGATAAAACCTGCCTGCGCCACGCTGAAAATCCAATAAAAAACCAGGCTTGAGTATAGCCTGGTTTTGGTTGACTGGCTGTGGTTTTATACAGTCATTACTGGCCGTAATAGGCTTTTGCACCATGCTTACGCAGATAGTGTTTATCCAGCAATGTTTGCTGCATATCAGGCAGTTGCGGAGCAAGCTGGCGGCAGAAAATCCCCATATAAGCGACTTCTTCCAGCACGATGGCGTTATGCACCGCATCTTCGGCATTTTTGCCCCATGCAAACGGGCCGTGAGAATGGACCAGAACGCCAGGCATTTGCGCTGCATCGATACCCTGTTTTTCGAAGGTTTCGACGATCATTTTGCCCGTTTCCCATTCATATTCGCCGTTGATTTCCGCATCGGTCATTTTGCGGGTGCAGGGAATGGAGCCGTAGAAATAGTCGGCGTGGGTGGTGCCGGTTGCCGGGATTGACTGGCCCGCCTGCGCCCAGATGGTGGCGTGGCGGGAGTGCGTATGCACAATGCCGCCAATGGACGGGAATGCCTGATAGAGCAATCGATGAGTTGGCGTATCGGAGGAGGGCTTTTTCGTTCCTTCAACCACTTCACCGGTTGCGATGCTGACCACGACCATATCGTCGGCGGTCATGATGCTGTAATCGACGCCAGAAGGTTTGATCACAAAGACGCCGCGCTCGCGATTAACAGCGCTGACGTTGCCCCATGTGAGCGTGACCAGGTTGTGTTTTGGCAGTGCCAGGTTGGCTTCTAAAACCTGACGTTTGAGATCTTCTAACATGTTGACTCCTTCGTGCCGGATGCGCTTTGCTTATCCGGCCTACAAAATCGGAACGTGTAGGCCAGATAAGACGCGTCAGCGTCGCATCAGGGATGCGGCTACTTAGCGACGAAATCCGTAATACACTTCGTTCCAGCGCAGTGCATCTTTAAACGCTGGCAGGCGGGTGTCGTTATCAATCACCGTGATTTCAATGTCGTGCATCTCGGCAAACTGGCGCATATCGTTGAGGTTCAGCGCATGGCTGAAGACGGTATGGTGTGCGCCACCGGCAAGGATCCACGCTTCGGAAGCGGTTGGCAGATCCGGTTGCGCTTTCCACAGCGCATTCGCCACTGGCAGTTTCGGCAAGGAGTACGGAGTTTTCACCGTGTCGATGCAGTTAACCAGCAGGCGATAACGATCGCCGAGATCAATCAGGCTGGCGACAATGGCCGGACCGGTTTGGGTGTTGAAGATTAGGCGGGCCGGGTCGTCTTTACCACCAATACCGAGGTGCTGAACGTCGAGGATCGGTTTCTCTTCTGCGGCGATCGACGGGCAGACTTCCAGCATGTGGGAGCCGAGCACCAGGTCATTACCTTTCTCGAAGTGGTAGGTGTAGTCCTCCATAAAGGAGGTGCCGCCCTGCAGACCGGTTGACATCACCTTCATGATGCGAAGCAGGGCGGCAGTTTTCCAGTCGCCTTCGCCCGCAAAGCCGTAGCCCTGCTGCATCAGACGCTGCACGGCCAGGCCAGGAAGCTGTTTCAGACCGTGTAAATCTTCAAAGGTCGTGGTGAACGCATGGAAGCCACCTTGTTCCAGGAAACGCTTCATCCCCAGCTCAATACGCGCCGCTTCCAGCACATTCTGCCGTTTCTCGCCGTGGATTTGAGTGGCAGGCGTCATGGTGTAGCTGCTTTCGTACTCATCGACCAGCGCGTTAACATCGCCATCGCTGATGGAGTTCACCACCTGCACCAGATCGCCAACCGCCCAGGTATTGACGGAGAAACCGAACTTGATCTGTGCGGCAACTTTATCGCCGTCAGTGACCGCCACTTCACGCATGTTATCGCCAAAGCGGCAAACTTTCAGATGACGGGTATCCTGTTTAGATACCGCCTGACGCATCCAGGAGCCGATACGCTCATGTGCTTGTTTATCCTGCCAGTGACCGGTAACGACGGCATGTTGCTGACGCATACGCGCGCCAATGAAGCCGAACTCGCGACCGCCATGTGCAGTCTGGTTCAGGTTCATAAAGTCCATGTCGATACTGTCCCACGGCAGCACCGCGTTGAACTGGGTGTGGAATTGCAGCAACGGCTTATTGAGCATGGTCAGGCCGTTAATCCACATTTTGGCTGGAGAGAAGGTGTGCAGCCATACCACCAGACCAGCGCAACGATCGTCGTAATTCGCGTCGCGGCAAATAGCGGTGATTTCATCCGGCGTGGTGCCCAGCGGTTTCAGCACCAGTTTGCAGGGCAGTTTCGCTTCCGTATTCAGCGCATTAACGACGTGCTCGGCATGTTGGGTGACCTGATGCAGGGTTTCCGGGCCATACAGATGCTGGCTACCAATGACAAACCACACTTCATAATTATCAAAAATCGTCATCGTCGAGTCCTTATAGAGTCGGAACGGCCTGGTCAGCCAGTGCCGGGGCGGAAGTTGGAAGATAATGTTGTTCGGCGCTCATCGCCCATTGTTGATAGCGGCGATAAAGCTGTTCAAAGCGTTGTGCCTGTTCGCTGCGTGGTTGCAGAGTTTTCTCTACCGCACTGGCCATTTTTTGCTGTGCTGATGGGATGTCTGCGTGCACTTTCGCGGCGACGGCAGCAAAAATCGCCGCACCGAGCGCGCAACACTGATCAGAGGCGACAATTTGTAGCGGGCGATTCAGCACGTCGCAGCAGGCCTGCATAATGACCTGGTTTTTCCGCGCGATGCCGCCCAGCGCCATCACGTTATTGACGGCGATCCCCTGATCGGTGAAGCACTCCATAATTGCGCGTGCGCCAAAGGCGGTAGCGGCAATTAAACCGCCGAACAGTAGCGGAGCGTCGGTAGCGAGGTTCAGGTCGGTAATCACCCCTTTCAGGCGTTGGTTAGCGTTTGGCGTGCGACGGCCGTTAAACCAGTCGAGTACTACCGGCAGGTGATCCAGAGACGGATTTTTGGCCCATGCTTCGGTCAGCGCCGGGAGCAGTTGTTTCTGGCTGGCTTTGATTTGCTCTTTCAGTTCTGGATGCCGGGCGGCAAGCTGTTCCAGCGGCCAGCCAAGAACGCGACCAAACCAGGCGTAGATATCACCAAACGCCGATTGGCCTGCTTCCAGACCGATAAATCCAGGCACCACGCTGCCATCAACCTGACCGCAAATGCCTTTAACTGCCCGCTCGCCAACGCTCTGTTTGTCGGCAATCAGAATGTCGCAGGTGGAAGTACCGATAACTTTTACCAGAGCGTTAGGCTGTGCGCCTGCGCCAACTGCGCCCATATGGCAGTCAAACGCGCCGCCGGAAATCACCACGCTTTCAGGCAGGCCGAGATGCTGCGCCCATTCCGGGCATAACGTGCCCACCGGAATATCGGCAGTCCAGGTGTCAGTGAACAGCGGGGAAGGCAAATGGCGATTGAGGATCGGGTCCAGTTCGTCAAAGAAACTGGCTGGCGGCAGGCCGCCCCAGCTTTCGTGCCACAGCGATTTATGTCCGGCGCTGCAACGTCCGCGGCGAATATCCTGCGGGCGCGTGGTACCGGAAAGCAGAGCTGGCACCCAGTCGCACAGCTCAATCCACGATGCGGCAGATTGCGCCACGGCGCTGTCCTGGCGAGTCACATGCAGTATTTTTGCCCAGAACCATTCGCTGGAATAAATACCGCCAATATAGCGGGAGTAGTCAACGTTGCCCGGCGTGTGACATAAACGGGTAATCGCTTCCGCTTCTTCAACCGCGGTGTGGTCTTTCCACAATACGAACATCGCGTTCGGGTTTTCGGCAAACTCCGGGCGCAGCGCCAGTACATTACCGTCGGCGTCAATCGGTGCGGGCGTCGAGCCGGTTGTGTCAACGCCAATCCCGACCACGGTTGCGCGCTGTTCGGCACTAAGCGCTGCCAGCACGGTTTTCAGCGCCGCTTCCATTGACTCAATGTAGTCACGCGGATGATGACGGAACTGGTTATTCGGGGCATCACAAAATTGCCCTTTCTGCCAACGGGGATACCACTCTACGCTGGTTGCGATCTCTTCACCGGTGGCGCAGTCCACCGCCAAAGCTCGCACAGAATCACTGCCAAAATCGAGGCCAATCGCAATTGCCATTGTCTCACTCCATGCCAAAAAACGGGTATGGAGAAACAGTAGATATCGGTGCAAAAAACCGTCAGGCAGGATCCGCTAATCTTATGGACTAAAATGCTATGGCATCACAAAGTGTGACGCTGAGCAAAGTTCCTGTGTGGACAAGATGGCTGTACTTATAGACACTTCTGTTACACGTTTTCGTTATCGCTGCGGGCGCGTTTGTGAGCCAGTGCTTTTTACCTGCGGGTTTGCCGGGCTGATGGTCAGACGAGTGATTCCAGTCGAAGCTTAAATGCACATGTTTGTCTTGATATGGACAATTTGTTTCTTCTCTCCGTACCGGGAGTTATGAAATATGGCTGAACCACAAAACGATCCACTGCTGCCAGGTTACTCTTTTAATGCCCATCTGGTTGCTGGATTAACACCGATTGAGGCAAATGGTTATCTCGATTTTTATATCGACAGGCCGTTGGGCATGAAAGGATATATCCTCAATCTCACGTTGCGTGGCGAAGGGATAATCAATAATAGAGATCAGCAATTTATTTGCCGACCGGGCGATATTCTACTTTTCCCACCTGGAGAAATTCATCACTACGGACGCCATCCGGGAGCCTGTGAATGGTATCACCAGTGGGTCTATTTTCGCCCCCGCGCGTACTGGCAGGAGTGGCTAAACTGGCCGACGATATTTGCCCATACCGGCTTTTATCGCCCGGATGAAGCGCACCAGCCGCACTTTAACGAACTGTTTGGACAGATTATCAGTGCCGGGCAAGGGGAAGGGCGTTACTCGGAGCTGCTGGCGATTAATCTGCTGGAGCAACTGCTATTACGACGCATGGCAGCCATTAATGAATCTTTGCATCCACCGATGGATAACCGGGTACGTGACGCCTGCCAGTATATTAGCGACCATCTGGCAGATAGCCATTTTGATATTGCCAGTGTGGCTAAGCACGTTTGTCTTTCGCCATCGCGTCTTTCACATCTGTTTCGCCAGCAATTAGGGATCAGCGTATTAAGCTGGCGTGAAGATCAGCGTATCAGTCAGGCGAAACTGTTACTTAGCACGACACGTATGCCTATCGCTACTGTGGGACGTAATGTTGGCTTTGACGATCAGCTTTATTTTTCCAGAGTATTTAAAAAATGTACTGGTGCAAGCCCGAGCGAGTTTAGAGCAGGATGTGAATAATAAGAAAGAAGGGGACCTCCTTCTTTCATCACCCGACGTTATTTATATATATTTCGCATAATAAATTTTCTTTTATTTATCAACCAAATATTAATTATTTTTAGGTGAATCGTTTCGCCTGAATAATATTTTTGTTTGTTTTTGTTTGTCTGTTTTTTTCTTGATAAAACTCCCGTTAATAATTTGTTTTTTAGTGATAATAAAATCAAAAAGGAAGACTTATGTATCGGGATACCCGTCGTGAACATATTGTCCGGCTACTTCGCAACAAGGAGGAGTGCACTGTCAGCGATTTAGCTCATTATTTTTCCGTTACCAAAGAGACTATTCGGACAGATTTAGCATGGTTGCAAAAGCGTGGCATGGTTATTCGCCATCATGGTGGCGTCTCATTAAAAAAACATTTAATGCAAAACGCGCTTTCGCAACAAGAGTATGTCGATATGAGTTTGCTTATCAAGCAACAACAGCAGGGAATTGGCTTTTTAACCTCCCTTGATGATAAAGGACACCGAATGGCAGGAAAAGTGTGTGTGTTAGGATCATTTAACGTCGATATCGTGGCGAAAGTGTATCGTTTTCCGCATGAAGGTGAAACGTTGGTGGCCAAAGAAACCACCATGGGGCCGGGAGGGAAAGGTGCGAATCAGGCACTTGCTGCTCATCGGGCTGGGGCGCAAATACACTTCGCCTGTAAGATTGGTCGCGACCAGTTTAATCATTTTGCCCGCAATCATATTGAATCGATTGGTATTGGCTCATTTACTTTTTACGAATCTGAACGATCTACCACGGGTTGTGCAGTTATTTATGTAAATAATGAAGGTGAAAACATGATTGCCATGTCTCCAGGGGCTAATCATGAATTAAGTGATAACGATATTATTCAACTTTCTCACTTTATTGCTGAATCCAATGTCTTCATTGTGCAGATGGAGAATAATCTTGCCGCCACTCACCTGGCATTAAAATGTGCCAAACAAATGCAGGTGACAACGATTTTAAATCCTGCGCCGTGGTCCATTGATGTTGCCACACTATTACCTTATGTTGATATTGTGACACCCAATGAAACCGAAGCATCGGCGATGTCAGGTATGGTAATTAATGATATTTCTGATGCTATGAAGGCGGCGAAGCATATTCATAATGCCGGGCAGTGCTCAGTAATTATCACGATGGGAAAACAAGGCGCATTAATTTATGACGGGCAACAATGTGCGCATATTCCGGCATTTTCGGCAGTCGCTGTAGATACAACAGGTGCGGGGGATGCGTTTAATGGCGCGCTCGCCGCCGCACTGGCGAAGGGTGAATCACTTGTTAAAGCAGCCTGGTATGCCAGCGCTTTCGCTTCGCTGGCAGTAGAAAAAGAAGGGGCAGCCAATATGCCAGATATCTCTCTGGTGGATGCCAGAATTCAGCAGCAGAACGTCGCCATTCAAACTTTCTGATGTTTCACTGAACGAAGGATGAAATATGAAAACAATTGAAGGGATTATTCCGGTAATGCTAACGCCTTTTACGGCGGATAATAAAATTGATTACTCTGGTCTTAAACGGCTAATTGACTGGTATATCGAAAACGGTGCCGACGCGTTATTTGCCGTGTGTCAGTCCAGTGAAATGCAGTATTTAACCTTAGAAGAGCGCGTGGAACTGGCGAGCTTTGTGGTTGAATATAGCCAACAACGAATACCTGTTATCGCTTCTGGTCATATTTCTGATGATGTGCAATTGCAAATTCAGGAACTTAATGCAATGGCAGCAACGGGTATTGATGCGCTGGTGTTAGTGACTAACCATCTCGACCCACATAACGAAGGCACTGCGGTATTCCGTCGCACACTTGATACGCTTTTGGCGTCACTACCAGAAAGCATGGCACTGGGCCTGTATGAATGCCCGGCCCCGTATCGCCGCTTATTAACCGATGAGGAACTGCTTTACTGCGCACAAAGCGGGCGTTTTCAAATCTTAAAAGATGTCAGTTGTGATCTGCCTACAGTGACGCGCCGGGTGCAATTAACCCAGCAGACGCCAATGACGATTGTTAATGCCAATGCTGCCATTGCCTGGGAGGCGATGCTTGCAGGTTCGAAAGGTTTTTGTGGCGTCTTTACCAACTTTCATCCTGACTTGTATCACTGGCTTTGGCTTGAAGGAAAACAACACCCTGAAGAGGCAAAACAACTCGCCTGGTTTTTATCGCTGAGTGCCGTCAGTGAAAATATTGGCTATCCGAAAAATGCCAAAATATTTCATCAGCAGCGAGGAACATTTGACTGTGTTCACTGCCGGGTAACGGCTGACGATGTGCTGAAAAAATATTGGGGGCTGGAGGTGGTGCTAAAACAAATTGCTGATGCCGCAGATTTCCAGCGTCAACAACTCAAATATTAATATCCGACAGCACTTGCTGTTATTAAAAAATAATTAAGACAGGAGTCTATAAATATGAAACGTACCCTGATGAGTTGTGCCGTTGCTTCACTGCTGGTTTCAGGTTCCGCGCTGGCTGCATGGCCAGAAAAACCAATCCAAATCATTGTGCCCTGGGGCGCGGGAGGAAATACCGATACTGTTGCACGCCTGGTGGCAGAAGGGCTGCAAAAAGAGTTGAAAGTGAATGTCAACGTGGTGAATCGCACGGGAGGTGCTGGGGTGGTTGGCCATGATGCCATTGCGAAAGCTAAAGCGGATGGCTATACCCTGGGAATTGCGACGGTAGAAATCACCATGATGCACCATCAGGGGATGACGGCGTTAACGTATCAGAACTACACGCCAATTACACGGCTGGCAGTGAATCTGGGAGGCGTGCAAGTCGCAGCAAATTCGCAGTTCGAAAATATCGTCCAGATGACCGACTACATCAAGGCGAATCCAGGTAAGTTAAAAGCATCGGGTAGCGGGTTAAATTCCGGCTGGCATCTGAACTTGATAGGTATGCTCGACAGTATGGGGCTTCCGTCTTCTGCCGTGACCTGGGTGCCTTCTGAAGGTTCCAGTTCTGCACTGATGGAACTGGTTTCCGGTGGTATAGATTTTACAACGTCATCACCGGGCGAAGCGAAAAGTATGGTCGATGCCAAAATGGTACGTAATTTAGCGACCATGGCAGAAAAATCGGCAGGGCTTTATAAAGATCTTCCAGTATTCCAACAAGCAACTGGCTATAAATATCATTTGGCGACATGGAATGCCTTAGTGGTTCCGGCGGGTACTCCTGAAGAGGTCTCACAAAAATTAACTGCCGCTATGCAGGCAGTGTTTGCGCAGGGGAAATTACAAGAATTCGCTACCAAACAAGGGTTTGAAGTTTACCCGCTGTATGGCAAAGAAATGACGACTTTTATGGCAGATGAAGATGCCAGATACGGAAAATTAATAACCAAAATCAAGGGTTAATCAGACAGGGCGGTGAATATATCGCCGCCCAATTACAGGGATAGCATTATGCGCATAATACCGGTAACGCCGTTATTTCTGCTGATTTTTGCCATGTTTATTTTTGGCTGGAGCATAACGCAATATGGAGGCATATCGCAGTATGGCGCTGGATTTATGCCTTGCATCATCAGTGGATTGTTGTTGTTTTTAGCGGCTATTGATGTAGCGATAGATATTAAACACCGGCACCGTAACAAAGTTTCTTTAACGCTTGATGAAGTGAAAGCACTTTTACTGGTTATTACAGTGGTACTGCTGTTTATATTATTGTTAGATATTCTCGGTTTTGTAATTTGCTCATTTTTGTTGCTTTTTATTTTAATGAAAATACGAGGTGTCAGACTTTTGCATTCCGTTATCGTTTCGATATCGGCATCTCTTATTATCTGGTTTATTTTTGCCAGAGTGTTGTTGGTAGCCTTTCCTGAAGGAATCTTGTTTTAAGGATGCAATATGGATATTTTGATTCAGGCACTAACGTATATTAATTTGAATGCCATTCTGTCCATTATTGCTGCTACAGCCTTTGGGTTATTTGTGGGGGCCATTCCAGGATTGACCGCAACGATGGCGGTTGCGCTAATGGTACCTTTTACCTTCTTTCTTGATCCTATTCCCGCTCTGGCATTAATGATTGCCGTTGGTGCGTCATCCATTTATGCCGGAGATATCCCCGGCGCACTTTTGCGTATACCAGGGACACCTGCTTCGGCGGCTTATGTTGCTGATTCAAATGAACTGGTAAAGCAAGGTAAGGTGAATCGCGTATTGGGACTTGGGCTGGTGAGTTCGGTCATTGGTGGCGTGATTGGATCACTTATTTTGATGTTGGCTGCGCCTGTACTGGCGAAATTTGCCCTTAAATTTAGTTCTTATGAATACACATGGCTTTCTCTTTTAGGCTTAACCTGCGCGACTCTGGTTGTGGGTAATCAACCACTGAAAGGCATGGTGACCTTATGTTTGGGATTATTACTGGCGTGTATCGGTTATGATCAAATATCCGGGGTTCCACGTTTTACGTTTGGGCAAATCAGCCTGTTACAAGGGGTGAACTTTATCCCGGCGATGATTGGTCTGTTCGCGATATCCGGCGCAATTGAATATTATCGTGACAAAATTAGCCAGGTAAGTGGTGCCGTGCCACAAACGCAAACGGGGATTAATTTATTCAAGGGAATGGGGCAGGTGATTTGGTCACGAAAATTAAATCTTGGCCGTAGCAGTATTATCGGTACGCTTATCGGAGCGTTACCCGGCGCTGGAGCAGATATTGCTGCGTGGATAAGTTACGCCATTTCAAAAAAATTCTCTCGCCAGCAGGAGTTATATGGGCATGGTTCTGAGGAGGCGATTGTTGATTCCTCGAGCAGTAACAACGCCAGCCTGGCGGGGAGTTGGATCCCTTCATTAGTTTTCGGTATTCCGGGCGATTCTGCCGCCGCAATTATCATCGGCGTGCTCTATATGAAGGATATGAATCCAGGACCGACATTATTTCTGTTCCAGGCAGATAAACTCTATGCCGTGTTTATCTTGTTTCTGATCGCCAATATTGCATTACTACCGTTAGCCACAATTGCTGTCAGTTTTATCAAACGCATCATCTGGATTGATAAAGCGATTCTGTACCCGATTATTCTGATTTTCAGTATTGTCGGTGCATTTGCTATCGATAACTCGGGTGCCTCTGTCGTTGTCATGTTGGTCATGGGGGTTCTTGGATACTGGTTACAACGTAAGGAATACCCGGTTTCGCCCATTATTTTGGGGATGATTCTTGGGCCAATGTTGGAAAAAAACTTATTATCTTCAATGATTAAGTCTAATGGCGAATGGCTGGCGTTTGTTGAGCGCCCGGTATCTATGGCACTGGCTGCCTGTTTCTTTTTGGTTGTCGCGTTGCAAGGACGCAATATCTACCGTTCATTTAGCCGTTAATCCGCTGTTTTCAGACCATCCATGTTGTGGATGGTCTGCCTTCCCCTAAGTAAAATCCTGCGTGACTGCTAAATTTATACTCTAAATGATTCGCGTTGCAGGAGTATATTCATACAAAGAATAGATTGACCTGAATACCACCACTTCGCACAATCCACGACGAATTCATCAACCGGGCGCATTATGCAAGCATTGCTGGAACACTTTATTACTCAATCGACCGCGTATTCTCTGATGGCTGTTGTGCTGGTGGCTTTTCTGGAGTCGCTGGCGCTGGTCGGTCTGATTCTGCCAGGTACGGTACTGATGGCAGGACTGGGGGCACTGATTGGCAGCGGCGAGTTGAGTTTTTGGTATGCCTGGCTGGCCGGTATTGTCGGTTGCCTGCTGGGGGACTGGATCTCCTTCTGGCTGGGCTGGCGTTTTAAAAAGCCGTTGCATCGCTGGTCTTTTATGAAGAAGAACAAAGCGTTGCTCGATAAGACCGAACATGCGCTACATCAGCACAGCATGTTTACCATTCTGGTCGGACGTTTTGTCGGGCCGACGCGTCCGCTGGTACCGATGGTGGCAGGGATGCTGGATCTGCCAGTGCGTAAGTTTCTTTTACCGAATATTGTAGGTTGCCTGTTGTGGCCGCCGTTTTACTTCCTGCCGGGGATTCTGGCGGGCGCGGCGATCGATATTCCTGCCGGAATGCAGAGTGGCGAGTTTAAATGGTTGCTGCTGGCAACAGCGGTGTTTTTGTGGGTTGGTGGCTGGCTGTGCTGGCGGTCATGGCGCAGTGGTAAAGCGACTGACCGTTTAAGTCATTATTTGTCGCGCGGTCGTTTGTTGTGGCTGACGCCGTTGATTTCTGCCATCGGCGTGGTAGCGCTGGTGGTGTTAATTCGCCACCCGTTGATGCCGGTGTATATCGATATTTTGCGTAAAGTGGTTGGAGTTTAGGCCTGCATGGCAGTGTAACTGTTTGATATTTAAATTTTTATTGTCGGATGCGGCATTCACACCGCATCCGATATGACAGATTAACCTTTAATCCCCAATAGTGCCGAAGCACTCGCCTTACCGCTCAACAACTCATCGGTCATACCCTGCCAGGCGATGCGCCCGTCGGCGACCACCACCGAGCGTGTGGCGATCCGGGCCGCATCTTCCACACTGTGCGACACCATCAATAGCGTCATTTTTTGCTGCTGGCAGCTCGTGCTCACCAGCGTCAGCATCTCCTGACGTAACGCCGGATCGAGCGCAGAGAACGGTTCATCGAGCAATAAAATCGGCTGTTCGCGTACCAGACAACGCGCTAACGCCACGCGTTGTCGCTGACCGCCGGAAAGCTCGCCCGGTAACCGCGCCATTAAATTATCAATCCCCATCTGACGGGCAATAGCGTGCATTTTCTCCTGCTGCGCCGCGTTCAGTTTCAAGCCCGGATTTAGCCCCAGCCCGATGTTCTGCGCGACCGTCAGGTGACTGAACAGGTTGTTCTCCTGAAACAGCATCGACACCGGACGGCGTGACGGCGGCGTCGTGGTGTGATCAACGCCGTCGATAGTCAGCGAACCGCTGGCTGGCGTCAGAAAACCGGCGATCAAATTCAGCAGGGTACTTTTACCCGCGCCGCTTGGCCCGAGGATCGCCACCTGCTCGCCGCGTTCCACCGTTAAGCTAAAACGCATCGGCAAATGGTGATAAAGCCAGGTGATATCAGTCAGTTTTAACATTTCGCCCCGGTAGTTTTTCAATCACGGTAAACAGCAGAAAACAGAGCAGCAGTAGAATTAACGCGGTCACCGCGCCATCCTGGCTACGATAGGAGCCAATTTGCTGGTAGAGATAAAATGGCAGGGTACGGAAATCATCGTTACCGAACAACGCCACCACGCCAAAATCACCAATCGACAGCACACAGGCAAAGGCCAGCGCCTGCGCCAGTGGGCGTTTCAGGGCGCGCAGCTCCACTACTTTTAATCGTGACCAGCCTTCAATGCCCAGCGACTGACACAACATACTGTAACGCGCGGTGATATCGCGCATCGGGTTTTCCAGCACTTTCAGCGCATAAGGGATGGCCATTAACGCATTGGTGAAAATCACGATGCCGTCAGCAGATTGTGGCAGGCCGATGGTGTTGTTGAGCAGTAAAAAGAAGCCCGTTGCCAGCACAATCCCCGGCATAGCGAGGATCAACATGCCGCTCATCTCCAGCGCCTGGCCCGCCAGCATTTTTTGCCGTGCCCGCAATTCGCGACTGCTCCATAGCAGCATCATGGTCAGCACCACGCACAATACGCCTGCCGCCAGCGCAATACGCAACGAGGTCCACAGCGCCTGCCACAGCACCGGTTGTGCCAGCACCTCTGGCAACTGGCGATTTACCCCATCGACAATCACCGCCAGTAACGGTGGCAGCAACAGCAGCAGCGCCAGCACAATTAACACCGTGTCGCAAATGCGGCTATGCAGACGGTCGTCCGGGTCGCGCCAGCCTTGCAGCAGCGTGGTGCCGGGCGCAATGGCTTTACTTAGTCGCTGACTCAACAGCACCAGCCCAAGGCAACATATCATCTGGATCAGCGCCAGCATCGCCGCGCGGGCAGGATCGTAGTCGTAACTCAGCGCCTGATAAATAGCCAGCTCGATAGTGGTCGCCTGCGGACCACCGCCCAGCGACAGCACGGTGGCGAAGCTGGCGAAACAGAGCATAAAGATCAGCGCAGCAACCGGCGGGATTTGGCGCCGTAACCACGGCCATTCAACGAAGCGGAAAAAATGCCAGCCGCGCATGCCAAGCTGGGCAGCAAGCTGACGCTGTTCGCCGGGAATGTTTTCCAGTGCCTGGAGCAATAAGCGGCTCGCCATCGGCAGATTAAAAAATACGTGCGCCAGCAAAATGCCTTGCAGGCCGTAGGGCGAAAAGGTCCACTCCAGACCGAGCGATTGGCAGAGTGATGCCAGCCAACCCTGGCGACCATAGACGCTAAGAATGCCGAAAACAGCAACCAGCACCGGGAGGATCAGGGTCATTGCGCACAGACGCAACAGCGCCAGCCGTCCCGGAAAGCGCCTGCGGTAGAGGGCGCGGGCGAGGAATATTGCCGGTACGACAGAGATCAGCGCCGAGAGAAACGCCTGCCAGAAGGAAAAGCGCACCACATGCCACAGGTAGCTGTCCTGCCAGATTGCCATCCAGTCACCCTGCGGCGCGTTCCACCACAGGGCGAGAAACGCCGCCAGTGCGACCGCCACCACAAGCGTAGCGGCGCTTACACCTGGAATTAACCAGCCGGGAATTAACGGCTGACGGCGCGTTGCCATTCGCTAATCCATGCCTGACGTTGTGCCGCCACTTCGGCTGGCGTGAACTCTAGCGTGGTTGCTGGTTTGGTCAGTTGTTCAAACCCGGCAGGCAGCGTGACGTTTGCCACCGGATACATCCAGTTGCCGGTTGGGATCGCATTCTGAAAAGCCGGAGAAACCATAAACTGGAGGAATTTCTGCGCCAGCTCCGGCTGCTTGCTGGCAGCGGTGCGGGCGGCAACTTCCACTTGCAGATAGTGACCTTCGCTGAAATTCGCGGCGGCGTAGTTATCTTTCTTCTCTTCGAGAATGTGATAAGCCGGAGAGGTGGTGTAACTTAGTACCAGATCGCTTTCGCCTTTTAAAAACAGGCCGTAGGCTTCGCTCCAGCCTTTGGTGACCGTGACCGTTTTCTTCGCCAGCTTCTGCCAGGCCTGCGGGGCGTCATCGCCATAGACTTTTTGCATCCACAACAGCAGACCCAGGCCCGGCGTACTGGTACGCGGATCCTGATAAATCACCCGCCAGTTTTGATCGCTTTCAACCAATTCTTTCAGGCTTTGCGGCGGATTTTTCAGTTTGTTCTTGTCATAGACGAAGGCGAAATAGCCGTAATCAAACGGGACAAAAGTGTCATTATTCCAGCCACCGGGAACATTAAAGGCATCCGCTGCCACACCGCTTTTAGCAAAAAGCCCGGTTTTGCTGGCGGCGTCTAACAGATTGTTATCCAGCCCCAGCACCACATCGGCTTTACTGTTTTTGCCTTCCATCCGCAGACGGTTGAGAAGCGAAACGCCATCTTCCAGCGCCACCAGTTTGAGTTCGCAATTACAGTCGGCTTCAAAGGCTTTTTTCACCACCGGACCAGGCCCCCAGTCGGCGGCGAAGGAATCGTAGGTATAAACAGTCAGAACGGGTTTAGCGAAAACAGGTGCTGTACAGAGCAACAGCAGGGGAAGATATTTTTTTAACACTTTGCACCTCAAAGAAGAGTGGCAAAGGACTTGAGAAGGAGCCTCAAATCCCTTCGCCGGCGTTATCCGGATCAGGTTCGACGGGTATTTTCTCAGCGCACGCGTCTGCGTGGCACCCCGTTGAGAACGGCGTTAGTGTAGTGATTTTGTTATCAACCAGCAATCATGGATCCGGTGGTGCAAACCACGCGGATTTAAAATCGAACCAGCCGAGAGTGTTCATGCGCAGGCCGCGCATACTGCGTTGCCCCTGAATGATCAGCCAGTGGTGGATGAGCGGCACCATTGCTTTGCTGGCGACCAGTTGCTGGCACCAGTTCGCCAGGTTCATTTCGCCATTGCGCCAGCGGGCGGCGTCGGCTTGCCAGTCGATCGGAATACAGTGTTGTAGCAGCGGCACTTCGCACAAATGCGCGAACAGCGAAAAATCCAGCGGCAGCGTAAAGTTGGCGCTGTTAAGCCAGATGTCGCTTTCGATCTCTCCTTCGTGCCACTGATCGTAGCTGATCTCTTTGATTTCCAGCGTGACCTGGTGACTTGCCAGAATCTGCTGCATGATCCTGGCAATCACCCGATGCTCACTATGATCCTGATAAAAGGTCAGGGTGAGGCTTTCCAGTCCGGCAGGTTTTTCGCTCTGTAGGATATGGGCATGGTGCCAGCGCGGCAGCAGACCGTAGGCCGGAAACCACAGTTGCTGGTACTGCTCTTCGGCAAAATAGACCAGGTTGGTGGGGGAGAGAACATAGCTTACCCAGTCTCTTACCGCCTGATTCGCCCCACGATGGGTGCGGCTGTCGAACAGTAAATAATAGCAACCTTCCTCCAGGCGGCTTTCAATCTCTTTTTCCTCGCCCTGAGGCCCTTCAAGCATCAGTCCACAGGCTGGCTCGTCGGCACTTTCCGGCAGAACCCAGACGTTTACTTCGTCGATTAATGCGCGATAACCGAAGAAGTCATCGAATGCCTGAATTTTCAGTTGATTGCTGCTGTTGCGGAGCACCGCATACGGACCGGTGCCGATGGGATGGCTGGCAAAGTTACTGAGGGTTTCCCATTCGCGCGGCAGGATCATCGCCGGAACTTGCCCCAGCAGTAACGGCAACCAGCGGTCTGGCTGCGTGAGATGGATGTCCAGCGTCCAGGGCGTCGGCGACACAATTTCAGCAATATGCGAATAGAGCGGCAGCGTATTGATCCGTTTCAAAGAGGCTATCACGTCGTCCATTTCCAGTTCACGACCATGATGAAAATGGACTCCTGGACGTAAAAAGAAGCGCCAGTGAAGCGGTGAAATTTGCTGCCAGTGGTGGGCGATGTCCGCCTCCAGTTCCCCATTTTCCTCATTTACGCGCGTTAGCGAACTGAAAATTTGCCGGGCAATATGCGTTTCGGAACGGCGCAATGCGCTGCCGGGCAGCAGATTACGCAACGGACGATAGTAGAGCACGCGCAGGATATGTCGCCCCTGGCGGAAGCTACGCCCCAGATGAGAAACCAGCATTTTCCGCACAGCTGCTTTGTCGCCAACCAACTGCACCAGTTGGTCTATATGGTCCTGCTCAAGTAAATCTTCCGCACGTTGTTGCTGGAGCGCCAGCCCGGTATAGAGGAATGTCAGGCGTGAACGCTTACCGCGACCGACTTCCGCTTCCCACGTCAACCAGCCACGCTCCTGCATGGTATTCAGGAGCGTGCGCATATGGCGACGGGAACAGTTGAGCAACTCCGCCAGTTCGTTCAGCGTGGTCTCCTGAGATTTACCGTCGCAGCATTGCCACAAACGGATGAACTGCTGTTGCAAACGAGAGGAAGGCATAAAAGGGGAACTCCTGGGGAAAATCCAGCAATTTAATAATCCCTATATTAGGCCAATAATCACTGTCGATGAAGCGAGGAGGTGGGATATGCATCAGTTTTATCAGCGGTATTTTACCGCAACTGAAAAGTTGTCCTGGTTATATTGGTTAAGCGCCTCCCGGCGTTTAGCAATGCTGGAAGAACTGATGCAGTGGGAGTTGAGTGCTCCGTAACTGAATTGCCGACATCATGTGTGACTGAGTATTGGTGTAAAATCACCCGCCAGCAGATAATACCTGCTGGCTTTTTTTATTCTCGCCGCGCTAAAAAGGAAACTTATGGTCTGGATTATGACGATGGCTCGCCGTATGAATGGTGTCTACGCGGCTTTTATGCTGGTCGCCTTTATGATGGGAGTCGCAGGGGCGCTACAGGCTCCTACATTGAGTTTATTTCTCAGTCGTGAGGTTGGCGCCCAGCCATTCTGGGTCGGACTCTTTTATACGGTGAATGCTATCGCCGGGATTGGCGTAAGTCTGTGGCTGGCAAAGCGTTCTGACAGCCAGGGCGACAGGCGTAAACTGATCATGTTTTGCTGCCTGATGGCGATTGGCAATGCGCTACTGTTTGCATTTAATCGTCATTATCTGACATTGATCACCTGTGGTGTGTTTCTGGCCTCACTGGCTAATACAGCAATGCCACAGCTGTTTGCCCTGGCGCGGGAATATGCGGATAACTCTGCGCGTGAAGTCGTGATGTTTAGCTCAGTTATGCGTGCGCAGCTTTCTCTGGCATGGGTTATCGGTCCACCGCTGGCTTTTATGCTGGCGTTGAATTACGGCTTCACGGTGATGTTTTCGATTGCTGCCGGGATATTCGTCATCAGCCTGATATTGATTGCGTTTATGCTTCCGTCTGTAACCCGGGTGGAGTTGCCGCCAGAAAATGCTCCAGCAATACAAGGTGGCTGGCAGGATAATAATGTTCGGATGTTGTTTGTTGCCTCAACGCTAATGTGGACCTGCAACACGATGTACATTATTGATATGCCATTGTGGATAAGCAGCGATCTTGGATTACCTGACAAACTGGCGGGTCTACTGATGGGCACGGCAGCAGGGTTGGAAATCCCGGCAATGATTCTGGCGGGTTACTTTGTAAAACATTTTGGCAAACGGCGCATGATGCTCGTGGCAGTAGCCGCTGGTGTGCTGTTTTATATCGGGCTAATTTTCTTTCATAGTCGTATGGCGCTGATCACACTACAGCTGTTTAACGCAGTGTTTATCGGCATTGTTGCAGGTATTGGGATGCTATGGTTTCAGGATTTGATGCCAGGCAGAGCGGGATCAGCTACAACATTATTTACTAATAGCATTTCTACCGGGGTGATTCTGGCAGGTGTTATTCAGGGAGCAATAGCGCAAAGTTGGGGGCATTTTGCAGTCTATTGGGCAATTGCTGCCATTTCGATCGTGACGTTATTTTTAACCGCGAAGGTAAAAGACATTTGATGAATGTAGGATGAGTATAAAAAGGGGGAGAAAATGCTTCCCCCTTTTATCGTATACCGATTATTTCAGGACAATACGCTTAATGTCGCCAATGATAAAGACATAAGCAATGACGCCGATTAATGCTGTCACCCCGATATAGATCAACGCATAAAAGAAATTACCGCTTAACGAGATAATAAAACCGATAATCAGCGGGGTAATAATTGATGCGAGATTAGCACAGAAATTAAAAATCCCCCCGGTAAGTCCCGCCATATTATCTGGGGCGATATCAGAAATTAAGGTCCAGCCGAGCCCTACCATTCCCTAGCCAAAAAAAGCAATCGACATAATAACAATAACCGTGGTGTTATCATTAACCCAGTTGGCTGCAATAATACAGCTTGATAACAGTAATCCAGAAATAATTGGCAGTTTCCGACTGATATTTACCGAACCTGTTTTATTTAACAGACGATCAGATATCCAGCCGCCAAAAATAATACCAATCGCCGCAGCAAGAAACGGCCAGGTAGCAAAGAATCCAACATGGAGCCACGGCATCTGGCGCTCGTTTGCCAGATAAGTAGGGAACCAGGTCAGAAAGAAAACCAGTGTAGTATTCCCGGCAAATTGCCCAAGACTGGCCCCGATAATTTGCCGACAGGAGAGAAGTCTTTCGGCATCATTCCAGTTAAACGGAATATTACTGTTAGCTACGGTGTTATTGTTTACGCCAATGTACGCCAGTTCTTCTTTATTTGCTGATTTTGATTCATGTGGCTCATGATAAAAACGCCACCATACGAAGGTAAACAGAATACCTATCGCACCGGTAGCAAAAAATAATATTCGCCAACCATAATGTTCCAGCACAAAAAACAACAAAGGAGAAAACGCGGCAAGGCCAATATATTCTCCAACGGTGTAAGTTGCCGTTGCCCGTGCTCGTTCATGTTGTGGAAACCATTTGCTCACCACCCGACTGTTTACCGGAAAACAAGGCGCTTCGCTAATACCTAAACCTAATCGCAGAAGTAATAATGATTTTAACCCAAGAGCAAAGCTTTGCAGAAGAGTGAATGTTGACCAGAAAAAAATTGAAAGTGCGTAGGTTAATTTATTCCCAAAACGGTCTAAAAATATGCCACCTGGAATTTGTGCCAGGGCATAGGTCCAGGCAAAAGCAGAGAAAACAATGCCCATCATTGCTGGATCTATTGCCAGTTCCCTGGTGAGTTGCGGAGCGACTATCCCCAGAATGGTGCGATCAAGGTAATTGATCATCGTACCAATGGATAATAGCAATAATATGACAATTCGAGCTCGACTTCTTTTTTGTACCATAGGTGGTGATGCCAGACCATCCTGGGAAGTTTGTGTCCTCATGGAAATATCCTTTAAAAGTTTAAAATATTTTTGCATGTATCTTTACAGGCAAAAATACTCTTTCTTCTTATTCATGAGATTTATGTTTTAGTATGCTTTGTTACAGATAAAAATTATCAGTCGAGAATAATTGATATGACTCCAGAAAATGACGTTTAGTCCGCAGCAATATTAAACGCTATGGTATATTGGCTACAGTGATTTTATTCTTATATTATACGGTCAAAAATAATGAATCTAAAGCAACTTTATTATTTTAAGCGTCTTGCTGAAACAGAACATTACACTGAAGCAGCATCCGCACTTTGTATTACTCAACCCGCCCTAAGCCACGCAATCTCTGAACTGGAGAAAGAGTTAGGTGTGGCACTCTTTGCCCGCCGTGGGCGTAACATTCAGATCACGCCAAACGGTAAACGTTTTTTACCCTATGTTGAAGATGCTCTGACGTCATTAGAGAATGGTCGTATGACGTTACAAAAAAGTTGCGATAAAAACAAAGAAAATATTCGTATTGCCTTTATTTATACCATGGGGGAATATGTTGTCCCACAGTTAATCAATAAATTCTCATTATCACCTGCATATTCAGATGTGACATTTTCTTTTACCCAGGGAACATCGTTAACGTTATTACAGGATTTAAAAGCAGGAAAAACAGATTTAGCAATATGTTCTTATATTGCCGATGAGCCTGATATTAATTTTATTCCTGTTATTCAACAGGAATTGGTTGTGGTTACCGCCAGGGAACACCCACTCGCCAGTTTATATAAAAATGAGGTCGATTTAGGCGAGACGATCCATTATCCCTATGTATATTTTTCTGAAAACAGCGGCTTACGTCCATTTATTGATAACGTATTTATGCAGCAAAAACTGGTGCCAGATATTGCCTGCTATGTGGAAGAAGATACAGCAATGGCGGGTCTGGTGAGTATCAATTACGGTATTGCTATTATGCCAAGAATTACTGCTCTCTCTTATTACCCTGTACATATTCTGAACATTAAAAATGCGATTCCTCCACGTTATATCTACCTGGCGACGATGAAAGATCGTGTGCTCTCCCCGGCATTACAGACATTTAAAGATGTCATCATCAACGATTGCCAGAGTTTTCGGTAATAATGCGCCCGGCATTAAATTCCGGGCGCAAAGCCATCAGGAAAGAATATCCATTACTTCACGCAACTGAGCAATGGCGATCTGCCCAGGCGCTGAAGCCTGGCCCACCGTACCAAATGTCATTGCAGAACCAAACAGGCGACCCGTAACCCGGCTGACGCCACCGATTTTACCCATCGACATGGTGATCAATGGTTGAGTGGCGTATTTCTCTTTCATCGTCAGTGTCGCCGAAAGCAGCGTCAATACGTCTTGCGGACTTTGTGGCATGACTGCGATTTTGGGCAGGTCGGCTCCCAGATCCTGCATGCGGCGCAGGCGATAAATAATATCTTCCTGTGCAGGTGTTTTATGGAAATCATGATTACTCATGATCACCTTAACCCCTGCGGCATGGGCGTCATTCACCAGAGCACGAACTTTGTTTTCATCGTTGAATAATTCAACGTCAATCAGGTCAGTAAGACCGCTTAATGCCGCCTGGCGATTCAGCTCAAAATAGGCGTCGTCACTGATTTCTGTTTCGCCGCCTTCTTTTTTACTGCGAAAAGTAAACAGCAGCGCGGTTTCGGCAAGCAGTTGGCGAATTTCCCCCAGTGCCTGTAAAACTTTCGCTACGTTATGCACTTCTGCGAAGTGATCGACCCGCCATTCGATGATATCTGCTCCACAACTGGCCAACGCACGGGCATTGTTTTGCAACTCGTCGAGTGATTTACCCAGCAGCGGCACGCAAATCAGCGTTTCGCCTTCCCGAAAAGTGATGTTTTTAACCGTTACTGCATTCGTCATAGTGTTATCCATTTTTTGTCAGTAAATCTTCAGGCGGCAGCCGGAACGCGGGCTGTTTTTTGCGCGGCACGTGCCTGAAATTGACGATAACCGATATAAAGGGCTATCACAAAGCCGATGACGGCGATTAAGAGATCGAACCACATGATGCTGGCAATGCTAATTTTTGACAGTTTCGCCGTGATCAATGGGATCGTGAAACTGGCAAGACTACCCGCAGTGTAAAAGATCCCCGTCGCTTTGCCTTTACCGTTTGGTAAGCTCATCGCCATGATCGTGGCACCAAGTTGCAGGACACCACCGGCTGCCGCAAAACCAATGACAAAGGCGAATCCGGTGACAACCATCGGCGTCGGGAACAGGCAGACGATCAACAACGCCACCATCGACAAAGTAGTGTAGATGATCATTGCGATAGCTGAACTCATCACATCTTTGACAAACGCCGCAGTGACGAACACGCAGGTCAGTGATCCTACGGTATAAATGCTCAGCAATTTAATGGCAGAAGCGTATGGGATCCCGGCAACAAACTGGCCATACTGCGCTAACCACTGGCTGACCAGATAAAAAGTCGCCATGCCGATATAGCCATATAACGTAAAGATCAGCATATCCATGGTATTGGCGTTTGTCTGAGGTGCAGTAACTGTTGCGGTTTTTGCGACAGTTTCTTTTTTTGCCCGATGATCCGGGAAGGGCATTTTCACCAGATAGATGCCGCTAATCACAAATAGCCCGGCTGCGATGAGGAATGACCAGCCAAACCACAAGTTTGCCCAAATCAGGAAGCTGATAATAAACGGCAACAGGAACTGCCCGGCAGAAACAAATGCTTTGATCAGCACATTCGCACGACTGGCAGAATTAGGGAAAGATTCCATTAACGCCGGATAAGTACCGGAATCGAGGAAACTGTTCGCCAGGCCCGCCAGAATACCGAAGACATAGGCGGCATAGATATTTTTGGTCAGCAAAATCCCGACTAAAAACAGCAGATAACTGAGAATGCCGAGATAAATAAACGGCTTACGACCAAAGCGATCAGAGAGGAAGCCGGTTAATAGTGTTGCCAGCTTACCAATCCCCAGCGAGGAGATCACAATAGAAACACCTGCGGCATCGGTGCTCCATTGTTGCTGCAAATGCGCCATGTTGAGGGTGATTAACAGCACCCCCATGCCGTGAAGCATATAGTTGAGATAAAGCCCCGCCGCAGTTGGGACGTATTTATTTTTCATTACGCCGACCTTAGAACAGAATGCTTTTAATATAATCAACGGGCATTTCTTTACCCGTCCAGATTTCAAAAGCTGCAGCACCTTGCCAGAGCATCATTCCCAGGCCGTTAATAGTGCGACAACCGCTGTTCTCTGCGACTTCCAACAGATGGGTTTTGCGTGGGTTGTACACCACATCAGAGACGATCAGATCCGGGCGCAGGAAACTGGCATCGGGCAGCAACATTTGCCCTTCGAACGGCTTCATACCTACGCCAGTGGCATTGGTGAGCAGCACACTGCAGTCAATCTCTGCACGCAACTTGTCATGATCGTCGAGATCAAACAGATGGATCTCGCAGTCGGTGTTGTTGCGGATCTTCGCCACAGTTTGCTCGGCATTCGGGAAAAATTTATCCCGTTTGTTGAAGATAGAAATTTCTTTCACGCCGTCCAGTGCTGCCTGTACGCAAATTGCGGTGGCAGCTCCTCCTGCACCCAGGACAGTCATTTTTTTGCCGATAACATCAATATTGGCTTCTTTCAGTGCACGCATATAGCCCGTGCCATCGGTGATGTGGCCGGTTAATATGCCGTCATCGTTAACGACAGTGTTGACCGCACCAACCAGTTGCGCAGCCGGAGAGAGATTGTCCAGATACTGACAAATCTCGGTTTTATTTGGCATTGAAACATTAAAGCCGCGCAGTTTTAGGGCCCGGAATCCCTGAACAACATCTTTCAGTTCCTGGTTATCGACTTCAAAAGCTAGGTAAACATAGTCCAGCCCCAGATGTGCAAAGGCTTCATTGTGCATTGTTGGAGACATGCTATGACGAATAGGTGTCGCAATAAGCCCAATCAGTTCAGTATGCCCGGTAATACGTTCTGCCATGATAACGTCCTCAAGTTGTTAGAAATGAAATTCTTTTCCCAGGGCACCCATATCTTCCAGGGTATCCAGTACGCTGCGGCCTTCCCGCACACCATCAATAATCCGGCGCGCCATTACACTATCGCCTATATTCATCATTTTGATGTTGTTTTCTCTGGCCCAGCGGTCGATGTCGTCAAATCCGGCCCGATTGGCTCGCATCCCTAAACAGATAAAGCCGTAATCAAAGGGGATATCGAAGGTGCTTTGTGCGTTTTTAACGGTGAAATGATCAGCGGAAACAGCCATTAGCTGTGTTTGCATATGCTGCTCTACGCGATGTTCTTCCAGCAGATTTAACATGGCGTTTTTGGTGATGATATCGAGGTCACGTGCCGGGGCGTCCAGCATCTCAATAAGTGTTACGTTCGCGCCACGGGTAGCAAAATATTCGACCACGTCCAGACCTACAGCACCGCCGCCAACAACGGCGATACGCTTGCCTTGCGTCTTCGTAAATCGGTCGAGATTGTTGATCATGCCGGTAATGGAAAATACGTTACCGTCTGCGAGATCAATGTGTTCCTGTAAACTGTCGATAGGCGGTAACAGAGGAACCGAACCGGTGGCGTTAACAATTAAGTCAGGATGCAATGCTGCCACACTGGTGACATCCGCACGCTTACCGACCTGTAACATCAGGTTGTTGAGTGACGCGAGGCGGTTTTTCATAAACAGAGGGAAGTCAGCAATACGCGTTTTTTCCGGCAGACGGGATATTTCGCAGGAAAGACCACCGAGGTGTGTTTTCTCTTCCAGAAGCCAGGTCATGCAACCGACTTCAGCTGCTGTACAGGCGGCTTCCATTCCCGCCGTACCGCCGCCAATAACAACCACGTTGGTAGTACGAGTAACGTTACGCAGCTTGTAGGCGTCGCCATGGATAATATCCGGGTTAATGGAACAACGCAGAGGGCGCGAGCGGGCAATACGGTGATCGGCACAACCGATATTGCAGGAGATGCATTTACGCATCAGCCGTTCATTGCCACTTTGTACTTTTTGTACCCACTCCGGTTCAGCAATCAGCCCACGACCAATGGCGATAAGGTCTGCATCACCGCTGGCCACAATATCTTCAGCCACTTTGGGAGAACGAATATTACCCGCGATAACGGTAGGTTTATGGAATTTGTCACGCACGGCACGAGAAAGGTAGCGCTTCCAGCCATCTTCCAGTGACATCTGGTCGATTTGCAGATTCAGGCTGTCGTTTTGCGCTGCCGATACGTTGATGATATCCACTTTATCCTGACAGAGTTCAAGAATACGCAGTGAGTCCTCCAGCGTGTTGCCACCTGCGAGGAAATCATCGGCACTGATACGTAAGCTGACAGGGAAGCGTGGGCCTACGCTGGCGCGTACTTTATCAACCACCAGGGTTAAAAAGCGGGCTCGGTTTTCCAGGCTGCCACCAAATTCATCGTCACGTTTATTAAAGAGCGGCGATAAAAACTGGCTGATTAAATAGGAGTGACCACCGTGGATCTCCACACAATCAAAATTAGCGCGACGCACACGTTCAGCGGCTTCACCAAATTTATCTATTGCGTGATAGATCTCCTCATGAGTCATCGGGCGCGGCGTGTTGCCGTTTTTCTTCGATGGCGTACTGGAGGAGGAGAGCGGCGTTTCACCATTCAGACGATAGGCATAAGCGGAAGCACCAGCGTGATTTAATTGTATGGCGACACACGCGCCGTGGCGGTGAAGGGTTTCGGTAAGTTTAAACAGACCAGGAATATATTGATCGTTATCGATACGTAATTGCGTGGTGCCGTTGGAGGCAAAAGGGAAATCGATGCAGATATTCTCAATGGTAATCAGGCCCGTGCCGCCACGTGCACGAAGTTCATAGTAATCAAGCTGCTCTTGCGATACTTCACCGTTCAGACTCGCCAGATTGGTGCCCATTGGCGGCATGATTATCCGGTTTTTGATGGTCATTCCGTTGATGGTCAGCGGGCTGAACAGATGGGGGTAGTGGCTCATGTCATCTCTCCACTGGATGCCCAGGGACAGACATACGCCTGCAGTGGGTCCAAAGTTAATATTTCACTGCGGGCAAGATAACGAGGCGGTTGCAAGAAAAATAATGCTTTTTTTTGTCGGGAGTTATAGGAAAATTCTATGGAATTAACTAAATATTCACGGTGAGTTTTGAATAATTTAAAGAGTTGCGTGATTTGTTTACTTATTCGTACGCCAGGATACATAAACGCGGGGAAAGGCCCGGTCATTTGACCGGGCAAGGGGATTAATTCATAAACGCAGGTTGTTTTGCTTCATAAGACGCAATTGCGTCGTCGTGCTGCAGAGTCAGGCCGATGCTGTCCAGACCGTTCATCATGCAGTGGCGGCGGAAGGCATCGATGGTAAAGCGATAAGTTTTCTCTCCCACTTTCACCTCTTGCGCTTCCAGGTCCACATCAAAATGAATCCCCGGATTGGCTTTCACCAGCGCAAACAGTTCGTCCACTTCTGCATCGCTTAATTTCACCGGCAGCAGCTGGTTGTTAAAGCTGTTGCCGTAGAAGATGTCAGCAAAACTCGGTGCAATCACCACTTTAAAACCGTAATCGGTCAATGCCCACGGCGCATGCTCACGCGAGGAACCGCAGCCGAAGTTTTCTCGTGCCAGCAAAATGGAAGCGCCCTGATATTGCGGGAAGTTCAGTACGAAGTCCGGGTTTGGCTGTTGGCCTTTTTCATCCAGAAAACGCCAGTCATTAAACAGATGCGCGCCAAAACCAGTGCGCGTCACTTTCTGCAAAAACTGTTTCGGGATGATTGCGTCAGTATCGACATTGGCGGCATCCAGCGGAACCACCAGGCCTGTGTGTTTGATAAATTTCTCTGCCATGGTGTGCTCCTTATTTAATGTTGCGAATGTCGGCGAAATGTCCGGTCACAGCAGCGGCTGCAGCCATTGCCGGGCTGACCAGATGCGTGCGCCCGCCGCGCCCCTGGCGGCCTTCAAAGTTACGGTTGCTGGTGGAGGCACAACGCTCGCCCGGATTCAGGCGGTCGTTATTCATCGCCAGACACATTGAGCAACCGGGCAAGCGCCATTCAAAACCGGCTTCAATAAAGATTTTGTCCAGACCTTCCGCTTCTGCCTGGGCTTTTACCGGACCAGAGCCGGGAACTACTAGCGCCTGTACGCCAGGTGCGACTTTCCGGCCTTTGGCGATTTCCGCTGCCGCGCGTAAATCTTCAATGCGCGAGTTAGTGCAGGAACCGATAAACACTTTGTCGATAGCCACTTCGGTCAGCGGAATACCCGGTTTCAGCCCCATATAGGCCAGCGCTTTTTCTGCCGACGCGCGTTCAACCGGATCGGCAAACGAAGCCGGATCGGGAATGTTATCGTTCACGGAAATCACCTGACCGGGATTAGTTCCCCATGTTACCTGCGGGGCGATCTCTTCTGCTTGCAGAGTGACAACGGTATCGAAAGTTGCGCCTTCGTCGGTTTGCAGAGTTTTCCAGTAGGCAACGGCGTCGTCGAAATCTTTGCCTTTCGGCGCATGCAGACGGCCTTTGACATAGTTAAAGGTGGTTTCGTCCGGTGCAACCAGACCGGCTTTCGCGCCCATTTCGATTGCCATATTGCACAGGGTCATGCGACCTTCCATGCTTAAATCACGGATTGCTTCGCCGCAAAACTCCACCACATGTCCGGTGCCGCCTGCGCTGCCGGTTTTACCGATGATCGCCAGCACGATATCTTTCGCGGTAATGCCCGGCGCGGCTTTGCCCTGGACTTCAATTTTCATAGTCTTCGCACGGCCCTGTTTCAGGGTTTGCGTTGCCAGTACGTGTTCAACTTCAGAAGTGCCGATACCAAAGGCCAGTGCGCCAAACGCGCCGTGGGTGGCGGTATGTGAGTCGCCGCAGACAATGGTCATTCCTGGTAAGGTGACGCCCTGTTCCGGCCCCATTACGTGGACGATCCCCTGATACGGGTGATTCAGGTCATACAGTTCGACGCCAAACTCTTTGCAGTTTTTGATCAGCTCCTGCATCTGGATGCGCGCCATTTCACCGCAGGCATTAATGTCTTTAGTCTGAGTCGAGACGTTGTGATCCATGGTAGCGAAGGTTTTCCCCGGCTGGCGTACCGGGCGACCGTGGGCGCGCAGACCATCGAACGCCTGCGGTGAGGTCACTTCATGCACCAGATGGCGGTCGATATATAACAGCGGGGTTTCATTTTCGGCTTCATACACTACGTGAGCGTCGAATAATTTTTCGTATAACGTCTTAGCCATGATTACACCCCTTCTGCCACATAGCGGGCAATGATATCGCCCATTTCATCGGTACTAACGGCGGCAGCGCCACGGGCTAAATCTCCGGTGCGAATGCCTTCTTCTAACGCGCGGTTAATGGCGCGTTCAATGGCGGAAGCCGCATCATCGGCATCCAGGCTGTAACGCAGCAGCAGCGCCAGCGACAGAATTTGTGCAATCGGGTTGGCGATGTTTTTGCCTGCGATATCGGGTGCCGAGCCGCCCGCCGGTTCATACAGACCAAAACCTTGCTCGTTCAGGCTGGCGGAAGGCAACATGCCCATGGAGCCTGTGATCATCGCGCACTCATCAGACAGAATGTCGCCAAACAAGTTGGAGCACAGCAGAACGTCAAACTGTGATGGATCTTTAATCAACTGCATGGTGGCGTTGTCGATGTACATATGCGCCAGTTCGATGTCCGGATATTCCGTGGCGATCTCATTAACAATCTCCCGCCATAAAATAGAGGATTGCAGCACATTGGCTTTGTCGATTGAGGTGACTTTGTGACGGCGCTTGCGGGCAGATTCAAACGCGATACGGGCAATGCGCTCGATCTCAAAACGGTGATACACCTCGGTATCAAACGCTTTTTCATATTGTCCACTACCTTCGCGGCCTTTTGGTTGACCGAAATAGATGCCGCCGGTCAGTTCGCGCACACACAGGATGTCGAAGCCGTTAGCGGCAATGTCAGCACGCAGCGGACAGAATGCTTCCAGCCCCTGATACAGTTTTGCCGGACGCAGGTTGCTGAATAATTTGAAGTGCTTACGCAAAGGCAACAGCGCGCCGCGTTCTGGTTGCTGGTCTGGCGGCAAATGTTCCCATTTCGGGCCGCCCACCGAGCCAAACAGCACGGCATCGGCTTGCTCACAACCTTCAACCGTCACAGGCGGCAGCGGCTGCCCGTGGTTATCAATGGCTGCGCCGCCTACATCGTAATGGCTGGTGGTGATACGCATCGCAAAGCGGTTACGCACGGCATCCAGCACTTTCAGTGCCTGGGTCATCACTTCCGGCCCGATCCCATCTCCGGGTAAAACGGCAATATGGTAATTCTTCGACATCACACGGTTTCCTTGTTGTTTTCGTTGTGTTGAGCTTTGCGTTGCAACTCTTTTTCGACTTCTGCGGCGCGCCAGATATTGTTCAGTACGTGCACCATGGCTTTGGCGGAGGACTCGACAATATCGGTGGCCAGGCCGACGCCGTGGAAGCGGCGACCGTTGTAGTTAGCGACGATATCCACCTGACCCAGCGCATCTTTACCGTGGCCTTTGGCCGTCAGGCTGTATTTCACCAGTTCGACGTTATAGTCAGTGATGCGGTTAATCGCCTGATAGACGGCATCGACCGGACCATTACCGTTGGCAGCTTCCGCTTTAACTTCCTCGCCACAGGCCAGTTTGACGGCGGCAGTGGCAATATCGTTAGAACCAGACTGCACGCTGAAGTAATCCAGACGGAAATGCTCCGGCTCTTCTTGCTGCTTACCGATGAAGGCCAGCGCCTCCAGATCGTAATCAAACACCTGACCTTTTTTGTCCGCCAGCTTCAGGAAGGCATCGTACAAATTGTCTAAATTATATTCACTTTCTTTATACCCCATCTCATCCATGCGGTGTTTTACTGCCGCACGACCGGAACGAGAGGTCAGATTCAGCTGGATTTGGTTCAGACCAATAGATTCTGGTGTCATGATTTCGTAGTTTTCGCGGTTTTTCAGCACGCCATCCTGGTGGATACCGGAGGAGTGTGCGAATGCGCCGCTGCCAACAATGGCTTTGTTTGCCGGGATCGGCATATTACAAATCTGGCTAACTAACTGGCTGGTGCGCCATATTTCCTGGTGATTAATGGCGGTATGAACGTTGAGAATATCCTTACGAACTTTGATCGCCATGATTACTTCTTCCAGCGAACAGTTACCGGCTCGCTCGCCGATCCCATTCATTGCACCTTCCACCTGGCGTGCTCCGGCATGTACCGCCGCCAGTGAGTTGCCAACTGCCAGGCCTAAATCGTCGTGGGTATGTACGGAGATAATGGCTTTGTCGATGTTAGGCACGCGTTCATACAGGCCGCTGATGATTCCGGCGAACTCAAACGGCATGGTGTAGCCCACGGTGTCAGGAATGTTGATGGTGGTGGCACCGGCGTTAATCGCCGCTTCAACCACGCGCGCCAGATCGGCAATGGGTGTACGCCCGGCGTCTTCGCAAGAAAATTCAACATCATCGGTGTAATTACGTGCGCGTTTCACCATATAGATAGCGCGTTCGATCACTTCGTCCAGCGTGCTACGCAGCTTGGTGGCAATGTGCATTGGTGAAGTGGCAATAAAGGTATGGATACGGAAGGCTTCGGCAACTTTCAGAGATTCAGCTGCCACGTCGATATCCTTTTCCACGCAGCGAGCTAACGCACATACGCGGCTGTTTTTGACCTGGCGGGCGATTGTCTGCACCGATTCAAAATCGCCCGGCGAAGAGACGGGGAAACCGACTTCCATCACGTCAACACCCATACGCTCAAGGGCCAGCGCAATTTGCAGTTTTTCTTTCGCACTCAGGCTTGCCTGTAACGCCTGTTCACCGTCGCGCAATGTGGTATCGAAAATAATAACTTGCTGGCTCATCATTTATTCCTTGTCTCTTAGAGCGCCTCGCTTCGGGCATAAAAAAACCCGCGCAATGGCGCGGGTTTTTTGTTTGACTGAGTGCTGACTTAATTCTGAATGCCGCTCACCAGTCTACCGCGCAAAGAAGATGCGTTTAGTAGTAGTAGACCGTTAAAACGAACGATGTGAGTCATTAAGTCAGCTCCAAGCGAATGCGATATGCTTTTAGTGGTACTGGATAGCCAGGCTGATGTCAACCCCAGCCATTAGAAAGCTCGCTGTTTTCAAGGTCGAATACAGCACCTGATTTAGCTAAATGTGCTGATATTTTCGCATAATGCAAAATTAATACATAGGCCAGATGGCCAGTTTTTATTATTTGACATATCTAAGAATATTTCTTCGCATTTTCTCACTAAAAAGACACAGAGATAGATAACGTAAGTGAATAATTCAGGGCCCTGATTTCGTTGTATTTATCGGTTTGCTGAATCACTTCAGTGTCATTAATTGTTAATTAATGATAAATTAATGTTAACCATTAACAGAAAAGTACTATAAACATTTAATTAAACCACTAATTATCATTCACCCGGTGCATGATTGTTTATTTGTATGGCTTATGATTAGATCAAATATGTAATTCAAACTTTATGATTTGGGCAATTGTGATAGGGATCAACCAGCACTGGCGTGGGTTTTTTCTTTATCTAAGCCCATACCTTTATGTTTTCCTAATTTTCGTGTTTGCCCTTTTTCTTATTTTATATGCATGGTAAATCATATTTTCCGAGATTATTTCTCAGCATTCCGGCAAGAAAAGGGAGCTAAGCGTGACAGTGGAGTTTAATATGCCAGAGGTAAAATTTGATCAGCCAAGTCTTTCTGAGATAGGCAGACCACAGCTTCGCATGGTCGATCTGAATCTGTTAACCGTTTTTGATGCGGTGATGCAAGAGCAAAATATCACACGTGCCGCACAAACTCTGGGGATGTCACAGCCTGCGGTGAGTAACGCCGTGGCGCGCCTGAAAGTGATGTTTAATGATGAGTTGTTTGTCCGGTATGGTCGGGGGATCCAACCGACTGCTCGTGCGTATCAGTTGTTTGGTTCGGTAAGACAGGCTTTGCAATTAGTGCAGAATGAATTGCCCGGGTCTGGTTTCGAACCAGCCAGTAGCGAACGGATATTTAATCTTTGTGTTTGCAGTCCGCTGGACAATCTGCTGACCTCATTGGTTTATAATCGCATCAATGATATTGCCCCAAATATTCACGTTGTTTTTAAATCTTCTCTTAATCAAAACACTGAACACCAATTGCGTTATCAGGAAATCGAATTTGTCATTGGTTATGAAGAATTCCGCCGTCCTGAGTTTTCCAGCGTACCGTTATTTAATGATGAAATGGTGCTGGTTGCCAGCAAGAAACATCCGACGATTAATGGCCCGCTGTTGGAAAACGATGTTTATCAATTGCAGCACGCGGTTGTATCTCTGGAGCGTTTTGCTTCGTTCAGTCAACCCTGGTATGACACGACTGAAAAACAGGGCTGTATTGCTTATCAGGGAATGGCATTGATCAGTGTGTTGAATGTGGTTTCGCAAACCCATCTGGTTTCCATTGCGCCGCGATGGTTAGCCGAGGAGTTTGCTGAATCACTGGAATTACAAGTGCTTCCACTGCCTTTAAAACTGAATAGTAGAACATGTTATCTTTCGTGGCATGAAGCTGCCGGACGTGACAAAGGCCATCAATGGATGGAAGAGTTATTGGTCTCCGTCTGCCGCCATTAATCTTATCGCAATAAACCAGATCGAATGGTCTGGTTTATTCTGCTTTTTTTAAAAAATATGAAATTTTATGCTGTATTACTGATGGGGCTTTCTCAACAGAAAGTGAAAAATAGAGTAATCGCTGTAACTATCGATTTTTAAGAGATTATTTATTATTCCCAGCCTTATAGTCAGAGTTATTCTCCAGTTATTTCCGACTTTCATTCTGATTATACTTTTCTTTACATCGATATGGGATTTTCCCCTAATTGCCTGAGTCAAAACGAGCAGTTAATGTATTTTGGAATTTATTGTTCGTTTAACAGTGAGGCAAGCCATGGAGATGTTGTCTGGAGCCGAGATGGTCGTCCGATCGCTTATCGATCAGGGCGTAAAGCAAGTATTCGGCTATCCCGGGGGCGCAGTCCTCGATATTTATGATGCATTACATACCGTAGGCGGTATTGAGCATGTTCTCGTTCGCCATGAACAGGCGGCGGTGCATATGGCTGATGGCCAGGCACGTGCGACGGGGGAAGTGGGCGTCGTGCTGGTGACATCAGGCCCAGGGGCGACTAACGCCATCACGGGGATCGCTACAGCGTATATGGATTCGATTCCACTGGTGGTTCTTTCCGGTCAAGTGGCGACGTCATTGATTGGTTACGATGCCTTTCAGGAGTGTGACATGGTGGGGATTTCCCGCCCGGTGGTGAAGCACAGTTTTCTGGTCAAACAGACAGAAGATATTCCGCAGGTGTTGAAAAAAGCCTTCTGGCTGGCGGCAAGTGGTCGTCCAGGACCTGTGGTGGTCGATCTACCAAAAGATATCCTGAATCCGGCAAAAAAATTACCGTATGCCTGGCCGGAAGCAGTCAGTATGCGTTCTTACAATCCCACAACCACTGGGCATAAAGGGCAAATTAAGCGCGCTCTGCAAACGCTGGTTGCGGCAAAAAAACCGGTTGTCTACGTAGGCGGTGGGGCAATCACGGCGGGCTGCCATCAGCAGCTGAAAGAAACGGTGGAGGCGTTAAATCTGCCCGTTGTTTCCTCATTGATGGGGCTGGGGGCGTTTCCGGCAACGCATCGTCAGGCTCTGGGCATGCTGGGAATGCACGGCACCTACGAAGCCAATATGACGATGCATAACGCGGATGTGATTTTCGCCGTCGGGGTACGTTTTGATGACCGAACGACGAACAATCTGGCAAAGTACTGCCCAAATGCCACGGTTTTGCATATCGATATTGATCCTACCTCCATTTCTAAAACCGTGACTGCTGATATCCCGATTGTTGGAGATGCCCGCCAGGTCCTTGAACAAATGCTTGAACTCCTGTCGCAAGAATCCGCCCATCAACCGCTGGATGAGATCCGCGACTGGTGGCAGCAGATTGAACAGTGGCGCGCTCGTCAGTGCCTGAAATATGACACTCACAGTGAAAAGATTAAACCACAGGCGGTGATCGAGACTCTTTGGCGGTTGACGAAGGGGGACGCTTACGTGACGTCCGATGTCGGGCAGCACCAGATGTTTGCTGCGCTTTATTATCCATTCGACAAACCGCGTCGCTGGATCAACTCTGGCGGTCTCGGCACGATGGGGTTTGGTTTACCTGCGGCACTGGGCGTCAAAATGGCGTTGCCAGAAGAAACCGTGGTTTGCGTCACTGGCGACGGCAGTATTCAGATGAACATTCAGGAACTGTCTACCGCCTTGCAATACGAGCTGCCCGTACTGGTGGTGAATCTCAATAATCGCTATCTGGGGATGGTGAAGCAGTGGCAGGACATGATCTATTCCGGCCGTCATTCACAATCTTATATGCAATCGCTACCCGATTTCGTCCGTCTGGCGGAAGCCTATGGGCATGTCGGGATTCAGATTTCTCATCCGCAAGAGCTGGAAAGCAAACTTAGCGAGGCGCTGGAACAGGTGCGCAATAATCGTCTGGTCTTTGTTGATGTTACCGTCGATGGCAGTGAGCACGTCTACCCGATGCAGATTCGCGGGGGCGGAATGGATGAAATGTGGTTAAGCAAAACGGAGAGAACCTGATTATGCGCCGGATATTATCAGTCTTACTCGAAAATGAATCAGGCGCGTTATCCCGCGTGATTGGCCTTTTTTCCCAACGTGGGTACAACATTGAAAGCCTGACCGTTGCGCCCACCGACGATCCGACATTATCGCGTATGACCATCCAGACCGTGGGCGATGAAAAAGTGCTTGAGCAGATCGAAAAGCAATTACACAAACTGGTCGATGTCTTGCGCGTGAGCGAGCTGGGGCAGGGGGCGCACGTCGAGCGGGAAATCATGCTGGTGAAAATTCAGGCCAGCGGCTACGGACGTGACGAAGTGAAGCGCAATACGGAAATATTTCGTGGGCAAATCATCGATGTCACGCCATCGCTTTACACCGTCCAACTGGCAGGCACCAGCGATAAGCTTGATGCATTTTTAGCATCGATTCGCGATGTGGCGAAAATTGTGGAAGTTGCTCGCTCTGGCGTGGTCGGACTTTCGCGCGGTGAAAAAATAATGCGTTGAGAATGATCTGAAACCATAAATTGAGGCCCAATATCTCGTGTTGGGCTTTTTTTTGCGAAATCAGTGGAAACACAGAATAAAAGCGGTTGCCGCAGTTAATTTTCTGCGCTTAGATGTTAATGAATTTAACCCATACCAGTACAATGGATATGGTTTTTACATTTTACGCAAGGGGCAATTGTGAAACTGGATGAAATCGCTCGGCTGGCGGGAGTGTCGCGGACCACTGCAAGCTATGTTATTAACGGCAAAGCGAAGCAATACCGTGTGAGCGACAAAACCGTTGAAAAAGTCATGGCTGTGGTGCGTGAGCACAATTACCACCCGAACGCCGTGGCAGCTGGGCTTCGTGCTGGACGCACACGATCGATCGGGCTGGTAATCCCTGATCTGGAAAACACGAGCTATACCCGTATAGCAAATTACCTGGAGCGCCAGGCTCGCCAACGGGGTTATCAACTGCTGATTGCCTGCTCAGAAGATCAACCAGACAACGAAATGCGCTGTATCGAGCATCTTTTACAGCGTCAGGTAGATGCCATTATTGTTTCCACTTCGTTGCCACCGGAGCATCCGTTCTATCAACGTTGGGCTAACGACACCTTCCCGATTGTTGCGCTGGACCGCGCTCTTGATCGTGAGCATTTTACCAGTGTGGTTGGTGCGGATCAGGACGATGCCGAAATGCTGGCGGAGGAGCTACGTAAATTCCCCGCAGAAACCGTGCTTTATCTTGGTGCGCTGCCGGAGCTTTCTGTCAGCTTCCTGCGTGAGCAAGGGTTTCGTACTGCGTGGAAAGATGATCCGCGTGAAGTCCATTTCCTCTACGCCAACAGTTATGAGCGTGAAGCTGCCGGACAGCTGTTTGAGAAATGGCTGGAAACGCACCCAATGCCACAAGCATTATTCACCACCTCGTTTGCTTTGTTGCAAGGGGTAATGGATGTCACACTGCGTCGTGACGGTAAGTTACCTTCCGATCTGGCTATTGCTACTTTTGGTGATAACGAACTGCTGGATTTCCTGCAATGCCCGGTACTGGCGGTGGCGCAGCGTCATCGTGATGTTGCCGAACGTGTCCTTGAAATCGTGCTGGCGAGCCTTGATGAACCACGTAAACCTAAACCTGGTTTAACGCGCATTAAGCGTAATCTCTATCGCCGTGGAGTATTGAGCCGCAGCTAAGCGTTTTATGAAAATTGGCGCCGGAGAAAAAACTCTGGCGCTTTTCGGGATAAAATCTTATTTCCTTACCATAATTAAGATTATTCCTGAGCTTTGGCATTAACTCTTCGTAATTAATCTCTCTTTCTTATTAATTGCCCTGGTTTTGGTAATTGACACGTAACGAATAGTTACCATTGTATTGCTTTGTTACAGGCGAGAGAGCAATTGCCGAATTAACAAACACTTTTCTGTCTCCCCTTATCCAACCCCTTGCCGTGCCCCGTGCCTGGCGGTAAACAAGGACTGTTATCCTTATGCATATTGTCTTAAAATGCCGCCCGCGTCGCAAACTGACACTTTATATTTTCATTAAAGAAATTGGAGTCGTTTTTAAAACGGTAATGATGAGTGGGATTTTTTCTTGCAACTATTCATGACGTTAATTTGCTTCGTTCGTTGGGCGATTTTTAAACAATGCAGATATTAGTCGTAAACATTGGGTTTTTTGCTTCGGTAAGGAATGTTCCTGGCTTGACAAGCTTTTCCTCCGCTCCGTAAACTCCTTTTAGTGGGAATTTGTGGGATAAAGTGGTAATCGGGGGGAGACTGGCATGTTCCGGGGAGCAACGTTAGTCAATCTCGACAGTAAAGGGCGCTTATCGGTGCCTACCCGTTATCGGGAAGAACTGCTCGGGAACGCTGCCGGTCAAATGGTATGTACCATTGACATTCATCACCCGTGCCTGCTGCTTTACCCCCTTCCTGAATGGGAAATTATCGAGCACAAATTATCGCGTCTTTCGAGCATGAACCCCGTTGAGCGCCGTGTTCAGCGCCTTCTGTTGGGGCATGCCAGTGAGTGCCAGTTGGATAACGCAGGTCGACTATTGATCGCTCCTGTGTTGCGGCAACATGCCGGGCTGACAAAAGAAGTGATGCTGGTCGGGCAGTTCAATAAGTTCGAGCTGTGGGATGAAACGACCTGGCATCAACAGGTCAGGGAAGATATCGACGCTGAACAGTCTATTACCGAAAACTTATCGGAACGACTGCAGGACTTGTCTCTATAAAATGATGGAAAACTATAAACATACCACGGTACTGCTGGACGAAGCCGTAAATGGCCTCAATATCCGTCCTGACGGTATCTACATTGATGGAACTTTTGGTCGCGGTGGTCACTCACGTCTGATCCTCTCGCAGCTTGGCGAAGAGGGGCGTTTGCTGGCGATCGATCGCGACCCGCAGGCTATCGCCGTTGCGAAGACTATTGATGATCCGCGCTTCTCCATCATCCACGGACCTTTCTCCGCGCTGGGCGAATATGTTGCCGAGCGCGATCTTATCGGCAAGATCGACGGCATTCTCCTCGATCTTGGCGTCTCTTCACCGCAACTTGATGATGCTGAACGCGGCTTTTCCTTTATGCGCGATGGTCCGCTGGACATGCGTATGGACCCAACCCGTGGGCAGTCAGCCGCTGAATGGCTACAAACCGCAGAAGAAGCCGATATCGCCTGGGTATTGAAAACCTATGGTGAAGAGCGTTTTGCCAAACGCATTGCCCGCGCCATTGTCGAGCGAAACCGCGAACAGCCGATGACCCGCACCAAAGAACTGGCGGAAGTCGTGGCTGCCGCAACGCCGGTGAAAGATAAGTTTAAACATCCCGCGACCCGTACCTTCCAGGCGGTGCGCATTTGGGTAAACAGTGAACTGGAGGAGATAGAGCAGGCGCTAAAAAGCTCGCTCAACGTGCTGGCCCCGGGGGGGCGGCTCTCGATCATCAGCTTCCACTCGCTGGAAGACCGCATTGTGAAACGCTTTATGCGTGAAAACAGCCGTGGTCCGCAAGTTCCGGCAGGGTTACCGATGACTGAAGAGCAGCTCAAAAAACTGGGTGGCCGTCAGCTGCGAGCACTAGGCAAGTTAATGCCGGGCGAAGAAGAGGTGGCTGAGAACCCTCGTGCCCGTAGTTCAGTTCTGCGTATTGCAGAGAGGACGAACGCATGATCAGCAGAGTGACAGAAGCTCTAAGCAAAGTTAAAGGATCGATGGGAAGCCACGAGCGCCATGCATTGCCTGGTGTTATCGGTGACGATCTTTTGCGATTTGGGAAGCTGCCACTCTGCCTGTTCATTTGCATTATTTTGACGGCGGTGACCGTGGTAACCACGGCGCACCATACCCGTTTACTGACCGCTCAGCGCGAACAACTGGTGCTGGAGCGAGATGCTTTAGACATTGAATGGCGCAACCTGATCCTTGAAGAGAATGCGCTCGGCGACCATAGCCGGGTGGAAAGGATCGCCACGGAAAAGCTGCAAATGCAGCATGTTGATCCGTCACAAGAAAATATCGTAGTGCAAAAATAAGGATAAACGCGACGCATGAAAGCAGCGGCGAAAACGCAGAAACCAAAACGTCAGGAAGAACATGCCAACTTTATCAGTTGGCGTTTTGCGTTGTTATGCGGCTGTATTCTCCTGGCGCTGGCTTTTCTGCTCGGACGCGTTGCCTGGTTGCAGGTAATCTCCCCGGATATGCTGGTGAAAGAGGGCGACATGCGCTCTCTTCGCGTTCAGCAAGTATCCACCTCCCGCGGCATGATTACCGATCGTTCTGGTCGCCCGTTAGCAGTGAGTGTGCCAGTAAAAGCGATCTGGGCCGACCCGAAAGAAGTGCATGAAGCTGGCGGCATCAGCGTCGGTGACCGCTGGAAGGCGTTGGCTAATGCGCTTAATATTCCGCTGGATCAACTTTCCGCCCGCATTAATGCCAACCCGAAAGGGCGCTTTATCTATCTGGCGCGTCAGGTTAACCCTGACATGGCTGAGTACATCAAAAAACTGAAGCTGCCGGGGATTCATCTACGTGAAGAATCTCGCCGTTACTATCCGTCTGGCGAAGTGACCGCTCACCTCATCGGCTTTACTAACGTCGATAGTCAGGGGATTGAGGGCGTCGAGAAGAGTTTCGATAAATGGCTTACCGGGCAGCCTGGCGAGCGCATTGTGCGTAAAGACCGCTATGGTCGCGTAATTGAAGATATCTCTTCCACCGACAGCCAGGCGGCACACAATCTGGCGCTGAGTATTGATGAACGCCTGCAGGCGCTGGTTTATCGCGAACTGAATAACGCGGTGGCCTTTAACAAGGCTGAATCCGGTAGTGCCGTGCTGGTGGATGTCAACACCGGTGAAGTGCTGGCGATGGCTAACAGCCCGTCATACAACCCAAACAATCTGAGTGGCACGCCGAAAGAGGCGATGCGTAACCGTACCATCACCGACGTGTTTGAACCTGGCTCAACGGTCAAACCGATGGTGGTGATGACCGCGTTGCAACGTGGCGTGGTGCGAGAAAACTCGGTACTGAATACCGTTCCTTATCGAATTAACGGCCACGAAATCAAAGACGTGGCACGCTACAGCGAATTAACCCTGACCGGGGTATTACAGAAGTCGAGTAACGTCGGTGTTTCCAAACTGGCGTTAGCGATGCCGTCCTCAGCGTTAGTAGATACTTACTCACGTTTTGGACTGGGAAAAGCGACCAATTTGGGGTTGGTCGGAGAACGCAGTGGCTTATATCCTCAAAAACAACGGTGGTCTGACATAGAGAGGGCCACCTTCTCTTTCGGCTATGGGCTAATGGTAACACCGTTACAGTTAGCGCGAGTCTACGCAACTATCGGCAGCTATGGCATTTATCGCCCGCTATCGATTACCAAAGTTGATCCCCCGGTTCCCGGTGAACGTGTCTTCCCGGAGTCCATTGTTCGCACCGTGGTGCATATGATGGAAAGCGTGGCGCTACCGGGTGGCGGCGGCGTGAAGGCGGCGATTAAAGGCTATCGTATCGCCATTAAAACCGGTACTGCGAAAAAGGTCGGGCCGGACGGTCGCTACATCAATAAATATATTGCTTATACCGCAGGCGTTGCGCCTGCGAGTCAGCCGCGCTTCGCGCTGGTTGTTGTTATCAACGATCCGCAGGCGGGTAAATACTACGGCGGCGCCGTTTCCGCGCCGGTCTTTGGTGCCATCATGGGCGGCGTATTGCGTACCATGAACATCGAGCCGGATGCGCTGACAACGGGCGATAAAAATGAATTTGTGATTAATCAAGGCGAGGGGACAGGTGGCAGATCGTAATTTGCGCGACCTTCTTGCTCCGTGGGTGCCAGACGCACCTTCGCGAGCACTACGAGAGATGACACTCGACAGCCGTGTGGCTGCGGCGGGCGATCTCTTTGTAGCTGTAGTAGGTCATCAGGCGGACGGGCGTCGATATATCCCGCAGGCGATAGCGCAAGGTGTGGCTGCCATTATTGCAGAGGCGAAAGATGAGGCGACCGACGGTGAAATCCGTGAAATGCACGGCGTACCGGTCATCTATCTCAGCCAGCTCAATGAGCGTTTATCTGCACTGGCGGGCCGCTTTTACCATGAACCCTCTGACAATTTACGTCTCGTGGGCGTAACGGGCACCAACGGCAAAACTACGACTACTCAGCTTCTGGCGCAGTGGAGCCAACTGCTTGGCGAAACAAGCGCGGTAATGGGTACTGTTGGTAATGGCCTGCTGGGAAAAGTGATCCCAACAGAAAATACCACCGGTTCGGCAGTCGACGTTCAGCATGAGCTGGCGGGGCTGGTGGATCAGGGCGCGACTTTTTGCGCAATGGAAGTTTCCTCCCACGGGCTGGTACAGCACCGTGTGGCGGCATTGAAATTTGCGGCGTCAGTCTTTACCAACTTGAGTCGCGATCACCTTGATTACCATGGTGATATGGAACACTACGAAGCGGCGAAATGGCTGCTTTATTCTGAACATCATTGCGGTCAGGCGATTATTAACGCCGACGATGAAGTGGGCCGCCGCTGGCTGGCAAAACTGCCGGACGCGGTTGCGGTATCAATGGAAGATCATATCAATCCGAACTGTCACGGACGCTGGTTGAAAGCGACCGACGTGAACTATCACGACAGCGGTGCGACTATTCGCTTTAGCTCAAGCTGGGGTGATGGCGAAATTGAAAGCCATCTGATGGGCGCTTTTAATGTCAGCAACCTGCTGCTCGCGCTGGCGACGCTGCTGGCACTTGGCTACCCGCTGGCTGATCTGTTAAAAACCGCCGCGCGTCTGCAACCGGTTTGCGGACGTATGGAAGTGTTCACTGCACCGGGCAAACCGACGGTGGTGGTGGATTACGCGCATACGCCGGATGCATTGGAAAAAGCCTTGCAGGCTGCACGTCTTCACTGTGCAGGCAAGCTGTGGTGCGTCTTTGGCTGTGGTGGCGATCGCGATAAAGGTAAGCGTCCACTGATGGGCGCAATTGCTGAAGAGTTTGCTGACGTGGCGGTGGTGACGGACGATAACCCGCGTACCGAAGAGCCGCGTGCCATCATCAACGATATTCTGGCGGGAATGTTAGATGCCGGACATGCCAAAGTGATGGAAGGCCGCGCTGAAGCGGTGACTTGCGCCGTTATGCAGGCTAAAGAGAACGATGTGGTACTGGTCGCGGGCAAAGGCCATGAAGATTACCAGATTGTTGGCAATCAGCGTCTCGACTATTCCGATCGCGTCACGGTAGCGCGTCTGCTGGGGGTAATTGCATGATTAGCGTAACCCTTAGCCAACTTACCGATATTCTCAACGGTGAACTAAAAGGGGCAGATATCACCCTTGATGCTGTAACCACTGACACACGAAAACTGACGCCGGGTTGCCTGTTTGTTGCCCTGAAAGGCGAACGTTTCGATGCCCATGATTTTGCTGACCAGGCGAAAGCTGGCGGTGCGGGTGCACTACTGGTTAGCCGTCCGCTGGATATCGATCTGCCGCAGTTAATCGTCAAGGATACTCGTCTGGCGTTTGGTGAACTGGCTGCATGGGTTCGCCAGCAAGTTCCGGCGCGCGTGGTTGCTCTGACCGGTTCCTCCGGCAAAACCTCCGTTAAAGAGATGACGGCGGCGATTTTAAGCCAGTGTGGCAACACGCTTTATACGGCAGGCAATCTCAACAACGACATCGGTGTACCGATGACGCTGTTGCGCTTAACGCCAGAGTACGATTACGCAGTTATTGAGCTTGGTGCAAACCATCAGGGTGAAATTGCCTGGACTGTTAGCCTTACTCGCCCGGAAGCGGCGCTGGTCAACAACCTGGCAGCGGCGCATCTGGAAGGTTTTGGCTCGCTTGCGGGTGTCGCGAAAGCGAAAGGTGAAATCTTTAGCGGCCTGCCGGAAAACGGTATCGCCATTATGAATGCCGACAACAACGACTGGCTGAACTGGCAGAGTGTGATTGGCTCACGCAAAGTGTGGCGCTTCTCACCGAATGCTAACAACAGCGATTTCACCGCCACCAATATCCACGTGACCTCGCACGGTACGGAATTTACGCTGCAAACCCCAACGGGTAGCGTCGATGTTCTGCTGCCGTTGCCGGGGCGTCACAATATTGCGAATGCGCTGGCAGCCGCTGCGCTCTCCATGTCCGTGGGCGCAACGCTTGATGCTATTAAAGCGGGGCTGGCAAATCTGAAAGCTGTCCCTGGCCGTCTGTTCCCCATTCAACTGGCGGAAAATCAGTTGCTGCTCGACGACTCCTACAACGCTAACGTCGGCTCCATGACCGCCGCTGTTCAGGTACTGGCTGAAATGCCGGGCTACCGTGTGCTGGTGGTGGGCGATATGGCAGAACTGGGCGCTGAAAGCGAAGCCTGCCATGTACAGGTGGGCGAAGCGGCGAAGGCGGCTGGTATTGACCGCGTGTTAAGCGTGGGTAAACAAAGCCATGTTATCAGCACCACCAGCGGCGTTGGCGAACATTTTGCTGATAAAACTGCGTTAATTACGCATCTTAAATCACTGATTGCTGAGCAACAGGTAATTACGATTTTAGTTAAGGGTTCACGTAGTGCTGCCATGGAAGAGGTAGTACGCGCTTTACAGGAGAATGGGACATGTTAGTTTGGCTGGCCGAACATTTGGTCAAATATTATTCCGGCTTTAACGTCTTTTCCTATCTGACGTTTCGCGCCATCGTCAGCCTGCTGACTGCGCTGTTCATCTCATTGTGGATGGGCCCGCGCATGATTGCTCATTTACAAAAACTCTCCTTTGGTCAGGTGGTGCGTAACGACGGTCCTGAATCACACTTCAGCAAGCGCGGTACGCCGACTATGGGCGGGATTATGATCCTGACAGCGATTGTGATCTCCGTGCTGCTGTGGGCATACCCGTCCAACCCGTATGTCTGGTGCGTGTTGGTCGTGCTGGTCGGTTACGGTGTTATTGGCTTCGTTGATGACTATCGCAAAGTAGTGCGTAAAGACACCAAAGGGTTGATTGCTCGCTGGAAGTATTTCTGGATGTCGGTCATTGCGCTGGGTGTTGCTTTCGCTTTGTACCTTGCCGGCAAAGATACGCCCGCAACGCAACTGGTGGTCCCGTTCTTTAAAGATGTGATGCCGCAACTGGGACTGTTCTACATTCTGCTGGCTTACTTCGTCATTGTGGGTACTGGCAACGCGGTAAACCTGACCGATGGTCTCGACGGTCTGGCAATTATGCCGACCGTATTTGTCGCCGGTGGTTTTGCGCTGGTGGCGTGGGCGACCGGCAATATGAACTTTGCCAGCTATTTACACATACCGTATCTGCGACACGCCGGGGAACTGGTCATTGTCTGTACCGCGATAGTCGGGGCAGGGCTGGGCTTCCTGTGGTTTAACACCTATCCGGCGCAGGTCTTTATGGGCGATGTCGGTTCGCTGGCGTTAGGTGGCGCGCTGGGCATTATCGCCGTACTGCTGCGTCAGGAATTCCTGCTGGTGATTATGGGGGGCGTGTTCGTGGTAGAAACGCTTTCCGTCATCCTGCAGGTCGGCTCCTTTAAACTGCGCGGACAACGTATTTTCCGCATGGCGCCGATTCACCACCACTATGAACTGAAAGGTTGGCCGGAACCGCGCGTCATTGTGCGTTTCTGGATTATTTCGCTGATGCTGGTCCTGATTGGTCTGGCAACGCTGAAGGTACGTTAATCATGGCTGATTACCAGGGTAAAAATGTCGTCATTATCGGCCTGGGCCTTACCGGGCTTTCTTGCGTGGACTTTTTCCTCGCTCGCGGTGTGACGCCGCGCGTCATGGATACGCGGATGACACCGCCTGGCCTGGATAAATTACCCGAAGCCGTAGAACGCCACACGGGCGGTCTTAATGACGAATGGCTGATGGCGGCTGATCTGATCGTCGCCAGTCCCGGCATTGCATTGGCGCATCCTTCCTTAAGCGCTGCCGCCGATGCCGGAATCGAAATCGTTGGCGATATCGAGCTATTCTGCCGCGAAGCACAAGCACCGATTGTGGCGATCACCGGTTCTAATGGCAAAAGCACTGTCACCACACTAGTGGGTGAAATGGCGAAAGCGGCGGGCGTTAACGTTGGCGTGGGTGGCAACATTGGCCTGCCCGCGTTGATGCTGTTGGATGCTGAGTGCGAACTGTACGTGCTCGAGCTGTCGAGCTTCCAGCTGGAAACCACCTCCAGTTTACAGGCGGTGGCAGCGACCATTCTGAACGTGACAGAAGATCATATGGATCGCTATCCATTTGGTTTACAGCAGTATCGTGCGGCAAAATTGCGCATTTATGAAAATGCGAAAGTTTGCGTGGTTAATGCTGACGATGCCTTAACAATGCCGATTCGTGGTGCGGATGAACGTTGCGTTAGCTTTGGTATCAATATGGGCGACTATCACCTGAATCATCAGCAGGGTGAAACCTGGCTGCGGGTGAAAGGCGAGAAAGTGTTGAACGTGAAAGAGATGAAACTTTCCGGTCAGCATAACTACACCAATGCGCTGGCGGCACTGGCGCTGGCAGACGCAGCTGGATTACCACGTGCCAGTAGCCTGAAAGCGTTAACTACGTTCACTGGTCTACCGCATCGCTTTGAAGTGGTGCTGGAACATAACGGTGTGCGCTGGATTAACGATTCGAAAGCCACTAACGTCGGCAGTACGGAAGCAGCGTTGAATGGCTTGCACGTAGACGGCACGCTGCATTTGTTGCTGGGCGGCGATGGTAAATCGGCGGACTTCAGCCCACTGGCGCATTACCTGAATGGTGATAACGTGCGTCTGTATTGTTTTGGTCGTGACGGTGCGCAGCTGGCGGCGCTACGCCCGGAAGTGGCAGAACAAACTGAAACCATGGAACAGGCGATGCGCTTGCTGGCTCCGCGTGTTCAACCAGGAGATATGGTTCTGCTCTCCCCGGCCTGTGCCAGCCTTGATCAGTTCAAGAACTTTGAACAACGAGGCAATGAATTTGCCCGTCTGGCGAAGGAGTTAGGTTGATGCGTTTATCTCTCCCTCGCCTGAAAATGCCACGTCTGCCGGGATTCAGTATCCTTGCATGGCTCTTTACGGCAGTAAAAGGCTGGGTGATGGGCTCGCGGGAAAAAGATACCGACAGCCTGATCATGTACGATCGTACTCTGCTGTGGCTGACCTTCGGCCTTGCGGCGATCGGTTTTATCATGGTGACGTCGGCATCAATGCCGATCGGGCAACGCTTGACTAACGATCCCTTTTTCTTCGCTAAGCGTGATGGCGTCTACCTGATCCTGGCGTTCATTCTGGCGATTATTACACTGCGCCTGCCGATGGAGTTCTGGCAGCGCTATAGCACTACGATGCTGTTAGGTTCGATCATTTTGCTGATGATCGTACTGGTGGTAGGTAGCTCGGTAAAAGGGGCATCGCGTTGGATCGATCTTGGTTTGCTGCGTATTCAGCCAGCGGAGCTGACTAAGTTATCGCTGTTTTGCTACATCGCCAACTATCTGGTGCGTAAAGGCGACGAAGTACGTAATAACCTGCGTGGCTTCCTGAAACCGATGGGCGTGATTCTGGTGTTGGCGATCTTGCTGCTGGCACAACCTGACCTCGGTACGGTGGTGGTGCTGTTTGTGACGACGCTGGCGATGCTGTTTTTGGCGGGGGCGAAGCTGTGGCAGTTTATCGCCATTATCGGCATGGGAATCTCGGCTGTTATTCTGCTGATCCTCGCTGAACCGTACCGTATTCGCCGTGTAACTTCATTCTGGAATCCCTGGGATGATCCGTTTGGCAGCGGTTACCAACTGACACAATCGCTGATGGCGTTTGGTCGTGGCGAATTATGGGGACAAGGGCTGGGTAATTCGGTGCAGAAACTGGAGTATCTGCCGGAGGCGCATACTGACTTTATTTTCGCCATTATCGGTGAAGAACTGGGGTATGTCGGTGTGGTACTGGCACTTTTAATGGTATTCTTCGTCGCTTTTCGCGCGATGTCTATCGGTCGTAAAGCGCTGGAAATTGATCACCGTTTTTCAGGCTTTTTGGCCTGTTCTATCGGTATCTGGTTCAGCTTCCAGGCACTGGTGAACGTTGGCGCAGCCGCGGGGATGTTACCGACCAAAGGCCTGACATTGCCTCTCATCAGTTACGGCGGTTCGAGTTTATTGATTATGTCGACAGCGATCATGCTGTTGTTGCGCATTGATTATGAAACACGTCTGGAAAAAGCCCAGGCGTTTGCACGAGGTTCACGATGAGCGGTCAAGGGAAGCGGTTAATGGTGATGGCTGGTGGTACTGGTGGTCATGTGTTCCCAGGACTGGCGGTTGCGCACCATTTAATAGCCCAGGGGTGGGAAGTTCGCTGGTTGGGTACTGCCGATCGTATGGAAGCGGACTTAGTGCCAAAACATGGCATTGAAATTGATTTCATTCGTATCTCTGGTCTGCGTGGCAAAGGTATAAAAGCGCTGTTAGCTGCGCCTCTGCGTATTTTTAACGCCTGGCGTCAGGCGCGGGCGATTATGAAAGCGTTCAAACCTGATGTTGTATTAGGTATGGGCGGATATGTTTCCGGGCCTGGCGGTCTGGCGGCGTGGTCGCTTGGCATCCCGGTTGTGCTTCACGAACAAAACGGTATCGCGGGCTTAACCAATAAATGGCTGGCGAAGATTGCCACTAAAGTGATGCAGGCATTTCCGGGGGCTTTCCCCAATGCGGAAGTTGTTGGTAACCCGGTACGGACCGATGTGCTGGCACTACCGTTGCCGCAGCAGCGTTTGGCTGGACGTGAAGGTCCGATTCGCGTACTGGTGGTAGGTGGTTCCCAGGGAGCGCGGATATTAAACCAGACAATGCCGCTGGTCGCGGCAAAACTTGGCGATACAGTAACCATCTGGCATCAGAGCGGTAAAGGTGCGCAACAAATCGTTGAGCAGGCTTATGCGGATGCGGGGCAACCGCAGCATAAAGTGACAGAGTTTATTGATGATATGGCGGCTGCCTATGCCTGGGCAGATGTGGTTGTGTGTCGCTCTGGCGCGTTGACAGTCAGTGAAATAGCTGCCGCCGGATTGCCCGCGATTTTTGTGCCATTTCAGCATAAAGACAGGCAACAGTACTGGAATGCGTTACCGCTGGAGAAAGCGGGAGCAGCGAAAATTTTTGAGCAGCCACAGTTTACCGTGGATGCCGTTGCCAGCACGCTTGCTGGCTGGTCACGTGAAACTTTATTAACTATGGCAGAACGCGCCCGTGCGGCATCAGTACCTGATGCCACTGAGCGGGTTGCAAACGAAGTGAGCCGGGCTGCCCGGTCTTAATTGTAGTGATGCCTTTTGCATCGCATGGATTTCAGAAGTTAATGGCGTAAAGAATGAATACACAACAATTGGCAAAACTGCGTTACATCGTGCCCGAAATGCGTCGCGTTCGGCACATTCACTTTGTCGGCATCGGTGGTGCCGGTATGGGCGGTATTGCCGAAGTTCTGGCCAATGAAGGTTATCAGATCAGTGGTTCAGATTTAGCGCCAAACCCGGTCACTCAGCAGTTAACAAACCTGGGCGCGACGATTTACTTTAACCATCGCCCGGAAAATGTGCGTGATGCCAGCGTGGTGGTCGTCTCCAGTGCTATTTCTGCCGATAACCCGGAAATTGTTGCTGCCCATGAAGCGCGTATTCCGGTGATCCGTCGTGCTGAAATGCTGGCCGAATTAATGCGTTTTCGTCACGGTATCGCCATTGCCGGGACACATGGTAAAACCACCACCACCGCAATGGTGTCCAGCATTTATGCAGAAGCGGGCCTTGATCCGACATTTGTTAACGGTGGTCTGGTGAAGGCAGCAGGTGTTCATGCACGTTTAGGTCATGGCCGTTACCTGATTGCTGAAGCGGATGAGAGTGACGCGTCTTTCCTCCATCTGCAACCGATGGTGGCGATTGTCACCAATATCGAAGCCGACCATATGGATACTTATCAGGGCGACTTCGAGAATTTAAAACAAACCTTTATTAATTTTCTGCACAACTTACCGTTTTACGGTCGTGCAGTAATGTGTGTTGACGATCCGGTGATCCGCGAATTGTTACCACGTGTGGGCCGTCAAATTACCACTTACGGTTTCAGTGAAGATGCTGACGTGCGTGTGGAAGATTACCAGCAGATTGGTCCGCAGGGGCACTTTACGTTACTGCGTCAGGACAAAGAACCTTTGCGTGTAACACTCAATGCGCCTGGCCGTCATAACGCGCTGAATGCCGCAGCTGCGGTTGCAGTTGCCACGGAAGAGGGGATTGAAGATGACGTTATTCTGCGTGCGCTGGAGAGCTTCCAGGGAACCGGCCGTCGCTTCGATTTCCTCGGTGAGTTCCCGTTGAATCCAGTGAATGGTAAAAGCGGTACGGCAATGCTGGTCGATGATTACGGTCACCACCCGACCGAAGTGGACGCGACGATTAAAGCAGCACGTGCAGGCTGGCCGGAGAAAAATCTGGTGATGTTGTTCCAGCCGCATCGTTTTACCCGTACCCGCGATCTGTATGATGACTTCGCCAATGTTCTGACGCAGGTTGATACCCTGCTGATGCTGGAAGTCTATCCGGCAGGCGAATCCCCGATTCCAGGCGCAGATAGCCGTTCGCTTTGCCGCACAATTCGCGGTCGCGGTAAAATCGATCCAATACTGGTGTCTGATCCCGCTAAAGTTGCAGAGATGCTGGCGCCGGTCCTTACCGGTAACGATCTCATCCTCGTACAAGGGGCCGGGAATATCGGCAAGATTGCGCGTTATTTAGCAGAAATCAAACTCAAGCCGCAAACTTCTGAGGATGGACAGCATGACTGATAAAATTGCTGTTCTGCTGGGTGGCACTTCCGCAGAGCGGGAAGTTTCACTGAATTCAGGTGCGGCTGTGTTGGCGGGTCTGCGTGAAGGCGGTGTAGATGCATATCCTGTCGACCCGAAAGACGTCGATGTGGCACAGCTGAAATCCATGGGATTTCAAAAGGTGTTTATTGCCCTGCATGGCCGTGGCGGTGAGGACGGTACCCTACAAGGTATGCTTGAGCTTCTGGGCTTACCTTATACCGGTAGTGGTGTGATGGCTTCAGCTATTTCAATGGACAAGCTGCGTAGCAAATTATTATGGCAAGGGGCAGGGCTGCCCGTTGCTCCATGGGTGGCAATCACGCGTACTGAGTTTGAAAAAGGGCTTAGTGATGAAGTGGTTAAACAAATTTCTGCGTTAGGTTTACCATTAATAGTGAAACCAAGCCGCGAAGGCTCAAGCGTTGGAATGTCGAAAGTAGTAGCAGAAAATTCTGTTGAAAATGCATTAAAATTGGCATTTCAGCATGATGACGAAGTTCTGGTTGAAAAATGGCTAAGTGGGCCGGAGTTCACGGTTGCGATACTCGGAGAAGAAATTTTACCATCGATTCGTATCCAACCTGCTGGAACCTTCTATGATTATGAGGCGAAATATCTCTCTGATGAGACACAATATTTCTGTCCATCTGGTCTGGAAGCAGAACAAGAGTCGATTTTAAAGTCGTTAGTGCAAAAAGCATGGACAACTTTAGGCTGCAAAGGATGGGGACGCATTGACGTCATGTTGGATGATGATGGGCAGTTTTATCTGCTGGAAGCGAATACCTCGCCGGGGATGACCAGCCATAGTCTGGTGCCAATGGCTGCGCGTCAGGCAGGAATGAGTTTTTCGCAGTTGGTAGTACGAATTCTGGAATTGGCGGACTGATATGTCGCAGGCTGCGCTGAACACACGAAACAGTGAGGAAGAAATCTCTTCTCACCGCAATAATGGCACTCGTCTGGCGGGGATACTTTTCCTGCTGACCGTACTATGTACCGTGTTAGTCAGCGGCTGGGTTGTGCTGGGATGGATGGAAGATGCGCAGCGTTTACCATTGTCCAAACTGGTGTTAACGGGTGAGCGTCATTACACGCGTAACGATGATATCCGACAGTCGATTCTGGCGCTGGGTGAGCCGGGCACCTTTATGACTCAGGATGTCAACATTATCCAGAGTCAGATTGAACAACGTTTGCCATGGATTAAGCAGGTGAGCGTCAGAAAGCAGTGGCCCGATGAATTGAAGATTCATCTGGTTGAATATGTGCCGATTGCGCGTTGGAATGATCAGCATATGGTAGATGCCGAAGGAAATACCTTCAGTGTACCAACCGATCGCACCAGCAAGCAGGTTTTGCCCATGTTATACGGCCCGGAAGGTAGCGCAAATGAAGTCTTGCAGGGCTACCGGGAGATGGGCCAGGTGCTGGCAAAAAACAGGTTTACTCTGAAGGAAGCGGCAATGACCGCTCGCCGCTCCTGGCAGTTGACGCTGAATAACGATATTAAGCTCAATCTTGGCAGGGGCGATACGATGAAACGTTTGGCTCGCTTTGTAGAACTTTATCCAGTTTTACAGCAGCAGGCGCAAACCGATGGCAAACGGATTAGCTACGTTGATTTGCGTTATGACTCTGGTGCGGCAGTAGGCTGGGCGCCTTTACCGCCAGAGGAATCTAATCAGCAACAAAATCAGGCACAGGCAGAACAACAATGATCAAGGCGACGGACAGAAAACTGGTAGTAGGACTGGAGATTGGTACCGCGAAGGTTGCCGCTTTAGTAGGGGAAGTTCTGCCCGACGGTATGGTCAATATCATTGGCGTGGGCAGCTGCCCGTCACGTGGTATGGATAAAGGCGGGGTGAACGACCTCGAATCCGTGGTTAAGTGCGTACAACGCGCTATTGACCAGGCAGAATTAATGGCAGATTGCCAGATCTCCTCGGTGTATCTGGCGCTTTCTGGTAAGCATATCAGCTGCCAGAATGAAATCGGTATGGTACCGATTTCCGAAGAAGAAGTGACGCAGGAAGACGTTGAGAACGTTGTACATACCGCGAAGTCGGTACGTGTCCGCGACGAACATCGTGTTCTGCATGTTATCCCGCAGGAATACGCCATTGACTACCAGGAGGGCATCAAGAATCCTGTGGGGCTTTCCGGTGTACGGATGCAGGCTAAAGTGCATTTGATCACCTGTCACAACGATATGGCAAAAAACATTGTTAAAGCTGTTGAACGTTGTGGCCTGAAAGTTGACCAACTGATATTTGCCGGACTCGCAGCCAGTTATTCCGTATTGACGGAAGATGAACGTGAACTGGGGGTCTGCGTAGTGGATATCGGTGGTGGTACAATGGATATTGCCGTTTATACTGGCGGTGCCTTGCGCCATACCAAAGTTATTCCTTACGCCGGGAATGTGGTGACCAGCGACATCGCTTATGCCTTCGGTACACCACCAAGTGATGCCGAAGCGATTAAGGTACGGCATGGTTGTGCGTTGGGGTCGCTGGTAGGCAAAGATGAGAGCGTTGAAGTGCCAAGTGTGGGGGGGCGTCCACCACGCAGCCTGCAACGGCAGACTCTGGCAGAAGTGATTGAGCCGCGTTATACCGAGTTGCTAAATCTGGTCAACGAAGAGATATTGCAGTTACAGGAACAACTTCGTCAGCAAGGCGTGAAACATCACCTCGCGGCGGGGATTGTATTAACCGGTGGCGCTGCGCAAATTGAAGGCCTGGCGGCCTGTGCCCAGCGTGTGTTTCATACTCAGGTGCGTATTGGCGCACCGCTGAATATCACCGGGTTAACAGATTATGCTCAGGAGCCGTATTACTCGACGGCGGTTGGGTTGCTTCACTACGGAAAAGAGACTCATCTTAGTGGTGAGGCTGAAGTGGAAAAACGGGTTACAGCATCAGTTGGGTCGTGGATCAAACGACTGAATAGCTGGTTGCGCAAAGAGTTTTAATTTTTTAAGAGGTCGGCAATTATTACGGCCTCAGGCGACAGGCACAAAACGGAGAGAAACTATGTTTGAACCTATGGAACTTACCAACGACGCGGTGATTAAGGTCATCGGCGTCGGTGGCGGCGGTGGCAATGCCGTTGAACACATGGTGCGCGAGCGCATTGAGGGTGTTGAATTCTTCGCGGTGAATACCGACGCTCAGGCGTTGCGTAAAACAGCGGTTGGCCAGACTATTCAGATCGGTAGTGGTATTACCAAAGGTCTGGGTGCGGGGGCAAACCCGGAAGTCGGTCGCAATGCAGCTGACGAAGATCGCGAAGCATTGCGAGCAGCACTTGAAGGGGCAGACATGGTCTTTATCGCCGCCGGTATGGGTGGTGGTACGGGGACTGGTGCTGCACCCGTAGTGGCTGAAGTTGCAAAAGATTTAGGAATCCTGACCGTTGCTGTCGTCACTAAGCCGTTCAACTTCGAAGGCAAGAAGCGTATGGCATTTGCGGAGCAGGGGATCACTGAGCTGTCCAAGCATGTGGACTCGCTGATCACCATCCCGAACGACAAACTACTGAAAGTTCTGGGCCGTGGTATCTCCCTGCTGGATGCGTTTGGCGCAGCGAACGATGTACTCAAAGGCGCTGTTCAGGGTATCGCTGAACTGATTACTCGTCCGGGCCTGATGAACGTGGACTTTGCAGACGTACGCACCGTAATGTCTGAAATGGGCTACGCAATGATGGGGTCTGGCGTGGCGAGCGGTGAAGACCGTGCGGAAGAAGCGGCTGAAATGGCTATTTCTTCTCCGCTGTTGGAAGATATCGACCTGTCTGGTGCACGCGGTGTACTGGTTAACATTACAGCGGGCTTCGACCTGCGTCTGGATGAGTTCGAAACTGTGGGTAATACCATCCGTGCATTTGCGTCGGATAACGCCACCGTGGTTATCGGTACTTCTCTTGACCCGGATATGAACGATGAACTGCGCGTAACCGTAGTTGCAACGGGTATCGGTATGGACAAGCGTCCAGAAATTACTCTGGTGACCAATAAACAGGTACAGCAGCCGGTAATGGATCGCTATCAGCAGCACGGTATGGCGCCGTTAACACAAGAGCAGAAACCGGTAGCGAAAGTGGTAAATGACAATACGCCACAAAGCGCAAAAGAGCCGGATTATCTGGATATCCCAGCATTCCTGCGTAAGCAAGCTGATTAAGAATTAGCTGGAATTTGGGTTTCGAGGCTCTTTGTGCTAAACTGGCCCGCCGAATGTATAGTACACTTCGGTTGGATAGGTAATTTGGCGAGATAATACGATGATCAAACAAAGGACACTTAAACGTATCGTTCAGGCGACGGGTGTCGGTTTACATACCGGCAAGAAAGTCACCCTGACGTTACGCCCTGCGCCGGCCAACACCGGGGTCATCTATCGTCGCACCGACTTGAATCCACCGGTAGATTTCCCGGCCGATGCCAAATCTGTGCGTGATACCATGCTCTGCACGTGTCTGGTCAACGAGCATGATGTACGGATTTCGACCGTAGAGCACCTTAACGCTGCTCTGGCGGGTTTAGGCATCGATAACATCGTTATTGAGGTTGATGCTCCGGAAATCCCGATCATGGACGGCAGTGCTGCCCCGTTTGTCTACCTGCTGCTTGATGCAGGCATTGAGGAACTGAACAGCGCGAAAAAATTTGTACGTATCAAAGAGACTGTTCGTGTTGAAGATGGCGACAAGTGGGCTGAATTCAGACCGTACAATGGTTTTACGTTGGATTTCACCATCGACTTTAACCACCCGGCGATCGATTCCAGCACTCAGCGCTACGCGATGAACTTCTCTGCTGATGCATTTATGCGCCAGATTAGCCGGGCGCGTACCTTCGGTTTCATGCGTGATATCGAATATCTGCAGTCTCGAGGCTTGTGCCTGGGCGGCAGCTTCGATTGTGCCATCGTTGTTGACGATTATCGCGTGCTGAACGAAGACGGTCTGCGTTTTGAAGACGAGTTTGTACGTCACAAAATGCTCGACGCGATCGGTGATTTGTTCATGTGCGGTCACAACATTATTGGTGCATTTACCGCTTATAAATCCGGTCATGCACTGAATAACAAATTGTTGCAGGCAGTCCTGGCAAAACAGGAAGCTTGGGAATATGTGACCTTCCAGGACGACGCAGAACTGCCGCTGGCGTTTAAAGCGCCTTCGACTGTACTGGCATAACGACAAGTTTTTGTCGTATAAAATTCGACTGGTTAACCTGGCACTCTCTCCGGCCAGGTAAGCCAGTCGTTTTTTTTTGTATTTTATCTATTGCAGCAAAACAGTGTTGTGCGAACGCTGCTTTATTAATCACTTTTACCCCTGAGTACTCGTCATTACTGCTGTGGAATACGGGCTTTAATGATAAGATTTGTTTGTAAAAAGTGTGCATATGATCAGGATGGCAATGACGTGAGTGGAATACTGACGCGCTGGCGACAGTTAGGTAGACGCTACTTCTGGCCGCATCTCTTGTTAGGGATGGTCGCGGCGAGTTTAGGGTTGCCTGCGCTCAGCAATGCTGCCGAGCCTAACGCACCTGCGAAAGCCACCTCCAGTAATCATGAACCTTCTGCGAAGGTTAACTTTAGCCAGCTTGCTTTGCTTGAGGCTAACACTCGTCGGCCTAATTATTCCGTTGATTACTGGCATCAGCACGCAATTCGTACCGTTATTCGTCATCTCTCTTTTGCCATGGCACCGCAAGTCTTGCCTGTTGCAGAAGAGTCGTCCCCGCTGCAGGCTCAGCACCTTGCTCTGCTGAATACGCTCAGTGCGATGCTGACGCAAGAAGGTACACCTGCCACCATTGTGCACCGCGTGGACTATGCCCATTTCTCTCCTCTGGCTGCATTTAGCACATCCGTCTGGATTAGCCAGGCGCAGGGTATCCGCGCCGGCCCTCAACGCCTTAGCTAAAAATATAAAACCATTAATTCCTTGTATTGACTCCGCTGAGCGGGGCGTTTGAGATTTTATTATGCTTATCAAATTATTAACAAAAGTATTCGGTAGCCGTAACGATCGTACGTTGCGTCGTATGCGTAAAGCAGTCAATGTCATCAATGCGATGGAACCGGAGATGGAAAAACTCTCCGATGACGAGCTGAAAGCGAAAACTGCGGAATTCCGCGCCCGTCTGGAAAAAGGTGAAACAGTTGAAAGTCTGATCCCGGAAGCTTTCGCTGTGGTACGTGAAGCCAGTAAACGTGTATTTGGTATGCGTCACTTCGATGTGCAGCTGCTCGGCGGTATGGTTCTAAACGATCGCTGTATCGCAGAAATGCGTACTGGTGAAGGTAAAACACTGACCGCAACACTGCCTGCCTATCTTAATGCGTTGAGTGGTAAAGGTGTTCACGTAGTTACTGTCAATGACTATCTGGCCCAGCGTGACGCCGAAAATAACCGTCCGTTGTTTGAGTTCCTTGGCATGACCGTGGGGATCAACCTGCCAGGTATGCCTGCACCAGCGAAACGTGCGGCGTATGCAGCCGACATTACCTACGGTACAAACAACGAATTCGGCTTCGACTATCTGCGTGACAATATGGCATTTAGTCCGGAAGAGCGCGTACAGCGTAAACTGCATTATGCGCTGGTGGACGAAGTTGACTCCATTCTCATTGATGAAGCACGTACCCCACTGATCATTTCCGGCCCGGCAGAAGACAGTTCGGAAATGTACAAGAAAGTGAACAAAATCATCCCGCACCTGATTCGTCAGGAGAAGGAAGATTCGGATACGTTCCAGGGCGAAGGCCACTTCTCGGTTGATGAAAAATCGCGCCAGGTAAACCTGACCGAAAGAGGTCTGGTGTTGATCGAAGAATTACTGGTGAAAGAAGGCATTATGGATGAAGGTGAGTCGTTGTACTCCCCGGCTAACATTATGCTGATGCACCACGTAACAGCGGCACTGCGTGCACATGCCTTGTTTACCCGTGATGTTGATTACATCGTAAAAGACGGTGAAGTTATCATCGTTGATGAGCATACTGGCCGTACCATGCAAGGGCGTCGTTGGTCTGATGGTTTGCATCAGGCAGTGGAAGCGAAAGAAGGGGTGGAAATCCAGAACGAAAACCAGACGCTGGCTTCTATCACCTTCCAGAACTACTTCCGCTTGTATGAAAAACTGGCAGGTATGACCGGTACAGCGGATACCGAGGCATTCGAATTCCGTTCTATCTATCGACTGGATACCGTGGTTGTACCGACCAACCGTCCGATGATCCGCAAGGATATGCCGGATCTGGTGTATATGTCGGAAGCCGAGAAAATTCAGGCAATTATCGAAGATATCAAAGAGTGTACAGCGAGAAACCAGCCGGTACTGGTAGGTACTATCTCCATCGAAAAATCGGAGTTGGTGTCTAACGAGCTGACCAAAGCGGGTATCAAACATAACGTTCTGAACGCCAAATTCCACGCTAACGAAGCTGCTATCGTCGCCCAGGCGGGTTATCCTGGTGCGGTGACCATTGCAACTAACATGGCAGGCCGCGGTACGGATATCGTGCTGGGTGGTAGCTGGCAGGCAGAAGTTGCTGCTCTGGAAAACCCAACACCAGAGCAAATTGAAGAAATTAAAGCTGCATGGCAGGTTCGCCACGACCAGGTTCTGGCGGCGGGCGGTTTACACATCATTGGTACAGAACGTCACGAATCACGTCGTATTGATAACCAGTTACGTGGTCGTTCCGGTCGTCAGGGGGATGCGGGTTCTTCGCGTTTCTACCTGTCGATGGAAGATGCACTGATGCGTATTTTTGCCTCTGATCGCGTTTCCGGCATGATGCGCAAACTGGGTATGAAACCAGGCGAAGCCATTGAACACCCGTGGGTGACCAAAGCGATTGCTAACGCCCAACGTAAAGTTGAAAGCCGTAACTTCGATATTCGTAAGCAGTTGCTGGAATATGATGATGTGGCTAACGATCAGCGTCGCGCAATTTATGCACAGCGTAACGAACTGCTGGATGTCAGCGATGTAAGCGAAACCATCAATAGCATCCGTGAAGATGTCTTTAAAGTCACAATCGACGCTTATATTCCGCCACAATCTCTGGAAGAAATGTGGGATATTCCAGGTTTGCAAGAACGCCTGAAAAACGACTTCGATTTGGATATGCCGATTGCAGAATGGCTGGATAAAGAGCCGGAGTTGCATGAAGAGACGCTGCGCGAACGTATTCTGACTCACGCCATCGAAGTTTATAAGCGTAAAGAAGAGATTGTTGGTGCTGAGATGATGCGCCACTTTGAAAAAGGCGTGATGCTGCAAACACTCGACTCCCTTTGGAAAGAGCATCTGGCAGCAATGGATTATCTGCGTCAGGGTATCCACCTGCGTGGTTACGCGCAAAAAGATCCGAAGCAGGAATACAAGCGTGAGTCTTTCTCAATGTTTGCTGCAATGCTGGAATCACTGAAATATGAAGTGGTCAGTACGCTGAGTAAAGTTCAGGTACGTATGCCGGAAGAAGTTGAAGAGCTGGAGCAGCAGCGTCGTATGGAAGCCGAGCGTTTAGCACAAATGCAGCAGCTGAGCCATCAGGATGACGACACTGCTGCAGCTGCGGCACTTGCTGCCCAAACGGGGGATCGTAAAGTGGGTCGTAATGATCCTTGCCCGTGTGGTTCTGGTAAAAAATACAAGCAGTGCCATGGCCGCCTGCAGTAATTAAATATTCACACATAAGGTAAAAGGCGCAGGATTCTGCGCCTTTTTTACAGGTTTAAAGCATGAAAAAACTGCAAATTGCGGTAGGGATAATCCGTAACCAAAAGCATGAAATCTTTATAACGCAGCGTGCAGCAGATGCGCATATGGCGAATAAACTTGAGTTTCCTGGTGGCAAAATTGAGGCGGGAGAAACACCCGATCAGGCAGTAATTCGCGAGCTGCAGGAAGAGGTTGGTATCACCCCAGAACGATTCTCACTGTTTGAAAAACTTGAGTATCAGTTCCCTGACAGACATATCACGCTTTGGTTTTGGTTGGTTGAAAGCTGGGAAGGTGAGCCGTGGGGTAAAGAAGGGCAACCGGGTCAATGGATTGCACTTGACAATCTGAATGCGGAAGATTTTCCTCCGGCTAATGAACCAGTAATTGCAAAGCTCAAGCGTTTACAGGTCGGATAAGACGTTACGCCGTATCCTACATTTACACCAGATGCCTGATGCGACGCTGGCGCGTCAGGCCTGGTATCCGACAATGTTACAAACATAACGTCCGGTTATTTTGGTTCTTCGCTCCAGTCATCGCTTTCGGACAGATCGCCACTGCTGGGAATGCGTTTTTCCTCTGCGGCCCATTCTCCCAGGTCAATTAGCTGACAACGTTTAGAGCAAAATGGACGAAAGGGGCTTATTTCTCCCCAGACAACAGTTTTCCCGCAGGTTGGACAATTAACGGTAATCGTTTCTGACATTTTTACCCCTTAGCAGCAGGCCAGTTCAAAGTCCAGGCGTTCTGGCACCAGACCATTTTCACTGTCCAGCGGCATGAATCGAATCGCAAAACGGCTCTTATGACCGGAAATTTGCGGATAGAGCTGTGAATCCAGTGGCAATTGCAGACGCAGCAGATCGGCATCTTCGCCATTATCCTGATAAAAACCATTCAGGCTGGTTTGTTTGCGGAATGGAACAGAATTACGAATTAAATCCAGAACCAATGTGAGCGCATGGTTAAGCGGGCTGAGGCTGGCGAGCCATGTTTCGATTTGTGCATCACGCATTGCCTGTGGCATATGCAGCCAAATATGCAGTGTCGGTAAATCAAAACTACAGCAGCCGCCAGGGATACTCAGACGCTGACGAACCAGAGCAATCAGGCGATCTTCACGTAAAAATTGCCCGATACGCGGTGCAGAAATCAAAATACTTCCTGCGTTTTTTAACTCTGTTCGTAGCGCTTCAATACGGTCCTGGTCAACGCCCGGAACTTCAATCCACGCCTGAAGTTTCCGTTGTTGGCGTTCCAGTTCTTTGAGGAGTTCAGTACGCACTTCACCACGTTCAAACACATCCAGCAGGTCGGCAATATTGCGGAAGAAATGCAAAGCGCCAGCATGATCGGCAACAGGCAGATTGACGGAGAGTTGTTGAATCAGAAATTCAATACGCAACCATGTGCGCATTTTTTCATTAAGAGGATGTTCAAAAAGAACCTGGGTGAGCATTATGGTTTTTCCTGTGAGACAAACTGCGCCGCGAGTTGTAAATACTTCGCGTGCAGGTGGGCGACATCCGATGCAATCGCATCCGCTGTGCCGTTATTATCAATAACGTCGTCTGCCACGGCAAGGCGCGCGTCACGCGTGGCCTGGGCAGCAAGAATTTGTTCAACATGCTCGCGCGTAACATCATCACGCCGCATAGTTCGTTTGAGCTGTGTTTCTGGCGTGACATCGATAACGAGGACACGATTCGCTTTTTTATATAATGCGTTTTCCACCAGCAATGGCACAACCCATAACACGTAAGGGGAAGTTGCACGTTGAATCTGACACTGGGTTTCCTGCTGAATCAAAGGATGAAGCAGGGCATTTAGCCAGGCTTTCTCCTCCGGGTGAGAAAATATTCGTTCTCGTAAAACCCGCCGTTTCAATGACCCATCTTCAGCAATAATTTCACGACCAAAATGTTCTTCGATTGCCTTAAGCGCGGGTTTTCCAGGTTCAACTACCTGACGTGCAATAATATCAGCGTCAATGATATTTATACCGAGACGGGCAAACGCATTTGCAACAGTGCTTTTACCACTACCAATACCGCCCGTTAAGGCTACCGTATACCTCATATATGTATATTCCTGGAATTAAACATATTAATCAGTTTGTTAAAAAATAAACGGTGGAAATGGCCGTTAAAGCGGATGGTACTTACCATTCGTCAGGTAAATTTATGGGATTGTAGCGTAAAAAAAGAGAATTTCGCAGTCTTGCACGGTACTGATTAGTGCGTATGATAGCGTCACTGGAGTTGTGCTTTAACCCTTACTGCCATTAACCCCAGGAATCCGCACATGCGTATCGAAGAAGATCTGAAATTAGGTTTCAAAGACGTTCTCATCCGCCCTAAACGCTCCACTCTCAAAAGTCGCTCCGATGTTGAACTGGAACGCCAATTCACCTTTAAACACTCAGGCCAAAGCTGGTCAGGTGTACCTATTATTGCCGCAAACATGGATACCGTTGGAACATTTTCCATGGCATCTGCACTGGCCTCTTTCGACATTTTGACTGCTGTTCATAAACATTATTCTGTTGAAGAATGGCTGGCGTTTGTGAACAGCTCTTCTGTCGACGTGCTGAAACATGTCATGGTTTCCACCGGAACTTCTGACGCTGATTTCGAAAAAACCAAACAAATTTTGGCGCTTAATCCGGCATTAAACTTCGTTTGTATTGATGTAGCGAATGGCTACTCCGAACATTTCGTCCAGTTTGTGGCGAAAGCGCGTGAAGCATGGCCGACCAAAACCATTTGTGCAGGCAATGTGGTAACTGGCGAAATGTGCGAAGAGCTGATCCTGTCTGGCGCTGATATCGTTAAAGTCGGCATTGGTCCAGGCTCTGTTTGTACAACTCGCGTGAAAACGGGTGTCGGTTATCCGCAACTTTCTGCGGTAATCGAATGTGCCGATGCGGCACACGGTTTGGGCGGTATGATTGTCAGCGATGGCGGTTGCACCACGCCGGGCGATGTCGCTAAAGCCTTTGGCGGCGGTGCCGATTTCGTGATGCTGGGCGGTATGCTGGCGGGTCACGAAGAAAGTGGCGGACGTATTGTCGAAGAGAACGGCGAGAAATTTATGCTGTTCTACGGTATGAGCTCCGAGTCTGCCATGAAACGCCACGTTGGCGGCGTTGCGGAGTATCGCGCGGCAGAAGGTAAAACGGTTAAGTTGCCGCTGCGTGGGCCGGTAGAAAATACCGCTCGCGATATTCTCGGTGGTCTGCGTTCCGCTTGCACTTATGTTGGTGCTTCTCGTTTGAAAGAGTTGACCAAACGCACAACGTTTATTCGCGTTCAGGAACAAGAAAACCGTATTTTCAATAGCCTGTAACCACGCAACGCTGGCGTGCAAACTCACGCCAGCGTTATCCCATTCCACTCATTGCATCTCCAAGATGGAATATTGGTAAATACATTGCCACTACCAACGTTCCGATAATGATCCCTGTCACCACCAGTAATGCTGGCTCCAGAAGAGCAGCCAGGCTGTCTGCAAGACTGAATGTATTTTCGCTGTGGTGCTGAGCAAGATTGTGCAACATGGAGTCCAGCGAACCAGACGCTTCACCTGTTCTCACCAGTTGCATACATAGTGGACTGAACTCTTCGGCGTTTTTTAATGCCAGCCAGATGGGATGCCCCGTGCTGATTTCCTGCTGCATTTGCCTTAACCGTTGTGACCAGTATGGGCAACTGATGGTTTCTCTGACACTCTCCAACCCCTGCAAAAACGAGATCCCAACACTTTGTGTTAACGCGAGAATAGTAAAAATCTGTGTGAGCTTTTGCCCGCGTATCAGCGCACCAACGACAGGACAGCGAAGCAGCAAACGCTGGCGAATAATAAGCCACTCTGTGTTGCGACTGATTAACCGATTTGCGATAGCCAGCAGGACGATTAAGGCCATTATTAACCCTCCCCACTGACTGATAAAATCAGCTGTAGCCATGACACCTTGTGTCAGTGCAGGCAAGGGCGTGTTGAAGGTTTTATAAATAGCGGCAAATTCAGGCAACACAAAATGCAGCATTGCTACAACCACAACAATAGCCAGCGTTAAAATGATCAGCGGATAGCGCAATGCTTTTTTCACTTTCTCTGCCAGCAAATGCTGTGCTTTTTGCTGGCGGGCCAGTTCAAAACAACATTCATCCAGCTTTCCGGTTAATTCACCTGTACGGATCATCGCCTGGTAAAGTGGGGGAAATACCTCTGACCATTGCGTTAATGCACGGGAAAGCGCATTGCCTTGCTCCAGTTCATGGGCCAGTGTCTGTAACAGTGCCTGCCATTGTTTACTGGGATGCTGCCCGGCAAGTAGCGCTAACCCTTCAGAAAGTGTTAGTCCAGCTTTTAGCAGCGTTGCTAACTGATGGATAACTTCTGCGCTTCTTCGTGAACTCCAGTGGGCCTTCTGCACGTTTATCTTTCTCATGCTTAGGGGCGTGATCCGCAACTGCTGCAAATTAAGCAGCAGTCCGGCACGGTTTTGTGCCCACAATACGCCTTCTTGTGCGTGGCCATCGCTGTCAATCCCTTGCCAGCACCAGAGTTGCTTAGTGGCCATGAGGTATTCCCAACACGCGAATGAGCTCTTCAAACGTGGTTAACCCTTGCTCAACAGCCTGGCAGCCATTAGCAAAAAGCGGCTGGATACCTTCCTGTTGTGCGTGTGTTTCCAGTTCTGCCACACCACTACCGTTAGCGATCAACTGGCGTAACGATGGTGTGATGGGAAGAACTTCAAACAGCGCAACTCGACCGTAGAATCCCTGATTGCAGTGTTTGCAACCCAGAGCCTGCCAACGAGGAAGTGGTGTTGACCATAAATTCTCAGGAAGTGTGATTGACTCGCCATGAATATGACGGCAATGCGGACAAAGTTTTCTGACCAGGCGTTGGGCCACAACCAGTGTCAGTGCTGAAGACAACATCCAGTGGGCTACGCCCATTTGTTGCAACCGCACCAAAGTTTCACTGGTGGAGTTGGTATGCAGTGTTGAAAGCACCAGATGCCCGGTTTGCGCAGCTTTAATGGCTATTTCTGCTGTTTCACCATCACGAATTTCCCCCACCATGATGACATCAGGATCCTGGCGAAGAAGTGCCCGTAATACTCCCTGAAAGGTTAGCCCGGCGCGTGGGTGAATTTGTGTCTGATTTAATCCGTCAATGGGGATCTCAACAGGATCTTCCACGCTACAGAGATTGCTTTGTGGCGTATTTCGCGTTTGCAGTGCGCTATACAACGTGACAGTTTTACCGCTACCCGTTGGGCCGGTCACCAGTATCAGCCCCTGAGGTTGTTGCAGTGCCTGAATAAAGGGCTCCAGCTGGTTTTGTTGCATCCCCAGTTGGTGAATATCCAGTGCTTGTTCGACCTGATGCAGAAGGCGTAACACCACTTTTTCACCGCCACGACAAGGCAGAGTAGCAATTCGAAAAGAGACAGCATTCCCCGCCAAATCAACAGTAAATTGGCCATCTTGCGGCAGGCGGTGTTCCGCGATATCGAGATTACCCAGAACTTTCAGTCTTGCTGTCAATGCGGTTCCCGTCTCTTTTGCGACATCAGGAAGCGCGTGAAGAACGCCATCTATACGTAGTCGAATACGGTAACAACTTTCCGCTGGTTCGACATGAATGTCAGAAGCTCGTTTAGCCAGTGCCGAATGCAATGTTTGATTGAGTAGCTCTGCCGCCGTCAGATGACCAGGCGAAACCACGGCAGGAAGTGTTTGCTGCGGTTGATGCTGGTGGCTTTCCATTTGTTGGCGTGTCCAACAGACAATGTTGATCCGTTTTTGTGTTGCAAAATGCAGAGCGTCCAGCAACTCATGGGAAGGGGCATCCACAACGGCAACGTTAATCACTTCTTGATCACTATCTAACAAGATGCCCTGGTAACGTTGGCAGAGCGCAGTAAGTTGTGCGTTATTCATAGCCGCTCCTTAATTGCCGTTAAAACGGAAAACATCTTCACACGCCTGTTGTAAGGCGCTATCGCTTTGGATATTGCAGTTACGTGTCCAGCCAGTGATGCCGTTACCGTTACTCCAGTTTGGCGTCATAACAACGTTTAGGCCGTTGAGACTTTCCTGGCCGGTAAGCGTCACTACGCCTTGCGCGATACTCATACCCGAGACATAGCGTGTGGTGGTAGCAGAAGGAATACCATTGCTCCCCGCATCGCAGGTGGTGACTCCGCCATGTTCAAGTGCGCACAACTCGACTGCGGTTCGGTAAGGAACAAAAGTTTGCAGCATATCGGTCAGTGCTGCTTTGCGAAGGTAGTTTTGATAAGCAGGAATGCCAATGGCACTCAGGATGGCAATAATACCGATGACCACCATCAGCTCGATAAGAGTAAAACCGCGTTGTTTGTCCATTTTTTCACTCCATGATTACGTTGGCGCTACTTTGACAAACACAATTCAGGCTGGCGAGGATGAAAAATCAAAACGGGAAAGCCGCTCCAGAGGTTTTTAATCGGATTGCATAAAGGCACAGGCGAGATGCGAGGCGGCTCGAAAAACAGGGAGAGAAATTTATGACGGGCAGGACAATGTTATCCCGCCCGTTAAGGCATCTTCAGGAAAGGGTTAGCGAAAACGCATGGAGAGATCGAGTGCTCTGACATGTTTGGTCAATGCACCTACCGAGATAAAATCTACCCCAGTCTGCGCAAATTCACGCAGTGTTTTTTCCGTGACGTTACCAGAGACCTCCAGCTGCGCCTTACCATTTGTACGTTTTACGGCTTCGCGCATCTGCTCTGTTTCAAAGTTATCCAGCATGATGATATCTGCACCTGCTTTTAAAGCTTCATCCAGTTCTTCCAGGTTTTCGACTTCCACCTCTACCGGCACATCGGGGTGTAACCAAAATGCTTTTTCCACGGCCTGTCGCACTGAACCGGAGGCAATAATATGGTTTTCTTTGATCAGAAAGGCATCGGAAAGTCCCAGTCGATGATTCGCCCCTCCACCACAAAGTACGGCATATTTTAATGCGGAGCGCAGACCTGGCAGGGTTTTACGTGTATCCAGCAGTTGGGTATTGGTGCCCGCGAGAAGATCAACATACTGGCGAACTTTACTCGCTACACCAGAAAGTGTTTGTACAAAATTCAGTGCGGTACGTTCACCCGTTAGCAGCACGCGAGACGGGCCTTCCAGTTCGAAAAGCGGCTGATTTTCTTTTATGGTATCGCCATCGTCCACATGCCAGGTAATGGTGACATCGTCGCCCGCCAGTTGAATAAAGACCTCTTCAACCCAGCGTTTACCGCAAAAAACGCCATTTTCGCGGGTGATAACAGTGGCATGAGAGCGAGAGTTTTCCGGTAAAAGCTGTGCCGTAATGTCATTGTTGGCATCTACTTTTCCGCCTAAATCTTCCCGTAGTGCCTGTGCTACAGCATTGGGAATATCGAGATTTATGCGTTCCAGCAACTCGTCACGTCGGAAGTCGGGGTTATAGCGGCGAGGCGGCATGATAAAACTCCAGTTAGCTAACGAATCATAAGATAGAAACATGCTACTCTGAAGCGGGTATCAGCACCACATATAAGGAGATCCTGAATGTTGTTAGAAAATGGGTGGTTAGCAGAGGCACGTCGAGTTCCTTCTCCGCATTACGATTGCCGCCCGGATGACGAGGCCCCGTCACTTTTGGTGGTGCACAATATCAGTTTGCCGCCAGGGGAATTTGGTGGTCCGTGGATAGACGCATTATTCACCGGAACTATTGATCCTGATGCCCATCCTTTCTTTGCTGAAATTGCTCATTTGCGTGTATCAGCGCATTGCTTAATTCGTCGCGACGGCGAAATTGTCCAGTATGTTCCTTTTGATAAGCGCGCCTGGCATGCAGGTGTGTCAAATTACCAGGGGCGTGAACGTTGCAATGATTTTTCGATAGGTATTGAGCTGGAAGGTACCGATACGCTTGCTTATACCGATGCTCAGTACTTACAACTGGCGGCAGTGACACGGGCACTGATCACGCTTTATCCGTTGATTGCTAACAATATGACAGGGCATTGCGATATTGCTCCAGAACGTAAAACCGACCCCGGTCAGGCATTTGACTGGGCACGGTTTCGCGCTCTGGTGAATAAGGAGGCAATATGACGTTGTTTACAACCTTACTGGTGCTAATTTTTGAGCGCCTGTTTAAGTTGGGCGAGCACTGGCAATTTGATCACCGTCTTGAGGCTTTATTCCGGCGAGTTAAACATTTTTCCGCTGGGCGCACTTTAGGGATGATGCTCATTACAATGGCTATCACCTTCTTGCTACTGCGTGGTTTACAAGGACTTCTGTTCAATGTTCCCACACTGTTGGTCTGGATCCTGATCTCCTTGCTGTGTATTGGTGCAGGTCGTGCCAGAGTGCATTATCACGCTTACCTGAAAGCGGCATCCCAGGATGATGCCCATGCACGTAAAACAATGGCTAATGAGTTAACGTTGATTCATGGCGTGCCACCCGATTGTGATGAACGTGAGTATTTGCGTGAACTGCAAAATGCGCTGCTATGGATTAACTTCCGCTATTATCTGGCTCCATTATTCTGGTTGGTGGTGGGCGGTTCCTGGGGGCCTGTGACACTTGTTGGTTATGCATTTTTACGTGCCTGGCAATCCTGGCTGGCTCGTTATCAAACACCGCAGCAGCGTCAGCAGTCAGGAGTAGATGCCATTTTACATGTTCTGGATTGGTTGCCAGTTCGCCTTGCGGGTGTTGTTTATGCTTTAACCGGACATGGTGAAAAAGCGCTCCCAGCCTGGTTTGCCTCATTAACTGATCTACATAGCTCCCAATATCATGTACTTACCCGGCTGGCCCAGTTCTCACTGGCACGCGATCCACATCTCGATAAAGTCGAAAAGCCAAAAGCAGCGGTTGCTATGGCGAAGAAAACGTCTGTTGTGGTGGTTGTGGTGATTGCCGTTTTAACGATTTACGGTGCGCTGGTCTGAGTTAAATGCCCTCACCGGGGAGGTGAGGGCGAAATGAAATTAGTGTGCTTTTACTGCTTTTGCCGTTTTCTCTTTAAACAGATAGCCGATACCTAATACGATCAGCCACACCGGGATCAGGTATACCGAAATCGCCATTCCTGGGGTCATCAGCATAATCACCAGTACCGCCGCCATAAACAGCAGGCAGATCCAGTTACCCAGTGGATAAAGCAGGGCAGGGAAGCGGGTTACCACACCTTGCTCTTGTTTGGCGCGCCGGAATTTCATATGCGCCAGGCTAATCATTGCCCAGTTGATCACCAGTGCGGATACCACCAGCGCCATTAATAGTCCGAAAGCGGACTCTGGGGCAAGGTAGTTAATCAGTACGCACAACGCCGTTACCAGTGCAGACACCAGAATGGTGTTGACTGGTACGCCGCGTTTATCGACAGACGCCAGTGCTTTTGGCGCGTTCCCTTGTTGTGCCAGACCAAACAGCATACGGCTGTTGCAATATACGCAGCTGTTATACACGGAGAGCGCAGCAGTCAGTACCACGATGTTCAGTGCATTCGCCACAAAGGTATCGCCTAACTCGTGGAAGATCAGCACAAACGGACTGGTATCGGCGGTAACGCGGGTCCACGGCATCAGCGAGAGCAGTACGGCTAACGAACCAATGTAGAAAATCAGGATGCGGTAGATAACCTGATTAGTTGCTTTCGGGATACTTTGCTCCGGGTTATCAGCTTCTGCTGCGGTGATCCCCACCAGTTCCAGACCACCAAACGAGAACATGATAATCGCCATCATCATCACCAGCCCGGTAAAGCCGTGCGGCAGGAAACCACCCTGATCCCACAGGTTGCTAACGGTCGCCTGCGGGCCGCCGTTGCCACTGAACAGTAGCCAGCCGCCGAAGATGATCATCGCTACCACCGCAATAACTTTGATAATGGCAAACCAGAACTCCATCTCACCAAACACTTTAACGTTAGTCAGGTTGATGGCGTTGATCACCACAAAGAATACGGCGGCAGAAACCCAGGTTGGGATTTCTGGATACCAGAACTGAATGTATTTACCCACGGCAGTCAGCTCTGCCATGGCAACTAAAACGTACAGTACCCAGTAGTTCCAGCCAGAAGCGAAACCGGCAAAACTGCCCCAGTATTTATAAGCAAAGTGGCTAAAGGAGCCTGCGACAGGTTCTTCTACCACCATTTCACCCAGCTGACGCATGATCAGAAAGGCGATAAAACCAGCAATGGCGTAACCCAGGATAATCCCTGGCCCTGCGGACTGTATTACGGAGGCGCTACCCAGGAATAGCCCTGTTCCTATCGCGCCACCCAGCGCGATAAGCTGAATATGGCGGTTTTTAAGGCCGCGCTTTAGCTGCTCGCCGTGCTGTTGACCTTCCATCATGAAACCTCGTGTTGTGTTTACTCTTTATATTTCATGCCGCCTGAATGCACTGAACTATTTTGAGTAAATATTGTTCTGAACTCGCAGTGATGCGTGTGTAATTGTGTACTTCCGATTGTTGTATTTTTTTCTTTACGGTTTCCAATGGTGAATTGTTACCGAAAGTCTTCCGTCAGTTCAAGAATAATGGTAGGCGGCAGTGAATGCACCTGATTTGTGCTGGAATAAATGTGGAGTGCGTAAAAAGTCGCCAATTGTCAATTTCCTAATAATTGCACTACTAAATTAAAGTAATTATTAATTCAATTAGTATGAATAAAAATACATGATATTGGTAAGTGAATCGCTTCAGGTTGCATGATTTTTCGTTTCATTAAAGTTAAATTTTCTTCAGGCTGAGTAAATTTAACATTTGTGCATAGTTACAACTTTGAAACGTTATATATGTCAACTTGTTAAAATGTGCACGGTTTCATGATTTCAATCAAAACCTGTATGGACATAAGGTGAATACTTTGTTACTTTAGCGTCACAGACATGAAATTGGTAAGACCAATTGACTTCGGCAAGTGGCTTAAGACAGGAACTCATGGCCTACAGCAAAATCCGCCAACCAAAACTCTCCGATGTGATTGAGCAGCAACTGGAGTTTTTGATCCTCGAAGGCACACTCCGCCCGGGCGAAAAACTCCCACCGGAACGCGAACTGGCGAAACAGTTCGACGTCTCCCGTCCCTCCTTGCGTGAGGCGATTCAACGTCTCGAAGCAAAGGGCTTGTTGCTTCGTCGCCAGGGTGGCGGCACTTTTGTCCAGAGCAGCCTCTGGCAAAGCTTCAGCGATCCGCTGGTGGAGCTGCTCTCCGACCATCCTGAATCACAGTATGACTTGCTCGAAACACGACACGCCCTGGAAGGTATCGCCGCTTATTACGCCGCGCTGCGTAGTACCGATGAAGACAAGGAACGCATCCGTGAACTCCACCACGCCATAGAGCTGGCGCAGCAGTCTGGCGATCTGGACGCGGAATCAAACGCCGTCCTCCAGTATCAGATTGCCGTCACCGAAGCAGCCCACAATGTAGTTCTGCTTCATCTGCTAAGGTGTATGGAGCCGATGTTGGCTCAGAATGTCCGTCAGAACTTCGAATTGCTCTATTCGCGTCGCGAGATGCTGCCGCTGGTGAGTAGTCACCGCACTCGCATATTCGAAGCGATTATGGCCGGTAAGCCGGAAGAAGCGCGCGAAGCATCGCATCGCCATCTGGCCTTTATCGAAGAAATTTTGCTCGACAGAAGCCGTGAAGAGAGCCGCCGTGAGCGTTCTCTGCGTCGTCTGGAACAACGAAAGAATTAGTGATTTTTCTGGTAAAAATTATCCAGAAGATGTTGTAAATCAAGCGCATATAAAAGCGCGGCAACTAAACGTAGAACCTGTCTTATTGAGCTTTCCGGTGAGAGTTCAATGGGACAGGTTCCAGAAAACTCAACGTTATTAGATAGATAAGGAATAACCCATGTCAGAACGTTTCCCAAATGACGTGGATCCGATCGAAACTCGCGACTGGCTCCAGGCGATCGAATCGGTCATCCGTGAAGAAGGTGTTGAGCGTGCTCAGTATCTGATCGACCAACTGCTTGCTGAAGCCCGCAAAGGCGGTGTCAACGTAGCCGCAGGCACCGGTATCAGCAACTACATCAACACCATCCCCGTTGAAGAACAACCGGAGTATCCGGGTAATCTGGAACTGGAACGCCGTATTCGTTCAGCTATCCGCTGGAACGCCATCATGACGGTTCTGCGTGCGTCGAAAAAAGACCTCGAACTGGGCGGCCACATGGCGTCCTTCCAGTCTTCCGCAACCATTTATGATGTGTGCTTTAACCACTTCTTCCGTGCGCGCAACGAGCAGGATGGCGGCGACCTGGTTTACTTCCAGGGCCACATCTCCCCGGGCGTTTACGCACGTGCTTTCCTGGAAGGTCGTCTGACCCAAGAGCAGCTGGATAACTTCCGTCAGGAAGTTCACGGCAATGGCCTCTCTTCCTATCCGCACCCGAAACTGATGCCGGAATTCTGGCAGTTCCCGACCGTATCTATGGGTCTGGGTCCGATTGGTGCTATTTACCAGGCTAAATTCCTGAAATATCTGGAACACCGTGGCCTGAAAGATACCTCTAAACAGACCGTTTACGCGTTCCTCGGCGACGGTGAAATGGACGAACCGGAATCCAAAGGTGCGATCACCATCGCTACCCGTGAAAAACTGGATAACCTGGTCTTCGTTATCAACTGTAACCTGCAGCGTCTTGACGGCCCGGTCACCGGTAACGGCAAGATCATCAACGAACTGGAAGGTATCTTCGAAGGTGCTGGCTGGAACGTGATCAAAGTGATGTGGGGTAGCCGTTGGGATGAACTGCTGCGTAAAGATACCAGCGGTAAACTGATCCAGCTGATGAACGAAACCGTTGACGGCGACTACCAGACCTTCAAATCGAAAGATGGTGCGTACGTTCGTGAACACTTCTTCGGTAAATATCCTGAAACCGCAGCACTGGTTGCAGACTGGACTGACGAGCAGATCTGGGCACTGAACCGTGGTGGTCACGATCCGAAGAAAATCTACGCTGCATTTAAGAAAGCGCAGGAAACCAAAGGCAAAGCGACAGTAATCCTTGCTCATACCATTAAAGGTTACGGCATGGGCGACGCGGCTGAAGGTAAAAACATCGCGCACCAGGTTAAGAAAATGAACATGGACGGCGTGCGTCACATCCGCGACCGTTTCAATGTGCCGGTGTCTGATGCAGATATCGAAAAACTGCCGTACATCACCTTCCCGGAAGGTTCTGAAGAGCATACCTATCTGCACGCTCAGCGTCAGAAACTGCACGGTTATCTGCCAAGCCGTCAGCCGAACTTCACTGAGAAGCTTGAGCTGCCGAGCCTGCAAGACTTCGGCGCGCTGCTGGAAGAGCAGAGCAAAGAGATCTCTACCACTATCGCTTTCGTTCGTGCCCTGAACGTGATGTTGAAGAACAAGTCGATCAAAGATCGTCTGGTGCCGATCATCGCCGACGAAGCGCGTACTTTCGGTATGGAAGGTCTGTTCCGTCAGATTGGTATTTACAGCCCGAACGGTCAGCAGTACACCCCGCAGGACCGCGAGCAGGTTGCTTACTATAAAGAAGACGAGAAAGGTCAGATTCTGCAAGAAGGGATCAACGAGCTGGGCGCAGGTTGTTCCTGGCTGGCAGCGGCGACCTCTTACAGCACCAACAATCTGCCGATGATCCCGTTCTACATCTATTACTCGATGTTCGGCTTCCAGCGTATCGGCGATCTGTGCTGGGCTGCTGGCGACCAGCAGGCACGTGGCTTCCTGATCGGCGGTACTTCCGGTCGTACCACCCTGAACGGCGAAGGTCTGCAGCACGAAGATGGTCACAGCCACATTCAGTCGCTGACTATCCCGAACTGTATTTCTTACGACCCGGCTTACGCTTACGAAGTTGCTGTCATCATGCATGACGGTCTGGAGCGTATGTACGGTGAGAAACAAGAGAACGTTTACTACTACATCACCACGCTGAACGAAAACTACCACATGCCGGCAATGCCGGAAGGTGCTGAGGAAGGTATCCGTAAAGGTATCTACAAACTCGAAACCATTGAAGGTAGCAAAGGTAAAGTTCAGCTGCTGGGCTCCGGTTCTATCCTGCGTCACGTCCGTGAAGCGGCAGAGATCCTGGCGAAAGATTATGGCGTAGGTTCTGACGTATATAGCGTGACCTCCTTCACCGAACTGGCGCGTGATGGTCAGGATTGTGAACGCTGGAATATGCTGCACCCGCTGGAAACTCCACGCGTTCCGTATATCGCTCAGGTGATGAACGACGCTCCGGCAGTGGCATCTACCGACTATATGAAACTGTTCGCTGAGCAGGTCCGTACTTACGTACCGGCTGACGACTACCGCGTACTGGGTACTGATGGCTTCGGTCGTTCCGACAGCCGTGAGAACCTGCGTCACCACTTCGAAGTTGATGCTTCCTACGTGGTTGTAGCGGCGCTGGGCGAACTGGCTAAACGTGGCGAAATCGATAAGAAAGTGGTTGCTGACGCAATCGCCAAATTCAACATCGATGCAGAAAAAGTTAACCCGCGTCTGGCGTAAGAGGTAAAAGAATAATGGCTATCGAAATCAAAGTACCGGACATCGGGGCTGATGAAGTTGAAATCACCGAGATCCTGGTCAAAGTGGGCGACAAAGTTGAAGCCGAACAGTCGCTGATCACCGTAGAAGGCGACAAAGCCTCTATGGAAGTACCGTCTCCGCAGGCGGGTATCGTTAAAGAGATCAAAGTCTCTGTTGGCGATAAAACCCAGACCGGCGCACTGATTATGATTTTCGATTCCGCCGACGGTGCAGCTGACGCTGCACCTGCTCAGGCAGAAGAGAAGAAAGAAGCCGCTCCGGCAGCAGCACCCGCGGCTGCGGCGGCAAAAGACGTAAATGTTCCGGATATCGGCAGCGATGAAGTCGAAGTGACCGAAATCCTGGTGAAAGTGGGCGACAAAGTTGAAGCTGAACAGTCGCTGATCACCGTAGAAGGCGACAAGGCCTCTATGGAAGTTCCTGCTCCGTTTGCAGGCACCGTGAAAGAGATCAAAGTGAACGTGGGTGACAAAGTGTCTACCGGCTCGCTGATTATGGTCTTCGAAGTCGCGGGTGATGCAGGCGCGGCAGCTCCGGCGGCTAAACAGGAAGCGGCTCCGGCAGCGGCCCCTGCACCAGCGGCTGGCGTGAAAGAAGTTAACGTTCCGGATATCGGTGGTGACGAAGTTGAAGTGACCGAAGTGATGGTGAAAGTGGGCGACAAAGTTGCCGCTGAACAGTCACTGATCACCGTAGAAGGCGATAAAGCTTCTATGGAAGTTCCGGCTCCGTTTGCTGGCGTCGTGAAGGAACTGAAAGTCAACGTTGGCGACAAAGTGAAAACTGGCTCGCTGATTATGATCTTCGAAGTTGAAGGCGCAGCACCTGCGGCAGCTCCTGCGAAACAGGAAGCGGCAGCGCCGGCTCCGGCAGCAAAAGCTGAAACTCCGGCAGCAGCACCGGCTGCGAAAGCAGAAGGCAAATCTGAATTTGCTGAAAACGACGCTTACGTTCACGCGACTCCGCTGATCCGCCGTCTGGCACGCGAATTTGGCGTTAACCTGGCGAAAGTGAAGGGCACTGGCCGTAAAGGTCGTATCCTGCGCGAAGACGTTCAGGCTTACGTGAAAGAAGCGATCAAACGTGCAGAAGCGGCTCCGGCGGCAACTGGCGGCGGTATCCCTGGCATGCTGCCGTGGCCGAAGGTGGACTTCAGCAAGTTTGGTGAAATCGAAGAAGTGGAACTGGGCCGCATCCAGAAAATCTCTGGTGCGAACCTGAGCCGTAACTGGGTGATGATCCCGCATGTTACTCACTTCGACAAAACCGATATCACTGAGCTGGAAGCGTTCCGTAAACAGCAGAACGAAGAAGCAGCGAAACGTAAGCTGGATGTGAAGATCACCCCGGTTGTCTTCATCATGAAAGCCGTTGCTGCAGCACTTGAGCAGATGCCTCGCTTCAACAGTTCTCTGTCGGAAGACGGTCAGCGTCTGACCCTGAAGAAATACATCAACATCGGTGTGGCGGTGGATACCCCGAACGGCCTGGTTGTTCCGGTATTCAAAGACGTCAACAAGAAAGGCATCATCGAGCTGTCTCGCGAGCTGATGACCATTTCTAAGAAAGCGCGTGACGGTAAGCTGACTGCGGGCGAAATGCAGGGCGGTTGCTTCACCATTTCCAGCATCGGCGGCCTGGGTACTACCCACTTCGCGCCGATTGTGAACGCGCCGGAAGTGGCTATCCTCGGTGTTTCCAAGTCCGCGATGGAGCCTGTGTGGAATGGTAAAGAGTTCGTGCCGCGTCTGATGCTGCCGATTTCTCTCTCCTTCGACCACCGCGTGATCGACGGTGCTGATGGTGCCCGTTTCATTACCATCATTAACAACACGCTGTCTGACATTCGCCGTCTGGTGATGTAAGTAAAAGAGCCGGCCCAACGGCCGGCTTTTTTCTGGTAATCTCATGAATGTATTGAGGTTATTAGCGAATAGACAAATCGGTTGCCGTTTGTTGTTTAAAAATTGTTAACAATTTTGTAAAATACCGACGGATAGAACGACCCGGTGGATGATGGGCGTCATAAAAAAAACGTCAGACCCGCCGGAGATAAATATATAGAGGTCATGATGAGTACTGAAATCAAAACTCAGGTCGTGGTACTTGGGGCAGGCCCCGCAGGTTACTCCGCTGCCTTCCGTTGCGCTGATTTAGGTCTGGAAACCGTAATCGTAGAACGCTACAACACCCTCGGCGGTGTTTGCCTGAACGTCGGCTGTATCCCTTCTAAAGCACTGCTGCACGTAGCAAAAGTTATCGAAGAAGCCAAAGCGCTGGCTGAACACGGTATCGTCTTCGGCGAACCGAAAACCGATATCGACAAGATTCGTACCTGGAAAGAGAAAGTGATCAATCAGCTGACCGGTGGTCTGGCTGGTATGGCGAAAGGCCGCAAAGTCAAAGTGGTCAACGGTCTGGGTAAATTCACCGGGGCTAACACCCTGGAAGTGGAAGGTGAGAACGGCAAAACCGTGATCAACTTCGACAATGCGATCATTGCAGCGGGTTCTCGCCCGATCCAACTGCCGTTTATTCCGCATGAAGATCCGCGTATTTGGGACTCCACAGATGCGCTGGAACTGAAAGAAGTACCAGAACGCCTGCTGGTAATGGGTGGTGGTATCATCGGTCTGGAAATGGGGACCGTATACCACGCGCTGGGTTCACAGATTGACGTGGTTGAAATGTTCGACCAGGTTATCCCGGCAGCTGACAAAGACATCGTTAAAGTCTTCACCAAGCGTATCAGCAAGAAATTCAACCTGATGCTGGAAACCAAAGTTACCGCCGTTGAAGCGAAAGAAGACGGTATCTATGTGACGATGGAAGGTAAAAAAGCACCGGCTGAACCGCAGCGTTACGACGCCGTACTGGTAGCGATTGGTCGTGTGCCGAACGGTAAAAACCTCGACGCAGGCAAAGCAGGCGTGGAAGTGGACGACCGTGGTTTCATCCGCGTTGATAAACAGCTGCGTACCAACGTACCGCACATCTTTGCTATCGGCGATATCGTCGGTCAGCCGATGCTGGCACACAAAGGTGTTCACGAAGGTCACGTTGCCGCTGAAGTTATTGCCGGTAAGAAACACTACTTCGATCCGAAAGTTATCCCGTCTATCGCCTATACCGAACCAGAAGTTGCATGGGTGGGTCTGACTGAGAAAGAAGCGAAAGAGAAAGGCATCAGCTACGAAACCGCCACCTTCCCGTGGGCAGCTTCTGGTCGTGCTATCGCTTCTGACTGCGCAGACGGTATGACCAAGCTGATTTTCGACAAAGAATCTCACCGTGTGATCGGTGGTGCGATTGTCGGTACTAACGGCGGCGAGCTGCTGGGTGAAATCGGTCTGGCAATCGAAATGGGTTGTGATGCTGAAGACATCGCACTGACCATCCACGCGCACCCGACTCTGCACGAGTCTGTGGGCCTGGCGGCAGAAGTGTTCGAAGGTAGCATCACTGACCTGCCGAACCCGAAAGCGAAGAAGAAGTAATTCTTCGAGTGCCGGGACATCCGGTAATTAAAAAAGCGGCTAACCACGCCGCTTTTTTTACGTCTGTAATTTACCTTTCCAGTCGCCTTGCTCCGCGCTCAGAGAGACGTTCCCGTACTGCTGAGCGTTGCTCACTACTAAGTCTGGAGACGCGGCTGGTGTCATTCAAGCGATTCTCGCGAAAGACCTGACGTTGTTCAGGTGTTGCTGACTGAATTCGCTGGCGAGCGCTATCCCTTTGCTGTTGGCTCAGCGGTCGTTGCTGATTCTGAACTTTCTCCCGAAAAGCCTGACGCTGCTCAGGCGAGGCCGATTGAATACGCTGGCGGGCGCTATCCCTTTGCTGCTGACTCAACGGTCGTTGCTGGTTCTGAACTTTCTCCCGAAACGCCTGGCGCTGCTCAGGTGTCGCAGAATCATAACGCTTACGGGCTTTCTCCCGCTGTTGTTGAGTTAACTGGCGTTGCGGTGGGCGAACATTCCCGTCTTCACGGTTGTGGTATTCGCCATTAAAACGTGAAGTGTTGCTGTTACGGCGGGGCAGAGCATAATCACGAAAATCATCCTGTTGCTCCCGCTGATGAAATTGCTGTGAAGCAGCCTGACGTTGTGTATCACGCATGGTCACTGGTGCAGAGTGCGTCCGCTGTTGAAATTGACTCGCTGCCGCCTGGCGCTGGATATCGCGAGACTGTGCTGGCAGCTGTGTGGTGCTCATACCACCATTGACGTTTGTTTGATGAAAACGTTTTGCCATATCCTGATCATGGTAAGGCACGCCGTCACGGTAATTTGGATTATGCTGCCACCTCATATTCTTGTCAGTAAGATGCTCACCCGTGATACGGTTGAAATTATTGACGTTGATATTGATGTTATCGCCGTTATGCTGCCAGCCGTTCCCGTCCCGATAGTCGTCGTTGTGGTTATGGTGATTGTCGTCATCATGATGATGATCGTGATGATCATCATCCCAGTCGATATTGCTGAATAAGGCATACGTTGTGGCAACACCCATGCTGTAACCGAAGCCGCGCACGAAGCTATCAACAAACGGTTCGCCTGCTGGTGGTGGCAAATAAACGGGTGGATAAGCCGTATTTTCCCAGCTTCCGTAAACTACGGTGGGGTTATAGTTTGGAATATAAATTACGTCCGGTTTCGTTGGCTCAATGGTGATAATAGTCGGTTCGGGATCTGGCTGGGTAATAATGGTTGTTGTACTGGCGACAGACGTCGTGTCCTGGTTTTCCGATTCATGAGATTTTACCGGCGCAGCTTTCCGGGTTGTGGTCACAACTTTCTGTTCCACGGTTGATTTTAACGATCCGGTCTGCTGTGCCAGGCGACGTAATTTCTGTACTGAGTCCATGACGTCCTGCGGTTGTGCCAGGAATGCATCACCAAGATTTTTCACCCACTCCGGGTTTTCGCCCATTAATGCCATTAGTTGCGGAAAAGCCACCAGCGATTTTACGCTGGCATCCCAGGGTTGGTCAGAAACGGCCTGAATAGCATTATCACCCTGTTTTGTCGGATTATCTCGTGACCACTGAACTGCCTGTGCCACATTGGTTGGATAAGTGGCTGCCATCAATACTTGTGATAGCAAAGCATCAGGATAAAGCGCAATTGGCGCGACCCACTGGTCAATTTGCGCAGTGGTAAAAGTCGATTTCACTTCAGCGGTACTGGCAGGCGTAAGTGGTAGGGTTGCCGTTACTTCTGGTGCAGGCGTTGCTGGAGGAACTGGTGTCGGTTGCTCCCCGATTTGTGGGGCTGTTGCCACGGTGGCAATAACGGGCACTGGCTGGACGGGGGTATCTGGCGTGCGGCTTTTTATATATAGCCCGGCAGAGGCGGCACAAAGCCCGGCACTGCAAATAAGCACCAGCACATTGGGTTTAAACGGCGAAGTTATTATCATGATCCTGATCTCAAGGAAATCGTAATGGTCGGCGAACTGCCACCCGCAGGTGCTGAATGCGAAAGTATAAAGAGGCTGTAGTTTAAATTTTGACGAATATTGGGATTTGTTGAGATGGGTGATTATAACCGTGCGAATTAACAGGTGGTTTCAGACTGGTAACATTCTCTAGACTATCCTTAACGATTCAGCCACTTTTTTGTGTTGCTTTTTTGTAAACGAATTAACACATCGCTAAAATCCTGCTATTCTGCCCGTTGCGGTACTGGGCATTTACCCTACAAACTGCTGTCTCACAGGAGCGTGAAGAGAATCGCCTGCCGCACTATGACAATGAGAGCGAGGAGAACCGTCGTGCTAGAAGAATACCGTAAGCACGTAGCTGAGCGTGCCGCTGAGGGGATTGCGCCCAAACCCCTGGATGCAAACCAAATGGCCGCACTTGTAGAGCTGCTGAAAAACCCGCCCGCGGGCGAAGAAGAATTCCTGTTAGATCTGTTAACCAACCGTGTTCCCCCTGGCGTCGATGAAGCCGCCTATGTCAAAGCAGGCTTCCTGGCTGCTGTCGCCAAAGGCGAAGCTAAATCCCCGCTGCTGACTCCGGAAAAAGCTATCGAACTGCTGGGCACTATGCAGGGTGGTTACAACATTCATCCGCTGATCGACGCGCTGGACGATGCCAAACTGGCACCGATTGCTGCCAAAGCACTGTCCCACACGCTGTTGATGTTCGATAACTTCTATGACGTAGAAGAGAAAGCCAAAGCAGGCAACGAATATGCGAAGCAGGTAATGCAGTCCTGGGCAGATGCCGAATGGTTCCTGAATCGTCCGGCGCTGGCTGAAAAACTGACCGTTACCGTCTTCAAAGTAACTGGTGAAACCAACACCGATGACCTTTCTCCGGCACCGGATGCGTGGTCACGCCCGGATATCCCACTGCACGCGTTGGCGATGCTGAAAAACGCGCGTGAAGGCATCGAGCCAGACCAGCCGGGTGTTGTTGGTCCGATCAAGCAAATCGAAGCTCTGCAACAGAAAGGTTTCCCGCTGGCGTACGTCGGTGACGTTGTGGGTACGGGTTCATCGCGTAAATCCGCCACGAACTCCGTGCTGTGGTTTATGGGTGAAGATATTCCTCATGTACCGAACAAACGCGGCGGTGGTTTGTGTCTCGGCGGTAAAATTGCGCCAATCTTCTTTAACACAATGGAAGACGCCGGTGCACTGCCAATCGAAGTCGACGTCTCTAACCTGAACATGGGCGACGTGATTGACGTTTACCCGTACAAAGGTGAAGTGCGTAACCACGAAACCGGCGAACTGCTGGCAACCTTCGAACTGAAAACCGACGTGCTGATTGATGAAGTGCGTGCTGGCGGCCGTATTCCGCTGATTATCGGGCGTGGCCTGACCACCAAAGCGCGTGAAGCACTTGGTCTGCCGCAGAGCGATGTATTCCGTCAGGCGAAAGATGTCGCTGAGAGCGATCGCGGCTTCTCGCTGGCGCAGAAAATGGTCGGTCGTGCCTGCGGCGTGAAAGGCATTCGTCCGGGCGCGTACTGCGAACCGAAAATGACCTCAGTCGGTTCTCAGGACACCACCGGTCCAATGACCCGTGATGAACTGAAAGACCTGGCGTGCCTGGGCTTCTCGGCTGACCTGGTGATGCAGTCTTTCTGTCACACAGCGGCTTATCCGAAACCAGTTGACGTTAACACTCACCACACGCTGCCGGACTTCATCATGAACCGTGGCGGTGTGTCGCTGCGTCCGGGTGATGGCGTAATTCACTCCTGGCTGAACCGTATGCTGCTGCCGGATACCGTCGGTACTGGCGGTGACTCCCATACCCGTTTCCCGATCGGTATCTCTTTCCCGGCGGGCTCTGGTCTGGTGGCATTTGCAGCTGCAACAGGCGTAATGCCGCTGGATATGCCGGAATCCGTTCTGGTTCGCTTCAAAGGCAAAATGCAGCCGGGCATCACCCTGCGCGATCTGGTACACGCCATTCCGCTGTATGCGATCAAACAAGGTCTGCTGACCGTTGAGAAGAAAGGCAAGAAAAACATCTTCTCTGGTCGCATTCTGGAAATTGAAGGTCTGCCGGATCTGAAAGTTGAGCAGGCCTTTGAGCTGACCGATGCGTCCGCCGAGCGTTCTGCTGCCGGTTGTACCATCAAGCTGAACAAAGAACCGATCATCGAATACCTGAACTCCAACATCGTTTTGCTGAAGTGGATGATCGCGGAAGGTTACGGCGATCGTCGTACCCTGGAACGTCGTATTCAGGGCATGGAAAAATGGCTGGCGAATCCTGAGTTGCTGGAAGCCGATGCAGATGCGGAATACGCGGCAGTGATCGACATCGATCTGGCGGATATCAAAGAGCCAATCCTCTGTGCACCGAACGACCCGGACGACGCGCGTCCGCTGTCTGCGGTACAGGGCGAGAAAATCGACGAAGTGTTTATCGGTTCTTGCATGACCAACATCGGTCACTTCCGTGCCGCCGGTAAACTGCTGGATGCGCATAAAGGTCAGCTACCGACCCGCCTGTGGGTGGCACCGCCAACCCGTATGGACGCTGCGCAGCTTACCGAGGAAGGCTATTACAGCGTCTTCGGTAAGAGCGGTGCGCGTATCGAGATACCTGGCTGTTCCCTGTGTATGGGTAACCAGGCGCGTGTAGCAGACGGTGCGACGGTGGTTTCCACCTCTACCCGTAACTTCCCGAACCGTCTGGGTACTGGCGCGAACGTCTTCCTGGCTTCTGCTGAACTGGCTGCTGTTGCGGCGCTGATTGGCAAACTGCCGACACCGGAAGAGTACCAGACCTACGTGGCGCAGGTAGATAAAACAGCCGTTGATACTTACCGTTATCTGAACTTCAACCAGCTTTCTCAGTACACCGAAAAAGCGGATGGGGTGATTTTCCAGACTGCGGTGTAACAGCCTGAAAATAGCTCAGGTGTTATCCTGAATACCTGACAAGCAACACTTCTTTAAACCCCCTTTTTGCTCAAGGAAAGGGGGTTTATTTTTATTCCTTATCCTTTTCCACCTTTTATTCTTGCATAGTACTGCGATAATTAAACCTAAGGTGCAATGCAGTATTGGCGCATTGCCAGGAGCAGAGGAACATACTATGGATTACGAATTTCTGCGTGATGTAACCGGAGTGGTAAAGGTGCGCATGTCCATGGGGCATGAAGTCATCGGGCACTGGTTTAATGAAGAGGTGAAAGAAAACCTGGCCTTGCTTGACGAAGTGGAAGACGCAGCGCGCACGCTCAAAGGCAGCGAACGTTCCTGGCAACGGGCAGGGCATGAATACACCCTGTGGATGGACGGCGAAGAGGTGATGGTTCGCGCCAATCAACTGGAATTCGCTGGCGATGAAATGGAAGAGGGGATGAACTACTACGACGAGGAAAGCCTGTCGCTGTGCGGCGTTGAGGACTTCTTGCAGGTAGTAGCGGCTTATCGCGATTTTGTGCAGCAGAAGTAGATTAATCAGGCGGAGCCTCTGTGCTCCGCCTGAGTCGTTAAACAGCTGGCATATTGCGCCCGTAATAAATCTCGCGCATCTCTTTCCACAGCGCCGCGGTAATTTCCTCACGCTCGCTGTCGGTTAAATCTTCTGGCCTTGTGTGGAACATATAGTGCTTAAGGTCGAACTCTTTAAGCAACATCTTGGTATGGAAGATATTTTCCTGATAGACGTTCACATCCACCATGTCATACAGCGCCTTCATATCGTCAGACATAAAGTTCTGAATCGAATTAATCTCATGGTCGATAAAGTGCTTCATACCGTTAATGTCGCGGGTAAAACCGCGCACGCGATAATCAATGGTTACGATATCGGACTCAAGCTGGTGGATCAGGTAATTCAGCGCCTTCAGCGGAGAAATCACGCCGCAGGTAGAGACTTCAATATCGGCACGGAAGGTACATAAACCACCTTCAGGATGGCTTTCCGGGTAGGTATGTACGCAAATATGACTTTTATCGAGATGGGCAACGACCGTTTCTGGCAGTGGGCCGGGGTGTTCTGTTTTGTCGATAAGTTTCGGGTCGACCGGTTCTTCACTCACCAGAATAGTGACGCTGGCACCTTGTGGTTCGTAATCCTGGCGGGCAATGTTAAGAATATTGGCTCCGATAATGGAACAGGTTTCTGACAGAATTTCGGTCAGGCGGTTGGCATTATAGAGTTCATCGATATAAGCGATATAACCGTCGCGCTCTTCGGCAGTTTTGGCATAGCAGATATCGTAAATACAAAAACTCAGACTTTTGGTCAGATTATTAAAGCCATGCAGTTTCAGTTTTTTCAATTTCTTATCTTCTCCTTAGGACGGCTGTGAGGCCAGTGCGTCTTGCAGATACTGAGGTAAGGCAAAAGCTGCCGTATGGACTGCCGGATTGTAATAACGGCATTTCAGGCCAGAAGCGAGAAAACGCGCCTGAATAATTTCGCTTGAGAGATGGCGTAAGGCGTCGTTATCTGTCGCCCATGCAAAGGTCATGATGCCGCCGTAATAGGTCGGGATTGCCGCCTGATAAAAGCCGACATCGCTAAAATAATTGCTGAGTTTGCGATGACTGTCGATAGCCTCTTCCTGCTGTAAAAAGCAGACGCCGTTTTGTGCGACGAAGATACCGCCAGGATTCAGGCAACGTTTGCAGCCTTCATAAAATGCTGAGGTGAACAGACTTTCGCCGGGACCGATAGGATCGGTGCAGTCGGAGATAATGACATCAAAGGTCTGGCTGGTTTGATTAACGAAATTGACGCCATCGTCGATCACCAGTTTAAAGCGCGGATCGTCGTAGCTACCGGCGTTATGGTTGGGCAGATACTGACGGCAGAACGACACGACACCCGCATCGATTTCCACCATCGTGATTGACTCAACGTTTTTATGTCGGGTCACTTCACGCAGCATGGCACCGTCGCCGCCGCCGATAATCAGCACATCTTTCGCGTGACCGTGGGCTAATAGCGGAACGTGGGTCATCATCTCATGATAGATAAACTCGTCGCGCTCGGTGGTTTGTACTACGCCATCCAGCGCCATTACGCGGCCAAATGCAGCGTTCTCAAAAATGATCAGATCCTGGTGATCGGTCTTTTCATGATACAGAACGTTATCTACCGCAAAGTACTGCCCAAACTGGTCGTGTAGCGTTTCATGCCACTGTTTTTTCTCGGCCATGGGTTGATACCTCCTTTGTTAACACCCGTAAAAAAAGGGCGCAACATAATAGCTAACATTGACCGCGGATGCACGGTCAATATTTCTACAAAAAGGTATCAGGGATTATTTGACGTAGGCAAGCAGGCTTAAGGAATCGCGGGCCAGGGCTTTGCACTTTTTAGCGACGGGAATGCCGATGCCGCTGAGATCGCGGTAGCTGTCTTCACCGAGGGATTTCATATCGAAGGTGTCGTAGTTGCTGAGATCCCACTGGTTTTGCTGGGCGAAAAAGACCAGTGCGCGACGAATTTGTCCGTTAGGTAAGTTCTGGTAACCACAATCATTCTTCAGAAAAACAAAAACTGCCGTTAAATCGGCCATATCTTCGGCTTCAGACTCGCTGAGCGCGTAACTGTTTGCGCAAACGGCCATCAGGCTGCCGAATAACACTGTTCTGAAAAACGTCTTCATTGCTTCTACCAGGGGCTTAAAGAAGATAAACGTTAGCACACTGCGAGCGAGGCGACGACCATTATTGTCGATTAAATTGTGTCTGCGGCTTGACCTTCCCGTAAGGGGAAGGACTATGCTCAACGTTTGATTTTGTTTCGCCTGCTTAAGAATAAGGAAATACCTATGCAACGCCGTGATTTCTTAAAATATTCCGTCGCGCTGGGCGTGGTTTCGGCTTTGCCGCTGTGGAGCCGAACAGTTTTTGCCGCCGAACGTCCAACACTGCCGATCCCCGATCTCCTTACCTCTGATGTTCGTGGCCGCATAAGATTATCAATCATGCAAGGCCAGTCCACCTTTGCCGGAAAAACCGCGACCACCTGGGGCTATAACGGCAATCTGCTGGGGCCGGCGGTGAAATTACAGCGCGGCAAAGTGGTAACGGTTGATATCTATAACCAACTGACGGAAGAGACGACGTTGCACTGGCACGGGCTGGAAATACCGGGTGAAGTCGACGGCGGCCCGCAGGGAATTATTCCGCCAGGTGGCAAGCGCTCGGTGACGTTGAACGTTGATCAACCTGCCGCTACCTGCTGGTTCCATCCACATCAACATGGCAAGACCGGGCGACAAGTGGCGATGGGGCTGGCTGGGCTGGTAGTGATTGAAGATGACGAGATTCTAAAATTAATGCTGCCAAAACAGTGGGGTATCGATGATGTCCCGGTGATCGTGCAGGATAAAAAATTTAACGCTGACGGGCAGATTGATTATCAACTGGATGTGATGACCGCTGCCGTGGGTTGGTTTGGCGATACGCTGCTGACCAATGGTGCTATCTACCCGCAACACGCCGCCCCGCGCGGCTGGCTGCGCCTGCGTTTGCTCAATGGCTGTAACGCCCGCTCGCTCAATTTCGCTACCAGCGACAATCGTCCATTGTATGTGATTGCCAGTGACGGTGGTCTGCTACCTGAACCGGTGAAGGTGAGCGAGCTGCCGGTGCTGATGGGCGAACGTTTCGAAGTGCTGGTGGAGGTTAACGACAACAAACCCTTTGATCTGGTGACGCTACCGGTCAGCCAGATGGGGATGGCGATTGCGCCGTTTGACAAGCCGCATCCGGTAATGCGGATTCAGCCGATTGCCATTAGTGCCTCTGGTGCTTTGCCAGACACATTAAGTAGCCTGCCAGCATTACCTTCGCTGGAAGGGCTGACGGTACGTAAGCTGCAACTCTCTATGGACCCGATGCTCGATATGATGGGTATGCAGATGCTGATGGAGAAATATGGCGATCAGGCGATGGCCGGGATGGACCACAGCCAGATGATGGGCCATATGGGGCACGGCAATATGAATCATATGAACCACGGCGGGAAGTTCGATTTCCACCATGCCAATAAAATCAACGGTCAGGCGTTTGATATGAATAAGCCGATGTTTGCGGCGGCGAAAGGGCAGTACGAACGTTGGGTTATCTCTGGCGTGGGCGACATGATGCTGCATCCGTTCCATATCCACGGTACACAGTTCCGTATCTTGTCAGAAAATGGCAAACCGCCAGCGGCTCATCGCGCAGGCTGGAAAGATACCGTTAAGGTAGAAGGTAATGTCAGCGAAGTACTGGTGAAGTTTAATCACGACGCACCGAAAGAACATGCATATATGGCGCACTGCCATCTGCTGGAGCATGAAGATACGGGGATGATGTTAGGGTTTACGGTATAAAAAGACCGTATTTGGAAATATGCCCGGATCTCTCCGGGCATTATGGTTATTTCACATCATCCGGCAACGCATAAGCCACAATATAGTCGCCCATCTTCGTACCAAATGAACCGTGACCGCCTGCGGATATCACCACATATTGCTTGCCATTCACTTCATAGGTCATCGGTGTTGCCTGACCACCCGCCGGTAAACGGCCCTGCCACAGTTTTTCACCGTTGCTCATGTTGTAAGCGCGCAGGTAGTTATCTGCCGTAGCGGCGATAAACAGCACGTTACCCGCCGTGGAGATTGGCCCGCCCAGCATCGGCATACCCATATTGAACGGCACAGGAACCGGCATCGGGAACGGCATGCTGTCCTGCGGCGTACCAATGCGTTTCTTCCACACCACTTCATTGGTTTTCAGATCCAGCGCCGAAATATAACCCCATGCTGGCTGTTTACATGGCAGACCAAATGGTGAAAGGAACGGGTTAAGCGTAACGCCATACGGTACGCCGTACTGCGGCTGAATGCCGGATTCCGTACCGGTGCCTTTGGCATCTTTTGGCTGTTCCATCGGGTTGCCAGGACCGCGAGGGATCAGTTTCGAAACAAACGGCAGTGCCATTGGGTTGGCAATTGCCACTTCACGATTCGGATCAACGGAAATCCCGCCCCATTCGAACATCCCCAGGTTACCCGGGAAGACCAGCGTACCCTGTTCAGATGGCGGCGTGAAAATACCTTCATAGCGCATCTGGTGGAACATCACGCGGCACACCAGTTGGTCAAACATGGTGGCGCCCCACATATCCGCACCGCTCAAATCTTTCTTCGGACGGAAGCTCAGTTCAGAGAACGGTTGAGTAGGGGTAACGTAATCACCTTTCGCTGCGCCTTGGGGAACTGGTTTTTCCGGGGCCGGAACCACCAGTTCACCATTGCGGCGATCAAGCACAAAAATGTTGCCGGTTTTCGCTGGAGCGTAAATAACCGGAACTTTTTGACCATTAACGGTGATATCTGCCAGCGTTGGCTGTGCCGGAAGATCCATATCCCACAGGTCGTGGTGAACGGTCTGATAGCTCCACGCCAGTTTCCCGGTAGTGGCATTCAGCGCCAGAATCGAGCTGGCATAACGTTCCTGTTCTGGGGTGCGGTTACCGCCCCAGATATCTGGCGTGGTAACGCCCATCGGCAGATACACCAGATCCAGCTTCGCGTCATAGGCCGCAGGTGCCCACGAGTTTGGCGAGTTAAAGGTAAAGGTGTGTTCGTCAGACGGGATCGCGTTCGGATCTTTCGCGCCTGGATCAAAGGCCCACAACAGCTCCCCGGTATTGACATCAAAACCACGGATCACGCCAGACGTTTCGCGGGTTGAGAAGTTATCAGTGACGGAACCCGCCATCACGATGGTTTTATCAGTGATAATCGGTGGTGAAGTCGGCTCATACAGGCCCGGTTTGGTGTCCGGCATGTTGCTTTGCAGGTTGAGCACGCCTTTATTGGCGAAGGTTTCGCACAGCTTGCCGTTTTCAGCGTTAATCGCAATCAGGCGGCCATCATTGACTGGGAGAATGATACGACGCGGGCAATCCGCCATCACTTCCGGCGAAGCAGTTTCTGCTTTGGCTTCATGATAAGAGACACCACGGCAGGTTACATGCTGGAAAGACTCGTTGGTTTTCAGCTCAGGATCGTAATGCCATTTCTCTTTGCCGCTGGCGGCATCGAGCGCAAACAAACGCTGGTGAGCGGTACACAGGTAAAGCGTGTCGCCTACTTTAATCGGCGTCACTTCATTGGTGATTTCGCCCGGATCGTTCGGCTGTTTCACATCGCCTGTACGGAACACCCAGGCTTCTTTCAGCTTGTGGACGTTATCAGCGTTAATTTGTTTCAGTGGTGAAAAGCGTTGACCTTCCTGATTGCGACCATAGGCAGGCCAGTCTTGATCGGCAACGGGGGAGATAGCTTCGGCAGGTGTAGCATCAGCGCTTAAGGTGCCGTTGATTTCCTGTGGATCGTTAAATCCGGCCCAGGTGAGGATACCACCGCTAATCAACAGCGCGACCACCAACGCGGCAACTGCGCCGCTGGCAGGAATGACCAGGCGACGCCAGACAAACGGCAGGATCAGCCAGATACCAAAGAAGACCAGAATGTCGCTACGCGGCGTCAGCGCCCAGAAATCGAAACCCACTTCCCAGACGCCCCAAATCATGGTGCCAAGCAGCAATGCCGCGTAAAGCCAAAGTGCGGCGCGTTTGCTGCGCCACAGCATCCAGGCGACGCCGAGCATCATAAGGCCAGCGATAGGGTAGTACCAGGAGCCGCCGATCGCGACCAACCAGCCTCCGCCAATGAGAAGATACAGCCCGCAAAGCGCTGCAAATAGGGCTGTTAGCGTGACGAGTAATCGTCGCGAGCCGGTATTGTTAATTGCCATAAAGAGACACCATTTCAATTCATTAATATTTTAGTAGCAATTAATTATAGGTTTTAACATGTGTGATCGTCATCACAATTCGAGCTTTATTAACAGATTCCGCCAATGAATAGTTTTACTGGTATACTGCGTGTCTTGCGCTTTGTTGCGGTGCCAAAACCTGCCCGTGCGAAGTGATTTGTTTTTAAATCATATGGTTAGAGATATGAAACATACTGTAGAAGTAATGATCCCCGAAGCGGAGATTAAAGCGCGTATCGCCGAACTGGGTCGTCAGATTACTGAGCGTTACAAAGACAGCGGCAGCGATATGGTGCTGGTAGGCCTGCTGCGTGGCTCATTTATGTTTATGGCGGACCTGTGCCGTGAAGTTCAGGTATCTCATGAAGTCGATTTTATGACCGCCTCCAGCTACGGTAGCGGCATGTCCACCACCCGCGATGTGAAAATCCTCAAAGATCTGGATGAAGATATCCGTGGCAAGGACGTGCTGATTGTTGAAGATATCATCGACTCGGGTAATACACTGTCGAAAGTGCGTGAAATCTTAAGCCTGCGCGAACCGAAGTCGCTGGCGATTTGTACGCTGCTGGATAAACCGTCCCGTCGTGAAGTGAACGTCCCGGTAGAATTTATCGGTTTCTCGATCCCGGATGAGTTTGTGGTGGGTTACGGCATTGATTACGCTCAGCGTTACCGCCATCTGCCGTACATCGGCAAAGTAGTGCTGCTGGACGAGTAAGTGCGGATGTGCCGGATGTGTTGCATCCGGCATGGTGTTTTTATTTGTGGTTGGCGTGTTTAAGCTTGAGATTGGAAATCCCGTGACGGTAACGTTGTTCAAGGGTTTCGCGGTTGGTGGCGGTAACATCCAGATCACGCAGCAAACCGTCGTGAATGCCGTAGGCCCAGCCGTGAATGGTAACTTTCTGCCCGCGTTTCCACGCTGATTGCATAATGGTGGAGTGGCCCAGGTTATATACCTGTTCCATGACGTTCAGTTCACACAAGGTATCCAGACGGCGCTCTTGCGGCATTTCGCCAAGCAATGAGCTATGTTTGAACCAGATATCGCGAATGTGCAGCAGCCAGTTGTTGATAAGCCCCAGTTCTGGGTTTTCAACTGCGGCTTGTACGCCGCCGCAACCGTAGTGGCCACAGATAATAATGTGTTCAACTTCGAGAACATCCACTGCATACTGAACCACGGAAAGGCAGTTCAGGTCGGTGTGAATGACCAGGTTAGCAACATTACGGTGAACAAAGAGTTCGCCCGGTTCAAGACCGGTTAAACGTTCTGCAGGAACGCGACTGTCGGAACATCCAATCCATAGAAAGCGCGGTTTTTGCGCTTGCGCCAGTTTCTCAAAAAACCCGGGATCCTCTTCCACCAGCATTTTTGACCATAGTGCATTGTTGCTGATGAGTGTATCTATGTCTTTCATGGAGGTTAACGACCTGTAACCAAATAATTACGTTTGGCTAATATAGGGCAACTCCGGGACGATTTAAACCACAGATAAAGTGTAAGAACGTAAGGTAAGTAAAAATTTATGACCATTGCACTGGAACTTCAACAGCTTAAAAAAACCTATCCAGGCGGCGTTCAGGCGCTTCGTGGAATCGATTTGCAGGTCGAAGCGGGTGATTTTTATGCGCTTCTCGGGCCGAACGGGGCCGGGAAATCAACCACTATCGGTATTATCAGCTCTCTGGTAAATAAAACCTCCGGGCGGGTCAGCGTATTTGGTTACGATCTCGAGAAGGATGTCGTGAACGCTAAACGTCAGTTGGGACTGGTGCCGCAGGAATTTAACTTCAACCCGTTTGAAACCGTGCAACAAATTGTGGTGAACCAGGCGGGGTACTACGGTGTAGAGCGCAAAGAAGCGTACATCCGCAGCGAAAAGTATCTTAAACAGCTCGATTTATGGGGAAAGCGTAACGAACGTGCGCGTATGTTATCGGGGGGGATGAAGCGCCGTTTAATGATTGCTCGTGCGTTAATGCATGAACCTAAACTGCTGATTCTTGACGAACCAACCGCAGGTGTGGATATCGAACTTCGCCGCTCAATGTGGGGATTTTTGAAGGATTTAAACGACAAAGGCACCACCATCATTCTTACCACGCACTACCTGGAAGAAGCAGAAATGCTGTGCCGCAATATCGGCATTATTCAACACGGTGAGCTGGTGGAAAATACCTCGATGAAGGCGCTGCTGGCGAAGCTGAAATCGGAAACTTTTATTCTCGATCTCGCGCCGAAAAGCCCGTTACCGAAGCTCGATGGCTATCAGTATCGACTGGTCGATACTGCTACGCTGGAAGTTGAAGTGCTGCGTGAGCAGGGGATCAACAGCGTGTTCACGCAGTTAAGTGAGCAGGGCATTCAGGTATTAAGTATGCGTAACAAAGCTAACCGTCTGGAAGAGCTGTTTGTTTCACTGGTTAATGAAAAACAAGGAGATCGCGCATGATGCATCTTTACTGGGTGGCACTAAAAAGCATCTGGGCGAAAGAGATCCATCGCTTTATGCGTATCTGGGTGCAGACGCTGGTGCCACCGGTCATCACCATGACCCTTTATTTTATTATCTTCGGTAACCTGATTGGTTCGCGCATCGGCGATATGCATGGCTTCAGCTATATGCAGTTCATCGTGCCGGGGCTGATCATGATGTCGGTAATCACCAATGCCTACGCCAACGTCGCTTCATCATTTTTTGGTGCCAAGTTCCAGCGTAATATTGAAGAGCTGCTGGTTGCACCCGTACCGACTCACGTGATTATTGCCGGATATGTCGGCGGTGGCGTAGCGCGCGGACTGCTTGTTGGCATGCTGGTGACAGCAATTTCGCTGTTCTTTGTGCCGTTTCAGGTGCATTCGTGGGTATTTGTCGCTTTAACGCTGGTGCTCACGGCGGTGTTATTCTCCCTTGCTGGATTGCTGAACGGCGTGTTTGCCAAAACGTTTGATGACATCAGCCTGGTGCCAACCTTTGTGTTAACGCCACTCACGTATTTGGGCGGGGTCTTTTACTCCCTGACTTTGCTGCCGCCGTTCTGGCAGGGACTGTCGCACCTGAACCCGATCGTTTATATGATCAGTGGTTTCCGCTACGGCTTCCTCGGAATCAATGATGTGCCGCTGGTCACTACATTTGGCGTACTGGTGGTCTTTATTGTGGCGTTTTATTTGATTTGCTGGTCGCTGATCCAACGTGGGCGTGGTTTGCGTAGCTAAGGCTATTTCCTCTCCTCTGGATTCGGGGGAGAGGAGTTTTGAAGGCTATCACCCTTTATCAACAATGGTCAGGGTAGACTGATTTTCGGCTAAGGAGGAAGGTGATGTTAGGTTGGGTAATTACCTGTCACGATGATCGGGCGCAAGAGATACTGGATGCGCTGGAGAAAAAACACGGGGCGCTTCTTCAGTGCCGGGCCGTGAATTTCTGGCGAGGATTAAGTTCTAATATGCTCAGCCGTATGATGTGCGATGCTCTGCATGAAGCAGACTCTGGCGATGGGGTGATCTTTTTAACTGATGTTGCCGGAGCGCCGCCGTACCGCGTGGCTTCGCTATTAAGCCACAAACACTCCCGCTGCGAAGTGATTTCTGGGGTAACGTTACCGTTAGTTGAACAGATGCTGGCCTACCGTGAAACGTTATCCAGTGCGGAGTTTCGCGAGCGAATTGTCGAACTGGGTGGGCCTGAAGTTAGTAGTCTCTGGCACCAACAACAAAAGAATCCCCCCTTTGTCCTCAAGCATAATTGGTTCGAGTATTAAATCGCATTCCGATTTTGTTACACTAACGGCGCTGTTTCTCGCCTGGTAGTTTTCTCATGATTAAAAAGATTATTTTTTTACTGCTGCTGGTTTCATCTGGTGTCAGTGCAGCACTTCCCGCGCGTTATATGCAAACGACTCAGGATGCGGCTATCTGGGGAAAAATTGGCGACAAAACGGTTACCGTTGGCAACATTCGTGCCGGGCAGATTATTTCGGTCATCCCAACTGCAGCTGATTATTATGAATTCAATTTTGGTTTTGCTACGGGATATATTGATAAGGGGCATCTGGAACCTGTACAAGGGCGACAAAAAGTTGAAGATGGCCTGGGGGATCTGAATAAGCCACTGAGTAACCAAAATATTATTACATGGAAAGATACTCCGATATACAACGCGCCTGATGCGGGTAGTGCGCCATTTGGCGTGCTGGCCGATAATTTGCGATACCCCATTATTAATAAATTAAAAGATCGTCTGAATCAAACCTGGTACCAAATTCGTATTGGCGAACGACTGGCCTATATCAGTGCGCTGGATGCGCAGCAGGATAACGGTATTCCTGTATTGACCTACCATCATATTTTACGCGATGAAGAGAACACCCGTTTTCGTCATACGTCGACCACGACGTCGGTGCGAGCTTTCAATAACCAGATGACCTGGTTGCGCGATCGTGGATATACCACGTTAACCTTGTATCAACTGGAAGGGTATCTGCGTAATTCAATGAATCTTCCGGCTCGCGCGGTGGTACTGACGTTTGATGATGGCTTGAAATCAGTGAGTCGTTATGCATATCCCATTCTGAAAAAATACGGTATGAAGGCGACGGCATTTATTATTACTTCGCGTATTAAACGTCATCCACAAAAATGGAATCCTCAGTCATTACAGTTTATGAGTATTTCTGAACTGCGAGATGTTCGTGATGTTTTTGATTTCCAGTCACATACTCATTTTTTACATCGGGTCGATGGATATCGCCGACCCATATTACTCAGCCGCAGTGAGCATAATATTCTTTTTGATTTCGAACGTTCTCGCCGGGCGTTAAACCAATTTAATCCACATGTTTTGTATCTTTCTTATCCGTTTGGTGGATTTAATGACAAAGCCGTGAAGGCTGCAAACGATGCCGGATTTCACCTGGCGGTGACGACCATGAAAGGCAAAGTAAAACCGGGGGATAATCCGTTGTTACTAAAACGGCTTTATATCTTGAGAACGGATTCGCTGGAGACGATGTCGCGGCTGGTGAGTAACCAGCCGCAGGGGTGATTATCAGGCAACCTGTACCGGAATCGCTTTCGCGGTACGTTTCATTTCGTTGTCGCCTTCAAAGTAGGCAACGTTGGGCCGCCATGTACGGGCTTCTTCATCTGGCATGGTGACGAAGCTGGCGATGATGACAATATCGCCGACGCTGGCGCAGTGGGCCGCCGCACCGTTAACGGAAATAATTCTCGAACCGCGTTCTGCCGCGATGGCATAGGTGGAGAAACGCTTGCCGTTGGTGACATTCCAGATATCAATGGCTTCGTTTTCGAGAATACCAGCTGCGTCAAGAAAATCCTGGTCAATGGCGCAAGAACCTTCATAGTGCAGGTCCGCATGAGTCACTTTCACGCGGTGGAGTTTGCCCTGCAGCATCGTGCGAATCATAACTTCTACCTTTCTACCCTGTCGTTAACGAAGCAGGCGATGCCTGCTTTGAGGAAATTCTCACGCAGTATTGCCCGATTTTTGTTTAGTGTCTACTCATCTGACGGCATTTGCATCAGCAGTTTGCGTACCGTGCCGAAGCGTGCCATGTAACGCCTGTAACCAATTGAAATTTCTCTGAACGCTGCTCGGTAAACACTAAAGAGGCGGCTGACGACGGCGCGCCTTGACTGGATACTGCCTTCACGCAAGACAACACGGAAGGCAGGGAAGATGGATGCACCGAGTACCACACCGCATGACGCGGTATTTAAACAATTTTTAATGCATGCGGAGACGGCTCGCGACTTTCTGGATATCCATTTGCCAGCGGAGCTACGCGAACTGTGTGACCTCGACACGCTGCATCTTGAGTCGGGGAGTTTTATTGAAGAAAGCCTGAAAGGGCACAGCACTGATGTGCTCTATTCCGTGCAAATGCAGGGTAATACGGGCTATCTACATGTTGTGATTGAACACCAAAGCAAGCCGGACAAAAAAATGGCGTTTCGTATGATGCGTTATTCTATTGCCGCCATGCACCGGCATCTGGAGGCTGACCACGATAAGCTGCCGCTGGTGGTGCCGATTCTGTTTTATCAGGGCGAGGCCACACCTTATCCACTCTCAATGTGCTGGTTTGATATGTTTTACTCGCCGGAGCTGGCGCGACGCGTCTATAACAGTCCTTTCCCGCTGGTGGATATCACTATCACACCGGATGACGAAATCATGCAACATCGGCGGATTGCGATTCTCGAACTGCTGCAAAAACATATTCGCCAGCGCGACTTAATGTTATTGCTGGAGCAACTGGTCACGCTGATTGACGAAGGGTACACTAGCGGAAGTCAGTTAGTTGCCATGCAAAACTATATGCTGCAACGCGGTCATACTGAACAAGCGGATTTGTTTTATGGTGTGGTGAGAGACAGGGAAACGGGAGGGGAGTCTATGATGACGCTGGCGCAGTGGTTTGAAGAGAAGGGGATTGAGAAGGGAATGGAGAAAGGAATGGAGAAAGGAATTGAGAAGGGGATTCAGCAGGGAAGACAGGAAGTAAGTCAGGAATTCGCCCTGCGTCTTCTGAGTAAAGGAATGTCTCGGGAAGACGTTGCAGAGATGGCAAATTTACCTCTTGCTGAGATTGATAAAATGATTAACTAAGTTGTCTGTATTATCAGTTATAGCCAGATAATTGTTATTGTTAACTGACCAGATAATTAAGGGAACCTATGGACATAAAGACACGGAGAGAAACCAGGCAGACGTTGGCGCAGTGGTTTGAAGAGAAGGGATTTCAGAAGGGATTTCAGAAGGGATATAAAGAGGGACTCCAGAAGGTAAGGCTGGCCCAGCGTCTTCTGAGTAAAGGAATGTCTCGGGAAGACGTTGCAGAGGTGACAACTTTACCTCTTACAGAGGTTGATAAGCTAATTAACTCTAACTAAGTTGTCTGCGTTATGAATAATCGCTTACAGATAACGTGGCAATGAATAACTGGCGCCATCAGCCGTAGCGCCAGTTAAATATTACGCCAGTTCGACCATTTTGTTGTCGATCAGGCGAGCATCGCCAAGCCAGGCGGCTACCAGAATCACCGCTCGTTTGCTGTTTTCAGAGATTTCCAGCAAGGTGTCGGCATCGCGAATCTGAATATCATCGGAACGGAAACCTTTTTCATTCAGTTCTTGCCCGGCAATAGCAATAATTTCATCGAGATCCCGTTCGCCAGCCTGCAATTTGTCGGCAATTGAACTTAAGACTTTGTAGAGACCCGGCGCAATTTTACGTTGTTCCGCCGTCAGATAGCCGTTACGGGAACTGAGCGCCAGACCGTCTTTCGCGCGCATAATCGGCACTCCGACAATCTCAATATCAAAGCCCATGTCGGCAACCATTTTGCGGATCAGCGCCAGTTGCTGAAAATCCTTTTCACCGAAGCAGGCGATGTCCGGCTGGACCAGGTTGAACAGTTTGCTGACGATGGTCGATACGCCGCGAAAATGTCCTGGACGGCTGGCACCTTCCAGCATGGTGGAAAGGCCTGGAACATCGACATAGGTGTGGGTTTCTGTACCGTTCGGATAGATCTCTTTTACCGAGGGAGCGAAAACCAGATCCACTTTACGTTTGTTTAGCTTCTCGCAGTCTTCCTGCAAGGTTCGTGGATAACGAGCCAGATCTTCCGGGCGGTCAAATTGCATCGGGTTAACGAAAATACTGACGACGACCACATCGGCGCGGGCTTTGGCTTCGTCAACCAGCTTCATATGACCATCGTGCAGGTTACCCATAGTAGGCACCAGTGCCACGCGTTTGCCTTCCATTCGCAGGCGGCGAATTTGCTGACGCAGCAACGGCAGGGTTTCGATAATTAACACAACGTGACTCCTCAATGGAAACTGTGTTCTTCGCCCGGATAAACACCGGACTCCACTTCAGCTATATACTGACGCACTGCTGCGCGGATGTCGCCCGTTTCGGCAAGGAAATTTTTTGCAAATTTAGGGATATGGCCGCCGGTAATACCGAACGCGTCGTGCATTACGAGGATTTGCCCGTCGGTGACGTTGCCCGCGCCAATGCCGATTACCGGAATCGCCAGCGCTTCGGTAATGCGTTTCGCCAGTTCAACCGGTACGCATTCCAGTACCAGCAACTGTGCACCAGCGGCTTCTAAGGCTAACGCATCGCTGAGCAGTTGATCGCCCGCTTCATCGCCTCGCCCTTGTACTTTGTAGCCGCCAAAAATATTCACTGACTGTGGGGTTAAACCTAAATGACCACACACCGGAACTGCGCGTTCAGTCAGCATGCGTACTGTCTCAACCAACCATGCGCCGCCTTCAATTTTGACCATATTGGCTCCGGCACGCATTACTGTGGCGGCATTTTCAAAGGCCTGTTCCGGGGTGGAATACGCCATAAACGGCAGGTCAGCCAGCAGCAGGCAATTTGGTGCGCCACGACGTACGGCAGCAGTGTGGTAGGCGATATCTTGAACGGTTACCGGGAGTGTTGAGTCGTGCCCCTGAACAGTCATGCCCAGCGAATCGCCAACCAACATCACGTTAAGTCCTTCTTCGGCAAACAATTTAGCGAAGCTGTAGTCGTAAGCGGTTATTGTCGCGAAGCGTTTTTTGTTCTGTTTGCATTTCTGCAATGAAGCAATGGTGGTCGGTTTCATAACGTATCCTGATAAATGATGTTGTGCTGTTTGCATTTTATCAGTCACATTGGTGGGGGCAATGATTTCTCTGTTGTTGCACCGCCATTATCAGGCGGTGCAACGATGCTATCAGGGGTAGGTCACCTGAAAAGTACTGGTGGCTTTTAACTCACCTGACTCTATAGGAATATTTCCGTCTTGTTGTAAGGTCGCCTGGAAATGAAGAGGTTGTGAAGTACCGTTACCATGATCTGGGTAAATCCCATCAGTGGTATCATTTTCTGTTTCGTAATCTTTATAAACAGATGTTGAAACATTGGGTTCCAGTATCATTTTTACACTTTTGTTGGTTGCTAACCCTTCAATTAATACACCAACTCCTTTTGCCGCATCATTACCTGTGCGCGTATTACCCAGAAGTTTCTTGTTTTCTGTGCCGATTTTTGTGGAGACGAGTTTTGTTTCAATATTACGAACACGGATGCAGTTTTGTAAGTTAATATCAAAAGGAACTGGGGTTGCACCATTTTTTATTTGTTGGGAAGTATATTCACCCATTTTTACTGTTGAGCCACTGACAGCTGAACCACTCAAAACGGAGGTGAAGCATGTAGGTAATGTAATTGTTACATTAGTTAGATCAAAATCTATAAAAAGAAAATAACTATGTTCATTAATGCCAATGCCAGCGCCTTCAGCATGAAAAGCATAAAGATAGTCGCGAGTACGTAACAATTGAACCTTCTGGTTTTGTACGGGATCGAAAGAGGAGTCAGTATAAAATTCGACGGTAAGGCTTTGCATAACGCCACCAATAGCCCAGTATCTGCTGGTACTGTTAGCCTTATTACATCCATTTCTCTGTAAATCACTATCTGTGATGCGAAATGCAAAATACTGCTTGGGATTATTACTATCACCAATATATAAACCGGAGCCGATGTTCGTTAGCGTACTATAGGCTGACCAGACATTTGAAATTAACAGTGTGTAATAAAGACCTGGCACTGATGTGCTAAATAACTTATGCCCGTTATAGTTTTTACCTGAATACACCATGGCATTTTCAATAGTCATATCACCACCACTGGCATTCCCACTGGTATTACAGTACAATACCCCTGTTCCGCCACTACCACCCGCACTATCTAATTCCGCCCAGTATAGTTTTACTCCTGTTTGATTAATGCCAGAGCCTGTAGGTTTATAAAAAATTAGGTTGTTTGTGATGGTGGCATATCTGAAAGTTGCTTTTCCATTACCTGAGGGCCCAGCCAGACTAGTGGACGATGGGGGGGGATTTCCTACAACAAAACCAGTGTTAGCCGCGAAGGAAATACTAGAAAGAGATAATAAGAGCAGAATGCAGCACTTTAAAAATGCTTGCGTTTTATATACGATTTTTAGCGTTAACATATTATTATCTTCTTATATTAGAGATTACTCATAGTAGACGTCGACCAGTACAGTACTTTTGACTTGACCGGATGTAATGTTAAGTGCTGGGTTAACTTTTTGCATTCGGGTATAAAATTTCCAGGATGAATTATTCATCTCTGATGACATCACCGGATAAATTGAACGAGAAATGCCAGCTGTATTCAGAACATTGAAGGTGTTTGCCGGGTCCTGGATAGAAAAGATAACGACGCCAACATTACTGGCCCCCGAGACGTTCTCATTATTAAATATTTGCCTGGAGCCTGTTGCCATTACACCGCTAAGAGGGCGGAATTCAATATGCAACTGATTGAGTACATCTCCTGTTCCCTGAAATGCACAGTCTGTCACCGTGATGGTAAATTCTTTTCCGCCAGGTTGATTGTCTTCAGCAGAGGTATTACCGGCAAAATATCCCACACCGACGACGCCAAGATCGATATTACCTTGATTGCTAATTCCGCTTTTGCAGGTGCTATTTTTGACATTAGCCGTCATATCAATATCCATTCCCGCCATGACGGGGTGTATCATTGATAATATTAACGACAGAAATAAACCTGCTTTCTTCGTCATTTTACGTTGGGTGGGATGCATAGTAAGTACCTGATATGGCGACCAGTTAGTTGTAAGTCACGGTAAATGTTGCTGGTGCAGAAAATGTGCCAGCGGTAACGTCGCTGACAGTTTTATCTTTATCAACCACCAGACGGGCGCTCATCGGATAGTCCACTACGTTATTACCTGTGGCGGAGGCAATAATTACCTCTTTATTTGCCGGTGCTGCACAGCTAAATGGAGCCGCACTTCCCGTTGCAGGTACAGTGGTGTCCCAGACTTCTACCACAACGGCGCTTGCTTTGCCGGTACCTGTAGAACCATTTGCAAAACCTGCTCCGTCATTACTGGTCCCTTCGCAAGTTGCGCGTTTGGTCAGGTTTATCAGAGCCTTTTTCCCGGGAATACCCGCGCAGTTTTTAAACTGTAATTTGAAAGTCTTAATTTTTGATTTTGCATTGATTTCAGAAATATAAACATCGCCAAAATCCACTGCAGAAATTTGTTGATTGCTATCATTAACCAGTTTTGCGTCGCAAGTCCCAGTCTCAACAGTGGTAACGACTGTCAGACCGATACTGTCGGTAGCCGCATAGGATGGCGCGACTAACTGGGATGCAGCAAGAATCATACTTACGGATAATCCATAACGTAATTTTTTATACATCATTATTGTCATCCTTGTTATTGATAGGTGAAATTAAAAGTTGCCTTAGCACGAAAATTACCTGGCATGCCTTGACCTGCACCTGTTTCACGCAATGCAACGGTCATTGAGAGACCGTCTGTATTGATTTCTGTCAGGCTCCAGCGAATTTTTTCTGCGCTGTTAGGGGTCAGAAATGTAGAATCATCAGTATTTATTTTTTTAATTCCCATACCAATATAGCTGGTTGTTGAGGATGTGTCTGATGATAATGGCGCTATTAATTTTGGAGCGCTACCAGACTTGTTGCCTGACAGCGTTGTATCAATCCAGCTGATGCCACCGCTACAACCACTGGCAACCAGTTTAAAGTCTGCCTGGGCTTCGGCTGTTTTATTAACTATTTTATCCAATCCCATATTGGGTATTCGTAGTGTGTAATTATCGTTACCATCATCTGTAACACTTGAGCCATTCAGTGCAGTGAGAGTAATATTACAGGTTGTCGCCTTCACCGTTGCGGTGAAATCAACATTAATATCTGTAGCAAATACTGATGGTGAAAATAATATACCCATTAGTATTGTTAATTTATATGGTGTCATTTTTATCATGTGGAGCCCTTGTGGTTACTGAATCTGACAATTAATTCCATTGATGATAATCGTTTGTGCGATCTTTTCTGCTTCTGCGTTTTGTTGATAATGGGCCAGGCAATTTACGGGCTTACCCGCTTCGAGCCATTTAATCTGGATATTACCCTGTTGACTGATACCACGCACAAAAGCTTGCCCGCCCTGGCCGACATTTCCAATATTATTGCCTTGCTCATCATAAATATCCGCAGCAAATGGAATGTTACGACCATCGCTACGTTTAATATTCATAATCGCTGATTGCCCCTGTACCGTTTCAAAACCAGCGAAGATGACAGAGCCCTGACGCGGTACGGCAACAGTACTGGTACTTTTCAATTCAACATCGTTCTCAAGATCGTTAATATCCAGAGCGATGCGGTTTTCATGATATGGCGACAGGGCGCTGGTTACGCCATAGCCCCAGCGATCTACAGTACTATTACCGTAGTTGATACGGGCACCTTTTGCTCCGGGGGCCTGAACCACTGCCAGAGTGTCGGAATCACTAAAGCTGTCGTTACTGAATGTCAGACCTCCACTGTGCAGCACAAAACCACCGTCGGTATTGAGCGAAAACTGACGGCTATTATCACTACTTGCGGAAACCGAACCGGCCAATGTTCCCCAAGGGGATTCATAACTGGCATAACCCCCGATATAACTTAAATCATCGGTGGATTTATTCATCGTATAGCCAGTATTCACACTGTAACTGATGCGATTGTTATCGTTGTAACCACTGCTACTGATATTTAGTTGATTATTACCTTTAAAATCGCTGTTTAGCTGAGTGTCAATATTCTGGAAACCTGAATCACGGTGTTCTGTCCCCAGGAGTTTTTCAATTGGAATGGTGAAACTGAGATAGATACTATCATCGGTTTCACCATCTTCATTCCAGGAACGCTGAGCACTAATGCTATAGCTGCCCCAGGAGGCACTATTGCTGTAGCCAATGGAATAATTGCTTTGATTTTGGCCGGAAGCCCAATAGTCAGACCAGCTTCCCGAAAGATAAAAGGAGCCGTAATCCTTTTTCTCAAATTTCAGCGGTTGGTTAATACTGACCGTAACCTGATTTTTCATGCGCGAGTAATTACGCATGGATTGCGGTTCAAGCTCTTGCTCTGGATGCTTCACTTCATCAATGAGTGTTAAAGCGTCATTAAGACCAAGATAATTCTGCGTTGAATAGCGGTAAGCCGCGATATTTAGCGACGTACTGGTATCTTCGAATAATTTGTTCCACGATAAACGATAGCTCTGCCCCTGGTAGGTTTTATCTTCAGGGATGCGGACATTGGAGTGAGTGACATCGAAAGAAAAAGCACCCAGGGACGTATTTAAACCAAGTCCCAATAATCCGGCAGTATAGTTATTATCGGTGAGCTGAATACCTGTATACGCGGTCAGATAGTTGTTTAGGCCATAGTAGTAGCTGGCCTGAAATAAATTAGGTTCATCCTGAATATCGTCCTTTAATACCTGACCACCACTAATATCCCAGCGACCAACGCCAGGACGTAGCATTTGCACTACCGATGAAAACGGCTGAGAGAAAGTCCGCTTCGAGCCATCAGCTTCTTCAATCGTGACAATGAGGTCGCTGCCATAGCCTGATGGACTGAGATCATCAATAGTAAATGCACCTGGTGGTACTGTTGTTTCATAGATCTTATAACCGCTCTGAGTGATAGTCACTTTTGCGTTAGTGTTGGCGACACCATGAATAACCGGAGCAAAACTGGCTAATGCAGGGGGAAGCATCCGACTGTCGCTGTATAAGCGAACGCCACGAATGCTTACGGAATCAAAAGTTTCCCCAGTGGTATAGGATTCACCAATAATTAATTGCGAACGTAGTGATGCAAGATCGCGCTGCAAATACCGATTCTGAAAATTGTAATCGCTACCAGAATCGTTCATCCAGTTGTAGTTACCTGAAGCGCGCATTCGCCATGCGCCTAAATTCACACCACCATTAAATGAGGCATAAAGGCTGTCATTTTTTCTGCCAGGGCTTTCACTATGATAACCGTTAACGTTATACGAAAGCATGGCAGCATTAATACCATTTTCCCATAATGACGGATCAACATAGTTTTGGTAATTTTTCATGACCCATGCCTGGGGGACATCAATATCCAGACGTTGATCATTCACATCATAGCGCACAGATGATTGCGGGATAATTTCGGTCAGATTGAGACAATCACCGAGTTCTTCATCTCGCTCCAGTAGTACCGCATTTTCACTATGAATATCTGGTTGGGTAATGTGAAACTGCAATATATTCTTCTGGGTGATACAAGCCTGGGCATTTTTCTTCCCGTCAATAACGACAAAAGGGATACTTTGATTAATGACGGGTTGATCATTAACATAAACATTTACGTCGTAAATACCGGGTAGCGTAGGGTTACCTTCACTGTACCGACTAAGGTCGATATTTGAAGCATCACGCCCCATCAGGAAGGTGTGGTCATATTCAACGTGTTCAGCACTTATGCTACAGGAACTATAAAGCAGCGCACAAAGCGTAGCGATCTGCGTGAGGTTGTAAGGATGAGTTGTTGTTATTTTTTGCACGTTTCGCTTCCTGCTGCGTTATATCCCCTGCCTGACTACAGGGTTGCATTGCCTTCAATTGCGCCACCAAAATCATTAATGGCGTAGAAATGAACTTTTGCAGAGCTTGATTTGCCACTCATACCATTCACCTTGATGACATCGTTACTGAATGGCGCAATCATCTTCACGTCGAGTGGATAGCGCTTGCCACTGGTTTCTAGATCACCACTGCTAAAAGAGACGTAATAAGGCGTAGGGTTTGCTACTCGCAAAGCTGTTTGGCCTCCCGCAGTTGCCCATGTCCATTTAAGTGCTAACGGCGCGTCAGACGGATTGCCTTTTAACCCTTCAGGACGATAAAACAATTTGATACGGGTACGAAATGCCAACTGCAGCAGGCTTTGATTTGTAGTTGTTGCGGCATCTGGTTTTGGAGGAACTTCCAGTACGTTAAACCAGAACACACTTTCTCTGTCTTTTGGCAGGACGCTGCTGGCGGTGTACATCAGTTTGATAGTTTGGCCGCGTTTTGCATCAATGCGTGATACGGGCGGAGTCGCAGTAAAGGGTACGGTAATACTGCCAGGCTCAGCATTGTCATCGCCGGTATCCAGCCAACTTTGAACAAGTAATGGGTTATTGCCTTTATTTTCCAGACGAACGCTGACACTTTTTTGGTCGCTTTTATAGATTACGCGTGTACCGGAAATTACGATATCTGCTATAGCTGATGAGCTAAAAGCTACACAGGTTGCGAAGCATAATGCTGCTGTATGTTTAGTGTTGAAAAACATAAACCATTCCTGGCAGAGTTAAAAAAACAGGGAGTAGTATGAAATATCAATATTATTCCCTGTATGTATTCAATTCATGAATATAGATGGAAATGCTTACTGATAAGTAACGGTATATGCAGTGTTAGTTTTTACATAACCAGCGGTGGCTGCCAGGCTCGCATCTGCACGAACATAAGATGCTTTAAAATCATAAGTTGCGGATTTGGAAGTTGCATCCAGTGCTTTGGAATAGATATCGCCAGGATTGTTGATTTTAACCTGCTTAATAGTAGAACCTTCAATATTGTGCAGAGCAATATTAACACCGTCAGATGGCGTATTAATTGACATGTCATTATTCAGTGTTCCTTTACTGTTACCAAAGAAGACTGAACCAAAAGTCATTTTTGCTGTGCTGCCTGGTGCCGGATTAGCTTTACTACAGTCAACAGTGATGCTGAATGGTTTAGCTTTAGCACCAACGGTAGTGTCCAGCACACCCTCAGAGATTTCCGCAACAGTTGCAGTTTGCAGCAGGATCAGGCCATCTTTGTTACCGCCGTCTACGCGGGTTTCACAGGTATTATCAACAACCAGACCACTGATATTTAACTGACCACCGTCCATATCAGCAGAAGCGGAACCTGCAACCATTGCCAGCATAAGACCAGAGAGAGCAAAACCTAATTTTTTAGACATAAAAATCCTTGAACATATTCCATGAGTTCGATCTCTAAGTTGAATTTAATTTTTAGTAAATCAACCAAGAGAAACCGTAGTGAGTTTGTAAATGATGAATGTTTGTTTTACCTATTGTTACATCCATTCATCATTAGGTTGGACATTGTGCATAAAAAAATGAATAAATCCACTTAAATCATCTTTAAGTAAAATTAAATTTCAAAGGAATCAAAAATAGTGTATGGAGGTAATTTTTATGAGTGATAAAAAATATATATTGTTTCGCAAATTTTTATTTATATCAGATTACATTAATTGGCAATGCATCGAATTAGATTTTCAGAATAAATTTATATTCACTAAAATGATGAATTACCATTTGTCAGGTTTAGTAAAACCTTTTTTATGTAAGAGCTTATTTAAAAATAAACCATCAGGAAAAACCAGCTCCGGCGCAATCTCAAACAGTGGCCACAACATAAAGCCACGATTTTTCATATCGTAGTGCGGAACGGTCAGACGTTCGGTATTTATCACTTCATTACCAAACAGCATGATGTCGAGATCCAGCGTGCGTGGTCCCCAGCGTTCAGCTTTACGAACACGACCCTGTTGCAGCTCTATGCGCTGTGTATGGTTGAGTAACTCTTCCGGGGCGAGGGAGGTTTCAAGCGCCACGGCGGCGTTGAGGTAATCAGGTTGATCTTGTGGCCCCAGCGGCGGGGTGCGGTAAAAAGAGGAAACAGCAAGAATTTTGCTTTGAGGAATTTCGCTAAGTGCTTTGACGGCAGCATTGACCTGCTCCAGCGGAGAGGCCAGATTGCTGCCGATGGCGATATAGGCGATGGTCACGCCGTACCCTCACGACGCGGGGCACGTCGGCGTGGACGACGATGACGGCGGCGCGGTGCCGGATCTTCGTCAAGCTCATTAAGCATGCCTTTTTGTTCTGGTGGCGCAGAAACCTGAAATTCACCCCACCATTTTGCCAGGCGTTGCAATTCAGAATTGCGCTCAACTTCGGCACGAAGTGCCAGAAGATCATAAGCCGCACGGAATTTTGGATGCTCCAGCAGCTTCCATGCACGTTTACCCTGGCGGCGCGACATGCGTAACTGCAATTGCCAGATATCGCGGGTTAACGTAGTGAGACGTTTAGGGATCGCCAGCGAACGGCAGGCTTCGTCCAGTACATCATTCATTGCCAGTGCAAAGGCATCTGACCAGGTCAGACCGCTCTCCTGGGCAATGCGTTGTGCTGTCTCCATTAACGGATACCAGAACATCGCTGCAAAAAGGAACGCAGGATTCACGCGCAGACCGTTGTGAATACGGTTATCGGTGTTCTTCAACACCTGAATAATCATCCGTTCCATTGCGCTATCACCGTTTTCGGTGAAGTAACGAGTAATGGTCGGGAACAACGGCTGGAACAGATGGTATTCGCGCAGCAGCTTGTAGGTTTCGTAACCGTAACCTGCCTGCAACAGTTTAAGAGATTCTTCAAACAGGCGAGCTGGCGGTACATCGTTGAGCAATGCGGCCAGGCGCGGGATTGGCTCGGCGGTTTCCGGGCTGATTTGCATGTTTAGTTTCGCGGCAAAACGCACGGCACGTAGCATACGTACCGGATCTTCACGGTAGCGCGTTTCCGGGTTACCAATCAGCCGAATAATGCCTTCTTTCAGGTCTTGCATCCCACCAACGTAATCGCGTACGGTGAAATCCGCCACGCTGTAATACAGGCTATTGATGGTGAAATCGCGGCGCTGGGCGTCTTCTTCGATGGAACCGAAAATGTTGTCGCGCAGCAACATGCCGTTTTGCCCGCGTTGGGATGTCGTGCGGTCGCTGACATTACCTTCGTGGTGTCCACGGAAGGTTGCGACTTCGATAATCTCTGGACCAAACATGACATGAGCAAGACGGAAACGGCGACCTACCAGGCGGCAGTTACGGAACAGTTTGCGAACCTGCTCCGGCGTGGCGTTGGTGGTGACATCAAAATCTTTTGGTTTTTTGCCAAGTAACAGGTCGCGTACACCACCGCCAACCAACCAGGCTTCGTATCCCGCTTTATTGAGCCTGTACATTACCTTCAGAGCGTTTTCACTGATATCTTTGCGAGAGATAGCATGTTGCTCACGCGGGATCACCGTCACCTGTGGACGGGCGGCAGCCTGTTCAGCCTCGCTTTCCTCGCGGCTTAGCACCTTGCGGCAAAAATTAGCGACTCGGGTAAAAATAGTACACCTCGGTAGTGTCAAACATCATTCAGGACAAAAAAATAGCGGCTAATCATAGCTCAGCATGACGCATTTGAGAATGTTGAATTTACAATTGCTGACTCTGGCACTGTGGTGAGCCGCCAGTTGTTCACTGCACTTTGTAATAATTCATTAACACTGAGATCTTGCCACGACGGAAACTCAGGTTGCCCAAGGAAACGTAACGCCGCGATTAGTACCGGGCGTGGATCACCTTTCGGCAACGCAGGCGCATGATTCTGCTTGGAAAGTTTAGCGCCTTGTTGATTTAGCGCCAGCGGTAAATGGATGTAATCCGGTACTTGCCAGCCAAAGAGTTGGTACAGCGAAATTTGCCTTACTGTCGGTTCAATCAGATCAGCCCCACGCACTATTTCTGTAACGCCCTGGAAATGATCATCAACCACAACAGCCAGGTTGTAGGCGAACAACCCATCACGGCGATGAATTATAAAATCTTCCCGGGCCAGTTTTTCGTCAGCGTGAATAACACCACGCAGGCGATCGGTAAATTGTGTCACTGGGTGCGTCTGTTTTATTCGCACAGCTGCATGTTCAGGTCCATGATGCAGCTCACGACAATGCCCGTCGTAAATTCCGCCGACGCTCTGCACCCGTGCACGGGTACAGGTGCAATAGTAGCTCAGCCCTTGTTGCTGTAACCAGGCTAGCGCTTCACGGTAGGCATCGTGACGTTGTGATTGCCAAAGAACTTCGCCATCCCAGTGCAGCCCGTAATGTTCCAGTTGGCGCAGAATGGTATCAGCGGCACCGGGAACTTCACGCGGTGGATCAATATCTTCAATGCGTACTAACCAATGACCGTGTTGGGCACGAGCCTGAAGAAAACTGCCGAGCGCGGCAATCAGAGAACCAAAATGGAGCTCGCCGGAAGGTGAGGGGGCGAAGCGGCCAATATAATGTGTGTCAGTCATCTCTTTGAACAAAAAATAAGGCGGGAGTAATTCCCGCCTGTGGTAAACGTGATGAAACGGTTGGCTTAGCCCGCCATCTGTTTTTCGCGAATTTCAGCCAGCGTTTTGCAGTCGATGCACAAATCAGCTGTTGGGCGCGCTTCCAGACGACGAATACCGATTTCCACACCGCAGGATTCGCAGTAGCCGAAATCTTCGTCTTCAACCTTCTTCAGCGTTTTTTCGATCTTTTTGATCAGTTTGCGCTCGCGGTCACGGTTACGCAGTTCGAGGCTGAACTCTTCTTCCTGGGCTGCACGGTCTACCGGGTCCGGGAAGTTAGCTGCTTCATCCTGCATATGTGTAACGGTGCGATCGACTTCATCCCTGAGTTGATTACGCCATGCTTCCAGAATACGACGGAAGTGCGCCAGCTGGGCTTCGTTCATATACTCTTCGCCCGGCTTCTCCTGGTATGGCTCCACCCCAGCGATGGCGAGAATACTCAGGGACGATGTTTTACGGTTTTGCCCTTCTTGCATGTTGCTTCTCCTTAACACGCACTATCGATCCCCATGTGCGGGGGAAAAAATGAGGCCGCTATAAATAGCAGATGCTTTTCCGGATAGCAATTATCTAAACGTAACACTTGACAAGCTTGTGAGGAAAAGCGTATTTGCGCACGCGACCAGAATGTAAAATAACCAGTTACTTACTCCACTATAACGTAATGGGTAATAATTTTTTAAGCGACATGCCTTCGGCAGAAATTTCAGCTTTATAGGCCAGAATTTCTACCCCCCTTTGCTGAGCTTCAGTCAAAAGTTGCGCGTATTTCATATCTATGTGCCGCGCGGGTGAAAACCGTGTAATGGCTGAATGCAACACGGCAAACAAAATTACCGCTCGTTGCCCCTCAGCCGCTACGCTCATCAATTCCCGAAGATGTTTCTGCCCACGTTGGGTGATTGCATCGGGAAAGTAGCCTTGTCCGTGATCCGCTAACGTAACCGATTTCACTTCAATATAGCAGTCAGGTTGAAACCCTGCCTGTAACATGAAATCGATACGGCTGCGTTCGGCCCCGTATTTTACTTCGCTCCTTAACTCGCTATAGCCTGACAATTCTGAAAGCCAGTCATTCTCAAGGGCTTCTTTCGTCAGACGATTGGCCCAAAGCGTATTCACACAAATCAATGCGCCAGCTTGCGTTTCAGTCAGTTCCCACGTGTGAGGATACTTACGCTTTGTATTCTCTGACGTTGAATACCAGACCGTATCGCCAGGCGTGGCGCAGCCAGTCATTGCACCTGTATTGGGACAGTGTAGCGTCAATTCACGACCATCAGGTGTGATCACATCGGCTAAAAAGCGTTTATAGCGCTGGATTAATGTGGCGCGCTGTAAAGGTGGGAAAAACTGCATCGATCAATTCCTTGTTATGGCGTTAATGTCCAGCGTTGCAATGCTGTATAGCGGGTAGAGCCACGGGTAAACGTGGAGGCATACAGAACAAATTCACTCACCGGAAATGACCAGCAAAATCCTGGTGCGGGAATCGCCACCGCATGGCTTACGTCGCGCAATAGCGTAATGTGCGGATGAAAAGGTTTCGGGCTTTGATAGCAGCCGCTACGTGCGGCCTGTGAGCGCAATAAATTGGCCAGTTGTAGCAGCTCGCGCGGCGGCTGACGTGTTCCCAGCCATATTACACGAGCCCCAGGCCATTGCCCGGCATCGTCGAGTCTTAGGGTGAAACCGGGCTGACGAATTCGCCCGGCAAGCTGGCTGAGGATCTGCTGTTTCTCGCTACTTACGTCACCCAAAAATGCCAACGTCAGATGGAGATTCCCGGCGGCAACCGGGCGGCCCGCTTCCTGGGGAAACTGCTCTGCCCGCCAGTGAACGATTTGTTTGCGGATTTGTGCAGGTAATTCGATAGCAAAGAACAGCTTTTGTGGCCCGGACATGTGAGGTACTCGGTTATGCATTACCGCGATGCTACAATGTGGCGCGAAGATTGTTAACCCTCTGGAGCGTTTTGTGTCGTCGTTGCCCGTTGCTGCCGTCTTACCTGAATTACTTACCGCTCTTGATTGTGCGTCGCAGGTGTTATTAAGTGCGCCAACCGGGGCCGGGAAATCAACCTGGTTGCCGCTGCAACTGCTGGCGCATCCCGGCATTAACGGAAACATTATCCTGCTGGAGCCGCGTCGTCTGGCGGCGCGTAACGTTGCGCAACGACTGGCGGAGCTGCTTAACGAAAAGCCAGGTGATACCGTTGGCTACCGGATGCGCTCGCAAAACTGTGTCGGGCCAAATACTCGCCTGGAAGTAGTTACCGAAGGCGTGTTGACGCGCATGATCCAGCGTGACCCTGAACTGAGCGGCGTTGGATTGGTGATCCTCGATGAGTTTCATGAGCGCAGCTTGCAGGCGGATCTGGCGTTGGCGCTGTTACTCGATGTGCAACAAGGTCTGCGTGATGATCTTAAACTACTGATTATGTCGGCTACGCTGGACAATGACCGCTTGCAGCAGATGCTGCCAGAAGCGCCCGTCGTCATCTCAGAAGGGCGCTCGTTTCCGGTTGAACGCCGTTATTTATCGCTGCCCGCTCATCAGCGTTTTGATGAAGCCGTGGCGGTTGCCACCGCTGAATTGCTGCGTCAGGAACGCGGATCATTACTGTTATTTTTACCTGGTGTCGGAGAAATTCATCGCGTTCAGGAACAACTGGCTTCGCGCATCGGTAGTGATGTGTTGCTCTGCCCGCTGTATGGCGCGTTGTCGCTGAACGATCAGCGAAAAGCGATCCTTCCGGCACCAGAAGGGATGCGCAAAGTGGTGCTGGCAACCAATATTGCTGAAACCAGTTTAACCATCGAAGGTATTCGTCTGGTGGTGGATTGTGCTCAGGAACGTGTGGCGCGCTTTGATCCGCGCACGGGGCTTACGCGGCTGATTACTCAACGCGTTAGTCAGGCATCTATGACGCAGCGTGCGGGGCGTGCCGGACGTCTGGAGCCGGGGATCTGTCTACATTTAATCGCCAAAGAACAAGCAGAACGCGCCTCCGCGCAAAGTGAACCGGAAATCTTACAAAGCGATCTCTCCGGTTTGCTGATGGAATTACTGCAATGGGGATGCAGCGATCCGACGCAGATGAGCTGGCTGGATCAACCGCCAGCCGTGAATTTACAGGCCGCGAAACGCCTGTTACGGATGCTGGGGGCGATGGACGGTGAACGGCTAAGCACGAAAGGGCAGAAAATGGCGACGCTGGGTAACGATCCGCGTTTAGCGGCAATGCTGGTGAGCGCAAAGAGCGACGACGAAGCTGCTACCGCTGCAAAAATTGCCGCTATTCTCGAAGAGCCACCACGGATGGGCAATATCGATCTGGATGTGGCGTTTTCGCGTAATCAACCAGCCTGGCAGCAACGTAGCCAGCAACTGTTAAAGCGCTTAAACGTATGCGGCGGTGAGTCAGACAGTTCGCTTATCGCACCGTTACTTGCCGGAGCGTTTGCCGATCGCATTGCTCGCCGCCGTGGGCAAGATGGACGCTATCAACTGGCAAACGGCATGGGGGCGATGCTCGATGCCGACGATGCGCTAAGCCGCCACGAATGGCTGATCGCACCGTTATTATTGCAGGGCACCGCCTCGCCGGATGCGCGGATTTTACTGGCGCTACTGGTCGATATCGATGAATTAGTACAACGCTGTCCGCAGCTGGTGCAGCAATCGGACACCGTGGAGTGGGATGATGTGCAAGGTACGCTGAAAGCATGGCGTCGGCTGCAAATTGGCCAACTGACGGTAAAAATGCAGCCGCTGGCGAAGCCTTCAGAAGACGAGTTGCATCAGGCGATGCTTAACGGCATTCGTGATAAAGGTTTAAGCGTGCTCAACTGGACGGCGGAAGCGGAACGGCTACGCTTGCGTTTGTTATGCGCCGCCAGGTGGTTGCCAGAATATGACTGGCCAGCGGTTGATGATGAAAGTTTGTTGGCGACGCTGGAAACGTGGCTACTGCCGCATATGACAGGGGTACATTCGCTACGCGGCCTGAAATCACTCGATATTTATCAGGCGCTACGCGGATTACTTGATTGGGGGATGCAGCAACGTCTGGATAGTGAATTGCCTGCGCATTACACTGTGCCGACGGGAAGCCGGATCGCCATTCGTTACCATGAAGATAACCCGCCCGTGCTGGCGGTGAGAATGCAGGAGATGTTTGGCGAGGCCACCAATCCGACGATCGCCCAGGGGCGCGTGCCGCTGGTGCTGGAGTTGCTTTCTCCTGCCCAAAGGCCGCTGCAAATCACACGAGATTTGAGCGCCTTCTGGAAAGGAGCGTATCGCGAGGTGCAAAAAGAGATGAAAGGGCGTTATCCCAAACACGTCTGGCCGGATGATCCGGCAAATACCGCACCGACGCGACGGACGAAAAAGTATTCATGAAGACCAAAGTAAATTTGAGAGATATCTTCTTCTGTCTTGTTACAGAAGAACAGAAAATCGGGCTTTTGCGCCTGAATATTGCGGAGAAAAAGCATGGCCGGGAATGACCGCGAGCCAATTGGACGCAAAGGGAAACCGACGCGTCCGGTCAAACAAAAGGTAAGCCGTCGTCGTTACGAAGATGACGATGATTACGACGATTATGATGACTATGAGGATGAAGAACCGATGCCGCGCAAAGGTAAGGGCAAAGGCAAAGGGCGTAAGCCTCGTGGCAAACGCGGCTGGCTATGGCTGCTGCTAAAACTGGCTATCGTTTTTGCCGTGCTGATCGCCATTTACGGCGTTTATCTCGATCAAAAAATTCGTAGCCGTATTGATGGCAAAGTCTGGCAATTGCCTGCGGCTGTTTATGGCCGAATGGTCAACCTTGAGCCAGATATGACCATCAGCAAAAACGAGATGGTGAAGCTGCTGGAGGCGACCCAGTATCGCCAGGTGTCGAAAATGACGCGCCCTGGCGAGTTTACCGTGCAGGCCAACAGCATTGAGATGATCCGCCGTCCGTTTGATTTCCCGGACAGTAAAGAAGGGCAGGTACGTGCGCGTCTGACCTTTGATGGCGATCACCTGTCGACGATCGTCAATATGGAGAACAACCGTCAGTTTGGTTTCTTCCGTCTTGATCCGCGTCTGATCACCATGATCTCTTCGCCAAACGGTGAGCAGCGTCTGTTTGTGCCGCGCAGTGGTTTCCCGGATTTGCTGGTGGATACGTTGCTGGCGACAGAAGACCGTCATTTCTACGAGCATGATGGGATCAGTCTCTACTCCATCGGACGTGCGGTGCTGGCAAACCTGACCGCCGGACGCACGGTACAGGGGGCGAGTACGCTGACGCAACAGTTGGTGAAAAACCTGTTCCTCTCCAGCGAACGTTCTTACTGGCGTAAAGCGAACGAAGCCTACATGGCGCTGATCATGGATGCGCGTTACAGCAAAGACCGCATTCTTGAGCTGTATATGAACGAGGTGTATCTCGGTCAGAGCGGCGACAACGAAATCCGCGGTTTCCCGCTGGCGAGTCTGTACTACTTTGGTCGCCCGGTAGAAGAGCTGAGTCTCGACCAGCAGGCGCTGTTGGTTGGTATGGTGAAAGGGGCGTCGATCTATAACCCGTGGCGTAACCCGAAACTGGCGCTGGAGCGACGTAACCTGGTGCTGCGTCTGCTGCAACAACAGCAGATTATTGATCAAGAGCTCTATGACATGTTGAGTGCACGTCCGCTGGGCGTTCAGCCGCGCGGTGGCGTAATCTCTCCACAGCCAGCCTTTATGCAACTGGTGCGTCAGGAGCTGCAGGCGAAATTAGGCGATAAGGTAAAAGATCTCTCCGGCGTGAAGATCTTCACTACCTTTGACTCGGTGGCTCAGGACGCGGCGGAAAAAGCCGCCGTGGAAGGCATTCCGGCACTGAAGAAACAGCGTAAGTTAAGCGATCTGGAAACGGCAATTGTGGTCGTCGACCGCTTTAGTGGTGAAGTTCGTGCGATGGTCGGTGGTTCTGAGCCGCAGTTTGCAGGTTACAACCGTGCGATGCAGGCGCGTCGTTCGATTGGTTCCCTTGCAAAACCAGCGACTTATCTGACGGCCTTAAGCCAGCCGAAAATCTATCGCCTGAACACGTGGATTGCCGATGCGCCAATCGCGCTGCGTCAGCCGAATGGCCAGGTCTGGTCACCGCAGAACGATGATCGTCGTTATAGCGAAAGTGGCAGAGTGATGCTGGTGGATGCGTTGACACGTTCGATGAACGTGCCGACGGTGAATCTGGGGATGGCGCTGGGTCTGCCTGCGGTTACGGATACCTGGATTAAACTGGGCGTACCGAAAGATCAGCTGAATCCGGTTCCGGCAATGTTGCTGGGGGCGTTGAACTTAACGCCAATCGAAGTGGCGCAGGCGTTCCAGACCATCGCTAGTGGTGGTAACCGAGCACCGCTTTCTGCGCTGCGTTCGGTAATCGCGGAAGATGGCAAGGTACTGTATCAGAGCTTCCCGCAGGCGGAACGCGCTGTTCCGGCTCAGGCGGCGTATCTGACACTATGGACCATGCAGCAGGTGGTACAACGCGGTACGGGGCGTCAGCTTGGAGCGAAATATCCAAATCTGCATCTGGCAGGGAAAACGGGTACTACCAACAACAACGTAGATACCTGGTTTGCGGGCATTGACGGCAGCACGGTGACTATCACTTGGGTAGGCCGTGATAACAACCAGCCGACCAAACTGTATGGAGCCAGCGGGGCAATGTCGATTTATCAGCGTTATCTGGCTAACCAGACGCCAACACCGCTGAATCTTGTTCCGCCAGAAGACATTGCAGATATGGGCGTGGACTATGACGGCAACTTTGTTTGCAGCGGTGGCATGCGTGTCTTACCGGTCTGGACCAGCGATCCGCAATCGCTGTGCCAGCAGAGTGAGATGCAGCAGCAACCGTCAGGCAATCCGTTTGATCAGTCTTCTCAGCCGCAGCAACAGCCGCAACAGCAACCTGCTCAGCAAGAGCAGAAAGACAGTGACGGCGTAGCAGGTTGGATCAAGGATATGTTTGGTAGTAATTAACGTCTAAGCGTGACATACCGGATGGCGAGTCGCCATCCGGTAAAATAACATCCTACCCAAAGTATTAACCCTTTTTTTTCATCTGATTGTTTATTAACCCCTCAGGAATGCTCAGATTGCGTACCGCTTGCGAACCCGCCAGCGTTTCGAATATTATCTCATCTTTATAATAATCATTCTCGTTTACGTTATCATTCACTTTACATCAGAGATATACCAATGGCGCGTTCCAAAACTGCTCAGCCAAAACACTCACTGCGTAAAATTGCAGTTGTAGTAGCCACAGCGGTTAGCGGCATGTCTGTTTATGCACAGGCAGCGGTTGAACCGAAAGAAGACACTATCACCGTTACCGCTGCACCAGCGCCGCAAGAAAGCGCATGGGGGCCGGCTGCAACTATTGCGGCGAAGCACTCTGCTACTGCGACTAAAACGGATACACCAATTGAAAAAACGCCGCAGTCCATTTCGGTTGTGACAAATGAAGAGATGCAGATGCATCAATTTCAGTCTGTAAAAGAAGCATTAGGTTATACACCTGGTGTTACGGTTAGCAGTCGTGGTGCTTCTAATACATATGATTTTGTTATCATTCGTGGTTTCTCATCTGTTGGTCTGAATCAAAATAACTACCTTGATGGGCTAAAACTTCAGGGCAACTTTTATAACGATGCTGTGATTGATCCTTACATGCTCGAGAGGGTTGAACTGATGCGTGGTCCGACGTCTGTTCTCTATGGGAAAAGTAATCCTGGTGGGATTATTTCTATGGTGAGTAAGCGTCCGACAACTGAACCCCTGAAAGAAATTCAGTTTAAAATGGGGACGGATAATCTGTTTCAGACCGGATTCGATTTCAGTGATGCACTGGATGATAACGGTGAGTTCTCCTACCGTTTGACTGGCCTCGCACGCTCAACAAACGAACAGCAGAAAAACTCTGAATCTCAGCGTTATACCATTGCTCCATCATTCTCATGGCGTCCGGACAACAAAACTAATTTTACTTTCCTGTCCTATTTCCAGAATGAACCTGAAACGGGTTATTACGGTTGGTTGCCGAAAGAGGGGACCGTTGAGCCATTGCCTAATGGTAAGCGTCTACCGACTGACTTCAATGAAGGTGCGTCGAATAATACATACTCCCGTAACCAGAAAATGGTGGGATATAGTTTTGAACATGGTTTTAATGACACCTTCACCGTGCGTCAGAATCTGCGTTTCAGTGAAATGAAAACCTCACAGAAAAGTGTTTATGGCACAGGGATCGCCGCCGATGGTCATACCCTAAACCGCGGGACAGTGGTGGATAATGAGCGTCTGCAAAACTTTAGCGTTGATACCCAACTTGAAAGTAAATTTGCTACAGGTGAAGTCGAGCATACTTTGCTGACAGGGGTTGACTTCATGCGTATGCGCAATGATATCAATGCCAGCTTTGGATCCGCACCATCCATCGATCTTTATAACAAATATTCTCCTGAATACTTTGCATTTGGTAGCGCAGAGCCATACCAGATGAATGAAAGCAAACAAACAGGTATTTATGTTCAGGATCAGGCGGAATGGAATAAATGGGTATTCACTCTAGGGGGACGTTACGATTGGTCTAAGCAAGCGACTACTGTTCGTGAAAACTCTTATACGCCGACTGAAGGTTATATTGAGCGCAATGATCATCAGTTCACCTGGCGCGGTGGTGTAAATTACTTATTCGATAATGGTATTTCACCTTACTTTAGCTATAGCCAGTCCTTTGAACCGAGTGCTTTCGATCTATGGAGCAACCCGCGCGTTTCCTATAAGCCATCGAAAGGTGAACAGTATGAAGCTGGCGTAAAATATGTTCCGAATGATATGCCGGTCGTTGTTACGGGCGCAGTCTATCAATTGACGAAAACAAATAACCTGACAGCAGACCCAACAAACCCGTTAGCGCAAGTCCCAGCAGGTGAGATTCGCGCTCGTGGTGTGGAACTTGAAGCAAAAGCCGCGTTAAATGCCAATATTAACTTGACGGCTTCTTATACTTACACCGATGCGGAATACACCAAAGATACTAATCTCAAAGGTAAAACTCCAGAACAAGTACCGGAGCATATGGCATCTCTCTGGGGGGATTATACCTTCAATGAAGGGCCGCTTTCTGGTTTAACATTGGGAACAGGTGGTCGTTTTATTGGTTCCAGCTATGGTGATCCGACAAACACTTTTAAAGTGGGTAGCGCAGCTGTAATGGATGCTGTTGTAAAATATGATCTGGCACGCTTTGGTATGGCGGGATCCAGCCTTGCTGTTAACGTCAACAATTTGCTCGATCGTGAGTATGTTGCCAGTTGCTTCCAGACCTATGGCTGCTTCTGGGGCGCAGAACGTCAGGTCGTTGCAACCGCAACCTTCCGTTTCTAATTTCTCTTTTGGGGCACGGATTTCCGTGCCCGTTTCACAAGTTGGCTGTTATGCAGGAATACACGAATCATTCCGATACCACTTTTGCACTGCGTAATATCTCCTTTCGTGTGCCCGGGCGCACGCTTTTGCATCCGCTGTCGTTAACCTTTCCTGCCGGGAAAGTGACCGGTCTGATTGGTCACAACGGTTCTGGTAAATCCACTCTGCTCAAAATGCTTGGCCGTCATCAACCGCCGTCGGAAGGGGAGATTCTTCTTGATGCCCAGCCGCTGGAAAGCTGGAGCAGCAAAGCGTTTGCTCGCAAAGTGGCTTATTTGCCGCAGCAGCTTCCTCCGGCAGAAGGGATGACGGTGCGTGAACTGGTGGCGATTGGTCGTTACCCGTGGCATGGCGCGCTGGGGCGCTTTGGTGCGGCAGATCGCGAAAAGGTCGAAGAGGCTATCTCGCTGGTTGGCTTAAAACCGCTGGCGCATCGGCTGGTCGATAGCCTCTCTGGCGGCGAACGTCAACGGGCGTGGATCGCCATGCTGGTGGCGCAGGATAGCCGTTGTCTGTTGCTCGACGAACCGACCTCGGCGCTGGATATCGCCCACCAGGTTGATGTGCTGGCGCTGGTGCATCGTTTAAGTCAGGAGCGTGGCCTGACGGTCATTGCCGTGCTGCACGATATCAATATGGCTGCGCGTTACTGTGATTATCTGGTCGCCCTGCGCGGCGGTGAAATGATTGCTCAGGGAACGCCTGCGGAAATTATGCGCGGCGAAACCCTCGAAATGATTTATGGCATCCCGATGGGTATTTTGCCGCATCCGGCGGGTGCTGCACCTGTGAGTTTTGTTTATTGATGAGCGGCTTACCTCTTATTTCGCGCCGTCGACTGTTAACGGCGATGGCGCTTTCTCCGTTGTTATGGCAGATGAATACCGCCCACGCGGCGGCTATTGATCCCAATCGTATTGTGGCGCTGGAGTGGTTGCCGGTGGAATTACTGCTGGCGCTCGGCATCGTACCTTACGGCGTGGCGGATACCATCAACTATCGCCTGTGGGTCAGCGAACCGCCATTACCTGAATCGGTGATTGACGTCGGTTTGCGGACAGAACCTAACCTTGAACTGCTGACCGAAATGAAGCCGTCGTTTATGGTCTGGTCGGCAGGGTATGGCCCTTCGCCAGAAATGCTGGCACGTATTGCGCCGGGGCGCGGATTTAACTTCAGCGACGGCAAACAGCCGCTGGCGATGGCGCGTAAATCGCTGACGGAAATGGCAGATTTGCTTAACCTGCAAAGCGCAGCAGAAACGCATTTAGCGCACTATGAAGACTTCATCCGCAGCATGAAACCCCGCTTTGTGAAGCGTGGTGCGCGCCCGTTATTGCTGACGACGCTTATCGATCCGCGCCATATGCTGGTCTTCGGCCCGAACAGCCTGTTCCAGGAAATTCTCGATGAGTACGGCATCCCAAATGCCTGGCAAGGAGAAACCAACTTCTGGGGCAGTACTGCCGTCAGTATCGATCGTCTGGCAGCGTATAAGGACGTTGATGTGCTCTGTTTTGATCACGACAACAGCAAAGACATGGACGCACTAATGGCAACCCCGCTGTGGCAGGCCATGCCGTTTGTCCGTGCCGGACGCTTTCAGCGCGTCCCCGCAGTTTGGTTTTATGGTGCGACGCTCTCGGCAATGCATTTTGTGCGTATTCTGGATAACGCCATTGGAGGTAAAGCGTGAGTAAACGTATTGCGCTTTTCCCGGCGTTATTGTTGGCGCTGCTGGTGATTGCCGCAGCGATGCTCACCTGGATGAACTTCTCGCAGGCGCTGCCGCGTAGCCAGTGGGCGCAGGCCACCTGGTCGCCAGATATCGATGTCATCGAGCAGATGATTTTTCACTACAGCTTGCTGCCGCGTCTGGCGATTTCGCTGCTGGTGGGCGCGGGTCTGGGACTGGTGGGCGTGCTGTTTCAGCAAGTGCTGCGTAACCCGCTGGCGGAACCGACGACGTTGGGCGTTGCAACAGGCGCGCAACTGGGGATTACCGTCACGACGCTTTGGGCGATCCCTGGTGCGATGGCGAGCCAGTTTGCTGCGCTTGCGGGCGCTTGCGTTGTTGGCTTAATCGTTTTTGGCGTCGCGTGGGGGAAACGGCTTTCGCCGGTAACACTGATCCTCGCGGGGCTGGTGGTGAGCCTTTATTGTGGGGCAATTAATCAGCTACTGGTTATCTTCCATCACGACCAGCTGCAAAGCATGTTCCTGTGGAGTACCGGAACGCTAACGCAAACCGACTGGGGCGGCGTTGAGCGTTTATGGCCACAGCTGCTGGGCGGCGTGATGCTGACGTTACTGCTACTTCGTCCATTAACCCTGATGGGGCTTGATGATGGCGTGGCGCGTAATCTCGGACTGGCTTTATCGCTCGCGCGTCTGGCGGCGCTGTCGCTGGCGATAGTCATCAGTGCTCTGCTGGTGAACGCGGTGGGGATTATCGGCTTTATCGGGTTGTTCGCGCCACTGCTGGCAAAAATGCTGGGGGCGCGGCGTCTGCTGCCAAGACTGCTGCTGGCGTCACTGATTGGTGCGCTGATCCTCTGGCTTTCCGATCAAATCATCCTCTGGCTGACTCGCGTGTGGATGGAAGTTTCTACCGGTTCGGTGACTGCGTTGATAGGTGCGCCGCTGTTACTGTGGCTGCTGCCGCGTTTACGCAGCATCAGTGCGCCGGATATGAAGGCCAACGATCGTGTTGCGACTGAACGCCAACATGTGCTGGCGTTTGCCCTTGCTGGCGGCGTGCTGCTGTTGATGGCTGTGGTGGTGGCGCTGTCGTTTGGTCGTGATGCGCACGGCTGGACGTGGGCGAGCGGGGCGTTGCTCGATGATTTAATGCCCTGGCGCTGGCCGCGAATTATGGCGGCACTGTTTGCGGGCATCATGCTGGCCGTGGCGGGCTGTATTATTCAGCGGCTGACCGGAAACCCGATGGCAAGCCCGGAAGTGCTGGGGATTAGCTCCGGCGCGGCGTTTGGCGTGGTGTTAATGCTGTTTCTGGTGCCGGGTAATGCCTTTGGCTGGCTGTTACCCGCGGGAAGTCTCGGGGCGGCGGTGACGCTGTTGATCATTATGATCGCCGCCGGACGCGGTGGATTTTCTCCACACCGCATGTTACTGGCGGGGATGGCGTTAAGTACCGCGTTCACCATGCTTTTGATGATGTTGCAGGCAAGTGGTGACCCGCGAATGGCGCAAGTTCTGACCTGGATTTCCGGTTCGACCTACAACGCGACCGATGCGCAGGTCTGGCGCACCGGAATTGTGATGGTGATTTTGCTGGCGATTACCCCGCTGTGCCGCCGCTGGCTGACCATTTTACCGCTGGGAGGTGATACCGCACGAGCCGTGGGAATGGCGCTGACGCCGACGCGAATTGCGCTACTGCTGCTGGCGGCTTGCCTGACGGCGACCGCGACAATGACCATTGGACCGTTGAGTTTTGTTGGTCTGATGGCACCGCATATTGCGCGGATGATGGGATTTCGACGGACGATGCCGCATATTGTGATTTCGGCGCTGGTGGGGGGATTGTTGCTGGTGTTCGCAGACTGGTGCGGGCGAATGGTGCTGTTTCCGTTCCAGATCCCGGCGGGGCTGCTGTCGACGTTTATCGGCGCGCCATATTTTATTTATTTGTTGAGAAAGCAGAGCCGTTAATAAAATGCCTCGCCCGGTGGGCGAGGCAAAATCATTACAACTTCGCAAATACCCGACGTGCAGCATCGATGGTGTTATTGATATCTTCCATGCTGTGCGCCACAGACATAAAGCCCGCTTCAAACGCCGACGGTGCCAGATACACACCTTCATCCAGCATCATATGGAAGAAACGCTTAAAGCGCTCGACGTCGCAGGCCATCACATCCTGATAGCACGTCACGGACTCGGCGTCGGTAAAGAAAATACCGAACATGCCGCCAACGTGGTTAACGACCAATGGAATTCCCGCTTCTTCTGCCGCTTCCAGCAGACCTTCTGCCAGACGTGTTGTCAGCTCATCCAGCGTCTCGTGAACGCCCGGCTGCGCGACTTCATTCAGACAGGCGAAACCGGCTGCCATCGCAATCGGATTACCGGAAAGCGTACCCGCCTGGTAGACCGGACCGATTGGGGCCAGCGCATCCATCACATCACGACGACCACCGAATGCGCCTACCGGCATTCCACCGCCGATGATTTTGCCCAGGCAGGTGAGGTCTGGCACCACGTCGTAATAATCCTGCGCGCCAGCTAGCGCCACGCGGAAACCGGTCATCACTTCATCGATGATAAGCAATGCGCCAAATTCGTCGCACAGTGCGCGCAGACCCGGCAGGAACTCTGGCAGCGGCGGAACACAGTTCATGTTGCCTGCTACTGGCTCGACAATAATACAGGCAATCTCTTGCGGGTATTGCTCAAACGCGGCGCGTACAGAGGCCAGATCGTTATAAGTACAGGTTAATGTATGTTTGGCGAAATCTGCCGGAACGCCCGGAGAGTTTGGCTGGCCTAAAGTGAGCGCGCCAGAACCGGCTTTCACCAGCAGGCAGTCAGCGTGACCGTGGTAGCAACCTTCGAATTTAATGATTTTGTCGCGGCCGGTAAAACCACGGGCCAGGCGGATGGCGCTCATCGTCGCTTCGGTGCCGGAGTTCACCATGCGCACCATATCCATGGTCGGGACCAGTTCGGTCACCAGTTGCGCCATTTTCACTTCCATTTCGGTCGGTGCGCCAAAGCTCAGACCGCGTTCGGCGGCTTCAATCACGGCATTGCGGATCGCCGGATGGTTATGGCCCAGCACCATCGGCCCCCAGGAACCGACATAATCGATATAGGCTTTGCCATCAACATCGTACAGATAAGCGCCGTCCGCTTTTTCGATAAACAGTGGAGTGCCGCCCACGCCGGTAAAGGCGCGAACAGGGGAGTTCACACCGCCAGGGATCAGCTCGCGCGCTGCGCTGTATAGATTTTCAGACTTACTCATGGAGGGTTCCTGATTCGTAGAAAAAGTGAATGGCTGCTATTCTATGTTATTCATAACAAGTTAAGTACTCGTCAAACATCAGGTTGCCTGTGCTTATGCAACCTGGACGCATAAGAGTATAAAAGTTTTACGCATTTGAAACATTACGCTTTGCAAAGGATTTTCACGCAACGTGCGAGTAAAATGCCGTCATCTTATTTGTATGACTAATAAGTGATCATTGGATGAAAACTGATACTCCCTCTTTAGAAATACCACAGGCTGCGCGCCTGCGACGCAGACAACTGATTCGCCAACTTCTTGAGCGCGATAAAACCCCGTTAGCCATTTTGTTTATGGCAGCTGTCGTCGGTACGCTTGTCGGTCTGGCGGCTGTCGCTTTTGATAAGGGCGTCTCCTGGTTGCAGAACCAACGGATGGGGGCGCTGGTCCATACTGCCGATAATTATCCGCTACTGTTAACCGTCGCTTTTCTCTGTTCGGCGGTGCTGGCGATGTTCGGCTACTTTTTGGTGCGCAAATACGCGCCGGAAGCCGGTGGCTCGGGGATCCCAGAAATTGAAGGGGCGCTGGAAGATCAACGTCCCGTTCGCTGGTGGCGTGTATTGCCGGTGAAATTCTTTGGCGGGCTGGGGACACTCGGCGGCGGCATGGTGTTGGGGCGTGAAGGGCCAACCGTGCAGATCGGCGGTAATATCGGTCGGATGGTGCTTGATATATTCCGCCTGAAAGGTGATGAGGCGCGCCATACGCTGCTGGCAACCGGTGCAGCAGCGGGTCTGGCTGCGGCCTTTAATGCGCCGTTGGCGGGTATTTTGTTTATTATCGAAGAGATGCGTCCGCAGTTTCGCTATACGTTAATTTCGATTAAAGCGGTATTTATTGGTGTCATTATGTCGACCATTATGTACCGGATTTTTAATCATGAAGTTGCGCTGATTGACGTCGGTAAACTTTCTGACGCGCCGCTTAATACGCTATGGCTTTATCTGATCCTCGGTATTATTTTTGGCATTTTTGGCCCCATTTTTAATAAATGGGTGTTGGGGATGCAGGATTTACTGCACCGTGTGCACGGCGGCAATATTACTAAATGGGTGATAATGGGCGGTGCGATTGGCGGTTTGTGTGGATTGCTGGGGTTTGTGGCACCAGCAACTTCGGGCGGCGGTTTTAACCTGATTCCTATCGCCACGGCGGGGAACTTCAGCATGGGAATGCTGGTGTTTATCTTCGTCGCGCGAGTCATTACTACCTTACTTTGCTTCTCTTCCGGTGCGCCGGGCGGTATTTTTGCCCCGATGTTGGCGCTGGGGACTGTGCTGGGTACTGCTTTCGGAATGGTTGCCGTTGAGTTGTTTCCGCAATATCACCTTGAGGCGGGGACGTTTGCTATTGCCGGAATGGGGGCGTTACTGGCGGCTTCTATTCGCGCGCCGTTAACGGGGATCATTCTGGTTCTGGAGATGACCGATAACTATCAGCTCATTTTGCCAATGATTATTACCGGTCTTGGCGCAACGCTATTAGCACAATTTACCGGCGGGAAACCGCTATACTCGGCGATTCTTGCGCGCACGCTGGCAAAACAGGAAGCGGAACAACTGGCGCGAAGCAAGGCCGCATCAGCCAGCGAGAATACTTGAACGAAATACCAGGGTATTAGATAATGGCGATTATTATTGGGTCAGAATTTGCCCAATTGCCGATGTCGTTTGGAGCAAAATATGAGTGATGACGTAGCACTGCCGCTGGAGTTTACCGACGCAGCAGCCAACAAAGTTAAAAGCCTGATCGCTGACGAAGATAACCCGAATCTGAAATTACGCGTGTATATCACCGGTGGCGGTTGTAGCGGCTTCCAGTATGGTTTCACCTTTGATGATCAGGTGAATGAAGGCGATATGACCATCGAAAAACAGGGCGTAGGCCTGGTGGTTGACCCGATGAGCTTGCAATATCTGGTCGGCGGTTCCGTTGACTATACCGAAGGTCTGGAAGGTTCTCGTTTCATCGTGACCAACCCGAACGCGAAAAGCACCTGCGGTTGCGGCTCTTCTTTCAGCATCTGATCAAATCACGATTCTTTCTTATGGCCCACAATGTGTTATTTGTGGGCCATTTTCGTTTAACTACTCGCAACGTCGTTCATCGTTTAATGCAAAAGTAGGCAGGCGCAAATTCCAGCGTATTGCTGCAAGGCGTACTAATAATGTGACCGCCATACCCATCAGACAGGCGGTATCTGCAGGAACGCTGAATGCGATAAGTGTTGTGACATGTACCATGCCGCCAATCATGCAGGCGACAGCGTAAATTTCTGTGCGCAAGATTAGCGGTATTTCGCGGGCCAGTACATCACGAATAATTCCACCGCCGACACCGGTAATCACCCCCATTGTTACCGCCACAACGGGGCCTATTCCGGCTGCGAATGCTTTGTTGACGCCAATGCCGACAAACGCAGCCAAACCTATGGCATCGAGTACTGGAAGAATCCAGTGCGGAACATTTCGGGTATGACGAACCAGAAATAACGTCACCATGCTGGTTACCATAGCGACGACCAAATCGGTGGGATCTTTCGCCCAAAAAACGGGGCCGTTATCCAACGCCATATCGCGGATGGTGCCTCCACCAATAGCAGTTACGACAGCCAGAACAAGCACGCCAAACGGGTCCATCCGTATTTTTCCGGCCAATATAACGCCGGAGATGGCAAATGCTATTGTGCCTACAATATCCAACCAATAGACAAGCATAGTCGAATCCCCACTGAGAGCCTGCGAGGCAGACTCTAATTAACCTGTGAAAGGGCAGTACAGAGTTGTTTTGCTGCGAGGATAATACGCGGGCTTGCTCTTTCAAACCAGTCACTTTTTAGCGGAATAACCGGGATTTGTAGTTGATTGCCCCAGTATTGTTTGATTTTAGGAATATCGCTCGAGTTTCCTGCTATCACGATTGCCTGAGGAGCACGTGCCAGTACCTGTTCACGGCTGACTTGTGGCCAGGGAACCCGGCTATCGGAAAAGATATTTTCTCCGCCACAAAGGGTAATAATTTGGCTTTGAATTGAGTCTTTTCCACTAGTAAATGGAGGATTGATGCCGAACTGCAGAAAAATACGCTTTTTCGCTTTACCGGCAAACTGGGATTTGAGGCTTTCGTACTCGGCAAGCAGGTGTTCTGCGGCTTGCGTAGCTTGCTCCGGGTGTGGACTCCATGGTGCAAGTTTGAGCAACGCATCAGAAATCTGTTCAATGTTTGAGGCATCCACCCACATCACTTTTATACCTAACGACGAGAGCTGATTAACTTGCCGTTCGGCATTACCGCCACGCCAGGCGACCACGAGATCTGGTTTTAGAGCGACAATGCGTTCAAGATTGATTCCTTGCCACGTAGATACTTGCTCAATGTTTTTGGCTTCTGGTGGAAAATCAGAATAGCTGCTGACGCCAACAGGCGTGATCCCGGCGGCAAAAACCAGTTCAGTATTGGCAGGGGAGAGGGAAATAACACGCGGTGCGGCACAAAGCCACAGTGGCAGCAAGAAGAACAGGGCGGCGAGCGCCCTGAATGATAGATTAGCCATGTGCCAGTTTCTGTACCAGCGTTTCAACCATCAGACTTGACTGTTTCGCAGCTACAGCAAGGAACTCATCAAAACTAATGTGTGATTGTTGATCAGCAACGTCGGAGATTGCACGTACTACCACAAACGGTACTTTGAAGTTGTGGCAAACATGAGCGATAGCTGTTGCTTCCATCTCAACGGCAATGGCTTGCGGGAAATTGTGACGAATCTTCGCCAGGCTAACGGAACCGTTAATAAACGCATCACCACTGACAATTAAGCCACGCACCGCATTGAGGTTATGCTCAGCAATGCACGCTTCTGCGGCGGCAATCAATTTATCATCGGCTTTAAAGCCTGCCGGGCAACCAGGCAACTGGCCATATTCGTAGCCAAATGCTGTCACATCCGCATCGTGATAACGGGCTTCGTCGGAAACCACAATATCACCCACTTTCAGTGTCGGAGCCAGGCCACCTGCAGATCCCGTGTTAATGATGACATCTGGTTTAAAATGATCGATCAGCAACGTCGCACCCATTGCCGCAGCAACTTTACCGATGCCCGATTTCAGCAGCGCTACTTCAGTGCCGTTAAGTTGGCCGGTGTAAATTTCTACGCCGCCCATGGTACAGGTTTGACGGTTTTCGATTTTGTCACGTAACAGCGTGACCTCTTCTTCCATTGCACCAATAATACCGATTTTCATAAAGATACTCGCGCCAGGTCAGATTTAAAGGCATAGTTTATCATGCGCTTGTAAGGAAGCGTAATGCTCAGCGGGAGAGGACATGATTCAGATTGATTTCCGAAAAAAAATAAACTGGCATCGTCGTTATCGTTCGCCTCAAGGGGTGAAAACCGAGCATGAAATTTTGCGGATCTTTGAAAGTGATCGCGGGCGGATTATTAACTCGCCAGCCATTCGCCGTCTGCAACAAAAAACCCAGGTCTTCCCACTGGAGCGCAACGCTGCGGTGCGCACACGTCTTACTCATTCTCTGGAAGTCCAACAAGTTGGGCGGTATATCGCCAAAGAGATATTAAGCCGCCTGAAAGAGCAAGACCTGCTGAAGACCTACGGTCTTGATGAACTGACAGGTCCATTTGAAAGTATCGTGGAGATGTCTTGCCTGATGCATGACATTGGCAACCCTCCGTTTGGTCACTTTGGTGAGGCGGCAATTAATGACTGGTTTCGCCAGCGCCTGTTTCCGGCAGATGCAGAAAGCCAACCGCTTAGCGATGACCGCTGTATTGTCGCATTACTGCGTTTGCGGGAAGGAGAAGAGACGTTAAACGAGCTGCGGCGTAAGGTGCGTCAGGATCTTTGCCACTTTGAAGGTAATGCACAAGGTATTCGCCTGGTGCATACATTGATGCGGATGAATCTCACCTGGGCACAAGTTGGCGGTATATTAAAATACACGCGCCCGGCGTGGTGGCGCGGTCAACCACCAGCGACTCATCACTATTTAATGAAAAAACCGGGCTACTATCTTTCTGAAGAACCCTATATTGCGAGATTACGTAAAGAACTTAATTTAGCGCTTTACAGTCGTTTTCCATTAACCTGGATTATGGAGGCTGCCGATGATATCTCCTATTGTGTGGCTGATCTGGAAGATGCGGTAGAAAAAAACATTTTCAGCGTCGAGCAACTTTATCATCACTTGCATGAAGCGTGGGGAGAACACGAAAAAGGTTCTCTCTTTGCTCAGGTGGTAGAAAACGCCTGGGAAAAATCGCACGTGAATTCTCTTAGTCGCAGTACAGAAGATCAGTTTTTTATGTATTTACGGGTAAACACCTTAAATAAACTGGTGCCGCATGCGGCGCAGCGTTTTATTGATAATTTGGCGGAGATTTTTGAAGGAACGTTTAATCACGCCCTGTTGGAAGATAATAGTAGTTATAGCCGATTGCTGGAGCTTTATAAAAATGTGGCGCAAAAACATGTTTTTAGCCATCCAGAGGTCGAGCAGTTAGAATTACAAGGGTATCGGGTAATTAGCGGATTATTAGAAATTTATCGCCCGCTATTAAGCTTACCTTTATCCGATTTTGCCGAATTGGTAGAAAAAGAAAGGTTGAAGCGTTTTCCTATAGAGTCTCGCTTATTTCAGAAGCTCTCAACCCGTCATCGCCTTGCATATGTCGAAGCTGTTGGTAAATTATCGTCTGACTCGCCAGAATATCCGATACTGGAATATTATTATCGTTGCCGATTGCTGCAGGATTATATCAGCGGTATGACAGATCTTTATGCATGGGATGAGTACCGGCGTCTGATGGCCGTAGAACAATAACCAGGCTTTTGTAAAGACGGACAATAAATTTTTACTTTTTGCAGAAACTTTAGTTCGGAACTTCGCGCTATAAAACGAATCTGAGGAACACAGCAATTTTGCGTTATCTGTTAATCGAGACTGAAACACATGAAAAAAACCACATTAGCACTGAGTGCATTGGCTCTGAGTTTAGGTTTGGCGCTTTCTCCTCTTTCTGCAACGGCGGCTGAAGCCACTCCGGCAGCGTCAGCTCAGCAGATGCCAAGCCTGGCTCCGATGCTCGAAAAGGTGATGCCATCGGTGGTCAGTATTAACGTAGAAGGTAGCACAACCGTAAATACGCCGCGTATGCCGCGTAATTTCCAGCAGTTCTTTGGGGATGATTCCCCGTTCTGTCAGGAAGGTTCTCCGTTCCAGAGTTCTCCATTCTGCCAGGGTGGTCCTGGTGGAAATGGCGGCGGCCAGACACAAAAATTTATGTCCCTGGGCTCAGGTGTCATTATTGACGCTGAGAAAGGCTACGTAGTTACCAACAACCACGTTGTTGATAACGCCAATGTGATTAAAGTGCAACTGAGCGATGGTCGTAAGTTCGACGCGAAGATGGTCGGCAAAGATCCTCGTTCTGACATCGCGCTGATTCAGATTCAAAATCCGAAAAACCTGACTGCTATTAAGATGGCGGATTCTGACGCCTTGCGTGTGGGTGACTACACCGTTGCTATCGGTAACCCATTCGGTCTGGGGGAAACGGTAACTTCAGGTATCGTTTCTGCTCTGGGGCGTAGCGGTCTGAACGTAGAAAACTACGAAAACTTTATTCAGACGGATGCCGCAATCAACCGTGGTAACTCCGGTGGTGCGCTGGTTAACCTGAATGGTGAACTGATCGGGATTAATACCGCGATCCTCGCACCAGATGGCGGTAACATCGGTATCGGTTTTGCAATCCCAAGCAATATGGTGAAAAACCTGACATCTCAGATGGTTGAATTCGGTCAGGTGAAACGCGGTGAACTGGGGATTATGGGCACCGAGTTAAACTCTGAACTGGCGAAGGCAATGAAAGTTGATGCCCAACGTGGTGCATTCGTAAGCCAGGTCATGCCGAACTCCTCAGCGGCGAAAGCAGGTATTAAAGCAGGTGATGTGATTACCTCTCTGAACGGTAAGCCGATCAGTAGCTTTGCCGCACTGCGTGCTCAGGTTGGTACTATGCCTGTCGGTAGCAAACTGAGCCTTGGCTTACTGCGCGACGGCAAACCAGTAACGGTGAATCTGGAGCTGCAGCAGAGCAGCCAGAATCAGGTTGATTCCAGCTCTATCTTCAACGGTATTGAAGGCGCTGAGATGAGCAATAAGGGCAAAGATCAGGGCGTGGTAGTGAACAACGTGAAAACGGGCACCCCGGCTGCGCAGATCGGCCTGAAGAAAGGTGATGTGATTATTGGTGCTAACCAGCAGGCAGTGAAAAACATTGCAGAGCTGCGTAAAATTCTCGACAGCAAACCGTCTGTTCTGGCGCTGAACATTCAGCGTGGCGACAGCACTCTCTATCTGTTGATGCAGTAATCCTCCACAGCCCCTTCCTGAAAAACAGGAAGGGGTTCCCTTTTATATAATGTGAAGCCCTCCACAACTCCATATTTCTTCCTTCTCCTTTGTGCGATTGCACAATGTCGGTATTTAAACATCTCCTTATGCTAGAACCCTGCACAATGGAGGGCTTATGGCTGGATGGCATCTTGATACCAAAATGGCTCAGGATATCGTGGCGCGGACCATGCGCATTATCGATACCAATATCAACGTAATGGATGCCCGCGGGCGCATTATCGGCAGCGGCGATCGTGAGCGTATTGGTGAATTGCATGAAGGCGCATTGTTGGTGCTTGCACAAGGACGCGTTGTGGATATTGATGACGCCGTGGCGCGGCATTTGCACGGCGTGCGACAAGGAATAAATCTACCACTGCGGCTGGAAGGTGAGATTGTTGGCGTCATTGGTCTGACGGGCGAACCAGAGCATTTACGAAAATATGGTGAGCTGGTCTGTATGACTTCCGAAATGATGCTTGAGCAGTCACGATTGATGCATCTGCTGGCCCAGGATAGTCGCCTGCGGGAAGAGTTGGTGATGAATCTGATTCAGGCAGAAGAAAATACACCAGCGTTAACTGAGTGGGCGCAGCGGCTGGGTATCGATCTTAATCAGCCACGTGTGGTCGCGGTTGTGGAGGTGGATAGCGGGCAGCTCGGTGTAGATAGTGCGATGGCTGAGTTGCAGCAATTACAAAACGCCCTTACCACCCCGGAACGAAATAATCTGATTGCGATTGTCTCTCTGACGGAAATGGTAGTACTCAAACCGGCCCTAAACCCGTTTGGGCGCTGGGATGCTGAAGATCATCGCAAGCGTGTTGAACAATTGATTTCACGTATGAAAGAGAATGGACAGCTACGTTTTCGCGTCGCGCTGGGCAACTATTTCACCGGACCTGGCAGCATCGCACGTTCTTATCGTACGGCCCGTACGACGATGATGGTCGGAAAACAACGGATGCCGGAAAGCCGCAGTTATTTTTATCAAGATTTGATGTTGCCAGTGCTGCTGGATAGCTTGCGTGGTGGTTGGCAGGCAAATGAACTTGCTCGTCCTTTGGCAAGACTTAAAGCGATGGATAATAACGGTCTGTTGCGCCGCACACTGAACGCGTGGTTTCGCCATAATGTTCAGCCGTTGGCAACCTCAAAAGCATTATTTATCCATCGTAATACTCTGGAGTACCGGCTTAATCGCATATCGGAACTCACTGGCTTAGATCTGGGGAATTTTGATGACAGGTTATTGTTGTATGTGGCGTTACAACTGGATGAGCAGCGATAGGGTAAAAAGAGTAAATGCCGGGAAATATGCTCGTCTTACTTCAAGTTGCATGTACGGTGACTCGAATTATTCAGCGTATACTTTACCCGGCTGGCAGAATGGCAATATGCAAAATTATTTACGTGTCAGCTTCTCTAAATCTGCTTCTATCTCGCTGATTTTATTGGTCACTACTGACTCCAGATGACGTAAGTCGTCGAGAATTTTACGCTTAAGGTCAACTTCGCTGCGGTCACGCTGGCAGATTTGATCAAGCTCATCAATGATATAACGGAGATTAGGGCTGATTTCCTGAACTTCTTTATATCCCTGGCCAATACCATCGGCGACCACCGTTTTGCGCTGACGCGGATATTTAAACTTCACACTCTTGGCGAAAAACTCGCCTTTATCTTTCTGGAAATAGATTTTCAAAATATCGTTATTGGCTTCCTGCCGGAGGCTGTAACGATCAATTTCCTCAGGATTGGTAATGCCCAAACTTTTCAGATTGTCGTACATAGTGGTACCTCAAAAGAGTCAGTAATTGTGCTTATCTTAGCATTTCGCCTGGCGGTTTAGCTCGACGGAGATCGCAGGAAGCCTTTTCTTCCAGACTTTTATCATGGTCTAAAAATCAAAAAATTACCTGCTTTATTCTGATAAGAGAATTCGCTTTCTACACCAGTTCCATGATCGTCACTTCCGGGCGGCAATTCAGACGCAAGCCATACAAACTTCCGACACCCCGAGTCGTGTAAATTTGTCGCTCACCAAAGGCGTTTAAACCAGCGATGTAGCGTTTATCTTCTATGGGCGCAAAAGGCTCACCAACCAACGGTATGCGTAACTGCCCGCCGTGAGTGTGACCACAGAGCATCAGATCCCACTTTTCATTACGCATGACTTCTTTGCTGTCGGGATTATGTGCCAGCACCAGTCGTGGCAGATTTGCTTCGCTGGCGGGAGGCGGTTTGCATTGTCCAGCCCATAAATCACCAGTGCCAACCAGTTCAAATTGCTGCTTTTGAGTGGTGATTAGCGTGGATTCGTTAAATAACACCGTGATCCCCGCCGACTTTAACGCCTCGCCAATCAAGCGATTTTTCACCGTTCCCACGGGGCGATCGTGATTGCCATAACAGGCAAACGTCGGCGCACATTCGGCAAGGGGGGAGAGTACGTCAGCAAACGCCGAAAAATTCAGCGGCATATCGAATAATACGTAATCACCGCCCAGCAATATCAAATCGGGCTTTTGTGCAACTCCAAGATTAATGGCGTCTGAAATCAAGGTAAGCGGAACAAAGCGGGAATAATGGAGATCGGCCAGAAACAGAATTTTGAATGGTGCGGCTTTTTCTTCAAAAAAGGCGAAGCGGTGATGGGTTAATTCAAGCCAGCCGGGTTCCAGGTAATGCATATAACCGAAACTTGAACTCACCGTTAACGTCGCGGCGGCAGCCTGTAAAAAACGCCTGCGTGTGATCATCATTCATCCCTGTAAAAAAATCGGGCAGCGTCGTGCTGCCCGTGTACTGACTTTTAGTCGATGGTACGTAGCAGTTCGTTAATGCCGACTTTGCCACGAGTTTTCGCGTCAACTTTCTTAACGATAACCGCACAGTAAAGACTGTATTTGCCATCTTTCGACGGCAGATTGCCTGAAACAACCACAGACCCCGCCGGGACGCGTCCGTAATGGACTTCGCCAGTTTCGCGATCATAGATTTTGGTGCTTTGCCCAATGTAAACACCCATTGAGATCACCGAACCTTCTTCTACGATGACGCCTTCAACGATTTCTGAACGCGCGCCGATGAAGCAGTTATCTTCAATAATGGTCGGGTTAGCCTGCAGCGGCTCCAGTACACCGCCGATGCCTACACCGCCAGACAGGTGGACGTTTTTACCAATCTGCGCACAGGAACCGACAGTGGCCCAGGTATCAACCATCGTGCCTTCATCAACATATGCGCCGATGTTGACATAAGACGGCATCAGCACGGTGTTACGGGCAATAAACGCACCCTGACGTACCGCCGCTGGTGGTACAACACGGAAGCCTTCTTTCTGGAAACGTGCTTCGTCGTAATCAGCGAATTTCATCGGCACTTTATCGAAGTAGCGGCTTTCTGCCCCTTCGATCACCTGATTATCATTAATACGGAAAGAGAGCAGCACCGCTTTTTTCAACCACTGATGCGTCACCCACTGACCGTCAATTTTTTCCGCCACACGCAGTGCGCCGGAATCCAGCAGGGCGATCACCTGATTTACCGCTTCGCGGGTAACGGTGTCTGCATTGGCTGGCGTGATCTCGGCACGGCGTTCAAAAGCGGTCTCAATAATGTTCTGTAACTGCTGCATTGTTAAACTCTTTCCATATAAATAAACACATTACCCTTTATCGTTTGGATTGAGGGCCTCTGTCAACCGCTGATGCACTTCCTGCTGCAACTCGTTATTAAGCGCACGCCGGTCAGCGGTAGCAATTATGAATAAATCTTCTACTCGTTCGCCAATGGTTGTAATTCGGGCGCCATGAAGCGAAATTCCCAGATCGGCAAAAATTTTCCCGACCCTTGCCAGCAGTCCTGGTTGGTCGAGAGCGATAAGCTCAAGGAACGATTTGCGGTCGGTATGGGTTGGCAAAAACGTCACTTCGGTTTCAACAGTAAAATGGCGCAATTTAGCAGGTTGGCGACGCGGCTGCGGTGGCTGCCAGCTACTTTGTGTCAGTACTTGCTCCAGACCAAATCGAATAACCTCATGGCGATCTGCGGAAAGTGGGCTGCCGTCCGGCTCAAGGACAATGAATGTATCCATCGCCATACCGTCGCGGGTGGTAAAAATTTGTGCGTCGTGAACGCTTAAGTTGCGTCGATCTAACTCGGCACAAACAGCGGCAAACAAGTAAGGACGGTCCGGGCTCCAGATAAAAATCTCGGTGCCACCACGCGTGGCGTGTGGGCTTAGCAACACTAATGACTTACTTAAATCATGCTTTAGCAAATGGCGTGCGTGCCAGGCCAGTTGATTTGGACTGTGACGAACAAAATAGTTTGCCCGGCAGCGTGACCAGATATGGTGCAGTGCCTCTTCGTCAATATTGTCCATACGCAGTAGCGCCAGCGCCTGGAGTTGGTGATGGCGAACGCGTTCGCGCATATCCGGCGTGTTTTGCATTCCGCGCCGTAGCTGCTTTTCGGTAGCAAAGTAGAGCTCACGCAACAGACTTTGCTTCCAGCTATTCCACAGTGTTTCGTTGGTGGCGCATATATCGGCCACCGTCAGGCATACCAGATAACGAAGTCGGTTTTCTGTTTGCACTTCTTCGGCAAACTGCTTGATGACTTCCGGGTCCTGAATATCGCGGCGTTGGGCGGTCACCGACATCAGCAGGTGCTGGCGAACCAGCCAGGCTACCAGCTGCGTTTCGCGCGAGTTAAGCCCGTGGAGTTCGGCAAAATGCACTACATCCTGAGCACCGAGAATGGAGTGGTCGCCGCCACGCCCTTTGGCGATATCGTGAAACAGCGCGGCGATGAAAATCAGCTCAGTTGACGGCAATCGCGGCCAGACATCCACACACAACGGATGGCGCTGGCGCGTTTCTTCACTGGCAAAACTCTCCAGTTTCAACATCACGCGAATAGTATGTTCATCCACCGTGTAGGCGTGGAACAGGTCAAACTGCATCTGCCCGACGATATGCGACCATTGCGGCATATAGGCACCGAGCACGCTATGGCGATGCATTGGCAATAGTCCGCGCCGCACCGCTCCGGGGTGACGCAGAATGCTTAAAAACAGTTTTCGTGCTTCCGGAATATTACACAGCGGTTGTTGCAGATGGCGACGAGCATGGCGCAGATGGCGCAGCGTGGTGGAGTAAATGCCGGTGATCTCACTGTTGCGCACCATGGTGTAGAACATACGCAAGATGGCTTCCGGCTGGCGCATAAATAGTGTTTCATCACGCAGGTCGATTAGCGAACCGCGTAGCTGAAACTCATCGTCGATTGGACGTGGTTTTTCGTCGGCGGGCAGGGCGAGGATGGCTTCATCGAACAGTTGCAGCAGCATCTGGTTGAGTTCGCTGACGCGGCGCGTAACGCGGAAGTAATCCTTCATCATCTGCTCGACGGGTTCGTTACCTTCGCCACTGTAATTCAGACGCTGGGCGACGCTAAGTTGGCGATCAAACAGCAGGCGATTATCGTAACGGCTGACGACCAGATGCAGGGCAAAGCGAATACGCCACAATATATGCAGACATTCGTTTAATTCCGCCCGTTCCGCTGAGGTTAAGAAGCCAAATCCAACCATCTCATCCAGCGATGTTGCGCCAAAATGACGGCGGGCAACCCATTGCAGAGTGTGGATATCGCGCAAGCCGCCGGGGCTACTTTTGATGTCTGGCTCAAGGTTGTAGCTGGTGCCGTGGTAACGCTGATGGCGCTGGTTCTGTTCTTCAACTTTCGCTGCGTAGAACTTGTCGGAAGGCCAGAATCCTTCGCTGAAAATATGTTTTTGCAGTTCGAGGAATAACGCAACATCGCCAATTAATAAGCGGGATTCGATTAAATTGGTGGCGACGGTTAAATCCGATAACCCTTCCAGCATGCACTCTTCAAGCGTGCGCACGCTATGACCGACTTCCAGCTTCACATCCCAGAGCAGCGTTAACAGCTCGCCCACTTTTTGCGCCTGATCGTCCGGGAGTTTTTTGCGGCTTAAAATCAGTAAATCGACGTCTGAAAGCGGATGCAGCTCGCCACGACCGTAGCCACCGACGGCGACCAATGCCAGGTCGGCAATCTGGCTGAATCCCGCTTCAATCCATAACCGTTGCAGGAGTTGGTCGATAAACTCGGTACGTGCCTCAATCAACTGTTCTGCGGAGATCCCATTGTCAAAGGCATCACCCAGCCAACGCTGGAAGGTATCAATATGAGCTTTTATCCCACAAACGGTTAATTCATCACGGGGCCAGGCGCATGGATTTTGCGGTTGACCGGGCAGGGTGGGGAGAGCGGTGTTTGCGTACTGTTCTGGAAGGGTATTCATTGTGCGCCACCCATAAGATTAAATTATCGCATTAAAAAAGCCGGCATTCGCCGGCTTCATTTTATTCGTCGTGCGAGATTATCGCCGGGATGGTGTCATCCTTGCGTAGCGTCAGAATTTCGCAGCCGTTATCCGTCACCACAATAGTATGCTCATATTGTGCAGACAAGCTGCGATCTTTGGTTTTTACCGTCCAGCCATCTTTCATGGTGCGGATCTCTTTTTTGCCCGCGTTGACCATTGGCTCGATGGTGAAGGTCATCCCCGGTTTCAATACGACGTTGGTTTCACGGGAGTCATAGTGCAGCACCTGCGGTTCTTCGTGGAAGCCGCGACCAATACCGTGTCCGCAATATTCACGAACGACGGAGAAGCCTTCTGCTTCGACAAATTTCTGAATCGCCGCACCGATTTCGCGCAGATTAATGCCCGGTTTTACCATGCGCAGCGCCAGGTAAAGACTCTCTTGCGTTACGCGGCACAGACGTTCGCCCATGATGGTTGGCTTACCGACGATAAACATTTTTGAGGTATCGCCGTGGAAACCATCTTTGATTACGGTGACATCAATGTTAACGATATCGCCATCTTTCAGCAGCTTCGCATCGTCCGGGATACCGTGGCACACCACTTCATTAATAGAGATGCAAACGGATTTCGGATAGCCGTGATAGCCGAGGCAGGCAGAAACCGCGTGTTGTTCATTAACAATGTAATCATTACAGATGCGATCCAGCTCGCCGGTGCTGACGCCCGGTTTAACATACGGTTCGATCATCTCCAGCACTTCGGCAGCCAGTCGGCCAGCGACGCGCATTTTTTCGATATCTTCTGGGGTCTTGATTGAGATAGCCATTAATTCTGTCCATCAGCGTCGGTGATACCGACAATATATATGTAAGTGCCGTCAATGGTATCACACCCGGGCAAATTGAGAATCATTCTGAATTTCGCCAAACGTGCCACTGAACGTTTTCTATAATAGAAAATTCATCGTCTGATGCTGTACACAGCGCCAACAATTATTGGTGTCCACGACGTATTTGTGGTATAAAGCGCGCCGGACTTCCGATCCATTTCGTATACACAGACTGGACGGAAGCGACAATCTCACTTTGTGTAACAACACACACGTATCGGCACATATTCCGGGGTGCCCTTTAGGGTCGGTAATATGGGATACGTGGAGGCATAACCCCAACTTTTATATAGAGGTTTTAATCATGGCAACTGTTTCCATGCGCGACATGCTCAAGGCTGGTGTTCACTTCGGTCACCAGACCCGTTACTGGAACCCGAAAATGAAGCCGTTCATCTTCGGTGCGCGTAACAAAGTTCACATCATCAACCTTGAGAAAACTGTACCGATGTTCAACGAAGCTCTGGCTGAACTGAACAAGATTGCTTCTCGCAAAGGTAAAATCCTTTTCGTTGGTACTAAACGCGCTGCAAGCGAAGCGGTGAAAGACGCTGCTCTGAGCTGCGACCAGTTCTTCGTGAACCATCGCTGGCTGGGCGGTATGCTGACTAACTGGAAAACCGTTCGTCAGTCCATCAAACGTCTGAAAGACCTGGAAACTCAGTCTCAGGACGGTACTTTCGACAAGCTGACCAAGAAAGAAGCGCTGATGCGCACTCGTGAGCTGGAGAAACTGGAAAACAGCCTGGGCGGTATCAAAGACATGGGCGGTCTGCCGGACGCTCTGTTTGTAATCGATGCTGACCACGAACACATTGCTATCAAAGAAGCAAACAACCTGGGTATTCCGGTATTTGCTATCGTTGATACCAACTCTGATCCGGACGGTGTTGACTTCGTTATCCCGGGTAACGACGACGCAATCCGTGCTGTGACCCTGTACCTGGGCGCTGTTGCTGCTACCGTACGTGAAGGCCGTTCTCAGGATCTGGCTTCCCAGGCGGAAGAAAGCTTCGTAGAAGCTGAGTAATAAGGCACGCTCGTACGAGCCCTTATAGACCAGGTAGTACACGTTTGGTTAGGGGGCCTGCATATGGCCCCCTTTTTCACTTTTATATCTGTGCGGTTTAATGCCGGGCAGATCACATCTCCGAGGATTTTAGAATGGCTGAAATTACCGCATCCCTGGTAAAAGAGCTGCGTGAGCGTACTGGCGCAGGCATGATGGATTGCAAAAAAGCACTGACTGAAGCTAACGGCGACATCGAGCTGGCAATCGAAAACATGCGTAAGTCCGGTGCTATTAAAGCAGCGAAAAAAGCAGGCAACGTTGCTGCTGACGGCGTGATCAAAACCAAAATCGACGGCAACTACGGCATCATTCTGGAAGTTAACTGCCAGACTGACTTCGTTGCAAAAGACGCTGGTTTCCAGGCGTTCGCAGACAAAGTTCTGGACGCAGCTGTTGCTGGCAAAATCACTGACGTTGAAGTTCTGAAAGCACAGTTCGAAGAAGAACGTGTTGCGCTGGTAGCGAAAATCGGTGAAAACATCAACATTCGCCGCGTTGCTGCGCTGGAAGGCGACGTTCTGGGTTCTTATCAGCACGGTGCGCGTATCGGCGTTCTGGTTGCTGCTAAAGGCGCTGACGAAGAGCTGGTTAAACACATCGCTATGCACGTTGCTGCAAGCAAACCAGAATTCATCAAACCGGAAGACGTTTCCGCTGAAGTGGTAGAGAAAGAATACCAGGTTCAGCTGGATATCGCGATGCAGTCTGGTAAGCCGAAAGAAATCGCAGAGAAAATGGTTGAAGGCCGCATGAAGAAATTCACCGGCGAAGTTTCTCTGACCGGTCAGCCGTTCGTTATGGAACCAAGCAAAACTGTTGGTCAGCTGCTGAAAGAGCATAACGCTGAAGTGACTGGCTTCATCCGCTTCGAAGTAGGTGAAGGCATCGAGAAAGTTGAGACTGACTTTGCAGCAGAAGTTGCTGCGATGTCCAAGCAGTCTTAATTATCGAAAAGGAGCCGCCTGAGGGCGGCTTCTTTTTGCGCCCATCTTGTAAATTCAGCTAACCCTTATGGGGCTGCGCTGAAAAGCGACGTACAATGTCGCCGGTATTAATTCATTTCAATCGTTGACAGTCTCAGGAAAGAAACATGGCTACCAATGCAAAACCCGTCTATAAACGCATTCTGCTTAAGTTGAGTGGCGAAGCTCTGCAGGGCACGGAAGGCTTCGGTATTGATGCAAGCATACTGGATCGCATGGCTCAGGAAATCAAAGAACTGGTTGAACTGGGTATTCAGGTTGGTGTGGTGATTGGTGGGGGTAACCTGTTCCGTGGCGCTGGTCTGGCGAAAGCGGGTATGAACCGCGTTGTGGGCGACCACATGGGGATGCTGGCGACTGTAATGAACGGCCTGGCAATGCGTGATGCACTGCACCGCGCCTATGTGAACGCTCGTCTGATGTCCGCTATTCCATTGAATGGCGTGTGCGACAGCTACAGCTGGGCAGAAGCGATTAGCCTGTTGCGCAACAATCGTGTGGTGATCCTCTCCGCTGGTACAGGTAACCCGTTCTTTACCACCGACTCTGCAGCTTGCCTGCGTGGTATCGAAATTGAAGCTGATGTGGTGTTGAAAGCAACCAAAGTTGACGGCGTGTTTACTGCTGATCCGGCGAAAGATCCAACCGCAACGATGTACGAGCAACTGACTTACAGCGAAGTGCTGGAAAAAGAGCTGAAAGTCATGGACCTGGCGGCCTTCACGCTGGCTCGTGACCATAAATTACCGATTCGTGTTTTCAACATGAACAAACCGGGTGCGCTGCGCCGTGTGGTAATGGGTGAAAAAGAAGGGACTTTAATCACGGAATAATTCCCGTGATGGATAAATAAGGGTAAGATTCCGCGTAAGTATCGCGGGGGATCTTACCCGTAATATGTTTAATCAGGGCTATACTTAGCACACTTCCACTGTGTGTGACTGTCTGGTCTGACTGAGACAAGTTTTCAAGGATTCGTAACGTGATTAGCGATATCAGAAAAGATGCTGAAGTACGCATGGATAAATGCGTAGAAGCGTTCAAAACCCAAATCAGCAAAATACGCACGGGTCGTGCTTCTCCCAGCCTGCTGGATGGCATTGTCGTGGAATATTACGGCACGCCGACGCCGCTGCGTCAGCTGGCAAGCGTAACGGTAGAAGATTCCCGTACTCTGAAAATCAACGTGTTTGATCGTTCAATGTCTCCGGCCGTTGAAAAAGCGATTATGGCGTCCGATCTTGGCCTGAACCCGAACTCTGCGGGTAGCGACATTCGTGTTCCGCTGCCACCGCTGACGGAAGAACGTCGTAAAGATCTGACCAAAATTGTTCGTGGTGAAGCAGAACAAGCGCGTGTTGCAGTACGTAACGTGCGTCGTGACGCGAACGACAAAGTGAAAGCACTGTTGAAAGATAAAGAGATCAGCGAAGACGACGATCGCCGTTCTCAGGACGATGTACAGAAACTGACTGATGCTGCAATCAAGAAAATTGAAGCGGCGCTGGCAGACAAAGAAGCAGAACTGATGCAGTTCTGATTTCTTGAACGACAAAAAACGCCGCTCAGTAGATCCTTGCGGATCGGCTGGCGGCGTTTTGCTTTTTATTCTGTCTCAACTCTGGATGTTTCATGAAGCAACTCACCATTCTGGGCTCGACCGGCTCGATTGGTTGCAGCACGCTGGACGTGGTGCGCCATAATCCCGAACACTTCCGCGTAGTTGCGCTGGTGGCAGGCAAAAATGTCACTCGCATGGTAGAACAGTGCCTGGAATTCTCTCCCCGCTATGCCGTAATGGATGATGAAGCGAGTGCGAAACTTCTTAAAACGATGCTACAGCAACAGGGTAGCCGCACCGAAGTCTTAAGTGGTCAGCAGGCAGCTTGTGATATGGCAGCGCTTGAAGATGTTAATCAGGTGATGGCGGCTATTGTTGGCGCAGCTGGCCTGTTGCCTACGCTTGCTGCGATCCGCGCGGGTAAAACTATTTTGTTGGCCAATAAAGAATCACTGGTCACTTGCGGACGTCTGTTTATGGACGCCGTAAAGCAGAGCAAAGCGCAATTGTTACCAGTCGATAGCGAACATAACGCCATTTTTCAGAGTTTACCGCAACCTATCCAGCATAATCTGGGATACGCTGACCTTGAGCAAAATGGCGTGGTGTCCATTTTGCTTACCGGGTCTGGTGGCCCTTTCCGTGAGACGCCATTGCGCGATTTGGCAACAATGACGCCCGATCAAGCCTGCCGTCATCCGAACTGGTCGATGGGACGTAAAATTTCTGTCGATTCGGCTACCATGATGAACAAAGGTCTGGAATACATTGAAGCGCGTTGGCTGTTTAACGCCAGCGCCAGCCAGATGGAAGTGCTGATTCACCCGCAGTCAGTGATTCACTCAATGGTGCGTTACCAGGACGGCAGTGTTCTGGCACAGTTGGGTGAACCGGATATGCGTACGCCAATTGCCCACACCATGGCATGGCCGAATCGCGTGAACTCTGGCGTGAAGCCACTCGATTTTTGCAAACTGAGTGCGTTGACATTTGCCGCACCGGATTATGATCGTTATCCATGCCTGAAACTGGCTATGGAGGCGTTCGAACAAGGCCAGGCTGCAACGACCACATTGAATGCCGCAAACGAGATCACTGTTGCAGCTTTTCTTGCGCAACAGATTCGCTTTACTGATATTGCTGCGCTGAATTTATCTGTACTGGAAAAGATGGATTTACAAGAGCCGCAAAGCGTGGAAGATGTGCTGAGCGTAGATGCCACTGCCCGTGAAATCGCCAGAAAAGAGGTGATGCGTCTCGCAAGCTGAGGATAATCCGGCTACAGAGAGTCGTGCTATTTGTTAGCGTAGGGCTTCAGTGATATAGTCTGCGCCATCTGATCGTAAGTAGTTGGCTTTATAAGGTCAGGTATGCCGTGGTTTTACACGGCTTTTTTTTGTATAGGCTTCAGTATTCCTGAGTACCGTAAACCCTGTCAGGGAATAAGAAACGCGTGATGTTGTCTGCTACTCAACCACTTAGCGAAAAATTGCCAGCGCATGGCTGTCGCCATGTTGCGATCATAATGGACGGCAATGGTCGCTGGGCAAAAAAGCAAGGGAAGATTCGTGCCTTTGGGCATAAAGCCGGGGCAAAATCCGTCCGCCGGGCTGTCTCTTTTGCGGCCAACAACGGTATTGAGGCGTTAACGCTGTATGCCTTTAGCAGTGAAAACTGGAACCGACCAGCGCAGGAGGTCAGTGCGTTAATGGAATTGTTTGTGTGGGCGCTCGATAGCGAAGTAAAAAGCCTGCACCGACATAACGTGCGTCTGCGTATTATTGGCGATACCAGTCGTTTTAACTCGCGTTTGCAAGAACGTATTCGTAAATCGGAAGCGCTAACAGCCGGAAATACCGGTCTAACGCTGAATATTGCGGCGAACTACGGTGGACGTTGGGATATAGTCCAGGGCGTCAGGCAACTGGCTGAAAAGGTGCAGCAAGGAAATCTGCAACCGGATCAGATAGATGAAGAGATGCTAAACCAGCATGTCTGTATGCATGAACTGGCCCCTGTAGATTTAGTAATTAGGACTGGGGGAGAACATCGCATAAGTAACTTTTTGCTTTGGCAAATTGCCTACGCCGAACTTTACTTTACAGATGTTCTTTGGCCCGATTTCGATGAACAAGACTTTGAAGGGGCACTAAATGCCTTTGCCAATCGAGAGCGTCGTTTCGGCGGCACCGAGCCCGGTGATGAAACAGCCTGATGGGGGTCGCTTTTGCTGAAGTATCGCCTGATTTCTGCTTTTGTTTTAATACCTGTAGTCATCGCGGCATTGTTTCTGTTGCCGCCGGTGGGGTTCGCCATTGTTACGCTGGTGGTTTGTATGCTGGCAGCGTGGGAATGGGGACAGCTTAGCGGTTTTACCTCTCGCTCGCAGCGGGTATGGTTGGCGGTGCTATGCGGGTTATTGCTGGCGCTAATGCTATTTCTGTTGCCTGACTATAACCGCAGTATTCAACATTCACTGGTTGCGGTTTCGCTTTGGGCCTCAACAGGATGGTGGATCGCTGCGCTATTGCTGGTACTGTTTTATCCTGGATCAGCTGCAATCTGGCGTAATTCAAAAACATTACGCATTATCTTCGGCATTCTGACCATTGTTCCTTTCTTCTGGGGAATGTTGGCGTTACGCAGCTGGCACTATGACGAGAACCATTACAGTGGCGCGATATGGCTGCTGTATGTCATGATCCTCGTATGGGGAGCTGACTCTGGCGCATATATGTTTGGTAAATTATTTGGTAAACATAAGCTGGCCCCGAAGGTCTCTCCCGGTAAAACCTGGCAGGGTTTTATTGGTGGACTGGCAACTGCCGCAGTAATCTCCTGGGGCTACAGCATGTGGGCTGATCTCAATGTTGCGCCAGTAATTTTACTTGTATGCTCTATCGTCGCGGCATTGGCTTCGGTATTGGGCGATTTAACCGAGAGTATGTTTAAGCGTGAAGCCGGAATCAAAGACAGTGGTCATCTGATTCCTGGCCATGGTGGTATTCTGGATCGTATTGATAGCCTGACCGCTGCTGTGCCGGTCTTTGCTTGCCTGTTGTTACTGGTATTCAGGACGCTTTAACGGAAGGTATTATGCTGAGTGTTCTCTGGGATTTGGCTTCATTCATCGTTGCGCTGGGTGTACTTATCACGGTGCATGAATTTGGTCATTTCTGGGTTGCCCGGCGTTGTGGTGTTCGCGTCGAGCGCTTTTCCATTGGCTTTGGCAAAGCTCTCTGGCGCCGAACCGATCGGTTAGGTACTGAATATGTCGTCGCCATGATCCCCCTTGGCGGCTATGTCAAAATGCTTGACGAGCGTGCTGAACCAGTCGTTCCTGAGTTGCGCCGCCATGCCTTTAATAATAAAACTGTCGGCCAACGAGCAGCGATTATTGCAGCTGGCCCGATAGCAAACTTCCTTTTCGCAATCTTTGCTTACTGGCTGGTTTTTATTATCGGCGTACCAGGTGTTCGCCCGGTTGTTGGTGAAATATCAGCCAATTCGATAGCTGCACAGGCGCAAATTGCACCAGGCACGGAACTAAAAGCGGTTGATGGTATCGAAACCCCTGATTGGGATTCCGTGCGTTTACAACTGGTCGACAAAATCGGGGATGAGAGTACAACTCTTAGCGTAGCGCCCTTTGGTAGCAACCAGCGAAGAGATGTAAAACTGGATTTACGTCAATGGTCATTTGAGCCAGACAAAGAAGATCCTGTATCTTCGTTGGGTATTCGTCCACGTGGACCGCAGATTGAACCAGTACTGGTTGTTATTCAGGCAAACTCAGCAGGTATGAAGGCAGGTTTGCAAGCAGGCGACAGGATCGTTAAAGTCGACGGTCAACCGTTAACGCAGTGGGGAACGTTTGTTACTCTGGTGCGCGACAATCCTGGTAAACCGTTGGCATTGGAAATTGAGCGTCAGGGAAACCCTTTATCACTGACGTTGATCCCGGAGAGTAAACCGGGTAAAGGCAAAGCGATTGGATTTGCAGGCATTGAGCCTAAACTCATTCCTTTGCCGGAAGAGTATAAAATTGTACGCCAGTATGGGCCGTTCAACGCCATCCTCGAAGCTACGGATAAAACGTGGCAGTTGATGAAACTGACGGTCAGTATGCTGGGAAAATTGATCACCGGTGATGTTAATCTGAACAACCTCAGTGGGCCGATATCTATCGCCAAAGGGGCTGGGATGACAGCGGAACTTGGAATTGTTTATTACCTGCCGTTTCTTGCGCTCATCAGCGTGAACTTAGGGATAATCAATCTGTTTCCGTTGCCCGTGCTAGATGGGGGGCATCTGCTGTTCCTTGCGATCGAAAAGATCAAGGGCGGCCCGGTATCCGAGCGAGTTCAAGACTTTAGTTATCGCATTGGCTCGATTTTGCTGGTGCTGTTAATGGGGCTTGCACTTTTCAATGATTTCTCTCGGTTGTAAGAGAGTTAGTTAGGAAGAACGCATAATAACGATGGCGATGAAAAAGTTGCTCATAGCGTCGCTGCTGTTTAGCAGCGCCACCGTATACGGTGCTGAAGGGTTCGTAGTGAAAGATATTCATTTCGAAGGCCTACAGCGTGTCGCCGTTGGTGCGGCCCTCCTCAGTATGCCGGTGCGCACAGGCGACACGGTTAATGATGAAGATATCAGTAATACCATACGCGCACTGTTTGCCACTGGTAACTTTGAGGATGTCCGTGTCCTTCGTGATGGTGATACTCTTCTGGTTCAGGTCAAAGAACGCCCGACAATTGCCAGCATCACTTTCTCCGGTAACAAATCGGTGAAAGATGACATGCTGAAGCAAAACCTGGAGGCTTCTGGCGTGCGTGTGGGCGAATCTCTCGATCGCACTACCATTGCTGATATCGAAAAAGGTCTGGAAGATTTCTACTATAGCGTCGGTAAATATAGCGCCAGCGTAAAAGCTGTGGTTACGCCTTTGCCGCGTAACCGTGTCGATCTCAAACTGGTTTTCCAGGAAGGGGTATCGGCAACAATCCAACAGATTAATATTGTTGGTAACCACGCTTTTACTACCAACGAATTGATTTCCCATTTCCAACTGCGTGATGAAGTACCGTGGTGGAACGTGGTGGGGGATCGTAAATACCAGAAACAGAAACTGGCAGGCGACCTTGAAACGCTGCGTAGTTATTATCTGGATCGTGGTTATGCGCGTTTCAACATCGATTCTACTCAGGTCAGCCTGACGCCAGATAAAAAAGGTATTTACATCACTGTTAACATTACAGAAGGCGATCAATACAAGCTTTCAGGTGTACAAGTGACAGGTAACCTTGCAGGCCATTCCGCTGAAATCGAAGAATTGACGAAAATCGAGCCGGGTGAACTGTATAACGGCACCAAAGTGACCAAAATGGAAGATGATATTAAAAAGCTTCTGGGTCGCTACGGTTATGCCTATCCGCGTGTACAGTCGATGCCTGAAATTAACGATGCTGACAAAACCGTTAAATTACGTGTGAACGTTGATGCGGGTAACCGTTTCTATGTGCGTAAAATCCGTTTTGAAGGCAACGACACCTCGAAAGATTCAGTTCTGCGTCGTGAAATGCGTCAGATGGAAGGTGCCTGGTTAGGTAGTGATCTGGTTGATCAGGGGAAAGAGCGTCTGAATCGTCTGGGTTACTTTGAAACCGTCGACACTGACACACAACGTGTTCCCGGCAGCCCGGATCAAGTTGACGTAGTTTACAAGGTGAAAGAACGTAACACCGGTAGCTTCAACTTTGGTATCGGCTACGGTACTGAAAGTGGCGTCAGCTTCCAGATAGGTGTACAGCAAGACAACTGGTTAGGTACAGGTTATGCAGTGGGTATCAACGGTACCAAAAACGATTACCAGACCTACAGCGAACTGTCTGTTACCAACCCGTATTTTACTGTTGATGGCGTAAGCCTCGGCGGACGTATCTTCTATAATGATTTCCAGGCGGATGATGCTGACCTGTCTGACTATACCAACAAAAGTTATGGTACAGACGTAACGCTCGGCTTCCCGATCAATGAGTATAACTCGCTGCGTGCTGGCCTGGGTTATGTGCATAACAAACTGTCCAATATGCAGCCACAGGTTGCAATGGATCGTTATCTGGAATCAATGGGTGAATATGGTAAAGACAGCTTTGCTGCTGACGATTTCACCTTTAACTACGGCTGGACATACAACAAACTTGACCGTGGTTATTTCCCGACAGATGGTTCACGCGTAAACCTGACTGGTAAAGTCACTATTCCTGGTTCAGATAACGAATACTACAAATTATCGTTAGACACTGCGACTTATGTACCGATCGATGACGATCATAAATGGGTTGTCCTGGGGCGTACTCGCTGGGGTTATGGTGATGGTATTGGCGGCAAAGAAATGCCGTTCTATGAGAACTTCTATGCCGGTGGTTCCAGCACTGTGCGTGGCTTCCAGTCCAACACTATTGGTCCGAAAGCGGTCTATAAAAAGGGTGCTCACTCTTCTAATGATGAGTACGATGATTACGAAGAGTGTACTGAGAGTAATGGTTGCCAATCTGATGACGCCGTGGGTGGTAACGCAATGGCGGTTGCCAGCTTTGAGCTGATCACACCGACACCGTTTATTAGCGAAAAATATGCTAACTCAGTTCGTACTTCCTTGTTCTGGGATATGGGTACGGTTTGGGATACCAACTGGCAAGCAAGTAGATATCCTGATTATCCAGACTATAGTGATCCAGGCAATATCCGTATGTCTGCGGGTATCGCATTACAATGGATGTCCCCATTGGGGCCGTTGGTGTTCTCCTACGCCCAGCCGTTCAAAAAGTACGATGGAGACAAAGCAGAACAATTCCAGTTTAACATTGGTAAAACCTGGTAATTGTTCTTCGCAAAGGAATGTAATGGTAGTGTAGCGATGACTTTTGGCGATCCCAATGTGGATCGCCCAGGCCACGCAAAGAACTGCACCTTCGGGTGCAAATGGGATGGTAAGGAGTTTATTGTGAAAAAGTGGTTATTAGCTGCAGGTCTTGGTTTAGCGATGGTAACGTCTGCCCAGGCTGCTGACAAAATTGCAATCGTCAACATGGGCAACCTGTTCCAACAGGTAGCACAGAAAACTGGCGTATCTAACACGCTGGAAAATGAGTTCAAAGGCCGTGCAGCTGAACTGCAAAAAATGGAAGGCGACCTGCAAGCGAAGATGCAGCGTCTGCAATCTATGAAAGCAGGTAGCGAGCGTACCAAACTGGAAAAAGACGTGATGGCTCAGCGCCAGACTTTTGCTCAGAAAGCGCAGGCTTTTGAGCAGGATCGTGCACGTCGTTCCAACGAAGAACGCGGCAAACTGGTTACTCGTATCCAGACTGCTGTGAAATCCGTTGCCAACAGCCAGGATATCGATCTGGTTGTTGATGCAAACGCCGTTGCTTACAACAGCAGCGATGTAAAAGACATCACTGCCGACGTACTGAAACAGGTTAAATAAGTAATGCCTTCAATTCGACTGGCTGATTTAGCGCAGCAGTTGGATGCAGAACTACACGGTGATGGCGATATCGTCATCACCGGCGTTGCGTCCATGCAATCTGCACAAACAGGTCACATTACGTTCATGGTTAACCCAAAATACCGTGAGCATTTAGGCTTGTGCCAGGCGTCCGCGGTTGTCATGACCCAGGACGATCTTCCTTTCGCGAAAAGTGCCGCGCTGGTAGTGAAGAACCCCTACCTGACTTACGCACGCATGGCGCAAATTTTAGATACCACGCCGCAGCCCGCGCAGAACATTGCACCCAGTGCAGTGATTGACGCGACGGCGAAGCTGGGTAACAACGTATCGATTGGCGCGAACGTGGTGATTGAGTCCGGCGTTGAACTGGGCGATAACGTGATTATCGGTGCCGGTTGCTTCGTAGGTAAAAACAGCAAAATCGGTGCAGGTTCGCGTCTCTGGGCGAACGTAACCATTTACCATGAGATCCAAATCGGTCAGAATTGCCTGATCCAGTCCGGAACAGTGGTAGGCGCAGACGGCTTTGGCTATGCCAACGATCGGGGTAACTGGGTGAAGATCCCACAGATTGGTCGCGTAATTATTGGCGATCGCGTGGAGATCGGTGCCTGTACTACTATCGATCGCGGTGCGCTGGATGACACCGTTATTGGCAATGGCGTGATCATTGATAACCAGTGCCAGATTGCACATAACGTCGTGATTGGCGACAATACGGCGGTTGCCGGTGGCGTCATTATGGCGGGCAGCCTGAAAATTGGTCGTTACTGCATGATCGGCGGAGCCAGCGTAATCAACGGGCATATGGAAATATGCGACAAAGTGACGGTTACGGGCATGGGTATGGTGATGCGTCCCATCACTGAACCAGGCGTCTATTCCTCAGGCATTCCGCTGCAACCCAACAAAGTCTGGCGCAAAACCGCTGCACTGGTGATGAACATTGATGACATGAGCAAGCGTTTGAAATCGCTTGAGCGCAAGGTTAATCAACAAGACTAACGTTCCATCTTTTGTTCGCCAAACTTTACGGCCTGTCTCATTCTTACGATTGCGGCAGGCCGTGTTATTATTGTCGTTTCTTATATTTTGACAGGAAGAGTATCTTGACTACTAACACTCATACTCTGCAGATTGAAGAGATTTTAGAACTTCTGCCGCACCGTTTCCCGTTCTTACTGGTGGATCGCGTGCTGGATTTTGAAGAAGGTCGTTTTCTGCGCGCAGTAAAAAATGTCTCTGTCAATGAGCCATTCTTCCAGGGCCATTTTCCTGGAAAACCGATTTTCCCGGGTGTGCTTATTCTGGAAGCAATGGCACAGGCAACAGGTATTCTGGCGTTTAAAAGCGTAGGAAAACTGGAACCGGGCGAGCTGTACTACTTCGCCGGTATTGACGAAGCGCGCTTCAAGCGCCCGGTCGTGCCAGGCGATCAAATGATCATGGAAGTCACTTTCGAAAAAACGCGCCGCGGCCTGACCCGTTTTAAAGGGGTTGCTCTGGTCGACGGTAAAGTAGTTTGCGAAGCAACGATGATGTGTGCTCGTAGCCGGGAGGCCTGATACGTGATTGATAAATCCGCCTTTGTGCATCCAACCGCCATTGTGGAAGAAGGCGCGTCAATTGGCGCCAACGCTCACATTGGTCCTTTTTGTATCGTTGGACCCCATGTCGAAATTGGTGAGGGTACCGTACTGAAATCTCACGTTGTCGTGAATGGTCATACTAAAATTGGCCGCGACAATGAGATTTATCAGTTCGCCTCCATCGGCGAAGTCAACCAGGATCTGAAATATGCTGGCGAACCGACCCGTGTGGAAATCGGCGATCGTAACCGCATTCGCGAAAGCGTCACCATTCATCGTGGCACAGTCCAGGGCGGTGGATTGACGAAGGTGGGCAGCGACAACTTACTGATGATCAACGCGCACATTGCGCACGATTGTACGGTAGGTAACCGCTGTATTCTCGCCAACAACGCAACGCTGGCGGGTCATGTATCGGTAGACGACTTCGCGATCATCGGCGGCATGACCGCAGTCCATCAGTTCTGCATCATTGGTGCGCACGTGATGGTTGGCGGCTGTTCCGGTGTGGCGCAGGACGTCCCTCCTTATGTCATTGCGCAGGGTAACCACGCAACGCCGTTCGGTGTCAACATCGAAGGGCTGAAGCGCCGCGGATTCAGCCGCGAGGCGATTACCGCTATCCGCAATGCGTATAAGCTGATTTATCGCAGCGGTAAAACGCTCGATGAAGTGAAACCGGAAATTGCCGAACTTGCGGAAACATATCCGGAAGTGAAAGCCTTTACCGATTTCTTTGCACGCTCAACGCGCGGTCTGATTCGTTAATGACTGAACAGCGTCCATTAACGATTGCCCTGGTCGCCGGAGAAACCTCCGGCGATATCCTGGGGGCCGGTTTAATCCGTGCTCTGAAAGAACGTGTGCCCAACGCCCGCTTTGTTGGCGTTGCCGGGCCACGAATGCAGGCCGAAGGCTGCGAAGCCTGGTACGAAATGGAAGAGTTGGCGGTGATGGGCATTGTTGAAGTGCTCGGGCGTCTGCGTCGCTTACTGCATATTCGTGCCGATCTGACAAAGCGTTTTGGCGAACTGAAGCCAGATGTTTTTGTTGGCATTGATGCGCCTGACTTCAATATTACCCTAGAAGGTAACCTTAAAAAGCAGGGTATCAAAACCATTCATTATGTCAGTCCGTCCGTCTGGGCGTGGCGACAGAAACGCGTTTTCAAAATAGGCAGAGCCACCGATCTGGTGCTCGCATTTCTGCCTTTCGAAAAAGCGTTTTATGACAAATATAACGTGCCGTGCCGTTTTATCGGTCATACCATGGCTGATGCCATGCCGTTAGATCCAGATAAAAATGCCGCCCGTGATGTGCTGGGGATCCCTCACGATGCTCATTGTCTTGCGTTGCTGCCGGGAAGTCGTGGTGCGGAAGTGGAGATGCTGAGTGCCGATTTCCTGAAAACGGCTCAGCTTTTGCGCCAGACATATCCCGATCTCGAGATCGTGGTGCCGCTGGTGAATGCCAAACGCCGCGAGCAGTTTGAGCGTATCAAAGCTGAAGTTGCGCCAGACCTGTCGGTTCATCTGCTGGATGGAATGGGTCGTGAGGCGATGGTCGCCAGTGATGCGGCGCTACTGGCGTCGGGTACGGCAGCCCTGGAGTGCATGCTGGCGAAATGCCCGATGGTAGTGGGATACCGCATGAAGCCTTTCACCTTCTGGCTGGCGAAGCGACTGGTGAAAACCGAGTATGTCTCTCTACCCAATTTGCTGGCGGGCAGAGAGTTAGTCAAAGAGTTATTGCAGGAAGAGTGTGAGCCGCAAAAACTGGCTGCGGCGCTGTTACCGCTGTTGGCGAACGGGAAAACCAGCCACGCTATGCACGATACCTTCCGTGAACTGCATCAGCAGATCCGCTGCAATGCCGATGAGCAGGCGGCACAAGCCGTTCTGGAGTTAGCACAATGATCGAATTTGTTTATCCACACACGCAGCTGGTTGCGGGTGTGGATGAAGTTGGACGCGGGCCGTTGGTTGGCGCGGTGGTTACCGCTGCTGTAATCCTTGACCCGGCGCGCCCGATTGCCGGGCTGAATGATTCCAAAAAGCTGAGCGAAAAACGCCGTCTGGCGCTCTGTGAAGAGATCAAAGAGAAAGCGTTAAGCTGGAGTCTGGGCCGCGCGGAACCCCACGAAATCGACGAACTGAACATTCTTCATGCGACCATGTTGGCGATGCAGCGCGCCGTCGCGGGGCTGCATATTGCGCCAGAATATGTGTTGATTGATGGTAACCGCTGCCCAAAATTACCGATGCCTGCGATGGCAGTGGTGAAAGGCGACAGTCGTGTGCCGGAAATCAGTGCTGCGTCTATCCTGGCGAAAGTGACGCGCGACGCTGAAATGGCGGCGCTGGATATTGTTTTCCCGCAATATGGTTTTGCCCAGCACAAAGGGTATCCAACCGCTTTTCATCTGGAAAAACTGGCTGAATATGGCGCGACTGAACATCATCGTCGTAGCTTTGGGCCTGTCAAACGCGCACTGGGACTTGCGTCCTGATTCTTGTGTCGAGATTAAGTAAACCGGAATCTGAAGATGTCTGAACCACGTTTCGTACACCTGCGGGTGCACAGCGACTACTCGATGATCGATGGCCTGGCCAAAACCGCGCCGCTGGTAAAAAAGGCGGCGGCGTTGGGTATGCCAGCACTGGCGATCACCGATTTCACCAACCTTTGCGGTCTGGTGAAGTTCTACGGAGCGGGACATGGCGCAGGGATTAAGCCCATCGTCGGGGCAGATTTTAATGTCCAGTGCGACCTGCTGGGTGATGAGTTAACCCACCTGACGGTGCTGGCGGCGAACAATACTGGCTATCAGAATCTGACGTTGCTGATCTCAAAAGCGTATCAGCGCGGGTACGGTGCCGCCGGGCCGATCATCGATCGCGACTGGCTTATCGAATTAAACGAAGGGCTGATCCTCCTTTCCGGCGGGCGCATGGGCGACGTCGGGCGCAGTCTTTTGCGTGGTAACAGCGCGCTGGTAGATGAGTGCGTTGCGTTTTATGAAGAGCACTTCCCGGATCGCTATTTTCTCGAGCTGATCCGAACCGGCAGGCCGGACGAAGAAAGTTATCTGCACGCGGCAGTGGAACTGGCGGAAGCGCGCGGTTTGCCCGTCGTGGCGACCAATGACGTGCGCTTTATCGACAGCAGCGACTTTGACGCGCACGAAATCCGCGTCGCGATCCATGACGGCTTTACTCTCGACGATCCCAAACGCCCGCGTAATTATTCGCCGCAGCAATATATGCGCAGCGAAGAGGAGATGTGCGAGCTGTTTGCCGACATCCCCGAAGCCCTGGCCAACACTGTTGAGATCGCCAAACGCTGTAACGTGACTGTGCGTCTGGGTGAATACTTCCTGCCGCAGTTCCCGACCGGGGACATGAGCACCGAAGATTATCTGGTCAAGCGTGCAAAAGAAGGCCTGGAAGAGCGTCTGGCGTTTTTATTCCCTGACGAGGAAGAACGTCTTAAGCGTCGCCCGGAGTATGACGAGCGTCTGGATACTGAACTTCAGGTTATCAACCAAATGGGCTTCCCGGGTTACTTCCTCATCGTTATGGAATTTATCCAGTGGTCGAAAGATAACGGCGTACCGGTAGGGCCAGGCCGTGGTTCTGGTGCAGGGTCACTGGTGGCTTACGCGTTAAAAATCACCGACCTCGATCCGTTGGAATTTGACCTGCTGTTCGAACGTTTCCTTAACCCGGAACGTGTCTCCATGCCTGACTTCGACGTTGACTTCTGTATGGAAAAACGCGACCAGGTTATCGAACACGTGGCAGATATGTACGGTCGCGATGCGGTATCGCAGATCATCACCTTCGGTACGATGGCGGCAAAAGCGGTGATCCGCGACGTAGGCCGCGTGCTGGGGCATCCGTATGGCTTTGTCGATCGTATCTCGAAACTGATCCCGCCAGATCCGGGGATGACGCTGGCGAAAGCGTTTGAAGCCGAGCCGCAACTGCCGGAAATCTACGAAGCGGACGAAGAAGTTAAGGCGCTGATCGACATGGCGCGCAAACTGGAAGGGGTCACCCGTAACGCTGGTAAGCACGCCGGTGGGGTGGTTATCGCGCCGACCAAAATTACCGATTTTGCGCCGCTTTATTGCGATGAAGAGGGCAAACATCCGGTTACCCAGTTTGATAAAAGCGACGTTGAATACGCCGGGCTGGTGAAGTTCGACTTCCTCGGCCTGCGTACGCTCACCATCATCAACTGGGCGCTGGAGATGATCAACAAACGGCGGGCGAAGAATGGTGAGCCGCCGCTGGATATCGCCGCCATCCCGCTGGATGACAAGAAAAGTTTCGACATGCTGCAACGCTCGGAAACCACGGCGGTATTCCAGCTTGAATCGCGCGGCATGAAGGACCTGATCAAACGTCTGCAACCTGACTGCTTCGAAGATATGATCGCACTGGTGGCGCTATTCCGTCCCGGTCCGTTGCAATCAGGGATGGTGGATAACTTTATCGACCGTAAACATGGTCGCGAAGAGATCTCCTATCCGGATGTGCAGTGGCAGCATGAAAGCCTGAAACCGGTACTGGAGCCAACCTACGGCATTATCCTGTATCAGGAACAGGTCATGCAGATTGCCCAGGTGCTTTCTGGTTATACCCTCGGTGGCGCGGATATGCTGCGTCGTGCGATGGGTAAGAAAAAGCCGGAAGAGATGGCCAAGCAGCGTTCTGTATTTGCTGAAGGCGCAGAAAAGAACGGGATCAACGCCGAACTGGCGATGAAAATCTTCGACCTGGTGGAGAAATTCGCTGGTTACGGATTTAACAAATCGCACTCTGCGGCCTATGCTTTGGTTTCATATCAAACGTTATGGCTGAAAGCGCACTATCCAGCGGAGTTTATGGCGGCAGTAATGACCGCCGATATGGACAACACCGAGAAGGTGGTAGGCCTGGTGGATGAGTGCTGGCGGATGGGGCTGAAAATCCTGCCACCAGATATAAACTCCGGTCTTTACCATTTCCACGTCAACGACGACGGCGAAATCGTGTATGGTATTGGCGCGATCAAAGGGGTAGGTGAAGGTCCGATTGAGGCGATCATCGAAGCCCGTAATAAAGGCGGCTATTTCCGTGAACTGTTTGATCTCTGCGCCCGTACAGACACCAAAAAGTTAAACCGGCGAGTGCTGGAAAAACTGATCATGTCCGGGGCGTTTGACCGTCTTGGGCCACACCGCGCGGCGCTGATGAACTCGCTGGGCGATGCGTTAAAGGCGGCTGATCAACACGCGAAAGCAGAAGCCATCGGTCAGGCCGATATGTTCGGCGTGCTGGCAGAAGAGCCGGAACAAATTGAACAATCCTACGCCAGTTGCCAACCGTGGCCGGAGCAGGTGGTGTTAGATGGGGAGCGTGAAACGTTAGGTCTGTATCTGACGGGACACCCTATCAACCAGTATTTAAAAGAGATTGAGCGTTATGTCGGAGGCGTAAGGCTGAAAGACATGCACCCGACAGAACGTGGTAAAGTCACCACGGCTGCGGGGCTCGTTGTTGCTGCGCGGGTTATGGTCACCAAGCGCGGCAATCGTATCGGTATCTGCACGCTGGATGACCGTTCCGGGCGGCTGGAAGTGATGTTGTTTACTGACGCCCTGGATAAATACCAGCAATTGCTGGAAAAAGACCGCATACTTATCGTCAGCGGACAGGTCAGCTTTGATGACTTCAGCGGTGGGCTTAAAATGACCGCTCGCGAAGTGATGGATATTGACGAAGCCCGGGAAAAATATGCTCGCGGGCTTGCTATCTCGCTGACGGACAGGCAAATTGATGACCAGCTTTTAAACCGACTCCGTCAGTCTCTGGAACCCCACCGCTCTGGGACAATTCCAGTACATCTCTACTATCAGAGGGCGGATGCACGCGCGCGGTTGCGTTTTGGCGCGACGTGGCGTGTCTCTCCGAGCGATCGTTTATTAAACGATCTCCGTGGCCTCATTGGTTCGGAGCAGGTGGAACTGGAGTTTGACTAATACAGGAATACTATGAGTCTGAATTTCCTTGATTTTGAACAGCCGATTGCAGAGCTGGAAGCGAAAATCGATTCTCTGACTGCGGTTAGCCGCCAGGATGAGAAACTGGATATTAATATCGATGAAGAAGTGCATCGTCTGCGTGAAAAAAGCGTAGAACTGACGCGTAAAATCTTCGCCGATCTCGGTGCATGGCAGATTGCGCAACTGGCACGCCATCCACAGCGTCCTTATACCCTGGATTACGTTCGCCTGGCCTTTGATGAATTTGACGAACTGGCTGGCGACCGCGCGTATGCAGACGATAAAGCTATCGTCGGGGGTATCGCCCGTCTCGATGGTCGTCCGGTGATGATCATTGGTCATCAAAAAGGTCGTGAAACCAAAGAAAAAATTCGCCGTAACTTTGGTATGCCAGCGCCAGAAGGTTACCGCAAAGCACTGCGTCTGATGCAAATGGCTGAACGCTTTAAGATGCCAATCATCACCTTTATCGACACCCCGGGGGCTTATCCGGGCGTGGGCGCAGAAGAACGCGGTCAGTCTGAAGCCATTGCACGCAACCTGCGTGAAATGTCTCGCCTTAGCGTACCGACTATTTGCACCGTTATCGGTGAAGGTGGTTCTGGCGGCGCGCTGGCGATTGGCGTGGGCGATAAAGTGAATATGCTGCAATACAGCACCTATTCCGTTATCTCGCCGGAAGGTTGTGCGTCCATTCTGTGGAAGAGCGCCGACAAAGCACCGCTGGCGGCTGAAGCGATGGGTATCATCGCTCCGCGTCTGAAAGAACTGAAACTGATCGACTCCATCATCCCGGAACCGCTGGGCGGCGCTCACCGTAACCCGGAAGCGATGGCGGCGTCTCTGAAAGCGCAACTGCTGGCGGATCTGGCCGATCTCGACGTGTTAAGTACTGAAGATTTAAAAAATCGTCGTTATCAGCGCCTGATGAGCTACGGTTACGCGTAAACAGCAAATGTTCTGAAAAGGGTCACTTCGGTGGCCCTTTTTTATCGCCATGGTTTGAGCGGGCTATGATTAAGGAAGGATTTTCCAGGAGGAACACATGAATATCATTGCCATTATGGGACCGCATGGCGTCTTTTATAAAGATGAGCCCATCAAAGAACTGGAGTCGGCGCTGGTGGCGCAAGGTTTTCAGATTATCTGGCCACAAAACAGCGTTGATTTGCTGAAATTTATCGAACACAACCCACGAATATGCGGCGTGATTTTTGACTGGGATGAATACAGTCTCGATTTATGTAGCGATATCAATCAACTTAATGAATATCTCCCGCTTTATGCCTTCATCAATACTCACTCGACGATGGATGTCAGCGTGCAGGATATGCGGATGGCGCTCTGGTTCTTTGAATATGCGCTGGGGCAGGCAGAAGATATCGCCATTCGTATGCGTCAGTACACCAACGAATATCTCGATAACATTACCCCGCCATTCACTAAAGCCTTGTTTACTTATGTCAAAGAGCGGAAGTACACCTTTTGTACGCCGGGGCATATGGGCGGCACCGCGTATCAGAAAAGCCCGGTAGGCTGTCTGTTTTATGATTTTTTCGGCGGTAATACCCTCAAGGCGGACGTCTCTATTTCGGTAACCGAGCTAGGTTCGTTGCTCGACCACACCGGGCCACATCTGGAAGCGGAAGAGTACATCGCACGGACTTTCGGCGCGGAACAGAGTTATATCGTCACCAACGGAACATCGACGTCGAACAAAATTGTGGGTATGTACGCCGCGCCATCCGGCAGTACGCTGTTAATTGACCGCAATTGTCATAAATCGCTGGCGCATCTGTTGATGATGAACGATGTAGTACCGGTCTGGCTAAAACCAACACGTAATGCGTTGGGGATTTTGGGCGGGATCCCGCGACGAGAATTTACCCGCGACAGTATCGAAGAGAAAGTCGCTGCTACCACGCAGGCACAATGGCCGGTTCATGCGGTGATCACCAACTCAACCTATGATGGCTTGCTCTACAACACCGACTGGATCAAACAGACGCTGGATGTCCCCTCGATCCACTTCGATTCCGCCTGGGTCCCGTATACTCATTTTCATCCGATCTATCAGGGCAAAAGTGGTATGAGTGGCGATCGGGTGGCAGGAAAAGTTTTCTTCGAAACGCAATCGACCCACAAAATGCTGGCGGCGTTGTCGCAGGCATCACTGATCCACATTAAAGGTGAGTACGACGAAGAGGCGTTTAATGAAGCCTTTATGATGCATACCACCACCTCGCCCAGTTATCCCATTGTTGCTTCGGTTGAGACAGCGGCGGCGATGCTGCGTGGTAATCCGGGCAAACGGCTGATTAACCGTTCAGTAGAACGAGCGCTGCATTTTCGCAAAGAGGTCCAGCGGCTGCGGGAAGAGTCTGACGGCTGGTTTTTCGATATCTGGCAACCGCCGCAGGTGGATGAAGCCGAATGCTGGCCCGTTGCGCCTGGCGAACAGTGGCACGGCTTTAACGATGCGGATGCCGATCATATGTTTCTCGATCCGGTTAAAGTCACTATTTTGACACCGGGGATGGACGAGCAGGGCAATATGAGCGATGAGGGGATCCCGGCGGCGCTGGTGGCAAAATTCCTCGACGAACGTGGGATCGTAGTAGAGAAAACCGGCCCTTATAACCTGCTGTTTCTCTTTAGTATTGGCATCGATAAAACCAAAGCAATGGGATTATTGCGTGGGTTGACGGAATTTAAGCGCTCTTACGATCTCAACCTGCGGATCAAAAATATGCTGCCCGATCTCTATGCAGAAGATCCCGATTTTTATCGCAATATGCGTATTCAGGATCTGGCGCAAGGGATCCATAAGCTGATTCGTAAACACGATCTTCCCGGTTTGATGTTGCGGGCATTTGATACTTTGCCGGAGATGATCATGACGCCACATCAGGCATGGCAACGGCAGATTAAAGGCGAAGTAGAAACCATTGCGCTGGAACAACTGGTCGGTAGGGTATCGGCAAATATGATCCTGCCTTATCCACCGGGCGTACCGCTGTTGATGCCTGGAGAAATGCTGACCAAAGAGAGCCGCACAGTACTCGATTTTCTACTGATGCTTTGTTCCGTAGGGCAACATTACCCCGGCTTTGAAACGGATATTCACGGCGCGAAACAGGACGAAGATGGCGTTTACCGCGTACGAGTCCTAAAAATGGCGGGATAACTTGCCAGAGCGGCTTCCGGGCGAGTAACGTGCTGTTAACAAATAAAGGAGACGTTATGCTGGGTTTAAAACAAGTTCATCATATTGCGATTATTGCGACGGATTATGCGGTGAGCAAAGCTTTCTACTGCGATATTCTCGGTTTCACGCTGCAAAGCGAAGTCTATCGCGAAGCGCGCGATTCGTGGAAAGGGGATTTGGCGCTTAATGGGCAATATGTGATTGAGCTTTTCTCATTTCCGTTCCCGCCGGAGCGCCCCAGCCGACCGGAAGCTTGCGGCCTGCGTCATCTGGCTTTTAGCGTTGATGATATCGATGCGGCAGTGGCGCATCTTGAAAGCCATAACGTGAAATGTGAAGCCATACGTGTCGATCCCTACACGCAAAAGCGCTTCACATTCTTTAACGATCCGGACGGACTGCCGTTGGAACTGTATGAGCAGTAAGGCTTGTCATCGCGGCATTTGCCCGGTAACGTGCCGGGCATTGCTACTGTAAAATCGCACCATCATGACACTCACGCTCAATAGACAACTTCTCACCTCACGCCAGATTCTGGTGGCCTTTAGCGGCGGGCTTGACTCCACCGTTCTGCTGCATCAGTTGGTGCAGTGGCGGACGGAAAATCCGGGCGTCACCCTGCGCGCTATTCATGTGCATCACGGTTTAAGTGCCAATGCCGATGCCTGGGTTATGCATTGCGAGAACATCTGCCACCAGTGGCATGTGCCGCTGGTGGTTGAGCGTGTGCAACTTGCGCAAGAGGGGCTAGGTATTGAGGCTCAGGCGCGGCAGGCACGTTATCAGGCATTTGCTCGTACCCTGTTACCTGGTGAAGTGCTGGTTACAGCGCAACATCTCGACGATCAATGTGAAACGTTTCTGCTGGCGTTAAAACGTGGTAGCGGCCCTGCAGGGCTTTCGGCTATGGCGGAAGTCTCGGAGTTTGCCGGAACGCGGCTGATCCGACCGTTGCTCGCCCGCACACGGGGAGAACTGGAGCAGTGGGCGTTGGCGCATGGTTTACGTTGGATTGAAGACGAAAGTAATCAGGACGACTCATACGATCGTAACTTCCTGCGCCTGCGCGTTGTGCCGTTATTGCAGCAGCGTTGGCCGCATTTTGCCGAAGCAACGGCCCGCAGCGCTGCACTTTGTGCTGAGCAAGAGAGCCTGCTGGATGAACTGCTGGTGGATGATTTAGCACACTGTCAAACGCCGCAGGGGACGCTGCAGATTGCGCCAATGCTGGCGATGAGTGATGCCCGTCGCGCGGCGATTATCCGCCGCTGGCTGGCAGGGCAGAATGCACCGATGCCTTCCCGCGACGCGTTGGTGAGGATCTGGCAGGAAGTGGCGCTGGCGCGAGAAGATGCATCCCCCTGTTTACGTTTGGGGGCGTTTGAAATCCGCCGCTATCAGTCGCAACTGTGGTGGATTAAATCCGTCACTGGGCAAAGCGAAACCATTGTGCCGTGGCAGACGTGGTTACAACCGCTGGAATTACCGGCGGCGCTGGGAAGTGTACAGCTTACTGCGGGAGGCGATATTCGCCCTCCGCGTGCAGACGAAGCGGTCAGCGTGCGTTTCAAAGCGCCAGGATTGCTGCATATTGTCGGGCGCAATGGTGGGCGTAAGTTAAAGAAAATCTGGCAGGAACTGGGCGTACCGCCGTGGCTGCGTGACACCACGCCACTGCTGTTTTATGGCGAAACGCTGATTGCAGCGGCAGAGGTATTTGTGACGCAAGAAGGTGTGGCTGAAGGTGAGAATGGCGTCAGTTTTGTCTGGCAGAAAACGCTTAGTTAAGTGAAAGCCGGATAAGACGCTTCAAACGTCGCATCCGGCGAAAGTCAATCAGGACTCGCTCACCACCACCGTACCGATTTCCGGGTGGCTAAAGCTGGTAATTTTATCCAGACGTAGCTCGCGGGTTTCGCCAGCAGCTTCGACGACCAGATATTCCACATTTTTGCGGGAGACTAAATCGCTGGCCTTCCCCTGCAGTTTTTCGCCATCTTTCAGCTCAAGTGTCAGCATTAAATGATGCTGGCAGGCGAGCTCAAGATTATCGTAATCATCACAATTGATTGGTTGATACGTATCATTCATTGACATAATCGCTCACCAGTAAGTTTGCCGCAGCGTATGCTGCTTTTTCCCTGACAGCCTCAGAAAGGGCATCGTCGGCAGCCATTTCATTCAGCACTTTCAAAACGCAGCCCAGCGCGTCCGGAACGTATCCTAAGTCTCCGCTGGCGATTTCCGCGTACCGCTTGCGTATTAACTCACAATATTTTTCCACATGCCCTCCTGTCAGCACTCTGACTTAACCGTGGATGCAAGTCTAAGCCTACGAAGATAAACTCTGTTTCGCAAGGTGACTATACCACACTCATTTCTGCAATATCAGCGTCGCAACTGCACGTATTCCGTTACAATGGCCTCCTGATTCGAAAGGAGTTTTCTTATGGCGCTTAAAGCGACAATTTATAAAGCGACGGTTAATGTGGCCGATCTCGACCGCAACCAGTTTCTCGATGCCTCTCTGACGCTGGCGCGCCATCCTTCAGAAACCCAGGAGCGCATGATGCTGCGCCTGCTGGCGTGGCTGAAATATGCCGATGAGCGTCTGCAATTTACCCGAGGTTTGTGTGCCGATGATGAGCCGGAAGCGTGGCTGCGTAATGATCATCTGGGCATTGATTTGTGGATTGAACTGGGATTGCCGGATGAGCGGCGGATTAAGAAAGCCTGCACCCAGGCCGCAGAAGTGGCGCTGTTTGCCTATAATAGTCGGGCGGCGCAAATCTGGTGGCAGCAAAATCAGAGCAAATGTGCGCAGTTTGCCAATCTTTCTGTCTGGTATCTGGACGACGAGCAACTGGCAAAAGTGAGCGCCTTTGCCGATCGTACCATGACGCTGCAGGCAACGATTCAGGATGGGGTGATTTGGTTATCGGATGATAAGAATAATCTGGAAGTAAACTTGATCGCCTGGCAACAACCTTCATGATTATGATTTCCCGACATGTTGCTATCCCCGATGGCGAGTTTGAGATCACTGCTATTCGTGCACAGGGCGCGGGCGGACAGCATGTTAATAAGACCTCAACGGCTATTCATCTGCGTTTTGACATTCGAGCGTCCAGCCTGCCAGAGTATTACAAAGAGCGCCTGCTCGCTGCCAGCCATCATCTGATTAGCAGCGATGGAGTGATAGTCATCAAGGCACAGGAATACCGCAGCCAGGAACTGAACCGCGAAGCGGCGCTGGCTCGGCTGGTGGCAGTGATTAAAGAATTAACAACAGAACAAAAAGCCCGACGACCGACACGACCTACCCGCGCATCAAAAGAGCGCAGGCTGGTATCGAAAGCACAAAAATCAAGCGTGAAGGCGTTGCGCGGCAAAGTGCGCGGCGGTCGGGAATAAAAAGAAGGAATGGATGGTGAAAAAAGCGATAGTGACAGCGATGGCTGTAATCAGCCTCTTTACACTGATGGGATGTAATAATCGGGCCGAAGTCGATACGCTTTCCCCGGCGCAGGCCGCTGAACTGAAGCCGATGCCGCAAAGCTGGCGCGGCGTACTGCCGTGTGCTGATTGCGAAGGTATCGAAACCTCTCTGTTCCTCGAAAAAGATGGAACCTGGGTGATGAATGAGCGTTATCTGGGGGCTCGTGAAGAACCTTCCTCCTTCGCTTCCTACGGTACATGGGCGCGAACCGCTGACAAACTGGTATTAACCGACAGTAAAGGTGAAAAGTCATATTATCGGGCGAAAGGAGATGCGCTGGAGATGCTCGATCGTGAAGGCAATCCGATCGAATCGCAGTTCAACTATACACTGGAACCGGCAAAGTCCAGCCTGCCAGTGACGCCGATGACTCTACGCGGCATGTATTTTTATATGGCTGATGCGGCAACCTTTACTGATTGTGCGACCGGAAAACGTTTCATGGTAGCGAATAACGCTGAGCTGGAACGGGGCTATTTGGCTGCCCGCGGCAACAGCGAGAAACCGGTGTTACTGTCAGTAGAAGGTCACTTTACGCTTGAGGCTAATCCGGATACTGGTGCGCCGACCAAAGTATTTGCGCCCGATACGGCAGGTAAATTTTACCCGCACCAGGATTGCAGTAGTTTGGGGCAGTAAGCCATCGTGAGACAGAAACAAACGAAAAATTGCCTGATGCGCAGCGCTTATCAGGCCTACAGCCAATAATGCAACATTTTGTATTAGCACGATTTTGTAGGTCGGGTAAGGCGCTCACGCCTCATCCGGTATTTTGTGGACGAGGCTGGCTCTTATCACTGAGTCAACCCAACGAAGCGACCCGCTTTGATATAAATCCCTGGCTTCAAGTGCCCAATATACTCTAATTGCGTTTCTGACTTAAACGCAGAGACATCGCCAGTACGCATATGCATCAGATCGGCAGGGCTAATCCAGCCAGACTGTGCCAGCGTAAGCGGATGTCCGGCTTTGGCAAATGCATCAGTGACAAATTCCGAACAAAACCACGACTTTTTGTCTCCTTCGCTCACACTGCTTAACTGCGCTTTCGCCAGGCCGCTGACGCACTGTTGGCGAAAATCCTCGGAGAACGGATTCAGTGAGCACATCTGGCGAGTCACCATAAATGGAATAAATTCGACAATGCCGCGATAGTTATAACCGCTATCTTTGATTTTATTGGCAAACGCGGTAATTTCTGTGGCTTGTTGCGGGGTAAGATCCGGGACTCGTAAGACGAAAAGCTTATCACTATGCTTCATCGCTTTTTTAAGGGAAACAATCTGGACGCCATCTCCTGTCGCTTCTGCAACGTTATTATCTCCCAAAAAGATTGCAACGTGGCTCACAGAGGAAGTGCTGAAGACGCGGATACCAAATGAGGTTACCCCAAGGCTTGAGGAGAACAGTAAATCGCCGGGTTTGAGATCAGGTTCTGTTATTTCTTTTATTGATTGTTCGGTGAAAGAGCTTTGATGCTGGAATTTGACTGCCCATGTTTTTGCCTTGGCATCTACCGCTGTGGCTGATGAGTCTGGTTGGCTGATATCAACGGTACAGGCCGAAAGTAAAAGAAAGCAGGGGAGAAGCAGGCAGCAGTACGCCTTTGGTTTATCCATTTTATACAATCCATGTAAAAAAGGGTCCTGAAATTCAGGACCCTTTCTGGCATCAGCCTTTAATCTGTTTCACCAGATAATCGACGATGTCACCGGTCTTAATTAACTGTTTCTCACCGTTACGACGGTATTTGTATTCGATATCGTCGTTGTCGAGGTTACGGTCACCCAACACGATAGTGTGCGGAATACCGATCAGTTCCATATCAGCAAACATCACGCCCGGACGTTCTTTGCGGTCATCCAGCAGCACTTCGATACCCTGTGCGCGCAGTTCGCTATACAGTTTCTCAGCCAGCTCCTGTACGCGGAAGGATTTGTGCATGTTCATCGGCAGAATCGCCACCTGGAAAGGTGCGATAGCGTCAGGCCATACGATGCCGCGTTCGTCGTAGTTCTGCTCAATTGCCGCCGCTACTACGCGCGTTACGCCGATACCGTAGCAACCCATAGTCAGGATCTGATTACGGCCATCTTCACCCTGAACGGAGGCTTTAAGTGCTTCGGAGTACTTAGTACCCAGCTGGAAGATGTGACCGACTTCGATACCACGTTTGATCAGCAGCGTACCCTGGCCATCCGGGCTTGGATCGCCAGCCACTACGTTACGGATATCCGCAACTTCCGGGGTTGCGACATCGCGATCCCAGTTGATACCGAAGTAGTGTTTGCCATCGATGTTAGCACCAGCAGCAAAATCACTCATCGCCGCAACAGTACGGTCAATTACTACCGGAATCGGCATGTTTACCGGGCCCAGTGAACCCGGACCGGCTTTAACCACGGCACGAATTTCTTCTTCAGTCGCGAAAGTCAGCGGGCTTGCAACCTGCGGCAGTTTCTCAGCTTTAACTTCGTTCAGCTCGTGGTCACCGCGAACCAGCAGCGCAACCAGCGGGAAGCTACTGCCTTCAACGGCTTTAACCAGCAGAGTCTTAACCGTTTTTTCAATCGGCAGATTGAATTGTTCTACCAGTTCAGCGATGGTTTTCGCGTTCGGCGTATCAACCAGCGTCATTTCCTGGGTAGCAGCAGCGCGCGGTTCTTTCGGCGCGATAGCTTCTGCCAGCTCAATGTTCGCTGCATAGTCAGAGGTGTCGGAGAAGACCACATCGTCTTCACCGCTTTGCGCCAGCACCTGGAATTCGTGAGAGGCGCTGCCGCCGATAGAACCGGTGTCGGCCTGTACGGCGCGGAAATCCAGCCCCATGCGGCTGAAGATTTTGCTGTAGGCCGCATACATTGCATCGTAGGTTTCCTGCAGGGATTCCTGAGAAGTATGGAAAGAGTAAGCATCTTTCATCAGGAATTCGCGGGAACGCATGACGCCGAAACGCGGGCGCACTTCATCACGGAACTTGGTCTGGATCTGATAGAAGTTCAGCGGCAGCTGTTTGTAAGAGCTCAGCTCGTTACGAATCAGGTCAGTGATAACTTCTTCATGAGTTGGGCCGAGTACGAACGGACGGTCACCACGGTCAGCAATACGCAGCAATTCCGGGCCATACTGTTCCCAACGACCACTCTCTTGCCACAGTTCAGATGGCTGAACCACCGGCATTAACACCTCGATCGCACCGGCGTTGTTCATCTCTTCACGCACGATGTTTTCGACTTTTTTCAGAACGCGCACGCCGGTCGGCAGCCAGGTGTATAACCCGGAGGCCAGCTTGCGGATCATCCCGGCGCGTAACATCAGCTGATGGCTGATCACCTCGGCGTCGGCAGGTGTCTCCTTAAGAGTGGAGAGCAGGTATTGGCTAGTACGCATGTTGTTACGGTTCCAGTTGGAAGGTAGAGCAGGCTCAAGGCGAGCCTGGGACAAAAAAAGTGATTTAGTTTACCAGTGCAAAAGAAATGTCAAAAGAGAAGGGCGCGAATTTAACGCGGTTCCAGCGCAAAGACTTCAAAACCAGCGTCGGTGACGCGCCAGCGAACGTTAAAATTATGCAGCCAGACGGCATAGGTTTTGCCCGTTTCCTCACCTTTACGATAGGCTGGACGCGGGTCCTGCGCCAGTACTTCGCGGATAAACAGCGTTAACTGCGGATAGCGCTTCTCCAATGTCAAAAGCTGCTTTTCGACCTCTAAGGTAAAACTCACCGCCATCTCTGCCGCTGGTGCACTTTGCGCATAGCTGGCGCTGGCATCGGGAAGCGATTCGGCAAAGGGGAGATACGGTTTGATATCCACCACTGGCGTCCCATCGACCAGATCCAGACTGCCAAGCTTCAGAATCACGCTATCTTTATGGCAAACAACCTCTTTCAGCTCTACCAGCGACATACCAATCGGATTAGGACGGAAAGTAGAGCGTGTGGCGAAAACACCCATTCTGGCATTACCACCAAGACGAGGCGGACGCACAGTTGGGCGCCAGCCGCCTTCCATTGTTTGATGAAAGACAAAAAGGATCCATAAATGGCTAAACGCTTCCAGGCCGCGAACGGCGTCGGCCTGGTTGTAGGGAGCAATGAGATGCAGTTCGCCGTTGGCGCTTTTTACCAGACCTGGCTGGCGCGGAACGGCGAATTTTTCTTTATAGGGCGAGCGAATAACGCCTATTTGCTCGAACTGGAAACTGCTCATTTCGCCGTAATGTTAAGCGCAGAACCGATACATACAGCCTGACGATAGCAGCCTGGCGTACCGCTGGTAACTTCGCAGCTATGCAGTAATACCGCATTGGCTTTCATTTTAGAGGCATTGATTTGCATCCGCTTACGCGCGGTTGGAATGCTCGGCGGAGAGTCCTGATTAGAGGCCTGGCAAGAATCGCCACTGACTTCACCGAGATCGCGGAATGGTTTGCCGACTAATTCTTCTGCATTGGTATAAATTCGGACCGGCGCGGCGCGCGGTGCTTTCGGTTTTGCAGGCTCCGCTTTCGGCTGGGGTGCAGTGCTTTGAACGGGTTCGACAGGGGATCTGCTTAACATGGAACAGCCGCTTAGCATGAGTGCTACTAAACAGATCGGTAAAGCACGCATAGTATTTCCTCAATGTATGATCAAAACGTCAATATTGAATCAGGAGCTTGTAAAAATGACAAGACGGGCAAGCGCCCGTCCTGAATGATATTACAAATTGTGGAAACAGCCTAAAAATTACCAGCCTTTAACAGCGCCACCGTTAAACACTTTGTTTGCTGCTTCGTAAACTTCGTCAGACTGATAAGCCTGGACGAATTTCTTCACGTTCTCAGCGTCTTTGTTATCTTCACGCGTTACGATCAGGTTTACGTACGGGGACTCTTTATCTTCGACAAAGATACCGTCTTTCGCCGGAGTCAGGCCAATCTGGCTGGCATAGGTGGTATTGATAACTGCCAGAGCGATTTGCGCGTCGTCCAGAGAGCGAGGCAGCTGCGGTGCTTCCAGCTCAACAATTTTCAGGTTTTTTGGGTTCTCAACAACATCAAGAACTGTTGGCAACAGGCCAACGCCATCTTTCAGTTTGATCAAGCCCACTTTTTGCAGCAGCAGCAGTGAACGACCAAGGTTAGTCGGGTCGTTTGGCACGGCAACCTGCGAACCATCCTGCAGTTCATCCAGCGATTTGATTTTCTTGGAGTAACCGGCAATCGGATACACAAACGTGTTGCCTACTGCGACCAGTTTGTAGCCACGATCTTTCAGTTGCTGATCAAGGTACGGTTTATGCTGGAAGGCGTTGGCGTCGATATCGCCTTTGCTCAATGCTTCGTTTGGCAGAACATAGTCGTTGAAGGTGACCAGCTCAACGTCCAGGCCATATTTGTCTTTCGCGACTTTCTGCGCGACTTCTGCAACCTGCTGTTCGGCACCAACAATCACGCCGACTTTAATGTGGTTTGGATCTTTTTCATCCTGACCGCAGCCTACCAGTGCCAGTGATCCAATCAGGGCTCCCACTGCCGCAAAGGTTTTGAATTTGAACGCCATACCTTATTCCTTCTTCAATTATTTATGTTGTGTTGAACGTTACTTGCGAGTGACAGCCCGGACGATGCGGTCGCCTGCGAACTGAATTAAATAAACCAGAATGACCAGCAATACCAGTACCGTATTCATCACCGTCGCGTTGTAGCCGATGTAGCCATACTGATAGCCAATCTGACCTAAACCACCGGCACCGACTGCGCCACCCATTGCGGAATAACCAACCAGGGTAATCAGGGTGATAGTTGCCGCATTCACCAGACCTGGCAACGCCTCCGGTAACAGCACTTTACGGACGATCTGCATCGGCGTAGCACCCATTGCGCGGGAAGCTTCAATTAACCCGGTTGGGATCTCCAGCAGAGCGTTCTCGACCATACGGGCAATAAACGGTGCTGCACCAACGGTCAGCGGAACAATCGCTGCCTGCAAACCAATCGATGTACCGACAATAACGCGAGTAAACGGAATCATCCATACCAGCAAGATAATGAACGGGATGGATCGGAAAATGTTCACAATCGCAGAAACGGTACGATACAGCTTCGCGTTAGCAATAATTTGCCCCGGACGCGTGACATAAAGCAGGACGCCAACCGGCAGGCCAATTACAAAACCAAAAAAACCGGATACGAAGGTCATTGCCAGCGTTTCCCATACGCCACGAACCAGCAGCCACATCATCGGCTCAGACATAACCCAGTACCTCTACTTTTACATGGTGTTCCTGCAGCCAGGCAATGGCGGCTTGCGTATCTTGTTGTGTGCCGTGCATTTCAGTCAGCATAATGCCGAACTTAACGCCACCGGCGTAATCCATCTGCGCGCTAATAATGTTGTTATTGACGTTGAAACGACGCGCGGTTTCAGAAAGCAGCGGGGCATCGACCGATTGACCGGTAAACTCCAGGCGCAGCATCGGCACGCAGTCAGCGAATGGTTCCGCTTGCAGACGTTCCTGATAGTCTTCCGGGATATCCAGATGCAGGGTCGACTGAATAAACTTCTGCGCCAGCGGCGTTTTCGGATGCGAGAACACTTCACTTACCGTGTCCTGCTCGATCAACTCGCCATTACTGATCACCGCCACGCAATCACAAATGCGCTTCACAACGTCCATTTCGTGGGTGATCAACAGAATCGTCAAACCCAGACGACGATTGATGTCTTTCAGCAGTTCGAGAATAGAACGTGTTGTTGCCGGGTCCAGCGCGCTGGTGGCCTCATCACACAGCAATACTTTGGGATTGCTGGCTAACGCACGGGCAATCGCCACACGTTGTTTCTGTCCACCGGAAAGATTCGACGGGTAGCTATCATGCTTATCGCCAAGACCAACCAATGACAGTAATTCTGTCACGCGACGTTTAATCTCGTCTTTCGGCGTGTTGTCCAGCTCCAGCGGCAGTGCCACGTTGCCAAAAACAGTGCGCGAAGAGAGCAGGTTAAAATGCTGGAAAATCATACCAATCTGGCGGCGAGCTTTGGTCAACTCGGATTCTGACAGCGTGGTCAGTTCCTGACCATCGACCAGCACGCTACCCTCGGTTGGGCGCTCCAGCAGGTTTACACAACGTATAAGCGTACTCTTACCCGCGCCTGAGGCACCGATAACGCCATAAATTTGTCCAGCTGGCACATGCAGGCTGACGTTGTTTAACGCCTGGATGGTGCGGGTGCCCTGGTGGAACACTTTGGTGATATTCGAAAGTTTTATCATTGATTATTTATTATCGTCATTAAGTTAGTCGTGGCATTTCGAATGCCTGAAACGGTCAAAGCCGTCAATGAAATGGATGTTAAGGCATCCAGACGTCTAAATCAATCAGGTTTATGCGAAGAGCACTTTCTTGCAGGTCGAAACATGCGATACTAGCGTCACATGCCTTATTAAGGAGCTATAAAAGGTGGCGAAGAGCGTACCCGCAATTTTTCTTGACCGTGATGGCACCATTAATGTCGATCACGGCTATGTCCATGAGATCGACAACTTTGAATTTATCGACGGTGTTATTGACGCCATGCGCGAGCTAAAAAAAATGGGCTTTGCGCTGGTGGTAGTAACCAACCAGTCTGGCATTGCTCGCGGTAAATTTACTGAAGCACAGTTTGAAACGCTGACCGAGTGGATGGACTGGTCGCTGGCGGACCGCGATGTCGATCTGGATGGTATCTATTATTGCCCGCATCATCCGCAGGGTAGTGTTGAAGAGTTTCGCCAGGTCTGCGACTGCCGCAAACCACATCCGGGGATGCTTTTGTCAGCACGCGATTATTTGCATATTGATATGGCCGCTTCTTATATGGTGGGCGATAAATTAGAAGATATGCAGGCAGCGGCTGCGGCGAACGTGGGAACAAAAGTGCTGGTGCGTACGGGAAAACCTATTACGCCTGAAGCAGAAAACGCGGCGGATTGGGTGTTAAATAGCCTGGCAGACCTGCCGCAAGCGATAAAAAAGCAGCAAAAACCGGCGTAATGATTAAAAGATGAGCGGTTGAAATAAAAATGCATTTTTCCGCTTGTCTTCCTGAGACGACTCCCTATAATGCGCCTCCATCGACACGGCGGATGTGAATCACTTCACACAAGCAGCCGGTTCGGTTGAAGAGAAAAAATCCTGAAATTCAGGGTTGACTCTGAAAGAGGAAAGCGTAATATACGCCACCTCGCGACAGTGAGCTGAAAGCCGCGTCGCAACTGCTCTTTAACAATTTATCAGACAATCTGTGTGGGCACTCGAAGATACGGATTCTTAACGTCGCAAGACGAAAAATGAATACCAAGTCTCAAGAGTGAACACGTAATTCATTACGAAGTTTAATTCTTTGAGCATCAAACTTTTAAATTGAAGAGTTTGATCATGGCTCAGATTGAACGCTGGCGGCAGGCCTAACACATGCAAGTCGAACGGTAACAGGAAGCAGCTTGCTGCTTTGCTGACGAGTGGCGGACGGGTGAGTAATGTCTGGGAAACTGCCTGATGGAGGGGGATAACTACTGGAAACGGTAGCTAATACCGCATAATGTCGCAAGACCAAAGAGGGGGACCTTCGGGCCTCTTGCCATCGGATGTGCCCAGATGGGATTAGCTTGTAGGTGGGGTAACGGCTCACCTAGGCGACGATCCCTAGCTGGTCTGAGAGGATGACCAGCCACACTGGAACTGAGACACGGTCCAGACTCCTACGGGAGGCAGCAGTGGGGAATATTGCACAATGGGCGCAAGCCTGATGCAGCCATGCCGCGTGTATGAAGAAGGCCTTCGGGTTGTAAAGTACTTTCAGCGGGGAGGAAGGGAGTAAAGTTAATACCTTTGCTCATTGACGTTACCCGCAGAAGAAGCACCGGCTAACTCCGTGCCAGCAGCCGCGGTAATACGGAGGGTGCAAGCGTTAATCGGAATTACTGGGCGTAAAGCGCACGCAGGCGGTTTGTTAAGTCAGATGTGAAATCCCCGGGCTCAACCTGGGAACTGCATCTGATACTGGCAAGCTTGAGTCTCGTAGAGGGGGGTAGAATTCCAGGTGTAGCGGTGAAATGCGTAGAGATCTGGAGGAATACCGGTGGCGAAGGCGGCCCCCTGGACGAAGACTGACGCTCAGGTGCGAAAGCGTGGGGAGCAAACAGGATTAGATACCCTGGTAGTCCACGCCGTAAACGATGTCGACTTGGAGGTTGTGCCCTTGAGGCGTGGCTTCCGGAGCTAACGCGTTAAGTCGACCGCCTGGGGAGTACGGCCGCAAGGTTAAAACTCAAATGAATTGACGGGGGCCCGCACAAGCGGTGGAGCATGTGGTTTAATTCGATGCAACGCGAAGAACCTTACCTGGTCTTGACATCCACGGAAGTTTTCAGAGATGAGAATGTGCCTTCGGGAACCGTGAGACAGGTGCTGCATGGCTGTCGTCAGCTCGTGTTGTGAAATGTTGGGTTAAGTCCCGCAACGAGCGCAACCCTTATCCTTTGTTGCCAGCGGTCCGGCCGGGAACTCAAAGGAGACTGCCAGTGATAAACTGGAGGAAGGTGGGGATGACGTCAAGTCATCATGGCCCTTACGACCAGGGCTACACACGTGCTACAATGGCGCATACAAAGAGAAGCGACCTCGCGAGAGCAAGCGGACCTCATAAAGTGCGTCGTAGTCCGGATTGGAGTCTGCAACTCGACTCCATGAAGTCGGAATCGCTAGTAATCGTGGATCAGAATGCCACGGTGAATACGTTCCCGGGCCTTGTACACACCGCCCGTCACACCATGGGAGTGGGTTGCAAAAGAAGTAGGTAGCTTAACCTTCGGGAGGGCGCTTACCACTTTGTGATTCATGACTGGGGTGAAGTCGTAACAAGGTAACCGTAGGGGAACCTGCGGTTGGATCACCTCCTTACCTTAAAGAAGCGTTCTTTGAAGTGCTCACACAGATTGTCTGATGAAAATGAGCAGTAAAACCTCTACAGGCTTGTAGCTCAGGTGGTTAGAGCGCACCCCTGATAAGGGTGAGGTCGGTGGTTCAAGTCCACTCAGGCCTACCAAATTTGCACCGCAAATTTGAAGAGGTTTTAACTACATGTTATGGGGCTATAGCTCAGCTGGGAGAGCGCCTGCTTTGCACGCAGGAGGTCTGCGGTTCGATCCCGCATAGCTCCACCATCTCTGTAGTGATTAAATAAAAAATACTTCAGAGTGTACCTGCAAAGGTTCACTGCGAAGTTTTGCTCTTTAAAAATCTGGATCAAGCTGAAAATTGAAACACTGAACAATGAAAGTTGTTCGTGAGTCTCTCAAATTTTCGCAACACGATGATGAATCGCAAGAAACATCTTCGGGTTGTGAGGTTAAGCGACTAAGCGTACACGGTGGATGCCCTGGCAGTCAGAGGCGATGAAGGACGTGCTAATCTGCGATAAGCGTCGGTAAGGTGATATGAACCGTTATAACCGGCGATTTCCGAATGGGGAAACCCAGTGTGATTCGTCACACTATCATTAACTGAATCCATAGGTTAATGAGGCGAACCGGGGGAACTGAAACATCTAAGTACCCCGAGGAAAAGAAATCAACCGAGATTCCCCCAGTAGCGGCGAGCGAACGGGGAGGAGCCCAGAGCCTGAATCAGTGTGTGTGTTAGTGGAAGCGTCTGGAAAGGCGCGCGATACAGGGTGACAGCCCCGTACACAAAAATGCACATACTGTGAGCTCGATGAGTAGGGCGGGACACGTGGTATCCTGTCTGAATATGGGGGGACCATCCTCCAAGGCTAAATACTCCTGACTGACCGATAGTGAACCAGTACCGTGAGGGAAAGGCGAAAAGAACCCCGGCGAGGGGAGTGAAAAAGAACCTGAAACCGTGTACGTACAAGCAGTGGGAGCCTCTTTATGGGGTGACTGCGTACCTTTTGTATAATGGGTCAGCGACTTATATTCTGTAGCAAGGTTAACCGAATAGGGGAGCCGAAGGGAAACCGAGTCTTAACTGGGCGTTAAGTTGCAGGGTATAGACCCGAAACCCGGTGATCTAGCCATGGGCAGGTTGAAGGTTGGGTAACACTAACTGGAGGACCGAACCGACTAATGTTGAAAAATTAGCGGATGACTTGTGGCTGGGGGTGAAAGGCCAATCAAACCGGGAGATAGCTGGTTCTCCCCGAAAGCTATTTAGGTAGCGCCTCGTGAATTCATCTCCGGGGGTAGAGCACTGTTTCGGCAAGGGGGTCATCCCGACTTACCAACCCGATGCAAACTGCGAATACCGGAGAATGTTATCACGGGAGACACACGGCGGGTGCTAACGTCCGTCGTGAAGAGGGAAACAACCCAGACCGCCAGCTAAGGTCCCAAAGTCATGGTTAAGTGGGAAACGATGTGGGAAGGCCCAGACAGCCAGGATGTTGGCTTAGAAGCAGCCATCATTTAAAGAAAGCGTAATAGCTCACTGGTCGAGTCGGCCTGCGCGGAAGATGTAACGGGGCTAAACCATGCACCGAAGCTGCGGCAGCGACACTGTGTGTTGTTGGGTAGGGGAGCGTTCTGTAAGCCTGTGAAGGTGTGCTGTGAGGCATGCTGGAGGTATCAGAAGTGCGAATGCTGACATAAGTAACGATAAAGCGGGTGAAAAGCCCGCTCGCCGGAAGACCAAGGGTTCCTGTCCAACGTTAATCGGGGCAGGGTGAGTCGACCCCTAAGGCGAGGCCGAAAGGCGTAGTCGATGGGAAACAGGTTAATATTCCTGTACTTGGTGTTACTGCGAAGGGGGGACGGAGAAGGCTATGTTGGCCGGGCGACGGTTGTCCCGGTTTAAGCGTGTAGGCTGGTTTTCCAGGCAAATCCGGAAAATCAAGGCTGAGGCGTGATGACGAGGCACTACGGTGCTGAAGTGACAAATGCCCTGCTTCCAGGAAAAGCCTCTAAGCATCAGGTAACAACAAATCGTACCCCAAACCGACACAGGTGGTCAGGTAGAGAATACCAAGGCGCTTGAGAGAACTCGGGTGAAGGAACTAGGCAAAATGGTGCCGTAACTTCGGGAGAAGGCACGCTGATATGTAGGTGAAGCGACTTGCTCGTGGAGCTGAAATCAGTCGAAGATACCAGCTGGCTGCAACTGTTTATTAAAAACACAGCACTGTGCAAACACGAAAGTGGACGTATACGGTGTGACGCCTGCCCGGTGCCGGAAGGTTAATTGATGGGGTTAGCGGTAACGCGAAGCTCTTGATCGAAGCCCCGGTAAACGGCGGCCGTAACTATAACGGTCCTAAGGTAGCGAAATTCCTTGTCGGGTAAGTTCCGACCTGCACGAATGGCGTAATGATGGCCAGGCTGTCTCCACCCGAGACTCAGTGAAATTGAACTCGCTGTGAAGATGCAGTGTACCCGCGGCAAGACGGAAAGACCCCGTGAACCTTTACTATAGCTTGACACTGAACATTGAGCCTTGATGTGTAGGATAGGTGGGAGGCTTAGAAGTGTGGACGCCAGTCTGCATGGAGCCGACCTTGAAATACCACCCTTTAATGTTTGATGTTCTAACGTTGGCCCCTTATCGGGGTTGCGGACAGTGTCTGGTGGGTAGTTTGACTGGGGCGGTCTCCTCCTAAAGAGTAACGGAGGAGCACGAAGGTTGGCTAATCCTGGTCGGACATCAGGAGGTTAGTGCAATGGCATAAGCCAGCTTGACTGCGAGCGTGACGGCGCGAGCAGGTGCGAAAGCAGGTCATAGTGATCCGGTGGTTCTGAATGGAAGGGCCATCGCTCAACGGATAAAAGGTACTCCGGGGATAACAGGCTGATACCGCCCAAGAGTTCATATCGACGGCGGTGTTTGGCACCTCGATGTCGGCTCATCACATCCTGGGGCTGAAGTAGGTCCCAAGGGTATGGCTGTTCGCCATTTAAAGTGGTACGCGAGCTGGGTTTAGAACGTCGTGAGACAGTTCGGTCCCTATCTGCCGTGGGCGCTGGAGAACTGAGGGGGGCTGCTCCTAGTACGAGAGGACCGGAGTGGACGCATCACTGGTGTTCGGGTTGTCATGCCAATGGCACTGCCCGGTAGCTAAATGCGGAAGAGATAAGTGCTGAAAGCATCTAAGCACGAAACTTGCCCCGAGATGAGTTCTCCCTGACCCTTTAAGGGTCCTGAAGGAACGTTGAAGACGACGACGTTGATAGGCCGGGTGTGTAAGCGCAGCGATGCGTTGAGCTAACCGGTACTAATGAACCGTGAGGCTTAACCTTACAACGCCGAAGATGTTTTGGCGGAAGAGACATCGACAAGTAAGCTTGATACAGATGACATCGACAGGTCAGAACATGACGTGTCGATAAACAGAATTTGCCTGGCGGCCTTAGCGCGGTGGTCCCACCTGACCCCATGCCGAACTCAGAAGTGAAACGCCGTAGCGCCGATGGTAGTGTGGGGTCTCCCCATGCGAGAGTAGGGAACTGCCAGGCATCAAATTAAGCAGTAAGCCGGTCATAAAACCGGTGGTTGTAAAAGAATTCGGTGGAGCGGTAGTTCAGTCGGTTAGAATACCTGCCTGTCACGCAGGGGGTCGCGGGTTCGAGTCCCGTCCGTTCCGCCACTTATTAAGAAGCCTCGAGTTAATGCTCGAGGTTTTTTTTCGTCTATATGTTTATTGTTGCCATAATCGCAGAAATCCTCTGCGTTTTACGCTCTTTTTCCGCAACAGTCTGAAGTCCATAATCATCTCAGTAAACGAAAATAGCATTAAAAGAGACATATTATGGCTATCCCTGCATTTGGTTTAGGTACTTTCCGTCTTAAAGACGACGTTGTTATTGCATCAGTGAAAACGGCACTTGAACTTGGTTATCGTGCAATTGATACCGCACAAATCTATGATAACGAAGCTGCAGTAGGTCAGGCGATTGCAGAAAGTGGCGTGCCTCGTAATGAACTCTATATCACCACTAAAATCTGGATTGAAAATCTCAGCAAAGACAAACTGATCCCGAGTCTGAAAGAGAGCCTGCAAAAATTGCGTACCGATTATGTTGATCTGGCGCTAATCCACTGGCCGTCACCAAACGATGAAGTCTCTGTTGAAGAGTTTATGCAGGCGCTGCTGGAAGCCAAAAAACAAGGTCTGACGTGTGAGATCGGTATTTCCAACTTCACGATCCCATTGATGGAAAAAGCGATTGCTGCTGTTGGCGCTGAAAATATCGCTACCAACCAGATTGAACTCTCTCCTTATCTGCAAAACCGTAAAGTAGTCGATTGGGCTAAACAGCACGGTATCCATATTACTTCCTATATGACGCTGGCATATGGGAAGGCCCTGAAAGATGAGGTTATTGCTCGTATTGCAGCTAAACACAATGCGACTCCGGCACAAGTGATTCTGGCGTGGGCTATGGGGGAAGGTTACTCAGTAATTCCTTCTTCTACTAAACGTGAAAACCTGGAGAGTAATCTTAAGGCACAAAATTTACAGTTTGATGCCGAAGATAAAAAAGCGATCGCCGCACTGGATTGCAACGACCGCCTGGTAAGCCCGGAAGGTCTGGCTCCTGAATGGGATTAAGCCTCTCTAACAGCTCCTTTGGGAGCTGTTTTTACATGCTCGCTAAGGAAATCGATAAAAGCCCGGATGCGCGTACTTACCGCACGGTCGCTGTAATAGACGGCACTGAATGGCATTTCCACTGGCAGTACTTTATCTGCCATTAACTCTACCAGTTCACCACGAGCAATTTCTCTGTCGATCATATAGTCGGACAAACACGCAATCCCGTTGCCACTCAGGCAAAGCTGTTTCAGTGTTTCCCCACTATTGGATGACAAAACGTACTTCACCTCATGTAATTGTCCATCGCTACAGGTTATCGGCCAGGTATTGAGAGAAGCGGGTTCAGTGAATCCCAGGCAAACATGTTGCTTTAAATCGTCAATAGTTTCTGGCTTGCCGTAGCGGGCAATATAATCAGGGGAGGCGATAATTTTTCGATAACTGTTAAACAATGGCCTGGCTCGTAAGCTGGAATCTGTTAACGTACCAGCGCGAATCGCGACATCCACTTTTCGTTCAATCAAATTAATAATCGTTTCGGAGGAGACTAGCGATAAAGTGACTTCCGGATAGCGTTCACGGAAAGGTTTAATCAACGGCATCAGGAAGTGCAGCACCACAGGGGTTGCAGCATCGATCCGTAACAGTCCACGCGGCGTATTACGCGTCTCCATAATTTCTGATTCTGCCGCTGCCATCTCCTGCAAAATTGACTGTACGCGACGAAAATAACGCTCGCCTTCTTCCGTCAGGCTAAGTTGCCGCGTGGTCCGATTAAGCAGGCTGACACCAAGTTTCATCTCCAGCTTTTTCACCGCCCGGCTTACCGCTGAGTTTGCTTGCCCTAATTGTTCCGCTGCCCGGCTAAAGCTGCCGCTTTCGACGACCGAAACAAAAATGGCGAGTTCTTCCGACGTAGCTTTCATTTTTGCCCCTGTTGCAAAATTGAAGAGATATTTTGAATTTATTTGTCATTAAACCATCAGGACGCGAGATATGTCATCCGATTTAGTGTTCTCAACAATGAGTAAAATTCTGACCGGTGTAAGCACTTGCTTACATAACAATATACAATTGCTCGTTGAAAGAGTGAGCTAAAATCCCTATAACAGTAGAACCCTCCCGAGTGCGGAAGGGTTGACGTAATAGAGGTTTCAAAGTCAAAAGTGCGAAAAAACACCTATGCCATGCGCTATGTTGCCGGACAACCTGCGGAAAGGATCTTACCGCCGGGGTCTTTTGCGAGCATCGGCCAGGCATTACCACCCGGAGAACCGTTAAGTACTGAAGAGCGTATTCGGATCCTGGTGTGGAACATATACAAACAGCAACGCGCTGAATGGTTGTCGGTATTAAAGAACTACGGCAAAGATGCGCATCTGGTGTTATTGCAGGAAGCGCAGACAACGCCAGAGTTAGTACAGTTTGCGACCGCTAACTATCTTGCCGCCGATCAGGTACCCGCTTTCGTACTGCCACAACATCCTTCTGGCGTAATGACCCTTTCGGCGGCGCATCCAGTGTATTGCTGCCCGTTACGTGAACGAGAACCCATTTTGCGTCTGGCGAAGTCGGCACTGGTGACGGTCTATCCATTACCTGACACCCGCCTGTTGATGGTGGTTAATATACACGCCGTCAACTTCAGTCTGGGCGTGGATGTCTATAGTAAGCAGTTACTTCCTATTGGTGATCAGATAGCTCACCACAGCGGCCCGGTCATTATGGCAGGAGATTTCAATGCCTGGAGCCGTAGAAGGATGAACGCGTTATATCGCTTTGCGCGGGAAATGTCGCTGCGCCAGGTGCGTTTTACCGATGATCAGCGCCGTCGGGCGTTTGGTCGCCCGCTCGATTTTGTTTTCTACCGTGGTCTGAACGTCAGCGAAGCTTCTGTACTGGTTACGCGTGCTTCCGACCACAATCCGCTACTCGTTGAATTCAGTCCCGGCAAGCCTGATAAATAAGGTATGTCAGGTCTGCCACAGGGCAGACCAACGTTTGGCGCTGCCCTTTTATACTCAAACAACAAAAGGACAGCGCAATGGCAACACAATCCCACCATGACCACGTAGAAAAGCAGTTTAGCTCGCAGGCCTGTGAGTATTTAACCAGTACCGTACATGCATCCGGGCGAGATTTACAGCGCCTGGCGGTGCGTCTGGCTGATTATCCTGATGCAACTGTACTGGATATGGGCTGCGGTGCAGGGCATGCCAGCTTTGTCGTTGCGCAGACCGTGAGCGAGGTGGTGGCGTATGACTTATCTGCCCAAATGCTGGATGTCGTGGCACAAGCTGCCGAAGCCCGGCAACTGAAAAATATCACCACCCGCCAGGGATATGCCGAAAGTCTGCCATTTGCCGATAACGCCTTTGATATTGTTATCAGCCGTTATTCTGCCCATCATTGGCATGATGTCGGCGCAGCACTGCGCGAAGTGAGTCGGGTATTGAAGCCCGGCGGTATGCTGATTGTGATGGACGTCATGTCGCCAGGACATCCGGTACGTGATATCTGGTTACAGACGGTAGAAGCATTACGCGATACCTCTCACGTACGAAACTACGCCAGCGGTGAGTGGTTGACGTTAATCAATGAAGCCAATCTGATAGTTGATAATTTAATTACAGATAAGTTACCGCTGGAATTTTCTTCATGGGTCGTGAGAATGCGTACGCCAGAAGCGTTAGTAGACGCTATTCGCATTTACCAACAGAGCGCATCGACAGAGGTGAAAACGTATTTTGCCTTGCAGAATGATGGCTCTTTCACCAGTGATATCATCATGGTAGAAGCACATAAAGCGGCATAAATAAAAAAGGCACCGGGGGAATCGGTGCCTTTTTATTATCTGGTTTGTCAGGAATCTGGCATGTTGTTGTTTTTCACAAACAACGTCAGCTTATCGCCTGGTTGCAGATTCGCAGTGTCGCTGTTCCAGCGCATCACATCTTTGATGTTCACGCCGTGGCGTTTAGCAATGCTTGAAAGCGAATCGCCTTTGCGCACACGATACGTAATGCTATCGCTGTTGTTTGCCAACCGCTGTGCGCTACTGCCTGCACCAATCGTCAAACTTTGGCCTGGCTTCAGCTTAGATCCGCGCAGTTTGTTCCACTGCTGCAAATCTTTGGTGCTTACGCCGAGACGTGAAGCGATACTTGAAAGCGTGTCGCCAGAGCGTACGGTGTAAACACGGCTGTTAAGCGGCGTATTGTCGGCAACCAGCGTCGACTGTACAGCAGCAATTTCGCCTGAAGCCAGAGATTCACGCAGTTGATCTGCATGCTTCTTTGGCACCATCACGTACTGCGGGCCACTTGCGCCCAGCGTGGAGCCTTTCACGCCAGCGTTGAATGTCTTCAGCTTGCTGACGGAAATCCCCGCCATATCTGCAACCTTCGCCATTTCAACCGGGCTGCTCAGGTGCACACGCGCCAGAGCACGGCTTTCATCAGTCGTTGGCAGACGTACACCATAACGCTTGCTGTTTTTGAGAATATCACTCAATGCCAGCATTTTAGGCACGTACTGCTTCGTTTCCTGCGGCAATGGTAATGACCAGAAGTCCGTGGATTTCCCACGCGCTTTGTTCGTTTTAATTGCCTTCATGACCCGACCTTCGCCGCTGTTATAAGCCGCTACGGTCAGAAGCCAGTCGCCGTCAAACATCTTGTTCAGACGCTGCATCATGTTCAGCGCGGCAGTTGTTGAAGCAACAACATCGCGACGCGCGTCATAATTGCGGGTCTGTTTCAAACCATAATTGCGCCCCGTGCTCGGAATGATCTGCCAAATACCTGCGGCATTGGCGCCAGACGTCGCGTGAGGATCAAAAGCGCTCTCCACTATGGGTAGTAGTACCAGTTCCATAGGCATGTTACGTTTTTTAACTTGCCCGGCTATCCAGTACATATACGGCTCTGCCCGTAAAGTTACATCGTGGAGATAGCTCTTATTGCGTAAATATTTCTGTTTCTGTTCGCGAATCCGGTCGTTTTCCGGAATTCCCATCTTTAGCTCGTCGCCAATGAAAGCCCACAAGTCACCATCTGGCGCGATAGACGTCCCATCGTCCATCCATCGTGCCTGACTTGTAAACTTTGCTGCTTCCCCTTGACCAGCTGCAGAAAGGCTCTGTGCGTGCTGTTGAACGTTGCCGGTACTCTGGCAACCCACGAGCAGGACAGAGGCGAGTAATATCGCTTTTGCCTTCATGTGTGTGTCAATAGTTGCTTAAAAGACGACCGATCATAACGGCGAACGGAGCCGATGACAAGAAAGTTTTATCAGAACCTATCTTTCTTTGACCTTAACCATGCAAAACGCTCTTCAGGTTGTTGCAATAATGTTTCTTCATTAATTACATTAATTAAATCAATATCTTCCGTTCTTAAAAAAACATTAATTTGCCGCTCATTTTTCAGAATTACGGGTAGTGTTATTTGATTTTTTGCCCGTAACTCCTTAACTTTACGATAATAATCATTTATGGACAAATCGTGCGGAAGAATACTCAAAGCAAACTTCATATTTGATAACGTATATTCATGAGCACAACATACCAATGTATCGTCAGGTAATGCGCTTAACTTTTTAAGTGATTGATACATTTGGGATGGCGTCCCTTCAAATAACCGGCCACACCCACCAGAAAACAGCGTGTCGCCGCAAAATAAATAAGGTTTACTGAAGTAACAGATATGTCCTAAAGTGTGACCCGGTGTGGCAATTACACTAAATTCATGCCCCAAAACGAAAGCAGTTTCACCATCTTTGACTACCTGCGTTGTTCCCTTATCTTGTGTCTCTTGTGGACCATACACCACAATTTGCGGAAACTTTTTCACCAGTTCTTTCACGCCGCCAACGTGATCGTGGTGATGGTGGGTGAGAAATATGGCCTCCGGTTGCCAGTTATTGGCGGCAATGGCGTTTAATACCGGCTCTGCGTCTCCGGGATCGACAATCAGGCAACGACCTGCTTCATCATTCAAAACCCAGATGTAATTGTCATCAAAGGCGGGAATACTGTTAAGATTCATAGATTACCTCTCAGTGTGAAACGGAAGGTTGTGATGAAACCGGCAAGAGTCCCTCAAACTGTCGTGGCTCCTGATTGCTGGGGCGATTTGCCCTGGGGAGAGCTTTATCGCAAGGCGCTGGAGCGCCAGCTCAACCCGTGGTTCACTAAAATGTATGGTTTTCATCTGCTTAAGATTGGCAATTTAAGCGCAGAAATCAATTGCGAAGCGTGCGCGGTTTCTCATCAAGTGAATGTTTCTGCGCAAGGAATGCCCGTCCAGGTGCAGGCGGACCCACTTCATCTTCCTTTTGCCGATAAATCCGTTGATGTTTGTCTACTGGCACATACATTGCCGTGGTGCACCGATCCGCATCGATTATTGCGTGAAACCGATCGGGTATTGATTGATGATGGCTGGCTGGTCATTAGTGGCTTTAATCCCATCAGTTTAATGGGATTGCGCAAACTTGTGCCGGTATTGCGAAAAAACTCGCCCTATAACAGCCGGATGTTTACTCTGATGCGGCAACTGGACTGGCTCTCTTTGTTGAATTTTGAAGTGCTGCACGCCAGCCGTTTCCACGTTCTCCCGTGGAACAAACACGGTGGAAAACTATTGAATGCGCATATTCCTGCGCTTGGTTGCTTACAACTTATCGTTGCCCGGAAACGGACTATTCCTTTAACGCTAAATCCGATGAAACAGAGTAAAAACAAGCCACGAATTCGCCAGGCGGTTGGTGCCACCCGGCAATGTCGTAAACCACAGGCTTAAACTTCGACTTGATAGCCTGTATCTTCCAGTGTGGGATTCATCGCCGCAGCACGAGCCAGTTCATCACAGCGTTCGTTTTCCGGGTGTCCGGCATGGCCTTTAACCCATTCCCATTTGATTTGATGCTGCCCCAATGCAGCATCAAGACGTTGCCAGAGATCGACATTTTTTACTGGTTTTTTGTCTGCTGTTTTCCAGCCACGTTTTTTCCAGTTATGGATCCACTGAGTGATCCCCTGGCGGACATACTGGCTGTCGGTACTCAAAATGACTTCGCAATGTTCTTTTAAGGCCTCCAGCGCGACAATAGCGGCCATCAACTCCATACGGTTGTTGGTAGTGCGGGTGTAGCCAGCGCTAAAGGTTTTCTCGCGTCCGCGATAGCGTAAAATAGCGCCGTAACCCCCGGGTCCAGGATTACCCAGACACGAACCATCGGTGAAAATTTCTACCTGTTTAAGCATCTCTGGTAGACTTCCTGTAATTGAATCGAACTGTAAAACGACAAGTCTGACATAAATGACCGCTATGAGCACTGCAATTACACGCCAGATCGTTCTCGATACCGAAACCACCGGTATGAACCAGATTGGTGCGCACTATGAAGGCCACAAGATCATTGAGATTGGTGCCGTTGAAGTGGTGAACCGTCGCCTGACGGGCAATAACTTCCATGTTTATCTCAAACCCGATCGGCTGGTGGATCCGGAAGCCTTTGGCGTACATGGTATTGCCGATGAGTTTTTGCTCGATAAGCCCACGTTTGCCGAAGTAGCCGATGAGTTCATGGACTATATTCGCGGCGCGGAGTTGGTGATCCATAACGCAGCGTTCGATATCGGCTTTATGGACTATGAGTTCTCGTTGCTCAAGCGCGATATTCCGAAGACCAATACCTTCTGTAAGGTCACCGATAGCCTTGCGGTGGCGAGGAAAATGTTTCCTGGTAAGCGCAACAGCCTCGATGCGTTATGTGCCCGCTACGAAATAGATAACAGTAAACGAACGCTGCACGGGGCATTACTCGATGCCCAGATCCTTGCGGAAGTTTATCTGGCGATGACCGGTGGTCAAACGTCGATGGCTTTTGCGATGGAGGGAGAGACACAACAGCAACAAGGTGAAGCAACAATTCAACGCATTGTGCGTCAGGCAAGTAAGTTACGCGTTGTTTTTGCGACAGATGAAGAGCTTGCGGCACATGAAGCCCGTCTCGATCTGGTGCAGAAAAAGGGCGGAAGCTGCCTCTGGCGGGCATAAATACCTGTAAAAGGCGCTAAAAATAGCGACTTGGGCGATTTTTGCAGCAAACGATTCAAAAGATGAGAAAAACCGTTGACGAAGGGTGAGGCAATCCGTAATATTCGCCTCGTTCCCAACGGAACAAAACGCGGAGCGGTAGTTCAGTCGGTTAGAATACCTGCCTGTCACGCAGGGGGTCGCGGGTTCGAGTCCCGTCCGTTCCGCCAATATTCAGAAAGCCTGAGTCAGTAATGATTCAGGCTTTCGTCGTTTAAGTTCCAGAAAAAAATAGCCACGAAACTTATCTCGTAGCCATATTTACCCCCTAACGCAATGTGAATTCATCCGCATCCTGCCATGCCGGAAACTTTTCGCGATATTCCCTTAACACCGCCATCGACAGCTCCGCATCAATGCGCGTTGCCTGATGCGCATCGGCAGTAGCGATAATCTCGCCCTGTGGATTAATCACCCGGCTGTCACCGCGATAATGGCAGCCGTTGCCATCGCTGCCGACGCGATTACATCCCGCCACATACGCCTGATTCTCAATCGCGCGGGCCGTCAGCAATGCCTGCCAGTGCAGAGAGCGCGGAGCAGGCCAGTTGGCGACGTACAGGGCGAGGTCATAATCGTTGAGATTGCGCGACCACACCGGAAAACGTAAGTCGTAGCACACCAGCGGCAAAATACGCCAGCCGCGCCATTCCACAATCACTCGCGCATTGCCCGCTTTATAATGAAGATGCTCATCTGCCATTCGGAACAGATGACGCTTGTCATAAAAATGCACCTTGCCGCCCGGCTCAACCAGCAAAAAGCGATTAACCGAACCAGACTCCGTTTGTAATGCAACACTGCCGGCAATCAGCGCATTGCACTGCTGCGCTTTGGCTGTCATCCAGTTCACTACGTCATCTTGTGCTAGCGACGAAGCTGCCGCTTCCATGGCAAAGCCGCTGGTAAACATCTCCGGTAGAACGATCACATCGCGCCCGGTAATACCTTCCAGTTGACGATCAAAATGGCGCAGGTTGGCAGGACCATCCATCCACACCAGTGGTTGCTGCAAAAGCGTAATCTTCAAACCAGGCACGGTGTACAATTCCTTTATGTGAAGGGTTTTATAACTTTAACACCTTATCAGGCAGTTGCCTTAGCGCAGAATAAATTGATAACAAATGCTGATATTGGAAATATCTGATTTGCAAATTATCGTGTTATCGCCAGGCTTTAGCAGGTTAATAACATGGGCAGGATAAGCTCGGGAGGAATGATGTTTAAGGCAATAACAACAGTCGCCGCTCTGGTCATCGCCACCAGTGCAATGGCGCAGGATGATTTAACCATTAGCAGCCTTGCAAAGGGCGAAACCACCAAAGCTGCGTTTAATCAGATGGTACAAGGGCATAAGTTGCCTGCCTGGGTGATGAAAGGCGGTACTTATACTCCCGCACAAACCGTGACATTGGGTGATGAGACGTATCAGGTGATGAGCGCGTGCAAACCGCATGACTGTGGTTCGCAACGTATCGCTGTGATGTGGTCCGAGAAATCTAATCAGATGACGGGGCTGTTCTCGACCATTGATGAGAAAACGTCGCAAGAGAAACTCACCTGGCTGAATGTGAACGATGCGCTTTCGATTGATGGTAAAACGGTGCTGTTCGCGGCGTTGACCGGCAGTCTGGAAAACCATCCGGATGGCTTTAATTTTAAATAATTAGCGGATAAAGAAACGGAGCCTTTCGGCTCCGTTATTCAATTACGCGGCTTCAACTTTCCGCACTTTCTCCGGCAACTTTACCGGCTTCGTCGCCAGCTCTTCCGGATCAAAGTCATCAACGTTAATGCTGCGCAGACGGCTTTCTTCAGCTTTCACCAGAATAGCAGCTTCATCTTTATCAATCAGCCCCTTCGCCAGTGCGTTGTGCGCCAGTTCATCCAGACGGGTAAATGGCAGGTTTTTACCCAGCGCTTTACAGATCCGCTGATGAATTGGGCCGGCGGCAATCACATCCACCAGTGCCTCTTCCAGTAAACCAACCGGGTTATGCTCGCTCGGCGTCAGGTACTGACCGCGACCAATGCGTGAACGGGTGGCATTCGGCACTTGTAAAATCTTCGCCACTTTATGATCCAGCTTGTCAGACGGTGCCAGATAATGACGTCCGGTCGGGAAGATCACCACATTCAGCAGCCCGGCAACCACGCGGTTCGGGAAGTTTTGCAGTAAATCGTCCATTGCCTGTTCAGCCTGATACAGCGCATCCTGTACGCCCCAATGCACTAGCGGCAGGTCGGTTTCATTACGGCCTTCATCGTCATAACGCTTCAGAACGGCAGAGGCGAGGTAAAGCTGACTTAAAATATCACCCAGACGTGCCGAGATGCGTTCGCGACGTTTCAGGCTGCCGCCCAGCACCGCCATCGAAACATCAGAAAGCAGGGCGAGGTTGGCACTCAGGCGGTTCAGGTGCTGATAATAACGTTTAGTGGCATCGCCGGTTGGTGTGCTGCTGGTTAAACCGTGCGTCAAACCCAGCCAGAAGCTGCGAACTTTGTTGCTACCGACATGACCGATATGTTTGAACAGCAGTTTATCGAACGCGTTAACGTCATTGTTTTTCGCCGCTTCCATCTCTTCCAGCACGTACGGATGGCAACGAATCGCTCCCTGACCGAAGATCATCATGCTGCGGGTCAGAATGTTGGCCCCTTCAACGGTGATGGCAATCGGTGCGCCCTGGTAAGCTCGTGCCAGGAAGTTGCTCTGACCGAGCATAATGCCTTTACCCCCGGTGATATCCATCGCATCAATAATCGACTGCTGCCCGCGGTGGGTACAGTGATATTTGACGATAGCCGACAGCACGGCAGGTTTTTCACCGAGCATAATGCCGTAGGTAATCAGCGATGCCGCAGCATCCATCACGTAGGCGTTTCCGGCAATACGCGCCAGCGGCTCTTCAATCCCTTCCATCTTACCGATAGAGATTTTGAACTGACGACGAATGTGTGCATACGCGCCGGTTGCCAGCGCCACCGACTTCACGCCGCCGGTTGAGTTGGAAGGCAGGGTAATACCACGGCCTACGGAGAGACATTCCACCAGCATCCGCCAGCCTTGCCCGGCCATTTTTGGTCCGCCAATAATGTAGTCGATCGGTACGAAGACATCTTTACCGCGCGTCGGTCCGTTTTGGAACGGTACGTTCAGCGGGAAGTGGCGACGACCAATTTCCACGCCTGGCGTGGTGGTCGGGATCAGCGCACAAGTAATGCCTAAATCTTCTGCGCCACCCAGCAGTTTTTCCGGGTCGGAGAGTTTAAACGCCAGACCAAGCACGGTCGCAATCGGCGCGAGCGTAATGTAGCGTTTGTTCCAGGTCAGACGCATGCCCAGCACCTGCTGGCCCTGCCATTCACCCATGCAGACAATCCCGGTATCCGGGATAGCGCCCGCATCGGAACCCGCTTCCGGGCTGGTCAGTGCAAAGCAAGGGATCTCCTGACCACGCGCCAGACGCGGCAGATAGTGATTTTTCTGCTCGTCAGTGCCGTAATGTTGCAGCAGTTCGCCCGGACCTAATGAGTTCGGCACGCCGACGGTAATCGCCAGGATCCCGCTCACGCCGGAGAGTTTTTGCAGCACACGAGACTGGGCATAAGCCGAGAACTCCAGTCCGCCGTACTCTTTTTTGATGATCATCGCGAAGAAACGATGCTCTTTGAGGTACGCCCACAACTCTGGCGGCAAATCAGCCAGCTCATGGGTAATCTGGAAATCATTCGCCATCCGGCAGGCTTCTTCTACCGGGCCGTCGAGAAACGCTTGCTCTTCGGCGGTCAGGCGCGGCTGCGGATAGTTATGCAGCTTTTTCCAGTCCGGCTTGCCCTGGAACAAGTCGCCCTCCCACCAGGTGGTGCCCGCATCAATCGCTTCTTTCTCAGTGCGCGACATCGGCGGCATCACCTTACGGAAACCGCGAAATACCGGTGCGGAAATCATCGACTTACGCATAGGCGCAAAGTTAAATGGCACGAGGATAATGGCCAGAGGCACCAGTACCCACGCCGACCACAGACCAGCAACGCCGAGGGCGGCTGTCCAGGCGAGCAAAATCAGACTGCTGATAAATAAGCTCACGCGGTGATAGAACAACGCGCCGAGCAGGACAACCGTAGCGAGAATACTCAAAATCATCATAACGAAAAGCCCCTTACTTGTAGGAGGTCTGACCACTTGTGATGATATGGTTGTAGTGGATGTAAAAACATTTATCAATGTGTTTACAATATAATTACAACAAAGCTCACATTGTTGCTGTTTTTATCCGCACTTCAGGTCAAAAAGTCCTGGTCATAGCACTTGCCCGTACTTCTCGCTTTTGGCGGTATCCGGTACACTGCATTTTGTCTATTACATTTATGCTGAAGGATATCCTCATGTACCAGGATCTTATTCGTAATGAACTGAACGAAGCGGCGGAAACGCTGGCTAACTTTTTAAAAGATGACGCCAATATTCACGCCATTCAGCGCGCGGCGGTCCTGTTAGCAGACAGCTTCAAAGCCGGTGGTAAGGTGCTTTCCTGCGGCAACGGCGGCTCCCATTGCGACGCCATGCACTTTGCCGAAGAGTTGACCGGTCGCTACCGTGAAAACCGTCCGGGCTACCCGGCGATTGCTATTTCTGACGTTAGTCATATTTCCTGCGTCGGTAACGATTTCGGTTTCAATGATATTTTCTCCCGTTACGTTGAAGCGGTAGGTCGCGAAGGCGATGTACTGCTGGGGATCTCCACCTCCGGTAACTCTGCAAACGTGATCAAAGCGATCGCGGCGGCGCGTGAGAAGGGAATGAAAGTGATCACCCTGACCGGTAAAGACGGCGGCAAAATGGCAGGCATGGCAGATATCGAAATTCGCGTTCCGCACTTTGGTTATGCCGACCGCATTCAGGAGATTCACATTAAAGTGATCCATATCCTGATCCAGTTAATTGAAAAAGAGATGGCTAAGTAAGTCTGGCGTAGGCCGGATAGGGCGTTTACGCCGCATCCGGCATTTGTGCACTGATGCCTGATGCAACGCTGACGCGTCTTATCATGCCTACAATCTGTACCCGAACCGTAGGCCGAATAATGCATTCACGCCGCATCCGACCTGAAAATTCTTAAATCAATCTTCGCCGGGGGCCATGCGCTCCCGCTGTTGTGGAGGTTACCCATGTGCGAATTGCTCGGGATGAGCGCCAACGTCCCTACCGATATCTGCTTTAGTTTCACCGGTCTGGTGCAGCGTGGTGGTGGAACCGGGCCACATAAAGATGGCTGGGGCATTACCTTTTACGAAGGTAAAGGCTGTCGCACATTTAAAGATCCACAACCCAGCTTTAATTCCCCCATCGCCAAACTTGTCCAGGACTACCCGATAAAATCCTGTTCGGTTGTGGCTCATATTCGCCAGGCCAATCGGGGCGAGGTGGCACTGGAAAATACTCATCCGTTTACCCGCGAGTTATGGGGACGAAACTGGACTTATGCCCATAACGGGCAACTGACGGGGTACAAGTCACTGGAAACCGGCAACTTCCGCCCGGTAGGTGAAACCGACAGCGAAAAAGCCTTTTGCTGGCTGCTGCATAAATTAACGCAGCGTTACCCGCGCACACCGGGCAACATGGCGGCAGTGTTTAAATATATCGCCTCACTGGCGGATGAACTGCGGCAGAAGGGCGTTTTCAACATGCTGCTTTCGGACGGGCGCTATGTAATGGCGTATTGCTCGACCAATCTGCACTGGATCACCCGCCGCGCGCCGTTTGGCGTGGCAACGTTGCTGGATCAGGATGTGGAAATCGACTTCAGCTCGCAGACCACACCGAATGATGTGGTCACGGTGATTGCGACACAGCCGCTGACGGGCAATGAAACCTGGCAAAAGATTATGCCAGGCGAATGGCGCTTATTTTGCCTCGGGGAGCGTGTAGTTTGATGCCAGCTGTGGTTGCACCACTTCATGGCTCAACGGCTTGCTGACGACGTAACGGCCATTGACCACAGAAACGGTCGGTGGCTTACGGGTCTGTTCAAAGTAGTCGTAGCCCGGCTTCAGTTGCTCCCAGAAGTCCTTAAAGTTGGAATATTTATGGCGCTGCATGTTGGCGTCGGTCATGCGGAACGGGTAAATACTTACCTGCACACTCGGCTGACCAAACACCAGCGCGCCGGTAACGAACTGGAAGATCTCATCAATACCCTGATTGGTCATCGCGTAGCAGCCGATGGAAACACAATCGCCGTGAATCATCAGGTATTTCCCTTCATAACCATGTGCACGGTCATAGGCATTGGGGAAACCAATATTAATCGCTTTGTAGTAACGGCTGTCTGGTTTTAACTGATTACGCTGGACGCTATAAAACCCTTCCGGGCTTTTGAAATCGCCCTGACGCTGTTTTGGCCCTAAGCCGCCGGAATATTTACAGATTTTATAGCTGTCGAGCAGTTGATATTGCTCGCCCATTTTGACGTAGAGATCGAGCGTACGTTCTTCCTTGAAGATCTGGATGTAGACAGGGGATCCCATCAACTGCTGCTTATACTCTTTGCTCACTGGCGTGGTCGAGCTACTGCTGCCCAGCAAACCGGCAAACGAAACGCACGGGATCAACAACATCGCAAGAATTAATGCGATTTTACGCATACTGCTTATTCCTTGATAAAACGGTTACACACGCCAGGACGGCAAAATAGATCCCAAATCGGAATAGTCTGGATTTGGAAGGCTCACATTATCACCAAAAGAGTTTTACGCAAGCCTGTCGGCGCTGGGTTTACAAATTTAGCACAAGGGCAGTTTTCAATAGTCCGAAAAGCGCATGTATCACTTATTTCCTAAGATTATGAAACCTCGTAAGTAATATGCAAATAAGCAATTAATAATCCCGTTTACTCCCCCAACCTTTTAAAATTCTCTCCTTCATTCAGCTGGTTTATGTCCTTCATGTCTTCATTCTTTCACGGCAGATTTCTCCATCCAGGCGTGTTTTCGTTATGCGTTTTGCTCCCTTTACTCGCCAGCGCTACCACATCACCTATCTCTCTCAGTTACGCCGCCCGCCAGCGGATGCAAAACCGTGCCAGACTGCTAAAACAGTACCAGGTGCATCTAAAAAAACAGGCGAGCTACATTGTGGAAGGCAATGCCGAAAGCAGAAGGGCGCTGCGCCAGCACAACCGGGAGCAGGTAAAACAGCATCCAGAATGGTTTCCTGCACCGCTCAAGGCGAGTGACAGACGCTGGCAGGTGCTGGCAGAAAACAACCACTTTTTAAGCAGCGACCATCTGCATAACATCACCGAAGTAGCGATTCACCGTCTGGAGCAGCAGCTTGGCAAGCCTTACGTCTGGGGCGGCACGCGGCCTGATCAAGGCTTCGACTGTAGCGGGTTGGTTTTTTATGCCTACAACAAGATCCTCGAGGCGAAGCTCCCGCGTACGGCCAATGAGATGTATCACTACCATCGGGCAACGATTGTGGCGAACAACGACCTGCGCCGGGGAGATTTGCTGTTTTTCCATATTCACAGCCGTGAGATTGCCGATCATATAGGCGTGTATTTGGGAGACGGTCAGTTTATCGAGTCGCCGCGAACGGGGGAAACCATTCGGGTAAGCCGGTTAGCTGAACCTTTCTGGCAGGATCATTTTTTGGGGGCTAGACGGATTTTGACTGAAGAAACGATCCTGTAGCCAGCAGAGCGTGTGTGACACTCGAAGCGCCGGATATCATTCATATCCGGCACCAAACCGGACTAGCCCAAATCCGCCATTAACACTTTGGAACGACGCTGATAGTTGTACATCAACTTTTTGCTTTCTGGCAGCAAATCAATATCCACAGGTGTAAACCCGCGTTCCTGAAACCAGTGAATACTACGGGTAGTAAGGACAAATAGTTTGCTTAATCCTATCTGTTTGGCCTGTGCAGCAATTCGTTCAAGTAAGACTTCACCGCGAGCTGAACTGCGGTAATCCGGGTGTACCGCCACACATGCCATTTCGCCTATCTTCTCTTCCGGGAATGGATAGAGCGCGGCACAGGCAATAGTCGTGTTATCACGCTGAATAATAGTAAATTTATCGATCTCCATTTCCAGTTGTTCGCGCGAGCGACGTACCAGAATTCCCTGTTGTTCCAGCGGGCGAATCAACTCCAAAATACCGCCAATATCATTAATAGTGGCGCGGCGGATTTGTTCTGCGCTTTCCATAACAATCTGCGTACCAATACCGTCACGGGAGAACAGTTCTTGTAGTAGTGCGCCATCTTCTTGATAGCTAATTAAATGGCAACGCCGCACGCCACTGCGGCAGGCCTTCACCGCACCGCGTAAAAAGCGTACGGTGCCTGAGTTATAATCGCCAGCCGTTTCCTGTGCTTCTACACGCGCCTGAGCTTCGTTAGGAAAGAGTTCAGATACAATATCGCCATCGTCATTAGTCACGCCCTGAGATGAGCAGAAACCGATCATTTTCTCTGCTTTCAGTTTAATGGCGAGTTGGGTCGCAATTTCTTCCGAGGTCAGGTTAAAACTTTCGCCAGTGACAGAAACGGCCACAGGTCCGAGCAACACGATTGCACCACTGTCCAGTTGGCGGTGGATCGCTTCTTCATCAATACGGCGAATACGTCCGCTATGACAATAATCCACACCATCATCAACGCCCAGTGGCTGCGCAATGATGAAATTACCGCTGACCACATTAATATGTGCGCCCTGTAACGGCGTGTTATTTAGACTCATCGACAGGCGAGCGGTGATATCCAATTGTAATGTGCCAGCAGCCTGTTTAACCAGTTCCAGCGTTTTGGCATCTGTTACGCGGATATTCTTGTGATAAAGCGGCTCATGTTGATGCGCTGCAAGGTTGGCATCGATTTGTGGTCGGGCTCCATAAACTACAACCAGACGAATTCCGAGGCTATGTAATAAGCCAATATCATTGACAATACTGGAGAAGTTCTCATGCTCAATGGCTTCGCCGCCGAGCATAATGACAAACGTCTTTCCCCGATGGGTGTTGATATAGGGAACAGAATGACGGAACCCCTGAACAAGTTCGGTACTACGCTCCTTTACCACGGCTCGCCCTCTTTGCATGAATATTCGAAATTATTGTATTTTTATTCTGTTTTTCTCCACCATGCAAGCGCAAATTTTGCCCGGTCTGCAGTTTTTTATCAGTAATTTCGTGAATATAAAAAGAATGTTTACTGTTTAATAGATGACAGATTATGCGCTATTCGCTAAAGTTTCCGGTCAATTTGGTCGTTTTGTGTATCTTTACCGTTTAGATTTTTGCTCGGGAGTAGCATGTCAGGAACCAATTCAGCAATCAGCCGTCGTCGCTTATTACAAGGGGCGGGAGCTATGTGGCTATTGAGCGTAAGTCAGGTGGGACTGGCAGCGGTCAGTCAGGTTGTCGCTGTACGTGTCTGGCCTGCATCGAGTTATACGCGTGTCACAGTAGAATCGAGTCGCCTGCTGAAATACAAACAATTTGCGTTGAGTAATCCTGAACGTGTGGTGGTTGATCTCGAAGGCGTAAATCTTAACTCCGTGCTGAAAGGTGTGGCGGCGCAAATACGAACTGATGATCCTTTCATAAAATCAGCACGGGTAGGGCAGTTTGATCCACAAACTGTGCGAATGGTTTTTGAACTCAAGCAAAATGTAAAACCACAGATTTTCGCTTTGGCTCCGGTTGCCGGGTTTAAAGAGCGTCTGGTGATGGATCTTTACCCAGCCAATGCCCAGGACATGCAGGATCCGCTGCTGGCATTGTTAGAAGATTACAACAAAGGCGATCTCGAAAAGCAGGTGCCGCCAGCACAAAGTGGTCCACAACCGGGTAAAGCAGGTCGCGATCGCCCGATAGTCATCATGCTTGACCCTGGCCACGGCGGCGAAGACTCCGGTGCGGTGGGGAAATACAAAACACGCGAAAAAGACGTGGTATTGCAAATAGCTCGCCGCCTGCGCTCTCTGATCGAGAAAGAGGGCAACATGAAGGTGTACATGACGCGCAATGAAGACATCTTCATTCCGTTGCAGGTACGTGTGGCTAAAGCGCAGAAACAGCGTGCCGACCTGTTTGTCTCTATCCATGCTGACGCTTTTACCAGTCGCCAACCGAGCGGTTCCTCGGTATTTGCGCTTTCGACTAAAGGGGCGACCAGTACCGCTGCAAAATATCTGGCACAAACGCAGAACGCCTCGGACTTGATTGGCGGTGTGAGCAAGAGTGGCGACCGCTATGTTGACCACACCATGTTCGATATGGTGCAGTCACTGACCATTGCCGACAGCCTGAAGTTTGGTAAGGCTGTATTGAATAAGCTGGGTAAAATCAACAAACTGCATAAAAATCAGGTTGAACAGGCCGGGTTTGCTGTACTAAAAGCGCCAGATATTCCATCCATTTTGGTGGAAACGGCGTTTATCAGTAACGTTGAGGAAGAACGAAAGTTGAAAACCGCAACTTTCCAGCAGGAGATTGCTGAATCTATTCTTGCAGGGATCAAAGCTTACTTTGCCGATGGTGCGACGCTGGCGAGAAGGGGATGATAAAAAAGCGCTGAATGGCGCTTTTTTTATCGAGAGCAGAAACAAAAAAACACCCAACAGGGTGCTTTAGTAATTGGTTGCGGGGGCCGGATTTGAACCGACGACCTTCGGGTTATGAGCCCGACGAGCTACCAGGCTGCTCCACCCCGCGTCACCGTACTACTTTACTTCATTAAATTTTGATTGGTTGCGGGGGCCGGATTTGAACCGACGACCTTCGGGTTATGAGCCCGACGAGCTACCAGGCTGCTCCACCCCGCGTCACCGTACTGCTTTACTTCATCAAATTTTAATTGGTTGCGGGGGCCGGATTTGAACCGACGACCTTCGGGTTATGAGCCCGACGAGCTACCAGGCTGCTCCACCCCGCGTCCGTGGATGCGCACTATACTCCGCTCGCATTTTCATGCAACCTTTTTTTTACCCGGATCACGGATTTGGCATGATTTTGAGCAAAAACAAATCACTAAAGTCTATTTTTTGTGCAAAATTTGCGTCAGGGAGAGGCTGCTCATTTCATTAAACGCGGCGGTTTGTTATCTTCATTGCGCCTTATTTTTTAAACTGAAGAAGAGAACAATGAAAGGACGTTGGGTAAAGTACCTTCTTATGGGCACGGTTGTGGCAATGCTTGCCGCCTGCTCTTCCAAACCAACCGATCGCGGACAGCAATATAAAGACGGGAAATTTACCCAGCCTTTCTCTCTGGTAAACCAGCCAGATGCCGTTGGCGCGCCAATTAACGCCGGTGATTTTGCCGAGCAAATTAACCATATCCGTACTTCGTCACCGCGTCTGTATGGCAACCAGAGTAATGTTTATAATGCGGTGCAGGAGTGGCTACGCGCAGGCGGTGATACCCGCAATATGCGTCAGTTCGGCATTGACGCCTGGCAGATGGAAGGTGCCGACAACTATGGCAACGTGCAGTTTACGGGCTATTACACGCCTGTCATTCAGGCGCGCCATACCCGTCAGGGCGAGTTCCAGTATCCTATTTACCGTATGCCGCCAAAGCGTGGTCGTCTGCCGTCTCGTGCTGAGATCTACGCGGGAGCGTTGAGCGATAAATACATCCTCGCTTACAGCAACTCTCTGATGGATAACTTCATTATGGATGTGCAGGGTAGCGGGTATATCGACTTTGGTGATGGCAGTCCGCTTAACTTTTTCAGCTATGCAGGGAAAAACGGTCATGCCTATCGCAGCATCGGTAAGGTGCTGATTGACCGTGGCGAAGTGAAAAAAGAAGATATGTCGATGCAGGCGATTCGTCACTGGGGTGAAACACACAGTGAAGCCGAGGTTCGCGAGCTGCTTGAGCAGAATCCTTCATTTGTTTTCTTTAAACCGCAGTCTTTTGCACCAGTGAAAGGAGCAAGTGCAGTTCCGCTGGTTGGCCGCGCTTCAGTTGCCTCTGATCGTTCCATTATCCCGCCTGGTACAACCTTACTGGCAGAAGTGCCGCTGCTGGATAATAACGGCAAATTTAACGGTCAGTACGAACTGCGGCTGATGGTGGCGCTGGATGTCGGTGGTGCAATCAAAGGCCAACACTTCGATATTTATCAAGGTATCGGGCCGGAAGCCGGACACCGCGCAGGTTGGTACAACCACTATGGACGGGTTTGGGTGCTGAAAACCGCCCCGGGTGCAGGTAACGTCTTTAGCGGCTGATGTGATATTCTGTATACCGTTTTGACGGATATGACAGGGTGAGGGATAACCTCACCCTTTTTAATTCTGAGGTGCTATGTCTGTGGTAATTAGTGATGCCTGGCGTCAGCGTTTTGGTGGCACAGCGCGTCTGTATGGTGAAAAAGCGTTGCAACTGTTTGCTGATGCACATATTTGTGTGGTCGGTATTGGCGGTGTCGGCTCCTGGGCGGCGGAAGCGCTGGCGCGTACGGGGATTGGCGCAATCACGCTTATCGATATGGATGATGTGTGCGTCACCAATACCAATCGGCAAATTCACGCGCTGCGAGATAACGTCGGGCTGGCCAAAGCGGAAGTAATGGCGGAGCGTATTCGCCAGATTAACCCGGAGTGCCGTGTAACGGTGGTGGATGACTTCGTGACGCCGGATAACGTAGCGCAATATATGAGTGCCGGTTATTCGTACGTGATTGATGCCATTGATAGTGTGCGACCCAAAGCGGCGCTGATTGCTCATTGTCGGCGCAACAAAATCCCTCTGGTCACGACTGGTGGTGCTGGTGGGCAGATTGATCCGACGCAGATTCAGGTTACCGATCTGGCTAAAACGATTCAGGACCCGCTGGCGGCGAAGTTGCGCGAGCGCCTGAAAAGCGATTTTGGCGTAGTGAAAAACAGCAAAGGTAAGCTCGGCGTGGATTGCGTGTTCTCTACCGAAGCGCTGGTGTACCCGCAGTCAGACGGTACGGTGTGCGCGATGAAAGCCACGGCAGAAGGGCCGAAGCGGATGGATTGTGCATCTGGATTTGGGGCGGCGACGATGGTGACCGCCACCTTTGGTTTTGTTGCGGTTTCTCATGCGCTGAAGAAGATGATGGTGAAAGCGGCGCGTCAGGGGTAAACAATCAGGTCGGATGCGACGTGAACGTCTTATCCGACCTGGTTTTGTGCTTAACCCTGCTTCGCCGCCGCGATAATCGCCTCACTTAACGCATTCAACCCCTGGCTGCGTGAGGCGCTAAGCTGCCCACGCAATCCCAGCTCATCAAACAATGCCAGCGGCGACTGTGCCTGCAATTCGGCGGCGGTTTTCCCCTCAACGGCAGTCAACAACACTGCCAGCAGGCCGCGCACAATGCGTCCTTCGCTGTCGCCAAAGAAATGCATCGTGCCGTTTTCAGCCACGGTATACCCCAGCCAGACGCGGTTTTCGCATCCGGCAATCTCTTTAGCCTGCGCTTTTAACTCGTCTGGCAAAGCCGGAAGCTGTTTCCCCAACATAATTAGCTGACGATATTTGTCTTCCCATTGAGTCAACGGCGCGAAAGTATCGTGTAACGTCTCTACGGTAACGGTTGTGCCGAACGGATGTCCGGCGAATTGCGGGTTCGTCATTAATCCACCAATAATTCCAGCGCACGGTCAACGGCATTCACCAGCGCATCTACATCACTCTTTGTATTATATGGCGCAAAAGAGGCGCGCAGTGTGCCGGTTACACCTAATTCTGCCAATAGCGGCTGAGCGCAATGCTGCCCGGCCCGCAGGGCAATGCCGTACTCCGCCAGCAGCGTCACCATATCGCTGTGATGAACGCCAGCAAAATCAAAGGCCAGCAGGCTGGAATCCTGGCAGCGGAATGAACGAAAGCCTGGACGTTTCGTCAGCGCATCTTCCGCCAGCGTTGCTAAGCTACGGCTCCAGCTTTCGGCCTGGTTGATATCGTAATCTGCCAGCCATTCCAGCGCCGCACTTAACCCAATTACGCCAGCCACATTTGGCGTTCCGGCTTCCAGTTTCCACGGCACGGATTGAGGGGTGAAGCTGTCAAAACTCACTTCGTGAATCATTTTACCGCCACCCAGCCAGGGTGACATCGCTTCCAGCAGTTCTGGTTTGCCATACAGCACGCCGATACCTGTCGGGCCATACAGTTTGTGACCTGAAAAAGCATAGAAATCAATATCCAGTTGCTGAACATCTGCGGGGAAATGTACTGCTCCTTGGGCACCATCAACCATCACTATCACCCCTGCGGCGTGGGCAAAAGTGATTGCTCGCGCCAGATCCGGGCAACCGCCAGTGACATTCGACATTTGCCCCAGAGCAAGAATCCGGCTACGAGGTGTGATCAGCTCCGGCAACAAATCGACATCCGGCAACCATTGCGCATTAAGCGGCAATTTCACCACTTTGGCTCCGGTTTGTTGGGCGACCATCAGCCAGGGGACGAGGTTGGCGTGGTGCTCTGCCACACTGACAATAATTTCATCGCCCGGTTGCAGACGCGGACGGGCATAGCATTGCGCCACCATGTTGATGGATTCAGTGGTGCCGCGCGTCCAGACGATAGTTTTATCATCCGGTGCATTCAGTAATTGCGCTACTTTCTCCCGTGCAGCTTCATAACGCGCGGTCAGGCGTTGGGCTTCGGCAAACTGACTGCGATGGACGTTTCCGGCGCTCAGGCTGTAAAACTGTTGGGTGGCTTCAACCACGGCTTCAGGTTTAAGCGCGGTCGCGGCGCTGTCGAGATAGACGCCCGCATCCTGTAGCGCGGGAAATTGCGCACGAAATTGCGCGGGATTAAATGCGTTCATGATGTACCTCAGTTAATCGGCCGATCGTGGCGTAAAAATGCAGCCGACACAAGGGGGGCATAACCATCGGAATAATCTTGATATCCTGGCGAAACCGGAGATGTGTCATAAGCTAATTAATGTTAGGTAAATATTTCTGTCTGTTACTTTGTTCATTATTTAGCATAAAACGCTGTAAGGAGAATAAGATGAAAAAGACTGCCGCAATTATTTCCGCTTGTATGCTGACTTTTGCCCTGAGCGCCTGTTCCGGTTCGAACTATGTGATGCACACCAATGACGGACGTACCATCGTCTCTGACGGCAAACCACAGACTGATAACGATACTGGTATGATTTCGTATAAAGACGCTAATGGCAACAAACAGCAGATTAACCGTACCGACGTGAAAGAGATGGTCGAACTGGATCAGTAATTCGCGATCGCAAGGTAAAAAAAAGCACCGCAATAAGGCGGTGCTACATTAATCACTATGGACAGACAGGGTAAATGTACAGGAAGTGAAAAAGGGTAGCTATGCTACCGTGGTCTGAATCGCAGACCAATTGCAAACACAACAACACAACATCACAACCGTAAGCCAAAAGTTCACCAGAACACGCATTCCGATAAAACTTTTCGTTCCGGCTCAGGAAGTGCCGCCACTATAGGTATTTGCTGGTAGAAGCTCAACGGACAATTTATAATGGCTCAGATTAAAAAAACTAATAGGTTACGTAGTGTAGCCTGATTGTTAAATCTTTTTAACATCAAAGTCTAAAAGCCATGTCAAAACGTTTACCACCCCTCAATGCTCTGCGTGTTTTTGATGCTGCAGCACGACATTTAAGCTTCACGCGAGCAGCTGATGAGCTTTTTGTGACGCAGGCCGCAGTAAGCCACCAAATCAAGTCTCTTGAGGATTTCCTGGGGTTAAAACTGTTCCGTCGCCGTAACCGTTCTCTACTTTTAACGGAAGAAGGACAAAGTTACTATCTCGATATCAAAGAGATATTTTCGCAGCTAACGGAAGCAACACGTAAACTTCAGGCGCGAAGTGCGAAAGGGGCGTTAACGGTCAGTTTATTACCCAGTTTCGCCATTCAATGGTTGGTTCCTCGTCTCTCCAGCTTTAATACAGCTTATCCGGGAATTGATGTCAGAATTCAGGCGGTGGACCGTCAGGAAGATAAACTGGCGGATGATGTTGATGTGGCAATTTTTTATGGCCGGGGCAACTGGCCAGGTTTACGTGTTGAAAAACTCTACGCAGAATATCTCCTTCCGGTATGTTCACCTCTGCTTTTGACCGGAGACAAGCCGTTAAAAACGCCTGAAGATCTCGCTAAACACACCTTATTGCATGATGCCTCTCGCCGTGACTGGCAAACTTACATTCGGCAGTTGGGGTTAAATCATATTAATGTGCAACAGGGGCCGATTTTCAGCCATAGTGCGATGGTGTTGCAGGCAGCGATTCACGGACAGGGCGTGGCACTGGCGAACAATGTTATGGCGCAGTCGGAGATTGAGGCCGGGCGACTTGTTTGCCCATTTAACGATGTTCTGGTCAGTAAGAACGCATTTTATCTGGTTTGTCATGACAGCCAGGCAGAACTCGGTAAAATAGCGGCTTTCCGCCAGTGGATTCTGGAAAAAGCGGCGAGTGAACAAGAGAAATTCCGCTTTCGTTACGAACAATAACTTACGTAGGGTACTAGCATGACCAGCCGTTTTATGCTGATTTTTGCCGCCATCAGCGGTTTCATTTTTGTTGCTCTGGGGGCTTTTGGCGCTCATGTCCTGAGCAAAACCCTGGGTGTGGTTGAAATGGGTTGGATCCAGACCGGCCTTGAGTATCAGGCGTTTCATACTCTGGCGATCTTAGGTCTGGCGGTGGCGATGCAACGTCGGATAAGCATCTGGTTCTACTGGAGCAGTGTATTTCTGGCGTTAGGTACGGTGCTGTTTAGCGGCAGCCTTTATTGCCTGGCGCTCTCTCATTTGCGCCTGTGGGCGTATGTTACTCCTGTCGGTGGCGTTAGCTTTCTGGCAGGTTGGGTTCTCATGTTAATTGGCGCTATCCGTTTGAAGCGTAAGGGCGTAAGTCATGAATAAGGTTGTATTGTTGTGTCGCCCAGGCTTCGAAAAAGAGTGTGCCGCAGAAATCACGGACAAAGCAGGGCGACAAGAGATTTTCGGTTTTGCTCGTGTGAAAGAGAATGCGGGTTATGTCATTTATGAATGTTATCAAGCTGAAGATGGCGATAAATTAATTCGTGAATTGCCATTCAGCTCGTTGATCTTTGCCCGTCAGTGGTTTGTGGTGGGCGAGTTGCTTCAGCATTTACCACCAGAAGATCGCATTACCCCTATAGTCGGCATGTTGCAGGGTGTGGTGGAGAAAGGCGGTGAGTTGCGTGTTGAAGTTGCCGATACCAACGAAAGCAAAGAACTGCTCAAATTCTGTCGTAAATTCACGGTGCCATTACGTGCAGCATTGCGTGATGCAGGTGTCCTTGCGAACTATGAAACGCCGAAGCGTCCGGTGGTGCATGTGTTCTTTATTGCACCAGGTTGCTGCTATACCGGTTATTCTTACAGCAATAATAATTCACCGTTCTATATGGGCATTCCGCGTCTGAAGTTCCCGGCAGATGCACCAAGCCGTTCCACGCTCAAACTGGAAGAGGCATTTCATGTATTTATTCCGGCAGATGAGTGGGATGAACGTCTGGCAAACGGAATGTGGGCAGTGGATCTGGGGGCTTGCCCTGGCGGTTGGACTTACCAGTTAGTGAAGCGCAACATGTGGGTATATTCCGTTGATAACGGCCCGATGGCGCAAAGTTTGATGGATACCGGCCAGGTCACATGGCTACGGGAAGATGGTTTTAAATTCCGTCCGACGCGTAACAACATTTCCTGGATGGTGTGCGATATGGTTGAGAAACCTGCAAAAGTAGCTGCACTGATGGCGCAATGGCTGGTTAATGGCTGGTGCCGTGAAACCATCTTCAACCTTAAACTGCCAATGAAAAAACGCTACGAAGAAGTGTCACATAATCTGGCGTACATTCAGGCTCAGCTTGATGAACATGGCATTAATGCCCAGATTCAGGCGCGACAGTTGTATCACGATCGCGAAGAAGTGACGGTGCATGTCCGTCGTATATGGGCTGCTGTTGGTGGTCGTCGCGACGAACGCTAATCTCTGACTACCTGTGCCGGAAGCTGTTACTGTCTGCTTCCGGCATTGGTTTATCAGCGTTTAAGTCTTAGCTGTTGTAAATTGCCATCAATATGCACATCAGTTTGTAAACGGGCGATATCGCGGCACAGAAACGCCATCTCTTTATGCATTTCTAATTTTTTGCGCCACTTTTCGGCTACCGCGTCGAGATTCTCATATATCCCTTCCAGACTTTGAAACTCGACCAGCAATTGCGTGGCGCTTTTTGGCCCGATCCCCGCAACGCCTGGCACTTTTGAGCTGCTGATCCCCGCCAGCCCCCAATAATCGGGTAACTGTTGCGGTTGAACGCCAAATTCTTTATCGATAAACGGCGCATCCAACCAGCGTTTTTGAAAATAATCACGAATACGCAGAGTCGGTGAAAGCAGTTGGCAGTAGCCTTTATCAGTTGAAACTATGGTCGCCTGATGCCCGGCTTGAGTGACTTTTACTGCCAATGTGGCAGCCAGGTCGTCAGCTTCGTTGCCAGTGGCAGACCAACACGGTACGCCTCGTTGTTCAAAGGCGGCACGTAACGTGGGCATTTCGTTGTGCAACTCATCCGGCATCGGCGGTCGACCCGCTTTATAGTCTGGCAGGCGCTGATGACGCCAGCCACTGTTACGGTTTTCATCATCAAAAACGGCAACCACGTGAGTCGGCTGACTATGCATAATAAGCTGATCAAGGGCATGCTGGCAGGTCTCCACGCAGGGTGAACCCTGCACGGCATGAATGCGACGGATAAGATTCAGTGCATCGACAATAAGCAAATGAACAGCCACGATAACCCCCTTAAAGATCAGGCGATAAGGGTAACATTCGATGCCGGAACAGGCTATGGCTGGTTGAGAAAACAGGAAGAGGCCTCGCAAAACGAGGCCTCTGGAGAGCGATTAATCGCAGGCAACGATCTTCATTGCCAGGCCACCACGAGAGGTTTCGCGGTACTTGGCATTCATGTCTTTCCCTGTTTCGTACATGGTCTCGATAACTTTATCGAGGCAGACGCGCGGCTCGCTGGTACGGCGCAGCGCCATACGTGCAGCATTCACCGCTTTCACTGCCGCAATGGCGTTACGCTCGATGCATGGCACCTGGACCTGTCCGGCGACCGGGTCACACGTCAGACCGAGGTTATGCTCCATGGCGATTTCCGCCGCGATGCACACCTGCGCCGGGCTTGCGCCTAACAGTTCTGCCAGACCAGCAGCCGCCATAGAGCACGCCACGCCAACTTCACCCTGGCAACCCACTTCTGCACCAGAAATCGAGGCGTTCATTTTATAAAGAGAGCCAATGGCGCTGGCAACCAGCAGGTAACGAGCCAGTGAGTTAGCGTTCACTTCGCGGATAAACTTGTCGTAGTACGCCAGCACGGCCGGGATAATCCCGCACGCACCGTTAGTCGGCGCAGTCACCACGCGACCGCCCGCAGCGTTCTCTTCATTCACTGCCAGTGCGAACATGTTGATCCAATCAACAACCGCCATCGGGTCAGTGGTGGTTTTATCCTGGCTGACCAGCATCCGGCGTAGTGCCGCAGCACGGCGTGGAACGCGCAGTTTGCCAGGCAACACGCCTTCGGTGGAAATACCGCGCTCAATACCGCCACGCATGACTTCCCAGACATTCGCCAGGTGCTGTTCCAGCTCTTCTTTGCTGTGCAGCGCCAGCTCGTTTTTCATCATCAGGCCAGAGAGTGACAGCCCGGTTTCCTGACAATGTTTTTGCAGATCGGCTGCTGAACTGTACGGATAAGGAACTTCAACCGGTGCGCTATCCTGCTGGCCAAAATGTTCTTCATCAACGATAAAACCACCGCCGATAGAGTAGTAAGTCTGGCTGTAAACGACTTTATCGCCCGCCAGCGCGGTAATGCGCATACCGTTTTCATGTAGAGAAAGGTTGTCGGCATGGAAGTTCATGCACTGATCAACCGGGAACTCCACTTCGTGCTGACCGTTTGCCAGCATCAGGCGACCATGAGTATTCACATCCTGAATAAAACCAGGGATGGAATCGATATCCACGGTATCCGGCAGGTTACCCGCCAGGCCCATAATAATGGCGATATCAGTGTGGTGGCCTTTACCGGTCAGAGAGAGCGAGCCGTACACGTCAACCACCACGCGGGTCACGTCTTTAAGCAGGTTACGGGCAATCAGATCGTCGGTAAATTGTTTACCCGCTTTCATTGGTCCAACGGTATGAGAACTGGAAGGGCCAATGCCGATTTTGAAAATATCGAATACGCTAATCATAGGAAATACATCGCGTTAAAACGGAGGAAGCGCCGCCCGAAAGCGGCGCGAAAGAACTTAGCTGAACAGAGAGTAGAAGATTGCGGAGATTGCAATCAGACCCATCACGACAACGAATACGTTGCTGATGTGACCGCTGTACTTACGCATTGCCGGTACTTTCTGGATTGCGTACATCGGCATCAGGAACAGGATCATCGCGATGATTGGGCCGCCCAGGGTTTCAATCATACCCAGGATGCTCGGGTTCAGGGTGGCAACAATCCAGGTCGTTACCAGCATGAACAGCGCAGTGATACGGTTCAGCTTGTTGATTTCGATAGACTTACCTTTACCACGCAGAGATTTAATCACCATACCGTTGAAGCCTTCACGTGCGCCCAGGTAGTGGCCGAGGAAGGATTTGGTGATAGCGATAATCGCGATAATCGGAGCCATCCACGCGATGATCGGTGCGTTAAAGTGGTTAGCCAGGTAAGACAGAATCGAGATGTTCTGCTCTTTAGCCGCAGCCAGGTCTGCCGGAGACAGGCTCAGTACGCAGCTGAAAACGAAGAACATTACAGTCAGCACCATCATGATGTGTGCGAATGCCAGGATCTTCGAGCATTTCTTTTCTGCCATATCGCCGTACTCTTCACGCTTCGCAACGGCGAAAGAAGAGATGATCGGAGAGTGGTTGAACGAGAACACCATTACCGGAATCGCCAGCCACAGGGTCATCCACAGACCGTTTCCGGTTGCAGATGCAGTGTCCAGAGACAGAGTTTCCAGTGCTGCGCCGTTCCACTGCGGGATCAGGTACAGAGCCAGCAGCATCAGGACGCCAACAAACGGGAATACCAGAATACTCATCGCCTTAACGATCATCTGCTCACCGAAGCGAACGATGGTCATCATACCCACGATCAGGATCAGCGACAGAATCGCACGCGGCGGCGGCGTCATGCTCAGCTGGTGGGTCATGAAGCTTTCGACAGTGTTGGTGATTGCCACACTGTAAACCAGCAGGATCGGGTAGATAGCAAAGAAGTACAGCAGAGTAATTAGTTTACCAGCGCCAATACCAAAGTGTTCTTCTACCACCTCGGTGATGTCTTCGCCTGGGTTTTTACCAGACAGCACGAAGCGGGTCAGGCCACGGTGCGCGAAAAACGTCATCGGGAACGCGAGAATAGCCATGATGATCAGCGGGATCATACCGCCAACACCGGCGTTGATTGGCAGGAATAGTACACCAGCACCGATCGCTGTGCCGTACAGGCCCAGCATCCACATGGTGTCAGTTTTGCGCCATGCACTACGTGAGTCTTTCGACACAATCGTGCTGGTTTGAGTCGTTTCCATCAATTTCTCCTGGAGAATGCAAAAAATCAGGTTTTTGGTCAGGCCGACCGTGAAAGGGGCATAACCGTAAAATGAAATCTGTCTGTGGACGACGGGAGTAATCATTTTCCGCCGTAATAATTTGAGGGCGGAAAGATACACACAAGTTATGTTTCTATCAGTGATCTCGATCTCAAATACAATAATCCACTTGTAAGATGGATATTCTCAAATCATTACTCTGTAAATTAAAAGTAAAAGAGAATTTAAGGGCGATAATCACAGGTTTGACAACATATGACCACTTCTCAGGCGCGCATGATATGTAGGTTAATCTGAGAATTTCAACACTTTTAGCCAATAATTGTGCTTTATTTTATTTGTCAGAGATAAAATATGGTCTTCTGAAAAAGGAAAACGTTTGCCTTGCAATATAAATTGTCTGACATATTCAAATTAATGATATAAAAATGAGCGAAACAGTGGAAACATTCAGATAACAAATGAAACGGATTGATAATTAAACAGCTGAATGGGAAAGCCCGACAACGAAGGTTGCCGGGTGGAGGGGATTAAGTGCGGATTTCGTAACAGGGAATATAAGCAGAACCGGGTAACTTCATACGATGTTGGGCAACAAAGCCCTGCAGCAGATCATCCATACGACGCATAATTTCCTTATCGCCGTTGATTTTATAAGGACCGAACTCTTCAATAGCGCGGATGCCAACTTCTTTCACGTTACCCGCCACAATACCGGAGAATGCACGACGTAGATCGGCAGCCAGCACTTCGACAGGTTGATCGGGATAAAGCTTCAGATTAGCCATATTCTCGTGAGTCGGCTCAAACGGCATTTGCAGATCTGGTGTGATGCGCATAGACCAGTTAAAGCTGTAGGCATCGCCTGTATCACGGCGATTTTCTTTCACCAGCGGCATCGATTTTTTCATCTGCCGGGCAACTTCGGCGGCATCATCAATGATAATGCGATAATGGCGGCGCGCACTTTCCCCCAGCGTATGGACAACAAATTCATCCAGTACGCGGAAGTAATCGGCGCTCTCTTTCGGCCCGGTGAGGATCAGCGGTAAAACCTGATCTTTGTTGGCCGGATTCATCAAAATCCCCAGCAGATACAGCAGCTCCTCCGCCGTACCTACACCACCAGGGAAGATGATGATGCCGTGGGCGATACGGACAAACGCTTCCAGCCGTTTTTCGATATCCGGCATGATGATCAATTCGTTGACTAGCGGGTTAGGTGGTTCTGCAGCAATGATCGATGGCTCTGTCATACCAATAAAACGGCTGTCTTTGTAACGCTGCTGGGCATGACCCACTGCCGCGCCTTTCATTGGCGCTTCCATCGCTCCCGGACCACAGCCGGTACAGATATTCAGCTCACGCAGACCAAGTTGATTGCCGACGCGACGCGCATACAGATATTCAGTTTCATTAATTGAGTGACCACCCCAGCACACCACCATATTTGGCGCTTCACCCACGTGCAGCGCACGGGCGTTACGCAATATAGAAAACACGAGGTTGGTGATATGAACAGAATTATCGAGATTCAGGTTCGGAAAGCGGACAGTGTTATGGATTTGCCCATAGACAAACAGTATATCGCGCAGCACCGCAAACAGGTTGGCCTGTAGTGAGCGGATAATCCGGCCATCAACGAAAGCATCTTCCGGTGGATTAATCAGTTCCAGTTTTACGCCGCGTTCACGGCGAAGAACGTTTATATCGAAGTTTTCAAAACGAGACAGCAGCTCTTTACTGTTGTCAGTTAAACTGCCGGAGTTGAGTACGGCGAGAGAACAGTTACGAAACAGTTGATAGAGGTCGCTGCTGGCGGTGCGTTTAAGCATATCCACTTCCAGCTGCGACAACATATCCATGGAGCCAAGCGGGCTAATATGTGTAATCAAGAAAAACTCCTTATGGGACGAGTGTCGTCATTCCCTGCTGATTACAATAGCCCTGCCTTATGACATTTAACAACCTTGCGCGCGGAATCTGCCACGCAAAAATGATAAATAAAGTTTACTGACGAACCAGACGCCCGGTAGAGGGCTGGAAATTGCAGTTGCTGCGCCATGGGTTAATATCCAGACCGCCGCGCCTCGTATAACGGGCATAGACGCTAAGTTCTTCTGGCTGGCATAAGCGCAATATATCGCTGAAAATACGCTCAACGCACTGTTCATGGAACTCGTTATGGTGGCGGAAAGAGACCAGATAACGCAGCAGTTTCTCGCGATCAATCTTACGACCACGATACTGAATTTGAATAGATCCCCAGTCAGGCTGGTGGGTTATAAGGCAGTTTGATTTCAGCAGATGGCTGACCAGCGTCTCTTCGACCACTTTTTCACCGCTGGTGGCATTTTGCAGATAATCAGCATTGAAATCATAGTGATCAATTTCGATATCCTGATTATCAATGCAGGTGCCATGCAGGTGAGCAATGGGTTGCCCTTCCAGTTCATCAAGTTGATAGAGGGCAACACTGACTTCCCCCTGGGCGCAGGCACGTAGATCACGCTCCAGCGTCTGACGAACATCCTCCCAACTGTCAAAGCGCGTCTGGTTAAAGCTGTTGAGATACAACTTAAAGCTTTTCGACTCAATAAGATTGACGCTAGTGTAATCCAGTTCTACATGCCCGACCGCAACTTGTGGCAGACCTTTCGCATTCAGCCATGACAATTCATATAACGTCCAGATATCTGCGCCATGAAAAGGCAGATTATCTGCGGTCAATCCCAGCGGATCGCGATTCAGACTGCGTGGCACACCCTGCAACAGGCTGGCGTCATAAGTATCCCGGTAATCAGTTGATTTCCCGAGAGTCAGGCTGTGAAGCGCCTGATGGTTTTCATAAGAAGACATGTTTCACCGTGATAAACCAGTTACACTAAGCGACAAGTGTATCCTGGCTTATGTGAAGAGAGAAATTAGTGGACGAATTGACCGCGCAAGCCCTACGAGATTTTACGACCCGTTACTGCGATGCATGGCATGAAAAACACCATAGTTGGCCGCTTAGCGAAGAACTTTATGGTGTTCCGTCACCATGCATTATTTCGACAACCAGCGACGCAGTGTACTGGCAACCACAGCCATTCGTGGGTGAGCAAAATCTTGCCGCCGTTGAGCGCGCTTTTGATATTGTTCTGCAACCGGCAATCCAGACGTTTTACACGACTCAGTTTGCCGGGGATATGCATGCGCAGTTTGCTGAACATACTCTGACATTGCTGCAAACCTGGAGTGAGGATGATTTCAGACGTGTGCAGGAAAATCTTATCGGCCATCTGGTAACACAGAAACGTCTTAAGCTTTCTCCTACGCTATTTATCGCGACGCTGGAGAATGAACTCGACGTGATTTCCCTGTGTAATCTAAGTGGAGAAGTGTGTAAAGAGACTCTCGGAACACGTAATCGTCAGGTTCTTGCGCCATCTCTTGCGGAATTCCTTAAGCAGCTTAATCCTCTCCTGTAATCCACAATACCCAGAACGTTGTAGGAGATCTCTTACACACCTTGTAGGAGATCTGCAGCAAATAACTGAAGGGGTAATAACAATTCGGCAGTTAAATGCATTTAAATCATATAGATAGCTAGCGAAGGACTACTTTCATATGAAAATAACTTTAAGACAATACTTATAGGCTGGTTGTAAGACGAGGCAAAAAAGCCGATTCTATCTTCGTCGACAAGGAGTCGCACAGTGAAGTGAACGTCAGGAAGATGGCGCTTCAAAAGGACACACCAGGACGGTGCTACAAGGAAGACTTCAGGACGAAGTATAAAGGAAAACGCAGGATGCGTTAAGGGACACCTCCAGGACGGAGAACGAGAGCTGAACAGGATGGTCAGTGGGTCAGGAAGGCCAGGATGCTTCAGGATGAAGTAATCACACCGGGGTGGTGTGTGCAGGATGCGCGAGTTCAGGACGAACAACAGGTCGCAAGACCACAGGAAAAGTTGTCACGGATGAGCAGGGAGCAACAAATGTAGCTGGAATGCTGCAAAACGAATCGGGAGCACTGTTTATACAGTGCTCCCTTTTTTTATTTCCTCGTGGCAGATGCTATCCTTCGCAGCAGATTTCTTCCCTTGAGGTTTTCATGATGACGCATGAACAAGTGCGCCAGCAGTTGCTCGTCCTGGAGTCGCTGCTGCGTGAACATCAATTCTGGCAAACTGAGGCACCGCAAGCCTATCAGTTTACCAGCACGCAACCGTTCTTTATGGACACGATGGAACCGCTGGAGTGGCTCCAGTGGGTTTTAATCCCACGTATGCACGCTTTGCTGGATAGTCATCAGCCTTTACCTGATGCGTTTGCTGTGGCGCCATACTATGAAATGGCGCTGGAAAACGATCATCCTCAGCGGGAGCTGTTACTGGCAGAGCTGCAAAAGCTCGATGCCTTATTTGCGGATGATGCCAACTGATGCTGGAAATACTCTACCAGGATGAATGGCTGGTTGCGGTAAATAAACCTTCCGGCTGGCTGGTTCATCGCAGCTGGCTGGATCGCGACGAGAAAGTGGTGGTCATGCAAACCGTTCGTGACCAGATAGGTCAGCATGTTTTTACTGCTCATCGTCTGGACCGTCCAACTTCTGGAGTATTGTTGATGGGATTATCCAGCGAGGCCGGGCGGCTGTTAGCGCAACAGTTTGAACAGCACCAAATCCAGAAACGTTACCATGCGATTGTGCGTGGCTGGCTGATGGAAGAAGCAGTGCTGGATTATCCGCTGGTGGAAGAGCTGGATAAAATCGCCGATAAGTATGCCCGTGAAGATAAAGGCCCACAGCCAGCAGTGACGCAGTATCGCGGTCTGGCGACGGTTGAAATGCCAGTAGCGACCGGACGTTACCCGACCACGCGCTACGGCCTGGTGGAGCTGGAGCCGAAAACCGGACGCAAACATCAGCTTCGCCGACATCTTGCCCATTTGCGTCATCCGATAATTGGTGACAGCAAACATGGCGATTTACGCCAGAATCGCAGCGGTGCTGAACATTTTGGCCTCCAGCGCTTAATGCTACATGCCAGTCAGTTGTCATTGACGCATCCTTTTACTGGCGAGCTGTTGACGATTCATGCCGGGCTGGACGATATCTGGATGCAGGCATTATCACAATTTGGCTGGCGCGGTCTGCTTCCTGAAAATGAAAGGGTTGAGTTCAGTGGGCCAGCAGTCCAGGATGAAGAGATAAGTTCTTAATCCAGGGAGATAATCCAATGGCGGAAATTGGTATTTTTGTCGGTACGATGTACGGCAATTCACTGTTAGTCGCGGAAGAAGCCGAAGCAATTCTGACCGCGCAAGGTCATACCGTAAAGGTATTTGAAGATCCTGAATTAGCTGACTGGCAACCTTATCTGAATAAAGTTGCTCTGGTAGTGACTTCAACTACCGGGCAGGGTGATCTTCCTGACAGTATTGTGCCGCTCTATCAGGGAATTAAAGACCGACTTGGTTTTCAGCCTGATTTGCGTTACGGCGTAATTGCCCTTGGTGATAGTAGCTATGCCAATTTCTGCAACGGCGGAAAAATGTTCGATGCCCTGCTGCAGGATCAAAGTGCAATACGGGTTGGTGAAATGTTGTTAATTGATGCCAGCGAAAACCCGGAGCCAGAAACGGAATCCAATCCGTGGGTGGAGCAGTGGGGCACGCTGCTTTAATTCAAATCGAGACCCCGGCGCAATTATACGCCGGGGCATACTCGTCATACTTCACGTTGCAGGTGCTACGACGCGAATTATTGAGAGTGGGGGAGATTATTTCTTTGCAGATTTCAGCATATCTTTAAAAGGTTCGAGCTCTTGCTGAGTTTTATCGAGATAAGCATTTGCCTGGTCCCGATCAAGCCAGAAAGGTTCTTGTTGCAGTGAAGTACGTAACTCTTCCTGATATTTAGGGTTATCCTGGATTTTTTTGATAATTTCCCCCATTTTTTGCAGAATTTCAGGATTGGTGCCTTTGGGGAAAGCGACAACATAAGGGAATTCACTGGTGTAGTTAATTCCTTTTTCGACAAATGTCGGGAAATCACCAAATAATGGATTACGCTCAGGTCCCCCTTGCGCAAGAATGGTCATTTTCCCGGTAGTCTGGTAATCCTTAACCGCAGAATAAGCAACGACACCCAGGTCAATACGACCACTTAATAAACCAATTACGCGATCAGCCGCGGTGCCAGCATCCACGGTTTTGAGTTTAATTCCTGCCATTTGTTCAAGTTTTAAACCCTGCGTGTAAGTTAAGCCGCCGAATTCAGTACCATAAATTACCTTGCCAGGTTCCGCTTTAGCCTTAGCGATTAAGTCGTCAAGTGAGTTAATACCTGATTTTTTACTTGCTGTCAGAACATAAGTTCTGTTCATCCCGGCAATCGTGGCAATATCAAAATCTTTATAGTTGTAGTCGACGATACCCGTCATTTTGTTAATGACCATATGGCCGGTATGGCAGAATACGGCCTTGGTGCCATCAGCCGCAGCATTCTTGACGTTAGTGGTCGCAATACTGCCTGCAGAACCGGGCATATTCGTAATGACCAGCGGAACTCCTGCGACTTCCTTGAAATATTTTGCCAACAGACGAGCGTTCATATCGGTGTCACCACCGGCACTTGCGGTGATCACAAATTCAACAGGCTTTGTCGGCCAGTCAGTTGCTGCGTAAGCACTAAAACTGAGTGAACAGGTAATGAGAGAGGCTAAGATCGTTCTGGTTTTCATTGCGAAGTTCCTTTTTAAATGTAATTTTTGCGTCAATTATTTTCTTGCTTTCGCTTTTTTCCATTCACTCCAAATACACAGCAGAATAGAAACGATTGACAAGACGATAAACAAACAAGAAATAGGTGTAGTAACAAAGCCAGAAATTTGACCGTCAGAAAGTTGTAATGCCCGACGGAAGTTAGTTTCGGCCATAGAGCCAAGAATAAAACCGATGATGAATGGAGCCTGAGCGATAGAATATTTAACAAAGAAATAGCCTACGCCGCCAAATAGCAATATTGTCCAGATATCAAATATACGATTATTTAAACCAAAAGCACCGACAATACACAGAACCAGAATAACAGGCATCAGAATATGCTTTGGAACATTGAGTAAATGAGCAAAAATACGTAAGCCATAAAACTCAATAACCAACATTGCAAATGATGCAACAATTAATGCTGCGAAAATGGTATAAACCAATGCACCCTGAGTCATAAAAAGCATCGGACCAGGCGTGATGCCGTGTAACATAAATCCGCCAAGCAACATCGCAGTAACTGCATCGCCAGGAATACCCAGAGTCATTAATGGAACCAGTGCTCCACCAATACCTGCGTTATTTGCTGACTCTGATGCTACAACACCATCAATAATACCAGTGCCGTACTTCTCAGGGTGTTTGGATTGTTTTTTAGCAACGAGGTAGGCAAGAATGTTTGACGTTCCTGAGCCAATTCCCGGAAGAATGCCAACACCAATACCGATGGCGGATGAACGGAAACAGTTTGGCATTTGCCCGAAAAATTCTTTTAACGAGAAGCCAAAGCCACGCACGTTACGCATGGTAATTTTGCCGACCTGGGCATCTTCAGTGATATGTGCCGTTTCTGCGACTTTAAATAACTCACTGACAGCAAAAAGACCAATTAACACAGTCAGAACAGCAAACCCGTTGCTGAGTTCACTCATGCCAAATTCAAAACGTGGAACGGCATCAATCGGGGATAAACCTACAGTTGCACAAGCCATTCCCACTGCACCGGAAAAGATTCCACGGATCATATTCCCGGATGAGAGTGTTGCAATCAGCGTAAGGGAAAAAATGGCGATAGAAAAATATTCATGTGGGCCAAACTGTAGGGCAATTTCTGCCAATGGTGGAGCAATAAATACCAGTGTGGCAACACCCAACAATGTCCCGATAAAGGAATAAACAACACCGACCCCTAACGCTTTTACCCCTTCGCCTTTTTCCAGCATCGGATGACCTTCGAAGCATGTTGCTACCGATGATGGTGTGCCTGGTATTTTAAGTAAGATTGCTGATATCAGACCGCCGGATGTCGCCCCGATATATAATGCCGCAAGCAACGATATGCCCAGCGCAGCTTCCATTCCATAGGTGACAGGCAAAAATAGTGTAATTGCCATTACGGCTGTCAATCCTGGTACTGCACCAAAGATAATACCAACCGTTACGCCAGCCAGAATGTACAATAAATAAGTTGGTGTACCTACGGTTAAAATACCTTGTAAGAATAAATCACCCATTTTTTATCATCCTTGTAGTGTTAATCATAGTAATGCTCCCATTACACCGGCGGGTAACAAAATGTCGAATCCAAATCTAAAGAGGAAAAAGATAGACGACGAAACCACAAATGCGACAACCGCAAATAAAGGATAATTACGTTTTTTCTTACGAGGCAGGAGAACCAATGTCTGCAAGAAAATGTAGATGGCACAGGAGATAACAAATCCCAAAGATTCCAGGAAAAAGATACAACAGAAGATTAAAGCAGCAGTTAATAACAGGCGTTGATAAGAAACTTTTGACGATTCTTCTTGTGTAACTTTGTTTTGTTGATGAAGTCTATACCCCTTAATCGTTTGGATTACACCCAAAAGAATGATGATAACAGCGATAGAGACTGGAAATGTTTGCGAATCTATCCCTTCACTTCCTGGGATTTGTAGCGCATAAACCCCATAAATCAGCCCGAAGATGAGCATCGAAATACCGAGAATAAATTCACTACGTTTATTATTCTCCATGAAATATACTCCATTTTTATAGGACGTCAGTGTAAATGCTATGGTGCGTTTTTAATAACTTGCCAGATAACGCAATTAAAATTATTAACTGTGACGTTTCCAGTATAGAAGGGGCATCATGATGAGAATATGTGCATTTGCATAATACTTATTGGTGAAGAAGAGAAAAAATTAAACGTGTGATCAGACGCACAATGTAATTAAAGTGTTATATTCGTCATGCTACGAGTTACATGTGCAGTGCCTTGAATTATTTAGCGTATATTTTATTAAAACAAGTTTAATCTTTAAAGATTAGTCATGAGTTATGGCTGGCTAAGGCTGATGACAACGCAAAATTATCTGGACTGCTCTTAATTGAGTAATGAATTTATCTTAATTCATTGAATTTAAAGTGTTTTGTTGTGTGTCTGGTATTTGTGGTGTATCTGGCATTTACAAAGTACTCTTTTCAAAAGTGTGACTAATGTCTTTTATCCTCATTTTCGTGAAGTAGGTTGCTCTGACCAGGGCTTTTGCAACAAATGCCTTAAATTAACCGGGTAAATATTGTGTTTTTGCACGGTGAGTCGTATCGATGCGCTTTTTATACTAATTACACAAGCTATATTCGGCAATATTATCGGTGTTGTTACGTCTGACGTGATGAGTAATGCCGTTGCCATTAATATTTCATTTTGTAGTGTGCTGTTGGTTATATCGAATTATCAGCCACCGGAGAATGATATTAAGCATACCGAATCCAAACCTGTCACAGGGCAAAAAATGACAACACAATCCAGTCCCATTATTACCGATATGAAAGTCATTCCGGTCGCCGGACATGACAGCATGTTGCTTAATATTGGTGGTGCACATAACGCATATTTCACCCGCAATATTGTGGTACTCACCGATAACGCCGGGAATACCGGCATTGGTGAAGCACCGGGCGGAGAGGTGATTTATCAGACACTGGTCGATGCTATTCCGATGGTGCTGGGCCAGGAGATCGCGCGACTGAATAAATTGGTCCAGCAGGTGCATAAAGGTAATCAGGCTGCCGATTTTGATACCTTCGGCAAAGGCGTCTGGACTTTTGAATTGCGCGTTAATGCCGTGGCGGCGCTGGAAGCTGCCTTGCTTGACCTGTTAGGTAAGGCGCTGAATGTTCCAGTCTGCGAACTGTTAGGGCCAGGCAAACAACGCGATGCTATTATCGTCCTCGGTTATCTGTTTTATATCGGTGATCGGACTAAAACCGATCTTCCTTATCTGGAAAATACGCCGGGCAATCATGAGTGGTATCAGTTGCGGCATCAGAAAGCGATGAACAGCGAAGCCGTTGTGCGTCTGGCAGAAGCTTCACAGGATCGCTATGGTTTTAAAGATTTCAAACTTAAGGGCGGCGTGTTACCTGGCGAGCAAGAAATCGACACTGTTCGTGCATTGAAGAAACGCTTCCCGGATGCACGAATTACCGTTGATCCCAACGGTGCATGGCTGCTGGATGAAGCCATTTCTCTGTGCAAAGGGCTGAACGATGTGCTGACCTATGCGGAAGATCCATGCGGCGCAGAACAGGGTTTCTCCGGACGTGAAGTGATGGCGGAGTTTCGGCGGGCGACCGGCTTGCCCGTCGCGACCAACATGATTGCCACCAACTGGCGCGAAATGGGCCATGCGGTAATGCTCAATGCAGTAGATATTCCACTTGCCGATCCGCATTTCTGGACGCTTTCCGGTGCAGTTCGCGTGGCGCAGCTTTGCGACGACTGGGGGCTGACCTGGGGCTGCCATTCCAATAATCACTTCGATATCTCTCTGGCGATGTTTACCCATGTGGGCGCGGCGGCACCGGGTAATCCTACCGCTATAGATACCCACTGGATTTGGCAGGAGGGGGGTTGTCGCCTGACCAAAAATCCGCTGGAGATTAAAAACGGAAAAATTGCCGTTCCTGATGCGCCCGGCCTGGGCGTGGAACTGGACTGGGAACAGGTACAGAAGGCGCATGAAGCCTATAAACGTCTGCCTGGCGGTGCGCGTAACGACGCAGGCCCGATGCAGTATCTGATCCCCGGCTGGACCTTTGACCGTAAACGCCCCGTTTTCGGCCGTCACTGATTTTGAATAAGGACATAGATATGAGTTCTCAATTTACGACGCCTGTTGTTACTGAAATGCAGGTCATCCCGGTGGCGGGTCATGACAGTATGCTGATGAATCTGAGTGGCGCACACGCACCGTTCTTCACGCGTAATATTGTGATCATCAAAGATAATTCCGGTCACACCGGTGTAGGGGAAATACCCGGCGGCGAGAAAATCCGTAAAACGCTGGAAGATACGATTCCGCTGGTGGTGGGTAAAACGCTGGGTGAATACAAAAACGTTCTGACGCTGGTGCGTAATACTTTTGCTGATCGTGATGCCGGCGGGCGCGGTTTGCAGACATTTGATTTGCGGACCACTATTCATGTGGTTACCGGGATAGAAGCGGCAATGCTGGATCTGCTAGGGCAGCATCTGGGGGTTAACGTGGCATCGCTGCTGGGCGATGGTCAACAGCGTAGCGAAGTCGAAATGCTCGGTTATCTGTTCTTCGTCGGTAATCGCAAAGCCACACCGCTGCCGTATCAAAGCCAGCCGGATGACTCATGCGACTGGTATCGCCTGCGTCACGAAGAAGCGATGACGCCGGATGCGGTGGTGCGCCTGGCGGAAGCGGCATATGAAAAATATGGCTTCAACGATTTCAAACTGAAGGGCGGTGTACTGGCCGGGGAAGAAGAAGCTGAATCTATAGTGGCACTGGCGCAACGCTTCCCGCAGGCGCGTATTACGCTCGATCCTAACGGTGCCTGGTCGCTGAACGAAGCGATTAAAATCGGTAAATACCTGAAAGGTTCACTGGCTTATGCAGAAGATCCGTGCGGTGCGGAGCAAGGCTTCTCCGGGCGTGAAGTGATGGCAGAGTTCCGTCGCGCGACTGGCCTGCCGACCGCAACCAATATGATCGCCACCGACTGGCGGCAGATGGGCCATACGCTCTCCTTACAATCCGTTGATATCCCGCTGGCGGACCCGCATTTCTGGACGATGCAAGGTTCAGTACGTGTGGCGCAAATGTGCCATGAATTTGGCCTGACCTGGGGTTCACACTCTAACAACCACTTCGATATTTCCCTGGCGATGTTTACCCACGTTGCCGCTGCTGCGCCGGGTAAAATTACTGCTATTGATACGCACTGGATCTGGCAGGAAGGTAATCAGCGCCTGACCAAAGAACCGTTTGCGATCAAAGGCGGTCTGGTTCAAGTGCCGCAAAAACCAGGATTGGGCGTAGAAATCGATATGGATCAGGTGATGAAAGCCCACGAGCTGTATCAGAAGCACGGACTTGGTGCGCGTGACGATGCGATGGGAATGCAGTACCTGATCCCAGGCTGGACGTTCGATAACAAGCGTCCATGCATGGTGCGTTAATCATGATGCCGGTTCCCGAGGAAATCGGCATTATTCACCCACAAATTGAATGTGTTATTAACATAATTGGCATGAATAAGGACGGCTAATGAAAATCGTAATCGCACCGGATTCATATAAAGAAAGCCTGAACGCTTTTGCAGTGGCGACCGCCATTGAGCAGGGTTTCCGGGAAATCTGGCCTGATGCGGATTACGTAAAACTGCCAGTAGCAGATGGTGGTGAAGGTACTGTCGAGGCGATGGTTGAGGCGACAAGCGGTCATATTGTTCATGTTGATGTTACCGGACCGCTTGGGCAACAAGTGTCGGCATTTTATGGCCTTTCTGGTGATGAACGTACGGCGTTTATTGAAATGGCAGCAGCCAGCGGCCTGGAACTGGTGCCCGTCAATAAACGTAATCCGCTGATAACCACCTCCTGGGGAACAGGAGAGCTCATTCGCCATGCGCTTGATGCGGGTGTTGAGCATATCATTATTGGAATTGGTGGCAGTGCAACCAATGATGGCGGTGCCGGAATGGTACAAGCACTGGGAGCGAAACTGCTGGATGCGCAAGGACAACAAATTGCGCAAGGTGGTGCAGCACTTGAATTGCTGGCAAAAATTGATATCAGTCAGTTGGATCCCCGGTTGGCAAGTTGCCGTATTGAAGTGGCTTGTGACGTCACCAATCCTTTAACGGGAGAAGAGGGCGCATCAGTGATTTTTGGGCCGCAGAAAGGCGCGACACCGAAAATGATTGCGCGACTGGATAATGCACTTAGCCATTATGCACAGATCATCGCAAGTGATCTGGGGCTTGAAGTGTCAGAACTTGCAGGCGGTGGTGCTGCGGGCGGCATGGGCGTGGCGCTATATGCGTTTTGTGGTGCTCAGTTACGCCGTGGCATTGAAATTGTGACCGACGCGTTAAACCTCGATGAGTGTGTGGCCGATGCAGATCTGGTGATTACCGGAGAAGGGCGGATCGACAGTCAAACCATTCACGGTAAAGTACCTGTTGGTGTGGCGAAGATTGCCAAGCGCTACCATAAGCCGGTGATCGGAATTGCAGGCAGCCTGACAGCGGATGTGGGGGTTGTTCACCAGCATGGGCTGGATGCTGTGTTTAGTGTGATTTACAGTGTGTGTTCACTGGACGATGCACTGGAAAATGCTGCTGAAAATGTGCGCCTGACCGCGCGTAATATTGCCGCGACAATTAAGATTGGCCAGACTGTTAATTCAGCACCATATTAAAAAATGGATATTGGATTAATTTTAATTCATTGAATTTAAAATATATTATTAGCCGAATGGAGCGTTTGCGCTGCATCCGGCTAATAACATGTCACTCAGTCAGCAATCTGATTATCACCCGAGAATTTTTTTTGCTTCCCGCGCTACGTTGTCCATCTCATCCAGCAATTCCAGGAACTCAGGTTCGAGATCCTCTTCTTTAGTACCGCTACGCAACTGCTGTTCTATCAACTGACAGAGATTTTTCATGCGTGGTACACCGCTATAGCCACAACTGCCGTGTAATTTGTGAATCAAATCAACCAAACCATCGGTGTTTTCCCCCACCAGTTGTTCTTCAACTTTGTTGCGAACTTCTGGCAGAAAATCGAGCAGCATTTGCAGCATGTCACGCGCCAGATCCGTTTTTCCTGCGGCCTGACGCAACGCCAGTTGCCAGTCGAGGGTCGTATTTTGATTAACCATCACTTCATTTACATCAGGCGTGACGACCCGGGAAGAGATTCCGCTTCCAGGCTTATAGCGCAAGAGCAGATTATGCAAGCGCTCTTCTTCGATGGGTTTCGCCAGATAATCGCTCATTCCTGCACCAAGTAACTTTTCTTTCTGCCCGGCCATCGCGTGGGCGGTAACGGCGATCACTGGTGTTTGCTGCTGATGAGGCAACTGATGGATAAGTTCACATGCCCGAATACCATCCATGTCGGGCATTTGAATATCCATCAGAATCAAATCGAACGGCATTTGTTTAGCGCGCTCAACTGCCTGATGCCCACTGTCGCAAAGCTCGACGTGTTGCACTTTATCTTCCAGTAACGCACCAATAAGTTTCAGGTTAGCTGGGTTATCATCAACCGCCATAACGGTCATCGCCAGTTTGTTTTCGTCTGTGGAAGATAAACTATGAATTTGATTTTTATTGCCAAACTCTTTTAGGGCCGGTAGTAAGCGAGTGGAGGTCAGCGGTTTTAGTAAGCAGGCGCCAACACCCTCTTGTTTGAGTTTTTCAGCATTAACTTGAGCATGACACGGCAGTGCTAACAGCAAAAAGTCGGTCATTGCGACGGCTTTATCCAGCCGTTCATGATGCAGCGTCAAAGGCTCACGGAAAGTAACCGCAATCCCCAGCAACATAATATCGTAATGACTTTCCGGTAATGCCGAGAAGGTTGGACTGTAGATCACTTCCAGCGGTGTTTCGCTCAGGATATCAAGCGTACATTGCGCAGCTGCAGAGTTCGGTTCGACATAGGCCAGGCGCTTACCGGCGAGGCACTGAGTTGACGGCCCTTCGATAATAATATTGGGGTTCAGATCGAGATTAATGTGGAACCAGAACGTGGAACCACGGTTTGGCTGGCTATGGAAAGAGATATCGCCGCCCATCTCATTAACCAATTTTTGTGTAATAACCAGCCCCAGCCCGGTACCACCATGACGGCGCGAAATACTGGCATCAGCCTGGCGAAATGCCTGGAACAGGCGTGATTGATCTCGCTCAGGAATACCAATTCCGGTATCGCGGATTTGCACTTCTATCTGCACTTTGGTGTTACTGAGCGCGCGTTTTTCGACCAGGATATCGATGTTACCGCGCTCAGTAAATTTAATCGCATTACCTACCAGGTTGGTGATGATCTGTTGTAAACGCAGCGGGTCGCCAATCACGTTATCTGGTACATCGCCCTTAATATTAAGAGTCAGTTCCAGACCTTTATCGTGTGAAGAGTGCGCCAGTAATGTTACAACTTCATCAAGCGTGCTGCGCAGCGGGAACGGAATACTTTCCAGAATCAGTTTGCCTGCCTCGAGTTTTGAAAAGTCGAGCACATCATTAATGATGGTGAGCAGATTATTAGCTGAACGTTCGATGGTATTCAGGTGATCACGCTGTGTAGGAGTGAGTTCCGTTTTTAATGTCAGGCGAGTAAAGCCAATTACACCATTGAGTGGTGTACGCAGCTCATGCGACATATTGGCGAGGAACTCCGATTTAATACGAGCAGCTTCCTGAGCGCGTTTTTTTGCCAGATCCAACTCGACGTTTTGAATCTCCATCTGCTCCAGTGTTTCGCGCAAATCAGAGGTGGCCTGGTCAATATTATGTTGCATCTCTTCGTGGTAGGCTGCCAGCGACATCGCCATCGAGTTAATGCCGTTTTTCAGCATATCCAGCTCGCCGAGCATAAAGCCTTCAACACGACTATCGAGTTGCCCACGACGGATGCGGTCAACCGTATTGACCATGTTACGAATGGGGCCGGTGACATCACGCATCAGACGCCAGCCAAAAATAAGCGCAATGCCTATACAAAACAGCATCATCACGCTGGAGATAAAAATCTCTTTATATTGTTGTAAGCGAACAGATTTGAGATCCAACTCCAGTGCGACATAGCCCAACATATTTTGGCTATTTTTGGCTTCGCTACTGGGTGATTCATCTGGTGAGTAACTTTCAGAAATAATCGGCGTGCGCAGAATCATGACATCGCCATTGCGCGTCACACTAAGTTGCCGGGGAAACGGCGCACCGCTGGAAAGTTGCATCGCTGACGGATCGAGATGAAAATTCGAAGTGACAAAAAGATGGTTATTCTCATCAAAAACCGAAATCGCCCGCACAATATCAGAATGGCGACGATGCAGGACGCTAATCAACTGGCCTATCGATTCGCGGTTTTGCAAATTCATACCGTATTCGGTGGATACCGCAAGAGGCTCGATAATACTGGCTCCGGCATCTTCCAGTTGACGCTGCAAGTCGTTATAGCGGTGCACAACGAAAAATAAACTTAGCAACAAACCAATCAGGACGGTCGGTGCCAGGATCAGTATCATCATGCGTGCGCGCAGGCTGTAGTTGGTCATGGAGTTCCGTTATGGGACAATTAAGTTCACACTGTTAAATTGAGAAAGTCTCGCCAATGGCGCAATTCTACTCTGCAAAACGACGCGTGACGACGCGTCAGATCATAACCGTTACAGCCAACGACCTCGACGCTTTTGGTCAGGGTGTCGCTCGTCATAACGGAAAAGCGCTGTTTATTCCCGGCTTATTGCCGCAAGAAAGCGCGGAAGTCTCTGTCACCGAAGATAAAAGGCAATTTGCCCGGGCTAAAGTTGTTCGTCGTTTGAACGATAGTCCCCAGCGTGAAGTTCCTCGCTGCCCACATTTTGGCGTTTGCGGTGGCTGCCAGCAACAGCATGCCAGCGTCGAACTCCAGCAGCAAAGCAAAAGTGCGGCGTTGGCGAGATTAATGAAACACGATGTTGCAGATATTATCGCTGATGCGCCGTGGGGATATCGCCGCCGTGCGCGGTTAAGCCTGAATTATCTGGCCAAAACGCAACAATTACAGATGGGGTTTCGCAAGGCTGCCTCCAGTGACATTGTCGATGTGAAGCAATGCCCTATTCTGGTGCCCCAAATTGAAGCATTACTGCCAAAGGTCAGAGCATGTCTGATGAGTTTGCAGACAGTGCGCCATCTCGGACACGTCGAGCTGGTGCAAGCGACCAGCGGGACGTTAATGATTTTGCGCCACACTGCGCCGCTAAGTTCTGCCGACAGAGAAAAACTGGAACGCTTTTCGCATTGTGAAAGACTTTCTCTGTTCCTGGCGCCCGATAGTGAGATACTCGAACCCCTGGTCGGTGAGACGCCCTGGTATGATTCCAACGGTCTACGGTTGATGTTTAGCCCACGCGATTTCATCCAGGTGAATGACGGCGTAAACCAGAAAATGGTTGCACAAGCCATTGAATGGCTGGATATCCAGCCACAGGATCGCGTGCTGGATCTGTTCTGTGGAATGGGGAACTTTACCCTGGCGTTGGCAACACGCGCAGCCAGTGTGGTAGGTGTAGAAGGTGTTCCTGCTTTGGTCGAAAAAGGGCGAGAAAATGCACGTGAAAATGGCTTAGCTAATGTCACGTTTTATCACGAAAATCTTGAAGACGATGTTACGAAGCAGCCCTGGGCGAAAAACGGCTTTGATAAAGTCCTTCTTGACCCGGCGCGGGCAGGTGCAGCAGGGGTAATGCAGCAAATTATAAAGCTGGAACCAATTCGTGTTGTTTATGTATCCTGTAACCCTGCGACGCTGGCTCGGGATAGCGAAGCGTTAATAAATGCAGGATATACCATTGCGCGACTGGCGATGCTGGATATGTTCCCACACACGGGGCATCTGGAGTCGATGGTTCTTTTTGAGCGCGTGTAATAATTGCAGCTTGTCGTTTACGACAGGCTTTGTCCCTAAAGGAGAGGACGATGGTTGCGGTAAGAAGTGCACATATCAATAAAGCTGGTGAATTTGATCCGAAAAAATGGATCGCGAGTCTGGGTATCTCCAGCCAGCAGTCGTGTGAGCGCTTAGCCGAAACCTGGGCGTATTGCCTGCAACAAACACAAGGGCACCCGGATGCCAGTCTTTTGTTGTGGCGTGGTGTTGAGATGGTGGAAATCCTTTCAACATTAAGTATGGATATTGACACGTTGCGGGCTGCGTTGTTGTTCCCTTTGGCGGATGCCAACGTCGTGAGCGAAGACGTACTGCGTGAAAGTATGGGCAAGTCTGTTGTTCATCTGATTCATGGTGTGCGGGATATGGCTGCCATTCGCCAGCTTAAAGCCACGCATACCGATGCGGTATCTTCTGAGCAGGTAGATAACGTACGCCGGATGCTGCTGGCAATGGTCGATGATTTCCGTTGCGTGGTCATTAAGCTGGCAGAGCGAATTGCCCATCTGCGTGAAGTGAAAGACGCGCCGGAAGATGAACGTGTACTGGCGGCAAAAGAGTGTACTAACATCTACGCACCGCTGGCCAATCGTCTCGGAATCGGGCAACTGAAATGGGAACTGGAAGATTACTGCTTCCGTTACCTCCATCCAACCGAATACAAGCGAATTGCCAAACTGCTGCATGAACGCCGTCTCGACCGCGAACACTACATCGAAGAGTTCGTTGGTCATCTGCGCGCTGAGATGAAAGCAGAAGGCGTTAAAGCTGAGGTGTATGGCCGTCCTAAACACATCTACAGTATCTGGCGCAAAATGCAGAAAAAGAACCTCGCCTTCGATGAGCTGTTTGATGTGCGTGCGGTACGTATTGTCGCCGAGCGTTTACAGGATTGTTATGCCGCACTGGGGATAGTGCACACTCACTATCGCCACCTGCCGGATGAGTTTGATGATTACGTTGCTAACCCGAAACCAAACGGTTATCAGTCTATTCATACCGTGGTTCTGGGGCCGGGTGGCAAAACTGTTGAAATCCAGATCCGCACCAAACAGATGCATGAAGATGCAGAACTAGGTGTGGCGGCACACTGGAAATATAAAGAAGGCCCGTCGTCCAGTGGAGCAAGATCCGGGCATGAAGACCGTATTGCATGGTTGCGTAAACTGATCGCCTGGCAAGAAGATATGGCAGACTCCGGTGAGATGCTCGACGAAGTACGTAGTCAGGTCTTTGACGACCGGGTGTACGTCTTTACGCCGAAAGGTGATGTCGTTGATTTGCCTGCGGGATCAACACCACTTGATTTTGCTTACCACATCCATAGCGATGTCGGGCACCGTTGCATCGGGGCAAAAATTGGCGGGCGCATTGTGCCGTTCACCTACCAGCTGCAGATGGGCGACCAGATTGAAATTATCACCCAGAAACAGCCGAACCCCAGCCGTGACTGGTTAAACCCAAACCTGGGTTACGTCACAACCAGCCGTGGGCGTTCGAAAATTCACGCCTGGTTCCGTAAACAGGACCGTGACAAAAACATTCTGGCTGGGCGGCAAATCCTTGACGACGAGCTGGAACATCTTGGAATCAGCCTGAAAGAGGCTGAAAAACACCTGTTGCCGCGTTATAACTTTAACGAGCTTGAAGAGCTGCTTGCTGCAATAGGCGGGGGAGATATTCGCCTCAACCAGATGGTGAATTTTCTGCAATCCCAGTTCAATAAGCCAAGTGCTGAAGAACAAGATGCAGCCGCGCTGAAACAGCTTCAGCAAAAAACATATGCCCCACAAAACCGACGTAAAGATGACGGTCGAGTGGTAGTAGAAGGTGTTGGCAACCTGATGCACCACATCGCGCGTTGCTGCCAGCCGATTCCTGGAGATGAGATTGTCGGCTTCATTACTCAGGGACGCGGTATTTCAGTGCATCGTGCAGACTGTGAGCAACTGGCGGAGCTGCGCTCACACGCACCAGAACGTATTGTTGACGCGGTATGGGGCGAGAGCTACTCCGCCGGATATTCGCTGGTGGTCCGCGTGGTGGCTAATGATCGTAGTGGGTTGTTACGTGATATCACGACCATTCTCGCCAATGAGAAAGTGAACGTGCTTGGCGTTGCCAGCCGTAGCGACACCAAACAGCAACTGGCGACCATCGACATGACCATTGAGATTTACAACCTGCAAGTGCTGGGGCGCGTGCTGGGTAAACTCAACCAGGTGCCGGATGTTATTGACGCGCGTCGGTTGCACGGGAGTTAGGCCGAAATTTGCTCGTATCTACAATGTAGATTGATATATACTGTATCTACATATGATAGCGGTTTGAGGAAAGGGTTATGATCCACAGTAGCGTAAAGCGTTGGGGAAATTCTCCTGCGGTGCGGATCCCGGCTACGTTAATGCAGGCGCTCAATCTGAATATTGATGATGAAGTGAAGATTGACCTGGTGGATGGCAAATTAATTATTGAGCCAGTGCGTAAAGAGCCCGTATTTACGCTTGCTGAACTGGTCAACGACATCACGCCGGAAAACCTCCACGAGAATATCGACTGGGGAGAGCCGAAAGATAAGGAAGTCTGGTAATGGTAAGCCGATACGTACCCGATATGGGCGATCTGATTTGGGTTGATTTTGACCCGACAAAAGGTAGCGAGCAAGCCGGACATCGTCCGGCTGTTGTCCTGAGTCCGTTCATGTACAACAACAAAACAGGTATGTGTCTGTGTGTTCCTTGTACAACGCAATCAAAAGGATATCCGTTCGAAGTTGTTTTATCCGATCAGGAACGTGATGGCGTAGCGTTAGCTGATCAGGTGAAAAGTATCGCCTGGCGGGCAAGAGGAGCAACGAAGAAAGGAACGGTTGCCCCAGAGGAATTACAACTCATTAAAGCCAAAATTAACGTACTGATTGGGTAGTGTTACTAACTCACTTCTATTCTGGTCTCAGGTTTCTACCTGACAGACCCGCAATTTTCAGGACATTCTAATGAATCAAATCGACCGTTTGCTCACTATTATGCAGCGTCTTCGCGACCCGGAAAACGGCTGCCCGTGGGATAAAGAGCAGACATTTGCCACCATTGCACCTTACACCCTTGAAGAAACCTACGAAGTGCTGGACGCCATCGCCCGCGAAGACTTTGACGAACTGCGCGGTGAACTCGGCGATCTGTTGTTCCAGGTGGTGTTTTACGCGCAAATGGCTCAGGAAGAAGGGCGCTTTGATTTTAATGATATCTGCGCCGCGATTAGCGATAAGCTAGAACGTCGCCATCCGCATGTTTTTGCAGGCAGTTCTGCCGAAAACAGTAATGAAGTGCTCGCCCGTTGGGAAGAAATCAAAACCGAAGAGCGCGCGCAGAAAGCGCAGCATTCGGCGCTGGACGATATTCCTCGTAGTTTGCCGGCTTTAATGCGTGCGCAAAAAATCCAGAAACGTTGCGCCAACGTTGGCTTTGACTGGACGACGCTCGGCCCGGTAGTCGATAAGGTCTACGAAGAGATCGACGAGGTGATGTACGAGGCGCGGCAGGCTGTTGTCGACCAGGCTAAACTGGAGGAGGAAATGGGTGACCTGCTGTTTGCCACGGTTAATCTGGCTCGTCATTTAGGGACAAAAGCGGAAATCGCATTGCAAAAAGCGAACGAAAAATTCGAGCGTCGTTTTCGCGAAGTGGAGCGTATTGTTGCCGCGCGTGGACTGGAAATGACAGGTGTTGACCTCGAAACAATGGAAGAAGTCTGGCAACAGGTAAAACGGCAGGAAATTGATCTCTAAGGGAATTACGCGGTCAAGCGCGATTTGTGTCATTTTTTAAATGACAAGCGCTTGATTTGCGTCAAAAACATTTACCCCAAAGGGGCTATTTTCTCACTCCTGATTTCAATGGTGCGCTGGCGAAGAGGAGGGATAATGAAAGTTTGTGGCACAGGTCATGTTCGGGTATACTGCTTTCCCGTCCTGGTTATTCCATCGTCTTTTCAACCTAACTTCTCAGGTTCAGCATGACAACGAACTATATTTTTGTGACCGGCGGGGTCGTATCCTCTCTGGGTAAAGGCATTGCCGCAGCCTCCCTCGCAGCCATTCTTGAAGCCCGTGGCCTCAATGTGACCATCATGAAACTGGATCCGTACATCAACGTCGATCCAGGTACTATGAGCCCAATCCAACACGGGGAAGTGTTCGTTACTGAAGACGGCGCTGAAACCGACCTGGACCTGGGGCATTACGAGCGTTTCATTCGTACCAAAATGAGCCGCCGCAACAACTTCACCACGGGTCGTATCTACTCTGACGTTCTGCGTAAAGAACGCCGCGGTGATTACCTCGGCGCAACCGTACAGGTTATTCCGCACATCACTAACGCTATCAAAGAGCGCGTGCTGGAAGGCGGTGAAGGTCATGACGTGGTACTGGTAGAAATCGGCGGTACTGTAGGTGATATCGAGTCCCTGCCGTTCCTCGAAGCGATTCGCCAGATGGCTGTTGAAATTGGCCGTGAGCACACCCTGTTTATGCACCTGACGCTGGTGCCTTACATGGCAGCGTCTGGTGAAGTCAAAACCAAACCGACTCAGCACTCCGTAAAAGAGCTGCTTTCAATCGGTATCCAGCCTGACATCCTGATTTGTCGTTCAGATCGCGCCGTTCCGGCGAACGAACGTGCGAAGATTGCATTGTTCTGTAATGTCCCGGAAAAAGCGGTTATTTCTCTGAAAGACGTCGATTCCATCTATAAAATTCCGGGCCTGTTGAAATCTCAGGGGCTGGACGATTATATTTGTAAACGATTCAGCTTAAACTGCCCGGAAGCGAATCTGTCCGAATGGGAACAGGTTATCTTCGAAGAAGCGAATCCGGTAAGTGAAGTCACCATCGGTATGGTCGGCAAGTACATTGAACTGCCGGATGCTTACAAATCCGTGATCGAAGCACTGAAACACGGTGGGCTGAAGAATCGTGTCAGCGTCAACATCAAACTGATCGATTCACAAGATGTTGAAACGCGCGGTGTTGAAATCCTTAAAGGTCTGGACGCGATCCTCGTACCTGGCGGTTTCGGCTATCGTGGCGTTGAAGGCATGATTACGACCGCGCGTTTTGCGCGTGAGAACAATATTCCTTATCTGGGCATTTGCCTGGGTATGCAGGTGGCGTTAATTGATTACGCTCGCCATGTTGCCAACATGGAGAACGCCAACTCTACGGAATTTGTGCCAGACTGTAAGTACCCGGTTGTGGCGCTGATTACCGAGTGGCGCGATGAAAACGGCAACGTTGAAGTTCGTAGCGAGAAGAGCGATCTCGGCGGTACCATGCGTCTCGGCGCACAGCAGTGCCAGTTGGTTGACGATAGCCTGGTTCGCCAGCTGTACAATGCGCCGACAATTGTTGAGCGTCATCGTCACCGTTACGAAGTCAACAACATGCTGTTGAAACAGATTGAAGATGCAGGTCTGCGCGTTGCGGGCCGTTCCGGGGATGATCAGTTGGTCGAGATCATCGAAGTTCCGAATCATCCGTGGTTCGTGGCTTGTCAGTTCCATCCGGAGTTTACTTCTACTCCACGTGATGGCCACCCGCTGTTTGCAGGCTTTGTGAAAGCCGCCAGTGAGTTCCAGAAACGTCAGGCGAAGTAAGTAAAAAAGTTAGAACGGCAACGCGTACCCAGGGTACGCGTTGTTTGTCTGGAGTTTCAGTTTAACTAGTGACTTGAGGAAAACCTAATGTCCAAAATCGTAAAAATCATCGGTCGTGAAATCATCGACTCCCGTGGTAACCCGACTGTTGAAGCCGAAGTACATCTGGAGGGTGGTTTCGTCGGTATGGCAGCTGCTCCGTCAGGTGCTTCTACTGGTTCCCGTGAAGCTCTGGAACTGCGCGATGGCGACAAATCCCGTTTCCTGGGTAAAGGCGTAACCAAAGCTGTTGCTGCGGTGAATGGCCCGATCGCTCAGGCACTGATTGGCAAAGACGCTAAAGATCAGGCTGGCATTGACAAGATCATGATCGACCTGGACGGCACCGAAAACAAATCCAAATTCGGCGCGAACGCAATCCTGGCTGTATCTCTGGCTAACGCCAAAGCTGCTGCTGCCGCTAAAGGCATGCCGCTGTACGAGCACATCGCTGAACTGAACGGTACTCCGGGCAAATACTCCATGCCGGTTCCGATGATGAACATCATCAACGGTGGTGAGCACGCTGACAACAACGTTGATATCCAGGAATTCATGATTCAGCCGGTTGGCGCGAAAACTGTTAAAGAAGCCATCCGCATGGGTTCTGAAGTTTTCCATCACCTGGCAAAAGTTCTGAAAGCGAAAGGCATGAATACTGCTGTTGGTGACGAAGGTGGCTATGCGCCGAACCTGGGTTCCAACGCTGAAGCTCTGGCTGTTATCGCTGAAGCTGTTAAAGCTGCTGGCTATGAACTGGGCAAAGACATCACTCTGGCGATGGACTGCGCAGCTTCTGAATTCTACAAAGACGGTAAATACGTTCTGGCTGGCGAAGGCAACAAAGCATTCACCTCTGAAGAATTCACTCACTTCCTGGAAGAACTGACCAAACAGTACCCGATCGTTTCTATCGAAGACGGTCTGGACGAATCTGACTGGGACGGTTTCGCATACCAGACCAAAGTTCTGGGCGACAAAATCCAGCTGGTTGGTGACGACCTGTTCGTAACCAACACCAAGATCCTGAAAGAAGGTATCGAAAAAGGTATCGCTAACTCCATCCTGATCAAATTCAACCAGATCGGTTCTCTGACCGAAACTCTGGCTGCGATCAAAATGGCGAAAGATGCTGGCTACACTGCAGTAATCTCTCACCGTTCCGGTGAAACTGAAGATGCTACCATCGCTGACCTGGCTGTTGGTACTGCTGCAGGCCAGATCAAAACGGGTTCTATGAGCCGTTCTGACCGTGTTGCTAAATACAACCAGCTGATTCGTATCGAAGAAGCTCTGGGCGAAAAAGCACCGTACAACGGTCGTAAAGAGATCAAAGGCCAGGCATAAGCCTGACTTTATCTGATTTAAAAATGCCAGCCTTCGGGCTGTAATGCCAGTCAGTTAAGCAACTGACTGGCTCTTTTTCGGGGCTGTGGGGTATTTCCAGGGCCTCTCCTTTACCACTCTCGGGAAGGCCCTTTCCCTTCTTGTCGGTAATTTCACAAGTTGTCCCATACTTGCAAGATCGCGCATCAGCTCCGGTATACGTCCCGGTGAAGCGCCCTGCAATGTCATCAGCATTCTCATCACCATTCCGCATGATTCTGAGAAACTCAGTTGATTCGGCCAGTAACCTTTCTGATGTTCCGCCATTTTAATCATCTGATATCTCACCAGATTATAAGCCAGTAAGACACCCCACAGCTCTTGCTCCACAAGCTCCGGCTTTTTACTTCTCAGCGTCAGCCTGCTCAGTTGCATCGTCTGTTTTATCTCCCTGTATCCCAGTTCGATTTCCCAGCGATGACTGTACAGATCCGCCATTTCTCCTCCGGGGAAGCGCATGGCGTCCGTCATCGACGTCAGCAGATGGCAGACCTTTCCTTTGCGCGTCACAGTCAGCAGGCGGGCTGTCACCTCATTTCCCAGTCCCGGCCACTTTTTTCGTGCCTGTGGGCTGGTTTTCAGCTTCACCAGATGATCGCCTTTACCCAGTTTTCTGATCTCTTCATATTGCGCTCCCTTTCTGAGAGGGATCATCCAGTGGCGGTGTTCTCCCGCCAGGCTCCAGGCATTTAACAGTCCCAGTGAGTAATAACCTTTATCCATTAACGTCAGAGTGTTATCGCCGGTTTGTTCTATAAGTTGCTCAGCAAGCTCATTTTCGCTGTTCTTCATCGTGCCGAAGGCTGCAGCCGTCAGCAGATGGCTGGTCAGTTCCATCTGGCAGACCATTTTGACCTGCGGGTAGAGCGCCGGGTTCCCGGCATGTGTCTGGCGGGGGAAGGCTGCATCGTTCTCTGGTGTATCCGGTGTGCGCCAGAACACACCATCGATGGCCAGCAGGGTCAGGCCGCACCATTGCGGATGCGGCGTGGCGTTATGCCAGAGCTGCGCTGTTTTCGTGAACACGCGGCGGACAGCCTCACTTCCCAGGCGCTGGCGGGCCTGAATAACGGCACTGGGGGCAACGAAAGGGCGATTGCCCGGCAGCATGATGTCCAGGCGATTCACAATCTGGTGAAGAGGTTCTTTACGCTCAAGCGCCATGCCAACAATACACCAGACCATCATTTCGAGGGGAAGACGGCGCTTGCGTAGCGTTACAGTACCAGATTCGGCAAGGCAACGAGAGATGAGTTCGGGGTCGAGGTAATCCCCCAGAGAAGTCAGTGGGTTACGCAGAGAATCATAACGGGATACCAGATCAAGAGCCTGTCCAATGTGCATAAAAAAATCCGGAAACGAGTGAGCGTTTCCGGATTCTTACACAGCCACTGGATCGGTCAACTGATCCTTAACTGATCGGCATTACAGCCTTCGGGCTGGCATTTTTTATGGCTGAGTTACCAGCGGCCAGACGCGCCGCCACCGCCAGAAGAACCGCCACCTCCGCTAAATCCGCCGCCACTTGAGCCGCCACCAGAACCGCCGCTGTCTGAATGATAACTTCTACCTGATGCTTTTTTCTGTGGGACACATAACCAGGTAAAGACCATAATGATGGTGAAAGCAAAAAAGAAGGAAAATACAGCAATGGAAAAAGTTTTATCGGAGAACAGGAATAAATCTATAAGATAGACTGTTGAAATACAAACACTGCTTTTAAATGCCCGACAAAAATTATTGCCTTGATGAAAAAACCAGAAAGGGAAGAACATCACTGCAAATACCCAAAAAATAGCAAAGTAGTAATGATCACTGGAAGACGCTGATTCACTTTCTGAAGGATTAGACGAATATTGGTGTTGTGAAGTGAGTTGGTTATTCAAAGCGATTATAGCTAACTCTAATCCCTTAGCTAATTTTTGTTTTTTAAAGGCGGGTATCATGATGCTACGGATGATATTGCCAGCCAGAGCATCGGTTACCTTTTCTTCCAGCCCATAACCTACCTGAATGCGGACAGTTCGATCCGACCAGGCAACAACGATCAGTATCCCATCATTGCGTTTGGCATCTCCTAAACGCCAATTGTCAAAAACCCTTGTAGCATATTGTTCAATAGAATCGTCTCCGGTGGATGGCACTATTAATACAGCGACCTGTGCCCGTGTTTTTTGTGTAATATCCTGCAGCTGTTGTGTTAGTGATTGTTGTTCAGACGTGCTTAAGGTACCAGTAATATCGGTCACCTGTTGGCGCAGCTCCGGCACAGCAATTTGCTGGGCAAGCACAGGAAGGCACCATAAAGTGAGTAGAAAAAGGATTATACGCATAACGATCACCAACGGTCGGATGAACCGCCGCCTCCTGAAGAACCGCCGCCACCGCGGAAAGAATTTTTCGACGAAGAGCGAGAATGAGCATTACGATTCCCCGTTTTCCTGTTGCTTTTATGTCCTGATCCCAGTTTAAGATTGCCAGTAAATTTGGCCACAATGATCAGCAGAACGATGCCAGCAATGGTTATTGGACCGATAAAATGATCAATTAGCCCAATAATTGTTGAGATGAATGCTATATCTTTATTACTGGCGAACACCAGGCACCATCCCACAACAATTATCAGCAGCACGACAAACAATGAGTTTCGTTCGGATTGAGAAACCTGCTGAGTCGTCTTTTGTTTTTTCACTTTAGCGTTTTTATTTTTTGGGGCCAGCATCATAGGAAATACGCGACACATATGAAAAATTACCGCGAGACGCTGCCAGCAGGTTGCTGCGAAAAATAAACTAAAACAAACGACCGATACCCGCCGAATGATGACATCATCCTGAAAGCAGAAAAACCAGACCATAGGGGTAATCATCGATATCATCCATATGCCAGGCCCTGGATGGGTGGTAAATCGCCAGAGGACAACGATGGCAACGATTATCAGCAGTGTCCAGGCAAGACATGGCAGAGAGCGTTGCGGATTAGCAAACAGATGATTGGCTAAAGCATCCAAAGGGCTAAGATTCGCTTTTATATAGGTAAACTGTGCGATGCCTTCAATTCCCTGCGTTAACCCGGAGAAGAGATTATTTTTTTTGAATTCCGGTTGCATATGGTAATGAACAATTTGCGCAGCTTGTTCCGGTGGCAGCATCTCTTCCAATCCATGCCCAATCTTCATTGACGCCAGCCCTTCCGGCCAAACGACGAGAATTAAGATACCTTCGCCGTACCGCTTCTCTCCAACAGGTTTCCAGTGATATAACCCGTAGCTTTGCGAGGCTGCAAGTTTAATGTCTTTACCCCCAGTGGTCGGCGTTACCAACACGGCAACCTGAAAGTGGTTTTGCTGCTCGAGAGTCTGTAATTGTTGATTTAAAGCAGTTTGTTCTTCTGTCGTTAATGTCCCGGTTAAGTCAGTTACTGAAGGCAATTGTTCAGCGAATGCCTGGAAACCATATAGCATCAGAAGTAAGAGAAAAATACGCATTTCAATTCCTTTTGTTACCAGCGCCCGGAGGCGCCACCGCCGCCAGATGAACCGCCGCCGCCGCTGAAATTATCATTGTCAAAAGAGGATGAAGAGGAAGATGACGACGATGATGAAGAACGCCTGGAGGCCGAGTTACTTCTTTCGTAATGTGACGGTCGGTTGGCACTGCGCATCGAATCCCGAACCTTTTTGCCGAAGGGGGTAAAAGCGATGGCGACAGCCAGGAACGGTGTGGCGAAGCAGAGTAATGTTGCGAGTACTCCCCAGCTTCCGCTGAAACCTGCTATAGGTAAAACAAAGGCCAGTACAATAGCTGTGAAGCAAATTAGTCCCAGCGTTTTGAAATATCCTCTGGCAGAAATAAAGGTCAGTACTATTGCCCAGACTAACAAAGCCCACCAACCGTTAAAGGGCAAAGGGTGAACGGTCGGTGTTATCGTTGCTAAATTATTCCCCGTCAGACGATTATCAATATCGCTTATTCCCTTTTGCAAGCCGCCAGCCAGGTCGCCATTTTTAAATGCCGGAATAATACTGTTGCGAATAATTTTCCCGGACTGCGCATCCGTAATAACGCCTTCCAGTCCGTAACCGATTTCAATACGCACGGCCTGATCCTGCCAGGCGACTAACAGTAGAACGCCATCATCGCGGTCTTTATCACCCGGTTTCCAGCTATCGAATACCCGCGTAGCGTACTGCTCGATGGTTTCATCGCCCGTTGTTTCAACCACTAACACGACCAGTTGTGCGTGGCTTTTTTGCGTCAGCTCTTTAATCTGATTGGTCAAAGTATTTACTTCATCGTTCGTCAATTTACCGGTTAAGTCATTCACATACCTGGGTGATTCAGGCACTGGAATTTGTATGGCAAACACAGATGAACAAAAGAAAGCCATAAGGAAGATAAAATTTCGCACAGGACTTCCTCGCTTAATGAGCATTAGTATTCTGGCTAAAATCTATTGTTGGGGTTTTACTCACAGCGGCGACATCATCCGGCAAATAATTTTTCTTCGGTGTGTAATCCATGACTTTTGCGGTTAACACTGCGGGGAATTTGCGGATAGTGACATTATATTGTTCGATGGCTTTAATATATCTTCCTCGCGCAACGGCAATTCGATTTTCACTTCCTTCGAGCTGTACCATCAAATTTTGATAGAGTTCCTGGGCCTTTAGCTCAGGGTAACGTTCACTAAATATCGTTAACTGACCGAGAGTGCGAGACACCTGCGCCTGAGCTTGTTGCCAGGTTTGTAATTTTTGTTCATCTCCCGGAGTTTGCTGAAGAGCACTACTGGCGCGATTAGCCTGACTACGTGCCAATGTTACGGCTTCCAGTACCTCTTGTTCATGGCTGGAATAACCTTTAATACTGGCGACAAGATTAGGAATAAGATCGGCGCGACGTTGATATTGATTTAATACCTCAGACCAGGAAGCGTTAACCTGCTCATCATAGGTTTGAATATCGTTATATCCACAGCCTGATAAATTGAAAATAAATATAATTACGATGAATATTCTGAGCATGGTTAAATTCCTTTTAATTAATTCCTTAAAACATAATACGCCACTTCATTTTATTCTTTATGATCTAATCCACTTTTTGCCTTAAACCTGCCTGTAACAGAATGTTAATAAGACATGATTGTTGTGGCAGGATCTGCAATAATTAACAATTATCCACTTCACAGAGAATGCTATGCAGTACCCGATTAACGAGATGTTCCAGACCCTGCAAGGTGAGGGTTACTTTACCGGCGTCCCCGCCATTTTTATTCGTTTACAGGGATGCCCGGTCGGCTGTGCCTGGTGCGACACCAAACACACCTGGGAAAAGCTTGAGGATCGGGAAGTCTCCCTTTTCAGCATTCTGGCGAAGACCAAAGAGAGTGATAAGTGGGGGGCGGCGAGCAGTGAAGATTTGCTGGCTGTCATTGGTCGTCAGGGATACACCGCGCGGCATGTGGTGATTACGGGTGGTGAGCCTTGCATTCATGATTTGCTGCCACTGACTGACCTGCTCGAAAAGAACGGTTTTAGCTGCCAGATCGAAACCAGCGGTACTCATGAAGTACGCTGCACGCCGAATACCTGGGTTACCGTATCGCCAAAGCTGAACATGCGCGGCGGCTATGAAGTGTTGTCACAGGCACTGGAACGAGCCAACGAAATCAAGCATCCAGTGGGACGCGTACGTGATATTGAAGCACTGGATGAACTACTGGCAACGCTGACCGATGATAAACCACGAGTCATTGCACTGCAGCCAATTAGCCAGAAGGACGATGCCACACGTTTGTGCATTGAAACCTGTATTGCGCGTAACTGGCGTTTATCGATGCAAACACATAAATATTTAAATATTGCCTGATTAAACATTTATAAGCGTTATAAATGGGTGGAACCTGTAAAGACTTCCACTCATTTATATTCTTTGTCGCCTCTGAAAAAACTCCATTTTGCCCATCCTGGACTAATCATTATCATTCTCTACAAATTCTCTGGCGTTAATTTTTCGTTGGAGTGAAAATTATTGCGGTAAAGTTTGGTAGATTTTAGTGGGTATAGAGTTATTTTAAATATTTACTTTTTTAATCAATGGATTAAGTGTTCTTTAACATAATGGATGTGTTGTTTGTGTGATCCTGTAAAGTTGGTAGATTGTGACTGGCTTAAAAAATCATTAATTAATAATAGGTTATGTTTAGAGAGTTCCCCGCGCCAGCGGGGATAAACCGTTTTCGAAACCGGCACCCCCTGCGCCTCCGTCGAGTTCCCCGCGCCAGCGGGGATAAACCGGAATAAATGATCATGACACAGCGTTGCACAATGAGTTCCCCGCGCCAGCGGGGATAAACCGGTCCTACCTGTTGGCGATTTCAGCATCATCATGAGTTCCCCGCGCCAGCGGGGATAAACCGTGATCCGGGTGTCTAACGAACTGCTGAGCGATGAGTTCCCCGCGCCAGCGGGGATAAACCGTTGCAAAGTGGAACTCGGCGCAGAACGTTATGGAGTTCCCCGCGCCAGCGGGGATAAACCGCCCGCCGCACCGGATTCCTGAACTAACTTCTTGAGTTCCCCGCGCCAGCGGGGATAAACCGCTACAAAAAACCCATCAGGCAATTCAACGGCAGAGTTCCCCGCGCCAGCGGGGATAAACCGGGGTATTTTGGTATTTTGCCTGGCGCTAAAACGAGTTCCCCGCGCCAGCGGGGATAAACCGTTGGCGCGGATCTACAACCCTGACTGACGGGGGAGTTCCCCGCGCCAGCGGGGATAAACCGAGTGAGCCAGCCTGGATTGTTGAGGCGCGTAAGAGTTCCCCGCGCCAGCGGGGATAAACCGGCTGAAAAATTGGGGCATGAACTGGATGTTGCGAGTTCCCCGCGCCAGCGGGGATAAACCGACGGCGCATTTTTGAGTTCCGTGTACTGCTCGGAGTTCCCCGCGCCAGCGGGGATAAACCGGCCTTGGATACGGGCAGGGCGTCCGACTGGTCGAGTTCCCCGCGCCAGCGGGGATAAACCGAAATTTCATAACGTCAATTTCGACGGCTGCGGGAGTTCCCCACGCCAGCGGGGATAAACCGTTGGCGAGATTGTTAACGTTGCGATGTCTCAAGAGTTCCCCGCGCCAGTGAGGATAAACCGGCTTCAGATACATATACTTTAAGTGCAGCGCTGAGTTCCCAGCTCCAACACGAATAATCCGATAATATCGACGATACCAACCTAATATTATCAAACGTAAAAATTCCAATTTAAGAGGAAATTTAATGTCTACGTTAATGGAAAAAGAATGCCTCCTGAACGGCGTGAGTCAAAATATTGCATTTTTATCAAAATTATCTGAAATGGTTTACAACTCTCAGAATGAAGAGTTGCAACATGAAATATATGAATTGGTGAGTTATAAAGATTATCTGTACTCAACAGGCCATGAACTTGTTGATTTTCAAGAGGGAGTATTACGATTTCAGAAAATTAGGATAAAATACAGACAAGAGCTAAAAGAACTCGGTTATCCTGTAGGTAATTAATAAATATTATCTTTATGGTTGGAAAACGTAATTTTTTATATTGTAAATATTAGATTAAAACAATAAGTTAATATCATGCTTTTACTTTTATTCTCGATAATACCTAATTTCATTAAATACGTTCTCCTGTAAATGTAAACCGGGCATTTTTCCGCCCGGCCTTCCCCGATTACGCATTTGAGTAGGTCTCGAGCGAATTCACACTCTCCCGTTCAACTTGCATCACAAGTTGGTTAAATTCAGTCAAACCCTCGCTGATAATAATGTCGCAGTCGTCTTCCATGCCATGCCCCAGATATCCAGAACACAACACCCTAACATAGCGTTACTTAAGGGAAATTGACCGCCGACACACTCTTATCATTCGCCGCGATAGATACAACCTGCGGTGCAGGTTTCTTTTACCATCACCGCACTTAACAGCGGCACAACGGGTTTAACCTGATCCCAAATCCATTTTGCTAAAACTTCGCTGGTTGGGTTTTCCAGACCTGGAATATCATTGAGATAATGGTGATCGAGGCGCTCATAAGTTGGCTTAAACGCTGCTTTCAGTTCAGCGAAATCGATAATCCAGCCCGTATGCGGATCGACTTCCCCGGTAATTTCCAGTCGCACCATAAAGGAATGCCCGTGCAGGCGACCACATTTATGCCCTTCCGGGACGTGTGGTAAGCGGTGAGCGGCTTCGAAGGTGAAATCTTTAAATAACGTGGTGGACATCATAATTTCTCTACAGGACGATAAAACCGCCGTAGAGTACCGGAAAGGCTGTTTTTTCGCATTATCTAAAACGACTTTGTTGCGCAAAATCGCTGATTTATCTTAATGATTGGATAAATTCATTTGTTTTTCATTGGGTTGAGTAATCTATTTTGTTGTTAAAGACTATTGCTAAAACAGGTTAGTCGATTTGGTTATTAGTTATCGCTATCCCGTCTTTAATCCACACCGTTCATCCCGTTAACCTTACCTTCTCTTCTGTTTTATGGGCGCTGACAGGGCGCAGAAACAGCTTTGCTTACTGGAACATAACGACGCATGACGACACAGGTCCCACCTTCCGCGTTGCTTCCGTTGAACCCGGAGCAACTGGCACGCCTTCAGGCGGCCACGACCGATTTAACTCCCACCCAGCTTGCCTGGGTTTCTGGCTATTTCTGGGGCGTGCTCAACCAGCAGCCTGCTGCGCTTACAGCGACGCCAGCGCCCGCCGCAGAAATGCCGGGTATAACTATTATCTCCGCTTCGCAAACCGGCAATGCGCGCCGGGTTGCTGAAACATTACGCGATGATTTATTAGCGGCAAAACTGAACGTTAAGCTGGTGAACGCGGGCGACTATAAATTCAAACAAATCGCCAGCGAAAAACTGCTCATCGTGGTGACGTCAACGCAAGGTGAAGGGGAACCGCCGGAAGAGGCCGTCGCGCTGCATAAGTTCCTGTTCTCCAAAAAAGCGCCGAAGCTGGAAAACACCGCGTTTGCCGTGTTTAGTCTCGGCGATAGCTCTTATGAATTTTTCTGCCAGTCCGGGAAAGATTTCGATAGCAAGCTGGCGGAACTGGGCGGTGAACGCCTGCTCGACCGTGTCGATGCCGACGTTGAATACCAGGCTGCTGCCAGCGAGTGGCGCGCCCGCGTGGTCGATGTTCTTAAATCGCGCGCGCCTGTCGCAGCACCTTCACAATCCGTCGCTACTGGCGCGGTAAATGAAATCCACACCAGCCCGTACAGCAAAGACGCGCCGCTGGTGGCGAGCCTTTCGGTTAACCAGAAAATTACCGGGCGTAACTCTGAAAAAGACGTTCGCCATATCGAAATTGACTTAGGTGACTCTGGCCTGCGTTATCAGCCGGGTGACGCGCTGGGCGTCTGGTATCAGAACGATCCGGCACTGGTGAAAGAACTTGTCGAACTGCTGTGGCTGAAAGGTGATGAACCTGTCACCGTTGAGGGCAAAACCCTGCCGCTGAATGAGGCGCTACAGTGGCATTTTGAACTCACCGTCAACACCGCCAACATCGTTGAGAACTACGCCACGCTAACCCGCAGTGAAACGCTGCTGCCGCTGGTGGGCGATAAATCGAAGTTACAGCATTACGCCGCGACGACGCCGATTGTCGACATGGTGCGTTTTTCTCCGGCACAGCTTGACGCTGAAGCCCTGATTAACTTGCTGCGCCCGCTGACGCCGCGCCTGTACTCCATCGCCTCCTCGCAGGCGGAAGTCGAGAACGAAGTACACGTCACCGTTGGTGTGGTGCGTTATGACATTGAAGGCCGCGCCCGTGCTGGCGGTGCCTCCAGCTTCCTCGCGGACCGTGTGGAAGAAGAGGGCGAAGTCCGCGTCTTTATCGAACATAACGATAACTTCCGCCTGCCCGCTAACCCGGAAACCCCGGTGATTATGATTGGTCCGGGCACCGGTATTGCGCCGTTCCGCGCCTTTATGCAGCAACGTGCTGCTGACGAAGCGCCGGGCAAAAACTGGCTGTTCTTTGGCAATCCGCACTTTACGGAAGATTTCCTCTACCAGGTGGAGTGGCAGCGCTACGTCAAAGAGGGCGTGCTGACACGTATCGATCTTGCCTGGTCGCGCGATCAAAAAGAAAAAGTTTACGTACAAGACAAACTGCGCGAACAGGGCGCAGAGCTGTGGCGCTGGATCAATGACGGTGCCCACATTTATGTCTGCGGCGACGCTAATCGCATGGCGAAAGACGTTGAACAGGCACTTCTGGAAGTGATTGCCGAATTTGGTGGCATGGACACCGAAGCGGCGGATGAATTTTTAAGTGAGCTGCGCGTAGAGCGCCGTTATCAGCGAGATGTCTACTAATGAACGAAAAACATCCAGGGCCTTTAGTGGTCGAAGGAAAACTGACAGACGCCGAGCGCATGAAGCTTGAGAGCAACTACCTGCGCGGGACCATTGCGGAAGATTTAAACGACGGTCTGACCGGCGGTTTTAAGGGCGACAACTTCCTGCTGATCCGTTTCCACGGTATGTATCAGCAGGATGACCGCGATATCCGCGCCGAACGTGCTGAACAGAAGCTGGAACCGCGTCATGCGATGCTGCTGCGCTGCCGTCTTCCGGGTGGGGTGATCACCACTAAACAGTGGCAGGCAATTGATAAATTCGCCGGTGAAAACACCATTTATGGCAGCATTCGCCTGACCAACCGCCAGACGTTCCAGTTCCACGGCATTCTGAAAAAGAACGTCAAACCGGTGCACCAGATGCTGCATTCGGTCGGTCTTGATGCGCTGGCGACCGCCAACGACATGAACCGTAACGTACTCTGCACCTCGAACCCTTACGAGTCGCAGCTGCACGCGGAAGCCTATGAATGGGCGAAGAAAATCTCTGAACATCTGCTGCCGCGAACCCGTGCCTATGCGGAGATCTGGCTCGATCAGGAAAAAGTCGCCACCACTGACGAAGAACCGATCCTCGGTCAGACCTATCTGCCGCGTAAATTCAAAACCACGGTAGTGATCCCGCCGCAGAACGATATCGATCTGCACGCCAACGACATGAACTTTGTGGCGATCGCGGAAAACGGCAAGCTGGTGGGCTTCAACCTGCTGGTGGGCGGTGGGCTTTCTATCGAACACGGCAACAAGAAAACCTACGCCCGCACGGCGAGCGAGTTTGGCTATCTGCCACTGGAGCATACGCTGGCGGTGGCGGAAGCGGTCGTTACCACTCAGCGTGACTGGGGTAATCGTACTGACCGTAAAAACGCCAAAACCAAATACACGCTGGAGCGCGTGGGGGTCGAGACGTTTAAAGCAGAAGTGGAACGTCGCGCGGGGATCAAGTTCGAACCGATCCGTCCATATGAATTTACCGGGCGCGGCGATCGTATCGGCTGGGTAAAAGGGATCGACGACAAATGGCACCTGACGCTGTTTATCGAAAATGGCCGAATTCTTGATTATCCGGGGCGTCCGCTGAAAACCGGCCTGCTGGAGATCGCGAAGATCCACAAAGGTGATTTCCGCATTACGGCGAACCAGAATCTGATCATCGCCGGTGTACCGGAAAGCGAGAAAGCGAAGATTGAGAAGATCGCCAAAGAGAGCGGATTGATGAATGCCGTCACGCCGCAGCGCGAAAACTCAATGGCCTGCGTGTCATTCCCGACTTGCCCGCTGGCGATGGCGGAAGCGGAGCGTTTCCTGCCGTCGTTTATCGATAACATCGATAATTTAATGGCGAAACATGGTGTCAGCGATGAGCACATCGTGATGCGTGTAACAGGCTGCCCGAACGGTTGTGGTCGCGCGATGCTGGCGGAAGTTGGCCTGGTGGGTAAAGCGCCTGGGCGCTACAACCTGCATCTTGGTGGCAACCGCATTGGGACACGTATCCCACGGATGCATAAAGAAAACATCACCGAGCCGGAAATCCTGGCGACGCTTGATGAACTGATAGGGCGCTGGGCGAAAGAACGTGAAGCGGGTGAAGGCTTCGGTGACTTTACGGTGCGTGCGGGCATCATTCGCCCGGTGCTCGACCCGGCGCGCGATTTGTGGGATTAACGCATCTCCTGACCATTCCCTCTCTCTCTGGGAGAGGGTGAGGGAAAAAGTGCAGAGGTAATTATGTCCAAACTCGATCTAAATGCCCTGAACGAACTGCCGAAGGTAGATCGCATTCTGGCGCTGGCGGAAACTAACGCCGAGCTTGAAAAACTGGATGCTGAAGGCCGCGTTGCCTGGGCGCTGGATAATCTGCCCGGTGAATATGTGCTTTCTTCCAGCTTCGGTATCCAGGCGGCGGTTAGCCTGCATCTGGTGAATCAGATTCGCCCGGATATTCCGGTGATCCTCACCGATACCGGTTATCTGTTCCCGGAGACCTACCGCTTTATTGACGAGTTAACGGACAAACTCAAGCTCAACCTGAAAGTGTACCGCGCTACCGAAAGCGCCGCCTGGCAGGAAGCACGCTACGGCAAACTGTGGGAACAGGGCGTTGAAGGCATTGAAAAGTACAACGATATCAACAAAGTCGAACCGATGAACCGGGCGCTGAAAGAACTGAACGCGCAAACGTGGTTTGCTGGCCTGCGCCGTGAACAATCCGGCAGCCGCGCTAATTTACCGGTGCTGGCAATTCAGCGTGGTGTATTTAAAGTGCTGCCGATTATCGACTGGGATAACCGAACTATTTATCAGTATCTGCAAAAACATGGCCTGAAATATCACCCATTATGGGACGAAGGATATTTATCGGTTGGTGATACCCATACAACCCGTAAATGGGAACCTGGTATGGCGGAAGAAGAAACGCGTTTCTTTGGCTTAAAAAGGGAATGTGGGCTGCACGAAGGGTAAATATTGCCGGATAAAATAAACGCCTCTGTCAGAAATGATGGGGGTGTTTTAATTTTTGCGAGCAGCATTCCGGCATTTAAACGTGAATATAGCAGGGGAAATCAACAGTTATAGAATGGCGTCGGGTGCTTGAGGCTGTCTGGCGTTAAGCATTCGCGAGGTTCCAGATGGACAAAAGCCCCAGGCGATATTTCTATCAACCTGAGGCTCGCGTTCGAACGTAGCAATTCGGATGTTAGTCTCTTCTTTGCAGGGAGGCAAGACATGTGTAGATCACTGTAATTCGATATTTATGAGCAGCATCGAAAAATAGTCCACTGATATCATCGATAATACTAAAAAACAGGGAGGCTATTAATGGAACCTTTTAAATATATATGTCATTACTGGGGGAAATCCTCAAAAAGCCTGACGAAAGGAAATGATATTCATCTGTTGATTTATCATTGCCTGGATGTTGCAGCTGTTGCAGATTGCTGGTGGGATCAATCAGTCGTACTACAAAATGCTTTTTGCCGAAATGAAATGCTATCAAAACAGAAGGTGAAAGCCTGGCTGTTATTTTTCATTGCCCTTCATGATATCGGAAAGTTTGATATACGATTCCAATATAAATCAGCAGAAAGTTGGCTGAAATTAAATCCTGCAACGCCATCACTTAATGGTCCATCAACACAAATGTGCCGTAAATTTAATCATGGTGCAGCCGGTCTGTATTGGTTTAACCAGGATTCACTTTCAGAGCAATCTCCCGGGGATTTTTTCAGTTTTTTTGATGCCGCTCCTCATCCTTATGAGTCCTGGTTTCCTTGGGTAGAGGCCGTTACAGGACATCATGGTTTTATATTACATTCCCAGGATCAAGATAAGTCGCGTTGGGAAATGCCAGCTTCTCTGGCATCTTATGCTGCGCAAGATAAACAGGCTCGTGAGGAGTGGATATCTGTACTGGAAGCATTATTTTTAACACCAGCCGGGTTATCTATAAACGATATACCACCTGATTGTTCATCATTGTTAGCAGGTTTTTGCTCGCTTGCTGACTGGTTAGGTTCCTGGACCACAACGGATACCTTTCTATTCAAAGAAGATGCACCTTCAGGCATACAAGCGCTAAGAAAATATTTTCAGGATAGACAACAGGATGCGTGTCGGGTACTGGAGTTGAGTGGCCTTGTATCAAATAAGCGTAGTTATGACGGCGTACATGCCTTACTGGACAATGGCTATCAACCAAGACAATTACAGGTGTTGGTTGATGCTCTTCCTACAGCTCCCGGGCTGACGGTGATTGAGGCACCTACGGGATCAGGTAAAACCGAAACAGCGCTGGCCTATGCCTGGAAACTTATTGACCAACAACTTGCGGATAGTGTTATTTTTGCCCTCCCTACACAAGCTACTGCAAATGCAATGCTCAGCAGAATTGAAGCGAACGCGAGCCGTTTATTTACCTCCCCAAATCTTATTCTTGCTCATGGTAATTCACGTTTTAACCACCTTTTTCAATCAATAAAATCACGCGCATTTACTGAGCAGGGGCAAGAAGAAGCGTGGGTTCAGTGTTGCCAATGGTTGTCACAAAGCAATAAGAAAGTGTTTCTTGGGCAAATAGGCGTTTGCACGATTGATCAGGTGTTGATATCGGTATTGCCAGTTAAACACCGCTTTATCCGTGGTTTGGGAATTGGTCGAAGTGTTTTAATTGTTGATGAAGTTCATGCTTACGACACGTATATGAACGGCTTGCTGGAGGCTGTGCTCAAGGCTCAGGCTGATGTGGGGGGGGGTGTTATTCTTCTTTCCGCAACTCTACCAATGAAACAAAAACAGAAACTTCTGGATACTTATGGTCTGCATACAGATCCAGAGGAAAATAACTCCGCATATCCACTCATTAACTGGCGAGGTGTGAATGGTGCGCAACGTTTTGATCTGTTAGCTCATCCAGAACAACTCCCGCCCCGCTTTTCAATTCAGCTAGAACCTATTTATTTAGCTGACATGTTACCTGACCTTACGATGTTAGAGCGAATGATCGCAGCGGCAAACGCGGGTGCACAAGTCTGTCTTATTTGCAATTTGGTTGACGTTGCACAAGTATGCTACCAACGGCTAAAGGAGCTAAATAACACGCAAGTAGATATAGATTTGTTTCATGCACGCTTTACGCTGAACGATCGTCGAGAAAAAGAGAATCGTGTTATTAGCGATTTCGGAAAAAATGGGGAGCGAAATGTTGGACGAATACTTGTCGCCACGCAAGTCGTGGAACAATCGCTCGACGTTGATTTTGATTGGTTAATTACCCAGCATTGTCCCGCAGATTTGCTTTTCCAACGATTGGGCCGTTTACATCGCCATCATCGCAAATATCGTCCCGCTGGTTTTGAGATTCCTGTTGCCACCATTTTGCTGCCTGATGGCGAGGGTTACGGACGACATGAGCATATTTATAGCAACGTTAGAGTCATGTGGCGGACGCAGCAACATATTGAGGAACTTAATGGAGCATCCTTATTTTTCCCTGATGCTTACCGGCAATGGCTGGATAGCATTTACGATGATGCGGAAATGGATGAGCCAGAATGGGTCGGCAATGGCATGGATAAATTTGAAAGCGCCGAGTGTGAAAAAAGGTTCAAGGCTCGTAAGGTTCTGCAGTGGGCTGAAGAATATAGCTTGCAGGATAACGATGAAACCATTCTTGCGGTAACGAGGGATGGGGAAATGAGCCTGCCATTATTGCCTTATGTACAAACGTCTTCAGGTAAACAACTGCTCGATGGTCAGGTCTTTGAGCACCTAAGCCATGAACAGCAGTATGAGGCGCTTGCACTTAATCGTGTCAATGTGCCATCCACCTGGAAACGTAGTTTTTCTGAAGTAGTCGATGAAGATGGGTTACTTTGGTTGGAAGGGAAACAGAATCAAGATGGATGGATCTGGCAGGGTAACAGTATTGTTATTATCTACACTCGGGAAGAAGGGATGACCAGAGCCATCCCTGCAAATCCCAAATAGCTTCGGGAATGATTTGTATCAATGACGATAATAAGATCAATAACGGTTTATCCCTACTTAAGTAGGGAAGGTGCACAATGTACATCTTCTTTTTCTTTTCCGATATGAGATTTTATATTCACAATAAGAATATAAAGTGTGATTGAATTCATGGTGATTATAATTGATAAAAAATTCTTCAATAAAAAGATGAATAACTTGCAGGTTTGAAATGCATGCATTATTGTCTTTGAACAATTAAACACATCTTAATATATGTATCGATTAATTGTATTGAACCAACAAATACATTTATTTAGTGAATGTGATTATTGAATTAATTACGTCGTATTTTTTCTTTGTTTTTACCGATAACGGAAGTGTGCCGACGTATAGAAATGCAGGAGAAATGTCGGAGCATATGAAGGAGAACAAATGAATTTGCTTATTGATAACTGGATCCCTGTACGCCCGCGAAACGGGGGGAAAGTCCAAATCCTAAATCTGCAATCGCTATACTGCAGTAGAGATCAGTGGCGGTTAAGTTTGCCCCGTGACGATATGGAACTGGCCGCTTTAGCACTGCTGGTTTGCATTGGGCAAATTATCGCCCCGGCAAAAGATGACGTTGAATTTCGACATCGCATAATGAATCCGCTCACTGAAGATGAGTTTCAACGACTCATCGCGCCGTGGATAGATATGTTCTACCTTAATCACGCAGAACATCCCTTTATGCAGACCAAAGGTGTCAAAGCAAATGATGTGACTCCAATGGAAAAACTATTGGCAGGGGTAAGCGGCGCGACGAATTGTGCATTTGTCAATCAACCGGGGCAGGGTGAAGCATTATGTGGTGGATGCACTGCGATTGCGTTATTCAACCAGGCGAATCAGGCACCTGGTTTTGGTGGTGGCTTTAAAAGCGGTTTACGTGGAGGAACACCTATAACCACCTTCGTATGTGGGATCGATCTTCGCTCGACGGTGTTACTCAATGTCCTCACAATACCTCGTCTTCAAAAACAATTTCCCAATGAATCAAATACGGAAAACCAACCTACCTGGATTAAGCCTGTCAAGCCCAATGAATCTGTGCCAGCTTCGTCAATTGGGTTTGTCCGTGGCTTATTCTGGCAACCAGCACATATTGAATTATGCGATCCCATTGGGATTGGTAAATGTTCTTGCTGTGGACAGGAAAGCAATTTGCGTTATACAGGTTTTCTTAAGGAAAAATTTACCTTTACAGTTAATGGGCTATGGCCCCATCCGCATTCCCCTTGTCTGGTAACAGTCAAGAAAGGGGAGGTTGAGGAAAAATTTCTTGCTTTCACCACCTCCGCACCATCATGGACGCAAATCAGCCGAGTTGTGGTAGATAAGATTATTCAAAATGAAAATGGAAATCGCGTGGCGGCGGTTGTGAATCAATTCAGAAATATTGCGCCGCAAAGTCCTCTTGAATTGATTATGGGGGGATATCGTAATAATCAAGCATCTATTCTTGAACGACGTCATGATATGCTGATGTTTAATCAGGGGTGGCAACAATACGGCAATGTTATAAACGAAATAGTGACTGTTGGTTTGGGGTATAAAACAGCCTTACGCAAGGCGTTATATACTTTTGTGGAAGGTATTAAAAATAAAGACTTTAAAGGGGCTGGAGTCTCTGTTCATGAGACTGCAGAAAGGCATTTCTATCGACAGAGTGAATTATTAATTCCCGATGTATTGGCGAATGTTAATTTTTCCCAGGCTGATGAGGTAATAGCTGATTTACGAGACAAACTTCATCAATTGTGTGAAATGCTATTTAATCAATCTGTAGCTCCCTATGCACATCATCCTAAATTAATAAGCACATTAGCACTCGCCCGCGCCACGCTATACAAACATTTACGGGAGTTAAAACCGCAAGGAGGGCCATCAAATGGCTGATGAAATTGATGCAATGGCTTTATATCGAGCCTGGCAACAGCTGGATAACGGAGCATGTGCGCAAATTAGACGTGTTTCAGAACCTGATGATTTACGCGATATCCCTGCGTTTTATCGGTTGGTGCAACCTTTTGGTTGGGAAAAACTGCGTCACCAACAGGCTCTTTTGCGCATGGTGTTTTGCCTGAGCGCAGGAAAGAATGTCATCCGACATCAGGATAAAAAACCGGAGCAAACAACAGGTATCTCGTTGGGAAGAGCTTTAGCCAATAGTGGAAGAATTAACGAGCGCCGTATCTTCCAATTGATTCGGGCTGACAGAACAGCCGATATGGTCCAGTTACGTCGATTGCTTGCTCACGCCGAACCCGTACTTGACTGGTCATTAATGGCCAGGATGTTGACCTGGTGGGGAAAGCGCGAACGCCAGCAACTTCTGGAAGATTTTGTATTGACCACAAACAAAAATGCGTAAGGAAACCTCTCAATGTCTAATTTTATTAATATCCATGTCCTGATCTCTCACAGCCCTTCATGTCTGAACCGCGACGATATGAACATGCAGAAAGACGCTATTTTCGGCGGGAAAAGGCGAGTAAGAATTTCAAGTCAAAGCCTTAAACGTGCGATGCGTAAAAGTGATTATTACGCACAAAATATTGGTGAATCCAGTCTCAGAACAATTCATCTTGCACAATTACGTGATGTTCTTCGGCAAAAACTTGGTGAACGTTTTGAGCAAAAAATCATCGATAAGACATTAGCTCTGCTCTCCGGTAAATCAGTTGATGAAGCCGAAAAGATTTCTGCCGATGCGGTTACTCCCTGGGTTGTGGGAGAAATAGCCTGGTTCTGTGAGCAGGTTGCAAAAGCAGAGGCTGATAATCTGGATGATAAAAAGCTGCTCAAAATTCTTAAGGAAGATATTGCCGCCATCCGTGTGAATTTACAGCAGGGTGTTGATATTGCGCTTAGCGGAAGAATGGCAACCAGCGGCATGATGAGTGAGTTGGGAAAAGTTGATGGTGCAATGTCCATTGCGCATGCGATCACTACTCATCAGGTTGATTCAGATATTGACTGGTTCACCGCTGTAGATGATTTACAGGAACAAGGTTCTGCACATCTGGGAACTCAGGAATTTTCATCGGGTGTTTTTTATCGTTACGCCAACATTAACCTCGCTCAACTTCAGGAAAATTTAGGTGGTGCCTCCAGGGAGCAGGCTCTGGAAATTGCAACCAATGTTGTTCATATGCTGGCAACAGAGGTCCCTGGAGCAAAACAGCGTACTTATGCCGCTTTTAACCCTGCGGATATGGTAATGGTTAATTTCTCCGATATGCCACTTTCTATGGCAAATGCTTTTGAAAAAGCTGTTAAAGCGAAAGATGGCTTTTTGCAACCGTCTATACAGGCGTTTAATCAATATTGGGATCGCGTTGCCAATGGATATGGTCTGAACGGAGCTGCTGCGCAATTCAGCTTATCTGATGTAGACCCAATTACTGCTCAAGTTAAACAAATGCCTACTTTAGAACAGTTAAAATCCTGGGTTCGTAATAATGGCGAGGCGTGAACATGAGATCTTATTTGATCTTGCGGCTTGCTGGGCCAATGCAAGCCTGGGGGCTGCCGACCTTTGAAGGAACGCGACCTACCGGAAGATTTCCGACCCGAAGCGGGTTATTAGGGCTACTCGGGGCTTGTCTTGGGATCCAACGTGATGATACTTCTTCATTACAGGTGTTATCAGAGAGTGTGCAATTTGCAGTGCGCTGCGATGAACTCATTCTTGACGATCGTCGTGTGTCTGTAACGGGGTTGCGTGATTACCATACAGTCCTTGGAGCGCGAGAAGATTACCGTGGTTTGAAAAGTCATGAAACGATTCAAACATGGCGCGAATATTTATGTGATGCCTCCTTTACCGTCGCTATCTGGTTAACACCACAGGCAACGATGGTTATGTCAGAACTTGAAAAAGCAGTATTAAAGCCTCGGTATACACCGTATCTGGGGCGGAGGAGTTGTCCGCTAACACAACCGCTTTTTCTCGGGACATGTCAGGCGTCGGATCCTCAGAAGGCGCTATTAAATTATGAGCCCGTTGGCGGCGATATTTATAGTGAGGAATCAGTTGACGGGCATCATTTAAAATTTACGGTGCGCGACGAACCGATGATCACCTTACCTCGACAATTTGCTTCCCGAGAATGGTATGTGATTAAAGGAGGTATGGATGTATCTCAGTAAAATCATCATTGCCAGGGCCTGGAGCAGGGATCTTTACCAACTTCACCAGGGATTATGGCATTTATTTCCAAATAGACCGGATGCTGCTCGTGATTTTCTTTTTCATGTTGAGAAGCGAAACACACCAGAAGGCTGTCATGTTTTATTGCAGTCAGCGCAAATGCCTGTTTCAACTGCCGTTGCGACAGTCATTAAAACTAAACAGGTTGAATTTCAACTTCAGGTTGGTGTTCCACTCTATTTTCGACTTCGGGCAAATCCGATCAAAACTATTCTCGACAATCAAAAGCGTCTGGACAGTAAAGGGAATATTAAACGCTGTCGGGTTCCGTTAATAAAAGAAGCAGAACAAATCGCGTGGTTGCAACGTAAATTGGGCAATGCGGCGCGCGTTGAAGATGTGCATCCCATATCGGAACGGCCACAGTATTTTTCTGGGGAAGGTAAAAATGGAAAAATCCAAACGGTTTGCTTTGAAGGTGTGCTCACCATCAACGACGCGCCAGCGTTAATAGATCTTTTACAGCAAGGTATTGGGCCAGCCAAATCGATGGGATGTGGTTTGCTATCTTTGGCTCCACTGTGATTGAGGTGTAATAAAATGACCTGGCTTCCTCTTAACCCCATTCCACTCAAAGATCGCGTCTCCATGATCTTTCTGCAATATGGGCAGATCGATGTAATCGATGGCGCGTTTGTACTTATCGACAAGACAGGGATCCGCACTCATATTCCTGTTGGCTCGGTTGCCTGCATCATGCTGGAGCCAGGTACACGGGTTTCGCATGCAGCAGTGCGTCTGGCTGCGCAAGTTGGAACATTGTTGGTATGGGTGGGGGAAGCGGGCGTTCGTGTTTATGCTTCTGGTCAGCCTGGTGGTGCGCGTTCAGATAAGCTGCTCTACCAGGCAAAACTTGCTCTGGATGAAGATTTGCGTCTGAAGGTAGTACGCAAAATGTTTGAACTTCGGTTTGGTGAACCTGCGCCCGCCCGACGTTCCGTAGAACAACTCAGAGGTATAGAAGGAAGCCGTGTGCGAGCAACTTATGCACTTCTGGCGAAGCAATACGGGGTGACATGGAATGGACGTCGCTACGATCCGAAAGACTGGGAAAAGGGCGATACGGTCAACCAATGCATTAGCGCTGCAACTTCCTGTTTATACGGCGTAACTGAAGCGGCGATACTTGCAGCTGGTTATGCACCAGCTATTGGGTTTGTGCATACAGGAAAGCCTCTTTCCTTTGTTTACGATATTGCAGACATCATTAAATTTGACACTGTTGTACCGAAAGCTTTTGAGATAGCGCGTCGTAACCCTGGTGAGCCGGACCGGGAAGTCCGTTTGGCGTGCAGGGATATTTTTCGCAGTAGTAAAACATTAGCCAAATTGATTCCGCTTATAGAGGACGTGCTTGCTGCTGGAGAAATACAACCGCCGGCCCCACCTGAAGATGCACAGCCTGTTGCCATTCCGCTTCCTGTTTCACTGGGAGATGCAGGCCATCGGAGTAGCTGAAATGAGTATATTGGTCGTGGTCACTGAAAATGTACCTCCGCGCTTACGAGGCAGATTAGCCATCTGGTTGTTGGAGGTACGTGCAGGGGTATATGTAGGTGATGTATCCGCAAAAATTCGTGAAATGATCTGGGAACAAATAGCTGGACTGGCGGAAGAAGGCAATGTAGTGATGGCATGGGCAACGAATACGGAATCGGGATTTGAGTTCCAGACATTTGGGGTAAACAGGCGTACCCCGGTAGATTTGGATGGTTTAAGGTTGGTGTCTTTTTTACCTGTTTGAAAACAAAGAATTAGCTGATCTTTAATAATAAGGAAATGTTACATTAAGGTTGGTGGGTTGTTTTTATGGGAAAAAATGCTTTAAGAACAAATGTATACTTTGAGAGAGTTCCCCGCGCCAGCGGGGATAAACCGTGATCCGGGTGTCTAACGAACTGCTGAGCGATGAGTTCCCCGCGCCAGCGGGGATAAACCGAATCAATAAAACAATTTAGAAATATAATGGGGGAGTTCCCCGCGCCAGCGGGGATAAACCGGCAATGCGTCGTGCGGATTCTCACGTCATTCCGAGTTCCCCGCGCCAGCGGGGATAAACCGCCTGTTGAAACAGATATTCCCTACGCGCTGGTGAGTTCCCCGCGCCAGCGGGGATAAACCGAGGCCGCAGTTGTACTCTTGGTGCTGCTTCCTGAGTTCCCCGCGCCAGCGGGGATAAACCGCGCCTGAAATCATCGTTCTGTAGTTGTCTAGCGAGTTCCCCGCGCCAGCGGGGATAAACCGCCTATCAGAATTGGCGGTGAACTTTTATTTGTGAGTTCCCCGCGCCAGCGGGGATAAACCGCGCAGCAGATGCAGGCAGCACAGCAGCAGCAAGAGTTCCCCGCGCCAGCGGGGATAAACCGTCTCTCATCTGGTCAGGCATTGGCCCTTGCATGAGTTCCCCGCGCCAGCGGGGATAAACCGGTCACTTCGTTTTTATCAACGGCCAGCACGGCGAGTTCCCCGCGCCAGCGGGGATAAACCGCATGCATTGCTCAGCCAGTTTTATGGCAGCCCGAGTTCCCCGCGCCAGCGGGGATAAACCGCGGTTATCACAGAGCTGAAACAGAACTGGAAAAGAGTTCCCCGCGCCAGCGGGGATAAACCGGCAAACAGAACGGGCACGTAAAATGGAATGACGAGTTCCCCGCGCCAGCGGGGATAAACCGGTTTACATGCAGGCGCTGGTCACGTGGGCTGCGAGTTCCCCGCGCCAGCGGGGATAAACCGTAATAGCCGCCCTCTTTCTGATTCTCTTCAACGAGTTCCCCGCGCCAGCGGGGATAAACCGGCTGTAAACCTTGCTGTAAAAGGCCATCGTTTGAGTTCCCCGCGCCAGCGGGGATAAACCGGATGGCTGTCATAAAAATTTCTCCGCTATTTGGAGTTCCCCGCGCCAGCGGGGATAAACCGCATTACGTAAAAGCGTAGAAGGCGAAAATCACGAGTTCCCCGCGCCAGCAGGGATAAATCGGCAACGACGGTGAGATTTCACGCCTGACGCTGGTGTTCCCCGCATCAGCGGGGATAAACCGGGCGCACTGGATGCGATGATGGATATCACTTAGAATTCCCCGCCCCTGCGGTAGAACTCCCAGCTCCCATTTTCAACCCCATCAAGACGCCTTTGCCAGCTCCTTCACCAGCGGTAGCATTATCCGCATAACGTCACGGCAGCGACGTTCTATTCTTCCAGGAAGCGCCTTATCAATATGCTGTTGATTATCAAGCCTTACATCATGCCAGCTATTTCCCATCGGGAAGGCCGGTGTTTTTGAGCGTTGCTGATAACCATCCTTATTTCCAAGATTCCAGTTGGTCGTCTCCACCGAAAGTACCGCAATACCGGCTTTGTCGAAAACTTCTGCATCGTTACAACACCCGGTGCCTTTCGGATAGTTTTTATTCAAACCTGGATTTGTTGTCGCTGCAATCCCATGATTACGCGCAATTGCCAGCGCTCGATCACGGGTTAATTTCCTGACAGCTTCTGGTGTATTTACGCCACTATTAAAATAAAGCTTATCGCCCACGATCAAATTATCGAGATTAATCACCAGCAGGGTATTTTTCTTTTCAGTATCGCTCATGCGCTTGAGTAAATTCTCAGCACCTAATTTCCCTTCCTCTTCACCACTGGTGGCAATAAAACGAATCCCATACTCAGTCGGAATATCTTTCAGGCGCTCTGCCAGTTCAAGCATAACACCAAGGCCTGCGGCATTATCATCCACACCTTGTAATGTTAATCCCCCAAGGTTGGCATCAATATCTGCATCACTTTGCGGAGCATAGGTATCAAGATGCGCCATGATGATGATTTGCTGGGGCACTTTTCCTTCATGAGCGGCAATCACCGTACTTCCTGTCACGTTATGCCAGCTTTTACGCTTGTTTTTATCGGTGAAGATATAACGGCTATTAAATGTCCGAATATCGCTGCGATAACCCATCTGTTGAAACTGCTGATTGATATAATCGGCAGATAACATTTCCGCAGGTGTTCCGGTCATTCGTCCAGGAAAGAAAGTGGCGAGATGTCGCGTCTGAGTATTGGCAATATCTCCAGGTCTTACAGTGGCAGCCTGGACAGGGAGGATAAAGCATACGCCGAGCGCCAGGGCAGCGGTACGGTGGCGCAATGCGGAAAACATAGTGAGTCCTTAAATACCATGCAAATTTTTTTACCGCCATAGTATGAAACTGCCGCTGCGCTAAAACAATTTCAAATCTTCCTAAACGCCCGAAATCCGGTGGCTTAAGCACTTTTTGATATTAGCTTTGCCAATGCGTTATTCCGTTAAGGAACTACTCATTCCAATTGGTAATTTCATTCGTTCTCCTGCGCTCCCTATAGTCGAAACATCTGATGGCAAGAAAATAGCGGTATTGCAAAGGAACGGTTATGGATCAAAAACGACTTACTCACCTGCGGCAACTGGAGGCGGAAAGCATCCACATTATTCGTGAGGTGGCGGCAGAATTCTCAAATCCGGTGATGCTCTACTCCATCGGTAAAGATTCCAGCGTCATGCTGCATCTGGCGCGCAAGGCGTTTTATCCAGGTACGCTGCCTTTCCCATTGCTGCATGTCGATACTGGCTGGAAATTCCGCGAGATGTATGAGTTCCGCGATCGTACGGCTAAAGCCTACGGCTGCGAGCTGCTGGTACATAAAAACCCGGAAGGCGTGGCGATGGGGATTAACCCATTCGTGCACGGTAGCGCCAAACATACCGATATTATGAAAACCGAAGGTTTGAAGCAGGCGTTGAACAAATATGGTTTTGATGCCGCCTTCGGTGGCGCGCGCCGCGACGAAGAGAAATCCCGCGCTAAAGAGCGTATCTACTCTTTCCGTGATCGCTTCCATCGCTGGGACCCGAAAAATCAGCGCCCGGAACTGTGGCACAACTACAACGGGCAAATTAACAAAGGCGAAAGTATTCGTGTCTTCCCGCTCTCTAACTGGACCGAGCAGGATATCTGGCAATACATCTGGCTGGAAAATATAGACATTGTCCCACTGTATCTCGCCGCTGAACGTCCGGTTCTGGAACGCGACGGTATGTTGATGATGATTGATGACAACCGTATCGACCTGCAACCGGGCGAAGTGATTAAAAAACGGATGGTGCGTTTCCGTACGCTGGGCTGCTGGCCGCTGACCGGCGCGGTGGAGTCAAATGCGCAAACACTGCCGGAAATCATCGAAGAGATGCTGGTTTCCACCACCAGTGAACGTCAGGGGCGCGTGATTGACCGCGACCAGGCGGGATCCATGGAGCTGAAAAAACGTCAGGGGTATTTTTAAGATGAACACCGTACTTGCACAACAAATCGCCAACGAAGGCGGCGTCGAAGCCTGGATGATTGCGCAACAACATAAAAGCCTGCTGCGTTTTCTGACCTGTGGTAGCGTCGATGACGGCAAAAGTACCCTGATTGGTCGCCTGCTGCACGATACCCGCCAAATCTACGAAGATCAGCTCTCATCGCTGCATAACGACAGTAAACGTCACGGCACCCAGGGCGAAAAACTGGATCTGGCACTGCTGGTGGATGGCCTGCAAGCTGAGCGTGAACAGGGCATCACCATTGATGTGGCTTACCGCTATTTCTCCACCGAGAAGCGTAAATTTATTATCGCCGATACCCCTGGACACGAGCAGTACACCCGCAATATGGCGACTGGCGCATCGACATGCGATCTGGCGATCTTACTGATCGATGCCCGTAAAGGCGTGCTCGATCAAACCCGTCGTCACAGTTTTATCTCCACGCTGTTGGGGATCAAACATCTGATCGTGGCGATCAACAAAATGGATCTGGTGGATTACAGTGAAGAGACGTTCACCCGCATTCGTGAAGATTATCTGACCTTTGCCGAGCAGCTGCCGGGTAATCTGGATATTCGCTTTGTGCCGCTCTCCGCGCTGGAAGGCGACAACGTGGCTTCGCAAAGTGAAAGCATGTTGTGGTACAGCGGTCCGACACTACTCGAAGTACTGGAAACAGTGGAGATACAGCGAGTGGTGGATGCCCAGCCAATGCGCTTTCCGGTGCAGTACGTTAACCGCCCGAATCTTGATTTTCGTGGCTACGCCGGAACGCTGGCATCCGGTCGCGTGCAAGTCGGGCAACGAGTCAAAGTGCTGCCCTCTGGTGTGGAGTCAAACGTCGCGCGGATAGTTACTTTTGATGGCGATCGCGAAGAAGCCTTTGCCGGAGAAGCGATCACCCTGGTGCTGACGGATGAGATCGACATCAGCCGTGGCGATCTGCTGCTGGCGGCAGACGAAGTGTTACCGGCTGTGCAGAGTGCGTCGGTGGCTGTGGTATGGATGGCGGAACAGCCGCTTTCCCCGGGCCAGAGTTACGACATCAAAATTGCCGGTAAGAAGACGCGTGCTCGTGTTGATGGCATTCGTTATCAGGTTGATATTAATAACCTTACCCAACGCGAAGTTGAAAATCTGTCACTGAATGGCATCGGCCTCGTGGATCTCACCTTTGACGAGCCGCTGGTGTTAGATCGCTATCAACAAAATCCGGTAACGGGTGGGCTGATTTTTATCGATCGCCTGAGCAATGTGACCGTGGGTGCCGGTATGGTGCACGAGCCAGTTAGCCAGGCAACTGCTGCGGCATCTGAATTCAGTGCATTCGAACTGGAATTGAATGCCCTGGTCCGTCGCCATTTCCCACACTGGGGCGCGCGCGATTTACTGGGAGATAAATAATGGCGCTGCATGACGAAAACGTCGTCTGGCATAGCCATCCGGTCACTGTGCAACAACGCGAGCAACACCACGGTCATCGTGGTGTTGTGTTGTGGTTTACCGGCCTCTCCGGGTCCGGTAAATCCACCGTCGCCGGGGCGCTGGAGGAGGCGTTACATAAACTTGGCGTCAGTACGTATTTGCTGGATGGCGACAACGTTCGCCACGGATTATGCAGCGATCTCGGTTTTAGTGATGCCGATCGTAAAGAAAATATCCGTCGCGTCGGTGAAGTGGCGAATTTAATGGTTGAAGCTGGACTGGTGGTGCTGACCGCGTTTATCTCGCCACACCGCGCCGAACGCCAGATGGTTCGCGAACGCGTAGGAGAAGGGCGTTTTATCGAAGTGTTTGTCGATACGCCGCTGGCGATTTGCGAGGCCCGCGATCCAAAAGGCTTATATAAGAAAGCGCGTGCCGGTGAACTGCGTAACTTTACGGGAATAGATTCCGTTTACGAAGCGCCTGAATCGGCAGAAATTAATCTCAATGGTGAACAATTAGTAACAAATTTGGTTCAGCAATTATTAGATCTGCTGAGACAGAACGATATTATCAGATCCTGAGACCCCACCGGGCTTGCAAGCCCGGTTCGTCAAAGTAACAGGATCAAATATGCGTAATAGCGATAACATAACCTTCACAAAATCAGAGGCATTTGCCGTTGACGACGAGACTACATGGTCTTTGTCGGGAGCTGCTGTGGGCTTTGTATCGTGGCTATTCGCACTGGCGATTCCCTTTCTGGTTTATGGTCCTAACACGCTGTTTTTTTTCCTCTACACCTGGCCATTCTTTCTTGCATTGATGCCTGTAGCGGTGGTTGCGGGTATCGCGTTACATTCACTGACTGGCGGCAAATTGCTTTACACCATCTTGTTAACTCTTCTCATTGTCGGCGTTATGTTCGGCGCACTATTCTTGTGGTTGCTGGGATGAGTTGCCGATAATTCAAACCGTAACCAATAATGAGATTATGTTCCGCACACCCTGGGTATACGTAACAATGGACAAATGTGGTACATTTGCCCGCGTTGTCGCGGCTTTCCAGCCCCAGTACATAGCGTTCGTGGGGCGAATATGGGATGAAAATGCCGTTTTTCAGGGGGCAGGATGGGTAAACTAACACTGCTGTTGCTGGCTATACTGGTCTGGCTGCAGTATTCGCTGTGGTTCGGTAAGAACGGTATTCATGACTATAGCCGCGTCAATGATGACGTTGCGGCACAGCAGGCTACAAACGCAAAACTCAAAGCGCGTAACGACCAGCTTTTTGCCGAAATTGATGATCTCAATGGCGGTCAGGAAGCCCTTGAAGAGCGCGCGCGTAATGAACTCAGTATGACTAAACCGGGCGAAACCTTTTATCGTCTGGTGCCTGACGCGTCGAAACGTGCTCAGACCGCCGGGCAAAATAATCGATAAATCAGCCCAGGAATTAACATGGCAGCCACTAATATTGACGTTTGCGCCGTGGTGCCGGCGGCTGGCTATGGCCGCCGTATGCAAACGGAATGTCCTAAGCAGTATCTCTCAATCGGTAATAAAACCATTCTTGAACACTCGGTGCATGCGCTACTGGCGCATCCCCGGGTAACGCGTGTCATCATTGTGATAAGTCCCGGCGACAGCCGCTTTGCGCAACTTCCACTGGCAAATCATCCGCAAATCACCGTTGTTGACGGTGGCGAAGAACGTGCCGATTCCGTTTTGGCTGGTATTAAAGCCGTGGGGGATGCCGAATGGGTGCTGGTGCATGACGCTGCACGTCCTTGTCTTCATCAGGATGATCTTGCACGCCTTTTAACCCTTAGCGAAACCAGCCGCACGGGCGGCATTCTCGCCGCACCAGTGCGCGATACCATGAAACGCGCCGAACCGGGCAAAAATGCCATTGCTCATACCGTTGATCGCAGCGGCTTATGGCACGCGCTGACGCCGCAGTTTTTCCCTCGTGAGCTGTTACATGATTGTCTGACGCGTGCATTAAATGAAGGCGCTACTATTACCGACGAAGCCTCGGCGCTGGAATATTGTGGATTTCATCCGCAGCTGGTTGAAGGCCGCGCAGATAACATTAAAGTCACGCGCCCGGAAGATTTGGCACTGGCCGAGTTTTACCTCACCCGAACCATCCATCAGGAGAATACATAATGCGAATTGGACACGGTTTTGACGTACACGCCTTTGGCGGTGAAGGCCCAATTATCATTGGTGGCGTACGCATTCCTTACGAAAAAGGATTGCTGGCGCATTCTGATGGCGACGTAGCGCTCCATGCGTTGACCGATGCATTACTTGGTGCAGCGGCGCTGGGGGATATTGGTAAGCTGTTCCCGGATACTGATCCCGCATTTAAAGGCGCCGACAGCCGCGAATTGCTGCGCGAAGCCTGGCGTCGTATTCAGGCGAAGGGGTATACCCTCGGTAACGTCGATGTCACTATCATCGCTCAGGCACCGAAGATGTTGCCGCATATTCCACAAATGCGCGTGTTTATTGCCGAAGATCTCGGCTGCCATATGGATGATGTTAACGTGAAAGCCACTACTACGGAAAAACTTGGATTTACCGGACGTGGGGAAGGGATTGCCTGTGAAGCGGTGGCGCTACTCATTAAGGCAACAAAATGATTGAGTTTGATAATCTCACTTACCTCCACGGTAAACCGCAAGGCACCGGGCTACTGAAAGCTAACCCGGAAGACTTTGTAGTGGTGGAAGATTTAGGCTTCGAGCCTGATGGTGAAGGTGAACATATTCTGGTTAGAATCCTCAAAAACGGCTGTAATACCCGTTTTGTGGCGGATGCACTGGCGAAATTCCTGAAAATTCATGCCCGTGAAGTCAGCTTCGCAGGGCAAAAAGATAAACATGCTGTTACGGAACAGTGGTTTTGTGCACGAGTGCCAGGTAAAGAGATGCCGGATCTCAGTGCTTTTCAACTGGAAGGCTGCCAGGTGCTGGAGTATGCGCGACACAAGCGTAAGTTGCGTTTAGGCGCACTAAAAGGTAATGCCTTCACTCTGGTGCTGCGCGATGTAAGCAACCGTGACGATGTTGAACAACGTCTCATCGATATTTGCGTAAAAGGCGTGCCTAACTATTTTGGTGCTCAGCGTTTTGGTATTGGCGGTAGCAACTTGCAGGGCGCGCTGCGCTGGGCGCAAACCAATACTCCGGTGCGCGATCGCAATAAACGTAGTTTTTGGTTGTCGGCAGCCCGCAGTGCGTTGTTTAATCAGATTGTTGCTGAGCGCCTCAAAAAAGCAGACGTTAATCAAGTTGTTGACGGCGATGCGCTACAATTAGCCGGACGTGGTAGCTGGTTTGTCGCAACCACCGAAGAACTGGCGGAATTACAGCGTCGCGTCAACGATAAAGAGCTGATGATAACCGCCGCATTGCCGGGCAGTGGCGAATGGGGAACTCAGCGTGAAGCGCTGGCATTCGAACAAGCCGCTGTCGCTGAAGAAACTGAATTACAAACCTTACTGGTGCGCGAAAAAGTTGAAGCCGCGCGCAGAGCGATGCTGCTATATCCGCAACAATTAAGCTGGAACTGGTGGGATGATGTCACCGTAGAAATCCGTTTCTGGCTTCCGGCAGGCAGTTTTGCGACCAGCGTTGTCAGGGAACTAATCAACACAACAGGTGAATATGCGCATATTGCTGAGTAATGATGACGGGGTTCACGCACCCGGTATACAAACGCTGGCGAAAGCTTTGCGTGAGTTTGCTGACGTACAAGTGGTTGCCCCCGATCGTAACCGCAGTGGCGCATCAAATTCTCTGACGCTGGAATCCTCGCTTCGTACTTTTACTTTTGAAAATGGCGATATCGCAGTACAGATGGGCACGCCTACTGACTGCGTTTATTTAGGTGTTAACGCTTTAATGCGTCCGCGTCCGGACATCGTAGTTTCTGGTATTAATGCAGGACCAAATTTAGGTGATGATGTTATTTATTCCGGTACGGTAGCCGCCGCGATGGAAGGCCGTCATTTAGGCTTTCCGGCGCTGGCGGTTTCCCTGGATGGTCATAAACATTACGACACCGCTGCGGCAGTTACCTGTTCTATTCTGCGTGCATTGTGCAAAGAACCGCTGCGAACAGGGCGTATTCTTAATATAAATGTACCGGATTTGCCGCTGGACCAAATCAAAGGAATCCGCGTGACTCGCTGTGGGAGCCGCCATCCGGCAGATCAGGTGATCCCGCAGCAAGATCCTCGTGGTAATACACTGTACTGGATTGGTCCTCCAGGGGGGAAATGTGACGCCGGGCCGGATACCGACTTCGCAGCGGTAGATGAAGGTTATGTCTCCATCACGCCGTTGCATGTGGATTTAACTGCGCACAACGCGCAGGATGTGGTTTCAGACTGGTTAAACAGCGTGGGAGTTGGCACGCAATGGTAAGCAGACGCGTACAGGCACTTCTGGATCAATTACGCGCGCAGGGCATCAAGGATGAACAGGTGCTCAACGCGCTCGCCGCCGTGCCGCGTGAAAAGTTCATTGATGAAGCATTTGAACAAAAAGCCTGGGACAATATCGCATTACCGATAGGTCAAGGGCAGACAATCTCGCAGCCTTATATGGTGGCGAGAATGACGGAACTCCTCGAACTGACGCCGCAGTCGCGAGTACTGGAGATCGGCACCGGTTCGGGATACCAAACAGCAATTCTGGCGCATCTTGTCCAGCATGTATGCTCGGTTGAGCGTATTAAAGGATTACAGTGGCAGGCACGCCGTCGCCTGAAAAATCTTGATTTACATAATGTTTCAACCCGTCATGGTGATGGATGGCAAGGTTGGCAGGCGCGTGCGCCTTTTGACGCCATCATCGTAACGGCAGCGCCGCCCGAAATACCAACAGCGTTAATGACGCAACTGGACGAAGGCGGCATTCTCGTCTTACCCGTAGGGGAAGAGCACCAGTATTTGAAGAGGGTGCGTCGTCGGGGAGGCGAATTTATTATCGACACCGTGGAGGCAGTGCGCTTTGTTCCTTTAGTAAAAGGGGAACTAGCCTGAAGGCTGTGACGCGCATACCTGGATTTTTCCTGGTTATTTTGCAGCAGGTCAGCGTATCGTGAACACGTTTTTCAGTGTTCAGTCCGACGCCTTGCGCGGTAATTATGTCACTGGTTATTAACCAATTTTTCCTGGGGGATAAATGAGCGCGGGAAGCCCAAAATTCACCGTTCGCCGCATTGCGGCTTTGTCACTGGTTTCGCTCTGGCTGGCAGGTTGTACAGATACGTCGAATCCACCAGCACCGGTTACCTCCGTCAACGGCGGTAATTCGACCAATACCAGTTCCGGGATGCTAATTACGCCGCCACCAAAAATGGGGTCAACCAGCACCGGGATACAACAGCCCCAAATTCAGTCAGTACAACAACCACAAATTCAATCTGCACAGCAGCCGCAAATCCAGCCAGTGCAGCCAGTAGCTCAGCAGCCGGTACAGATGGAAAACGGACGCATCGTCTACAACCGTCAGTATGGGAACATTCCGAAAGGCAGTTATAGCGGCAGTACCTATACCGTGAAAAAAGGCGACACACTTTTCTATATCGCCTGGATTACTGGCAACGATTTCCGCGATCTCGCCCAACGCAATAATATTCAGGCGCCATACGCGCTGAACGTCGGTCAGACCTTACAGGTGGGTAATGCTTCAGGTACGCCAATCACTGGAGGAAATGCAATTACCCAGGCCGACGCAGCAGAGCAAGGAGTTGTGATCAAGCCTGCACAAAATTCAACCGTTGCTGTTGCGTCGCAACCGACAATTACGTATTCTGAGTCTTCGGGTGAACAGAGTGCTAACAAAATGTTGCCGAACAACAAGCCAACTGCGACGGCTGTCACAGCGCCTGTAACGGTACCAACAGCAAGCGCAACCGAGCCAACTGCAAGCAGTTCGTCCAACAGTGCCGCTATTTCTGCATGGCTCTGGCCGACGAGTGGCAAAGTGATCGAAACCTTTGGGGCTTCCGAAGGGGGCAATAAAGGGATCGATATTGCAGGCAGTAAAGGACAGGCAATCAACGCGACCGCAGATGGCCGTGTTGTTTATGCCGGTAACGCGCTGCGCGGTTACGGTAATCTGATTATCATCAAACATAATGATGATTACCTGAGTGCCTACGCCCATAACGATACAATGCTGGTCCGGGAACAACAAGAAGTGAAGGCGGGGCAAAAAATAGCGACCATGGGTAGCACCGGAACCAGTTCAACACGCTTGCATTTTGAAATTCGTTACAAGGGGAAATCCGTAAACCCGCTGCGTTATTTACCGCAGCGATAATTCGGCGGAACCAGGCTTTTGCTTGCTAGTTCCGTCAAGGGATCACGGGTAGGAGCCACCTTATGAGTCAGAATACGCTGAAAGTTCATGATTTAAATGAAGACGCGGAATTTGATGAGAACTGAGTTGAGGTTTTTGACGAGAAAGCCTTAGTTGAAGAGGAACCCAGTGATAACGATTTGGCTGAAGAGGAGCTGTTATCGCAAGGGGCCACACAGCGTGTGTTGGACGCGACTCAGCTTTACCTTGGTGAGATTGGTTATTCGCCACTGTTAACGGCCGAAGAAGAAGTTTATTTCGCGCGTCGCGCACTGCGTGGAGATGTCGCTTCACGTCGCCGGATGATTGAAAGTAACCTGCGTCTGGTCGTGAAGATTGCCCGCCGTTATGGCAATCGTGGTCTGGCGTTATTGGATCTGATCGAAGAGGGCAACCTGGGGCTGATCCGCGCGGTTGAGAAGTTTGACCCGGAACGTGGTTTCCGCTTCTCAACATACGCAACCTGGTGGATTCGCCAGACGATCGAGCGGGCGATTATGAACCAAACCCGTACTATTCGTTTGCCGATTCACATCGTAAAGGAGCTGAACGTTTACCTGCGAACCGCACGTGAGTTGTCCCATAAGCTGGACCACGAACCGAGCGCGGAAGAGATCGCAGAGCAACTGGATAAGCCAGTTGATGACGTCAGCCGTATGCTTCGTCTTAACGAGCGCATTACCTCGGTAGACACCCCGCTGGGTGGAGATTCCGAAAAAGCGTTGCTGGACATCCTGGCCGATGAAAAAGAAAACGGCCCGGAAGATACCACGCAAGATGACGATATGAAACAAAGCATCGTCAAATGGCTGTTCGAACTGAACGCCAAACAGCGTGAAGTGCTGGCACGTCGATTCGGTTTGCTGGGGTACGAAGCGGCAACACTGGAAGATGTAGGTCGTGAAATTGGCCTCACCCGTGAACGTGTTCGCCAGATTCAGGTTGAAGGCCTGCGCCGTTTGCGCGAAATCCTGCAAACGCAGGGGCTGAATATCGAAGCGCTGTTCCGCGAATAAGTAAGCATCTGTCAGAAAGGCCAGTCTCAAGCGAGGCTGGCCTTTTTCTTTTATTTGGGGAGTCGGTGTGTTTTGTCGCCTGGATAAGACACGTCAGCGTCCCACCCGGCAATCAACATCCTATTTGCTCATCATCTTGCGCACCAGCTGCATAAACAGCTCCTGCTCTTCTCCACTCAAACGCCCCAAAAATTCCTCATCCACACTGTCGCCAATCGGTATCGCCGCAGCAAGTACCTTTTCTCCTTCGGCAGTCAGCCAGACAAAGCGTCGCCGCTTGTCAGCAGAGTCATGTTCTCGTCTGACTAAGCCACGATTTTCCATTCGTGCCAGCATTTCTGCCAGCGTTGCTTTGGTGCTGACTGCTGCTTCCATCAGCGCAACCTGTTCGATGCCAGGCTTATCAGCAATGGCGCGCATCACCGCGTACTGCGGTTTGGTCAGGTCAGGTAGCTCATGCTGCCAGCGAGATGTGTGCTGCTGAAAAAGCTGTCGTAACTGATGGAACGCTTTATTTCGTAACGCCATGTAAACTCCGGGCAAACTATCTGCCGCTATCATAGCGGTTTTTCAGTGACGCAGGGGATGTTGTTACTTTTCAGTGCTTGCCGCGATGAGAACAGAGGCGTATTTTAATAATAACGTTCGTATACGAACAATTAAGAGAATTAACAATGAGACTGATCGTCGGGATGACAGGGGCCACCGGAGCGCCTCTTGGTGTGGCATTACTGCAAGCGCTGCGGGAGATGCCGAATGTCGAGACTCATCTGGTGATGTCGAAGTGGGCGAAAACCACCATTGAACTGGAAACGCCTTACAACGCCCGCGATGTTGCTGCCCTCGCAGACTTCTGCCATAACCCGGCGGATCAGGCCGCAACCATCTCCTCAGGTTCCTTTCGTACCGACGGTATGATCGTTATTCCGTGCAGTATGAAAACGCTCGCCGGTATCCGCGCTGGTTACGCCGATGGCCTGGTAGGGCGCGCGGCGGACGTCGTGCTCAAAGAAGGCCGCAAACTGGTGCTGGTGCCGCGTGAAATGCCGCTTAGCACCATCCATCTCGAAAATATGCTCGCACTTTCGCGCATGGGCGTGGCGATGGTGCCGCCGATGCCTGCCTTTTATAACCATCCCGAAACGGTAGATGACATTGTCCACCACGTGGTAGCCCGCGTGCTGGATCAATTTGGCCTCGAACATCCTCACGCCAGGCGCTGGCAAGGATTGCCGCAGGCCCGGAATTTTTCCCAGGAGAATGAATAATGGCATTTGATGATTTACGCAGCTTTTTACAGGCGCTTGATGACTACGGTCAGTTACTGAAAATCAGTGAAGAAGTGAACGCCGAGCCGGATCTGGCAGCCGCTGCCAACGCCACCGGGCGTATCGGCGACGGTGCACCGGCGCTGTGGTTTGACAATATTCGCGGCTTTACCGATGCCCGCGTGGCAATGAACACCATCGGCTCCTGGCAGAACCACGCGATTTCCCTCGGCCTGCCGCCAAACACCCCGGTTAAAAAACAGATTGATGAGTTTATCCGCCGCTGGGATAACTTTCCCATTGCCCCGGAGCGCCGTGCGAATCCGGTCTGGGCGCAGAACACCGTCGATGGCGACGAGATTAATTTGTTCGATATTCTGCCGCTGTTTCGTTTAAACGATGGCGATGGCGGTTTCTATCTCGACAAAGCGTGCGTGGTTTCCCGCGATCCGCTCGACCCGGATAATTTCGGCAAGCAGAATGTCGGCATCTACCGCATGGAAGTGAAGGGCAAGCGTAAGCTCGGCCTGCAACCGGTGCCGATGCACGATATCGCCCTGCATCTGCATAAAGCAGAAGAGCGCGGTGAAGATCTGCCGATTGCGATCACGCTCGGTAACGATCCGATCATCACCCTGATGGGGGCCACCCCGCTGAAATACGATCAATCAGAGTACGAAATGGCTGGCGCACTACGCGAAAGCCCGTACCCGATCGCCACCGCCCCGCTGACCGGTTTTGATGTGCCGTGGGGCTCAGAAGTGATCCTCGAAGGCGTTATCGAAAGCCGTAAACGCGAGATTGAAGGGCCGTTCGGTGAATTTACCGGCCACTACTCCGGCGGGCGCAACATGACCGTAGTGCGCATCGATAAAGTCTCTTACCGCACCAAACCGATTTTTGAATCGCTCTATCTCGGTATGCCGTGGACCGAAATCGACTACCTGATGGGGCCAGCCACCTGTGTGCCGCTGTATCAGCAACTGAAAGCCGAGTTCCCGGAAGTGCAGGCGGTGAACGCCATGTACACCCACGGCCTGCTGGCGATTATCTCCACCAAAAAACGCTACGGCGGCTTTGCCCGCGCGGTGGGCCTGCGTGCGATGACCACGCCGCACGGTCTGGGCTACGTGAAGATGGTGATTATGGTCGATGAAGACGTTGATCCGTTCAACCTGCCGCAGGTGATGTGGGCGCTTTCGTCGAAAGTGAACCCGGCAGGGGATCTGGTGCAGTTGCCGAATATGTCAGTACTGGAACTCGACCCTGGCTCAAGCCCGGCGGGGATCACCGATAAGCTGATTATCGACGCCACTACGCCTGTCGCCCCGGACAACCGTGGTCACTACAGCCAGCCGGTGGTGGACTTACCGGAAACCAAAGCCTGGGCTGAAAAACTGACCGCTATGCTGGCCGCACGTAAATAAGGAGAACAAGATGATTTGTCCACGTTGTGCCGATGAACAGATTGAAGTGATGGCGAAATCGCCGGTGAAAGATGTCTGGACGGTCTACCAGTGCCAGCATTGCCTTTATACCTGGCGCGATACTGAACCGCTACGCCGCACCAGCCGCGAACATTACCCGCAAGCGTTCCGTATGACTCAAAAAGATATTGATGACGCGCCAATGGTGCCGAGCATTCCGCCGCTGCTGGCGGCAGATAAGCGCTAATAAAAAAGGGCCGGGTAGAGGCTTTGCTTTACCCGGCCACGTTATTTGATTTTATAAAACGACAGCCGCCCGCTTTCCGGCGATCCGGTATCAATATATACCTGGTTGGCGAACGTCTGGATGTTATCAAACATCATATGACCGAAGATAAAGCAGTCGGCGCCGTTTATTTCCTGTAACTCGCCTTTGAGCGATTTCAGTACACGATCAACAGGCCAGAGTAATTCGCTTTCTGCTATTTCTTTTCCAAACTGATATTCATCACCTGGATAATCCGCATGTGCGATGACATATTTTATGATGTCGTTAGTGATTTCAATAATATGTGGGAGGTGATGAAATTTCAGCAACAGATCTATAGCTTCTTTTTGCTCTGAATCATTTAAATCGAAAAACCAGTTACCACCGCTGGCTAACCACATATTACCATCGCCAGTCGCGAATGCATCAAGCGCCATCGCTTCGTGGTTGCCTTTGACGGAGGTAAACCAGGGCTGGTTTAACAGGCGCAGCACGTTAAGGCTATCCGGCCCCCGATCAATGTTATCGCCGACAGAAATAAGAAAGTCAGTTTCGGGACAAAAAGATAATTGGTGTAAGCGGGATTGTAATAATTGATAGTCACCATGAATATCACCAACGGCCCATATATGGCGATAGTGATGGGCATTAATTTTTTGATAGCGTGTAGATGGCATGGTTTTACCCTGTAAAATAAGATTTCCTATTATACAGGGTATTTTTATTTGATTCGTCAGTTGTCGTTAATATTCCCGATAGCAAAAAACTATCGGGAATTGTTATTACACCAGACTCTTCAAGCGGTAAATCCACTCCAGCGCCTGACGCGGAGTCAGTGAATCCGGGTCAAGATTTTCCAGTGCTTCGACCGCTGGCGAGGTTTCTTCCGGTACTGACAGCAAAGACATCTGCGTACCATCAACCTGTGTAGCGGCGGCGTTCGGCGAAATGCTTTCCAGCTCACGCAGTTTTTGCCGTGCGCGCTTAATCACCTCTTTTGGCACGCCCGCCAGAGCAGCAACCGCCAGACCGTAGCTTTTGCTCGCTGCGCCGTCCTGAACGCTGTGCATAAAGGCAATGGTGTCGCCGTGCTCCAGTGCATCGAGATGCACGTTGGCGACGCCTTCCATTTTTTCCGGTAACTGGGTCAGCTCGAAATAGTGGGTGGCAAACAACGTCAACGCTTTAATCTTATTCGCCAGATTTTCCGCGCACGCCCATGCCAGCGACAGACCATCGTAAGTGGACGTTCCGCGCCCAATCTCATCCATCAACACCAGGCTGTACTCCGTGGCGTTATGCAGAATATTGGCGGTTTCGGTCATCTCCACCATAAAGGTTGAACGCCCGGATGCCAGATCGTCAGCCGCGCCTACACGGGTAAAGATACGGTCGATCGGGCCAATCTCGACTTTTTGCGCCGGTACGTAGCTACCGATGTAGGCCATCAGCGCAATCAACGCGGTCTGGCGCATATAGGTACTTTTACCGCCCATGTTCGGACCGGTGATGATCAACATGCGGCGCTGCGGCGACAGGTTCAGCGGGTTAGCGATAAACGGCTCATTCAGTACCTGTTCAACCACCGGATGGCGACCTTCGGTAATGCGAATGCCCGGTTTATCAATGAAGGTCGGGCAGGTGTAGTTCAGGGTATAGGCCCGTTCCGCCAGGTTTACCAGTACGTCGAGTTCTGCCAGTGCGCTCGCGCTCTGTTGCAACGCTTCCAGATGCGGCAACAACAGGTCGAACAACTCTTCATAAAGCTGTTTTTCCAGTGCCAGCGCTTTACCTTTCGAGGTGAGTACTTTGTCTTCATACTCTTTTAGCTCTGGAATAATGTAGCGTTCGGCGTTTTTCAGCGTCTGGCGACGCATATAGTTGATGGGTGCCAGATGGCTTTGTCCACGGCTAATCTGAATGTAATAACCATGCACCGCGTTAAAGCCGACTTTCAGCGTGTCCAGGCCGGTACGTTCACGCTCGCGAACTTCCAGACGCTCCAGATAATCGGTCGCGCCGTCAGCCAGCGCGCGCCACTCATCCAGCTCTTCGTTATAGCCCGATGCGATAACACCACCGTCGCGTACCAGCACCGGCGGTGTGTCGATGATTGCCCGCTCCAGCAGATCGCGCAGCTCTGCAAACTCGCCCATTTTCTCACGCAGCGCCTGCACTGGTGCACTATCGACATTCTCTAACTGCGCTCGCAGCTCCGGCAGTTGCTGGAAAGCGTGACGCATACGGGCCAGATCGCGTGGGCGAGCGGTACGCAACGCCAGACGCGCCAGAATACGTTCCAGGTCGCCAACCTGACGTAGTACCGGCTGCAACTCGGCGGTGAAATCCTGCAATGCGCCAATAGTTTGCTGGCGCTCAAGCAACACGCGGGTATCGCGCACTGGCATATGCAGCCAGCGTTTCAGCATACGACTCCCCATCGGCGTTACAGTGCAGTCGAGCACAGAAGCCAGCGTGTTTTCCGCACCGCCCGCCAGGTTCTGGGTAATTTCCAGGTTACGGCGCGTTGCGGCATCCATAATGATGCTGTCCTGCTCACGTTCCATAGTGATAGAACGAATATGCGGCAGGGTCGTGCGTTGCGTATCTTTCGCATACTGCAACAGACAACCGGCGGCACAAAGTCCGCGCGGCGCGTTCTCGACGCCAAAACCGACCAGATCGCGAGTGCCAAATTGTAGATTCAACTGCTGGCGCGCGGTGTCGATTTCAAACTCCCACAGCGGACGACGGCGCAAACCGCGACGACCTTCAATTAACGACATTTCAGCAAAATCTTCTGCATACAGCAGTTCCGCCGGATTAGTGCGTTGCAGTTCTGCCGCCATCGTTTCGCGGTCAGCCGGTTCACTCAGGCGAAAACGACCGGAACTGATATCCAGCGTCGCGTAGCCGAAACCTTTACTGTCCTGCCAGATAGCCGCCAGCAGGTTGTCCTGACGCTCCTGCAACAGCGCTTCATCGCTGATGGTGCCCGGCGTAACGATACGCACAACTTTGCGCTCAACTGGACCTTTGCTGGTCGCCGGATCGCCAATTTGTTCGCAGATGGCAACGGACTCGCCCTGATTCACCAGTTTGGCGAGGTAGTTTTCCACTGCATGGTAGGGAATCCCCGCCATCGGGATCGGCTCGCCCGCTGAAGCGCCGCGTTTGGTCAGTGAAATATCCAGCAGTTGTGACGCACGTTTTGCGTCGTCATAAAACAGTTCGTAAAAGTCACCCATCCGGTAGAACAGCAGGATCTCGGGATGCTGGGCTTTCAGCTTGAGATACTGCTGCATCATTGGCGTGTGGGCGTCGAAATTTTCTATTGCACTCATGGCGTTATGTCCGGTTCCCTGATTTTAAGTGAATAGCGATGTTTTTTTGTTTTCGTTGTTATCGCAGAAGGAACACATGATAACGGAGATAGCTATTTCAGGGAAAGCGAGGAAAGGTGGCTTCGCGATCGCTATTCCTGAAGTGTGTGTAAATTGCATTGGGTAAAAAAAGGGGAGGAAGAAGGCTCACACTTTTGCTCTGAAACTTCCCGGAGTAAACAATAACTCTCAGTATGTGTCAGTCTGCTGTTGCATCAAGCAATGCCCTGGCCGTTAATTCGTCAGTAATTAGACCATTAATAAGCCCACTGGCCAGCACCGCCTGGATGGCGGATATTTTCGTTGGCCCACCCGCCAGTGCCACAATATTGTCGCGGCGTTGCAGATCCAAAGGAATTGTCATTGTCCTGGCGGTCAAACCATTATCAATTCGTTGACCTTTGGCGGTAAAGAAATGGCCTAAAATCTCGCCTATTGCCCCCGAGGCTGATATCGCATTAATTTCACTCACGTCGATCATCCCGGCCTCCACCAGCTGAGCTGCGGGTTCCACAGTACCAATCCCCACTAATTTCATTGCGCTACCCATTGCCATATCAAACACCTGACGCACACCGTGTTGAGAAAGCATCACTTCTTTGTCTTCAACACTATTGGCGATGAATGGCACGGGCATCATATAAGCCTGAGCTCCGGTTTTTTCGGCAATGCGATGCATAACATCATGGGGATTGAGGGCGTAATTGCGCGTCAGGCAGCCGAGCAGCGAAACAAAGCGCACCTGATGGGCATCGATTTGGCGTAGCTGATGAATAGCAGCAGAAAGGGTTCGCCCATGGCCCATTCCTATGGTGATATCAGGATGATTTTTCAGTATGTTGCGAAGGTAATCCGCGCCTGCCATCCCCAGTGCGCGGACCGGGAGTCCTTCCTCTGCGGTATCCGGCGCCACACAACAAAATGTGAGGCCGAAGCGTTTTGCTAACTGCGACTCCAGTTCTACGCAGGCTACAATATCACCCTCGATACTGACCTTAACCGCGCCTTCAGATACGGCGCGGGCAATCAGTCGATGCGTTTTCACCGATGGCAATCCCAGCCGTTTTGCCACTTCCGCCTGGGTGAGACCGCCAACATAGTGCAGCCATGCCGCACGCAAACTAAGTGTCTCGTCGCTATCCATATATTTCATCTCTTGTTCCAGACTTTTTACAGCGTTCAGATATTCAAATCCTCAACGCCGGTATCAATATAAGGCGCCCAGTAGGCAACGCTTTCGGCTATTTCAGCGCAAGTCAGGCTGTCGGTCGGTTCCCGTTCTTTGAAACTCAGTTCCAGGCATATCTCATTATCTTTAGCGCCGCCACGGGCCAGGGCATTCAGTAACGCTTCTGGCTGAATGCGACCGTGTTTATTGTACTGAGCAGTAAAGGGGCGGTGCCCACCTTTATCCTGCATACTTTGCTTTATATGAATAATAGGCGAGTAGCGGGGAACGGCTTGCGCCCAGGCATACGGATCATAATCCCGCGGATCGGGTGAGGTGACATCACCATGATCAATATCTGCCATCATCCACATGGGAATGGCAAACGGGGCCGCGCTCAGTCTGTTTTGCAGCGCCAGACAAGCGGGGATGGTTTCACCGAACTCGCGGCCTATACTCATTGGTTCCCAGAAGAGATATTTTAATCCGGCAGATTTTGCGTGTTCTGCCACTTCTCCCCAGCAATCAATGGCGATGTTAATCAACGCTTCCCGCTGCTGTGGGTCGTTGTGATCCTGTTGCGTGAAAATCGCAAACTGTGAACCAATGGCGTCACCGCCAAGTTCAGCCGTGATATCCGCAAAAGTTTTAAACCAGTCGATGTAGTAACGGCGTACTGACGCATCCGGATGCCCGAAATGGTTTAGCCGACCATAAGGCCCGGTCATACCGGATGTCACACGTACCCCGGTGGAAAGCTGGGCTTTTTTCATTCGCCGCAGCATCTGGGCGATCGTCGACGCAGGCCAGCCTGGGTTGATAAATTCATGAGTAAGCTGAATATCCCGAATACGAATTTGCCGGGCAATGGTATTAAGCAGATCTTCCGGCGTCGCAATCCGGTTAACCAATGGATTGGTATTTAAAGACAAAGAAAGCGCCATTATTCTCTCCTTAGCTGGCTTTAGCCTGTAGTGGCGAATGTCTGGTGGCGGTAAACCATCCGCTAAAGGCCCGTTGCTCATCGTCGCTAAGGTGAAGACCATGCTTGGTCCGTCGCCAAAGAATATCATCCGCCTGTTTCGCCCACTCTTTTTCGATGAGGTAACGCGCTTCGGCTTCATAAAACAGACCGCCGAAGTGCAGGCCTAACTCCTCAAGGCTCGTAGCTTCCCCTAACAGCTGTGGCATCCGCGCGCCATACAGACGGGCGTAATGCTTACACAGATGCTGAGGTAACCAGTTGTAACGGCTTTTCATGGATTGCAGGAAAGTTTCAAAATCGGCATCGGCTATTTCTCCGCCGGGCAGCACTGCTGTGCGCGTCCAGTCGGCACCCATGTGCGGAAAAAAGGGTTTCAGTTTTTGCAGGGCGTGTTCCGCCAGTTTACGGAAGGTGGTGATTTTCCCGCCAAACACATGGAGCAACGGCAATTGTTGTTGCTCATCAAGCTCAAACACATAGTCGCGCGTTACTGCCGAAGGGTTACCTTTGCCATCATCAAACAGTGGCCTGACCCCGGAAAAACGGGTGATGACATCACTGGCGCAGAGCTGAATTTTGAAATAACGATTAATCACATCCAGCAGATATTGCTGCTCGCTGTCATCGGCAGTCACGGAGTCAGCATCACCTTCCCAGGGAATATCGGTGGTGCCAATCAGTGCCTTATCGCCTTCATACGGGTTAATAAAAATGACGCGTTTATCGTTATTTTGCATCAGGTAGGCTTGCTGACCTTCCCAGAATTTCGGCACGATGATGTGTGAACCTTTCACCAGACGAACGTTGCGGCTGCTGCGGGTTTGGGTCACCTGGTTGATTATCTCCAGAACCCAGGGGCCAGCCGCATTGACCAGCGCTTTGGCACGCAGCGTCTGTTGTTCACCAGTTTGAGTGTTTTGTAATGTGATAACCCATGCGTCGGCAGCGCGGTGGGCGGAGATACAACGCGTACGGGTGAGAATAGTGGCTCCGTGCTCGGCGGCGTCCAGTGCGTTCAGTGAGACCAGTCGCGCATCATCTACCCAGCAGTCGGAATACTCAAACCCTTTGCGATACGCATTTTTGATTGGCGCGCCTTCCGGATCTTGATGTAAATCGAGGATCCGTGTACCGGGAAGTTTTTTACGCCCACCCAGGTGGTCATATAAGTAAAGCCCCATACGGACAAGCCATGCCGGACGATCGCCTGGGCTATGCGGAAGGACAAAGCGCATCGGCCAGACAATATGCGGTGCCGCATTTAACAACACTTCGCGTTCGATAAGCGCTTCACGGACCAGACGAAATTCATAATATTCCAGATAACGTAACCCGCCATGTACCAGCTTGCCGGAACGAGAAGATGTGCCCTGGGCCAGATCGTCCTTTTCACACATGGCGACAGATAGCCCGCGCCCGGCGGCATCACGTGCGATACCCGCACCGTTGATGCCACCGCCAATAACAAACAGATCAAGAATCTTTTCACTCATGGCTGACTCCATAAATCAAATTAACATGCGGCTGACGGGGGATTTAATACATTCCAGGCTGGTGGCAGTTCGCGGCGAAGTTGCTGGTAGCAGTTAAATAAATGCTGGTAACGGTCAGTCAGCGCGGAAGATGGGGGTTCAGGGGCATCGAGAAGCGGTGTTACCCATGTTGCAATGCACTGTTCCATGGAGGGATACGCGCCGATAGCGACGGCAGCCATCATTGCCGCTCCGGCGGCACCCGCTTCTTCACGTTTGCTGCTGCGAACTGGCACGCCAAGGCAGGCTGATAGCACCTGACGAAGCTGTGGCGAACGAATCGCGCCACCGGTAAGACGTAATTCGCCGGGCAATTGCTCACCCATTGCCAGATAACAATCCCGTGCGGCAAAGCCGATCCCTTCAATGACGGCGCGAACCAGATCCGCAAAACCGTGGCTATAACTCAGGCCAACTAAACTTGCCCTCGCATTCGCATTGACGAAAGGCCCACGTTCCCCGGCTTCGGAAATATAGGGGTGATACAGCAAGGCACCGGGTTTTGCCTCACTGAGCCAGCGATCAAGATGCTGGACCAGTCTGGCGTGGCTGACTTCGCAACCAAAGCTTGCCAACAGCTCACTGGCGACATGTAATAGCCAGTCGAGATTAAGGGTCGATGCCATATTGGTTTGCACCTGGGTGACATAACCAGGGCAGGGCAGTTGAATGACATACCCTGTTTGCTCACTGTTAAGCCACACGTTGTCGGTCGATACGCTACGAAGATGCACGCCTGTTGAGCCGACAATCGAACAGGCGGTATTTGCCTCGCCGGTATGTACGCCTGCTCCCAGCGCCGTCATCACCATATCGACATAACCCAGACTGACGGGCGTCCCGGCGCGTAGCCCGGTAAGCGCCGCGGCCTCTTTGGTTAACGCGTGGGTGATGTTACTGCCGTCGATAATCTCAGGCAGAAGATGGTGACGATGCTCAAGCCCCAGCGCCGCAATAACCAGATCGTCATAGCGTTGGTGGCGAAAATTACCAAAGGTAAAACTGGCTTCGGAAGGATCGGTCGCCCGGATACCCGTTAAATTCAGATACAGCCAGTCTTTGCAATGGAGCGCCACCTCGCTGTTGTCCAGCAACTGCGGATAAAAGCGGTCCATATGCGCCATCTGCGCACTTTGCTGACAGGTATTTAACCCTGTTCCCGTTGCTTCAAAGCGTGCACGCGCCAGCGGTGAGCGCGAAAGAGTCTCAACGGTAGGCGCGGCGCGGGCGTCCAGCCAAATCCAGGCGTCATCGACCGGGCGGTTTTGGTGGCCCACCAGCCAGGTGCCGTCGCCTTGCCCGGTGACAGCAATCGCAACCACACGCTCAGCCAGATTTTCCACACGTTCAGCAAGTTTGCGGATAGACACCACGGCATCCTGCCAGGTCTGTTCCATGGACTGTTGCGCTGCGCCGCCCGCACTGCGTGAATAGCTATTGCGTACGGAAGCGCACTCTATTTGTTCACCCTCAAGATCAAACGCCACGGCCTTTACGACTGAAGTGCCGGAGTCCAGCCCAAGAATGATGTCACGATTATCCATCGATGCCTCTGTTATCAGGTTGACCGCAGTGGTTGCAAAAATAGTTGTTAATTACGTGTAACTTTTATTGAGTAATAACGTTACTTAACATTTATCACAAACTTAACATTACTGGTGAATTATTTTTCTTAAGTGGGAATAAATTTCACTCAGGAGAGCGGGCTGGATCACAAATTTGCCGCGTTAAGCCGATTATTTCCGCTAGTGAGCCGCCGTGTTATGGGGAGTCTGATGAAATGTTTATGAGATAAAAATGTTAGATCCAGATCGCGCTATCGATAAAAACAAACGTCTTGCAGTTGACAACCAGGCAACAAACGAACAATTCTCATCACATATAGTTATCTTATCTATAACATTGGGTCGGGACAATACGCCTGTGCCAACTGTCTGTGAGGTCAACATTATGTCTGGTGTTTCCGCACTTGCTTCTCAACATTCACGTCGTCGCGCCAGGCGCTTTACGGTTATTGGCATCGTGATTGTCGCGGTATTTATTGCAATGGCCGCCGATACAAAGGTGGTCAAAATAAGTGAGCAACAGACTGAAAAAGAAGGGATTTTTTCCGCTGAGATCTATGGAGATAAAACTTTTCCCGGCGTTAAAAGCAGCATCGAATCCCGAGCGGTGGATGCCACGCAACTCGCCGAAGCGCTAAAAACGAATCAACCCGAGGCCGTCAAAAAATATGGCGTTGGTTCGACGTTACCGGTGATCCCGGTGCGCTTTGAGGGGCTGGTGGGAGAGGGCAAATCCGGTATTTATAACATTCACGTGGAAGGTTTCCCTGAAGATGTGAAATTACGCCTGCAAACTGGCCCGGTATTAACCGGCACGGAATTACGTGATGCCACCGGGGAGATTCATTTTGGCGATTTCACTAACCAGATCGAATATCAAAATGCGGGGGCCGCGCTTAACCGGACATTAAAAAATACGCTGCTGGATAAGTTAGATCGCGAAACGCTGCCGGGTAAAAATATCACTGTGGTTGGTGTATTTCGTCTGTTAACTCCAGGCAACTGGTTAGTTGTTCCTGTTAGTCTGGAGGCGAAATGAAACAGCTAAAATTACATCCCGCATTGACGAAAGGTGAAATTATTCTTTCTGCCCGCAATGTCAGTAAGGTTTATGGCTCCACGCATGCGCTGAAAGGCGTTAACTTTGATATCCGACGCGGCGAAGTGACGACCTTATTTGGTGAAAATGGGGCCGGTAAATCGACACTGATGAAAATTCTTTCCGGCATTATTACCCCCAGCAGCGGTGAGATTGTCCTTAATGGTGAAGTCAAAATATTCGACTCTGCCAACGATGCGCGAAATAACGGTATTTCTATTATTCATCAGGAGTTAAATCTCGCCCCGAATATGAATGTGCGCGATAACATTTTTATCGGGCGGGAAATCATAACCTCGGGCGTGGTGGATTATGCCGAAGAATATCGCATCACCGAATTTTTGATGCGTTCCCTGGAAGAAGATATTGATCCGCTAACACCAGTGGAAAACCTTCGCCTCGGGCAGCAACAAATCGTCGAAATTGCCCGCGCGTTGTCGGTGAATTCGCAAATCCTCATTATGGATGAACCGACATCGGCGCTGAGTGCGGCGGAAGTCGATGTGTTATTCCAGGTTATCCGCGATCTCACCAGCCACGGCGTTGCCATTGTTTATATCTCTCACCACCTTGAAGAAGCGCTGGAAATTACCGACCGGGCCGTTGTACTGCGCGATGGCGTGATGACGGCGTATGCACGGCGCAATGAGATCGATCTCGACTGGATTGTGCACAACATGGTTGGTGAGCACTTTGACCTGGGATCGCCGCCCGAAGGCTATGCGTTCGGGTCGCCTGCGCTGGCAATTAACGGCCTGACGGTGAAGGGGAAAGCAGGAATTCGGCTTGTCGATAACCTCTCGCTGGATGTTCGGGCCGGAGAAATTGTCTGTATTTATGGCCTGATGGGGGCCGGACGCACGGAGCTTATGGAGTGCGTTGCGGGGCGTTTATCCCAATCTTCCGGCACCATTCTTCTTGAAGATCAGGATGTTTCCTCTCTCTCCATCTCACAGCGTATCGCCAGTGGGCTGGCTTTAGTGCCGGAAGATCGCCAGCGAGACGGCTTAGTCCAGACAATGAGCGTGGGCGAAAACCTGACGCTTTCCAGCATTAACACCTTTATTCGCGGGCTGATGTTATCGGCACGAAAGGAAAAGCAGCTCATCGCGGACAGCATTCGTACCGTAACCGTCAAAACGGCGGGGGGAGAGGCGGCAATCGGTTCTCTTTCTGGCGGCAATCAACAAAAAGTGGTCATAGGCAAAATGTTAGCCACCAATCCGAAGGTGATTTTATTAGATGAACCCAGTCGGGGAATCGACATTGGGGCAAAAGCGGAAGTTTTCCGTTTACTGGCGGAAAACGCCAGAAAAGGCTTAGCCGTGATCTATTCCACATCAGAAGTCGGTGAGTGTCTGAGTATTGCTCACCGGGTGGTGGTGATGAGTAAAGGACGCATTTCGGCAGTGTTTGATTCCGGGGTAAGCAAAGAGCGCATCATGGCGGCTTCCGGTGAGTCCGTGGTGGCACAACAATGAAAACGGGAGCGAAAACCATGACAGACAGAACCCAGTCGCTGGCGGACATTCAGCCAGAGATAAAACTACGCACCAAAAAAGGCCCAGGGCTTGCGCATATCCTGCTTGAAGGCCGCGCATTTATCGCCTTACTGGTGATTATTGCGGTGTTTTCATCACTCTCGCCAAATTACTTTAGCGGCGCAAATTTCCTGACGATGGCCTCGCATGTGGCGATTTTCGGCCTGCCAGCCATTGGTATGCTGCTGGTGATCCTTAATGGCGGTATCGATCTCTCGGTTGGCTCCACGCTCGGGCTGGCGGGAGTATGTGCCGGTTTCATGATGCAGGGGATCAATATTGAAGCGCTGGGCGTCGTGCTTTATCTCCCGGTCTGGGCAGTTGCGATTCTGACACTTGCCGTCGGCGCACTGGTGGGGCTGGTCAACGGGATATTGATTGCATGGTGTCGGGTACCTGCTTTCGTGGCAACGCTCGGATCTTTATATGTCGCCCGTGGCATTGCTTTACTCATTACTAACGGCCTGACCTACAACAAGCTCTCGGGCAGTGAATCTCTGGGAAATACCGGTTTTGACTGGTTAGGATTTAATCGAATCTTCACCGTGCCGATTGGCGTATTGATTCTGGGGATCGTCGCGCTGGCCTGTGGTTTTTTGTTGAGCAAAACGGCGTTTGGTCGTTGGCTTTATGCCTCTGGTGGTAACGAACGCGCGGCGGAGCTGTCGGGCGTTCCGGTGAAACGCGTCAAAATCAGCGTCTACGTCCTTTCCGGGATCTGCGCTGCCATGGCCGGACTGGTGCTTTCGTCTCAGCTAACCTCTGCCGGTCCGACGGCAGGCACGACTTACGAACTTACCGCCATTGCTGCCGTTGTGATCGGTGGGGCTGCGCTGACCGGCGGGCGTGGCAACGTGCGCGGCACACTTCTCGGCGCTTTTGTTATCGGTTTTCTCTCTGACGGTCTGGTCATTATTGGTGTGTCTGCGTATTGGCAGACCGTATTCACGGGAGCGGTGATTGTTCTGGCAGTGCTGCTCAACACCCTGCAATACGGTCGTCGGGGGCGTTAGTGAGTTTTTATCCAGCACGGAACCCGGTTGTATCCGTTCTGAAATCGTTCCAAAACTTTACCCTAAAATAACGGAGCAACAACGCTATGTATAACAAAAGTAGACGTTTTATTCTGGCTGCAACCACCGTGGTGATGACCGCCTTCGCCACGCCAGTCTGGGCGGAAGGGCTGATGACCATTATCGTTAACGATCCTTCTAACCCTTACTGGCTAACGGAAGGGGACGTTGCGCAAAAAACGGCAGAAAAAATGGGTTATACCGCCAAGGTTAGTGCGCATAAAGGCGATACCAACACCGAAAGCCAACTGATCGACACGGCAATTACCAATAAATCCAAAGCGATTATTCTCGATCCGGCTAACGCAGATGGATCAATCGGATCGGTGAAAAAAGCGATCGCCGCCAATATTCCGGTGTTTGTGATTAATGCTGAACTGAATCAAAGCGGGCTGGCGAAGGCACAGTTGGTTTCTAACAACGCACAAGGCGCGGCGTTAGCGGCCCAGCAATGGGTGCAACTGGTGGGCGATAACGGTGATTATGTAGAACTGAAAGGGCCACCTTCAGACAATAACTCCGCAACCCGCGCTAACGGTTTTGAAACGGTACTTAGCCAGTATCCTGATTTGAAGAAATCCGGGTCGGAGGTAGCAAACTGGGACCGCACTCAGGGATACAACAAGATGCAATCACTGTTACAGGCAAATCCCAATGTGAAAGGGGTGATTAGCGGTAACGATGAAATGGCATTAGGGGCAATAGCGGCACTGAAAGAAGCCGGAAAATTGAAAGGGGTAACGGTCGGCGGCTTTGATGGTTCGCCAGATGCCGTTGATGCGGTAAAAGACGGCACACTGGCTTATACCGTTATGCAGCCAGTTGCCACGTTTGCGGCAAAAGCCATTGAACAGGCTGACACTTTCCTCAAAACCGGCAAAACAGGCGCGTCATCCGAGAAACAGTTATTTGACTGTATTTTAATCACTAAAGAGAACGCAGCTAAAATTACGGCACCGTTTATGTTGTCAGAATAGTGCCGTGACCCGCGGGGGCGTTTTCGCCCCCCTTTATGATATTCTTATTACTCGCTGCCAATCCCGGCAATACAAACCCGGAAGTGTTATGACGCAAATGTCTCAGGATCATTCTCTCAATCTCTTTCTTGCTGAAACGCTGCCAGGCGATAGCCGACAGGCACGGCAGCTGGCGCGTCGTCAGCTCATTGTTGAAGCGGTTATGGCGGAAGGGGCGATTCGTATTGAGGAGATCACTGAGCGCTACGGTATTAGTTTAATGACCGCCCACCGGGATATCGATGAGCTTGCCGAACGTGGACTGCTGCATAAATCCCGTGGCGTGGTTTCGGCAACATCGACCAGCCTGGTTGAATCCAGCGATCTCTATCGCGCAACCCGTCAACTGGAAGAGAAACAGGCTATCGCCGAAGTGGCGGTGACTTATCTTGAACCTGGGCAGGCTATTTTTCTCGATGACTCAACAACGGTATTTCAGATGGCGCGTTACCTGCCAGCCAGAACCCCTCTGACCGTGATTACTAATTCATTGACCTTAATGAATGAACTTAAAAACATCCGGGATTTAACCTTATTAGGGCTGGGGGGGCAGTACCACAACTGGTGCAATGCGTTTATGGGGCATATGACACGAGAAGAAATTGCCGGCCTGCGGGCGAATACCTTTTTTGTCAGTATGTCGGCAATTATGGGCGATACGGTATTTCATCAGTCAGCCGAAACCGTAGAAACGAAACGGGCGATGTTTGAATCTGCAGAAAAGCGTTTCTTATTGATGGACCATACTAAATTTGAGCGCCGCGCTTTGTATCAGTTCGCTCATTTAAGGGAGTTTGATGCGGTCATTGTTAATCAGGGGACGCCTGTGCAGGTATTACGCCACCTTAAAGATTTGGGGGTAAATGTGGTTGTCGCTGGAATGAAAGTGAAAGCGGAATAGTAATTATGCGGCGAACGGTTGGGAAATGTTAAAGCGCTATGCTTCTCAGACATACTGATTAATCACCCCTTTCTTCGCACCAATATTCAGTTGTCTCCTCCATCCTACCTACAATAGCCCGTCACTCGATAAAGTTGTAGAATAAATGCACCTTACAAAGTCAGGAGGCAGCATGTCCGGCAAACGTATTGCTCGAGAAAAATTGACCATTCAGAAAATGATTGCACTCTACCAAAACCGTTGTCCTGAGGCTTCCACTGAGGAAGGGCATTACGACGCACTGTTTGCCTACGCGCAAAAACGGCTGGATAAATGCATATTTGGCGAAGAGAAACCAGCTTGTAAGCAGTGCCCGGTGCACTGTTATCAGCCAGCTAAGCGTGAGGAGATGAAGCAGATTATGCGCTGGGCGGGGCCGCGAATGTTATGGCGCCATCCAATGTTAACCGTGCGTCATCTTATCGACGACAAGCGCCCGGTACCGGAGTTGCCGGAGAGATATCAGCGGAAAAAAGAGAATGCCGGAAAGCAGTAAGACACTCCGGCATCATGCGATTAAGCGCGCATCGCAATCAGAATGGCAGATGCTTTAATCAGTGCAATCACGCGGCTTCCCTGAGACAGTTTCATCTCGTGTTGGCTTTCATTGGTAATACCAGCCACAAGCTCAAAACCTGCATCAGTTTTGATATGTACCGTGGCATTGACCGCACCTTCAGTTACCTGAGAAACACGACCCGCAAACTGGTTACGGGCAGAAAATTTTAAGCCGCAATCCTCAGTCGCCAGAGTTACCCACGGCGCTTTAATCAGAGCAATGGCTTCTTTTCCTTTTTTCAGTCCCAGTGCCAGCTGGTTCCTGCGGGTTACAATCGCTACCAGTTTTGCCCCACCAGCCAGTGTGAGTTCAACTTCATCATTGACGGCACCCAATGCCAGTGCGCTTATTGTTCCGATTAATTGATTACGTGCTGAAACTGCCATATTGCCTCCATTCCTTTAACGTAAATAACGATTATGGCATACCCTGGATTAGCGCATCCTTATTGATTCCTAATCGTTTCATACGTGAAAGCAGTGTTGTTCGCTTCATCCCCAGACGCTGGGCCGCGCCTTTCGGCCCCGCTACCACACCGTTTGTCTCTTTCAACACCCGGACAATAAGCTGATATTCGTCTTCCCCTTCCTGGGCGACTTCTTTCTCAACAGGAGGCTGTACTTGCGTCGCTGGGGCAATATCGGGTAACGAAAGTTGCAGCACGTTACCGCGTGTCAGTAACACCGCACGTTCAATCACGTTCTCCAGTTCCCGCACATTGCCAGGCCATTCCATATCACACAAGGCGCGAAGGGTTTCGGCAGGAATACTGTCGATATTACGCCCCATACGGCGGGCAATTTTATGAGTGAACGCTTTAACCAACAACGGGATATCTTCTGGTCGCTCACGCAATGGCGGTAAATGGATCGGGAACACGTTCAGACGGTAGTAAAGATCGCTACGGAATTCACGATCCGCGACCATTTTTTGTAGATCGCGGTTGGTTGCGGCGATCAATCGCACATCTGTCTGAATGATCTTATTACTGCCAAGCCGTTCAAACTCTTGTTCCTGCAGCACGCGAAGCAACTTCGGTTGCAATTCCAGTGGCATATCGCCCACTTCATCAAGGAACAGCGAGCTTTTATCCGCCAGTTCGAAACGGCCAATACGCTGTGTGCTGGCACCGGTAAAAGCTCCACGTTCGTGGCCAAACAGGTCGCTTTCCAGCAGTCCGGCTGGCATTGCGGCGCAGTTCATCTTTACCATCCGCCGACTATTACGTCCGCTCAGATTGTGAATCGCTCTGGCAATCAGTTCCTTACCAGTACCAGTTTCACCAAGAATTAATACGGTACTGTCACTTTGCGCCACCATCTCGACCTGTTTCATCACCCGATACATGGCATCGCTGCGCCCGATGATTTCACCAAAATCACTCTCGACGTTATTCAGTTGTTCGGTCAGGGCGAGGTTCTCATCGACAAGACGCTCTTTCAAACGATGAATTTCCTGGTAGGCAAGGGCATTATCGACGGCGATAGCCACACGTTCGGCAATCTGGCGCAGTAGATTCAGGTTAGCGGTGGTGAAGACTTTCTCTTCGCACTGTGCCAGTTTCAATACGCCGAGCATGGTATTACCCGACTTCAATGGCAGCAGGCATAACGTTTGAATTTGATTCCCCCAGGTTTCAAACAGCATCCGTTCATAAGGTGCCAGCGAATCACGCTCGTGGAGGTTAATCAGCAGCATCTCTTTGCTTTTAAAGACCCGTTCGGTCAGGGTTCCGGCTTCATCCACTTCACTCTGTTCGTGGGCAGGATGATGTTTATCGAGATAGTGCGTGGAATAGATATTGAGCTTATGTTTGCGATGACTACGCAGAACAATGCTGATGTCATCGATATTGAAATAATGGTGGATCTCTTTGGCAACTTCACTCACCAGTTCGTCCATATCCAGTCGTGATAACACCGCATTGGTTATCGCCACCAGGATGCGGAAATTATCCCGCTCACGACAAAGCAGGTCATAGTCGATATTGTTACTCACCCGGCTTTGAATTTGCTCGGCAACCACTGAGACAATTTGGGTAAAGGTTTGCAGGCGTGAAAACTCTTTTTCGCTCCACGGACGATCATCAACACGGGTAAATTCACAGCCACCAAAAATCCGCCCTTCAGCGGCGAGTGGTAATAAGCAGTAGTGTCCAAATTGTGGGTAAAGTGTACCGGCGGCCAGTTGCGGCCAGGTTTCACTAAATTCTGCATAGTTACAGTGCAGGGTATCCGGGCGCGATAAAATCCGCCTAATCGGCCCGTGAGCCAGTACGGTTTCATCTTCGTAAGCAATCGGACCGCTACTGCTATGCGTCGTATAGTACGACGCACGTTGCGTCTGCGCTTGCCACAACACGATGGCGGCGTTGTCGGCCAGCGCAGACTGCTTTACCAGTTGCGAAAGAGCCTCGCTCAGTGAGGCCAAATCGGGCTGCTGTAATAACGTACGAGTGATATCGAACAGCCCTTGTTGTCCGAGATCGCTCATTGGTGTATACGACATTTTGCTATCCAGGAATGCACCGCAACCTGCGGTGCTAAAAGAAAATTACTACAAGAAAAGAGTAGATCGAGAATGATGATAATGCCGCTTAATATCCCCAGATGCGTTGTATTAGGGGAGCGGCAATATCACTATCAACGATCTTAATTAGCATATACGCGGAAGCGGTTCGGCGTGTGGTAAATCGAGGGTTCGCTTCACGCCATAAAGACCGGCAAGGCGAACACCTTTACGTTCCACCACTTCACCAATTAGCGCCGCGTCTTTCCCCTGTGGATGGGAATGTAACGCCGCCAGCACTTGCTCTGCTGCGTTGCGTTCAACGGCGATCACCAGTTTGCCTTCGTTGGCAAAGTTAAGGGCGTCCAGCCCCAGCAGTTCGCAAACGCCGCGCACGGCAGGTTTAACTGGCAACGCTGATTCAGAAATTTCAATACCGCAACCGCAGGCTGCCGCGAACTCATGAACTACCGCGTTCACTCCACCACGGGTGGCATCACGCAACGCTTTCACGCCGGGAATGTCACGCAGCGTCTGAATAAGCGGCGTCAGCACCGCGCAGTCGCTGACCAGTTCGCCATCCAGCCCCAGTTGCTCACGCAGGTTAAGGATAGTCGCCCCGTGGTCTCCGAGTGTACCGCTAACCAGCAATACATCGCCTGCGGTTAGCGTTTGTGCGCCCCAGTGAATATTCGCCGGAATTGCGCCCATGCCAGCGGTGTTGATAAACAGTTTATCTGCCGCGCCGCGCTGCACCACTTTAGTGTCGCCAGTAACGATGGCAATGCCTGCAGCGCGGGCGGTTTCTGCCATGCTGGTCACCACGGCTTTTAGCGTCTCCATCGGTAATCCTTCTTCAAGGATAAATCCACAGGAGAGATAGCGCGGAATAGCGCCACTGACCGCTACGTCGTTCGCGGTGCCGCAAATCGCCAGCTTGCCGATATTGCCACCAGGAAAGAACAGCGGGTCGATGACGTAGCTGTCGGTGGAGAACGCCAGACGGTCGCCTTCCGCCACCAGTTGCGCCAGATCAAGGCGCGCCTGGTCTTCCTGTTCTGCCAGCCACGGATTGGCAAAAGCTTCCATAAACAGGCTGTTGATTAATTGCTGCATCGCCTGGCCGCCGCTGCCGTGGGCGAGTTGGATATTATTCACGCTTCACTCTCCTGCTGACGATACTGATACCACGCGGCGCATGCTCCTTCGGAGGAAACCATCAGCGCGCCAAACGCGGTTTGAGGATTACAGGTGTTACCAAACAGCGGGCATTGATGCGGCTTACATTTGCCCGTTAATACTTCGCCACAACGTGCGCGCGGGTCATCGCAAACCTGCTGCGGTGCCGGGCGGAAATGCGCTTCGGCGTCAAATCGTTGATAGTCCGGCGTCAGGTGTACACCAGAAGATTCAATCACGCCTAAGCCGCGCCATTCGCTGTCGCCGTTGACGCAGAAGACATCCGCAATCGCCTGTTGCGCCAGCAGGTTACCGGCATCTGGCACCACCCGCCGATACTGATTTTCTACCTTGCTGTGGGCCGCTATTTTCTGCTCCACCAGCATGACCACGCCTTGTAGTAGATCAAGCGGTTCGAATCCAGCAACCACCAGAGGACGATGAAAATCACTGGCGATAAAATTATAGGCGTCGGTGCCGATAACCATACTGACGTGGCCCGGCGCGAGGAACGCATCGATACCGTTATCCGGCTGTTCCAGCAAACTGCGTAGCGTTGGGATCAGCGTAATATGCTGGCAGAAAAAGTAAAAATTTTGCACACCGCGGGCTTTCGCCTGTTGCAGAGTGATGGCCGTCGTCGGCATGGTGGTTTCAAACCCTAAGCCGAAGAACACCACTTTACGAGTTGGATTCTCCTGCGCCAGTTTCAACGCATCCATTGGCGAGTAAACGATGCGAACATCGGCACCGCGCGCTTTTGCCTGTAACAGCGACCCCTGTTTCCCTGGTACGCGCATGGCGTCGCCAAAGGTACAGAAGATGACTTCCGGATGGCTGGCAATCTCCACGCAGGTGTCGATTCTTCCCATCGGCAGTACACATACCGGGCAACCCGGACCGTGGATAAACTCAACGTTCTCCGGCAGTAACTGGTCGAGGCCGAATTTAAAAATGGCGTGGGTATGGCCGCCGCACACTTCCATAATCCGCAGAGGGCGTTCAGCGGTGTAAGAGAGATGTGAAGCACGTTCGCGTAGATGCTCAATTAACTGCATCACCTGTTCCGGCGCGCGATATTCATCAACAAAACGCATTATTTTTCCTCGCCATACAACAGCGCGCCGACATCCGGCTCAACGTCAAACATGTTTTGTAAGGCGTCGAGGGTGTCGCGCGCTTCGGCTTCATTAATTACGCTCATGGCAAAGCCAACGTGAACCAGTACCCACTGGCCCACGCGTGGCTGACCGTTTTCATCGCAGCTGCCGACTAACGTTAGGTCGACGTCGCGCTGAATACCGCAGACGTCGACTTTCGCCTGGTTGCCGTCAATGGTGCGGATCTGGCCGGGAACGCCTATGCACATCGCTGTGTCTCCAGCCAGTTCAGCCACTGGTCCATCCCTTCGCCGCTGGTGGCTGAAATAAGGATGATTTCAATTTCTGGATTGACTTCGCGGGCGCAGGCGATGCACTTCTCAACGTCGAAATTGAGATACGGTAGCAGGTCAACTTTGTTGAGCAGCATCAGTGAGGCGGCGGCAAACATATGTGGATATTTCAGCGGTTTGTCTTCACCTTCGGTAACGGAAAGCACCGCCACTTTGTGTTTTTCACCGAGATCGAAGCTCGCCGGACATACGAGGTTGCCAACGTTTTCGATAAACAGAATACCGTTATCGTCCAGTGGCAGGCGCGGCGCGGCGTCGGCGATCATCTGTGCGTCAAGATGGCAACCTTTACCGGTATTCACCTGAATCGCTGGCGTGCCGGTAGCGCGAATGCGCGCGGCATCGTTCACGGTTTGCTGGTCGCCTTCAATCACCGCACACGGAACGTTATCTTTCAGGCGCATTAAGGTTTCAGTCAGCAGCGTGGTTTTACCGGAACCAGGGCTGGAAACCAGGTTGAGTACCAACTGATTGCGGGCAGCAAAGCGCGCGCGGTTGCGTTCAGCCAGACGGTTGTTTTTGTCCAGCACGTCAATTTCGACTTCCAGCATCCGACGCTGGCTCATGCCCGGCGCGTGAGTGCCCGCTTTGCCATGACCGTAATGCAGGTCGCCTTCTTCAGTCTGGCTGGGGGTAAATTCAGGCGCTTTAATGCCGGTGATTTTCATCTTCGGGCGTGCCGCCGGGGCAAATGGCGCGCTACGAAACGCGGAATGAGGGTTATGTTCATCACCCTCGATATACAGGTTGCCTTCACCGCAACCGCATGTTGTACACATCGCTCACTCCTGGTCTATTTCTATCCGCCGAATCTGTAAACCGTCGTCTGCCACAATCTGTAGCATGTCACCATGACACTGTGGACAGCGGCGGACGCGCTGGGTCAGTAGCGTCACATACTGTTGGCATGTTTCACACCAGCATTCGGCCTCTTGTTCTTCGAGGTGCAGTTTACAACCTTCCGCCACGCTGCCGCGGCAAACCAGATCAAAACAAAAGGCAAGAGAGCTGGTTTCGACACAAGAAAATGCGCCAATTTTGAGCCAGACCCCAGTTACGCGTTTTGCGCCGTGTTTTGCGGCCTGCTGTTCGATCAATTCCAGTGCCCGTTGGCAGAGGGTTATTTCGTGCATATTGCCTCCCGTCATCGTATCTCCGGGATAAGCAATATTTGTGCCATCCTGTTTTAATCGCTACAGCCTCTGGTGACGATAATGACGAAATGACATGTCATCACAGCGTCAAAAATCACAGTGATTCAGGTGATTTACTGATAAAACAATGAGTTAAAAAATGGCATGAAAAATGCTTATAGCTGGTCGTCTCTGTTAACCGGGTAACCTGACATGACTATTTGGGAAATAAGCGAAAAAGCCGATTACATCGCGCAGCGGCACCGTCGCCTACAGGACCAGTGGCATATTTACTGCAACTCACTGGTCCAGGGGATCACGCTATCAAAAGCACATTTGCATCACGGAATGAGTTGTGCGGCAGAAAAAGACCTCTGCTTCGTTCTCTTCGAACACTTCCGTATCTACGTCACCCTGGCGGATGGTTTTAATAATCACATCATTGAGTATTACATCGAATCCAAAGAGCCCAACAGTAAACAACTGATTGGGCGAGCAGAGTTGTCAATAGACGGCAAGATAGACGGTGAGATCAGCAACCGTGATCGCGAGCAAGTGCTTGAACACTATCTCGGCAAAATCGCCCGCGTCTATGACGGCCTGTATGCCGCTGTAGAAAGTAATGCGCCAGTGGATCTGGGCTTACTGATTGATGAGCAAAACCCGGTCGTATAAGCCGCCGTTTTGTCCGTATAGCGCCGTCACGGGCGTTGTACTGCATCACAACTAACTGGAAATGGGCGTGTCGAGGGATGTCAAAAATGACATCTCATCGGCATGTTTTCGTCAAAAATGACAATCACCTGAGGAATGACTGGTGAATCGTTTTGTAATTGCTGACTCCACGCTCTGTATCGGCTGTCACACCTGTGAAGCTGCCTGTTCAGAGACGCATCGCCAGCATGGGCTGCAATCTATGCCGCGCCTGCGAGTGATGTTGAATGAAAAAGAATCTGCGCCACAACTTTGCCACCACTGTGAAGATGCACCCTGCGCAACGGTCTGCCCGGTTAACGCCATCACCCGCGTTGATGGGGCTGTGCAGCTAAATGAAAGTCTGTGCGTAAGCTGCAAACTGTGCGGCATCGCCTGCCCGTTTGGCGCAATCGAATTTTCCGGCAGCCGTCCGCTGGATATTCCGGCAAACGCCAATACCCCGAAAGCACCACCGGCACCGCCTGCTCCGGCGCGTGTCAGCACGCTGCTTGACTGGGTGCCGGGTATTCGCGCGATCGCCGTCAAATGTGACCTCTGTAGCTTTGATGAACAAGGTCCGGCCTGCGTGCGGATGTGCCCAACCAAAGCCCTGCATCTGGTGGATAACACCGATATCGCCCGCGTCAGCAAACGTAAGCGTGAGCTGACCTTTAACACGGACTTTGGCGATCTCACCTTGTTTCAGCAGGCTCAAAGTGGAGAGGCTAAATGAGCGCAATTTCCCTGATCAATAGCGGCGTGGCGTGGTTTGCTGCCGCCGCTGTTCTGGCATTTCTCTTTTCTTTTCAAAAGGCGCTAAGCGGCTGGATTGCCGGAATTGGCGGCGCGGTGGGTAGCCTGTATACGGCAGCCGCGGGCTTCACTGTGCTGACTGGCGCGGTTGGCGTGAGCGGCGCGCTTTCGCTGGTAAGCTACGATGTGCAAATCTCTCCGCTTAATGCGATTTGGCTGATTACCCTCGGCCTGTGCGGTCTGTTTGTCAGCCTCTACAACATTGACTGGCATCGCCATGCGCAGGTGAAGTGTAACGGCTTGCAGATCAATATGTTGATGGCTGCTGCCGTCTGTGCCGTCATTGCCAGCAATCTGGGCATGTTCGTAGTAATGGCAGAAATCATGGCCCTGTGTGCGGTGTTCCTCACCAGCAACAGCAAAGAGGGCAAACTGTGGTTTGCGCTGGGGCGTCTTGGCACTCTGCTGCTGGCGATTGCCTGCTGGCTGCTGTGGCAACGTTACGGCACGCTGGATCTGCGCCTGCTGGATATGCGCGTGCAGCAACTGCCGCTCGGTTCCGATATCTGGCTGCTCGGCGTTATTGGCTTTGGCCTGCTGGCCGGGATTATCCCGCTGCACGGCTGGGTGCCACAGGCTCATGCTAACGCCTCTGCGCCAGCTGCCGCGCTGTTTTCCACGGTGGTGATGAAAATTGGCCTGCTGGGTATTTTAACCCTGTCGCTGCTGGGCGGTAATGCGCCGCTGTGGTGGGGAATTGCACTTCTGGTACTCGGCATGATCACCGCGTTCGTCGGCGGTTTGTATGCGCTGATGGAGCACAACATTCAGCGTCTGCTGGCTTACCACACTCTGGAAAATATCGGCATCATCCTGCTGGGGCTGGGCGCTGGCGTAACGGGTATCGCGCTTGAACAACCGGCGCTGATTGCCCTTGGCCTGGTCGGTGGTCTGTACCATCTGCTTAACCATAGCCTGTTCAAGAGCGTACTGTTCCTCGGGGCTGGGAGCGTCTGGTTCCGTACCGGTCATCGCGATATCGAAAAACTCGGCGGTATTGGCAAAAAAATGCCGGTTATCTCCATCGCCATGTTGGTCGGTCTGATGGCAATGGCTGCGCTGCCACCGCTGAACGGTTTTGCCGGGGAATGGGTTATCTATCAATCCTTCTTCAAACTGAGCAATAGTGGCGCGTTTGTTGCCCGTCTTCTCGGGCCGCTGCTCGCCGTGGGGCTGGCAATTACCGGTGCACTGGCAGTGATGTGTATGGCGAAAGTTTATGGCGTTACTTTCCTTGGCGCGCCGCGTACCAAAGAAGCCGAAAACGCCACCTGTGCGCCGCTCCTGATGAGCGTAAGCGTAGTGGCACTGGCGATTTGCTGCGTGATTGGCGGTGTTGCTGCGCCGTGGCTGCTGCCGATGTTGTCTGCTGCCGTAACTCTGCCGCTGGAGCCTGCTAATACAACCGTTTCTCAACCAATGATCACGTTGCTGCTGATTGCCTGCCCGCTGCTGCCATTCATCATTATGGCGATTTGCAAAGGCGACCGTCTGCCGTCGCGTTCCCGCGGCGCTGCTTGGGTATGTGGCTACGACCATGAAAAATCAATGGTGATTACTGCTCACGGTTTTGCCATGCCGGTGAAACAGGCGTTTGCGCCGGTGCTGAAACTGCGCAAATGGCTGAATCCGGTGTCGCTGGTACCGGGCTGGCAGTACGAGGGGAGTGCGTTGCTGTTCCGCCGGATGGCGCTGGTTGAACTGGCGGTACTGGTGGTGATTATTGTTTCACGAGGAGCCTGAGAATGAGTGTTTTATATCCGTTAATTCAGGCGCTGGTGTTATTTGCCGTTGCGCCGCTGCTCTCCGGTATTACCCGCGTGGCGCGCGCCCGCTTGCATAACCGTCGCGGGCCGGGCGTGTTGCAGGAGTATCGCGACATTATCAAACTGCTGGCTCGTCAGAGCGTTGGTCCCGATGCCTCCGGCTGGGTGTTCCGCCTGACACCGTACGTAATGGTTGGCGTCATGTTGACTATCGCTACCGCGCTGCCGGTAGTGACTGTCGGTTCTCCGCTGCCGCAACTGGGGGATTTGATCACTTTACTGTATCTCTTCGCCATTGCGCGTTTCTTCTTTGCCATTTCTGGTCTGGATACCGGTAGTCCGTTTACTGCTATTGGCGCGAGCCGTGAAGCGATGCTGGGCGTGCTGGTTGAACCGATGCTGCTGCTTGGTCTGTGGGTCGCCGCGCAGGTGGCCGGTTCCACCAACATCAGCAACATCACCGACACCGTTTATCACTGGCCGCTGAGCCAGAGCATTCCGCTGATGCTGGCGCTCTGTGCCTGCGCATTCGCCACCTTTATCGAAATGGGCAAACTGCCGTTCGACCTGGCGGAAGCCGAGCAGGAGCTGCAGGAAGGTCCGCTCTCTGAGTACAGCGGCAGCGGCTTTGGCGTCATGAAATGGGGTATTAGCCTGAAACAGCTGGTGGTGTTACAGATGTTCGTCGGGGTGTTTATTCCGTGGGGACAAATGGAAACCTTCACCGCCGGTGGGCTGCTGCTGGCGCTGGTGATTGCCATCGTCAAACTGGTGGTCGGCGTACTGGTTATCGCGCTATTCGAAAACAGCATGGCCCGTCTGCGTCTTGATATTACTCCACGCATTACCTGGGCTGGTTTTGGCTTTGCATTTTTAGCGTTCGTCTCCTTGCTGGCGGCGTGATTAAAGAGAGTTTGAGCATGTCTGAAGAAAAATTAGGTCAACATTATCTCGCCGCGCTGAATGAGGCATTTCCGGGCGTCGTGCTGGACCACGCCTGGCAGACCAAAGATCAGCTGACTGTCACCGTGAAGGTGAACTATCTGCCGGAAGTGGTGGAGTTCCTCTACTACAAGCAGGGGGGCTGGCTGTCGGTGCTGTTTGGTAACGACGAACGCAAACTGAATGGTCATTACGCCGTTTACTACGTGCTGTCGATGGAGAAGGGCACCAAGTGTTGGGTAACTGTTCGCGTCGAAGTTGACGCCAACAAACCGGAGTATCCGTCCGTGACGCCGCGCGTTCCGGCGGCGGTGTGGGGCGAGCGTGAAGTGCGCGATATGTACGGTTTGATTCCGGTAGGGCTTCCGGATGAACGCCGTCTGGTGCTGCCGGATGACTGGCCGGATGAACTTTATCCGCTGCGTAAAGACAGCATGGATTATCGTCAACGTCCGGCACCGACCACCGATGCTGAAACCTACGAGTTCATCAACGAACTGGGCGATAAGAAAAACAATGTCGTGCCGATTGGTCCGCTGCACGTCACTTCTGACGAACCGGGCCACTTCCGTCTGTTCGTCGATGGCGAAAACATTATCGACGCCGACTACCGCCTGTTCTATGTCCATCGCGGCATGGAAAAACTGGCGGAAACCCGCATGGGTTACAACGAAGTGACCTTCCTCTCCGACCGTGTGTGCGGGATCTGCGGCTTCGCCCACAGCACCGCTTACACCACGTCGGTGGAAAACGCGATGGGTATTCAGGTGCCAGAACGTGCGCAGATGATTCGCGCCATTTTGCTGGAAGTGGAACGCCTGCACTCGCATCTGCTCAACCTTGGCCTTGCTTGCCACTTCACTGGCTTTGACTCCGGTTTTATGCAGTTCTTCCGGGTGCGTGAAACCTCCATGAAAATGGCGGAGATCCTTACCGGTGCGCGTAAAACTTACGGTCTGAACCTGATCGGCGGGATTCGTCGCGATCTGCTGAAAGATGACATGATCCAGACCCGTCAACTGGCGCAGCAGATGCGTCGTGAAGTGCAGGAGCTGGTGGATGTGCTGCTGAGCACACCGAACATGGAACAGCGCACTGTCGGCATTGGTCGTCTGGACCCGGAAATTGCTCGCGATTTCAGTAACGTTGGCCCGATGGTCCGTGCCAGCGGTCACGCCCGCGATACCCGTGCCGATCACCCGTTTGTTGGTTATGGCCTGCTGCCAATGGAAGTCCACAGCGAGCAGGGCTGCGACGTGATTTCCCGTCTGAAAGTGCGTATCAACGAAGTCTATACCGCGCTGAACATGATTGACTACGGTCTGGATAACCTGCCGGGCGGCCCACTGATGGTGGAAGGCTTTACCTACATTCCACACCGTTTTGCGCTGGGCTTTGCCGAAGCGCCGCGTGGCGATGATATCCACTGGAGCATGACCGGCGACAATCAGAAGCTGTACCGCTGGCGCTGCCGTGCCGCGACCTACGCGAACTGGCCGACCCTGCGCTACATGCTGCGCGGCAACACCGTTTCTGATGCGCCGCTGATTATCGGTAGCCTGGACCCTTGCTACTCCTGTACTGACCGCATGACCGTGGTCGATGTACGTAAGAAGAAGAGCAAAGTGGTGCCGTACAAAGAACTTGAGCGCTACAGCATTGAGCGTAAAAACTCGCCGCTGAAATAAGGAATCGCCATGTTTACCTTTATCAAAAAAGTCATCAAAACCGGCACGGCGACCTCGTCTTACCCGCTGGAGCCGATTGCGGTTGATAAAAACTTCCGTGGTAAGCCAGAGCAGAACCCGCAGCAGTGCATCGGCTGCGCAGCCTGCGTCAATGCCTGCCCGTCAAACGCCTTAACCGTTGAAACTGATCTCGCCACCGGTGAGCTGGCGTGGGAGTTCAATCTTGGACGCTGCATCTTCTGTGGACGCTGCGAAGAAGTCTGCCCGACGGCGGCGATCAAACTGTCGCAAGAGTACGAACTGGCGGTGTGGAAGAAAGAAGATTTCCTGCAACAGTCCCGCTTCGCGCTGTGCAACTGCCGCGTCTGTAATCGTCCTTTCGCCGTCCAGAAAGAGATCGACTACGCCATTGCGCTGCTTAAGCACAATGGTGACAGCCGCGCGGAAAACCACCGTGAAAGCTTTGAGACTTGCCCGGAATGTAAGCGCCAGAAATGCCTGGTGCCGTCCGACCGTATTGAACTGACTCGCCATATGAAAGAGGCCATCTGATGAGCAATTTATTAGGCCCCCGTGACGCCAACGGCATTCCGGTCCCGATGACGGTGGATGAATCCATCGCCAGTATGAAGGTGTCGTTACTGAAAAAAATCAAACGTTCTGCCTACGTTTACCGCGTGGACTGCGGCGGCTGCAACGGCTGCGAAATTGAAATTTTCGCTACCTTATCGCCGCTGTTCGATGCAGAGCGCTTCGGCATTAAAGTTGTGCCGTCTCCGCGTCATGCGGATATTTTACTATTTACCGGCGCGGTCACCCGTGCAATGCGATCCCCTGCGCTGCGTGCGTGGCAGTCCGCGCCGGACCCGAAAATCTGTATCTCCTACGGTGCCTGCGGTAACAGCGGCGGGATCTTCCACGATCTCTACTGCGTGTGGGGGGGGACGGATAAAATCGTCCCGGTGGATGTCTACATTCCGGGGTGCCCGCCAACGCCAGCCGCCACGCTGTATGGCTTTGCAATGGCGCTCGGCCTGCTGGAGCAGAAAATTCACGCCCGTGGGCCGGGTGAACTGGATGAACAACCGGCAGAGATCCTGCATGGCGATATGGTGCAGCCGCTGCGTGTAAAAGTAGATCGCGAAGCACGCCGCCTGGCGGGTTATCGTTACGGTCGCCAGATTGCCGATGATTTCCTGACGCAGTTAGGGCAGGGTGAAGAGCAGGTTGCACGCTGGCTGGAAGCAGAAAACGATCCGCGTCTGAACGAGATTGTCAGCCATCTGAATCATGTTGTTGAAGAGGCGCGTATCCGATGAGTGAAAAGGTGGTGTTCAGTCAACTGAGCCGTAAATTTATTGATGAGAACGATGCCACGCCCGCCGAGGCGCAGCAGGTGGTCTATTATAGCCTGGCGATTGGTCACCACCTTGGGGTTATCGATTGCCTGGAAGCCGCGCTCACCTGCCCGTGGGATGAATATCTGGCATGGATTGCCACTCTGGAGGCGGGCAGTGAAGCCCGCCGTAAAATGGAAGGCGTGCCGAAATATGGTGAGATCGTTATCGACATTAACCATGTGCCGATGCTGGCCAACGCATTCGATAAAGCCCGGTCAGCGCAAACTTCGCAGCAGCAGGAATGGAGTACAATGCTGTTAAGTATGCTGCATGATATTCATCAGGAAAACGCCATCTATTTGATGGTGAGGAGATTGCGTGACTGACGTTTTACTCTGTGTTGGCAATAGCATGATGGGCGATGATGGCGCGGGCCCGTTGCTGGCGGAAAAGTGCGCCGCCGCGCCGAAAGGCAACTGGGTGGTGATTGACGGCGGTAGCGCACCGGAAAACGACATCGTCGCCATCCGTGAACTGCGCCCTACGCGACTGCTGATTGTCGACGCCACTGATATGGGGCTAAACCCCGGCGAGATCCGCATCATCGATCCGGATGACATCGCCGAGATGTTTATGATGACTACCCATAACATGCCGCTGAACTACCTTATCGACCAGTTGAAAGAAGATATTGGTGAAGTGATTTTCCTCGGTATCCAGCCGGATATCGTCGGTTTTTACTACCCGATGACCCAGCCGATTAAAGATGCGGTAGAAACCGTTTATCAACGTCTGGAAGGCTGGGAAGGGAACGGCGGTTTCGCGCAGTTAGCGGTGGAAGAAGAGTAGTTTTTCAATAAGGAATCAGGACAGGGATGTTCTTGATGGGGTGAACCAGCTCTGATGCCAAATGCTAAATTGCCCGATGCACTGCGCTTATCGGGCTTTCCTGGTTCGTGCGACACGTAGGCCGGATAAGGCGTTCACGCCGCATCCGGCACGGTTACTTACTCTAAATCTTCCCCATTACTGGCAATTACTTTTTTATACCACCAGAACGATTTCTTACGCGTGCGCGCCAGCGTGCCGTTGCCTGCGTCGTCACGGTCTACGTAGACAAAACCGTAGCGTTTGCTCATTTCACCCGTAGAGGCGGAAACTAAATCAATACAGCCCCATGTGGTGTAGCCCATCAGCGGAATACCGTCTGCAATCGCTTCGCCCATTGCGCGGATATGTTCGCGTAAATAGCTGATGCGATAGTCGTCGTTAATTTCGCCATTGGCAGCAAATTCATCTTTTGCGCCCAGGCCGTTTTCCACCAGAAACAGCGGCTTCTGATAACGGTCATACATCATGTTCATGGTGATACGCAGACCGAGTGGATCAATCCCCCAGCCCCAGTCGCTAACCTGCAGATAGGGGTTACGCAGCGATTTCACCACGTTCGCCGCACTGCTGTTGTTGGCATTCATCTCCGCCGAGGCGCAGCGCGAGGCGTAATAGCTGAAAGAGACAAAATCGACGGTATTTTTCAGGATTTCATCATCGCCCGGTGCTTTGTCGATGGTTACCCCTTTTTCGCGGAATACGCGGGCAGAGTAAGCCGGATACGTGCCCCGCGCCTGCACATCGATAAAAAACAGGTTTTCCCGGTCTTTCTCCAGCGCCGCCCAGACATCTTCCGGCTTGCAGCTGTAAGGGTAGAAGTTGCCGCCCGCCAGCATACAGCCCACCTGATTTTGCGGGTTAACCTCATGGGCGATTTTGGTAGCTAACGCACTGGCAACCAGCTGGTGGTGCGCAGCCTGATATTTCACCTGCTCCTGATTTTCCCCTTCTTCAAAAACCAGACCTGCGCCGGAGAACGGGCTATGCAACATAATGTTGATTTCATTGAAGGTGAGCCAGTATTTCACCAGGCCATCAAATGCTTCAAAGCAGGTCCGGGCGTAGCGGCTGAAAAACTCCACCAGCTTTCGGTTACGCCAGGAGCCATATTCAGTGACCAGATGCATCGGCACGTCGAAGTGACACAACGTGACCAGCGGTTCGATACCGTACTTTTTACACTCTTCAAATACCGCGCGGTAAAAAGCAATGCCCTGCTGATTGGGCGTCAGTTCATCGCCCTGCGGAAAGAGGCGGCTCCAGGCAATCGAGGTGCGAAAAACCTTGAATCCCATCTCTGCCATCAGGGCGATATCTTCTTTATAACGATGATAAAAATCCGTCGCCTCATGGCTGGGATAAAACTCGTCATCGCGCAACTGAAAACGTTTTTCCAGCCCCAGTTTCACCGCCATTCGATGTTCGCCGTGCGGGATCATATCGACCGTGGTCAGCCCTTTGCCGCCTTCACGGTACGCGCCTTCAGATTGGTTGGCGGCAAGCGCGCCGCCCCATAAAAAACCTTGCGGAAATACTGACATTTTCATCCTCAATTAAGACTTACTTCTTTGGCGACGGTCGGTTGTACGCTCTGATGCTTTCGCGCCTGGGCAGCCGCTTCCTCAACAGGAATATCCTCAAAGCCGAGCAACAGTGTGAGGATAAATGACAGCACGACCGCCAGCGCCATTACGGCGAACACCCAGACGATGCTCATTGGATTCGCCGGATCGAAGAACTGCACGCTGGTAAATAATCCCGGCGCTGCCATTGAGTGGCTGGCAAGCCCCGCCATACCGGCAACCGCGCCGCAAATAAAACCGCTGATAAGACTGGCGATAAGCGGACGTTTCAGGCGGATCGCCACGCCGTATAATGCCGGTTCGGAAATCCCCGCCATAATGGCCGATGCCGCCGCCGCCAGCGCCGTCTGGCGCAGTTCCGGGTTTTTCGTTTTCCACGCCACCGCCAGCGATGAACCGCCCAGCGACAGGTTAGCGCCGATTTCTGACGGCATGACCATCCCTTCTTTGCCGGTTTCGGCAATAGTTTGAATGATGGTTGGCGTAAAGACGCGGTGCATCCCGGTCATTACCAGCAGAGGCCACAGTGCGCCCATAATGGCGACTGAAAGCCAGCCCAGATAACCATGAATGGTGTAAACCAGCGCCGAAATGGCGCTACCGATCCAGATACCAATCGGGCCAATCAGCAGGATTGCCAGCGGTGCGGCAATCAACACAATCAGCATCGGCTTGAGGAAGTTTTTCGTCACCGCTGGCGTAATGCTGTCCACCCAGCGTTCGATAGATGACAGGCACCAGGTCATCACCAGCGCCGGGATCACTGTGTAGGTGTATTTCACCGCGGTGACCGGAATCAGGGCAAATTCAACATGTTCACCCTGGGCCGCTTTCGCCATCAGCTCAATAAAACTCGGATGTACCAGCACACCCGCAATGGCAATCGCCAGCGACATATTGGTTTTAAATTTGATGGCGGCAGAAGCAGCGACCATCAGCGGCAGGAAGAAGAAAGCACCATCACCAATCACATTGAGAATGGTTAAGGTCGGCGATCCTTTTGTCAGCACGCCGCTCATCTCGAGGATCATCGCCAGCAGTTTGACCATCGATCCGCCGATGATCGCCGGGATCAGCGGTGACATGGTGCCGATCAGCGCATCCAGGATCCCCGCACCAATGCGACGTAGCGTGAGTTTGGGTTTCCCCACGGGCTGCGTGGGCTGCATATCTCCCGGCAGCAGGCTGACGACTTCCTGAAAGGCCTGCGAAACCGTATTACCGATAATCACCTGACACTGGTTGTCACTACGTACCACACCGAGCACGCCGGAAATAGTTTTTAACGTTGGGCTGTCGATCAGTGCATCATCTTTGATAACAAAGCGTAAACGCGTCATACAGTGCGTGACTGCCGAGATGTTATCAACGCCGCCCAGTGCCGCTATCACCGAGCGTGCCAGCGTCGCATAATTTTTGGCCATCGGATTTTATCCTGTTATCAGTAGGGTAGAGGTAGTTGTTATCAGTCGACGTGACGGGAAATTGCCGATGCTGAAACGGAATTAAGAAACCGGTTTCACAAAATCATGAATAGTTGATACTGATTAAGCAAGAGAGTTAATTGCTCATTTTTTATATTTGTGAAACCGGTCACCTGAATATTTTTCCCGCTGCTTGCGCAAGGACAATCAGCCAACGGTGCAGTACACTGCGTTGATTGCGTGTAAAGGGATGAAAATGATGACGACGATGCTGGAAGTGGCGAAGCGCGCCGGGGTTTCAAAAGCGACCGTTTCCCGCGTGCTTTCAGGTAATGGCTACGTCAGCCAGGAAACTAAAGATCGCGTGTTTCAGGCGGTGGAAGAGAGCGGCTACCGCCCAAATTTGCTGGCGCGCAATCTGTCAGCGAAGAGTACCCAGACGCTGGGGCTGGTAGTGACCAACACGCTTTACCACGGCATTTATTTTAGTGAATTACTGTTTCATACCGCGAGAATGGCGGAAGAGAAAGGGCGTCAGCTGCTATTGGCAGATGGCAAACATAGCGCCGAAGAAGAGCGCCAGGCGATTCAGTATCTGCTGGATCTGCGCTGCGACGCCATTATGATTTACCCGCGCTTTTTAAACGTGGATGAGATTGATGACATCATTGACGCACAAAGTCAGCCGATAATGGTGCTCAATCGCCGCCTGCGCAAAAACAGCAGCCATAGCGTCTGGTGCGATCATAAACAGACCAGCTTTAACGCCGTGGCAGAGTTGATAAACGCCGGACATCAGGAGATTGCTTTCCTTACCGGTTCGATGGATTCCCCCACCAGCATTGAACGCCTTGCCGGATATAAAGACGCGCTGGCGCAGCATGGTATTGCACTCAATGAAAAACTTATCGCTAACGGTAAATGGACGCCTGCCAGCGGGGCCGAAGGGGTAGAAACGTTGCTCGAACGTGGGGCTAAATTTAGCGCGTTAGTTGCCAGTAACGACGATATGGCGATAGGTGCGATGAAAGCGTTGCATGACCGTGGTGTAGCGGTGCCGGGGCAAGTGTCGGTTATTGGATTTGATGATATCGCAATTGCCCCCTACACCGTTCCGGCGCTCTCCAGCGTAAAAATTCCGGTGACTGAGATGATTCAGGAAATAATTGGGCGGCTGATATTTATGCTCGATGGTGGTGCTTACACACCGCCGAAAACCTTCAGCGGAAAACTGATCCGCCGCGACTCCCTCATTGATCTTTCGCGATAAGCATTGTCATCACATGTCATCGTCACTAGTGTCGATGACATCGTTTTTTCTGCATTGCAGAATTTAATTTCTTTAAATAACAATCAATTAAAAGTTGGCATGATTTGTGAATGTATCGGCGCATTAACTGTCATTGCTGGAGAATTTGATGAACCGTTTCATCATTGCTGACGCAAGTAAATGTATTGGTTGTCGTACCTGTGAAGTGGCGTGCGTGGTTTCTCATCAGGAGAATCAGGACTGTGCATCGCTGACCCCGGAAACTTTTTTACCGCGAATCCATGTCATTAAAGGTGTGAACATTTCCACGGCGACAGTCTGCCGTCAGTGTGAAGATGCACCGTGCGCTAACGTCTGCCCGAATGGTGCTATCAGCCGTGATAAAGGGTTTGTTCATGTCATGCAGGAACGTTGCATTGGTTGCAAAACCTGCGTTGTGGCTTGCCCGTATGGTGCGATGGAAGTGGTAGTGCGTCCGGTGATTCGCAACAGCGGCGCAGGGCTTAACGTACGCGCTGACAAAGCCGAAGCTAATAAATGCGACCTCTGTAACCATCGTGAAGACGGCCCGGCCTGTATGGCTGCTTGCCCGACCCATGCGCTGATTTGTGTCGATCGTAATAAACTTGAACAACTGAGCGCAGAAAAACGCCGCCGCACGGCGCTGATGTTCTAAAAATCTTACAGAACTGTTCTGGCATCAAAGGAATTCCCGGAAATATTCGTAGAATACGGAGCGGGCGGTATCGCCAACCTGTGACTACCGGATGCGACGCGGTCGTGTCCGGCTGGGCGGGTTACGCAATTCATGATGGCGGGAATAACTTAATGGCAAAAAACACATCTTGCGGTGTCCAACTGCGTATTCGTGGCAAAGTGCAGGGCGTCGGTTTTCGTCCCTTTGTCTGGCAACTGGCACAGCAATTAAATCTTCACGGCGATGTCTGTAATGACGGCGATGGCGTAGAAGTCCGGCTGCTGGAAGACCCGGAAACGTTTCTTGTTCAATTGCATCAGCACTGCCCGCCGCTGGCGCGTATTGATAGCGTCGAATGTGAGCCGTTTATCTGGATGCAGCCGCCCACTGAGTTCACCATCCGCCAGAGCGCGGGCGGCGTCATGAATACGCAAATTGTTCCCGATGCCGCTACTTGCCCTGCCTGTCTTGCCGAAATGAATACCCCAGGCGAACGGCGTTATCGTTATCCGTTTATCAACTGTACCCACTGCGGCCCGCGTTTCACCATTATTCGCGCGATGCCTTACGACCGTCCATTTACCGTGATGGCGGCGTTTCCGCTTTGTCCGGCCTGCGATAAAGAATATCGCGACCCGCTCGATCGTCGCTTCCACGCCCAGCCGGTGGCCTGCCCGGAGTGTGGCCCACATCTTGAATGGCTAAGTCATGGTGAACATGCGAAACAAGAGGCGGCATTACAGGCGGCTATCGCTCAGTTAAAAATGGGCAACATTGTCGCTATCAAAGGGATTGGCGGATTTCATCTCGCCTGCGATGCGCGTAACAGTAGCGCGGTGGCGACACTACGGGCGCGCAAACATCGCCCGGCGAAACCGCTGGCGGTTATGTTGCCAACGGCAGAAGGTTTGCCCGACGCTGCCCGTCAGTTGCTCACCACGCCCGCCGCGCCGATTGTACTGGTGGATAAAATATATGTTCCGGAACTTTGTGACGATATCGCCCCTGGCCTTAACGAAGTCGGGGTGATGTTGCCTGCGAATCCGCTCCAGCATTTGCTGTTACAGGAACTGCAATGCCCGCTGGTGATGACCTCCGGCAACCTGAGCGGTAAACCACCGGCTATCAGCAACGAACAGGCGCTGGAGGACTTGCAGGACATTGCCGACGGATTCTTGATTCATAACCGCGACATCGTGCAGCGGATGGATGATTCAGTGGTGCGCGAAAGTGGCGAAATGTTGCGCCGCTCGCGGGGGTATGTACCGGATGCGCTGGCTTTGCCTCCGGGCTTTAAAAATATTCCTCCTGTGCTGTGTCTCGGTGCGGATCTGAAAAATACCTTCTGTCTGGTGCGTGGTGAACAGGCGGTGTTGAGTCAACATTTGGGCGATTTAAGTGACGATGGCATTCAGATGCAGTGGCGCGAAGCGTTGCGCCTGATGCAAAACATCTACGATTTTACTCCACAGTTTGTGGTGCATGATGCGCATCCGGGCTATGTCTCCAGCCAGTGGGCGCGTGAGATGAATCTGCCGACGCAAACGGTGCTGCATCACCATGCCCACGCGGCGGCGTGTCTGGCAGAACATCACTGGCCGCTGGATGGCAGTGATGTCATTGCGTTGACGCTCGACGGTATTGGTATGGGTGAGAACGGCGCTTTGTGGGGCGGCGAGTGCTTGAGGGTGAACTATCGCGAATGCCAGCACCTGGGCGGCTTGCCTGCGGTGGCGCTTCCGGGGGGCGATCTTGCGGCAAAGCAGCCGTGGCGTAACCTGCTGGCGCAGTGCCTGCGCTTTGTGCCGGAGTGGCAGAATTACCCTGAAACGGTAAGTGTGCAACAGCAAAACTGGAGCGTGCTGGCGCGGGCCATTGAGCGTGGAATCAATGCGCCGCTGGCATCATCGTGTGGGCGTTTGTTCGATGCTGTGGCGGCGGCACTGGGCTGTGCGCCAGCTACGTTAAGTTATGAAGGTGAAGCGGCTTGTGCTCTGGAGGCGCTCGCAGCTTCGTGCCAGGGAGTGACGCATCCGGTGACGATGCCGCTGGTGGACAATCAACTGGATCTCGCCACTTTCTGGCAGCAGTGGCTGAACTGGCAGGCACCGGTTAATCAACGCGCGTGGGCATTTCATGATGCGCTGGCGCAGGGTTTTGCCGCGTTGATGCGTGAGCAGGCCACGATGCGTGGTATCACTACGTTGGTATTTAGCGGCGGGGTTATTCATAACCGTTTGCTGCGTGCACGCCTAGCGCATTATCTTGCTGATTTTACGTTGCTCTTCCCGCAGAGTTTACCGGCGGGGGATGGCGGGTTGTCTCTGGGGCAGGGGGTTATTGTTGCGGCCCGTTGGGTGGCGGGTGAAGTCCAGAATGGATAAACGTGTTGCATTTGGGCGCAGTGCCGGATGCGGCGTGAACGCCTTATCCGGCCTACACATTCGCTCCCCGTAGGTCGGATAAGACGCGCCAGCGTCGCATCCGACATTTTGGGCACACTAGCCTGCCTACATCGGCAAGGTTTTCAACAATCCAAACGCCTCTTTCATCCGATCCTCACTGACTACAAAGGCGCGAAGCTGGTCGGCATCGTCAACGCCGCGCGCCACCATTCCCTGGCTTTCGGTACAAATCTGCCAGCGCAAATCCCGACGCTGGGTTTCCCCTGCCAGATGCAGCGGTAATTCCGGCGTTTTGATTTTCACCAGCATCGCCGGGAGTTTCAGCGGCGTGTTATTGCCGAGAAGATTTTTTGCCAGCACCATCGCGCTAAGTTGAATCGGCTGGAGGAACGGCAATACCTGACCGTTAATTTCCGCGCAATCGCCCAGCGCGTAAATATCGGCATTACTGGTTTGCAGATAGCTATCGACGCAAACGCCGCGATTAATCGTCAGCCCGGCGCGTCGTGCCAGGGCGGTTTCCGGGCGCAGTCCGGTGGCGGCAATTACCGCATCCACTTCGGTGCTGCGCTGGCGGTCCAGCGTTGCCAGAATGCCAGAATTCGTTTTTTCCAGCCCCTGCAACTGAGATTTCAACAGCAGATGAACGCCCATCTCCGTCAACCGATGCTGTAAGCGACTGCTTACTTCCGGTGGCATTAACGACGCCAGAATACTGGCAGCGTTGTCGATTAGCGTGACCGCTTTGCCTGCCCGACAAAAATCCATCGCCAGTTCGCTACCAATCAAACCACCGCCTACAATCAACACCCGTCGGGCATCCCGCAGCTGTGTTTCACAGGCGCGATACTCTTGCTGACTATTTAACGTCAGCATTAACTCACGCCCAGGCACCGGCGGGACAAAGGCGTTGGCACCGGTTGCCAGCACTAGCTTGTCGTATTGCCACTGATTATTCTGGCTTTTCACCACATGGGCTTCGGCATCGATATCCGTCACCCAGGTGTGCGGAAACAGGCGCAGATTAAACTGCTCGGCAAATTCACCCGCCGTCTGGCGGGTAAGGTCGTCGGCACGTTGCCCCTGACTGATCACATGGCTAAGATCAGGTTTGTTGTACTCATCCATGCTGTCGGCGGCAATCAGGGTCAATGGAATACCGGTATCCTGTTTACGAATATTTTTCACCAGTTGGCGGGCGGCGAAGCCTGAACCAATGATCACAATGCCGTTGCTCATTTTGCCTCCGATGCCAGTTCGTCAAAGACGTCTTTGCCGAGGGAGCATTCCGGGCACAGGAAGTTATCCGGGACTTCACTCCACGGCGTTCCTGGCGCAACGTCCTGCATTGGCTCGCCTTTTGCCGGATCGTAAATCCACTGGCAGACACTGCACTGCATCCGCGGACCGAGATCAGCCGTCGTGGTGGCACAGGTTTCTTCTTTAACCACTGTATTCACCGTGCTTTGCGGCAGCGGTGCGAGCGCCCACTGACGGGCGATTTCACGACCATGTTCACGGCATAATTCCAGTGCATCCTGGTCCGGTCGCCATTTGGCTTTCAGGCTAAGTGACATTTCGAAACCCGCATCTTGCAGGCGCGTGGAAAGACGATCCACGGCACCGCCGCTCCAGCCGTGAGAGCCGAAAGCACTGGCGCGTTTGTTACGGAAGCGTAATCCGGTCATCTCCTCCACCAGCCCGGCGATTTTCGGCATCATCACGTTATTCATCGTAGAAGTGCCGACCAGCACGCCTTTTGAGCGGAAGACATTGGTCAGGATTTCGTTTTTATCGCTTCGGGCAACGTTGAAAATTTTCACCGCCACGCGTGGGTCGGTTTCCGCAATCCCCTGGGCGATAGCATCAGCCATCATGCGGGTGTTATTCGACATGGTGTCGTAGAAAATGGTGATTCTGTCTTCCTGATAATCCGCCGCCCATTTCAGGTACAGCTCGACAATTTGCGTCGGGTTATCGCGCCATACCACGCCGTGAGAGGTCGCTATCATATCGACTGGCAAGTTAAAGCCCAGGATCTCGGTAATTTTCGGCGTTACCAGGCGGCTGAACGGCGTCAGGATATTGGCGTAGTAACGCTGGCACTGCTCGAAAAGCTCCGTCTGATCCACTTCATCGTTGAACAGATGCTCGTCGCAGTAGTGCTGACCGAAAGCATCGTTACTGAACAGCACCGCGTCGCCCGTCAGGTAAGTCATCATGCTGTCCGGCCAGTGCAGCATTGGCGTTTCGACAAAAATGAGTTGTTTGCCGTTGCCGATATCCAGCGTGTCGCCGGTTTTCACCACGTTGAAATTCCACTCTGGATGATGGTGATGACCATTTATTGAGTCGATAGCGTTGGCAGTACAATAGATCGGCGTATCGGGAATTTGCGCCATCAGTTCGGTCAGCGCCCCGGCGTGGTCCTCTTCAGCATGGTTAATCACGATGTAATCGATATCCGCCAGATCGATTTCATTACGCAGGTTCTGCACAAATTCGCGGCTGAATTTATGGTCGACGGTGTCGATCAGCACGTTTTTTTCTTCGCGAATGAGGTAGCTGTTGTAGCTGCTGCCGCGCAGCGTTTTATATTCTGTGCCGTGAAAATCACGCACTTCCCAGTCACGTTGACCAACCCAATGAATGTTATTTTTCACCACAATAGACATAGCAACCTCAATTTATTCAGCGTGTTCTAAAAAGATGTCTTGCTAATTGCAGATTGCGTGCCAGTTTTTTATCTGATTGTTTTTACTATATAAATAAAATTATGCTCATTAGTGAGCAGTCAAAATGACTATCAATAAAATGGTCGATATGACAATATCTATAGTCAAATTGACAGCGAGGCAAAGATGAGTTTTTCCGTTGATGTGCTGGCGAATATCGCCATCGAATTGCAGCGTGGGATTGGTCATCAGGATCGTTTTCAGCGCCTGATCACCACGTTGCGTCAGGTGCTGGAGTGCGATGCGTCTGCGTTGCTACGTTACGACTCGCGGCAGTTTATTCCGCTTGCCATCGACGGACTGGCGAAGGATGTACTCGGTAGACGCTTTGCCCTGGAAGGGCATCCGCGGCTGGAAGCGATAGCCCGCGCCGGGGACGTGGTGCGTTTTCCCGCAGACAGCGAATTGCCCGATCCCTATGACGGTTTGATTCCCGGGCAGGAGAGTCTGAAGGTTCACGCCTGCGTTGGTCTGCCGTTATTTGCCGGACAAAACCTGATCGGTGCATTGACACTCGACGGGATGCAGCCCGATCAGTTCGATGTTTTCAGCGACGAAGAGTTACGGCTGATTGCCGCGCTGGCGGCGGGAGCGTTAAGCAATGCGTTGCTGATTGAACAACTGGAAAGTCAGAATATGCTGCCGGGCGATGCCGCGCCGTTTGAAGCGCTGAAAGAGACGCAGATGATCGGCCTGTCGCCAGGCATGACGCAATTGAAAAAAGAGATTGAGATTGTGGCGGCGTCCGATCTCAACGTCCTAATCAGTGGTGAGACGGGAACGGGTAAGGAGCTGGTGGCGAAAGCGATTCATGAAGCCTCGCCACGGGCGGTGAATCCGTTAGTCTATCTCAACTGTGCCGCACTGCCGGAAAGTGTGGCGGAAAGTGAGTTGTTCGGGCACGTGAAAGGGGCGTTTACTGGCGCTATCAGTAACCGCAGTGGGAAGTTTGAAATGGCGGATAACGGCACGCTGTTTCTGGATGAGATCGGCGAGTTGTCGTTGACATTGCAGGCCAAGCTGCTGCGCGTGTTGCAGTATGGCGATATTCAGCGTGTTGGCGATGACCGCAGTTTGCGGGTCGATGTGCGCGTGCTGGCGGCGACTAACCGCGACTTGCGCGAAGAGGTGCTGGCAGGGCGATTTCGTGCCGACTTGTTTCATCGCCTGAGTGTGTTTCCGCTTTTGGTGCCGCCGCTGCGTGAGCGGGGTGATGACGTCATTCTTCTGGCGGGGTATTTCTGTGAGCAGTGTCGTTTGCGGCTGGGGCTCTCCCGCGTGGTATTAAGTGCCGGGGCGCGGAATTTATTGCAACACTATAGTTTTCCGGGAAACGTGCGCGAACTGGAACATGCTATTCATCGGGCGGTAGTACTGTCGAGAGCCACTCGCAGCGGCGATGAAGTGATTCTTGAAGCGCAACATTTTGCTTTTCCTGAGGTGACGTTGCCGCCGCCAGAAGCGGCGGCGGTGCCTATCGTTAAGCAAAACCTGCGTGAAGCGACAGAAGAGTTCCAGCGTAAAACCATTCGCCAGGCACTGGCACAAAATCATCACAACTGGGCTGCCAGCGCACGGATGCTGGAAACCGACGTCGCCAACTTGCATCGGTTGGCGAAACGTCTGGGGCTGAAGGATTAAATAATCCCGGCCTGATAGAAATCCTGCAGGTTAATCGCGCCGACGAGTTTGCCGTTTTCATCTACCACCGGTGCGGCGGTGATTTTGCGTTTCATCAGGATCTCTTTGGCGTCGATGGCGCGACTTTGCGATAGCAACGTCGTGCCGCCTGCCGTCATCGCTTCATTAACTGGCGTGGTGAGTGCACCGCCGCCAACCAGCCAGCGACGTAAATCCCCGTCGGTAAAGACGCCTTTCACCAGTCGTTGATCGTCGCACACGGCTACCAGTCCCAGACCGGTGCGACTGAGTTCCAGCATCGCATCCATCACGCTGGCGGTTAACGCCACCTGCGGGATTGCGTCATCACGGCGCATCAGATGATGCACTTTGTTCAGCAAGCGAGCGCCCAGTGCCCCAGCTGGGTGGGAGCGGGCAAAATCTTCTTCATTAAATCCGCGCGCCTGCATGACCGCCATCGCCAGCGCGTCGCCCATCATCAGGGTATTGACGGTGCTGGAGGTCGGCGCAAGATGCATCGGGCAGGCTTCGCGTTCTACAGAGATATCCAGCACCGCTTTCGCCGCCAGGCCCAGCGGTGATGTCAGTTTACCGGTCATCGCCAGCAGCGCGATAGATTTGTCTTCCAGACGCGGAATAATCAGATCCAGTTCCTTTGCGCCACCGGAGTAAGAGATAAACAGCATCACATCGCGGCTTTCAATCATCCCCAGATCGCCGTGCAGTGCTTCTGCCGGATGGACAAAAAAAGCAGGCGTGCCGGTACTGGCAAGCGTTGCGGCGATTTTCTTACCAATGTGGCCCGATTTGCCAATTCCCGAAACCACCACTTTGCCTTCGCAGTGCAGGATGATATTGGCGGCGCGAACAAAATCATCGCCCAGACGTTCTGGTAAACGGCTTGCTTCCTGCAACTCCAGCATTAACGTCTGACGTCCCGCGTTCAGTAGTGCTTCACTCATTGCTCTCTCCGGTTAAGGTCCATTTATTTATTCCAGCCAGGGATTGGTAGCCAGATTGAACGCTCATTATCCAATGCCATGGCTGGTGAAACAACTGATGTGAATTTAGTTACAACATTCTTTAAGAAAAAATATGAACTGAAAGAAGATACTGGAGAGAAACAGAGCACTGAAAACAGACAACCGCTTCCTTGTGCGGCAGGGGATGCTTTACCATACTTCACCCAGGCTGAATCTGTTTAATGGATGTCACATGTTCAAGCGTCGTTATGTAGCACTACTTCCCATTTTTGTATTACTTGCCGCCTGTAGCAGCAAGCCTAAGCCAACCGAGACTCAAACGACTACCGGAACGCCTTCTGGTGGCTTCTTGCTGGAGCCACAGCACAACGTTATGCAGATGGGCGGCGACTTCGCCAATAACCCGAATGCCCAGCAGTTCATCGACAAAATGGTGAACAAACACGGTTTCAATCGTCAGCAGTTGCAGGAAATTCTCTCCCAGGCGAAACGTCTGGATTCGGTATTGCGGCTGATGGATAACCAGGCACCAACCACATCGGTGAAGCCGCCATCAGGTCCGAACGGCGCATGGCTGCGTTATCGCAAAAAATTTATTACGCCGGACAACGTGCAAAACGGCGTGGTTTTCTGGAATCAGTATGAAGATGCGCTGAATCGCGCGTGGCAGGTGTATGGCGTACCGCCGGAAATTATCGTCGGGATTATCGGCGTTGAAACCCGTTGGGGGCGCGTGATGGGGAAAACCCGTATCCTCGATGCGCTGGCAACGTTGTCATTTAACTACCCACGCCGCGCGGAGTATTTCTCTGGCGAGCTGGAAACTTTCCTGCTGATGGCGCGCGATGAGCAGGACGATCCGCTCAATCTGAAAGGTTCCTTTGCCGGGGCGATGGGCTACGGACAGTTTATGCCGTCGTCTTACAAACAATACGCGGTAGATTTCAGCGGTGACGGGCATATCAACCTGTGGGATCCGGTTGATGCCATTGGTAGTGTGGCGAACTATTTCAAAGCGCACGGCTGGGTGAAAGGTGATCAGGTTGCGGTAATGGCAAACGGTCAGGCGCCAGGCTTGCCAAATGGCTTCAAAACCAGGTACAGCATTTCACAACTTGCCGCAGCTGGACTAACGCCACAACAGCCGCTGGGCAATCATCAGCAGGCCAGCTTACTGCGCCTGGATGTTGGCACCGGTTATCAGTACTGGTACGGTTTGCCGAACTTCTACACTATCACCCGTTACAATCACAGCACCCATTACGCAATGGCCGTCTGGCAGTTAGGACAAGCCGTGGCACTGGCGCGCGTTCAGTAACTCTTTGCAAGAGGGAGGTTAAACTTCCCTCTGTTTTCTTACTGTTTATTCGAATGACGTAATTGCTTGATTTTTTTCGACAGCGATATCGCATATCCCAGGCAGACAACGCCTAACGCAGCCTGACCGAAGTCGAAAGGTTCAAGGTAGCCAGAAGATAAAATTTTACATATCACTGAAACCAGTGCGCCGATGCCACCAATGATGACCCAAATACGCATTTGCGTGGTTTGTTTAATCGCGTTTTGTGGCGTGTTATCCGTTTTCTTTGTTGCCATTGCTATTCTCTCCCTGTGAATACATATCAATGTGAACGCGGCATGGTAGCGCTTTTTCTTTACCGACTGGTCGCAACAGTCTTTTTCCGGAACGCAACTCGTAAAATGAATCGCTCGTCCCCATCTTCTGCGGGAAAGTGCTATCTTGTCCGGCATATATTTTTTGACTGACTGAGGTTGTGATGATTGACAGTGAACTGATGCAGTTAAGCGAACAGGTAGGGCAGGCGCTGAAAGCCCGTGGCGCAACCGTAACAACTGCCGAGTCTTGTACCGGCGGTTGGGTAGCGAAAGTGATTACCGATATTGCCGGTAGTTCCGCCTGGTTTGAACGCGGATTTGTCACCTACAGTAACGAAGCCAAAGCGCAGATGATCGGCGTACGCGAAGAGACGCTGGCGCAGCATGGCGCGGTGAGCGAACCCGTCGTGGTGGAAATGGCGATAGGCGCACTGAAAGCGGCTCGTGCTGATTATGCTGTGTCTGTCAGCGGTATCGCCGGGCCGGATGGCGGCAGTGAAGAGAAACCTGTCGGCACTGTCTGGTTTGCTTTTGCCACTGCCCGCGGCGAAGGCATTACCCGCCGGGAATGCTTCAGCGGTGACCGTGATGCGGTGCGTCGTCAGGCTACTGCGTATGCATTGCAAACCTTGTGGCAACAATTTCTACAAAACACTTGATACTGTATGAGCATACAGTATAATTGCTTCAACAGAACATATTGACTATCCGGTATTACCCGGCATGACAGGAGTAAAAATGGCTATCGACGAAAACAAACAGAAAGCGTTGGCGGCAGCACTGGGCCAGATTGAGAAACAATTTGGTAAAGGCTCCATCATGCGCCTGGGTGAAGACCGTTCCATGGATGTGGAAACCATCTCTACCGGTTCGCTTTCACTGGATATCGCGCTTGGGGCAGGTGGTCTGCCGATGGGCCGTATCGTCGAAATCTACGGACCGGAATCTTCCGGTAAAACCACGCTGACGTTACAGGTGATCGCCGCAGCCCAGCGTGAAGGTAAAACCTGTGCGTTTATCGATGCTGAACACGCGCTGGACCCAATCTATGCACGTAAACTGGGCGTCGATATCGACAACCTGCTGTGCTCCCAGCCGGACACCGGCGAGCAGGCACTGGAAATCTGTGACGCTCTGGCGCGTTCTGGCGCAGTAGACGTTATCGTCGTTGACTCCGTGGCGGCACTGACGCCGAAAGCGGAAATCGAAGGTGAAATCGGCGACTCTCACATGGGCCTTGCGGCACGTATGATGAGCCAGGCGATGCGTAAGCTGGCGGGTAACCTGAAGCAGTCCAACACGCTGCTGATCTTCATCAACCAGATCCGTATGAAAATTGGTGTGATGTTCGGTAACCCGGAAACGACTACCGGTGGTAACGCGCTGAAATTCTACGCTTCTGTTCGTCTCGATATCCGTCGCATCGGCGCGGTGAAAGAGGGCGAAAACGTGGTGGGTAGCGAAACCCGCGTGAAAGTGGTGAAGAACAAAATTGCTGCGCCGTTTAAACAGGCTGAATTCCAGATCCTCTACGGCGAAGGTATCAACTTCTACGGCGAACTGGTTGACCTGGGCGTGAAAGAGAAGCTGATCGAGAAAGCGGGCGCGTGGTACAGCTACAAAGGTGAGAAGATCGGTCAGGGTAAAGCGAATGCGACTGCCTGGCTGAAAGACAACCCGGAAACTGCTAAAGAGATCGAGAAGAAAGTACGTGAGTTGCTGCTGAGCAACCCGAACTCAACGCCGGATTTCTCTGTAGATGACAGCGAAGGCGTAGCAGAAACTAACGAAGATTTTTAATCGTCTTGTTTGATACACAAGGGTCGCATCTGCGGCCCTTTTGCTTTTTAAGTTGTAAGGGTATGCCATGACAGAATCAACATCCCGTCGCCCGGCATATGCTCGCCTGTTGGATCGTGCGGTACGCATTCTGGCGGTGCGCGATCACAGTGAGCAAGAACTGCGACGTAAACTTGCGGCACCGATCATGGGCAAAAATGGCCCGGAAGAGATTGATGCCACGGTAGAAGATTACGAGCGTGTTATTGCCTGGTGCCATGAACATGGCTATCTCGATGACAGCCGATTTGTTGCGCGCTTTATCGCCAGCCGTAGCCGCAAAGGTTATGGACCTGCGCGTATTCGTCAGGAACTGAATCAGAAAGGTATTTCCCGCGAAGCGACAGAAAAAGCGATGCGTGAATGTGACATCGACTGGTGCGCACTGGCGCGCGATCAGGCGACGCGAAAATATGGCGAACCTTTGCCAACTGTCTTTTCAGAAAAAGTTAAGATCCAGCGTTTTCTGCTCTATCGCGGCTATCTGATGGAGGATATCCAGGATATTTGGCGAAATTTTGCCGACTGAACGCATACGGTATTTTACTTCCCAGTCAAGAAAACTTATCTTATTCCCACTTTTCAGTTACCAGCCCGGCGGTTAAGACACGCTGTAGCTGGTGGCGATATTTCGTTAGCTTGATTTCAGGATAATTATGAGCAAGAGCACCGCTGAGATCCGTCAGGCGTTTCTCGACTTTTTCCATAGTAAGGGACATCAGGTAGTTGCCAGCAGCTCCCTGGTACCCCATAACGACCCAACTTTGTTGTTTACCAACGCCGGGATGAACCAGTTCAAGGATGTGTTCCTTGGGCTCGACAAGCGTAATTATTCCCGCGCTACCACTTCCCAACGCTGCGTGCGTGCGGGTGGTAAACACAACGACCTGGAAAACGTCGGTTACACCGCGCGTCACCATACCTTCTTCGAAATGCTGGGCAACTTCAGCTTCGGCGACTATTTCAAACACGATGCTATTCAGTTTGCATGGGAACTGCTGACCAGCGAAAAATGGTTTGCCCTGCCGAAAGAGCGTCTGTGGGTTACCGTCTATGAAAGCGACGACGAAGCCTACGAAATCTGGGAAAAAGAAGTAGGGATCCCGCGCGAACGTATTATTCGCATCGGCGATAACAAAGGTGCGCCATACGCATCTGACAACTTCTGGCAGATGGGCGACACTGGTCCGTGTGGCCCGTGCACCGAAATCTTCTACGATCACGGCGACCACATTTGGGGTGGCCCTCCGGGAAGTCCGGAAGAAGACGGCGACCGTTACATTGAGATTTGGAACATCGTCTTCATGCAGTTCAACCGCCAGGCAGATGGCACGATGGAACCGCTGCCGAAGCCGTCTGTAGATACCGGTATGGGTCTGGAGCGTATTGCTGCGGTGCTGCAACACGTTAACTCTAACTATGACATTGACCTGTTCCGCACGCTGATCCAGGCAGTAGCAAAAGTCACTGGCGCGACCGATCTGAGCAATAAATCGCTGCGCGTAATCGCTGACCACATTCGTTCTTGTGCGTTCCTGATCGCGGATGGCGTAATGCCGTCCAACGAAAACCGTGGTTATGTACTGCGTCGTATCATTCGTCGCGCAGTGCGTCACGGTAATATGCTCGGCGCGAAAGAAACCTTCTTCTACAAACTGGTTGGTCCGCTGATCGACGTTATGGGCTCGGCGGGTGAAGACCTGAAACGCCAGCAGGCGCAGGTTGAGCAGGTGCTGAAGACTGAAGAAGAGCAGTTTGCCCGCACTCTGGAGCGCGGTCTGGCGCTGCTGGACGAAGAGCTGGCGAAACTTTCTGGCGATACGCTGGATGGCGAAACTGCTTTCCGTCTGTATGACACCTACGGTTTCCCGGTTGACCTGACGGCTGATGTTTGTCGTGAACGCAACATCAAAGTTGACGAAGCTGGTTTTGAAGCAGCAATGGAAGAGCAGCGTCGTCGTGCGCGCGAAGCCAGCGGCTTTGGTGCCGATTACAACGCAATGATCCGTGTTGACAGCGCATCTGAGTTTAAAGGTTATGACCATCTGGAACTGAACGGCAAAGTGACCGCGCTGTTTGTTGATGGTAAAGCGGTTGATGCCATTAATGCAGGCCAGGAAGCTGTGGTCGTGCTGGATCAAACGCCATTCTATGCGGAATCTGGCGGTCAGGTTGGCGATAAAGGCGAACTGAAAGGTGCTAACTTCTCCTTTGCGGTGGAAGATACGCAGAAATACGGCCAGGCGATTGGTCATATCGGTAAACTTGCTGCGGGTTCTCTGAAAGTGGGCGACGCGGTGCAGGCTGATGTTGATGAGGCTCGTCGCGCTCGTATTCGTCTGAATCACTCCGCAACGCACCTGATGCACGCTGCGCTGCGCAAGGTTCTGGGTACTCATGTATCGCAGAAAGGTTCACTGGTTAACGACAAAGTGCTGCGCTTCGACTTTTCACACAACGAAGCGATGAAACCAGAAGAGATTCGAGCAGTCGAAGACCTGGTGAACGCGCAGATTCGCCGTAACTTGCCGATCGAAACCAACATCATGGATCTCGAAGCGGCGAAAGCGAAAGGTGCGATGGCGCTGTTTGGCGAGAAGTATGATGAGCGCGTACGCGTGCTGAGCATGGGCGATTTCTCCACCGAGCTGTGTGGCGGTACTCACGCCAGCCGCACCGGTGATATTGGTCTGTTCCGCATCATCTCTGAATCGGGTACTGCTGCAGGCGTTCGTCGTATCGAAGCGGTAACCGGAGAAGGCGCTATCGCCACCGTTCATGCAGACAGCGATCGCTTAAGCGAAGTCGCACATCTGCTGAAAGGCGATAGCAATAATCTGGCTGATAAAGTGCGTTCAGTACTGGAACGTACGCGTCAGCTGGAAAAAGAGTTACAACAGCTTAAAGAACAGGCTGCCGCACAGGAGAGTGCAAATCTTTCCAGTAAGGCAATTGATGTTAATGGTGTTAAGCTGTTGGTTAGCGAGCTTAGCGGTGTTGAGCCGAAGATGTTGCGTACCATGGTTGACGATTTAAAAAATCAGCTGGGGTCGACAATTATCGTGCTGGCAACGGTAGCCGAAGGTAAGGTTTCTCTGATTGCAGGCGTATCTAAGGACGTCACAGATCGTGTGAAAGCAGGGGAACTGATTGGTATGGTCGCTCAGCAGGTGGGTGGCAAGGGTGGTGGACGTCCTGACATGGCGCAAGCCGGTGGTACGGATGCTGCGGCCTTACCTGCAGCGTTAGCCAGTGTGAAAGGCTGGGTCAGCGCGAAATTGCAATAATATAAGCGTCAGGCAATGCCGTGGACTCGCTTCACGGCATTCGCATTAACGCTATCGACAACGATAAAGTCAGGTTGAAGTTGTGTATATCGGCTAAACTTAGGTTTAACAGAATGTAATGCCATGACTGCTTACATGTAATGTGTTTGTCATTGCTTACTTTTTGGCGTTATATGATGGATAATGCCGGGATACAGAGAGACCCGACTCTTTTAATCTTTCAAGGAGCAAAGAATGCTGATTCTGACTCGTCGAGTTGGTGAGACCCTCATGATTGGGGATGAGGTCACCGTGACAGTTTTAGGGGTAAAGGGCAACCAGGTACGTATTGGCGTAAATGCCCCGAAGGAAGTTTCTGTTCACCGTGAAGAGATCTACCAGCGTATCCAGGCTGAAAAATCCCAGCAGTCCAGTTACTAATCTTTCCGCGTCTCATCTTTATCGGTGAGACGCACCCTCAAAATTACTCCTTCACTCCATTGCCTTTTCGCTTTACTCCCGTTCATTCAACTTAAGTCTCCATTTTTTGCATTACTGCTATCTGTCAGACCTCCGTTTTTCTGTTGATAAAACACTCTTTTTGACGTTTTTACAGACTAATTGAGCGTGAAGTGTGCAAACGATAAAAGTGTGGGAAAAATTGTTTGACTTATAAGTCTCAGAAAGTAATATGTGCGCCACGCAGCGACGATGAGCGATAAACAAGTTCTTCGAAGCACTCGTAAGAGGCGTGTGGTGAGGTGGCCGAGAGGCTGAAGGCGCTCCCCTGCTAAGGGAGTATGCGGTCAAAAGCTGCATCCGGGGTTCGAATCCCCGCCTCACCGCCATTTGCATCCGTAGCTCAGCTGGATAGAGTACTCGGCTACGAACCGAGCGGTCGGAGGTTCGAATCCTCCCGGATGCACCATATTCTACGAAATCTTCAGCGATGAAGGTGTCGAAGAGGTGGCGGTACTAACCGCAAGCACCAGGGAGGATAACGTTGCTTTAGCAACGGCCCGAAGGGCGAGCCGTAAGGCGAGTAATCCTCCCGGATGCACCATCTCTTACTTGATACGGCTTTAGTAGTGGTATCAAAAAATCTACAGTAAAGTAAGTTTCCCGATGCATCCGTAGCTCAGCTGGATAGAGTACTCGGCTACGAACCGAGCGGTCGGAGGTTCGAATCCTCCCGGATGCACCATCTCTTACTTGATATGGCTTTAGTAGCGATATCAATATCAGCAGTAAAATAAATTTCCCGATGCATCCGTAGCTCAGCTGGATAGAGTACTCGGCTACGAACCGAGCGGTCGGAGGTTCGAATCCTCCCGGATGCACCATATTCTCCGAAATCTTCAGCAATGAAGATATCGAAGAGGTAGCGGAATTAACCGCAGGCACCAGGAAGGATAACGTTGCTTTAGCAACGGCCCGAAGGGCGAGCCACAAGGCGAGTAATCCTCCCGGATGCACCATCTCTTATTTGATATGGCTTTAGTAGTGGTATCAATATCAGCAGTAAAGTAAGTTCTCCCGATGCATCCGTAGCTCAGCTGGATAGAGTACTCGGCTACGAACCGAGCGGTCGGAGGTTCGAATCCTCCCGGATGCACCATATTCTCCGTAATCTTCAGCGATGATGGTATGGAAGAGGCGATGGTAATCACCGTCTGCTCCAGGGAGGATAACGTTGCGGCAGCAACGGCCCGAAGGGCGAACGCCAGTGAGTCATCCTCCCGGATGCACCATATTCTCCAAAAATTTCCGTCAAAAATATCTCATTTCTAAATAGCTACTTTATCCATTTTCTGAATATTCTTCTCCTTCGCCATCAGCGACAAAATCAAGCAATTACGCTAAAGTAGCGTCATATTTTTCGACTTGCGAGAAGACCATGTACGAGCGTTATGCAGGTTTAATTTTTGATATGGATGGCACAATCCTGGATACGGAGCCTACGCACCGTAAAGCGTGGCGCGAAGTATTAGGGCACTACGGTCTTCAGTACGATGTTCAGGCGATGATTGCGCTTAATGGCTCGCCCACGTGGCGCATTGCTCAGGCGATTATTGAGCTTAATCAGGCCGATCTCGATCCCCATGCATTAGCCCGCGAGAAAACCGATGCCGTAAGAAGCATGTTGCTCGATAGCGTCGAACCACTCCCCCTTGTCGAAGTGGTGAAAAGCTGGCACGGACGTCGACCAATGGCTGTAGGAACGGGGAGTGAAAGCGCCATCGCTGAGGCACTGCTAACGCACCTGGGATTACGCCGTTATTTTGACGCCGTCGTTGCTGCCGATCACGTCAAACATCATAAACCTGCGCCAGACACATTTTTGTTGTGCGCGCAGCGTATGGGCGTGCAACCAACGCAGTGTGTGGTCTTTGAAGATGCCGATTTCGGTATTCAGGCGGCCCGTGCTGCAGGCATGGACGCTGTGGATGTTCGCTTGCTGTGAGTGAAGCTTTATCGCTTTTCTCGTTGTTTGCCAGTAGTTTCCTCAGCGCTACACTATTACCCGGTAATTCCGAAGTCGTGCTGGTTGCAATGTTGCTTTCCGGGGTAAGTCATCCCTGGGTTTTAGTTTTAACAGCAACAATGGGTAATAGCCTTGGAGGGTTAACTAACGTTATCCTTGGGCGTTTCTTTCCATTGCGTAAAACATCGCGCTGGCAAGAGAAAGCTACCGGCTGGCTGAAACGCTATGGTGCAGTCACGCTATTATTAAGCTGGATGCCCGTGGTTGGCGATTTACTGTGTCTGTTAGCGGGATGGATGCGCATCTCCTGGGGGCCAGTAATCTTTTTTTTGTGCCTTGGTAAAGCGTTACGCTATGTTGCAGTTGCAGCAGCGACCGTTCAGGGCATGATATGGTGGCACTAATTGTAGGCCTGCACACATGGTCACCATTACAGTTATGCTAATTAAAACGATTTTGACAGGCGGGAGGTCAACTTGATCCCGGACGTATCACAGGCGCTGGCCTGGCTGGAAAAACATCCTCAGGCGTTAAAGGGGATACAGCGTGGGCTGGAGCGCGAAACTTTGCGTGTTAATGCTGATGGCACACTGGCAACAACAGGTCATCCTGAAGCATTAGGTTCCGCACTGACGCATAAATGGATTACTACCGATTTTGCGGAAGCATTGCTGGAATTTATTACACCAGTGGATGGTGATATTGAACATATGCTGACCTTTATGCGCGATCTGCATCGCTATACGGCGCGCAATATGGGCGATGAGCGGATGTGGCCGTTAAGTATGCCATGCTATATCGCAGAAGGTCAGGACATCGAACTGGCACAGTACGGCACTTCTAACACCGGACGCTTTAAAACGCTGTACCGTGAAGGGCTGAAAAATCGCTACGGCGCGCTGATGCAAACCATTTCCGGCGTGCACTACAATTTCTCTTTGCCCATGGCATTCTGGCAAGCGAAGTGCGGCGATATCTCGGGCGCTGATGCCAAAGAGAAAATTTCTGCGGGCTATTTCCGCGTTATTCGCAATTACTATCGTTTCGGTTGGGTCATTCCTTATCTGTTTGGCGCGTCTCCGGCGATTTGTTCTTCTTTCTTGCAAGGAAAACCAACGTCGCTGCCGTTTGAGAAAACTGAGTGCGGTATGTATTACCTGCCGTATGCGACCTCTCTTCGTTTGAGCGATCTTGGCTATACCAACAAATCGCAAAGCAATCTTGGTATCACCTTCAACGATCTCTACGAGTACGTAGCGGGCCTTAAACAGGCAATCAAAACGCCATCGGAAGAGTACGCAAAGATTGGTATTGAGAAAGACGGTAAGCGGTTGCAAATCAACAGCAATGTGCTGCAGATTGAAAACGAACTGTACGCGCCGATTCGTCCAAAACGCGTTACCCGCAGCGGCGAGTCGCCTTCTGATGCACTGTTACGTGGCGGCATTGAATATATTGAAGTGCGTTCGCTGGACATCAACCCGTTCTCGCCGATTGGTGTAGATGAACAACAGGTGCGATTCCTCGACCTGTTTATGGTCTGGTGTGCGCTGGCTGATGCACCGGAAATGAGCAGTAGCGAACTTGCCTGTACACGCGTTAACTGGAACCGGGTGATCCTCGAAGGTCGCAAACCGGGCCTGACGCTGGGTATCGGCTGCGAAACCGCGCAGTTCCCGTTGCCGCAGGTGGGGAAAGATTTGTTCCGCGATCTAAAACGCGTGGCGCAAACGCTGGATAGCATTAACGGCGGCGAAGCGTACCAGAAAGTGTGTGATGAACTGGTCGCCTGCTTCGATAATCCCGATCTGACTTTCTCTGCCCGTATCTTAAGGTCTATGATTGATACTGGTATTGGCGGAACAGGTAAAGCGTTTGCTGAAGCGTACCGTAATCTGCTGCGTGAAGAGCCGCTGGAAATTCTGCGTGAAGAGGATTTTGTAGCCGAGCGCGAGGCGTCTGTACGCCGTCAGCAGGAAATGGAAGCCGCTGATACCGAACCGTTTGCGGTGTGGCTGGAAAAACACGCCTGACAGAAAAGAAAAAGGCCACTCGTGAGTGGCCAAAATTTCATCTCTGAATTCAGGGATGATGATAACAAATGCGCGTCTTTCATATACTCAGACTCGCCTGGGAAGAAAGAGTTCAGAAAATTTTTAAAAAAATTACCGGAGGTGGCTAAATGCCGTTGTTAGATAGCTTCACAGTCGATCATACCCGGATGGAAGCGCCTGCAGTTCGGGTAGCGAAAACAATGAACACCCCGCATGGCGACGCAATTACCGTGTTCGATCTGCGCTTCTGCGTGCCGAACAAAGAAGTGATGCCAGAAAGAGGGATCCATACCCTGGAGCACCTGTTTGCTGGTTTTATGCGTAACCATCTTAACGGTAATGGCGTAGAGATTATCGATATCTCGCCAATGGGCTGCCGCACCGGTTTTTATATGAGTCTGATTGGTACGCCAGATGAGCAGCGTGTCGCTGATGCCTGGAAAGCGGCAATGGAGGACGTGCTGAAAGTGCAGGATCAGAATCAGATCCCGGAACTGAACGTCTACCAGTGTGGTACTTATCAGATGCATTCGTTGCAGGAAGCGCAGGATATTGCGCGTAGCATTCTGGAGCGCGATGTACGCATTAATAGTAATGAAGAACTGGCACTGCCAAAAGAGAAGTTGCAGGAATTGCACATCTAGTCAGTTTAAGCAGAAGAGGCCGGGCTGGTGAAATCACCGCCCGGCTTTTATTACCTGTCAGTCACCCGATATTCCACGCTATGTGCTTCATCAGGTTGAGGAACTTCCAGCCTTGAGGCCATCCGCATCACGACCGCTTCAGGAACGGCATACTCGCGCCTGGCATTTTGCTGCTTCCATTGCGCCCACGGTACTTCCAGATAAACGATTTTTACTCGTGCACCGTAAGCCGTAAACAGACTGATGAGCTGGCTACGCAACTGGCGGGTAATGTTCGTTGCATTCCAGATGAACGGCTTCTTCTGGCGTAAAAAAACGCGCGCTTCTTCTTTTGCCTGTTGCACAATACGCCCAGTGGCGGTTTTGTCGTCCGGACTGGCATTGATTCGCCGCCGCATATCATCAAGGCTGATAACGTTCACTCTCTGGCACTGTTCACTGATAAAGCGATCTTTGCCCATACCCGGTAAACCACACAGCAAAATAACCTCAAAAGATTCAGCCTCCCAGGGAACAAAATCAGGAGAACTTTGTTCATGGGTCAGGTAATGCCAGCGTGCGGAATCCGAAGCGAATGAACGCACTTTTCCCCAGCATTGTTGCTCCTGGCAAAATAGCTCGAACAGATCGATGCGTTCCAGCATTGATTGCTGATCATGACAATGGCGACCAAGCAGATCGGCACGAGCAAGCAAAGCGAGCAGACGCGTGTCGATGCGCATTGCAGCCGTGAGCAGCAAACGCTCCGGTTCCGGACGTTCCAGTAACCATAGCGGTAACCCATGCAGACGCACCAGCGCAACAATTTGCTCGCGCAGCACGAACGGCGTTGGGATATCGCGCCATAAAATTTGTCGGGCCGTCAATTCCCCCCGACGAGCATGACCAGGAGACTGAATACGTCCGTTTTCTTGCACGGTAGTACTGCGCTTTTCAACGTCATGCAATAACGCCGCCGCCCATAAAATTTCCTGCTGCTGAGCGGGGAGTTGCTGGAACTCTGGCAGAGCCACGAGCGCGTTCAGCACCATTTCAGTATGTACACCGACGTCGCCTTCACCATGATGCTCCGGGTCTTGTGGCGTGTGATGCATATCCTCAACCCAACTAAAATGCTGGCGTAGCGTCGACCAGCGTTTGTCGTCGGTAAGTTGCCAAATCATGACTGTTCTCCATAAGCGAACTCATGGGCCATCCGCGCCCGTTGCCAGTGTCGTTTCCAGTGCACGGTGGTTTTGACATGATTTTTGCGCACATACTTGAAGACGTTATGCGAAAAGTCAGCGACGGAAAACGCATCACGATTCCGGCTGACAATGCCTTCCAGCGTACAGGGTTGCCCGGTTTGTGTATCCCAGGGGGCGAACGCGCCGCGCGCATTGGTCAGCGCCAGAAAATCACGTTGCCAGCTTTGTTCATCATTCCCCGGCTGCGGGCCGGAGATTTCGGGAACGCAGGGGAAATCAAACAGAGCGGCGTAAAACTGCACCTCTTCCCAGCTCAGCCACATATCCTGGCAGCGAACGGCAAACAGATAAAAATCCTGCTCCAGGGCGCGATATTCAATCGAATGGACGGCATAAAGATTTTCACCAAACAACTCCAGGTCGCCGAGGTCGTTTTTCAGCAGTTGCCAGCGTTGGCGAATTTTATAGGTCCATGCCGACTGCGTAGGCGCGGCATGGGAACGGGCAAACACGCCGAAGCGATTAAGACAGTTATTTTCGCCGTCGAGTTTTTCAGTATGTACCAACTGCGAAATTGCCTGCATATCTTGCCAGTAACTGGCGTTAATGCGGTCATCGCTGGTGGTGCCAGGGGAGAAGGGATAATGCCAGGTTCTCCCGTATTTACGTTGGATAATCATAATAATCCATTATTTTGTGTGTAATAAATGTACGCCCGCGAGGGTGCGAGTTATGGGGTTAAAAGAAAAATGTGAGTATCACCCGCGAAAGCGAGGGCGAAGAAAAAAGAGAGTTAACAACCTGAGCGAATGCTCAGAACCGGTTAATGGTGAATGGAAGAGTTTGGGGCGGCGAAAAGATACACCGTTTGAGATGATAAAACAACCGTTTACAGAATGAGCAAATAAAAAGGGAGCCGCAGCTCCCTTTAACAACCTTAGTGCGCACCGCCTCCGCCGCCACCTGCGCCAAATGGCGGTTTAGCAAACCACACCAGCCCCAGCAGGACGAGGAATATCCCGGCTGACATCCAGAAGATCTCATTGGCGGAAATAATCAGCCCCTGATTAGTGATCTGCTGGGCAATCCAGCCTGATGCCTGTTGTTGCGTCATCCCCAGCCCTTCCAGTTGGCTGTACATCGCCTGAGCGTTCGGGTTAAACGGGTTTACCGACTCGGTTAACTGTGCGTGGTGCATCGACTCGCGGTTAGTCCACATGGTGGTGGTGATGGATGTGCCGATAGACCCCGCCAGCGTTCGCGTAAAGTTGGAGAGACTCGATGCCGCCGCCAGTCGTTCCGGTGGCAAACCGGACAGCGTAATGGTGGTCAGCGGCATAAAGAAGCAGGCCACCGCGAAGCCCTGGATAAACTGCGGCCAGGCCGACGCGCCAAAATCCATCCCCGGTTCAAAGGTATAAGCACGCCAGTAGAAGCAGACGGCATACATAATAAAGCTGAAGGTTACCAGTCGCCGCATATCCAGTTTATGTGCGAAGCGGCCGATAATCGGCGACAGGATCACCGGAATAATCCCTACCGGCGCAGAGGCCAGCCCAGCCCAGGTTGCTGTATAGCCGTAGACCTCTTGCAATAACTGCGGCAGCAGAACAATCGCGCCGAAGTAAAGCATATACGCGAGGCTGATACACAAGCAGCCGATGGTGAAGTTGCGCGATTTAAACAACGACAGATCGACTATCGGATTATCGTCAGTTAGCTCCCAGACAATGAGGAAGCTGATAGCCACCACCGCCACCACGGTGAGGATGATTATTTCCTGCGATGAGAACCAGTCCAGCTCTTTACCGCGGTCGAGCATAATCTGCAGGCTGCCGATACCAATCACCAGCAGTGCCAGCCCCACGGCATCAATCCGCCGCCGTTCGGTGCGGGTTTCGCGTCCGCGCAGGGTTTGCAGTGTCATCAACACCACCGCCACGCCAATCGGCACGTTGATGAAGAATATCCAGCCCCAGTGGTAATTATCACTGATATAACCGCCGAGGATTGGGCCGCAAATTGGCGCGACAATCACCGTCATCGACCACAACGCCAGCGCGATCGAGCGTTTGGCTGGCGGGTAGTTATTCAGCAATAGACTTTGCGAAAGCGGGATCAATGGCCCAGCGACAATCCCCTGAATCACGCGGAAGAAGATCAGCATATTCAGGCTGCTGGAGACACCACACGCCCACGATGCAATAGCAAAGGCGATGGTGGACCAGAGGAATAGTTTCACCTCCCCGACACGCTTTGCCAGCCAGCCGGTAAGCGGGATCGAGATGGCATTCGCCACCCCGAAAGAAGTGATTACCCACGTTCCCTGGCTGAGCGATGAGCCCAGGTTTCCGGCGATAGTGGGGATCGCTACGTTAGCAATGGTGGAGTCCAGCACCTGCATGAATGTCGCCAGTGACAGCGCAATCGTCATAATGACCAGTTGCGCGCCTTCCAGCGGTTTTTGCTGTTGCATTACACGCACCTCTGGATTAGCCAGCGTTAGCTTTTACGATATCGTCGATCAGTTTATTGACAGGTGCCAGGCTGATTTCACGCGCGGTGCTTACCGCTACCGGTGTGGAACGTACTTTATTTGCCAGTACCTGACCGTCACGGTTAGTGGTATTGACGCTCACCAGGGTGGATAAACCGATACGCAGCGGGTATTGCTCCAGCTGTTTTTGGTCCAGTTCAATACGTACAGGCAGACGCTGAACGACTTTTATCCAGTTACCAGTGGCATTTTGCGCCGGAAGCAGCGAGAACGCGCTACCTGTCCCCATATCCAGACCAACCACTTTACCGGTGTATTTCACATCATCGCCGTAAATATCGGTGGTGATGGTGACCGGCTGACCGATACGCATATTGGCAATCTGCGTCTCTTTAAAGTTGGCATCCACCCACATATTGGTGGCTGGAACGACCGCCATCAGCGGCGTCGTTGGGCTAATTTGCGCGCCAGGCTGTACTGCGCGGCGGGAGACATAACCGGTCATCGGACTGACAATACGGGTACGCTCCAGCGCCAGCCAGGCGTTACGTACTTCGGTGGCAGCCTGTTGCACGGCAGGCTGATCTTCCAGTTTAGTCCCCAGAATCATCGCCTGATTGGCATTGTATTGTTGAATGGCGACATCCAATTGCGCCTGGGCACTGATCACCGCGTCGCGGGCATGTTGCAGCTCTTCGCGACCAATCAGGTTGGCATTGCCCAGCGGCACACGACGGTTGTAGTCGCTTTGTGCTTTCGCGAGGGCGATTTTCTGCACCTCAATATTCGCCTGCAACTGTTTGCTGTTAATCATCAGTTGGTGGGTTTGGCGAACGCTGGAAGCCAGTGCCGTTTTGGCTTTTTCAAACGCCTGGCGAGCATCTGTCGGGTCGAGAGTGACCAGCACATCGCCTTCTTTTACAAAATCGGTGTTATCGGCCCAGACTTTCGTCACGCTGCCAGACACCTGAGACATAATTTGAATCTGATTCCCTGCCACATATGCGTCATCGGTTTCTTCGAAATGACGCAGTACCAAAAACCAATAAATCCCTATCGCTACGGCAATAATTATAAAGAGCAAGGTGAGAAGGAGGAGCAGACGCTTACGTTTGCCGCTCTTCTTTACCGGTTGCTGCGGGGTTTGAGTCTCCGCATTTGCGCTCATATTGTTCTCCACGATCTTCTTAACTCATCGGCTGAGCCGACCTGCTTGCCAAAAAGGCCAGCATGTTGCGATGCTGGCCAGTCATTTTTTCTGTTATAAATCTGGATTTTTGAGCGAGATGACGCGTTAGCTCATCGCTTCGAGAACCACACCGTCTTGTTCCATCTGGTCGAGACGGGAGAGCAATTTGCGGGTGATTTGCTCGAGTTGATCTTTTTCTGTTGTGCTGAGCGCGGACCAGAGTTGATGCAGGCAGTTATGCTGCGGCGGTAAAACCTCGCGCAAAAACTCGTGACCTTTTTCCGTTAATTGCAGATGCAGGCAACGACGATCGTTATCGCTTTCACGACGTTCGATCCAACCCCGTTTTTCCAGTTCATCTGCAATACGCGTCGCGTTGGTACGGGAAGAGCCCAGCGCACAGCTTAGTTCAGAAGGCTGAATACTGTGATTTTCCTGAGACTCAAGCGTAATCAACGCCATAAACAACGTCTCGTTAATCCCCTGAGCCTTAAGCATTTTATTGCGGTTTTCCAGCAGCTTGCTTTGCATATGCATACAAAGACGGGTCAGAAGGATCTCCTGATAAGGAAAATCTTCGTGGCGGCTGGCGCGAAATTTTAGCATTTGTTCAATGGGCGTAAACGAACTATCCATTTGGGTATGACCTCATTAATTTCAGCCGATATAGTAACGACAGTGACAAATAAAGTAAATGTATTGTTTTAGAAAAATGATTCTTTTGGTTTATATAACCGCCATCACTTTCCAGGCTAATCCGTAGCCCAGCGCACTCAAAAGAGTCGGAACAATGATGCTGCGTGTTTTGTAAAAACTCGCTCCCAGTACAGCAAAACCCACCAGCGTTGGAATGAACCGACGGCTGTCATGCATCACTTCTGGTGCAGTAGAAACAACCAGTAGTGCGCAAATCGAGGCGATGCCAATTGTGTCGAGTAAGATCCCGATCGTGCCGCGCCGTCCGGGGCGGACATTACCGACCCGCAGACGTAGCGGCAAATAGCGAAAACAGTAGTTAACCGCGCCAACCAGCAATCCAAGCAGCAGAACCTCATAACTCATCTGGAGCTCCTTGCCAGAACGCCTGAATTAACGCGGTAATACAACCACAGACAATACCTGCCAGAATGGCAACGGGGATAGAAAACAGCGTTACACCCGCAAGGGCACCAACTAACGCTGCGGTAACGCAAAGCGATTGTTTGCGTTGAAAAGAGGCGAGCAAAAAGCTCATAAAAAGCGCGGGCAACATAAAGCCTAATGCTGCTTCAACAGCAGGATAGCCTTGTAACAGACCGCAGCCAGAAAATGCGCCTATCACCGTGCCAAATACCCAGGACGACCAGGAGCTGAAAGCAATCCCGATCATCCAGTTTTCACTCCAGCGGCGATTATTACGTACCAGTTTTGCGGTTGCAGCAGCAAAAACTTCATCCGTCAGGCCAAACGCCCACAGTGCCGTTTTCGGTTTACTCAAACGCAGAGCAATGCGGCTACGCAACGACGGACCATACAGCACATGGCGTACATCCATCGCCATTACCGTCAGCGCCGCGACCCATAAACTGCTGCCAGCTGCCAACATGGTTGTAATGACGAACTGGCTCGCCCCTGCATAAATAATGCAGGAGAAAAACAGACTTTCGACGGGCGTAAAGCCCAGACGAGTCGCATTCATGCCAAATGCAAACGCTACCGGAATATAACTAATAACAATCGGTAAACTGTCTTTGCATCCTTCCATGAAAGTTGCCGAACCAGAAGCGGGCAGAGGGGCAGGGCTTTCCATAGAGTATTACGCTTATCTACCGCTAAAATTATAAATAGAGTGAATGAATATCATAACCTTATCAGACTGGGGGGCTTCTTAACACCCTTATCAGTGCAAAGCCACGTAAACGGTTGCCAATCGATTAATTTGCGGCTTCCTGACGGTGAAATCCTCGCCACCAGACCAGTAAATTCAACAGGGCAAGTGATGCGCCCGCCAGGCAAACACCTGTCCACCCTGCATGTTGCCATGCAGAGGCCGAAATCAGTGAACCGGCGGCGCCGCCAATAAAATAGCTGGTCATATATCCTGCGGTCAGACGATTACGGGCATCAGGGTAAATTCGGTAAATTACGGTCTGATTGGTGATATGCACGCCCTGCACGGTGAGATCCAGCACCAGGATGCCGATAATCAGCGCCAGTACGGATGTGTGACCAAACCAGATCGCCAGCCATGAAAGTAACAGCAGCAGCAGACCGAAAGTTGTGGTGTGGTGCGATTTGCCCTTATCGGCAAAACCGCCCGCCGGACGAGCGCCCAACGCTCCGGCAGCTCCCGCGAGTCCAAACAGACCAATTACGCCATCGCTGTAATTAAAAGGCGGTGCGGCGAGCAAAAAGGCCATTGAGGTCCAGAGAATGCTGAAGTTGGCAAAGGTCAGGCAGCCCAGCAACGCGCGGGTGCGCAGAATTTTATCGCTGATAAACATGCTGAAAACGGAACCAAGCAACTGTGGGTAGTTGAGGTGGGTTTCTGATTTCATTTGTGGCAGACCACGCCATAATGCCAGCGCCATCAGTGCCATTAACACCGAGGCAACCCAAAAGACGGTGCGCCAGCCGCCGAGGTTTGCCAGCAACCCGGCAACGGTTCGTGCCAGCAAGATCCCCAACAGCAGCCCGCTCATAATGGTGCCGACCACTTTGCCGCGTTTGTCCGGTGAAGCCAGCGTCGCTGCCAGCGGAACCAGAATTTGTGCCACGACCGAGAATAAACCGGTTAATGCCGTACCGAGGATCATCATCGCCAGCGACTGACTGCTGGCGGTAATCAACATACCGCCCGCTGCCAGTAAGGTCATCGAGACAATCAGGCGGCGGCGTTCAAACATATCACCGAGGGGAACAAGAAACAGCAGACCTGCGGCATAGCCCAACTGCGCGGCGGTAACAATAAAGCCTGCCGAACTGGCGGAAAGGGAAAAGTTACGCGCGATGGTGTCGAGTAATGGCTGGGCGTAATAGTTACTGGCTACCGCCAGACCGGTGGCGATAGACATCAGCACGATCAGTGCCGGGCTAAGCTCATGATTAGGTTTAGTCATTATTTTTGTTCATCAGGTGATGATTAAGCTGGAAATCAATAATAGCGGATGTTGATGAATATGGGATGAAAGATAGATTGTTGAAATGTGCGGTGTGGTTTGTAGACATGATAAGACGCGGCCGCGTCGCATCAGGCATTGTGTACAGAGCGGCGGATGAGGCAAAAGCGCCTTATCCGCCCGAATAAAAATTACTTCTGCGCTGCCAGCGCCTCATTCACCCAGCCATCGAACTGCTGCTGGTGGGCTTTGATCCAGCCATCAACGTGTCCCTGAATATCGCCTTCTGAGGCTTTGCCGTCATGCATGATGGCGTTCTGGGCGTTAATGTCTGCCACCGGCAACTGCATAATGGCAAACAGTTTGGCTGCCGCCGGGTTTTTCTCAGCCCAGGCTTTGTTGGCAACGATATGCATGGTGCTGACCGGGAAGCCATAATTCGCACCATTCGGCAGTTTAGTGTCGGCGTTTTTATCACCCGGCAGTGCGGAGAACGGCACCTGCAACCAGACGACATCTTTGCCCGGCTTCAGTTCGTTACTCACCCAGTATGGCGTCCAGGTGTAGTAAAACACCGGTTTGCCCTCTTTGTAACGACTGATGGTGTCAGCCATCATCGCTGCGTAGTTCCCCTGATTATGCGTCACCGTGTTGGTCAGTTCATACGCGGCAAGCTGGTGGTTGATGGCACCTTCGCAGCCCCAGCCTGGGTTACAACCGGTTAAATCCGCTTTACCGTCGCCGTTGGTATCGAACAGTTTGGCGATCTTCGGATCTTTCAGTTGCGCGATGTTGGTGATTTTGTACTGGTCGGCGGTTTTCTTATCGATCAGGTAACCTTGTGCCGCACCGTTAACAAATACCCCTTCACGATAAAATTTCTTATCGCCACCGGCAGCTTCGTACATGTTGTCATGCAGTGGCGTCCAGTTCACCGCGGTAAAGGTCGCATCGCCAGAAGCAAGCGAGGTGTAGCCAACGTTGTAATCCACTTCGCTGGGTTTATTGACGGTATAACCTAATTTCTCCAGTGCACGACTGACCAGCAGCGTCTGGAAGGTTTCTTCAGTGATGGTGCTCTGAACTGGATTAACAGTAATGCCTTTGCCCGGCAGATCGGCAGCAAAAGTTTGTGTAGAGATAAGCGTGGCAAACGCTGTCGCAAAAAGTACGCTATGTCGCATTGTTATTCCTTTTTTTGGCAGGGTGAAAATGCCCGGCGTCACCGGGCAAGTGCAGAGTTACTTAATGAATGGGCGGGTCAGCAGACCGACAGGGCCAGTGGTGTACCAGCGACGGTTGCCGCGACTGCGTGAGTCGCGCCCAACGGCCTGCGTCAGGCGGTCGAGGATAATGGCGAGGATCACAATCCCGACGCCGCCAACGGTGGCAAGGCCCATATCCAGACGACCGATACCGCGAAGTACCATCTGACCCAGCCCGCCGACGGCAATCATCGAGGCGATGACCACCATAGAAAGAGCCAGCATTAGCGTCTGGTTAACGCCCGCCATTATGGTCGGCATCGCCAGCGGTAACTGAACTTTGAACAGCATCTGCCGCGGGCTGGCACCGAATGAGCGCGAGGCTTCAATCAGATCCGCCGGAACTTGGTTAATCCCCAGAATCGTCAGACGGATAATCGGCGGCAGAGCAAAGATGATCGTCACCACTACGCCCGGCACGTTACCGATACCAAACAGCATGACGATTGGCACCAGATAAACAAACGCTGGCGTGGTCTGCATGGCATCAAGCAGTGGACGAATAATTTTCGCCGCTCGTGGACTTCTCGCCAGCCAGATCCCCAACGGCAAACCGATGACGATACAGAACAGCAGGGCGGTTAACACCAGCGCCAGAGTAACCATTGCCTGTGACCAGGCACCGATTGCGCCGATGGCAATCAGCGAAACCAGCGTCGCCACGCCCATTCCGACACCGGAAATTTGCCAGGCGATGAGAGCGAAAACGATAATCGCCATCGGTGCGGGCATACCCAGCAGCAATTGCTGGAAACCGTTGAGGATGTAATCAACCGGAACGCGCACGCCCTGGAAGACGGGACGGAAATGGGTAACGACCCAGTCGATCCCTTCAGTGACCCAACTGTCGAGCGGGATCAGCGTTTTATGGAACGGATCGAGAATATTAAAATGCTCGACGTTTGGTGCAGGCGTACTGGTCAGCCAGTCAGCGCCACCGCCGTCAGTCGGTGCAGTCGCCGGTGTACCCCAGGCGTCTGCGGATTGTGCGGCACTGTCCGCCGCTGGCGTGGTATCCCACGGATTATTTTGATCAGCCATTGTTTACCCCCTCACGATCTAAAGCGCGCAGCAGCATTCCTTTCGAAATAATGCCGACATACTGTTGGTCCTCGTCGACCACGGGCACCGCACAGGGAGCCTGTCCGACATGAGAGAGCAACTCGCTAAGAGGCGTTTGCGCATCGACTGCTAATGGCGCGTCAATCAGCGCCGCATCAAGGCCTTGCTGCTGCGTTAACGCGGTTTTAAGCGAATCGATAGACACTGCACCGACAAATCTATTACCGCGTTCGATAACGTAGCCATATTCGCGGTCTTCATCCTGCAATAATTTCAATGCCGAACGTGGGCCGAAGCCGGGGGTTTTACGAATTAAGCCGTTCGGTGTACGACGGGCAATATCTTTCGCACTGAATACCTGACTAATATCAACACCACGGAAGAAGGTACGGACATAATCATTCGCCGGATTATTGAGAATTTCATCCGGTGTGCCGACTTGTACCACTTCGCCATTTTGCATAATGGCAATTCGGTCGCCAATACGCATAGCTTCATCGAGATCGTGGGAAATAAAGACAATGGTGCGCTGATGTTTCGCCTGTAATTTTACCAGCTCATCCTGCATCTCAGTGCGAATTAATGGATCGAGCGCTGAGAAGGCTTCATCCATTAATAAGATATCCGGATTAATTGCTAATGCGCGTGCTAATCCGACGCGTTGACGCATCCCACCAGAGAGTTCGTCCGGGTAGCTATGGGCATAATTTTCCAGCCCGACCTGACGCAGTGCATCAAGGGCTTTTTCCCGGCGTTCTTCGGCATTAATTCCGGCCAATTCCATACCGAACGCGGTATTGTCCAGCACGGTCATATGCGGCATTAAGGCAAAGGACTGGAAGACCATCGCAATCTTTTTTCTGCGCACCTCACGGAGTTCGGCGTCGGATATTTTTGCAATATCCACACCATCAATCAGCACTTGCCCGCGGGTGGGTTCAATCAGGCGATTGAGAAGGCGTACCATTGTGGATTTACCCGAACCGGATAATCCCATGATGACAAATATCTCGCCTTCTTCAATGGCCAGACTGGCGTCTTTTACGCCAAGCGATAGCCCGGTTTTTTCCAGAATTTGTTCTTTTGAAAGTCCTTGTTCGATATATTTGAAAGCTCGCTGTGGATGCTCGCCAAATATTTTATAAAGATTTTTAATTTCTAATTTAATTGCCATGCAATAGAAAGATTCCTGTTATTTGTTTATGTCGATATATTACCCAATGGAAATAGTCACTTTTTTCTACCCTAACATACTGAGAATCTGAGGCAACCCCTGAGGTCAAATGTGGCATGAATATTGACGCGAGCAAATCGCCGGAATTTCCCGTGATATAAGGGCTGAGAGCAAATCGAGAAAAGTTGATATTTTTTGTCATAGATAGCGAAAAAACGCCTGAATATTGTGGTTTCAGGCGAATAATGCAACAGAGTATCAGTGTAGATCACCACAAAATATTTGCGTGATAAAAAGCTATTTGGCAGAAATTAATTTCCTGCTGTGGTTGGTGATATTTTGAAAAATAGCCCCGTCAGAAATTCCAGTCTTCATCTACTGTTTCGACCGCTTTTCCCATCACGTAAGAGGAGCCTGAACCAGAAAAGAAATCGTGATTTTCATCGGCATTCGGCGAAAGCGCGGCGAGGATTGCCGGATTTACTTCCGCCATTTCTGCGGGAAATAACGGTTCGTAGCCCAGATTCATCAACGCCTTATTGGCGTTGTAACAGAGAAACGCTTTCACATCGTCAGCCCATGTGGTTTCGGCGTACAATTCATCGGTGTATTGCAACTCGTTGTCGTAAAGTTCCAGTAGCAAATCGAAGGCGAAACTCTTCAACTCTTCACGTTGCGCCAGGGAGATCTTTTCAAGGTTTTTCTGATATTTATAGCCGATGTAATAACCGTGCACTGCTTCATCGCGGATAATCAGACGGATCAGGTCTGCGGTATTGGTTAGCTTTCCGCGACTGGAAAAATACATAGGCAGCCAGAAGCCAGAATAGAACAAAAATGATTCAAGAAACACACTGGCGATTTTCTTTTTCAGTGGATTATCACCGCGATAATGTTGCTGAATAATCTGTGCTTTTCGCTGCAACGACGCGTTTTCCTCACTCCAGGTGTAGGCGGCATCGACATCTTTGGTCTGGCAGAGTGTCGAGAAAATCGAACTGTAAGAACGGGCATGAACCGCTTCCATAAAGCTGATATTTGATAATACCGCCTCTTCATGGGGCGTGAGTGCATCGGGCATCAGTGAAGGCGCGCCGATAACATTTTGCAGCGTGTCGAGCAGCGTCAGGCCAGTAAAAACGCGCATCGTCAGTTGTTGTTCTGCGGCACTTAATGTCTGCCACGCAGGAATATCGTTCGACAGCGGCACCTTTTCCGGGAGCCAGAAATTGCTGGTCAGGCGGTTCCACACCTCCAGATCTTTATCGTCAGATATCTTATTCCAGTTGATGGCGCTGATACGTGAGAGTTTCATAGATATTCCTTAAAGCGCGCAGGAGACGCAGCCTTCAATTTCAGTACCTTCCAGCGCCATCTGACGCAGGCGGATGTAGTAGAGCGTTTTGATACCTTTACGCCAGGCATAAATCTGCGCTTTGTTGATATCGCGAGTGGTGGCGGTATCAGGGAAAAACAGCGTCAGCGACAGCCCTTGATCGACATGGCGAGCCGCTTCGGCGTAGGTGTCGATGATCTTTTCTGCGCCGATTTCGTAAGCGTCCTGATACAGCGCCAGATTTTCGTTAGTCATAAACGGGGCAGGGTAGTAAACGCGTCCTGTTTTGCCTTCTTTGCGTATCTCTACTTTCGCCACAATCGGATGAATGCTCGACGTGGCATGGTTGATATAAGAGATGGAGCCAGTTGGCGGCACTGCCTGGAGATTCTGGTTGTAAATGCCATAGCGCATTACGTCATCGCGCAGTTGCGCCCACATTTCGCGGGTAGGTAACGTGATACTGCTACGAGCAAACAACTCGCCAACTTTCGCCGTTTTCGGCTGCCAGTTACCTTGCAGATATTGGCTAAAATATTCACCGCTGGCATAGCGCGACTGTTTGAACCCGGCAAAGGTTTCGCCGCGTTCGCGCGCCAGTAACATCGAGGTACGCAGCGCGTGCCAGGTGATGGTATAGAAATAGAGATTGGTGAAATCGAGTGCTTCCGGCGATCCATAAGCGATGCCTTCTCGCGCCAGATAACCGTGTAAATTCATCTGCCCCAGTCCGATGGCGTGCGAGGCGGCATTTCCGGCTTCGATGGACGGCACGCTGCGGATATGACTTATATCTGATACTGCCGTTAAACCGCGCACGGCGATCTCTACCGTGCGGGCAAAATCGGGGGAATCCATGGTGTGGGCAATATTCAACGAACCTAAATTGCAGGAAATATCATGGCCTGTGCGGGCATAGTCGAGATTCTCGTCATACTCTGAGGCGCTGTTAACCTGCAAAATTTCTGAGCAGAGATTGCTCATATTTATACGCCCGGCAATAGGGTTAGCACGGTTAACCGTGTCTTCATACATGATGTAGGGATAGCCGGATTCAAACTGGATCTCCGCCAGCCGCTGGAAGAAATCACGGGCGTTGATGTATTTTTTGCGGATGCGTTCATCGGCTACCAGTTCGGCATAGTGTTCGCTGATGGCGATATCGGCAAACGGCTTGCCATAAACTCGCTCAACGTCATAGGGCGAAAACAGCGCCATCTGCGCATTCTCTTTTGCCAGATGGAAGGTGATATCCGGGATCACCACCCCCAGCGACAGTGTTTTAATGCGGATTTTCTCGTCGGCATTTTCCCGTTTCGTATCGAGAAAACGCAGAATATCGGGATGATGGGCATGTAAATAGACTGCGCCAGCACCCTGACGAGCGCCGAGCTGGTTGGCATAGGAAAATGCGTCCTCCAGCATTTTCATCACCGGAATCACGCCAGAAGATTGATTTTCAATACGTTTAATTGGCGCGCCCGCTTCCCGCAGATTCGACAGCAAAAATGCCACGCCGCCGCCGCGTTTCGACAGTTGTAGTGCGGAATTTACTGCCCGGCCAATCGACTCCATATTGTCTTCAATACGCAGCAAAAAACAGGAAACCAGTTCGCCGCGCTGCCGCTTACCGCAGTTGAGGAATGTCGGTGTTGCAGGCTGAAAGCGTCCTGACAGCATCTCATCGGTCAGTTGCTTAGCCAGTGTTTTATCGCCTTGTGCCAGCGTCAGCGCCACCATCGTGACTCGATCGGCAAAATCTTCCAGATAACGCTTACCGTCGAATGTCTTCAACGTATAGCTGGTGTAAAACTTCCATGCTCCGAGGAATGTCTGAAAACGAAAACCGCTGGCGTGTGCGTGGGCAAACAGCGTAATGACAAAATCGCGAGAGTAGCGGTTGAGGACGTTTTCATCATAGTAACCTTCGTTGACCAGCCAGTTCAGGCGCTGCTGCTGGCTACTGAAGGTCACACTGTTCGGACGCACATGTGTCGCCATAAAGGCGTCAACGGCCTGGCGATCTTTATCGAACTGAATGCGACCTGCGCTATCGTAAAGGTTAAGCATCGCATTCAGGGCGTGGTAATCCATTGTTTCCTGCGTCAGGCGTTCTGCGGTTGTCGTTGCCAAAATTCGGTTACTCCTTTACGAACGTTTTCGATATCGCTTTGCGTACCCATGAGTTCAAAGCGGTACAGCCACGGCACGCCGCATTTCCGGGCAATCACATCTCCGGCGCGGCCATACGCCTCACCAAAGTTGCGATTACCCGAAGCAATAACGCCGCGAAGCAACGCCCGGTTGTGCTCGTCGTTTAAAAAGCGAATTACCTGTCGTGGCACCGCGCCAGCCGTACCGCCGCCGCCGTAAGAGGGCACGATCAGGATGTAAGGCTCGTCTACCTGAATCCGTTCCCGCTCATTGAGCGGGATGCGCACTGCGGGCAGCCCTAAACGTTCGATAAAACGCTGCGTATTTTCGGAGCTGCTGGAAAAGTAGACAAGCTGGCTCATGCACTGGCCGCGTGTGGTGCTGGATGCAGACGGTTGATCATGTCCGGGCGGAAACCTGACCAGCTAAGATCGCCTGCAATCACGACCGGCAACTGACGAAAGCCCTGAGCACGCAGCGCTTCCGCTGCTTCAGGAACGCTATCGACATTAATCATTTCAAAATCAAAGCCCCGGTTTTCCATCGCCCGTTTGGTGGCGTGGCACTGAACGCAATCGTTACGAGTGTAAATAGTAATGCGCATGATTCGTATTTCCGTTTAAAATGAAGATACGGCGCGATGATACGCGTCGGGTTGTCTCTCTGTTGATACAGAGATACTAGATGTAGTTGAAAAAAGATTCAACCATACAAGATATGGGAATTTTAGATTGATTACACCACCGATGAATGGCTCAACGGGGTAGGGGATTTTGTGTTTTTTTGCCGGGCGATTGCCCGGCATCAGGAAGTTACATCCGCATGGAAACGGCCAGGCGGTTAAAGCAATTCATCAGCCCGATGGCAAATGTTAAGTCGCTGATTTCTGCTGCGCTGAAATGCTCAAGCAAAGGCTGATAAACGTCGTCTTCCGCATGGGTTCGGGCAATATCGGTCACCGATTCCGCCCATGCCAGCGCCGCCCGTTCGCGATCGTCAAAATGATGGCTTACGCGCCAGCCTGCCAGGGCATCCAGCTTATGCTGCGGCACACCGGATTTGCGTAATGCTTTGCTGTGCATCTCCAGACAAAATGCGCAACCATTGATTTGCGAGACGCGCAAATAAACTAACTCCATCAGCGTAGTTTCCAGCGTGCTATTTTCCAGCGCCGTTTTGGCCTGCACCAGCGCGTTATATACCGTTGGGCTAAGTTCGTAGTAAGGCTGACGTAATGTAGTCATACAGTTTCTCCTCTTATTAACGCCCGCAATGTAGCACTATAATGGACTGCTAAAGAGAGCCATAAATTACCTAAAAAAGCAGACCATATGCCGCGCTATCAGGATATCGCCCGTCAGTTAAAAACGGCTATTGAGCAAGGGGAACTGAAACCCGGCGCAAGGCTGCCTTCAAGTCGTACCTGGTCGCAGGAACTGGGGGTGTCTCGATCCACTGTCGAAAATGCGTATGCCGAGCTGGTGGCGCAAGGATGGCTGATCAGGCGGGGACAGGCTGGCACATTTGTCAGTGAGCAGATATATCCGCAACAATCTACTGTACAAGTTGTGGCTTTTGCCGGTGAAAGTCAGCAACCGTTGCCATTTCAAATGGGTTTACCCGCACTCGATCTCTTTCCGCGAGAGCTGTGGGCGCGGGTGATGGGGCGTCGCCTTCGTACCCAGACGCGCTTTGATTTGGCGTTAGGCGATGTCTGCGGTGAGGCGGCGTTGCGTGAGGCAATAGTTGATTACTTACGCGTTTCACGTGGGATTGATTGTCAGCCAGAGCAGGTCTTTATCACTCACGGTTATGCGGCCTCAATGGCTTTAATTCTGCACGCGCTGGCGAAACCGGGAAACGGGATGTGGATGGAAGATCCCGGCTTTCCACTGATTCGCCCGATTGTCACTCGCCACGGTGTGGAAATTTTGCCTGTGCCGGTTGATGACAACGGACTGGATATCACAAGCGGAATACAAAATTATCCTGATGCGTGTTTTGCCCTGATAACACCAGCACACCAAAGCCCGCTGGGTGTGGCGCTCTCTTTAGCGCGCAGGCATCAGATACTGGAATGGGCAGAGCGTAGTCAGGCATGGATTATTGAAGATGATTATGACAGTGAGTTTCGCTATCACGGTAAGCCGTTACCGGCGTTAAAAAGTCTCGATGCACCGCAGCGGGTAATTTATGCCGGAACATTCAGCAAAGCACTATTTCCTGCATTGCGCTGTGCGTGGCTGGTGGTGCCGGTGAAGCAAATTGCACAATTCCGCCACCAGGCGTCACTGGCTCCATGTGCGGTACCTGTTCTATGGCAGAACACACTGGCAGACTTTCTTCGCGAGGGGCATTTCTGGCGGCATCTGAAGAAAATGCGTCAGCATTATGCTCAACGTCGGCAATGGATTGAGCAAGCGTTGACGCAGCAGGGATTTCAGGTTGTGCCGCAGAAAGGTGGTATCCAGATGGTGATCAGAATGATGGGCGATGATATTGCCCATGCGCGTAAAGCCAATGCTGCAGGCCTTGCGGTGCAGGCACTTAGCGACTGGCGTATCCGCTCAAGTGGGGAAGGTGGATTACTTCTCTCTTTTACCAATATCGTTAACGAAGGTATGGCGCGACAGGTAGCACAACAATTACGTAAAGCCTTAAGCTAAAAAACCCCGAAATCAGGTTCCGGGGTCAAGACGCGTATTTATTATCATTGTTGCACTACGATTTGCGCATGCTCAACAGTGCGCCGATAAAAATACCTACCGCAGCTGCTGTACCCACGCTACACCAGGGTCTTTCACGAACAAAAGAATCCGCGCAGCCAACGGCATCGCGCGCGGCTTGCTGGACGCGAGTACGACCATGCATTCGCGCTCTGGTTTCTTTCAGCAATGCCTGAGCTTTATTGCGTGCGGCTTCGGCTTCCCCTTTGGCGTCGCTGCCCCAGGACTTCAATACAGATTCGAGACTGTCAGCCAATTGATTGACATCATTCTGGATATCCTGCACGCCATCATCGACGTCGTTGCGGTTCGGTCGGTTAAACATATGATCCCCCATTAGAATTCGATGTAATTTTCAGTGTAGACCATAATTTTCTTAACTGAGATTCATCGCGGCTTTATGGACTTTTCTGAAAGCGTTGTGAATGCGCAATCAGGTAAGGTAGGCCCGCGGTTGATAATAACGAGGATCAAATATGTATTTACGACCAGACGAGGTGGCGCGCGTACTTGAAAAAGTCGGTTTTACTGTCGATGTGGTAACTCAGAAAGCTTATGGTTACCGCCGTGGGGAAAATTATGTCTATGTTAATCGCGAAGCACGAATGGGACGTACCGCCCTGGTAATTCATCCAACATTAAAAGAACGCAGTTCGACACTGGCTGAACCCGCTTCCGATATTAAAACTTGCGATCATTACCAGCAATTTCCGCTCTATTTAGCGGGGGAACGTCATGAGCATTACGGTATCCCGCATGGCTTTAGTTCGCGTGTTGCGCTTGAACGTTATTTGAATGGTTTATTTGGCGAAGCCAGTTAAAGACGCGACTGGCGATGCCAGTCGCGAAAAGAAGAATCAAGCTTTAAGCTGTTGATAGCTGGTGACTTTAAACAGACGGCGGCAATAGTCAAGAAAATAGCCATATACCGCACCCATCATCATAGAAATCACCATATTTGAGCTGACGGCAGCGACAATCTGATGCCAGTCTGCACCTATTACCCAGAGAATTGCGGCATATACTGGCGACTGAAACGTTACATAAGCCAGTATATCGGCAATTGTTTTCGTCCATCCTTTGTTATTCATTTTACGCGCCTGACGCATAAAGAAATCCCGATAGATCCCATAAGGGCAGGCGATTAGGATATTGACAGGAATCGCCACCAGTCGTGACGAAAGCGACTGCTCAAAGCTCATGCCGGAGAGGAAAATCTCGATAAGCATGTTCACAACAGTGCAATAGACAACCATCGCAAATGTATCAGCCATAGCGTTACGCCAGCGTGACTGTGCTGAAAGCATAGTGTGAGACTCCATTAAGAGGTTAAGGCAGACAGATGATTTACCGCTTCTGTTAATGCATAGGTTATATCGCTGGCTATTTTCTGACAACCAGGTGAATATTTTTATTTAAAATGCTTTTGTAGATAAAATGCTATTTTGAGATTGTTTTTTGAACGTCGGTGGATTTTTTATATAATACTTTTTATATTTATTTGTTTTTCAATAGGTTAATTGTTATTTGTGGTAGTGGCTTCGCCATAGTGTCAGGCTGACATGAGCGGGCATAGCCACTGATGCAGTAACTTGTGTAACTATTGTTCAGGCAACATTTTCTGCTATAAAAAACTTAATTAGGCAGGATAATAAAGCAGTTAAGAAAATCGCCAGTTTATTCTGTTGTATTGCATAAATATGCTGTTGTGGCGCTGCTGTTACCAGTAACAATGATTCGGGATCGCCCGCCAACATTGACATCGCAGCGCAGTATTATGTATTACAGCATGCAATCAAATGAATATATTTATTAAATTGCCAGGATATAAGCCTTTGCTGATTTAGGCAAGAATATGTAAATATATTTAAGAGTATAGAAAAATAATAAATTTTCGAATACACTATGCCGCGAAATAGTTTTTGGTACTTTTCGTTAGAAGGTTTTTAGTATTATGTCTTTAATGTTACAGAATTTAAATAATATCCGCACTCTACGTGCTATGGCTCGCGAATTCTCCATTGACGTTCTTGAAGAAATGCTCGAAAAATTCAGGGTTGTCACTAAAGAAAGACGTGAAGAAGAAGAACTTCTGCAGCGTGAGCAGGCAGAGCGTCAGGAAAAAATTAATACCTGGCTGGAGCTGATGAAAGCCGATGGAATTAACCCTTCTGACTTATTAGGCGGCGAAGGTTCTGCACCTAAAGCAGCTAAAAAACGCCAGCCGCGTCCGGCGAAATATAAATTCACTGATGTTAACGGTGAAACTAAAACCTGGACCGGTCAGGGCCGTACACCGAAGCCAATTGCTCAGGCGCTGGCAGAGGGTAAATCTCTCGACGATTTCCTGATCTAATTACTGAGGCCGGATGCCGCTGCTATGGCGCGTCCGGCGTCGCTTCTCAAGCTTGATGGTTCCACGGCATCTTATCTAACAACCTTGCCATCCCACAAAAACCGCTAATTCCTGCAAACAGTAACCCGGCACCAACAAAGCCGCTTAATAAGAAGAAACCGCTATTTACGGTATAACCCAGTACAACACCGATTAATATTAAACCACCCGCGGCGATCTGCACCTGGCGCATTAACGGCAAGGGTTGAGATTTATTTACCGCTACTGGCAATCCTGCTTTTTTCCAGCCATCAATCCCATCTTCGAGTAAAAAGATTTCTGCGGGGGCGGCAATCGCTGCTAATTTATCGGCGTTATTACTGGTGCGTTTACCTGCCTGGCAGTGGAATATAATTTGCTCGCGACGTAATTTAGCCGGAAGACCTGACTGTTCGAGCACGGATAATGGAGCCAGATCTGCTTCAGGAATATGTTCACGAAGATATTCATCAGCATCACGAATATCGATTAACTTTGCGCCGCGTGCGATTAATTCTTGTGCATCATGCGGCGAAATGGTTGTCAAAGCCATAGTGACTCCTTACGGACAATAGACATTTTTCAGGGTGGCGATAATGGCATTTACCGCCTCATTTTTAATGGAATATAGAATGCGTTGGGCATCCCGTTGGCTGTCGAGAAGCCCTTCGTCTCGCATACGAGCGAGATGCTGTGATGTCGCAGAGGCACTCAATCCGGTAATGCGCGTCAGCTCTCCCGCGCTGGTGCCGGGTGAACCGCTAAGCATGCACAGAATCAGCAACCGTTTGGGGTGGCTCATTGCTTTCAGTAAGGCTGCTGCCTGTTCGGCACTGGCCTGTAATTGCGCGAGTTCAGTCATAGTTATTTAAGTGTTTTCTAAATTAAGAAAACTCTAAACTAAAAATACAACATATGCCAGCATCAGCCGCGTAAATGAGAGTAAAAGCGTAAGCTGAAACTGGCAGGCTCCGCTAAAATTACTACGCTTAAGAGATAAAATCTCTTTTTAAACAATGAGTAATTTTCTTATAGGGAGTACATATGGGTTTCTGGAGAATCGTCATCACCATCATTCTGCCGCCGCTCGGCGTGCTGCTCGGTAAAGGGTTCGGTTGGGCGTTCATTATTAATATTCTGCTGACACTGCTTGGCTATATCCCCGGGTTGATTCACGCATTCTGGGTGCAAACCCGCGATTAAACCTGTCCTCACCCCCGCGGCGTTAACGCGCCGCGTTCCTCTGCTACACTTTCTGAGTGTTTCCGTTAACGAATGAGGTAGCTATGGGTCTGTTCAATTTTGTGAAAGATGCCGGAGAAAAACTCTGGGACGCGGTTACAGGTCAGCACGATAAAGACGATCAGGCGAAAAAGGTGCAGGAGCATCTGAACAAAACCGGTATACCTGATGCCGATAAAGTGAACATTCAAATTGCCGACGGCAAAGCGACGGTCACTGGTGACGGCTTAAGTCAGGAGGCGAAGGAGAAAATCCTTGTTGCGGTGGGGAATATTTCCGGTATTGCCAGTGTCGATGATCAGGTGAAAACGGCGACACCAGCCACTGCCAGCCAGTTTTATACCGTTAAGTCTGGCGACACTCTGAGTGCCATTTCCAAACAGGTCTACGGTAACGCCAATCTGTACAATAAAATCTTCGAAGCGAATAAACCGATGCTGAAAAGCCCGGATAAAATTTATCCGGGGCAGGTGTTACGTATTCCTGAAGAGTAGTTAATTGCCAGCCATCGCCTGCTGGATAATGGGAATTGGCGTCAGTAAATGCTGGCGCATTAACTCACTGGCGCGCGCGGTATCTCGCGCCAGTACCGCCGCAGTCAGGGTCTGGTGCTGATCATGTTTATCTTCCAGCATTTCCACCGAAAGCACTGTTCGTCGTAGCCAGATGAACCGATAACGCGCCGCCAGATCAAACAACCGTTCACGCATTTGCAGCAAATAGTGAGAACCACAGCCCGCCACAATTGCAGTATGAAACGCCTGATGACGCAGATCCCACTCATCAAGCATTTTCTCACTGGCGTCACAGGCCTCAAGCTTACTCAGCAGATGCGCTTTTGCGAGAACGTCTGCCTCCCATTCATCGCCACCGCGGGCAATCGCCAGACTGACCAGCATCGCTTCCATATTGGCGCGGGCGTCGAAAATATCGAGCAGCTCCTGCTCTGACATAGACGCCACCCGATACCCTTTTTGATTCACCACCGTGACCAGTCGTTCTGCTACCAGTTGCGAAAGCGCTTCCCGCAACGGCCCAACGCCAAGTGCATAACGCGATGTCAGCAAACTCATCCGTAATTTTTCATCCGGTTGAAAATTACCGCGAATAATATCGTTCTTCAGCCAGCGATAGCCATCCAGAGACGTAATGGTCATGGTGTGACTCCTGATCATTATTAGCGCGTATTATGAACGGGTGTTTTTTGCCACAATACCAGTTTTTTCCAGCGCGCCATAATCGGCACGGTACAGATTATCCCTATCGCTAATAAACCGGTGGAGATCACTTCTAACTGTTGCGCCGGGCGGAATAGCATCACTACCAACACAAAGGTAATAAAGCCGATTACCAGCCAGGTGAGCCACGGATAAAGCCACATCCGCAGGCGAATTTCGCTTCCTTCTGCTCGCAGAATTTTGCGCATCCGCAATTGTGAAACGGCGATGACTAAATAAACCAGCAGGGCGATAGCGCCGGAGCTGTCGATCAGAAATTTAAACACTTTCGCAGGCGCGTAATAATTCACCACCACCGTTAAAAATGCCGCGCCGGTGGAGAGTAATACCGCCACATACGGGGTTTTACTGCGGTTGATTTTACCCATTACCGCGGGAGCATCACCGCGACGGCTTAAGGAGTAGAGCATTCTGGAAGCGGTATACAGCGCCGAGTTCAGGCAACTGGTTACGGAAAGTAATATCACGCAGTCCATGATTAATTTCGCATGGGGAATATTGAGCAATTCCAGAACCGAGCGATAAGATCCAACGGCTTTCAGCCCCGGCATATTCCACGGTATTAATGCCACGACGACAAAAATAGAGCACAAATAGAAGATAGAAATACGCCAGATAACCGAGTTGGTGGCGCGGACAATATGTTTTTCCGGCGTGTCGGATTCCGCGGCGGCAATGGTGACAATTTCTGCGCCCATAAACGAGAACATGGTGATCAGCATCGCGCTTAATACTGCGCCGAAGCCGTTGGGCATAAAGCCGCCGCTATCCCATAATCTTGAAATACCGCTTACGTCGGCATAAGGATAAAAACCGCTAATTGCGACTGCACCAAGGAAAATAAAGGCCAGAATGGCAATGACTTTGCACAGCGCCAGCCAGAACTCAAATTCGCCGTAGTTTTTAACGCTTAATAAATTACTGCCAGTTAAGGCGAGGGTAATGACGAGGGAAAATAACCAGATGGGAATGCCTGGAACCCACGAGTGCAGGATCATGGCGGCGATGTTGGCTTCCAGCGGGATAACCAGTACCCAAAACCACCAGTACAGCCAGCCGATGGTATAACCCGCCCAACGGCCAATAGCTTTATCGGCATAGGTGGAAAACGAACCCGTGTCGGGCGTGGCAACCGCCATTTCCGCCAACATCCGCATAATCATAACCACCAGTAATCCGGCGAACAGATAGGCCAGTAATACCGCTGGACCCGCTTCGGCGATGGCGACGCTGGAACCGACAAACAGACTTGCGCCGATAACACCGGCAATAGACAACATGGTGACGTGGCGTGATTTCAGCCCGCCGCCTAACTCATGTGGTTGCGATGATTGCCCCATCCTGAATCCTCTCGAAAGTGTGACACTTGGGAGAGCGGCCCGACATTTCCCGCGTCGGGTCACGCGTTTAATTGTTATTGGTTCTTTTTGCCGGAGAGCGGCTCCGCCTTATCTGGCCGACATAGATTTATTCCTGTTCACGTACAGATTGTTGGATGCGGCGTAAACGCCTTATCCGACCAGGATCCCCGTAGGCCGGACAAGACGCACAGCGTCGCCTCCGGCATGGTGCGGTGCTACTGCTTCGTCTCATCAAAACACTGGCTGATGATCTCCAGACCCTGACGGATCTGAGCGTCTTCAATGGTGAGCGGTACAAGGATGCGCAGCACGTTGTAATACGGGCCGCAGGAGAGAAGAATCAGGCCTTTATCGCGGGCGCGCGCCACGATCTCGGTGGTGAGTTTGGCGTCCGGTTTGCTATGATCTCCACCTTCAAACAGCTCGATGGCGATCATCGCTCCCAGACCACGTACATCGCCGATCTCGGTGTGTTTTTCGGCGATCGCCAGCAATCCGTCTTTCAGCTTTTGCCCCAGATCGTTGGCTTTTTGCAGCAGATTTTCCTGTTCAAACACCTTCAACACTTCCAGCGCCGCGACGCAGGCAATCGGGTTACCCGCATAAGTGCCGCCTAAGCCGCCCGGTGCGACAGCGTCCATCACTTCGGCGCGCCCGGTGACGCCCGCCAGCGGGAAACCGCCTGCGATCGATTTCGCAAAGGTGGTGAGATCCGGCGCGACGCCCATTTGCTCCATCGCAAACAGCGTGCCGGTACGTCCCGCGCCGCTTTGCACTTCATCGGCAATCAACATGATCCCGTGCTCGTCACACAGCGCGCGTAAACGCTGCATAAACGCAGGTGTCGCGGCGTAGAAACCGCCTTCACCCTGAACCGGCTCAATCACGATGGCGGCGATATCTTCCGGCGCGGCGTCATTTTTGAAGATCCGGTGGATGCTGGCGATAGCGTCATCTTCACTGATGCCGTGCAGTGGACACGGATAAAGCGCGCGATAAACATGCCCTGGCATCAGCCCCATGCCAGCAGAGTACGGATTCACCTTGCCGGTCAGCGCCAGCGTGTAGTGCGTACGCCCGTGATAAGCGCCGCTAAAGGCGATGGTGCCGCTGCGTTTGGTGGCGGCGCGGGCGATTTTCACCGCGTTTTCCACCGCTTCGGACCCCGTGGTGACCAGCAGCGTTTTTTTGGCGAAATCGCCCGGCACCTTCTGATTCATAATCTCGCACAGCTCCAGATACGGCTCGTAAGCCAGCACCTGGAAGCAAGTGTGCGACAGCTTTTTCAACTGCGCTTCCACAGCCGCCACCACTTTCGGATGCAGGTGCCCGGTATTGAGCACCGCAATCCCGCCCGCGAAATCAAGATACTCACGGCCTTCAACGTCCCACACCCGACAGTTTTCTGCGCGATCAGCGAAAATCGGGTGAATTTGCCCAACGCCACGGGGAATCGCCTGACTGCGGCGTTGCATTAACTCTTTATTGCTGCTCATTCGCGTTCTCCAGTTAAAGACCGATGCACATGTATTTGATTTCTAAATAATCTTCGATGCCATACTTCGAACCTTCACGACCCAGCCCCGAGGCTTTTATGCCGCCGAACGGGGCCACTTCATTGGAAATAATGCCGGTATTGATACCGACGATGCCGTATTCCAGCGCCTCGCCCACGCGGAAGACGCGGCTTAAATCACGGGCGTAAAAATAGGCGGCAAGGCCAAACTCGGTGTCATTGGCCTGCGCAATCACATCGGTTTCATCTTTAAAGCGGAACAGCGGGGCGAGGGGGCCGAACGTCTCTTCTTTCGACACTTTGGCGTTGGCCGGAACATCCACCAGAATGGTCGGCTGGAAGAAGTTGCCGCCGCGTTCATGCGCTTTGCCTCCGCAAACCACGCGCGCGCCTTTCTCCAGCGCATCGGCGATATGCTCTTCCACTTTTGCTACCGCTTTTTCATCGATCAGTGGCCCAATGGTGACGCCTTTTTCCAGCCCGTCACCGATGTGCAGTTTGCTCACCGCCTGCTGCAATTTTTCGGCAAAGCGGTCATACACGCCGTCCTGCACATACAGGCGGTTGGCGCAGACGCAGGTTTGCCCGGCGTTACGGAATTTCGAGGCCAGCGCTCCTTCCACGGCTTTATCGAGATCGGCATCGTCAAAGACAATAAACGGTGCGTTGCCGCCCAGCTCCAGCGACACTTTTTTGATGTCTTTCGCGCACTGTTCCATTAACTGACGACCAATTTCGGTCGAGCCGGTAAACGACAGCTTGCGCACCAGCGGGTTGCTGGTCAGTTCGTTACCGACCGCGCCCGCCGAACCGGTCACCACGCTAAATACGCCAGCCGGAATGCCCGCGCGAATCGCCAGCTCTGCCAGCGCCAGCGCAGAGAACGGCGTCTGACTGGCGGGCTTCAGCACCATCGTGCAGCCTGCCGCCAGCGCCGGACCGGCTTTACGGGTAATCATCGCCGCCGGGAAGTTCCACGGCGTGATAGCGGCGGTAACACCAATCGGCTGCTTGATGACAATCAGGCGCTTATCGGCCTGATGACCGGGAATGGTGTCGCCATAAATGCGTTTGCCTTCTTCGGCAAACCACTCAATAAATGAGGCGGCGTAGCTGATTTCGCCTTTCGCTTCCGCCAGCGGTTTGCCCTGTTCGAGGGTCATCAGGCGCGCTAAATCGTCCTGATGCTCCATCATCAAATTGAACCAGTTACGCAGAATGTTGGCGCGTTCTTTGGCGGTAAGGGCACGCCAGGCGGGTAGGGCGCGGTTGGCGGCGTCAATAGCGGCGCGGGTTTCATCTGCGCCCATTTTGGGTACGCTACCCAGCTTGTCGCCATTCGCCGGATTGGTGACCTCGATGACTTCGCCATTGTTGGCGTCCAGCCATTCCCCGTTAATTAACGCCTGCTGGCGGAATAAGTTACTGTCGTTCAGTTTCATCGCTACATCCTGTTTTCAAAGGTTATTGATTAAAGGCGGCGTGTAAGGCATCCACACTACGTGCCGCTCGCAGCGTGCGTCCGGGGTTACTCTGGCTTGCCAACAGCGTTTGTACCTTGCTGACAATATGCGCACCAATAGGAATTGCTGATGTCGCTGCCGGGGAGGGCGCATTGCAGGTGTGGATCGTGCGCGGGGTGGTGACAAACAGAAAATCGTCAATCAGCTTGCCGTCCGGCGATACTGCCTGCGCCCGCACACCGGCGGGCCAGGGCTGAAGATCGCTTAACGAAAGCCCGGGACAATACTTTTGCACCAGCCGCAGATAGCCGCTTTTGCACAGCGAGTTTTTCATCTCGCCCAGTCCTGAGCGTAGATGGTTTTGCAGCACCCGGCGAATCCCCGACGAGCCCAAAATCTCCAGCGTGTCGCTAAATGAGAAGTCGCGCTTGCGATAGCCTTCACGTTTAAAAGCCAGCACCGCGTTTGGCCCAACGGTCACGCTGCCGTCGATCATACGAGTGAGATGCACGCCCAAAAACGGCATTGCCGGGTCGGGGATGGGGTAAATCAGGTGGTTAACAATGTGGTTATGCTCCGGCGCAAGGCGGAAATACTCGCCGCGGAACGGGCAGATAATAAAGCCAGGTTCGAGGCCGAGCATTTTCACCAGCCGGTCAGCCATCAGCCCGGAACAGCTAATCAGCGTCGATGCTTCATATTCGCCGCCCTGGCGGGTACGTATCACCACGCCGTTTTTATGCTCATTAAGGCCGCTGACTTCGGCGTTATAAATAATCTCACCGCCTCTGGCCTGGAAGATTTTTGCCATCGCCGCCGTCACTTCGCGGTAGCTGACAATACCGCTGGACGGCACAAAAATGCCGCCGAGCCCGGTGATATTCGGTTCGCACTCGCGCAGTTCGTCGGCGTTTAACCACTCGCGTTCAATACCGTTCGCCGCTGTGCGTTCCCATAAAGCGCGCATCCGTTCCATTTCGAGTTCAGACGTGGCGACCAGCATCTTGCCGCAGTTGTCGTAGCGAATGCCGTTTTGATCGCAAAAGGCTTTAGTGGCGCGGTTTCCCGCCAGGCAAAACTGCGCCTTCAGGCTGCCGGGCGTGTAATAGACCCCGGCATGGATCACGCCGCTGTTGTGGCCCGTCTGGTGACAGGCAGGGCCGGACTCTTTTTCCAGCAACGCAATGCGTGCATCCGGATAGACATCAATCAGTTGCATGGCGGTCGACATGCCAATGATGCCGCCGCCAATAATCACAAAATCATACATCCGCTCAATTCCTTTGCGCTTACTGATGCGTCTGGTAGTGGTGAGTGGCGTAAGCGAAATAGCCGCGCTGGCGCATCAGTTCACGACGCAGATCCGGATGTGCGGTAAAGCGGTCGCGACCGTGCAGCCAGAACAGGTTATTAATTAACAGGAATTTGCCAACGGGAACGGGCACAGAAAGTATGCCTTTGCTGGTTTCAATGGCATCGGAAAGCTCGCTCAACCACACGCCTTCTTCGAAGTCTTTCGGCTGGACGAACTGGTCGATATAGCGCATCACCGGGCGGCCCTGCTGGTCGACGTCGAACACCGGATGGAAAACATCTTTGCTGACGTTTTTGCTCGGTGGCGCGGCAAAGCGCATCGGACGGCGCGCCAGCGGGTGGCGGAAATAGTGCTCCAGATGTTCCCAGTCATCGAGATGCAGCAGCAGCGAGTTACCCCCCTGCATATTTTGCTCGTCGATTTTCATCATCAGCACGTAATCAGTGATCTCTTCGACGTAGGTGCCGTCGTTGTGCAACTCCATTACGCGGTGCGGCTGACGCAGGTAGCTGTCTGAGTTATCGACATTTTTCACCACAAAACGCGCGTAATACTGACCACTCATGGCGTCGAAATTTGAGCGACCAATCAGATGCGCCACCGCCGTTGCCAGCTTCACCATCTCATCTGCCTGCGCGACATCATCGACACCTACCGCATTAATTAACAGCGCACCTTCAGCACGGTTTAGCAGCGTCTTCAACAGCAACGGTTGCAGCTGATTCGCACACAAATCATCAAGAATTTTGCCTACCCGAAAACGCAGAAACGATTTGTACTCCAGCGCCTGCACGGGCCATTCGGCAACCTGCTCGAGAAACTGTTTGGTCGTCTGTTCGGTGAAGGTGAGTTCCAGCAGACGCGGGGATTGCGCCGACGGGATGAGAGTGAATCCGCTATAGTCCTGGCCTGAATCGACAGCGTTATTTTGTACGGCGGTCAGTGCATTCATCAGAAGCGATCCTCTTATGAGATGTAGGGTGACATGGCGATGCTCATTTCGTAGCCATAATCTAAAAATATCTACATTTCTGAAAAATGCGGTCAAAATGACGTGTTTGTTTAATTATTGTGATCTAAAACAACAATTAATTAACAATGTGATATTCTGAATTTAAGAGTAGTTTTTATGAATTAATTAACATAATCAGTTTGTTAACGGAGAGGGGCTAAGAGAATAGAAAAAGAACCCCTGATGTTTCCATCAGGGGTTCTCGGTACAACATCACACAACTGGATTTGCCCACCTTCCTTAGCAGGTCGTGCAAAATCATATTGCCATGGATAAATAAATAACGTAATCAGGTCTATTGCTTAGATGAAATAATAAAAAAAAGCCCATCAATGATGGGCTATCCAGAAATGGGAGAAAAATATAAAAAAACATACACAGTTACCTTACTGACGGAGTGATTTTCTCTTATTTTGTCGCTATTGAATATCCGGTGGAATACTGGTTTTCCAGGTTGGACAAGAATGATGAATCAATCAAAATTATCATGATTCCATCATGATTATCTTTTCACTTCTCCGTAATATGCGCCCACACCAAACGAGATATGTCCTGAGACCAATACAGGGCAAATTAAGTAAACCGCCATTAGCTCATCTGGAAGAGCGGACGACAATCAGGATTGTTGTAGGGTACGGGGTTCGAGGCCTCGATGGCGGCCCAATTTTTTACCACAGTGCAGCAAAACACCCCTTGTTAACCGATATCAATGACATTTCCGAATAACCCACGAAAAAAATCTGATTTTGTCTTTTTTTACTATGCTGAGAATTAAGAATAATCAATGGTAAGTAATCTCAGGTAAAAAAAATCCCGCCAAAGAGTGGCGGGAAACCTTATCGCATGGGAAACAATGAATAATGGTTTTACAGAATTTATAATACAGTTTATTGAGATATAAAAAATCGGGTCATTTACCTGGAATGTTTTTCATAACAATGTAAAAATAATAAAATTCCTGTTCGCGCATATATTTTCTTAATTGTCACGGTGCAATAAATCTTCATAAATCGCGGTTAAAATACCTTTCTGTCCAAATTGTTTTTTTATCCACTGCGTCACCTGACCGGTGGCAGAGTGTTGAGTTGCCAGTAACATGCGCGAATCCTGGCGCGGGTTATGGATTTGTCGGGTAACCAGCAGGGATTGCGCCATCGCCTCGCGGACCATGTAATCCGGCAAAAAACCAATCCCTTCACCTAAAATCTGGCACTGGCATTTGGTGTTGAAATCTGGCACCAGAATCGACTCCTGCCCATGCAGCAACCAGCCCACTTTTTTATTAATCGTATGCGCGGTATCTTCCACCATGATATTGGGGTAGAGACGTAGCTGACTTTCAGCGATCGGCTCTGGCACAAAGGCTAACGGGTGATCCGGGGCGATAGCAAAAGCCCAGCGAATTGTGCCAATTTCAGTGTAATCAATGCCGCCACCGTCCAGCAGCGTGTCGGGCGCGCCAATAGCGATATTCGCCTGATTATTAATAATCGCATCCCAGACACCATTATACACTTCGGTCGTCACGGTAATCTGGCAGGTTGGAAATTGCTTTTTCAGCACCTGCAATAAGCGCGCGGTGTGTTTGGGTGTATAAAGTAGCTGGTTAATACAAATGCGAACCCGTGCTTCAATGCCCTGCGAAATAGTATCAATGCTGCGTTTGATGGCGTGAAAATCATTCAGCAGGTCGGTAGCTTTGCGGAAAAAATAACGCCCGGACTCGGTTAACTCAATACTGCGGGTGTTACGGGTGAACAGCACCACATCCAGCCCCGTTTCCATTCGCTTGATGGTGTAGCTAATGGCGGAAGTGGTTAAACCCAACTCGTCTGCCGCTTTACTGAAGCTGCTAAAACGCGCAGCGGTAGTAAACGCCAACAGGTTTTCTTCGGTGAAAATTGAGTTCATTAAACCATTCCCGCCATTATCTAATTTGAATTTCTCCAGTCATGACTGTAGAGGTATCGGTTAAAGATAGATAATCATTTTTGAATAACTTTTAATACCCGTCGCGTTTAGTCGTCGCTTCGCTTAATTTTTGTCCGCCATATTCTGAAATTATTCCCACGCAGTTACCCGCCAGAAAACCCAGTAATGTCACCGTCCAGTTCATCCCGCTGGCAAAAAACAGCGTCATGCCGAGAAAGCCTCCGGGAATGAATGACAGTAACCAGAAACGCCCTTGCCAGACCACTACAGCTGAGAAAGGCACGGTAGTCATCACGCTTGCCCAGAACACGGAAAGCCCACTCACCGAGGCCAGCCAACCGGAAGCCAGCGCGGCGAAAAACGCCCACACCATCCCGGAATAATTAACCACCAGGCTCTTGATAAACCCCGATTTACCGCCGCCTGCGGCATAAAAACTGCAAAAGGCGACAAAGCCAATGGTTCCTAATAATTCCCATCCCTGAGAAAGCTCAACATGTGAAGACACTAACTGCCAAAGCCCTGCACAAACACCGACGGTTATACCCGTTGCAGTGAGTCCGTTCATCTTGTTCCCCTCTGGTTAGACATGGACGAAAGCTGCGCTTACATGTGCAGACTATAGAGAAATAAAACCTGATTGAGTGAAAGGGTATCGGGTCAAAGAAACAAATATTGCACTACCGCACACTGCGAAAAGATTGTTGAACATCATTCAACAAAAAGGCGAAATACGGCGAATTAAATTTAAGCGGGTTCTTTTATCAGATTATCGTTGCTATTCTCAATTCAGCGAAAACAGCCACAAAAACCAGGGGAATGTTAATGAGTATAAAAAATCTACCTGCCGACTATTTATTGGCTGCACAACAGGGTGATATCGATAAAGTAAAAACTTGCCTTGCGCTGGGTGTCGATATAAATACCTGCGATCGGCAGGGGAAAACGGCAATTACACTGGCAAGTTTATATCAGCAATATGCTTGCGTTCAGGCATTAATTGATGCCGGTGCGGATATTAATAAACAAGACCAGACCTGTTTAAATCCTTTTTTAATGAGCTGCCTGAACGGTGATTTAACGCTACTACAAATTATTTTACCGGCTAAACCAGACCTTAATTGTGTAACCCGTTTCGGCGGTGTCGGCCTGACGCCTGCCTGTGAAAAAGGCCATTTAAGTATTGTAAAAGAGCTTTTGGCGCATACGGATATTAACGTTAACCAGACCAACCATGTTGGCTGGACGCCGCTACTGGAAGCGATTGTGCTTAACGATGGCGGGATTAAACAGCAGGCGATTGTCCAGTTATTACTTGAACACGGTGCCAGCCCGCATCTGACCGATAAATATGGTAAAACGCCGCTGGAACTGGCACGGGAACGGGGCTTTGAAGAGATTGCTCAGTTGCTGATTGCCGCAGGCGCATAAACCGGGAGGTTTGCTATCAACACACCAGAAAGACGGTGTGTGTGGGCGCTAACTGCGGATACTGATTTTCTGGCGCAGCGGGGGCAAGGACAGGTTGAACAGGTCTTTGCCAGAGCGGTAAATATCGCACTTCCGGCCCGCCAGCAGTTGCTGACGCTGCTTTGTGAAGAGTACGACAATGCGCCAAACAGTTGTCGGTTGGCACTCACTCACTTTGATGGTCTGTTCCGTCATGGTGATAAGGTTCAGTTTGATGAGCAAGGGATTACGGTTGGTCAACATCTTCAGATAGAGATGAGTCATTGCCAACGTTGGCTGTCCCCAACCTTGCAAATAACCGCTGAAAATTTTCACCTTATCGCCTGGCAACAGTGGCACGACATTATTCATCAGCACCTGGGGGAAAATGAAACCCTGTTTAATTATCGCGGCGATAATCCGTTTTATCAGGCGTTAAATAAAGAATTACATATTAAACGACGGGCAGTTATTCAGGCCGTAAACGATAAAGAAAATATCGCTTTGGCGATTGCTAATATGATGGGGTTAGGGATTGGCCTTACGCCATCAGCCGACGATTATTTAACAGGTCTGGCGCTTATTTTATTTATTCCCGGGCATCCGGCGGAAAAATACAAAGAGGAATTTTATCTCGGTCTGCAACGCGGCAGAAATAATACCACGTTACTAAGTGCCATAACGCTGGAAGCCGCATTACAGCAACGTTGTCGGGAAAATATTCACCATTTTATTCACGACATTATTTATGGCATCCCTGGGAATTCAACCCAGGGAATAGAAAAAATTAAACATATTGGTTCCAGTTCCGGCTGCGACATGCTGTATGGCATGGCTGATGGTTGTGCGCTGAGCCAAACCTACGGAGGGAATTATGTCAGTTAAAATAGTCATTAAACCGAATACCTATTTTGATTCTGTCTCGCTGATGTCTATCTCCACACGTGCAAATAAACTCGACGGCGTCGAGCAGGCATTTGTGGCGATGGCGACCGAAATGAACAAAGGCGTTCTGAAGAATTTAGGGCTGCTGACGCCGGAGCTGGAACAGGCGAAAAACGGCGACCTGATGATTGTCATCAACGGCAAAGCGGGCGCAGACAACGAGCAGTTGCTGGTGGAGATTGAAGAGCTGTTCAACAGCAAAGCGCAAAGCGGCTCGCATGAAGCGCGTTACGCCACTATTGCCAGCGCTAAAAAGCATATCCCGGAAAGTAACCTGGCAGTGATTTCGGTTAACGGTCTGTTTGCCGCTCGCGAAGCACGTCAGGCGCTGCAAAACGATCTTAACGTGATGCTGTTTTCCGATAACGTCTCAGTTGAAGATGAACTGGCGCTCAAGCAACTGGCCCACGAAAAAGGGCTGCTGATGATGGGGCCAGACTGCGGCACGGCGATTATCAACGGCGCGGCGCTCTGCTTTGGTAACGCTGTGCGTCGCGGCAACATCGGTATTGTTGGCGCATCCGGCACCGGTAGCCAGGAACTGAGCGTCCGTATTCATGAATTTGGCGGCGGCGTTTCGCAACTGATTGGCACCGGCGGGCGCGACCTGAGCGAGAAAATCGGCGGCCTGATGATGCTCGACGCTATCGGGATGCTGGAAAACGATCCGCAAACTGAAATCATTGTACTTATCTCCAAACCGCCCGCGCCTGCGGTGGCCCGCAAAGTGCTGGAACGCGCACGCGCCTGCCGCAAGCCGGTGGTGGTCTGCTTCCTCGGTCGTGGCGAAACGCCAGTGGATGAGCAGGGGCTACAGTTTGCCCGCGGCACCAAAGAGGCGGCATTGAAAGCGGTGATGCTCTCCGGCGTGAAACAGGAACATCTCGAGCTGCATACGCTGAACCAGCCGTTGATTGCGGATGTGCGGGCGCGTCTGCAACCGCGGCAGAAATACATTCGTGGCCTGTTCTGCGGCGGCACGCTGTGTGACGAAACCATGTTCGCGGTGATGGAAAAACACGGCGATGTCTACAGCAATATCCAGCCCGATCCTGAATTCCGCCTGCAAGATATCAACCGCAGCATCAAACATACCTTCCTCGACTTTGGCGATGACGACTTCACCAACGGCAAGCCGCATCCAATGATTGACCCCACCAACCGCATCAGTCGCTTGATCGAAGAAGCGCGCGATCCAGAAGTGGCGGTGATCGTGATGGATTTTGTGCTCGGATTTGGATCGCATGAAGATCCGGTCGGCTCCACCATCGAGGCGATCAAAGAAGCGAAAGCGATCGCTGCCGCCGAAGGCCGCGAGTTGATCATTCTCGCCTATGTGCTGGGTACCGATCTCGATACGCCATCGTTAGCACAACAAAGCCAGATGCTGCTTGATGCCGGGGTGATTCTGGCCAGCAGCAGCACCAATACCGGATTGCTGGCGCGTGAATTTATTTGCAAAGGGGAGGAAGCCTGATGAGCCAGTCACTGTTTAGCCAACCGTTGAACGTTATTAATGTCGGCATCGCTATGTTTAGCGATGATCTGAAAAAGCAGCATGTAGAAGTAACCCAACTCGACTGGACGCCGCCGGGGCAGGGCAATATGCAGGTGGTGCAGGCGCTGGACAATATTGCCGATTCGCCGCTGGCAGACAAAATCGCCGCCGCTAACCAGCAGGCGCTGGAGCGCATTATCCAGTCGCATCCGGTGCTGATTGGTTTTGATCAGGCGATTAACGTGGTGCCTGGCATGACGGCGAAAACCATTCTTCACGCCGGGCCACCAGTGACCTGGGAAAAAATGTGTGGCGCGATGAAAGGCGCGGTCACCGGAGCGCTGGTGTTCGAAGGGCTGGCGAAAGATCTCGATGAGGCGGCTGAACTGGCGGCTTCCGGGGAGATCACTTTCTCGCCGTGCCACGAACACGACTGCGTGGGTTCGATGGCGGGTGTTACCTCGGCCTCGATGTTTATGCACATCGTGAAAAACAAAACCTACGGCAACATCGCTTACACCAATATGAGCGAGCAGATGGCGAAGATTTTGCGTATGGGTGCCAACGATCAGAGCGTGATTGACCGCCTGAACTGGATGCGCGATGTGCAGGGGCCAATGCTGCGCGACGCGATGAAAATTATCGGCGAAATCGATCTGCGCTTAATGCTGGCGCAGGCGCTGCATATGGGAGATGAATGCCATAACCGCAATAACGCCGGGACGACGCTGCTGATTCAGGCGCTGACACCGGGAATTATTCAGGCGGGTTATTCCGTTGAGCAACAGCGCGAAGTGTTTGAGTTTGTCGCCAGCAGCGATTACTTCTCCGGCCCGACGTGGATGGCAATGTGTAAAGCGGCGATGGATGCGGCGCACGGCATTGAATACAGCACCGTGGTGACCACGATGGCGCGTAACGGCGTCGAGTTCGGCCTGCGGGTCAGCGGATTACCGGGGCAGTGGTTTACCGGCCCGGCGCAGCAGGTCATCGGCCCGATGTTTGCCGGTTATAAGCCGGAAGATTCTGGGTTGGATATTGGCGACAGTGCCATCACCGAAACCTACGGCATTGGTGGATTTGCTATGGCGACCGCGCCTGCAATCGTCGCGCTGGTGGGCGGTACGGTGGAAGAGGCTATCGATTTCTCCCGTCAGATGCGCGAAATCACTCTCGGCGAAAACCCCAACGTGACCATTCCGCAGCTCGGATTTATGGGCGTGCCGTCGGCAATCGACATCACCCGCGTGGGTAGCAGTGGCATTCTGCCAGTGATCAACACCGCCATTGCCCATAAAGATGCAGGCGTCGGCATGATTGGCGCGGGCATTGTGCATCCACCCTTCGCCTGCTTCGAGAAAGCCATTCTTGGCTGGTGCGAACGTTACGGCGTCTGACCTGCAAAGTGCACTTTACGATCCCTTCTCCCTTCTGGGGAGAGGGGCAACCTCACTTTCATAACCTCATCACCCTCTGTAGCGGACATAACAACATGAAAGAGCTTGTGGTCGTTGCCATTGGTGGCAACAGCATTATCAAAGATAACGCCAGCCAGTCGATTGAGCATCAGGCGGAGGCGGTGAAAGCCGTGGCCGAGACGGTGCTGGAAATGCTGGCTTCCGATTACGACATTGTGCTGACCCACGGCAACGGGCCGCAGGTTGGGCTGGATCTACGCCGTGCGGAGATTGCCCACGAGCGCGAAGGGCTGCCCTTAACGCCGCTGGCGAACTGTGTGGCAGATACGCAAGGCGGCATTGGCTACTTGATCCAACAGGCGCTGAATAACCGACTGGCGCGTCACGGCGAGAAAAAAGCCGTCACCGTGGTGACTCAGGTGGAAGTGGATAAAAATGATCCGGGTTTTGCTCACCCCACCAAACCTATCGGTGCATTCTTTAGTGAAAGCCAGCGTGACGAATTACAAAAGGCAAACCCTGACTGGCGTTTTGTTGAAGATGCCGGGCGGGGCTATCGCCGCGTGGTCGCCTCGCCGGAACCGAAACGTATTGTCGAAGCACCTGCCATTAAGGCCCTGATCCAGCAAGGCTTTGTGGTGATTGGCGCGGGCGGTGGCGGAATTCCGGTGGTGCGCAGCGAAGCGGGGGATTACCAAAGCGTGGACGCGGTTATCGACAAAGATCTCTCCACCGCGCTGCTGGCCCGCGAAATTCACGCCGACATTCTGGTGATCACCACTGGTGTCGAAAAAGTCTGTATTCATTTTGGCAAACCGCAGCAGCAGGCGCTCGATCGGGTGGATGTTGCCACCATGACCCGCTATATGCAGGAAGGGCATTTCCCGCCTGGCAGCATGTTGCCAAAAATCATCGCCAGCCTGACATTTTTAGAACAGGGCGGCAAAGAAGTGATTATCACCACGCCGGAATGCCTGCCCGCGGCGCTGCGTGGCAAGACGGGCACCCATATTATTAAAACGTAAGGACGTAAGATGAAAGAAAACAATAGCCGTCGTGAGTTTTTGAGCCAGAGCGGTAAGATGGTCACCGCCGCCGCGCTGTTTGGTACCTCTGTGCCGCTCGCCCATGCGGCAGTCTCTGGCACAACCCACTGCGACGCAAATAACACCATGAAAATCACTGACCCGCATTACTATCTCGATAACGTGTTGCTGGAAACCGGTTTTGACTACGAAAACGGCGTGGCAGTACAGACCCGCACGGCGCGCCAGACCGTGGAGATTCAGGACGGTAAAATTGTTGCGCTACATGAGAACAAGCAGCATCCGGACGCCACGCTACCGCACTATGACGCTGGCGGTAAACTTATGCTGCCCACTACTCGCGACATGCATATTCATCTCGACAAAACCTTTTACGGCGGACCGTGGCGCTCACTCAATCGCCCGGCAGGCACCACCATCCAGGACATGATTAAGCTCGAGCAGAAAATGCTGCCGGAACTGCAACCCTATACTCAGGAGCGGGCAGAAAAACTGATCGATTTATTGCAGTCGAAAGGCACCACCATTGCCCGCAGCCACTGCAATATCGAACCGGTTTCCGGCCTGAAAAATCTGCAAAATTTGCAGGCGGTGCTGGCGCGACGTCAGGCGGGCTTCGAGTGTGAAATCGTCGCCTTCCCGCAGCACGGTTTGCTGCTGTCGAAATCGGAACCCTTAATGCGTGAAGCGATGCAGGCAGGGGCGCATTACGTCGGCGGGCTGGACCCGACCAGTGTTGATGGCGCGATGGAAAAATCCCTCGACACCATGTTCCAGATTGCGCTGGACTACGACAAAGGCGTCGATATTCACCTGCACGAAACCACTCCGGCGGGCGTGGCAGCCATCAATTATATGGTTGAAACAGTGGAGAAAACGCCGCAGCTAAAAGGCAAGCTGACCATCAGCCACGCCTTTGCGCTGGCTACCCTCAACGAGCAACAGGTAGATGAACTGGCGAACCGGATGGCGGCGCAGCAAATCTCGATCGCCTCGACGGTGCCGATTGGCACGCTGCATATGCCGCTTAAACAGTTGCACGACAAAGGCGTAAAAGTGATGACCGGAACTGACAGCGTTATCGACCACTGGTCGCCTTACGGCCTGGGCGACATGCTGGAAAAAGCCAATCTGTATGCGCAGCTCTATATTCGTCCTAACGAACAGAATTTATCCCGCTCGCTGTTTTTAGCCACTGGTGATGTATTGCCGCTCAACGAAAAAGGCGAGCGCGTGTGGCCAAAAGCGCAGGATGACGCCAGCTTTGTGCTGGTGGACGCCTCCTGTTCCGCCGAGGCGGTGGCGCGTATCTCGCCGAGAACGGCAACGTTCCATAAAGGGCAACTGGTGTGGGGGAGTGTTATCAACAAGGATAGTTAACATGGCAGAAAATAACGCCTGGCAGAGTTCAGAGCGAACCTCAAAGCTCGCCAGGTGTTATCAGTGTCGAAGTTGCAATGTTATCTTCTCATTAGCGCAAACACTCCCCAGCCCAGATATTCTCTTGTCCAGGTGACATGACGCACGGGCGATGTGCTCAATTCCGCCCTCACCACAGCGGCAAAATCATCATCCGGGTTCTCGTCAAGCCAGCGGCGCATCGTCAGCCATTTAGCCGCTTCATAGCGATCCCATCCTTCCTGGTCGGCTAATACCATTTCTACGACGTCATAACCAAACGCCGCAAAAGAAGCCACCCGTTCAGGGAGGGGAAGAAAATCAGCCAACGCTTGCGCCCCGCAGGCATGGGCTATCTCCTCGCTGGTGGGTAACTGGCGCCAGTACGGCTCACCGATAAGTATGATCCCTCCGGGTTGCAGACTTTTTGCCAGCAGAGAAATCGTTCCGGCGACGCCTCCGGCAATCCAGGTTGCGCCAATACAGGCGGCGACATGACATTTTTCATGGGCGACATAACCGCTCGCATCGTTATGAATAAATGCCACCCTGTCGCCAACGCCGAGTTCCTGTGCGCGCCGCCGGGCCTGTTGTGTAAACAACGGACTCATATCAATACCCAGACCGGTAATGCCGTGATCGCGCGCCCAGGTGCAGAGCATTTCGCCGGAACCGCTACCCAGATCGAGGATGCGTGTTCCGGGCTTCATGCGCAAGACTCGCCCCAGCGTGGCATATTTTTCTGCGGTGAAGGGGTTGTGAATGCGGTGCGCGCTTTCACTAATGGTAAAAATAGGTGGGATATCCATACACTCTCCTTAGCGATTATCCAGCTGTGCGCGAACGTTTTGCAGCCCGCTGGTGTTGATGCGATAAGGCTGACCGTTGACGGACTTAATCAGCCTTTTGGTTTTGAGTTTTTTGAACACGGCGAGCGTGCAGTCGGTAAGCAGCAGCCCGTCACGGCTGTAGCATTCAACAGCGGTGACGCGGCCTGAGGCATCGCGAAGATGGGCAATACGTCCACCTTTGGCGAGAACGTGTAAGGTACGTTGTTCCTGACGGGATAAATTCATACTGGAAACCTGTTTCATCATCATATGCAAAACCCGCAAGCACAGCGTGGTGCTCACATTTGATTTAGGCGCATTGATAACCAGCCCGGCGACAAAGGTCGGGAAACTGATTATCGGATGATGACATTCTCCAGCATCTAAGCCTCGGATTGAGTTCAGGTATTTACGATATGAATGATAACACCGGGTGATAAAAGGGATATCGCTGGTGCCAGAAAGTGTGATCTGCCACGGAAAACGACACCACTGTTGGTCATTAAACTCTCCGGTATCGACGTCTCAGAACCCATAACGGGCAATCATTCATTGGCTATATTCAATGAGCGTGTTTTGCTACAAAGACGTTCCTCACATCATCCAGATACCTCTTCGAACAGGAGTGAATGCAATGAATATCAAGGCTATTGGTGCTTATTCCGCTAAACAACCACTTGAACCGATGGATATCACCCGCCGTAAACCCGGCCCTCACGATGTCCAGATTGAGATTGCTTACTGTGGTGTCTGCCATTCCGATCTCCATCAGGTGCGTTCAGAGTGGGCGGGAACGGTCTACCCCTGCGTGCCGGGCCATGAAATTGTCGGACGCGTGATTGCCACCGGTGAGCAGGTTGAAAAATATGCCGAGGGCGATCTGGTGGGCGTTGGCTGCATAGTGGACAGTTGTAAACACTGTGAAGAGTGTGACGACGGACTGGAAAACTACTGCGATCACATGATAGGGACCTATAACGCGCCGACGCCGGACGAACCGGGCCATACTCTGGGCGGCTACTCACAACAGATCGTCGTTCATGAGCGATATGTTCTGCGTATTCGTCACCCGCAAGAGCAACTGGCAGCGGTAGCCCCATTGCTGTGTGCGGGGATCACCACTTACTCCCCGTTGCGCCACTGGCAGGCCGGGCCGGGTAAAAGTGGGCGTGGTCGGTATTGGCGGCCTGGGGCATATGGGGATCAAGCTGGCCCACGCAATGGGGGCGCATGTCGTGGCCTTTACCACCTCGGAGGCAAAACGTGAAGCGGCAAAAGCTCTGGGGGCCGATGAAGTGGTGAACTCCCGCAATGCCGACGAAATGGCGGCGCATATGAAGAGTTTTGATTTTATTTTAAATACGGTCGCTGCCCCGCATAATCTTGATGAGTACACTACCTTACTGAAACGCGATGGCACCATGACTCTGGTCGGCGCGCCCGCTACGCCGCACAAATCACCGGAAGTCTTCAACCTGATCATGAAACGCCGCGCGATTGCGGGGTCGATGATTGGCGGTATCCCTGAAACCCAGGAGATGCTCGATTTTTGCGCCGAACATGGCATTGTTGCCGATATTGAAATGATCCGCACCGATGAAATAAACGAAGCCTATGAGCGAATGTTGCGCGGGGATGTGAAGTATCGTTTTGTTATTGATAATCGCACGCTGGCAGAATGAGTGTTTGAATCGAAAAGCCCGTAATCTGTGGTAGTACGGACTCAACCTGATGATAAAGCCCAAAAAATAGCGCGGACGGTCCCCTCGCCTCCTCGGGGAGAGGGTTAGGGTGAGGGGAAAACCGTGTTCGTAATCCTTTGTGATTACACGCTGATTTCAGCAGCGTGCTTGTACACAGTCAACTTAACGGCGAGCATCGATTCCAGCTTCTCCTGGTCTTCGGCAAACAACCGTATGCCTTCTGCCAGCTTGTCCACTGCCATCGCATCCTGATGGTGCTGCCAGTAAAACCCGGCTTCGCTAAGCGGCGAGGGGCGGTTTTCTACGGGTACATCGGCGCTAAGTTTACGCACTACTTTGCCGTGCTGCGCTGCCAGCTCGCTCAGCAGAGCGGGGGAAATCGTCAGACGATCACAGCCAGCCAGTGCCAGCACCTGCTCAGTTTTACGGAAACTGGCCCCCATAATCACCGTCGGATAACGATGCGCTTTGTAGTAACGGTAGATGTCTCGCACGGATACCACGCCAGGATCGCTTTCTGCTTCATAACTGCTCTGCGGCTGATGTTGTTGATACCAGTCGTAAATACGCCCGACAAACGGTGAAATCAGATACACCCCGGCCTCCGCGCAGGCGCGGGCCTGAGCAAAAGAGAAAAGCAGCGTCAGGTTGCAATTAATGCCTTCTCTTTCCAGATCTTCTGCGGCGCGAATGCCCTGCCAGGTCGCGGCGAGTTTGATAAGAATGCGCGATTTATCAATCCCTTGTTGCTGATACAGGCGCACGAGTTTACGGGCTTTAGCGGTACACAGACCGCGATCGAAAGACAGACGAGCATCTACCTCAGTAGAGACGCGACCCGGCACATGATTCAACAGTTCAATCCCGATATTCACCGCCAGCTTATCGCTGGCATTCATAATCTGCGTCTGGGTAGAACCGCCCTGTTGCAGGGCAAACGCAATGGCATTATCGATAAGTGGCTGATAATGCGGGATTGCCGCAGCCTTGAGGATCAACGACGGATTAGTCGTGGCATCCTGCGGCTTAAAACGTGCTACGGCGTCAATGTCGCCGCTGTCGGCCACCACGGTGGTAAGGCGTTTAAGTTCATCTAACTGACTCATAATCTTGACCCTTTCATAAAAGAGAGGTTATGCAGATTTACCCTGTTTCTCGTAGTAGCTGATCTTGTCAACTTTCGGCGCTGAGCGTCCGCCTTCGAACTCTGAAGCCAGCCACACATCAACAATATTCTTCGCCAGCTCCGGGCCGATAACACGCGCGCCCATCGTCATGATTTGCGCGTCGTTGCTCTTACGGGCGCGCTCGGCGGAGTAGGTGTCGTGACATTGCGCGGCACGGATACCCGGCACTTTATTCGCCACAATTGCCATACCTATACCGGTGCCGCACAGCAGAATGCCGCGCAGGTAAGTGCCATCGCTGACAGCACTGGCCAGATTAAAGGCGATATCCGGGTAAATGAGCGAGTTATCAGCAACGTCGTGGCTGAAATCGACAACTTCGATCCCTTTCGACTGTAAATGGGACTTCACCAGATTTTTCAGCTCGGTTGCCGCATCATCAGCACCAATCGCGATTGTTAACATAATGGTTTCTCATAGTAGGGGACATGGGTGTTCATATGAGCAATGATCATTCATGTGAACATTTTGTAACTGGATAAAAAGTAGCTTTTAATAAACATAAGTTCAACGTGTTTTCATATGAACAGTAAAAAAGATCGGTTAACGCCCATTTTTACCTGCTTTCAGGATTTGAAAGTCGCCAGGAAAGACATTATGAGGGCGATCACATTTTCACTTGTCGAGCATATGCGCAAATCTTATGAGCTGCTAATGTACATTTGTCATGTAGCAAAAATGTAAATGGATTACACGAGCAGGAAGGGAATTACGCGTATTCATCATTGCTGGTAAGCCAGCAAAAACATTTACCTTCTGATCCCACCGGCAACCAGGTTTCCGGAAGGAGAGACACTGTGACTCGTACTCAGCAAAAACCTGCGACTGAGGTAGAAAAATCCGCGATTCGTAAGATTTCTATCCGTCTCGTCCCCTTTGTTGCTTTGATGTTTTTCATTAACTTCCTCGACAGAACGGCGATCTCCTTCGCTGGTCCTAACGGCATGATGCAGGACCTTGGATTGCAGGTGGCACAATTCGGCCTGGCCTCAGGGATTTTCTTTATTGGCTACATTCTTCTGGAAGTTCCCAGCAACCTGGCGTTGCACCGTTACGGCGCGCGCCGCTGGCTGGCGCGTATTATGGTTTCCTGGGGAATCGTTTCTCTTTTATTCACCTGGGTGAGCAATGTTGAAGGGCTTTATATCCTGCGCTTGCTGTTGGGTGTGGCGGAAGCGGGCTTCTTCCCTGGCGCGATATTTTTCCTCAGCGCCTGGGTTCCGGCGCGTCATCGCAGCAAAATTCTGGCACTGTTTTATCTTGCGCAGCCGCTGACTGTGGTCTTCGGCGCACCGCTGGCGGCCTGGTTTATCAATCAACACGGTCTGTTCGGCCTTGAAGGCTGGCGCGTCATGTTCCTTGGTGTGTCGATTCCGGCTATCGTCGTGGGCGTGATTGCGTGGTTCTATCTGATTGATAAACCTAACGATGCCAAATGGCTGACGGCCCTGGAGAAACAGTGGCTGAACACTGAGCTTGCGCGGGAAGATGCGCAGAAATCCAGTGCCGCCAACCACAGCCTGCGTTCAGTGATGTCCAATGGTCGCGTCTGGGTACTGTGTCTTATCTACTTCGGTTTTGTTTACGGCCTGTATGCACTGGCGTTTTTCCTGCCAACCATTATTGGCGGTTTCCAGAGTCAGTTTAACGTCACCTTTGGCGTGATGGAAAAAGGGCTGATTACTGGCGCGCCGTATCTGGTGGCGGCGATTGTGATGTACTTCTGGTCGCGTGATGTCACGCGCCGCGGTTGCAAAACCTGGCATATCGCACTACCCGCGTTGGTCGGCGCAATTTCTGTCCCCACCGCACTTTATATGGACACGCCGTTTGCCACGATGGTCGTTATCTCATTAACCGCCAGCGCCATTTTTGCCGCACTGCCTAATTTCTGGACCTTACCAACACAGTTCCTCTCAGGGGCGTCTGCCGCCGCAGCTGTGGCGTTGATCAATACCCTTGGCAACGTGGCCGGTTTTTCGGCGGGCTACATTACCGGTGCGCTGCACGATGTAACGCACAGTTATCTGGCGCCAATGATGGTGGTGGGGGGATTTATGCTGCTGTCGGCAATTCTGATGCTGGTATTAAGCCGTATTCCCCATACGTCCAGTGCCGCCGATGTGAAGATGAAACGAGCAGGAGAGCACTAATATGACATGGCTTTTTAATAATCCCTCCGACTTTGCCAAAGAGATGGTGGCGGGTTTCGTCAGCGCCAATGCTGACATCGTGCGCCAGGTGCCGGGCGGGGTTATTCGCAATACCCAAAGTCAGCAAGGTACGGTGGCGATTATCATCGGCGGCGGCTCGGGCCACTACCCGGCGTTTGCCGGGCTGGTCGGCCAGGGACTGGCCCACGGCGCGGCGATGGGAAACTTATTCGCCTCACCCTCCGCGCAGCAAATTTGCTCGGTGGCGAAAGCCGCCAACAACGGGGCGGGCGTGCTGTTAGCGTTTGGCAACTACGCCGGGGACGTTCTGCATTTTGGCCTCGCACGGGAGCGCCTGATTGCAGAAGGCATTCCCTGCGAACTTATCGCCGTTACTGATGACATCACCAGCGCCGGACAACATGAGCCCGAAAAACGCCGCGGCGTGGCGGGCGATTTAGTGGTGTTCAAAGCGGCTGCGGCTGCGGCGGAGCAGGGGGCTTCACTGGAAGAGGTACTTACCGTCGCCAGACACGCCAACGATCGCACCCGTACCATCGGGGTCGCCTTTTCTGGCTGCACATTGCCAGGGGCGGAGCAGCCTTTGTTTACCATTCCGCAAGGGCAAATGGGCTTTGGCATGGGGATCCACGGCGAACCGGGTATCCGTGAAATAGCCGTGCCGGGGGCCGATGAACTGGCGACAATGTTAGTTGAACATCTGCTCAACGATGTTCCATCTGGCGTGAGCATCAAAGGTGCCCGCGTTGGGGCGATCTTAAACGGTCTCGGCTCTGTGAAATATGAAGAACTTTTTGTAGTCTGGCACAGCGTGCAGCAACGGCTGAACGAGCAGGGCATTATCCTGGCTGATATTCAGGTCGGCGAATTTGTCACCAGTTTCGATATGGCGGGCCTGTCACTGACGCTCATCTGGTTTAGCGAAGCGTTAGAGGCACAGTGGCAGGCTCCGGCTTACACGTCGGCTTTCAGGCGTGGCGCGGTAATTGCCGCGCAGCCACGACAGGCGAGCAGTGACGATGAATGTCAGCAGCAGACCGTTCCCGCGGCGTCTGATGCCTCGCGTAGCGCCGCCGTTCGCGTAGTGGCGATGGTGGATGCGCTGGCTGAGGTGGTGATTGCAAACGTTGATGAGTTAGGGCGCATTGACGCGGTAGCCGGTGATGGCGACCACGGTATGGGTATGGAGCGCGGCGTGCGAGCAGCGCGCGAAAGTGCGCATCAATACCTGGCGCTGGGCGCAGGCGCAGGCACCGTTTTGCAACAGGCCGCCGACGCGTGGGCTGATAACGCTGGCGGCACTTCCGGCGCGATTTGGGGCGTTATCTTAAATACCCTCGGCACCGCTCTGGGTAATCAGCAGCAACCGCAGGCGGATACCGTCGTCCAGGCCGTGAGTGACGCAGCCCACGGGGTAATGCATTTCGGTAAGGCTAAACCGGGTGACAAAACGCTGGTGGATGTCCTGCTGCCGTTTAGCGAAGCGCTGAATGAGAACGTCAAAAAAGGTTTACCGCTGGCTCAGGCGTGGCACGCTGCCGCAAGTTATGCGCAGCAATGTGCGAAAGACACCTCACAGTTGCTGCCGAAAATTGGTCGCGCCCGCCCGCTGGCTGAACGCAGCCTGGGAACGCCGGATGCGGGCGCCGTCTCGCTGGCGATGATTGTTACGGCAGTGGGCGGCTGTTTTACCGAAGCGGCTGGTCGTGAGAAAGAGGGGGCGGTATGGCAGTGAACCTCACTCTCGGCGTGAGCCTGAAAATGTATTTCGGTTATGCGCAAACCCTTGACTGGAGTCGGCAGGTAGCGGAAATCGTGCGGCAACATCCGCTGTTAAAAGCATACCCGCAAACCACCTTATTTACCTTTCCCTCTGCGCCGGTCATTGACGGTACACTGGGCGCGTTCGCTGGTACGGCAATGCAGGTTGGAGCGCAGAATATTGCCCCCGCAGCGCCTGGCGCCTGGACTGGAGAAACCAGTGCGGCGATGGTTGCCGAAATGGGCGGGCGATTTGCCGAAATTGGTCACGCTGAACGGCGTCGTCATTTTCATGAGGATGACGCGGTAATTTGCCGCAAAGTGCAGTTGGCGCTGGAAAACGGCCTGACGCCGGTTATCTGTATCGGTGAGCCGCAGCAACTGCCTGTTGCTGATGCCACCGACTTCGCCATTCAGGAGGCGAACGTCATCATTCACTTTCTGCAACAGCTTGGGCTTAGCGGGGATTTGATTTTTGCCTGGGAGCCGCAGTGGGCCATAGGCGCGCCGCAGCCTGCCAGCGCAGAATATATCCAGTCCGTCTGTGCGGGACTGCGCAGTTATTTGTCTACTGTTGCGGGTCATCACCGCGTGATTTACGGTGGCAGCGCCGGACCGGGGTTACTGAGCGAGCTGTGGCCGGATGTCGATGGCCTGTTCCTCGGGCGTTTCGCCCATCAGCCTGCTGCAATAGCGGCGATCCTGGATGAGGCCTATACCCTGTTAACGCGCAGCGAGACGAAGGAGCATCTGTGAAAACTGGACTCAGCACCTGGGCCTATTTCTGGCAGTTATCAGAAAAAGCGCCCAAACCTCTCAGCCTGTTCGACGCCATTGACGACAGCCAGCGCCTTGGCGCGACGGTATTTCAGATTTGCGATTATCCGCAAATCGCCCAGTGGTCCTCCGGTGAGCGCACGCGGCTGGCAGAACACGCTGCCCGTGCCGGGATCACGCTGGAACTGGGTACTAAAGGCATTAAGCCAGACCATCTGCAACGTTATCTGGCGATTGCCGCTGAACTGGAGTGCTCGCTACTGCGCACCATGATCAACAGCCCGGATCATCGCCCGACCTTAAGCGAAGCCCGGCGCAGCGTGGAAACGGTGCTACCAGCGTTTGAACAACAGGGCGTGGCTATCTGTTTAGAAACTTACGAGCAGGTGCCGACCGACGACAATATTGCGCTGGTACAAGCGATAAACTCGGCGCGATTTGGCATTTGCCTTGATCCCGCCAACTGCATTGCCAGCCTGGAATTGCCTGCGGAGGTGGTGGCGAAAACGGCGTCTTACGTTCTGAACTGGCATGTTAAAGATTTCGCTTTCTCCCGCCGCGACGGTTGGGTGGGCTTTACGCTGGCAGGCTGTCCGCTTGGTGAAGGACTGCTGCGCTATGACGATATTTACCAGCAAATTCAGCCACAAACGCGTGGTATCAACCAGATTATTGAGCACTGGCTGCCCTGGCAGGGCGATAGCGAAACTACCTGTCGTCTGGAAGCCGCCTGGACCGAACATAACATGCGTTATCTGCTTGATAAGCAAAACTTAATCAATGCTTCTTCCACCCAATCTAAGGAGTCAGACCATGTCTGCTGAATTAAAAACGATTACCGTCATCGGTGCCGGCGGCAAAATGGGGATGCGTATTTCAGCTAATTTCCAGAACAGCGCCTATCACGTTTTTTATTGCGAAAACTCACCGGCGGCACAGCAGCAGATCATCGCGAAAGGGCGCGAGCTTTCCGACGCGCAGTCCGTCGTTCCGTTAAGCGATGTGGTTATTCTGGCAGTACCTGATATTGCGCTGGGGAAAGTTTCAGAATCGGTCGTTCCGCAGATGAAACAGGGGGCAATTTTACTGACGCTTGATCCAGCAGCCGCTTATGCGAATCTCATCGCCCAGCGTGATGGGATTGAGTACGCCGTTGCGCACCCCTGTCACCCGTCGGTGTTCCTGCAACGCTATACCAAAGAAGAACATGAAGATGCCTTTGGCGGCGTTGCGGCAGTGCAGCACGTTGCCGCCTCTTTTGAGACCGGCAGCGAAGCGCAAAAAGCGCAGTTAAGTCAAGTGATCAGCTGCATGTATGGCCCGGTAGAGCAGGTGCATTGGGTGACGGTGAAGCAGCTTGCTTACCTGGAGCCTACGCTGGTAGAGACGGTGGCCTGCATGGTTGGTGCCTTTATGAAAGAAGCGCTTGATGAGACGGTGAAACACAGCGGTGTCCCGGAAGAGGCGGCGAAAGCCATGCTGTACGGACATATTCAGATTGCGCTTGCTGTGGCTTTCCGGGCGACGAACCCGTTCTCTGATGCCTGCATGATTGCGATGGAATATGGCCGCGAAAAAATCGTTAAGCCGGACTGGAAAGTGATTTTTGAAGAGCAGGAACTGGATAAAGTCATCGCCAGAATGTTGAAAATCGACCGCATTAAACGTTGATACAACGCTCCGCTATCCCCCTGATGGCGGAGCAGATCTTTTTCTCTGCGTCAGCAGATCTGATACAATTTTTGCTAAACGGCAATGTCATCCCTCTTTTCTTCTATGGAGAACCCGCCTCGCATGGACAAATCCAGCCAGACTCAGGATTTTGAACTACTCACCGAGATAGCCATTGCGTACTACTGCGATGAGGTCACACAAGAAGAGATAGCCAATCGATTCGGTTTTTCACGGATTAAAATTGGTCGGTTACTAAAGCGTGCGAAAGAAGAGGGCATTGTCGAGATTAACGTTCGTTATCATCCGGTTTTCAGCACCCAGCTTGAAAAACAGATGCAGGAACGTTTCCCGATCTCCCGCGCTTTGATTGCTCTTGATCATAATGATGAAGATGAACAGCGCCGCCAGGTGGCAGCGCTGGTTTCTAATTATCTCGCCAATAATCTGCGTGACAATATGGTCGTCGCGGTCGGGCAGGGGCGTAATGTGGCGGCAGTCGCTGAACACATCAGCCCAATCCAGACAAAAGATTGTCATTTTGTTTGCGGTATTGGCGGTACGCATCGTCCTGGCGATATCATCAACGCCGACCATATCAGCCGTCTTCTGGCGAAGAAATTTGGCGGCAGCAGCGAATCGCTCTATGCGCCCGCCTACGTTGAAAATCCCGAGCTTAAAGTGGCGTTGATGCGTAATGGCACCATAAAGGAGACGCTGGATCGCGCACGCAAAGCGGATATCGCGCTGGTAGGTATTGGTGATATGAATGAGAACAGCTATATGGTGAAGCTGGGCTGGTTTACGCCGCAGGAGATCAACGATGCCAGTCTCAATCAGGGGGTCACGGGCGATATAGCGGGGTATGATTTCTTCAACGCCCAGGGGAAACATGTCAATACCGTGATGGACGATCGCGTCATCGGGTTGAGTATTGAAGAGCTACGCCAGATCCCGTGCGTTATTGCTATCGCCTCCGAGAACACCAAAGCAATGTCAATTATGGGAGCATTACGTACTGGTGTGATTGATATTATCGCCACCAGTGCGCGCAATATCCGCACTATTTTGAGTATGACGCAATAGTTTGGGATTAATAAATCCAGTGGGTGATATTGCCAATTGTGTAGGTATATAAATCGAAACACAACGACAGGCGGCTATCCTGACTCTTTCATGTGGCTCTATAGCCAAATTTTATGATTATCGCAGGAATACCGTCTTTTATGGCATCGTGTTCCTCTGCTTGTTGGCGAGATAATTAAAGTGGGATGCTCTGCCAGGCGAATCATGACAACATACGGCAATGGGGCATTTACACCAAACCGGATGAAGCGAACTCATATTTGAGCTACTCAGGAGGAACATGGGACTTTTTGACAAACTTGGTGGAGCGCGTGAAAACACGTTTATGACGCAGGGCTGCACCACTCTTCCCTCATTGCCGGGGTATGATGTGGTGGAGTCTCTCGGTATTGTTGAATACGTTATTAAAAACGTTGCTGGTGACATAACAAAGCGAGAGACAAGCGTGTTTCAAAAGTTACTTGAAACGGCAAAAAAAAGTGGTGCGAATGCGGTTGTTAACGCCAGAATTATGACGGGCTCATACGAAGCGCAGGGGCCAAAATGGCAGGTTACCTATGTAATAGCCTATGGGGATGCCGTAGTAGTTAAAAAACTGACTTGTTCCCCGTAGCTGCAGGGCGAGAATGGGCGCAGATCCGCAACAGCGATATCAATATACGGTTGAAGCGGATCTTCCAGGATATCACTCACTTACCAGCCAGAATTCCGCTTCTTCGAACATTTCCTGAACGACGGCACTTATCCGCTCTTTCTCATGTTTGCTGGCATCCGTGTTAATCGCTGGCAGTGTCATCATCGGTTTAACCCGGACATCTGCATCCGGGAAGATCCGGTGCACTCTCTTACTCAGTTCATCTAAAATGATCTCTTTTGCACCAGGCAGACCATCAAAATTCCTTTTGTCATAAACGAGTTCCACGAACATTGCGCATTGCCTCTTAACTGGACGTATATACAGTTTTTATACTGTATTTCTAACCAGTATTCAAGATATGGCACTTCGCATCTACTATTCAGATGCACGCCTACATCATCAATGATGTGAGAACGGTAGAGCTTGAGGATTATATTTTTGTACGCATAAGCAGACTGAATTCGCAATACGCGGGTTCAGATTCTTGATAAATTGCGCATTGTTCCTGCCGGATGCGGGGTAAATGTTTTGTTCGTTCTGAAATGTCAATAAAATACAATGCATTTCAGGAGGTTAGTCGGCCTGATAAGCGTAGCGCATCAGGCAATTTGCATTTGTCATCAGTCGCAATCCGCATTACATGGTTCTTTATTGTCACTACTCAAATTCGCTGTCGCCATTTTGCCGCCACAGCCCAAGAAAAAGGCTACGCTTTCGCGTATCCATTTGATTTATTTTATGAGTGCGAAATATCGTCAGCACACACTTCTATGGCTCTGTCTTTCTTTACATTCCACCTACGCTCGGCAACTAACAGAAAGTGTTGGTATTGGCCTCATGGGAATTTCTCGCTGTTTTTTCTGATGTTCCAGAGGAGCGTCATTGCCATGAGTCGTCTCCATGCTTTTAGACCCAATGAAAACGATGGTTCTTTTCGTTGGGCCTGACAATGGGCTTAAAAAGTTCAGAATAAATTAGTTTGCTTGAGATTTTGCGAGACAAATTGAAGGCACAAAAAAGCCCGCAGGGCTTGCGCCATGCAGGCTTTCAGGACTTCATCGGATGGCTCTGGTAATCACCGATGGAGAATTTTGGTGGGCTGGCGGAGTTTGAATAAATATTGTATTGCTTTGATTTTTAATGATTTTATTTAATTCAGTTTTTATGCGTATACCTAATCGTATACCAATGGCTGTAAGTTAATGTGAAATGAAAGCGTATTTTTATTTGGATTGATGCTATATCGTACAGGAAAAAATTTTTTTTCGAAAGAACTGTTCACACTGTTCACCCTTTGATTTTCTCCTTTTATTTCATAGTGATAGGTGGTGAATAATGGGTGAAGGGTGAACATTCGATTCTTCACCTCCGGCATTCTGCCGGTGTGACTCATACCGGTGATTAATCCCCCGTACTGAAAATCGCACAGGGAGAAAAAAGTTTTTTTTGATTTGATTGTTCACACTGTTCACCTTTCATTTTTCTCTTTTAATTTCAGTGTGATAACGGGTGAACATACGGTGAAGGGTGAACAGTGGATTGTTCACCTTCGGGGAATTCAGGGATAAAAAAAGACCGGCAGATGCCGGTCAGGTGGGTCAGGCTGTTGCAGGGTCGTCACATTTTGGCAGCCAGTCGCCGTAGCTTTCCTCTTTCAGTGTCAGGTTGGTCTGTATCCCCTGTTTGGTATGGCGCTTCTCGTAATTCAGTCCGTATTCCTTCAGCATCACCGGCAGCCCCAGCCCGAACATTTTCAGACTGAGTACATTCCGGTAGCCGTTTGCCTCCATGTAGGCCAGATAGGCGTGATAGAGGTATTTACGGTAATTACGCGGGATGATACTGGCGTTCCCCATATACATGCCGCTGGTCTGCGGCAGGGTTTCCAGATAGCCGATAAAATCAAACGTCGGGTCGGCATCCCGTTTGATGTTCAGTGCCTCGTCTGAGTTCTGCTGGGACTGAAGCAGTGACCGGGCGAGCATCGGGTCGCTGAACTTCTGCATCAGGTGACGCACGATGACCGCCAGCTCGCGGGTGATTTTGTCCTTAAGCTGCGGGTCGCGCTCCTGCGGGGCTATCTGTTCCGGGAAGTGAATAATCACCCGCCGGCGTGACACGCCGCCGCTGCGGTCGGTGAAGCGCATCGGGTTATTGTTCACGGCCAGAATCACCGCCGGGATGTGCGTGGAGTACGCATCCCGGTATTTCGGGTCAACGGACACTGCATCGCCGCCGGTGATGGCCTTGAGTCCGGCTCCGTCGCCGCTCCATTTTTCCTGGTCCGGCAGGCGTATCAGTGAGAAGCCAGTTAACGCGGCACGTTCACGCGGGGATTCCAGCGTCTCAATGGTGGCCGACGTGGCGTTATCCTCACCGGCCAGCAGGGTGGCTATTTCGGCCATGATACTTTTGCCGCTGCCGCCGGGACCGGTCACCTCCAGAAAGAGCTGCCAGTCGTAGCGGTTTGCCAGCACCATAAACAGTGCGGCCAGAATCACGTCGCGTTTTTCCGCACGACCACCGGCAGCACGGTCAAGCCAGCGCCAGAACGCGGGAGCGTGGGTTTCCAGCGTTTCACCGTCCACCGGCGGGGTGAAATCCACATCACACAGGGTACGCATCCAGTGTGACGGACTGTGCGGGTGGAACGTACCGTTCTGCGTGTCGAGCACGCCGTTACGAAAGCCAATCAGGCGGCGGGAGGGGGCTTCCTGCTGCGGAATAATCAGCTTCAGGGTGTCCACCACGGAGGCCACCTTCCCGGAGGAGAATGGCGCGCGCAGACGCTGAAACAGCCCGGCCACATCCCGGGCAAAGTCCTGTGGCGGCAGCACCTTCCAGACACCATTTTCATAGCGGGACAGAAGCTGGCCGTTGGCATCGACCGCGAGCGCCTCGCCGTAATGCTCATAGATACGCATGGCCTTTTCGCTGGTACTCATGGCGGAAAACTCCGCTTCGCTCATGGTGTCGAACGGGCTTTCAGCCGGTGGCCGGATGGCATCATAAATGGCCTTACGGGTGGCCTCCCCGCCGTACTGCGTGAAGGCATCATTCCAGTCACCGAAGACCGGCGGCAGGGCAACAACACCTTCACACGCATCTGCGGCTGCGGCGGCTTTTTTCTGGCCGTCACCGCTGAGGTCACGGTCAGCGGCAAGGACAATCTGACAGGCGGGGTGCTTCTGCCGGGCAAGGCTGGCCAGAGAAAGGAGGTTCACGGAAGAAAGCGCCACCATCACCGTTTCACCGGTCAGGTGATGCACGGTAAGTGCGGTCGCGTATCCCTCCGCTATCCACAGACGTTTTCCGGCCTGATTCTGTCCTTCAAGGATGTGACAGGTGCCCCTGACCTGTCCGCCTTTCAGGGTGCGCTTACGGCCGTCAGCACTGATTAACTGAAGGTTAACCAGTTCGCCGCGGTCGTCATACAGTGGCACCACAAGGTCACCGGCGCGCCAGCTCACGCCACCGGCTCTGTGTGTGCCGGTCAGCATCCGGCATTCCCGGCCGGGAAAGCCCTTGCGGGTCAGGTAGGCGTTACCGGTTCCGGGACGGGTTTTCGCCATCAGGGTTTGTGCCAGTGCGGCGGCGTTCTTCCGGGCAGCGTCTGTTTCAGCAACAGCGGCGGTCGTCACTGCCGGGTCAGCCGGGGGCAGGCTGCCGGTCACGGCAGCCACCTTTGCGGCCGCATCGGACGGGGAAACACCAAACACCTTTTCAACCAGTTTCAGGCCGTCACCGGCACCACACTGATTGCAGTACCAGGTGCCGCGCCCCTCCCTGTCATCAAAACGGAAGCGGTCACTCCCGCCACAGACCGGACAGGGCTGATGACGGTTCTTCAGCACCTGAATCCCCAGCGCCGGGAGGATACGCGGCCAGTGGCCGAGTGCATGGCTGACGGTGGCGGTTACGTTCATTTTCATGGTGTTGTTCTCCTTCAGTGCAGTACCGGCGCTTTTATGTGACGGGCACAGAGTTCATCCATCACAACCAGCCCGAGAAAGGACAGCGACGGCGCGGCCTTCAGGGGGCCGGATTCCATTAAATCTTCCAGCAGGGCACAGGCTATCTGACGCCCTTTTTCCTCACCGTGCTGGTGCAGATAAAAGCCTTCCAGCTCAGCGGCGATGGCCGCCTCCAGTGACTCAAGGGTGAGATGCGGGTAGCGGTGCTGACGTTCGCACACGGTCAGCCAGGCACAGGCGACAGCGCGACGGTAAAGGGCAGCGCGTAAGACGGGCGGTAAGGGGGTTTTCATTTGTTTTCCTCCCTGTGACAGATGACTGCATTCCGTGCCGGTTGCATTAACTGATAAGGCATATCTGCGTCTCCTGAAGACGTGCGTATCCCTGCGCGAATACGCACATTTAATTTTTCGGGTGTCGTTTTTTAATTACAGATAATTGCGGTAACTGTTATCCGGGGTGATTTCCGGGTCAGGCTCCGTGCGGGGAATTTCCCGCCATTCCCGCGCCACCGGTGCCGCCCGGCTGACCGGAACAGGGTCCTGCGGGTAAATATCCAGATATTTCTCCCGCCATTTCTGTAATTCCGGGTCTCCGGCCATTTCTTTCAGTACCGCATGCCGGTTTACGGGGCTGCGTTTAAACAGGTCAGGACGGTCACAGGTAAATTCCCGCAGAAAACGCCCCAGCGGGATGTCTGTGGTGCGCCCGTCAGCGAGGATACGCACAAGGATACTGAATTTACGGCGGTACGGGTTCCAGACAATGTCCGGGCAGCGGTACGGCATTTCCCACGGAATACCGTCTTCCAGAATGCCGACCACGGCCACATCGGGAAAACCGGCAGAACGGTAAATCTCACCAGGCTGGGGAAAATCAAACATGCGTCCTGTCTCCCCGGTCTTTCTGCTGGGCGAGAAAATCGCGGCACAGGCCTTTGGCTTTCAGCTCATTCAGCACAAAATCAATATCTTCATTCAGGTAGCTGAAAATATGCGGAATGTAGAGCTGATGCAGGCCGGAGAGTTCACGGTGAATCAAATCACCCCCAACAAACTGGGATACGGCGCTGGCGCGGTTGAGCTTATGGTAAGCCTCAATGCTGAGGTGTTCACGGGCGTCATGACGCGCTGAGACGGTCTGAGGGGCTTTTTTATTACGCACGGGACACCCCCATCACTGGCAGACGGGCAGCAAGGGAGAGCACATAGTCACGGACAAGGGAACGGCGGGCGCTGCGTTCATCACCGGCGACGGTGCGAAGCATGCAGATACGGGGATGACGGTCTGCGCGACGGACAGCCGCAAACACAAAGACAAATTCAGGGTGTGAAGGGGTAAGGGTTGTAGCCATGATGGCAGCCTCCGTTAGATAGCAGGTTACGCTATCGCCGGAGTTTCCACGCTCGATGGCGATAGCCCAGACGGGGGTGGAAATACCGGCTCTAACGGATACCGGCCAGCCCGGAGGCTGCCCCGCCTGAGCTACCATTGACTCTGCGGCATAATGAGCGGACGCGGGCAGGATGCACGGAGTGCCATCTGCTCGACTGACCACACACCACACCATAATCTGGCGCTCTGTGGCGTTGATTGCGACACAAAAAAAGACGCATGGCGCGTCATATGTCGCCGTTAGATTGCTCGGGTTTCCACGCCCGGCTGCCGATTTTGCGACAGCGGAAAAACTATATCCGCAAATGCCGGAAAAAGGCAAGCCAGAAAAAGGGAGTTTTTGCAGAGCGGGCATCATCATGCGTCGTACCCCCGTTTGCGTCCGGCAATGCGCCCGGCCATCCATGCGGTGACTTCAGAGTGCAGCCAGGCCACATTTTTACCGCCAAGACTCACCTGCGGCGGAAATTCCCCCTTACGGATGAGTTCATAGATGGTCGAGCGTGACAGGCCGCACAGGTGCATCACTTCCGGAAGACGTAAAAAACGCTCCTGTGTGATGTCCGGCAGCGGCATCAGTGGCGTCACAGGGGCGGGAGACGGGGAAGAAAAAACAGCTTGCATCGGGCTACCTCGTTAATGTCCATACAGCACCGGATAAGTCCGTCCGGCTTCGGGTAGCGCTTTATTTTGTGAATATTTTCAGCAGACGCAACAGGGGGGATTTGTTCCGGCAGCCTTACAATGCTTGTGTATTTTTTGTTCATCTCCACTTAAAGTCATTTAAAGCCACTTAAAGCAATTCGTAATTTTTATAGTGAAATACAAATCGTTTTTTCTTATTCATTCCCGGCGAATTAATAAAAACAAACAGTAATAAACAGCACAAAAAGCCCATCAACGGGTGAACAGTGGTGAACAGACGGTGAACAGTCATTACTGCGATTGTTCACCCTTTAACTTACTGTATTACTTATCTTTTTTCTTATGGTGAACAGAGGTGAACAGTAAAATATAAAAAAAATAAACAGTAAGCCGTTTTTTCCAGCGACCTTTTCCTGGCTTGCCGGTGTGAGGATGAGTCTCCTGTGTCAGGGCTGGCACATCTGCAATGCGTCGTGTTGTTGTCCGGTGTACGTCACAATTTTCTCAACCTGAAGTGACGAGGAGCCGGAAAATGTCTGACAACACCATCCCTGAATATCTGCAACCCGCACTGGCACAACTGGAAAAGGCCAGAGCCGCCCACCTTGAGAACGCCCGACTGATGGATGAGACCGTCACGGCCATTGAACGGGCAGAGCAGGAAAAAAATGCGCTGGCGCAGGCCGACGGAAACGACGCTGACGACTGGCGCACGGCCTTTCGTGCAGCCGGTGGTGTCCTGAGCGACGAGCTGAAACAGCGCCACATTGAGCGCGTGGCACGCCGGGAGCTGGTACAGGAATATGACAATCTGGCCGTGGTGCTGAATTTCGAACGTGAACGCCTGAAAGGGGCGTGTGACAGCACGGCCACCGCCTACCGGAAGGCACATCATCACCTTCTGAGTCTGTATGCAGAGCATGAGCTGGAACACGCCCTGAATGAAACCTGTGAGGCGCTTGTCCGGGCAATGCATCTGAGCATTCTGGTACAGGAAAATCCGCTCGCCAACACCACCGGCCATCAGGGCTACGTCGCACCGGAAAAGGCTGTCATGCAGCAGGTGAAATCATCGCTGGAACAGAAAATTAAACAGATGCAAATCAGCCTCACCGGCGAGCCGGTTCTCCGGCTGACCGGACTGTCAGCGGCAACACTTCCTCACATGGATTATGAGGTGGCAGGCACACCGGCACAGCGCAAGGTGTGGCAGGACAAAATAGACCAGCAGGGAGCAGTGCTTAAGGCCAGAGGACTGCTGTCATGATTTACTGCCCGTCGTGTGGACATGTTGCTCACACCCGCCGCGCACATTTCATGGACGATGGCACCAAGATAATGATTGCACAGTGCCGGAATATTTATTGCTCTGCGACATTTGAAGCGAGTGAAAGCTTTTTCTCTGACAGTAAAGATTCAGGAATGGAATACATTTCAGGCAAACAGAGATACCGCGATTCACTGACGTCAGCCTCCGGCAGTATGAAACGCCCGAAAAGAATGCTTGTTACCGGATATTGTTGTCGGAGATGTAAAGGCCTTGCACTGTCAAGAACATCGCGGCGTCTGTCTCAGGAAGTCACCGAGCGTTTTTATGTGTGCACGGATCCGGGCTGTGGTCTGGTGTTTAAAACGCTTCAGACCATCAACCGCTTCATTGTCCGCCCGGTCACGCCGGACGAACTGGCAGAAATCCTGCATGAAAAACAGGAACTGCCGCCAGTACGCTTAAAAACACAATCATATTCGCTGCGTCTGGAATGAGGGCTGCCGGTTAACACCGGCCGTCGCCGCACACCGTATTTTTATTCTTCACCATGATGAGAAAGAGATAACGATGGAAAGCACAGCCTTACAGCAGGCCTTTGACACCTGTCAGAATAACAAAGCAGCATGGCTGCAACGCAAAAATGAGCTGGCTGCGGCCGAACAGGAATATCTGCGGCTTCTGTCCGGGGAAGGCAGAAACGTCAGTCGCCTGGACGAATTACGCAATATTATCGAAGTCAGAAAATGGCAGGTGAATCAGGCTGCCGGTCGTTATATTCGTTCGCATGAAGCCGTTCAGCACATCAGCATCCGCGACCGGCTGAATGATTTTATGCAGCAGCACGGCACAGCACTGGCGGCCACACTGGCACCGGAGCTGATGGGCTACAGTGAGCTGACGGCCATTGCCCGAAACTGTGCCATACAGCGTGCCACAGATGCCCTGCGTGAAGCCCTTCTGTCCTGGCTTGCGAAGGGGGAAAAAATTAATTATTCCGCACAGGATAGCGACATTTTAACGACCATCGGATTCAGGCCTGACGCGGCTTCGGTGGATGACAGCCGTGAAAAATTCACTCCTGCGCAGAACATGATTTTTTCGCGTAAAAGTGCGCAACTGGCATCACATCAGTCTGTGTAAAACTCCCCGAAAATCCGCCCGTTTTTACTGAAAAAAGCCATGCATCGATAAGGTGCATGGCTTTGCATGCGTTTTCCTGCCTCATTTTCTGCAAACCGCGCCATTCCCGGCGCGGTCTGAGCGTGTCAGTGCAACTGCATTAAAACCGCCCCGCAAAGCGGGCGGGCGAGGCGGGGAAAGCACTGCGCGCTTAAGTATATTATTGTTTTGCACTTAAAATATTATCAACAACTCGTTTCACACTTTCGAAAGATGACTCTCCTGTTTTAAAAGATTCGTTCATGTCAAAATAACTAGGTTTATTTACAAAACTACTCCAAGCATTTGACAGGTAATCTTTGAATGCAATGGAGCGTTTATATCGATCCTCAATATTGAATGACTCACATGAAGCTCGCATATTATTGACTACTTCAGGATTAAATATAGGAGTGTCAAATACCATTGCATCAAGATAGGCGAAATCACTTATCCATCGCTTGAGATGATACAAACCAATAGATGTGATTCTAAATTTCGTTGGCATTTCTCCTATTAAACCTGTTTCGTCCTCTTCAAATGTAAACCTCTGTGAGGTCTCTATTAATTTTTTGTTTGTCGTTCTTCTTAGCGCATTTTCAGTCTGCTCAGGAATAAAACCAAGGCTTTGCATTTCATCTATAATGGACTTGGTTAGACAGAATCCATCCCGGTCCTGAAGCTCTTTTTTTTCTGATAATAGCGCCATTATTAATGGTACTAAAAAGTGTTCTGATATATCTGCAAAAGAAACATCAAAAATATTCATGGCAAGAGATGTGTTTGGATCAAAGTGTGAATATTCACCAAGTAAAGCTTGTTTAGAAAATTCATGTACAGGAATTATATATCTACCTTCTTCTTCGTAAGTTCGAATTATTTTATCCGCTTCAACATTTGGGCTGCCTATAAAACCAGTAATAAAGCTAAGCGCTTGTCTTACATTGCCTCCCGTAATGTTTTCAATAAACTCTCCTAGTGATTTATTTTTTCTTAGAGATTGAAGCAATACTCTGATAAATGAAGAAAGATTGTCTATATGGATTCTAACAAATTCGGCATGTTCAAGAGGTATCTTTCCTTCAGACATTTCGAGAGCAAACTGAAGTCGTTTATCAAGAACTTGATCTATCCTTGGTGGTGCAATTGTAAAGACCTTGTGGGGATAAGCAGTTAATGCACCTGATGCTTTTGATTTAAAGAATGTCTGAGGTCTGACAGATATAAATACTAAAGCATTCCAATCTTTTGCTAACTCCTGAGAAATAACAAATGCTCGCTGTTGCGTTTCGAAATCTCGTTGATCAGCATTATCTAGACAAATAATTACTTGCTTTTTAGTTTGTTTTGATAAATGAGCGATTGAGTTTTTTAAATGTTCATCTTTAGCATCTAATTTTTCCGCCAACATCTCAAGTTGTTTTTCCTCATATCGTTCTCTATTTGAATCTCGTAAACTCCCCCAGATTCCTTTTGAAAACCTTTGAATATCTCTTGAATATACGCCTTTAACAAATTTCATTTCGGTTATATCACAGGAGTATTTATTGTCTAGTTGTTGCTCTATCTCATTTAATATAAATTTTTGAAGATTATTAGCTAATGTTGCTTTAGAGCCTAAATCTATATATAAATAAATTGCCTCTTTAAATTCTTTGAATGCACTTGAATAAATTAAATTTTTTACAAATGACGTTTTACCAACACCAACATCACCAATTAATACAATTGGACGCTTTGATAGAGCCTCGGCCATAATACTTGGATCTAAAGTTTGCTCTTTACGATCAGGTTTAACAGAAGTTATATGTGGAGATAATTCATTGTCACTAAATAGAGCAGCATATCTGGCTTGAAGCATTTCTTTACTTAGCAAAGCATATTTTGAAAGGGCACCACTTTCGCAGTAGCATTTTTGGTAAAAAATCTCTTCAATTTCATTGCTTTCAAGAGCATCTTGAATTATTAATTCTGATATTTGTCTTAATGAGGTCTGTATATCACTAGCATAGCGTATTTTAGGATACATTGATAAATAGGTTGATAATTTATTTGGAATACCACTTATGTCAGAGGTAAGATACTTAATTAAACGTTGTTCTTTCACACCGTAATATGAAAGCATATTCCATGCTAAAGAAAAGTTCCGTAATAAAGAATCCAAACTGTCAAAAACTAAAGCTTTTCCCTCTAAAGGCGAACAGCCATTTTGAGTGCTTGCAATAAATGATATAAATTGATGTCCATTAGTGGCTATTGCAATTGGTGTTCCTCGTGATGAACAATATTTTTGTACCTGTATAATTGCGTCTTTTAAATCGTCATTTGATCTTAAGAGAGTTGGTATGTCGATTATGTTCTTATTTGATAAACCTGCTGGTATTTCAAAAGTCCGGCCTTCTCTTTTCGCTTCAACAATAACTTGCCGTGGCTTTCCTAATTCATAATCTGTAAAAGTATGATCATGATAGTTTTCAACTTCTATTTGATCATCAGGCCAGCTAAGAACGTCAATAATTATTTTGTTTATTATATGATGCCTAGTCTGGGCTTCATTTCTTATCTTGGCGCTGTCACTATATTCGTTTACTAATTCTCTTAATAAATTTTCGGCTTGTATCATTGTAACCATCGAAAACTCTCCAAATGAAAAAATTAAAAGGATAAAGATTTATGAACAAAAGAACTCCACCAGTTCATTAAATTCTTCCTTTGTTCTAAGTAAGTAGAACGGTTATAAGCTTTTCTGACTTCATTCTTATCGCTATGAGCTAAGGCTGATTCTATTACATCAGCGTTAAATTCGGCTTCATTCATTGCAGTGCTGGCAATAGAACGTAAACCATGAGCAACGAGTTTTCCACCATATCCTATCCTTTTTAAAGCGGCATTTGCAGTTTGGCTATTCATGGGTTTTTGTGGATCATTTCTACTTGGGAAAACATACTCACGATGAGCACTAATAGTTTTCATAACTTCAAGAATATCTAAAGCCTTAGGTGATAAAGGTACAATATGTTCGCGCTTAGCTTTCATCCTTTCAGCAGGAATTCTCCAGAGTTTTGCATCAAAATCGATCTCCTTCCATTGAGTGCCTGAAGCCTCTGAAGGGCGCACAAGGGTGAGTAGTTGCCATTCAATCAGACAACGGGTCTGCACAGAAAGATTTGACATAGATAAAGAATACATAAGTTTCGGTAATTCTTCAGGTCGTAGTGTTGGCATGTTTTTCTTTTTAGGTTTCTCAAATGCCATACCAATACCTGATGCAGGATTAGCGTCAATTAAGCCAGTATTAACGGCATAAATCATAATTTCATTAATACGTTGTACCAAACGACGAACAGTTTCAAGTGCTCCACGAGCTTTAATTGGTTCTAAGGTTTCAATTAATGTACGAGCTTTTATTTTCTGAACAGGAATTTCACCGATAGTAGGGAAAATATCTCTCTCTAAGGAGCGCCATACATCCTTTGCGTAATCAGGTGTTACGTTGTTTCTTTTTATGGCAAACCATTTTGAGGCAACGTTTGAAAAAATACTATCTTCCGCAATCTGTTGCTGTACAGTGACTTGCTCACTGTATATCTGTGGATCAATACCTCGGGCCAGCAAGGAAAGATACTCAGCACGAGTGTTTCTGGCTTCAGCCAGAGAAAGGGCAGGGAAAGACCCTAAACCAATCATGGTTCGTTGTTTTGTTACTGGTTTCTGGTATCGGAAACGCCACAGCTTCCTACCGTTCGTTTTTACGAGTAGAAAAAGTCCATTACCATCATGTAGCGTTAGATCCTTTGCAGTTGCTTTAGCCCGTGATAGTTCAGTGTTAGTAAGAGGGCGTGTTGTACGTGACACGATTATCCTACCTCAGAGAGAATTGGTATACGCTTTTAGGTATACATCTTACCGTATACCTAAACGTATACCAATAATCACTGGATTTAGCGGGATATTCTCGGACAACTGCGGACACAAAAAAGCCCACAGGGCTTGTGCCATGCGGGCTTTCAGGATTTTTCCGGACATATCCGGAAGAGCAAGTGGTGGAGCTGGCGGGAGTTGAACCCGCGTCCGAAATTCCTACATCCTCGGTACTACATGCTTAGTCAGTCTTTACATTCGCTTGCCAGCTGCGGACGGACACGCCACTAACAAACTAGCCTGATTAAGTTTTAACGCTTCAACCCCAGGCAGGGCTTCCACGCGATCTCTTTTGGGTTTGACCTCTCTTGATCCCCGTCCTAAGAGCGGAGGCTAGGGAGAGAGGGCTCTAAGCAGGTTATTAAGCTGCTAAAGCGTAGTTTTCGTCGTTTGCGACTATTTTTTGCGGCTTTTTACGAGGCCAACCGCCCCTCGGCATGCACCTTGGGTTTCGCAAATCCCGTCGAATCCAGAATCAGCCCCAATGTGTAACAGTAAGTATACCAGATTTATGAGCGCCATGACCAGCCTCAATGGCGTTATCGTTAAAGTTTTAGCGCCCATGTAGCCTGATTTTTATTCGATTAAGCAATGGGATGGCAACATTTGTGTCGGATGTGATAGTCAATAAGGTGTTCATTCGCGCCGCCGGAGAGGGAGGCGCGGAGAGGAGCGGGTCAATAACTGCAGTACAGATTTAACGGTGGGCGTTTTTCATGATACGCGCTTTATCCACCTGCCATTCGCGTTCTTTGATATCTGAACGTTTATCGTGCTGTTTCTTACCTTTGGCGACGCCGATTTTTACTTTGCACCAGGCATTTTTCCAGTACAGGGAGAGCGCCACTACGGTATAGCCTTCTCGATTGACGCGACCGTACAATGAGTCCAGTTCCCGCTGGTTGAGAAGCAACTTGCGGGTACGGGTAGGATCGCACACTACATGCGTGGAGGCCACTGCCATTGGCGTGATGTTAGCGCCAAACAGAAATGCCTCTCCGTCACGCAGAAGGACGTAGCTGTCGCTGATATTGGCTTTTCCTGCGCGCAGGGATTTAACCTCCCAGCCTTGCAGAGCAAGTCCCGCTTCGAACTCTTCTTCGATAAAGTATTCGTGACGGGCGCGCTTGTTAAGTGCGATGGTCGCTGAACCAGGTTTATGTGCTTTTTTCTTCGTCATAAGCGTCGTGAATCATCGGTAATCTGAAATCGAAAACACCCCATATCATTCCTGCGGGGGACAAGGCTCTATCTTAGCATGAACCCGGTGTTACCCAGTGTCGGGATAGCGTTTTTTTTACAGCAGGATAAATGATATTATTTGTTGGATTTTTGTTGATGGAAATTGTTATGCCTCAGATTAGCCGGACCGCACTGGTACCCTACAGCGCGGAGCAAATGTATCAGTTAGTGAATGACGTTCAGTCTTATCCTCAGTTTTTGCCGGGTTGTACCGGAAGTCGGATTCTGGAGTCCACTCCTGGGCAGATGACCGCGGCGGTAGATGTCTCTAAGGCTGGGATCAGCAAAACGTTTACTACCCGCAACCAGTTGACCAGTAACCAAAGTATTCTTATGAATCTGGTGGATGGGCCGTTCAAGAAGTTGATCGGTGGCTGGAAGTTTACGCCGCTAAGTCAGGAGGCGTGTCGTATCGAGTTTCATCTCGATTTTGAGTTTACCAATAAGTTGATTGAACTCGCCTTTGGCCGCGTGTTTAAAGAGCTGGCGGCTAATATGGTCCAGGCTTTTACGGTTCGTGCGAAAGAGGTTTACAGTGCCAGGTAAAATTGCCGTTGAGGTGGCTTACGCATTACCCGAGAAGCAATACCTGCAACGGGTAAGTTTGCAGGAGGGCGCGACGGTTGAAGAAGCTATTCGCGCCAGTGGCTTGCTGGAATTGCGTACCGATATTGATTTAACTAAAAACAAAGTCGGCATTTACAGTCGTCCAACAAAACTCAGCGATACTGTGCATGATGGCGATCGGGTGGAGATTTATCGCCCTCTCATTGCCGATCCGAAAGAGCTTCGCAGACAACGAGCAGAAAAATCAGCGAATAAATAAACCAGAAAAAAGGTGCTCATTGAGCACCTTTTTTAACGTCTTTGAGAGAAACTTTATTATTAGTTACCACTCAGCGCAGGTTTGTTATCAATGTTGGTCAACACCCCGCTACTGTTAAAGGTCAGCGTAAGCGTTTGCTGCGTTACACCTTCATGACCTGGTTGCTGGCGGAAGACATAGAACCAGGTATTCGTACCAAATGGATCGGACATCAGCGGTGTACCCAATGCGTACGCAACTTGTTGTTGCGTCATGCCAACACGTATTTTGGATACGTCGTTAGCGGTCAGATAGTTCCCCTGGTTGATGTCAGGACGGTAAACCACTCGCTCCAGAGTGGAACAGCCTGCGGTCAACATCAATAGTACTGCTGCTGCAGCAGTCAGCGTTTTACAGCGCATAGTGATTTGATTCCTTTTCGGGCCCGAGCAGTACGTGGCTCATCTGTAATATGCCGATGATAATAGACCTTTCATCACTTTAAAACCTTTTGCTTTCCGGTCTTACGGCGTTTTGCTGTTTACTCTGACCGTGAAGCAGGAAAAAAGTTTACGCCGCAAGCAGTTCTTTCGCATTCGCCAGTGTGTTACGTGTGACTTCACTGCCACCAAGCAGGCGCGCCAGCTCTTGTAACCGCGCTTTTTTGTCCAGCGACTCCATATGCGTTTCTGTCATCGCACCATCGGTTTCTTTGCTGACAAAATAGTGTTGATGACCACATCCCGCGACTTGTGGCAGGTGGGTAACACACATCACCTGAGTTGATTCGCCGAGTTGACGCAGCAGTTTGCCGACAACTGCCGCTGTTGGACCGCTAATCCCTACATCCACTTCATCAAAAATCAGTGCCGGGGTTTCCATTTTACGCGCTGTGATGACCTGAATTGCCAATGCGATGCGGGACAATTCACCACCAGATGCGACTTTGGCAATAGGCTGCATTGGCTGACCTGGGTTGGTGGTTACCCGAAACTCAATACGATCAGCGCCGTCAGCGCCCAGGTGATGCTCGTCAAATTTAACATCAATCGTAAACTGCCCATGCGGCATAGAGAGTGCATGCATACTGTCGGTGATCAGCTGTGCCAACTCATTTGCATAATGCTGGCGTTGCTGGTGTAACGCGCGCGCCGTTTCCAGTGCCTGCTGATGATGTTTCGTTACCGCCAGCGCGAGCGTTTCTTGTGAGTCGGCCTGATCGTCCAGTTGCTGCTGTTCTTCCAGTAGCGACTGGTAATACTGTGGCAATACCTCAGGGCTGACGTGATGTTTACGTGCCAGCGAAATCTGTTTTGAGATGCGCTGTTCAAGTTCAAACAGTCGGTTGGGATCGAGATCCAGACGATCGCAGTAGTGGCGTAGTTCGTCGCTGGCTTCAACAATCTGGATGGTAGCTTCTTCCAGCATATCAAGTACGCCGGACAGTTTGCTGTCCATGCCAATCAATTCGCTCACCAGTTGTTTAGCCGTGTAAAGCTGACTTTGCAGGTTTGCGTCTTCACCGTCGGCCATTAATGCCAATGCATTCTGGCTGGTGGTCAGCAATTGACCGCTGTTCGCCAGACGTTTGTACTCTTCGTCGATTTGCTCAAACTCTCCGGGCTGCGGATTAAATTCGTTAAGTTCTTTTAATTGGTATTGCAGCAGCTCCGCACGAGCGGCGCGTTCCTGACTTAACTGTTGATGATGCGCGAGGTCGCGGCAGCTTTGATGCCACAACTGATAACGTGCGGTCATTTCCTGAAGCAGAGAGGTTTCATTAGCATAGCCATCAAGCAGGAATTTTTGGTGCTCGGGTTTGGTGAGTAATTGATGGGCGTGCTGACCATGGATCTGAATGAGCAACTGGCCCAGTTCGCGCAGTTGTGACAGTGGAACAGCTGTACCGTTGATAAAACCACGAGAGCGACCATCGCTACTGATTACGCGACGAAGCAGGCATTCACGGCCATCTTCCAGTTGGTTTTCTTCCAGCCAGCGCAGTGCTGCGGGTGTATCTTTCAGAGAAAAACGGGCGCACAGATCTGCGCGAGCAGCTCCGGTACGCACCATGTCGGCTTCAGCGCGACCGCCGAGACAAAGGCCCAGGGCATCTATTGCAATAGATTTACCCGCGCCAGTCTCGCCGGTGATTACGGTCATGCCGCTGTGAAAATCAATCTCAAGCTCACGAACGATAGCAAAGTTGCTGATGGTCAGTTGTGCCAACATAGTTGTTTTCCTGTATGAAAAACCATTACTGTTATTGTGTACAGTATAAACTGGTTTTATATACAGTAAAGAGGCTGGCGTAAAATTAGAATAATTTTTTTGACCAGCCGAGCTTGGTGCTTAATGTATTGAAATAGCTGTAATCTTTCGGATGAATCAGATTCAGATGGTAATCACAGCGACGAATCAGGACATCTTCTCCTTCCTGAATCGGCAGTGCTATCTGGCTGTCGCAACTGATTTCCAGGTCGTTACGGCGATGTGAAAAACGCAGACGGATCGTGCTGCTGCTGTTTATGACCAGTGGTCGTGCTGACAACGTATGCGGGAACATGGGCACCAGGGTAATTGCATCCAGAGAAGGCGTCAGGATTGGACCGCCTGCCGAGAGAGAATAGGCAGTAGAGCCTGTAGGTGTCGAAATAATCAGGCCATCGGAACGCTGCGAAAACGCAAATATCTCGTCGATATATACTTCGAATTCAATCATATGCGCCACTTTTCCTGGGTGAAGCACCACTTCATTTATCGCGGTGCTGATGCGCTTTTGGCAATCTTGCTGACAGACTTGCGCTTCCAGCAAAAAACGTTTCTCGCTGATGTAGTGACCTTCCAGCACATCGGCTAATTGTTGCTGAGCGTTATCGGGGTCAAGGTCGGTCAGGAAACCCAGGTTGCCACGGTTGATTCCAATAACTTTAATATCGTAACGGGCGAGTGTGCGCGCCGCGCCCAGCATATTACCGTCGCCACCAACGACTACCGCGAGATCAGCCAGTTGCCCAATCTCCGCGAGCGTGCCAGTTTTCACATTCTTCAGTTGCAGTTCGTGAGCGATTTGTTGCTCAACGATGACCTCGTAACCTTTTGTGCACAGCCAGCGGTAGAGCATTTCATGTGTTGTCAGTGCAGTAGGGTGCCGTGGGTGTCCCACAATGCCAATACACTTGAAATGATTATTCATTTTTCCGAGGTCCTTGTTGCGAAGATTGATGACAATGTGAGTGCTTCCCTTGAAACCCTGAAACTGATCCCCATAATAAGCGAAGTTAGCGAGATGAATGCGAAAAAAAACGCGGAGAAATTCATGAGTAGTAAAGAACAGAAAACGCCTGAGGGGCAAGCCCCGGAAGAAATTATCATGGATCAGCACGAAGAGATTGAGGCAGTTGAGCCAGAAGCTTCTGCTGAGCAGGTGGATCCGCGCGATGAAAAAATTGCGAATCTCGAAGCTCAGCTGGCTGAAGCCCAGATCCGTGAACGTGACGGCATTTTGCGCGTAAAAGCCGAAATGGAAAACCTGCGTCGCCGTACTGAACTGGATATCGAAAAAGCACATAAATTCGCGCTGGAGAAATTCATCAACGAATTGCTGCCGGTGATTGATAGCCTGGATCGTGCGCTGGAAGTGGCTGATAAAGCTAACCCGGATATGTCCGCGATGGTTGAAGGTATTGAGCTGACGCTGAAGTCGATGCTGGATGTTGTGCGTAAGTTTGGCGTTGAAGTGATCGCCGAAACTAACGTGCCGCTGGACCCGAACGTGCATCAGGCCATCGCAATGGTGGAATCTGATGACGTTGCGCCAGGTAACGTACTGGGCATTATGCAGAAGGGTTATACGCTGAACGGTCGTACGATTCGTGCGGCGATGGTTACTGTAGCGAAAGCAAAAGCTTAATTTCTGCTTTCGTAATAAATCACGGCCCAGCATGCGAATGCCGGGCCGTTTTCGTTACTCCGCCACACTCTCACGCAGCGGTTTCACAGGAAAAACTTTTACCTGCTTAATCATATTGTCCTGTACATCGAGAATATCGATATCGTACTCGCCAATACGCACGCGAGTTCCTGCGACAGGAATTTCTTCCAGTACCTCAAGAATGACGCCATTAACCGTGCGGGCATCATCTTCCGGTAGATGCCAGTTAAAGGCTTTGTTGATTTCCCGCACGTTGGCAGTGCCATCGATAATCACCGAACCGTCGTTTTGCGGCGTGACCTCTTCGGCGAGCGTTGGCGACATCGACGTGGTGAAATCACCAACAATCTCTTCGAGAATATCTTCGACCGTCACCAGCCCCTGAATATCTCCATACTCGTTGACGACCAGGCCGACTTTCTTTTTGTTGCGCTGAAACTTCACCAGCTGCGTGCTGAGCGGCGTACCTTCCGGGACAAAATAGATTTCGTCCGCGGCACGTAGCATGGTTTCTTTGGTGAACTCTTTTTTCTCCGACATCAACCGCCAGGCTTCACGCACACGCAGCATACTGATGGCATCGTCCAGCGAGTCACGGTAGAGCACGATGCGTCCGTGAGGTGAGTGGGAGAGTTGGCGGAGAATCGATTTCCAGTCATCGTTGATATCAATACCGATAATTTCACTGCGCGGCACCATGATGTCATCGACAGTCATTTTTTCCAGATCGAGTACCGACAACAGCATATCCTGATTGCGACGGGAAATTTGTGACCGCGATTCGTGCACAATGGTGCGTAATTCTTCTTTGCTTAAAGAGCCACTGACCACGATATCGGTTTTGATGCCCATCATGCGCATTAACATGCGGGTAATAGCGTTCAGCAACCAGACCAGCGGCATCATCAAAATTTGTAGCGGTGCCAGCAGAAAACTACTTGGATAGGCGACTTTTTCCGGGTACAGCGCGGCAATGGTTTTCGGCAATACTTCAGCAAAAACCAGTACGACAAAAGTAAGCACACCAGTCGCAATTGCCACGCCCGCATCCCCGTACAAACGCATCCCCACAATAGTGCCGAGCGCGGAAGCAAGAATATTGACCAGGTTATTGCCGATTAACACCAGGCTTATCAGGCGGTCTGGCTTACGCAGCAATTTTTCGACGCGTTTGGCCGAGCGATTACCCTGTTTCGCCATATGCCGCAGACGATAGCGGTTGAGGGTCATCATTCCGGTTTCGGACCCGGAAAAATAGGCTGAAATGACCACCATGATGATCAGAATAATGATCAACGTAGTAGTAGAAATGTGTTCCAGGGGAAACTCCTTTTCTGGGATTAGCTGATTAACTGCTGGACAATTCGGCTACCGAAGTAGGCCAGTGTCAGAATGACCGCACCCGCAACGTTAAACCAGACGACGCGGCGTCCACGCCATCCTTCATGATAATGTCCCCACAGCAGCACAATATAGACAAACCACGCCACGATAGAGAGCACGGCCTTGTCGATATTTTCCATGCTAAATAAGTTGTGCATGTAGAAGAGACCAGTGCAAAGAGTGAGCGTTAACAGCACCACGCCAATCTGCGTGATGTGGAACATTTTACGCTCGATACTCATCAACGGCGGCATTTCCTGGTTAAACGCCAGCTTCTTGTTCTTCAGTTGGTAATCAATCCACGCCAGTTGTAATGCATACAGAGCGGCGATAATCAGCGTGGCATAGGAAAAGAGCGATAAGCCAATGTGAACCAGCATCCCAGGCGTTGCTTCCAGATGGGTGATGTATTCATTGGGCATAAAGGTGGCCAGCGCCAGGTTGATAAGCGCAAAGGCATAGACAATGGGTAGCAGCAACCAGCCACGATTGCGGGAAGCCACGATGGTCATTACCGTACAGATCATCAAACTGACCAGCGAACCAACGTTCAGCAGGCTGAGGTTTTGTCCGCTATCACCGTCGGGCAAGATACGGGCTTCCAGAGCGATTGCGTGGCAGACCAGCGCGATGACCGCAGAAATAATAGCCATGCGCCGCCAGCCGCCGTTTTTTTGCAGCAGACCGGGAACAATCAGCGCAAGACTGACGGAGTAGGCGACAAGCGCGAGCAGAGCAAAAACGGGCATAGTGATGTCGACAGTTTGAGCAATAAGAAAGAGAAGCAGTATAGCGTCAGGTGAACGCTGCTCCAACCGTTGCATAACAACAAAGACGCCTTCATGTTATACTGCGGCAAAATACTGATGATGTGTCGCGATTGCGGCCAACCGTTTCCACCCCAGGCGAGAGACAATGTTTGATAATTTAACCGATCGTTTGTCGCGCACGCTGCGCAATATCAGTGGCCGTGGACGCCTCACTGAAGACAACGTAAAAGATACGCTGCGCGAAGTGCGCATGGCGCTGCTGGAGGCGGACGTCGCCCTGCCGGTAGTGCGTGAGTTTATCAATCGCGTAAAAGAGAAAGCGGTTGGTCATGAAGTTAATAAGAGCCTGACGCCGGGGCAGGAGTTCGTCAAAATCGTCCGTAACGAACTGGTTGCGGCGATGGGCGAAGAGAACCAGACCCTGAATCTGGCTGCGCAACCGCCAGCGGTGGTACTGATGGCGGGCCTGCAAGGTGCCGGTAAAACAACCAGCGTGGGCAAGCTCGGTAAGTTCCTGCGTGAGAAGCACAAGAAAAAAGTGCTGGTGGTTTCTGCCGACGTTTATCGTCCGGCGGCAATCAAACAGCTGGAGACGCTGGCAGAGCAGGTGGGCGTTGATTTCTTCCCTTCTGATGTTGGTCAGAAGCCGGTAGATATCGTTAACGCGGCGCTGAAAGAAGCCAAACTGAAATTCTACGACGTGCTGCTGGTAGATACCGCCGGTCGTCTGCACGTTGACGAAGCGATGATGGACGAGATCAAACAAGTCCATGCGTCGATTAATCCGGTTGAAACCCTGTTTGTGGTTGATGCCATGACTGGTCAGGATGCGGCCAATACGGCAAAAGCATTCAATGAAGCGTTACCGCTGACCGGTGTGGTACTGACTAAAGTCGACGGCGATGCCCGTGGCGGTGCGGCGCTCTCTATTCGTCACATTACGGGCAAACCGATCAAGTTCCTCGGTGTTGGCGAGAAAACCGAGGCGCTGGAGCCGTTCCATCCGGACCGCATCGCTTCCCGTATTCTCGGCATGGGCGACGTGCTGTCGCTGATCGAAGATATCGAAAGCAAAGTTGACCGCGCGCAGGCAGAGAAATTAGCCAGCAAGCTGAAAAAAGGTGACGGCTTCGATCTCAACGACTTCCTTGAGCAACTGCGCCAGATGAAAAATATGGGCGGCATGGCCAGCCTGATGGGCAAACTGCCGGGCATGGGGCAGATCCCGGATAACGTCAAGTCGCAGATGGACGATAAAGTGCTGGTGCGTATGGAAGCCATCATCAACTCGATGACGATGAAAGAGCGCGCTAAGCCAGAAATCATCAAAGGTTCGCGTAAACGCCGTATCGCTGCCGGTTGCGGTATGCAGGTGCAGGACGTTAACCGTCTTCTGAAACAGTTCGACGACATGCAGCGCATGATGAAGAAAATGAAGAAGGGCGGGATGGCGAAGATGATGAGAAGTATGAAGGGGATGATGCCGCCGGGATTTCCTGGTCGCTAAATGACCTTATGCGACAGAGTTATTAACTGCTGATTGCATTTTCTCCAGAAATCAGTAAAATTTTCGGGCTTTTAATATGACACCGGACTCCGTTCCTCGATGGGGTCCGGTTGTTTTATTCACACAAGAGGATGTTATGGTAACTATTCGTTTAGCACGTCACGGCGCTAAAAAGCGTCCGTTCTACCAGGTTGTTGTCGCTGACAGCCGTAATGCACGCAACGGTCGCTTCATCGAGCGCGTTGGTTTCTTCAACCCAATCGCTAGCGAAAAAGAAGAAGGCACTCGCCTGGATCTGGATCGCATCGCTCACTGGGTTGGCCAGGGCGCAACTATTTCTGATCGCGTTGCTGCGCTGATCAAAGAAGTAAACAAAGCAGCTTAATCTGTCACGGTGGTCATGATGAGCAAACAACTCACCGCGCAAGCACCTGTTGATCCCATCGTTTTGGGAAAAATGGGTTCGTCTTACGGTATTCGTGGGTGGCTCAGAGTGTTTTCTTCCACCGAAGACGCCGAAAGCATTTTTGACTATCAGCCCTGGTTTATCCAGAAGGCGGGTCAGTGGCAGCAAGTCCAGCTGGAAAGCTGGAAGCACCACAATCAGGACATGATCATCAAGCTGAAAGGCGTTGACGATCGTGATGCGGCGAACCTGCTGACGAATTGTGAAATTGTCGTGGATTCATCGCAGCTGCCTCAGCTTGAAGAGGGTGACTACTACTGGAAAGACCTGATGGGCTGCCAGGTAGTAACCACTGAAGGCTACGATCTCGGTAAAGTCATTGACATGATGGAAACCGGATCCAATGACGTTCTCGTCATTAAGGCAAACCTGAAGGATGCGTTTGGTATCAAGGAACGTCTCGTACCGTTCCTCGATGGGCAGGTTATCAAGAAAGTCGATCTCACTACTCGTTCAATCGAAGTAGATTGGGATCCTGGTTTTTAAACCACCGGATAAACGGTAAAAGACGGCGCTATGTGGATTGGCATAATTAGCCTGTTTCCTGAAATGTTCCGCGCAATTACCGATTACGGGGTAACTGGCCGGGCAGTTAAAAATGGCCTGCTGAGCATCCAGAGCTGGAGTCCTCGTGACTTCACGCATGACCGGCACCGTACCGTGGACGATCGTCCTTACGGCGGCGGACCGGGGATGTTAATGATGGTGCAACCTTTACGGGACGCCATTCATGCAGCAAAAGCCGCGGCGGGTGAAGGCGCAAAGGTGATTTATCTGTCACCACAGGGACGCAAGCTTGATCAAGCAGGCGTCAGCGAGCTGGCAACGAATCAAAAATTGATTCTGGTGTGCGGTCGCTACGAAGGTATAGATGAGCGCGTGATCCAAACCGAAATTGACGAAGAATGGTCAATCGGCGATTACGTTCTCAGTGGTGGTGAGTTACCAGCAATGACGCTGATTGACTCCGTTTCCCGGTTTATTCCGGGAGTACTGGGACATGAAGCCTCGGCAACGGAAGATTCCTTTGCTGAAGGATTGCTGGATTGCCCGCACTATACGCGGCCTGAGGTGTTAGAAGGGATGGAAGTTCCGCCAGTGTTACTGTCGGGCAACCATGCCGAGATACGTCGCTGGCGTTTGAAACAGTCGCTGGGCCGTACCTGGCTTAGAAGACCTGAACTTCTGGAAAACCTGGCTCTGACTGAAGAGCAAGCAAGGTTGCTGGCGGAGTTCAAAAAGGAACACGCACAACAGCAACATAAACATGATGGGATGGCGTAAGCCCCCGAGATATCAGTTTACCCAGGATAAGAGATTAAATTATGAGCAACATTATTAAGCAACTTGAACAAGAGCAGATGAAGCAGGACGTACCTTCCTTCCGTCCGGGTGATACCGTGGAAGTGAAAGTATGGGTTGTTGAAGGTTCCAAAAAACGTCTGCAGGCATTCGAGGGCGTGGTTATCGCTATTCGTAACCGCGGTCTGCACTCTGCATTCACTGTTCGTAAAATTTCCAACGGCGAAGGCGTTGAGCGTGTCTTCCAGACTCACTCTCCGGTAGTTGACAGCATTTCTGTCAAACGTCGTGGTGCTGTTCGTAAAGCTAAACTGTACTACCTGCGTGAGCGTACTGGTAAGGCTGCTCGTATCAAAGAGCGTCTTAACTAAGATTTCGCTTAAGCGACATCCTGTTAAGAAGGGCTGGCCAATTGGCTGGCCCTTTTTTTATTAATTAATAATGGTGCTTATATACTCTAAATAATTTGAGTTGCAGGAAGGCGACAAGTGAGTGAATCCCCAGGCGCTTACTAAAGTAGATGTCTGAAGTGAGTGAACGCAGACGCAGCACATGCAACTTGAAGTATTACATTTAATTTAAGCGGGTTGAGGTAGCATTTTCATCAGCTCCAGCTTGCCATTTTTCATGCAGCTCTTTGACGTTTTCAACATTTTCACAACTGGCAGGAAAAGTCTTACCAGAAATCCCCCGGGCGAACATTAATCCAGGCTCACACGTTTTTCGCTGCCCTTCACTGTACCCTCGTAAATAATACGAGCGATTTACAGCCCGATCATTATATGTCTGAGCCAATGTTTCATTGTCTTTGGCAGCAAAACCAGCAAGAGCGTCTTCCATTCCTGCATCGTACCAGTCCGTACCAGTCCAGGTTGGTGAATGGGTATAAGGATCAACCTGGCACCCACAAAGAAAAAGAGAAATAACAAATCCCGCTAGTATTTTCATAAATGCTCTCCGCTTTTACTTAAATCTTAGTGGAGTGCAAAAATAACGATGATGTAAATATTTCGGTACAACGATAAGGGCTGTATATGTGCTAAATGTGCAGGCGTAAAGATATATTTACTAAATATGGATTGAAAACTTTACCTTTTGTGTTATTGTTACTTCATCCTCTTTGAGGAAAACTATCGCAAACGAGCAATAACAGGATCGCCATCATGCAAAAAGACGCGCTGAACAACATTCATATTGTTGACGAACAAGTACTGATTACACCGGAACAACTCAAACAAGAATTTCCTCTGAGCCAGGAACAAGAAAAGCAAATCACCCACTCTCGTCAGACTATTTCTGACATTATTTCCGGGCGTGATCCTCGGTTGTTAGTAGTATGTGGGCCTTGTTCTATACACGATCCTGAAACTGCAATTGAATATGCTCGTCGATTTAAAGTCCTTGCCGCAGAGGTCAGCGATAGCCTCTATCTGGTAATGCGCGTCTATTTTGAAAAACCTCGTACCACCGTTGGCTGGAAAGGGTTGATTAACGATCCACATATGGATGGCTCCTTTGATGTTGAAACAGGATTAAAGATTGCACGTAAGTTGCTTTTGGAACTGGTAGATATGGGATTACCGCTGGCGACGGAAGCGTTAGATCCAAATAGCCCGCAATACCTGGGCGATCTGTTTAGCTGGTCAGCAATTGGTGCTCGTACAACGGAATCGCAAACTCACCGTGAAATGGCCTCCGGGCTTTCCATGCCGGTTGGTTTTAAAAACGGCACCGATGGCAGTCTGGCAACGGCAATTAACGCTATGCGCGCCGCCGCGCAGCCGCACCGTTTTGTTGGCATTAACCAGGCAGGGCAGGTTGCGTTGCTACAAACTCAGGGAAATCCGGACGGGCATGTGATCCTGCGCGGTGGTAAAGCACCGAACTATAGCCCTGCGGATGTTGCGCAATGTGAAAAAGAGATGGAACAGGCGGGACTGCGCCCGTCTCTGATGGTAGATTGCAGCCACGGTAATTCCAATAAAGATTATCGCCGTCAGCCTGCGGTGGCAGAATCCGTGGTTGCTCAAATTAAAGATGGTAATCGCTCAATTATTGGCCTGATGATCGAAAGTAATATCCACGAGGGTAATCAGTCTTCCGAGCAACCGCGCAGTGAAATGAAATACGGTGTATCCGTAACCGATGCCTGCATTAGCTGGGAAATGACCGATGCCTTGCTGCGTGAAATTCATCAGGATCTGAACGGGCAGCTGACGGCTCGCGTGGCTTAAGAGGTTTATTATGGTTGCTGAATTGACCGCATTACGCGATCAAATTGATGAAGTCGATAAAGCGCTGCTGAATTTATTAGCGAAGCGTCTGGAACTGGTTGCTGAAGTGGGCGAGGTGAAAAGCCGCTTTGGACTGCCTATTTATGTTCCGGAGCGCGAGGCATCTATGCTGGCCTCGCGTCGTGCAGAGGCGGAAGCTCTGGGTGTACCGCCAGATCTGATTGAGGATGTTTTGCGTCGGGTGATGCGTGAATCTTACTCCAGTGAAAACGACAAAGGATTTAAAACACTTTGTCCTGCGTTACGCCCGGTAGTTATCGTTGGTGGTGGCGGTCAGATGGGACGCCTGTTCGAGAAGATGCTGACACTCTCGGGTTATCAGGTGCGGATTCTGGAGCAACATGACTGGGATCGAGCGGCTGATATTGTTGCCGATGCCGGAATGGTGATTGTTAGTGTGCCCATCCACGTTACTGAACAAGTTATTGGCAAATTACCGACTTTACCGAAAGATTGTATTCTGGTCGATCTGGCATCAGTGAAAAATGGACCATTACAGGCCATGCTGGCGGCGCATGATGGTCCGGTGCTGGGGCTACACCCGATGTTCGGTCCGGACAGCGGTAGCCTGGCAAAGCAAGTTGTGGTCTGGTGTGATGGACGTAAGCCGGAAGCATACCAATGGTTTCTGGAGCAAATTCAGGTCTGGGGCGCTCGGCTGCATCGTATTAGCGCTGTCGAGCACGATCAGAATATGGCGTTTATTCAGGCTCTGCGCCACTTTGCTACTTTTGCTTATGGGCTGCACCTGGCAGAAGAAAATGTTCAGCTTGAGCAACTTCTGGCGCTTTCTTCGCCGATTTACCGCCTTGAGCTGGCGATGGTTGGGCGACTGTTTGCCCAGGATCCGCAACTGTATGCCGACATTATTATGTCGTCAGAGCGTAATCTGGCGTTAATCAAACGTTACTATAAGCGTTTCGGCGAGGCGATTGAGTTGCTGGAGCAGGGCGATAAGCAGGCGTTTATTGACAGTTTCCGCAAGGTGGAGCACTGGTTCGGCGATTACGCACAGCGTTTTCAGAGTGAAAGCCGCGTGTTATTGCGTCAGGCGAATGACAGTCGCCAGTAATAATCCAGTGCCGGGTGGCGTGTTTCACCCGGCACGATTTCATTATGCCGGATCGACTGGTACCACATTCTCGCTTGGGTAACAGCCCAGGACTTTCATCGAGCGAGTGATTTCACCTAGCTCTTTCAACGCCTGTTGCATTTCCGCTGATTCCAGATTGGCCTGAATATCCAGATAAAACATCTCTTCCCACGGGTTTCCGTGAATCGGGCGTGATTCCAGACGGGTCATAATCAGATTGTGGTTGCGCAGTACCAGCAACGCTTCAACCAGCGCACCAGCTTGTTGTCCGGTCGCCATTAACAACGTCGTTTTCGCCGGAACCTGGTCAGAAACGTTAATGGCTTTACGTGCCAACACCACAAATCGGGTGAAGTTTTGTCGCTGATTCGCTTCAATATGCTCCAGTACCTGCAAACCGTACAAAGTGCCGCCAGCTTCGCTTCCCAACGCAGCAACATGCGGTGATTTTGCCTGTGCAACCTTTTCCATTGCCGCAGACGTACTTTCGGTATATTCAATCTTCCAGTGCGGATAACGATTAAGGAATTTGCTGCATTGCTGGAATGGCTGCGGATGGCTGTAGACCGTATTAATGGTGGATAAATCAGTAGTGCCGGAGACCAACAAACAATGATCGATAGTTAACGTCATCTCGCCAACAATCGACAAACTGGTATGTTGCAGCAGATCGTAAACGTCGTTTATGGCCCCAGAGCTGGTGTTTTCGATCGGTACTACTGCATAGTCGGCCTGGCCGGTTTCCACTTGATTAAAAATATCGGCAAATTTGGCGCAGCCACTTTCAATGAATTGCTCAAAGTGACGGGCAGCGTACTGGCGAGCGGCAAGATGTGAATAGGATCCTTTTGGGCCGAGAAACGCAATGCGTGCTGAGTGCGGATTAATTTTATTGAGATGTTGCTGGAGCAAAGCCTGCTGTGTCAGTACGGAATCTTCAATGATGAGTTGGAACAGGCGAGTAATGTAGTGGGCGTCCAGATGGTACGCTTTACCGAGCGTAATTAATCTTTCCAGTAAATCGCGTTCACGATCAATATCACGTACCGGGCGATGAGAGAGCAGTTTGGCTTTTCCCACCTCGACGGCCAGTTCGCGTCGCTCTGCCAGTAATGCTAATAATTTTTCATCCAGCGCGCTGATTTTCTCACGCAGCGCCAGTAACGGGTTTTCCGATGTCATAGTGTTGCCTTTTTTGTTATCTATAAAAAAGGCCCCCCGATTTGGGAGGCCTTATTGTTCGTCTTCGCATTCTGTTTCACACGACGAAACGCCTCCCGTTCAGGGGAAGGTAAAAAAGAATGCGAAGAGGAACGGTGTTTGTTTCATTCTGATTTCCTTGAGTAATGACAGTACAGTACCTGCACAGTTTTCACCCTGTCAACAAAAAACGCGCCCGAAGGCGCGTTGGCGATACACTCAATATAAAGGACTACTCTTCTTCAACTTCTTCGACGAAGTTGGCGTCTTTCACCGATGTTGCGGCACGACGTGCTTCGCCTTTGTGCTGCAGTTTATTGAGCTGCCGTTCCAGCTTGTTGATCAATTCGTTAATTGCGGTGTACATATCTTCATGCTTACCACTGGCAACCAGAACGCCGTTAGGTGTATTGATAGTGGCGTCAGCAACGAACCCTTGTGGCTCTTTGGACAGAATGATATGTGGATTAATCAGATGAGTTTGCCATTTATCCAGTTTGGCGAGACGGTCTTCGACATGTTGGCGGATTGCCGGAGTAATTTCCATTTGTTTACTGGTAATGTTCACTGTTGTCATAAATTTTACCTCTTGTCTTCCCGTCTTGGTGATTCCAGCATACCTTTCTTAATGTCAAAATGTGTGATTTAAGTCACATTCTTTTGTCACTTTTTGTCAATGAAATCTTTTTGTGAGTCATCGCATTAACAGGTGAAATTTTACTTGAGGAATTACTAAAACCCAGCCATAGTTGATCAGTTACATTGACTCTAAGTTATTTAATTTTCGACTTTTTTGCATAAAAAAAAGGCAGCACATGGCTGCCTGATTGAATAACTGAATAAATCAGGAATTACTACTGTTAGTGGCGATAATCTTCGCTACTTTTTCAGCTTGCGCATTCATCTGCATCTGACGGTATGCATTTTCCATCAGCGGCAGCGCATCACGCGTAGCCTGAGTATCCGGGTAGTCGCGCAGCATGCCTTCTACACGGTTAACAACGGCAACCCATGCACCACGTTCTGTATAGTACTCGGCAACGGAGTATTCATATTTCGCCAGACGATCTTTCAGGAATACCAGACGTTTGGTGGCATCCGTAGTGTACTGGCTGTTCGGATAGCCGCGCACCAGTTTGGAAAAGTCACTAAACGCAGCTCGTGCATGTTGAGGATCGCGATCGCTACGATCAACGCCAAAGAATCCTTGCAGCGCACTGTCATCCAGCGCCATATTGGTCAGGCCACGCATGTACATGACATAATCGATATTCGGATGGGTTGGATTAAGGCGAATAAAACGATCGATGGCAGCCTGTGCTAACGGCAGATCGGCGTTCTTATAGTAAGCGTAGATGAGATCCAACTGCACCTGCTGCGAATACGGACCAAACGGGTAGCGATTATCTAACGCTTCTAATTGCGTTATTGCCTGTTTCCAGTTACCGTCCTGCAACTTTTGCTGAGCGGTCGCGTAAATTTCATTTGGCGGATTATCAGGTACTTCTTCCTTTGACCCCGAGCAACCCGCCAAAAACAGGCTTAGTGTGGCGGCTGCCACCAGATATTTCATGCGCGTCATGACGTTTTGACTTTCCTCAAAATGTAATACGGGAGATTCTCTGTTCCTGCTCCCGGTTAAGACCAGCTACAATAGCACACTATATTAAACGGCAAAGCCGTAAAACCCCAACGATAAACGAAGAAGCAGTATATATGGCACAACGAGTACAGCTCACTGCAATGGTGTCCGAAAACCAACTCGGTCAACGCTTAGATCAGGCTTTGGCTGAAATGTTCCCGGATTATTCACGTTCGCGGATAAAAGAATGGATCCTCGACCAGCGCGTGCTGGTTAACGGCAAAGTTTGTGATAAGCCGAAAGAAAAAGTATTGGGTGGCGAGCAGGTGGCCATCAACGCTGAGATTGAAGAAGAAGCGCGTTTTGAACCGCAGGATATCCCGCTGGATATCGTCTATGAAGATGAAGATATCATCGTCATTAATAAACCGCGCGACCTGGTGGTACATCCTGGCGCGGGTAACCCGGATGGCACGGTACTGAATGCGTTGCTTCATTATTATCCGCCCATTGCCGATGTACCGCGTGCGGGCATTGTCCATCGTCTGGATAAAGACACCACTGGCCTGATGGTTGTGGCAAAAACCGTTCCGGCTCAGACGCGTTTAGTCGAATCTTTGCAAAGGCGTGAAATTACTCGTGAGTATGAAGCGGTGGCAATTGGTCATATGACCGCTGGCGGTACGGTGGATGAGCCAATCAGTCGCCACCCAACCAAACGTACTCACATGGCAGTGCATCCGATGGGTAAACCGGCGGTCACTCACTATCGCATTATGGAACACTTCCGTGTGCACACACGTCTGCGGTTGCGTCTGGAAACTGGACGTACGCACCAGATCCGCGTGCATATGGCCCATATCACTCATCCACTGGTGGGCGATCCGGTTTATGGTGGCCGTCCGCGTCCGCCAAAAGGGGCTTCGGAAGCGTTTATCTCCACGCTGCGTAAGTTTGACCGCCAGGCGCTTCATGCAACCATGTTGCGTCTTTATCACCCAATCTCCGGCATCGAAATGGAATGGCATGCGCCTATTCCACAAGATATGGTGGAGCTGATTGAGGTGATGCGCGCCGATTTCGAAGAGCATAAGGATGAAGTGGACTGGTTATGAGTAAGCTGATTGTCCCGCAGTGGCCGCTGCCAAAAGGTGTTGCGGCCTGTAGCTCTACCCGTATCGGCGGCGTGAGCTTGCCGCCGTATGACTCGCTCAACCTCGGTGCCCATTGTGGCGATAACCCGGATCACGTCGAGGAAAATCGTAAGCGACTTTTTGCTGCGGGCAATTTGCCTTCAAAACCGGTCTGGCTTGAGCAGGTACACGGCAAAGATGTGCTTAAGCTTACTGGCGAACCTTATGCCTCAAAACGAGCAGATGCCTCTTATAGCAACACGCCGGGCACGGTTTGCGCTGTGATGACTGCCGACTGCCTCCCCGTGCTGTTTTGCAATCGAGCGGGAACGGAAGTCGCCGCCGCTCATGCTGGCTGGCGTGGACTGTGCGCAGGCGTGCTGGAAGAGACGGTTTCCTGTTTTGCTGATAATCCCGAAAACATTCTCGCCTGGTTAGGGCCGGCAATTGGTCCACGCGCGTTTGAAGTGGGAGCGGAGGTTCGCGAGGCGTTTATGGCAGTAGACGCTAAAGCGAGTGCAGCTTTCATTCAGCATGGAGATAAATATCTGGCGGATATTTATCAGCTTGCCCGGCAGCGTCTGGCGAACGTTGGTGTTGAGCGAATTTTCGGCGGCGACCGTTGTACATATACGGAAAATGAGACATTCTTCTCTTATCGTCGCGACAAGACCACCGGTCGTATGGCAAGTTTCATTTGGCTGATATAACCTAAAGAATCAAGACGATCCGGTACGCGTGATTTTCTTTTCACATTAATCTGGTCAATAACCTTGAATAATTGAGGGATGACCTCATTTAATCTCCAGTAGCAACTTTGATCCGTTATGGGAGGAGTTATGCGTCTGGATCGTCTTACTAATAAATTCCAGCTTGCTCTTGCCGATGCCCAATCACTTGCACTCGGGCACGACAACCAATTCATCGAACCACTTCATTTAATGAGCGCCCTGCTGAATCAGGAAGGGGGTTCGGTTAGTCCTTTATTAACATCCGCCGGCATCAATGCTGGTCAGTTGCGCACAGATATCAATCAGGCATTAAATCGTTTACCACAGGTTGAAGGTACTGGTGGTGATGTCCAGCCCTCACAGGATCTGGTGCGCGTTCTTAATCTTTGCGACAAGCTGGCGCAAAAACGTGGTGATAATTTTATCTCGTCAGAACTGTTCGTTCTGGCGGCACTTGAGTCTCGCGGCACGCTGGCCGACATCCTGAAAGCAGCAGGGGCGACCACCGCCAACATTACTCAAGCGATTGAACAAATGCGTGGAGGTGAAAGCGTGAACGATCAAGGAGCTGAAGACCAACGTCAGGCTTTGAAAAAATACACCATCGACCTCACCGAACGAGCCGAACAAGGCAAACTCGATCCGGTGATTGGCCGTGATGAAGAAATTCGCCGTACCATTCAGGTACTGCAACGTCGTACTAAAAATAACCCGGTGCTGATTGGTGAACCAGGCGTTGGTAAAACAGCCATCGTTGAAGGTCTGGCTCAGCGTATTATCAATGGCGAAGTACCGGAAGGGCTGAAAGGCCGCCGAGTACTGGCGCTGGATATGGGCGCGCTGGTGGCCGGGGCGAAATATCGCGGTGAGTTTGAAGAACGTTTAAAAGGCGTGCTTAACGATCTCGCCAAACAGGAAGGCAACGTCATCCTGTTTATCGACGAATTACATACCATGGTCGGTGCGGGTAAAGCCGATGGCGCAATGGACGCCGGCAACATGCTGAAACCGGCGCTGGCGCGTGGTGAATTGCACTGCGTAGGTGCCACGACGCTGGACGAATATCGCCAGTACATCGAAAAAGATGCTGCGCTGGAACGTCGCTTCCAGAAAGTGTTTGTTGCCGAGCCAACCGTGGAAGACACCATTGCTATTCTGCGTGGCCTGAAAGAACGTTATGAACTGCACCACCATGTGCAAATTACTGACCCGGCAATTGTTGCAGCGGCGACGTTGTCTCATCGCTACATTGCTGACCGTCAGCTGCCGGATAAAGCCATCGACCTGATCGATGAAGCAGCATCCAGCATTCGTATGCAGATTGACTCAAAACCAGAGGAACTCGACCGACTCGATCGTCGTATCATCCAGCTCAAACTGGAACAACAGGCGCTAATGAAAGAGTCTGATGAAGCCAGTAAAAAACGCCTGGATATGCTCAACGAAGAACTGAGCGACAAAGAACGTCAGTACTCCGAGTTAGAAGAAGAGTGGAAAGCTGAGAAAGCGTCGCTTTCTGGTACGCAGACCATTAAAGCGGAACTGGAACAGGCGAAAATCGCCATTGAACAGGCTCGCCGTGTGGGTGACCTGGCGCGGATGTCTGAACTGCAATACGGCAAAATCCCGGAACTGGAAAAGCAACTGGAAGCCGCAACGCAGCTCGAAGGCAAAACTATGCGTCTGTTGCGTAATAAAGTGACCGATGCCGAAATTGCTGAAGTGTTGGCGCGTTGGACGGGGATTCCGGTTTCTCGCATGATGGAAAGCGAGCGCGAAAAACTGCTGCGTATGGAGCAAGAACTGCACCATCGCGTTATTGGTCAGAACGAAGCGGTTGATGCGGTATCTAACGCTATTCGTCGTAGCCGTGCGGGGCTGGCGGATCCAAATCGCCCGATTGGTTCATTCCTGTTCCTCGGCCCAACGGGTGTGGGGAAAACTGAGCTTTGTAAGGCGCTGGCGAACTTTATGTTTGATAGCGACGAGGCGATGGTCCGTATCGATATGTCCGAGTTTATGGAGAAACACTCGGTGTCTCGTCTGGTTGGTGCGCCTCCGGGATATGTCGGTTATGAAGAAGGTGGCTACCTGACCGAAGCTGTGCGTCGTCGTCCGTATTCCGTCATCCTGCTGGATGAAGTGGAAAAAGCGCATCCGGATGTCTTCAACATTCTGTTGCAGGTACTGGATGATGGGCGTCTGACTGACGGGCAGGGGAGAACGGTCGACTTCCGTAATACGGTTGTCATTATGACCTCTAACCTCGGTTCCGATTTGATTCAGGAACGCTTCGGTGAACTGGATTATGCGCACATGAAAGAGCTGGTGCTCGGTGTGGTAAGCCATAACTTCCGTCCGGAATTCATTAACCGTATCGATGAAGTGGTGGTCTTCCATCCGCTGGGTGAACAGCACATTGCGTCGATTGCGCAGATTCAGTTGAAACGTCTGTACAAACGTCTGGAAGAACGTGGTTATGAAATCCACATTTCTGACGAGGCGCTGAAACTGCTGAGCGAGAACGGTTACGATCCGGTCTATGGTGCACGTCCTCTGAAACGTGCAATTCAGCAGCAGATCGAAAACCCGCTGGCACAGCAAATACTGTCTGGTGAATTGGTTCCGGGTAAAGTTATTCGCCTGGAAGTTAATGAAGACAGGATTGTCGCCGTCCAGTAATGATAAAACGAGCCCTTTGGGGCTCGTTTTTGTCTATAAGTTAGACGGAAAACACCATGTTCAGGATGTTTTGCCTGAAAAATGAGCGAACGATAAAGTTTTTATATTTTTTGCTTGTCAGGCCGGAATAACTCCCTATAATGCGCCACCACTGACACGGAACAACGGCATACACGCCGCCGGGTCAGCGAGGTTCTCCTGAGAATCTCGGCAGAGAAAAGCAAAAAAAATGCTTGACTCTGTAGCGGGAAAGCGTATTATGCACACCCCGCGCTGCTGAGAAAAAGCGAAGCGGCACTGCTCTTTAACAATTTATCAGACAATCTGTGTGGGCGCTCGAAGATACGGATTCTTAACGTCGCAAGACGAAAAATGAATACCAAGTCTCAAGAGTGAACACGTAATTCATTACGAAGTTTAATTCTTTGAGCATCAAACTTTTAAATTGAAGAGTTTGATCATGGCTCAGATTGAACGCTGGCGGCAGGCCTAACACATGCAAGTCGAACGGTAACAGGAAGCAGCTTGCTGCTTTGCTGACGAGTGGCGGACGGGTGAGTAATGTCTGGGAAACTGCCTGATGGAGGGGGATAACTACTGGAAACGGTAGCTAATACCGCATAATGTCGCAAGACCAAAGAGGGGGACCTTCGGGCCTCTTGCCATCGGATGTGCCCAGATGGGATTAGCTAGTAGGTGGGGTAACGGCTCACCTAGGCGACGATCCCTAGCTGGTCTGAGAGGATGACCAGCCACACTGGAACTGAGACACGGTCCAGACTCCTACGGGAGGCAGCAGTGGGGAATATTGCACAATGGGCGCAAGCCTGATGCAGCCATGCCGCGTGTATGAAGAAGGCCTTCGGGTTGTAAAGTACTTTCAGCGGGGAGGAAGGGAGTAAAGTTAATACCTTTGCTCATTGACGTTACCCGCAGAAGAAGCACCGGCTAACTCCGTGCCAGCAGCCGCGGTAATACGGAGGGTGCAAGCGTTAATCGGAATTACTGGGCGTAAAGCGCACGCAGGCGGTTTGTTAAGTCAGATGTGAAATCCCCGGGCTCAACCTGGGAACTGCATCTGATACTGGCAAGCTTGAGTCTCGTAGAGGGGGGTAGAATTCCAGGTGTAGCGGTGAAATGCGTAGAGATCTGGAGGAATACCGGTGGCGAAGGCGGCCCCCTGGACGAAGACTGACGCTCAGGTGCGAAAGCGTGGGGAGCAAACAGGATTAGATACCCTGGTAGTCCACGCCGTAAACGATGTCGACTTGGAGGTTGTGCCCTTGAGGCGTGGCTTCCGGAGCTAACGCGTTAAGTCGACCGCCTGGGGAGTACGGCCGCAAGGTTAAAACTCAAATGAATTGACGGGGGCCCGCACAAGCGGTGGAGCATGTGGTTTAATTCGATGCAACGCGAAGAACCTTACCTGGTCTTGACATCCACGGAAGTTTTCAGAGATGAGAATGTGCCTTCGGGAACCGTGAGACAGGTGCTGCATGGCTGTCGTCAGCTCGTGTTGTGAAATGTTGGGTTAAGTCCCGCAACGAGCGCAACCCTTATCCTTTGTTGCCAGCGGTCCGGCCGGGAACTCAAAGGAGACTGCCAGTGATAAACTGGAGGAAGGTGGGGATGACGTCAAGTCATCATGGCCCTTACGACCAGGGCTACACACGTGCTACAATGGCGCATACAAAGAGAAGCGACCTCGCGAGAGCAAGCGGACCTCATAAAGTGCGTCGTAGTCCGGATTGGAGTCTGCAACTCGACTCCATGAAGTCGGAATCGCTAGTAATCGTGGATCAGAATGCCACGGTGAATACGTTCCCGGGCCTTGTACACACCGCCCGTCACACCATGGGAGTGGGTTGCAAAAGAAGTAGGTAGCTTAACCTTCGGGAGGGCGCTTACCACTTTGTGATTCATGACTGGGGTGAAGTCGTAACAAGGTAACCGTAGGGGAACCTGCGGTTGGATCACCTCCTTACCTTAAAGAACTGTGCTTTGCAGTGCTCACACAGATTGTCTGATAGAAAGTGAAAAGCAAGGCGTCTTGCGAAGCAGACTGATACGTCCCCTTCGTCTAGAGGCCCAGGACACCGCCCTTTCACGGCGGTAACAGGGGTTCGAATCCCCTAGGGGACGCCACTTGCTGGTTTGTGAGTGAAAGTCACCTGCCTTAATATCTCAAAACTCATCTTCGGGTGACGTTTGAGATATTTGCTCTTTAAAAATCTGGATCAAGCTGAAAATTGAAACACTGAACAACGAAAGTTGTTCGTGAGTCTCTCAAATTTTCGCAACACGATGATGAATCGAAAGAAACATCTTCGGGTTGTGAGGTTAAGCGACTAAGCGTACACGGTGGATGCCCTGGCAGTCAGAGGCGATGAAGGACGTGCTAATCTGCGATAAGCGTCGGTAAGGTGATATGAACCGTTATAACCGGCGATTTCCGAATGGGGAAACCCAGTGTGATTCGTCACACTATCATTAACTGAATCCATAGGTTAATGAGGCGAACCGGGGGAACTGAAACATCTAAGTACCCCGAGGAAAAGAAATCAACCGAGATTCCCCCAGTAGCGGCGAGCGAACGGGGAGGAGCCCAGAGCCTGAATCAGTGTGTGTGTTAGTGGAAGCGTCTGGAAAGGCGCGCGATACAGGGTGACAGCCCCGTACACAAAAATGCACATACTGTGAGCTCGATGAGTAGGGCGGGACACGTGGTATCCTGTCTGAATATGGGGGGACCATCCTCCAAGGCTAAATACTCCTGACTGACCGATAGTGAACCAGTACCGTGAGGGAAAGGCGAAAAGAACCCCGGCGAGGGGAGTGAAAAAGAACCTGAAACCGTGTACGTACAAGCAGTGGGAGCCTCTTTATGGGGTGACTGCGTACCTTTTGTATAATGGGTCAGCGACTTATATTCTGTAGCAAGGTTAACCGAATAGGGGAGCCGAAGGGAAACCGAGTCTTAACTGGGCGTTAAGTTGCAGGGTATAGACCCGAAACCCGGTGATCTAGCCATGGGCAGGTTGAAGGTTGGGTAACACTAACTGGAGGACCGAACCGACTAATGTTGAAAAATTAGCGGATGACTTGTGGCTGGGGGTGAAAGGCCAATCAAACCGGGAGATAGCTGGTTCTCCCCGAAAGCTATTTAGGTAGCGCCTCGTGAATTCATCTCCGGGGGTAGAGCACTGTTTCGGCAAGGGGGTCATCCCGACTTACCAACCCGATGCAAACTGCGAATACCGGAGAATGTTATCACGGGAGACACACGGCGGGTGCTAACGTCCGTCGTGAAGAGGGAAACAACCCAGACCGCCAGCTAAGGTCCCAAAGTCATGGTTAAGTGGGAAACGATGTGGGAAGGCCCAGACAGCCAGGATGTTGGCTTAGAAGCAGCCATCATTTAAAGAAAGCGTAATAGCTCACTGGTCGAGTCGGCCTGCGCGGAAGATGTAACGGGGCTAAACCATGCACCGAAGCTGCGGCAGCGACACTAAGTGTTGTTGGGTAGGGGAGCGTTCTGTAAGCCTGTGAAGATGTGCTGTGAGGCATGCTGGAGGTATCAGAAGTGCGAATGCTGACATAAGTAACGATAAAGCGGGTGAAAAGCCCGCTCGCCGGAAGACCAAGGGTTCCTGTCCAACGTTAATCGGGGCAGGGTGAGTCGACCCCTAAGGCGAGGCCGAAAGGCGTAGTCGATGGGAAACAGGTTAATATTCCTGTACTTGGTGTTACTGCGAAGGGGGGACGGAGAAGGCTATGTTGGCCGGGCGACGGTTGTCCCGGTTTAAGCGTGTAGGCTGGTTTTCCAGGCAAATCCGGAAAATCAAGGCTGAGGCGTGATGACGAGGCACTACGGTGCTGAAGCGACAAATGCCCTGCTTCCAGGAAAAGCCTCTAAGCATCAGGTAACAACAAATCGTACCCCAAACCGACACAGGTGGTCAGGTAGAGAATACCAAGGCGCTTGAGAGAACTCGGGTGAAGGAACTAGGCAAAATGGTGCCGTAACTTCGGGAGAAGGCACGCTGATATGTAGGTGAAGCGACTTGCTCGTGGAGCTGAAATCAGTCGAAGATACCAGCTGGCTGCAACTGTTTATTAAAAACACAGCACTGTGCAAACACGAAAGTGGACGTATACGGTGTGACGCCTGCCCGGTGCCGGAAGGTTAATTGATGGGGTTAGCGGTAACGCGAAGCTCTTGATCGAAGCCCCGGTAAACGGCGGCCGTAACTATAACGGTCCTAAGGTAGCGAAATTCCTTGTCGGGTAAGTTCCGACCTGCACGAATGGCGTAATGATGGCCAGGCTGTCTCCACCCGAGACTCAGTGAAATTGAACTCGCTGTGAAGATGCAGTGTACCCGCGGCAAGACGGAAAGACCCCGTGAACCTTTACTATAGCTTGACACTGAACATTGAGCCTTGATGTGTAGGATAGGTGGGAGGCTTTGAAGTGTGGACGCCAGTCTGCATGGAGCCGACCTTGAAATACCACCCTTTAATGTTTGATGTTCTAACGTTGGCCCGTAATCCGGGTTGCGGACAGTGTCTGGTGGGTAGTTTGACTGGGGCGGTCTCCTCCTAAAGAGTAACGGAGGAGCACGAAGGTTGGCTAATCCTGGTCGGACATCAGGAGGTTAGTGCAATGGCATAAGCCAGCTTGACTGCGAGCGTGACGGCGCGAGCAGGTGCGAAAGCAGGTCATAGTGATCCGGTGGTTCTGAATGGAAGGGCCATCGCTCAACGGATAAAAGGTACTCCGGGGATAACAGGCTGATACCGCCCAAGAGTTCATATCGACGGCGGTGTTTGGCACCTCGATGTCGGCTCATCACATCCTGGGGCTGAAGTAGGTCCCAAGGGTATGGCTGTTCGCCATTTAAAGTGGTACGCGAGCTGGGTTTAGAACGTCGTGAGACAGTTCGGTCCCTATCTGCCGTGGGCGCTGGAGAACTGAGGGGGGCTGCTCCTAGTACGAGAGGACCGGAGTGGACGCATCACTGGTGTTCGGGTTGTCATGCCAATGGCACTGCCCGGTAGCTAAATGCGGAAGAGATAAGTGCTGAAAGCATCTAAGCACGAAACTTGCCCCGAGATGAGTTCTCCCTGACCCTTTAAGGGTCCTGAAGGAACGTTGAAGACGACGACGTTGATAGGCCGGGTGTGTAAGCGCAGCGATGCGTTGAGCTAACCGGTACTAATGAACCGTGAGGCTTAACCTTACAACGCCGAAGGTGTTTTGGCGGATTGAGAGAAGATTTTCAGCCTGATACAGATTAAATCAGAACGCAGAAGCGGTCTGATGAAACAGAATTTGCCTGGCGGCCTTAGCGCGGTGGTCCCACCTGACCCCATGCCGAACTCAGAAGTGAAACGCCGTAGCGCCGATGGTAGTGTGGGGTCTCCCCATGCGAGAGTAGGGAACTGCCAGGCATCAAATTAAGCAGAAGGCCATCCGTCAGGATGGCCTTTTTGCGCTGGTGCGGAAAAAATGCCGGATGCGACGCTGGCTGCATCTTATCCGTCCTACGCTCCCACATAAGCCAGATTCAACAGCGAATACGGCTTCCCCAACTTGCCCACTTCCATACATCCTCCTTACCAAAAATCTATCCTTTAGATCCTCAATAACCATTTTCCTGCTAACTAAATTCATGGTTAAGGTTGCATAATGATACGCAACAAATGTATAACATTTTCTTTACCAAAAAATAAACAACAGCGACCGACAAAAGCATCGGATTACGGCAGGAGACATAATGGCATGGCTGAAAGTACTGTAACGGCAGACAGCAAACTGACAAGTAGTGATACTCGTCGCCGCATTTGGGCAATTGTGGGGGCCTCTTCAGGTAATTTGGTCGAGTGGTTCGATTTCTATGTCTACTCGTTCTGCTCACTCTACTTCGCTCACATCTTCTTCCCTTCCGGGAACACGACGACTCAACTACTACAAACAGCAGGTGTTTTTGCTGCTGGATTCCTGATGCGCCCAATAGGCGGTTGGCTATTTGGCCGCATAGCCGATAAACATGGTCGCAAAAAATCGATGCTGTTATCGGTGTGTATGATGTGTTTCGGCTCACTGATTATCGCCTGTTTGCCAGGCTACGAAACAATCGGTACCTGGGCTCCGGCATTATTGCTTCTTGCTCGTTTATTCCAGGGATTATCCGTTGGCGGAGAATATGGCACCAGCGCCACCTATATGAGTGAAGTTGCCGTTGAAGGGCGCAAAGGTTTTTACGCATCATTTCAGTATGTGACGTTGATCGGCGGGCAACTGCTAGCTCTACTGGTTGTCGTGGTTTTACAACACACCATGGAAGACGCTGCACTCAGAGAGTGGGGATGGCGTATTCCTTTCGCGTTAGGAGCTGTGTTAGCTGTTGTGGCGTTGTGGTTACGTCGTCAGTTAGATGAAACTTCACAACAAGAAACACGCGCTTTAAAAGAAGCTGGATCTCTGAAAGGATTATGGCGCAATCGCCGAGCATTCATCATGGTTCTCGGTTTTACCGCTGCGGGTTCCCTTTGTTTCTATACCTTCACCACTTACATGCAGAAGTATCTGGTGAATACTGCGGGAATGCACGCCAACGTGGCGAGTGGCATTATGACAGCCGCGTTGTTTGTTTATATGCTCATTCAGCCACTTTTTGGGGCCTTGTCAGATAAGATTGGTCGCCGAACCTCGATGCTTTGCTTCGGTTCTCTGGCTGCCATTTTTACCGTTCCGATACTCTCAGCATTACAGAATGTATCTTCTCCTTATGCAGCCTTTGGCCTCGTCATGTGTGCTTTAGTGATTGTGAGTTTCTATACCTCTATTAGTGGCATCCTTAAGGCTGAAATGTTCCCGGCCCAGGTTCGCGCATTAGGTGTTGGTTTGTCGTATGCCGTAGCCAATGCGTTATTTGGTGGCTCTGCAGAGTATGTAGCGTTATCGTTGAAATCGGTAGGAATGGAAACATCTTTCTTCTGGTATGTCACCTTTATGGCAGTGATTGCATTTCTGGTTTCACTAACATTGCACCGTAAAGGAAAAGGGATGCGTCTTTAGTGATGCGCTATTTGCCAGACGGTATAGCCGGTGCTTGCACCGGCAACATCCCAGGCAAAATCCTTCCAGCTCCAGCCACTCCCTTCAGCTCGGCTATCCCAAAGTTCTTTTGATGCCCCCAGCCCTACAGAGAACATTAATCCAAACATGGCACTGCGATCGCGACTGCTTCCCTGATGCTGTGCATATTCATTCCCGGCAGCGGAAAGCATCGCTGAGGCGATAAAGTGTTGGGCTTTATCCTGTCCGCTCCAGCTATCGTTAGCCATATGGCTGCAACCAGAAAGTAACAATAGCGAACAGACAAAAAGAATACGCAAAACGTGGCCTCCAAAAAACAAACCCCGTACAGGACGGGGTTGTGATTACAGGATGCGGCTAATTAATCGGTCGATGCGGATACGGCGCAAACGGCGGATAAGTTTACGAACCTTCACCGGATAATCGGCAATGCTTTGCAGATCGCGGTAGTGCTTAACGATGGTGGTATGCTCGCGGATCAGTTCCAGTTCTTTCTCACGCTGTGGCGCAAGTTCCAGTTGCGGATCGTGAATCAAAATGGCGTTTTCCAGATCCAGACGCCAGGCGCGTGGGTTCAGGTTATTGCCGGTGATCAGCATCCACTTATCATCAACCCACATCCCTTTCAGGTGATAGGTGTTGTCGTCGTCTTTCCATAACCGAACCACTAACTGGTCAGTATTGACGTAATACTGCAAACGGCTCAGGAAACGACGCAGATTGATCTCATAGAGATAAGGCAGAGCACCGATTATCTTGAAAGGTTCATCTTCCGGAATGTAGAAGTCATTCGCAGTTTTATCGCCAACAATAATTTCGACCTTTTTCCCTTCGCGCAGTAACTGGATGATATTACGCACAAGGATTGCTGGCAGGTTGAAATATGGTGTGCAAATGGTTAGTTTCTGCTCGGCACAAGGCATAAGATGGAAAATGGTCTTGTTCAAAAGACTCGATTTCCCCAGGCCTACCAACGGCGTAACAGAAAGCTGATCGTTATCGGCATCACCCTGGAAATGATAAGCGGCATCACGCAGCTCCTGGCGGAACAGACGAATGTCATTCTTGATTTCCGGGCTTTTTGGACGATTAACATCATCCAGACGATTAACGCCGCGACCATTCATTATATTCTGTGTAACCCATTCGAACATAATGTCTGACATCTTACGGTTACGGATCAGATGATAACGGTCGTAGCGATATTTATCGTGCTGATGCAGGTAAACATCGTTCAGGCTGGCACCGCTATAAAGTACGCTATCGTCAATGATAAAGCCTTTAAAGTGCAGAACACCAAGGGCCTCACGGGTATTGATTGGAACGCCATAAACTGGAACATCTACGCCCGGATTTTCCTGTGCCATGCGGCAGTACCAGTCAGCGTTAGTGTTAGATGCCGCAGCACCAATGCGTCCACGTTGTGCACGATGCCAGTCGACCAGCACCCGCACATCCAGTTCCGGACGCTGCCGTTTAGCCTCATACAACGCGTTCAGAATGCCTTTGCCACCGTCATCCTGTTCGAGATACAGGGCGACAATGCAAATGCGCTGCTTCGCGCTGGCTATTTTTTCCAGCAGCGTCTCCCGGAAGTCGGCGGGAGCGTAAAAGAAATCGACATCATCAACTGATTGAGAAATCTTGGGTAGTTGGGCAAGGTGTTGTTGATGTTTATTACGCTTAAATTTTGACAACATCACAGTGCATTTCTTCTCTGTTCATTGAAGGGTCCTCTGTGCAATGCAGACGACATAAGCGGGCAATAATAACACCAGTCCCGATTAAGTGGTCAACATTTCCAGTACCTTACTCATGATTCCTCGCGCTGGGCAAGATTTAGCGTAAGCCCAACGATCCCCTCTTCGAGCTGGATATCAACGTTAAACCCGAGCTTGCGGGCCAGCGCCACCATGCCACGATTGTTTGGCATCGTAATACCATTCAGACGTTGCAGTCCGTGATCTCGCGTATAGGTAATCAACTTTTCCATTAAGCGTCGACCTAAGCCTAACCCTTTGAGATCCGAGCGAACCAGCACGGCAAATTCGGCATCGATGTTATCAGGATCGGAGATCGCACGCGTGACGCCGAGGATCTCTTCCGTTTGATCAATACGTCGTACCGCTACAAACGCCATTTCCCGATCGTAGTCGATCTGCGTCATGTTGGCTAAATCTTCATGGGTAAATTCGTTGATCTCGCTAAAGTAGCGGTAATAAAGATCTTCTTTGGTGACTCGCGAAATGAATTGCTGAAGCTGTGGCTCATCTTCTGGCAAAATCGGGCGGAACAAGCAACGTTCGCCGTTTTTCAATTCTACCCATTCTTCCAGCTGATGTGGATAAGGGCGGACTGCCAGGCGACTCTCGTTATCGCCTTCAAACGGAGCGATATCCAGCGTGACATCAAGCGCGGTAAATTCATTGCCGGAAGCCAGCAAAGGATGAATATCCAGCCTCTGAATCTCCGGACAATCGACAATCAAGTTAGAAACCTGCACCAGTAACTGGCTTAATCCCGCCACATCCAGCGGGCGTAGCGCACTACGTGCACGAATCTTTTTACTTTTGATCCCCTGAATGACCAGATAACGTGCCAGGTTCATGTTCAGCGGCGGTAGTGCGACGACGGCTTGATCCTCAGGACGCCACTCCACACCGCCTTCGCCCAGCATGATCAACGGTCCGAAAACCGGATCGTGCTCAACCACTACTCGCAACTCCTGAGCGCCAGCACGGTTAGCCATACTTTGTACCAGCAGGCCGTGGATACGCGCCTGCGGCCAGGCCATTTTTACGCGATCGAAAATAGCATTTGCGGCTTGCTGGACTTCATTAGCTGTACGCAGGTAGAGCATGACGCCCTGAACTTCCGACTTATGTGGAATATCCGGCGAACGCAATTTCAGCGCCACCGGATAACCAATCTGTTCGGCAATATGCACAGCCTCGGTGCTATCGCTGGCAATCCAGGTGGGGAGCGTGTTCATGCCATACGCTTGCAGGATGGGCTGAACCTCATGGGTATCAAGCGACGTAGCCCCTTCGGCAATCGCCTGTTGCAACAGAAGATGCGCTTCTGCGGTATTAGAGGTCAGATTGCTGGGCAACGCCGGCGTTTCGCGTAGTTGCTTCTGATTACGCCGGTACTCCACCATATGCATAAAAGCGGTGATGGTTCCTTCCGGGGTGCGGTAGGTCGGCAGCCCGGCTTCGCTGAATAAACGTCGTGCCTCTTGCGAGGAGTGCTCGCCGCACCAATTCGTCAGCAGAGAAACATACTTGCTGCGGGGATGATGCTTTACCGCTTCAATTAATGCATGCGCGCTTTCTGTTGCGGGAGCAGCGGCGCTGGGCGAATGAATAACCATCAGCGCATCAAAATCCTGACTGTGGAGCAGAATATCCAGCGTTTTAATATAATGCTCACTGCTGGCGTCATCGCGCAGATCGAGCGGGTTAGAGATTGCTACATGTTCTGGCAGCGTATCGCGTAGCTTCTGGCAGGTTTCTTCGCTTAGCGTTGCCAGCTTGCCATTGCGTGACCATAAGGCATCCAGCGCCAGTGCGGCAGGTGCTGCACCGTTGCTGATAATCATCAGCCGCTCTCCACGTAGCGGGCGCATATGGCTAAGGGTTTCGACTGCCGAAAACAGCTCGTGGGTATCCTGTACTCGCAACAAACCGGCGCGCTGAATAGCTGCATCCCAAGCAGGATCCATTCCTGCCGTGGTGTTCAGTAGTCGTTGCGCCGCCGGGCTACGTCCACTTTTAATCACCAGAATCGGTTTATTACGTGAGGCGCTACGTGCAGCCGAAACAAAACGTCGCGCATCACTTAATTGTTCGAGGTAGAGCAGGATTGCACTGGTTTTGCTGTCGCGCGCCAGATAATCGAGCAATTCATCAACGTCGATATCCAGGCTTTCGCCGAGAGCAATAAAGTAGGAAAAGCCCATTTCCCGCTGTTGTGCCCAGTCGAGGATGGTATTGGAGACGGCGGCAGACTGCGAAATAAACGCCAGCTTGCCGCGTTTAATCGGCACAGGCGAAAAGCTGGCATTCAGGCCTTGCCAGGGGGCCAGTAATCCCAGACTGTTTGGCCCCAGCAGACGCATGTTATGGCGCAGGGCGCAGGCGCGGAGATCTTCGTGTTGCGATGCCGGGGCGGAAAGAATAATGCAGGTTTTACAGCCTTTCTCGCCGAGCTCTTCCAGAAGAGCAAGATTGCGGCTGGCATTGGTACATAAAACCGCAAGATCGGGTGTAAAGGGCAGGCTGGCAATATCCGGCCAGGCCAACACACCCAACACCGCTTTCCAGGCAGGCGTCACCGGGAGTACCGGCCCGTTAAATCCCCCCGCCAGCAGGTTACGCATCATCAGGTAACCTGCGCGATTGGGTTTCATCGATGCGCCAATTACCGCAATCGATTTTGGTCGCAGTAATGCTTCCAGTCCTCGCTGACTCATATCGGTCTCCCGCAGAAGTGACCGAATGATTTTAAACGCTTTCTAACTGTTCTGCTGTGATGCTACCCAGATGTTGCGTTTTTCCTGCCAGATAGCGTGTTTTAAAGCGGGTGAAATGCTCGCCTAGACCTGCCGCCGCTTCGGTATCGCCGGCCATATCTAACAGTGCGATGGCAACTTCGGCAGTGCAGTATTGGCCTTCAGCCTGGGCTTCACGCAGGCGATAGGCAGATAGCCGGGAAAGATCGACGGAAATGACGGGAAGATTATCCAGATACGGACTTTTACGAAACATCTTGCGAGCTTCCGGCCAGGTACCATCGAGCATGATAAACAGCGGTGGCTTACCGGCAGGTGGTGTAAAAATCACTTCCCGTTGTTCATTAGCATATGAGGCAGGGAAGACCACCACCGGTTGATAATCCGGGTTTTGTACCAGAGCCAGCAAATCCTGCGAGGGGTCGGTACGGGACCATTGAAACGCGACGGTATTTGGCAAGATATCGGCAATCAGACGCCCGGTGTTACTGGGCTTCATTGGCTCGGTGTCGAACATCAGCAAACAAAAGCGACTTTTTGCTTCCGCTGGAGTAATTGTCGAACAGAGACATAATTTCTCTGGCAAAAGACAGCGTTGGCAGCGACGAACGCGATTACCGCGGGCAAGAAAAGGACGTGTTGCGCGCGCAATACGCTCGGCGCGTAACTGGAGAACAGCGTTTTCGGTCATAAGAGAGCGTCGAAAAAACGCCATTGTCGCAGAGGAGAAAACGGGGCACAAGATGCGCCCCGGTAAGATTAAAGAGATTCGTTCAGCCAGCTGTCGAACGGCGCTTTCGGTACTGCGCCATTAAGCATGTCGACAACCTGACCGTTTTTGAAAATCATGATCGTCGGTATGCTACGAATTCCAAAGCGGCTGCTTAATTCACGTTCAGCTTCGGTATTCACTTTCACAAAGCGCACTTTACCGCTACGCTCTTGCGCGACATCTTCAAAAATGGGTGCGAAATTACGGCAGGGGCCGCACCACGGTGCCCAGAAGTCGATCACCACAGGCAGATCATCTTTCAGCAATTTGTCGAGCGTTTCACCGGTCGCATTAATCACCTCTCCGTCAAACAAGTCGTGACCGCAGCGTCCGCATTTTGCCGCATCTTCGATCCGATCGTCGGGAATGCGATTGATGGCCTGACAATGGGTACAAACGGTATTCATAACTAACCTCGGGATGAGTAAGGAGACTTATCGGCAACGACGCCGGTATGTTTCTAATATGTTACATATTATCGGGGACATTGTTCCAGACAACAATCTGTTTTATTCAATAGGTATGATAGTCGCAGGCTTTGGTACGAAATCATGGCGAACCGCGCGCACTTCGGGTAATCTGCGCGCTTCGCGCAGCGCTGGTGGAGAAAAGCATGAACGATGAAATGAAAGGTAAAAGCGGCAAGGTCAAAGTGATGTATGTCCGCAGTGATGATGATTCTGATAAACGTACCCACAACCCGCGTACCGGGAAAGGGGGCGGGCGTCCAGGAAAATCTCGTGCTGACGGTGGCCGTCGCCCCGCCCGCGATGACAAACAGAGTCAGCCCCGTGACCGCAAGTGGGAAGAGTCGCCGTGGCGCACAGTTTCCCGCGCGCCGGGTGATGAGACGCCGGAAAAGGCCGATCACGGTGGTATCAGTGGTAAAAGTTTTATTGATCCGGAAGTGTTGCGTCGTCAGCGTGCGGAAGAAACCCGCGTCTACGGCGAAAACGCCTGTCAGGCACTGTTCCAGAGCCGCCCCGAAGCGATTGTTCGCGCCTGGTTTATTCAGAGCGTAACGCCACGTTTTAAAGAAGCATTGCGCTGGATGGCGGCAAACCGCAAAGCGTATCATGTGGTGGATGAAGCGGAACTGACCAAAGCGTCAGGCACGGAACATCACGGCGGCGTTTGCTTCCTGATCAAAAAGCGTAACGGTACAACCGTGCAGCAGTGGGTAAGTCAGGCAGGTGCGCAGGATTGTGTACTGGCACTGGAAAACGAATCTAACCCGCATAACCTGGGCGGCATGATGCGCAGTTGCGCACACTTCGGCGTGAAAGGCGTTGTGGTGCAGGATGCGGCGTTGCTGGAATCCGGTGCGGCTATTCGTACCGCAGAAGGCGGTGCAGAGCATGTCCAGCCGATTACTGGCGACAACATTGTTAACGTGCTGGATGACTTCCGCCAGGCGGGTTACACCGTAGTGACCACCTCCAGCGAGCAGGGTAAACCGCTGTTCAAAACCAGTCTGCCAGAGAAAATGGTGCTGGTGCTGGGTCAGGAATATGAAGGGTTACCGGATGCCGCACGCGATCCGAACGATTTGCGCGTGAAGATTGACGGAACTGGGAATGTTGCCGGGCTGAATATCTCTGTTGCAACCGGCGTTTTGCTTGGCGAATGGTGGCGTCAGAACAAAGCCTGATAAATCAGCCGGGTGGAAATTCTGCCATCCGGCGTTTTCCCTCAAATTTACTCACTCTCTGCCGGTAATACTGGCATCCAGTCAATCGGTTTCTCGCCACGTTGTTCCAGCCACTGATTTGCCAGCACAAAATGATTGCAGCCAAAGAATCCACGATGTGCAGAAAGCGGCGATGGATGCGGCGCTTTCAGTACGTGATGGCGTTGCTTATCTATAATCGCCCCTTTCTTTTGCGCATGTGATCCCCACAACAAAAACACCACGCCTTCGCGGTGCTGGTTAATCAGGCTGATGACTTTGTCGGTGAAGGTCTCCCAACCGAGGCTGGCGTGGGAATGCGCCTGACCTGCGCGAACCGTCAAGACGGTATTGAGCAGCAAAACGCCCTGACGCGCCCAGCTCTCAAGATAGCCATGACCAGGGCGGGTAAAGCCAGGAATAGTATTTTCCAACTCTTTATACATATTCAGTAATGATGGAGGAATGGCGATTCCGGGACGAACGGAAAATGCCAGACCATGCGCCTGTCCCGGTCCGTGATAGGGATCCTGGCCGAGAATCACCACTTTAACGTCCCCCAGCTCTGTAAAGCGGAACGCGTTAAAGACATCTTTTTGTGGCGGATAGACAGTGATGCCGGACTGCCGCTCGCTGGCGACGGTCTGAAGGGTGTTAAGAAAATAGGGTTGCTGCTTCTCTTCAGCCAGCACGTCATGCCAGGTTAATTCGTTAGCCATCTCGCTCTCCTGCGAATTTTCAATCCGCCTAGCTTAACTGCTTCTTTCTACAGAACAAAACCAGGCTCATTTTTTAGACTTTAATGAGTGCAAAAAAATGTAAATTGGTAAAATTTCACACCCGTATAAGTTGATGTAAAACAATAAAATCCATTTGCGACCACACTTGATGTGTGGTTTTTGTTGATTTAAATCAAAGAATCAAGGGTGTTTGAGGAGTATATATACACTCAAGCAACAATGGTTTTACCAATTGGCCGCGACAGGCTAAACAAATCAAATAATTTTGCCGGGGAGGCATCATATGATTACAGGTATCCAGATTACTAAAGCTGCTAACGACGATCTGCTGAACTCTTTCTGGCTGCTGGACAGCGAAAAAGGCGAAGCGCGTTGCATCGTTGCGAAAGCAGGTTTTGCAGAAGACGAAGTGGTTGCAGTAAGCAAACTGGGTGACATTGAATACCGTGAAGTTCCAGTAGAAGTTAAACCAGAAGTTCGCGTTGAAGGTGGTCAGCACCTGAACGTAAACGTTCTGCGTCGTGAAACTCTGGAAGATGCAGTTAAGCATCCGGAAAAATATCCGCAGCTGACCATCCGTGTATCCGGTTATGCAGTTCGCTTTAACTCTCTGACTCCGGAACAGCAGCGCGATGTTATCGCTCGTACCTTTACTGAAAGCCTGTAAGGTTTAAGTAGCAAGTTACTAAGCGGAAGAGGGCGACCTCTTCCGCTTTTTTTTGTTTATTAATAGAAAATACGAACCGCGCAATAGACCAGCAACAGTGCAAGCACGGTATTTGACTGGCGACCATACTGGCGAAACAATCGCTGGCGCTGGTGGCTTCACCGCAAATTGCAGATGTCGATTTTACTGAGCCGGGAAGATATAACGCCTGTAGCTTTATTATCAACGAACCGCAATGTGTCTTCCGGTAGATATTTGAGAGCACGCTGCGCCAGCGGCGGATCACGGTGGCAAAAGAGTTGGAGTGCGGAGAATTAATCGAATTGCCTTTTGGCGAACAGTCGCAGACCATTACGGCAATGTGCGCTCACCATGCCGGGAAAGCGGTCCGCCCGGCGATGCACACTTTTATTCAGTGTGTTGAAGAGTGTTTTTTGTTGGGATAAAAATAATGCCGGGCTTAAACCCGGCATTGAGATTACTCTTCTGTCGTTTGTGGCGGTACGCCTGTTCCGCTTGGTTTGCGTCGCTTACCAATATTTTTAGTATCGCGATGGCGTTTTTTCACCCGTGGCTTCTCTTTCTCTTTAGCCTTTTTCTTCTCGGCACGTTTAGCCAGTACTTTCTTCGATGGCTTGCCGGTCTGCTTTTCGCTTGGCGCACGCGTTTTCGGGCGTAACTCATCAATAACGCGAGCTTTAATTGGCTCTTCAATATAGCGGCCTACTTTGCCCAGCAGCAGATGGTCATGAGCTTCAACCAGTGAAATCGCGGTTCCCTTACGACCAGCGCGAGCAGTACGTCCGATACGGTGTAAATAAGTATCGCCACTGCGTGGCATATCGAAGTTAAAGACATGGCTGACATCCGGAATGTCGATACCGCGCGCGGCAACATCGGTGGCAACCAGTACGTTTACGCGACCTTCGGTCAGACGCTTGATCGCTTCGTTACGCTTGCCTTGTACCATCTCACCTTCGAGATAGCAGTTGTTGATGCCCGCTTCGCGCAACCAGTTTGCCAGTTCATGCACACGCTCACGCTTACGCACAAATACAATTGAGCGGGTCGCTTCCGGTTGTTTTAACAGATGCACCAGTAATGCGGTTTTATGCTCAAGATCATCAGCACGGTAATACCACTGATGAATCTTTTTGCGCTCACGGGTGGATGGATTCGCAGAAACTTCCACCGGATCTTCAAGCAGACGCTCGGCAAAATCCTGAATGGCATCGCCTTCAAGCGTTGCCGAGAAGAGCAGGGTCTGTTTACGCCAGCGCGTTTCGCCTGCAATATGTTCGATATCCTGAGCAAAACCCATATCCAGCATACGGTCTGCTTCGTCGAGGATCAGCGTTTCAACCGCGCGGCAATCGAAGTTCTCTTCTTTTATGTATTGCAGCAGACGTCCGGTCGTGGCAACCACGATATCCTGGTTTTCGCTGAATACTTCCGCGTGGTTCATATAGGCTACGCCGCCGGTGATGGTGGCGATATCCAGATGCGTATGTTTCGCCAGTTCGCGGGCATGATCGGCCACCTGCATCGCCAGTTCGCGAGTCGGGGTGAGGATCAAAATACGCGGCGGACCGGATTTCTTTCGGGGGAAATCGAGCAGGTGCTGCAACGCTGGCAGCAGATACGCCGCCGTTTTACCGGTGCCTGTCGGCGCAGAACCGAGTACATCACGGCCATCGAGCGCAGGCGGAATGGCGGCAGCCTGAATGGCGGTCGGGCGAGTGAAACCTTTATCCTGGAGGGCTTCCAGCAGGCTTTCGTCGAGTTCAAGTTCGGAAAAAGTCGTTACAGTCATGTTCTACCTCTGTGTGGGGCGCTGATTATAGACGTTACGGCTGCAATCTTCATCTGTTTGTATGGATATCGCTTCTCGGGTATTGTTCTCACCCGGTGCTATCGCCGTTTTTCCTGCAAGGTTTTATTTTCATGTCACAGTCTACATCCGTGCTTCGTCGTAATGGATTTACTTTTAAACAGTTTTTTGTTGCTCACGATCGCTGTGCGATGAAAGTGGGAACGGATGGCATTTTGCTGGGCGCATGGGCACCGGTGGCTGGGGTAAAACGTTGCCTTGATATCGGCGCGGGTAGCGGGTTGCTGGCATTAATGCTGGCGCAGCGAACCGATGACAGCGTGATGATTGATGCCGTTGAACTGGAAAGTGAAGCTGCGACTCAGGCGCAGGAAAATATCAACCAGTCCCCGTGGGCAGAGCGGATTAATATCTATCCGGCGGATATTCAGCAGTGGATCACACAGCAGACAGCACGCTTTGATTTAATCATCAGTAACCCGCCTTATTATCAGCAGGGCGTTGAGTGCGCTACGCCGCAGAGGGAACAGGCACGCTATACCACTACGCTTGATCATCAATCGTTGCTAACCTGCGCGGCGGAGTGCATTACTGAAGAGGGATTTTTTTGCGTGGTGTTGCCAGAGCAGATTGGTAATGGTTTTACTGAACTGGCATTAAGAATGGGCTGGCATTTACGTTTACGGACGGATGTGGCGGAAAACGAAACGCGACAGCCGCATCGGGTGCTGCTGGCATTCTCCCCACAGGCGGGAGAATGCTATAGCGATCGCTTAGTGATTCGTGGGCCAGACCAGAGCTATTCCGAAGCGTATACGGCGCTGACCCAGGCTTTTTATTTGTTTATGTAAAGGTTGTTGGGGGAAAGGATCGATGGGCCAGAGTGAGTGAGCAACTCCGGGTAATCCAGCGTGAAATGCAGCCCCCGGCTCTCCTTGCGCACCATCGCACAGCGAACAATCAACTCGGCAACCTGTACCAGATTACGCAGCTCCAGCAAATTATTTGATACGCGGAAATGGGCGTAGTATTCGTCTATTTCCTGCTGAAGCATATTGATCCGCCGCAGGGCGCGTTCCAGACGTTTCGTTGTGCGCACAATGCCGACGTAATCCCACATAAACAGACGTAGCTCGTGCCAGTTATGCTGAATCACCACCAGTTCGTCAGGGTTCTCAACACGGCTTTCATCCCACGTCGGTAACGTACTGACGTCGTGGGCATAGGGCATACGCCTGGTAATATCCTCCGCCGCCGACCAGCCGTAAACCAGACACTCCAGTAATGAATTTGAGGCCATGCGGTTAGCGCCGTGTAAGCCGGTATAACTCACTTCGCCAATGGCGTACAAACCTTCGACGTCCGTACGCCCATGATCATCAACCATTACACCACCGCAGGTATAGTGTGCAGCAGGCACAATCGGCACAGGGTCTTTCGTGAGATCAATCCCCAGTCCCAATAACTTTTCATAAATCATCGGGAAATGCTGACGAATAAAATCGGCGGGCTTATGGCTGATATCGAGGAACATACAATCTGCGCCGAGGCGTTTCATTTCGTGATCAATAGCACGAGCGACAATATCGCGCGGAGCCAGTTCGCCGCGCTCGTCAAAATCAGGCATAAAACGCGTGCCATCCGGTCGCTTGAGATAAGCGCCTTCGCCGCGCAGTGCTTCCGTTAACAGAAAATTGCGTGCCTGCGGATGATACAGCGCGGTAGGATGGAACTGATTAAATTCGAGATTGGCGACCCGGCAGCCCGCGCGCCACGCCATAGCAATACCATCGCCAGAAGAAATATCCGGATTGGTAGTGTACTGGTAAACTTTTGACGCACCGCCGGTTGCCAGCACCACTGCTTTTGCGTGGCAGGTTTCCACTGTTTCTTTATTTCGGTTCCATACCCACGCGCCAACAACTCGTCGCGTGCCCGGCAGGCCAATTTTGTCAGAAACAATTAGATCAACCGCGTTGCTGCGCTCCAGCACGCGAATATTCGGATGGTTCTGCGCCTTGCTCACTAGTGTGGTTTCTACTTCTTTACCGGTGGCGTCCGCAGCATGAAGAATTCGTCGGTGACTATGTCCACCTTCACGGGTCAAATGGTAGCTTTCTTCGCCATTCGATTGAACGTGGGTATCAAACAACACCCCCTGGTCGATTAACCATTGCACACAAGAACGTGCATTGCTGGCGACAAATTCAACTGCATGGCGATCACAAATACCAGCACCGGCAATCATTGTGTCTTCCACATGCGAATCAATGCTGTCAGTTTCATCAAACACGGCGGCAATTCCGCCCTGGGCATAAAATGTTGAACCTTCCGTGACTGGGCCTTTACTTAGAACGATGACATGATGCCGATCAGCCAGACGTAGCGCCAGTGAAAGCCCGGCAGCGCCGCTACCGATAATCAACACGTCACATGAATGTTCAGGGAGAGTATTCATTTTCTTTGTTTAATTTACTAAACACGGTTTGGTCAGCATAGCATCATGTTGTGCGATTAAACACCTGCTATTTTAATTTTTGTTACAGAGGCTAAACAGACCGAATCACGGCGACGAGAAAACGAGAAGTTACTGGCTGGCGAAGGATTAGGTGGTGAAATAAAAAGGCCGTTGGGTTACTCTTCAGGCAGTTAAATGGGCATTTCTACACAGATAATGCGATGTTCAGATTCTGTAGACTTATAATGATAGATAATGATCCGTCTACAGCATGACAAACAAAAACAGATGCGTTACGGAACTTTACAAAAACGAGACACTCTAACCCTTTGCTTGCTCAAATTGCAGCTAATGGAGTGGCGTTTCGATAGCGCGTGGAAATTTGGTTTGGGGAGACTTTACCTCGGATGAGCGAGCAGTTAACGGACCAGGTCCTGGTTGAACGGGTCCAGAAGGGAGATCAGAAAGCCTTTAACTTACTGGTAGTGCGCTATCAGCATAAAGTGGCGAGTCTGGTTTCCCACTATGTGCCGTCGGGTGATGTTCCCGATGTGGTACAAGAAGCTTTTATTAAAGCCTATCGTGCGCTGGATTCGTTCCGGGGAGATAGCGCTTTTTATACATGGCTGTATCGGATTGCTGTAAATACAGCGAAAAATTACCTGGTTGCTCAGGGACGCCGTCCACCTTCCAGTGATGTGGATGCCATTGAAGCTGAAAACTTCGAAAGTGGCGGCGCGTTGAAAGAAATTTCGAACCCTGAGAACTTAATGTTGTCAGAAGAACTGAGACAGATAGTTTTCCGAACTATTGAGTCCCTCCCGGAAGATTTACGCATGGCAATAACCTTGCGGGAGCTGGATGGCCTGAGCTATGAAGAGATAGCCGCTATCATGGATTGTCCGGTAGGTACGGTGCGTTCACGTATCTTCCGAGCGAGGGAAGCTATTGATAACAAAGTTCAACCGCTTATCAGGCGTTGACGATAGCGGGATACTGGATAAGGGTATTAGGCATGCAGAAAGAACAACTTTCCGCTTTAATGGATGGCGAAACGCTGGATAGTGAGCTGCTTAACGAACTGGCTCATAACCCAGAAATGCAGAAAACCTGGGAAAGCTATCACTTAATCCGTGACTCAATGCGGGGTGATACTCCCGAGGTGCTCCATTTCGATATCTCTTCACGCGTAATGGCCGCCATTGAAGAAGAGCCAGTACGTCAACCGGCGACACTGATCCCAGAGGCCCAGCCTGCGCCGCATCAATGGCAGAAAATGCCATTCTGGCAGAAAGTACGTCCATGGGCAGCACAGCTTACCCAAATGGGCGTAGCAGCATGCGTATCGCTTGCAGTTATCGTTGGCGTCCAGCACTATAATGGGCAATCTGAAACGTCCCAGCAGCCCGAAACGCCAGTATTTAATACACTGCCGATGATGGGTAAAGCCAGCCCGGTTAGCCTGGGAGTACCTTCTGAAGCGACCGCCAACAATGGTCAACAGCAGCAGGTACAGGAGCAGCGTCGTCGCATTAATGCAATGTTGCAGGATTACGAACTGCAACGCCGACTCCACTCTGAACAGCTTCAGTTTGAGCAGGCCCAAACCCAGCAAGCCGCTGTACAGGTGCCAGGAATTCAAACTTTAGGAACGCAATCGCAGTAATGAAGCAACTTTGGTTTGCCATGTCATTAGTGACAGGTAGCCTGTTATTCTCTGCTAACGCCTCGGCCACTCCCGCGTCCGGGGCGTTATTACAGCAGATGAACCTGGCCAGTCAGTCACTGAATTACGAGCTGTCATTCATCAGCATCAATAAACAGGGTGTTGAGTCTCTGCGTTATCGACATGCACGCCTCGATAACCGTCCTCTTGCACAATTGTTGCAAATGGATGGCCCGCGCCGGGAAGTGGTACAGCGCGGCAATGAAATCAGCTACTTTGAACCGGGCCTTGAACCGTTCACGCTTAATGGCGATTACATTGTTGATTCTCTGCCATCGCTCATCTATACCGATTTCAAACGCCTTTCTCCTTACTACGACTTTATCTCCGTGGGACGCACGCGTATTGCTGATCGTCTTTGCGAAGTCATTCGCGTGGTGGCCCGTGATGGCACACGCTACAGCTACATCGTGTGGATGGACACCGAATCGAAATTACCGATGAGGGTTGATCTCCTTGATCGCGATGGTGAAACGCTGGAACAATTTCGCGTGATTGCTTTTAATGTCAATCAGGATATCAGCAGCAGTATGCAGACGCTGGCGAAAGCAAATCTGCCGCCGCTGCTTTCTGTTCCTGTAGGTGAAAAAGCTAAATTCAGCTGGACGCCAACCTGGTTGCCACAGGGGTTTAGTGAGGTTTCCAGCAGCCGACGTCCGTTACCGACGATGGACAACATGCCTATCGAATCACGTCTCTATTCCGACGGATTATTCAGCTTCTCGGTAAACGTTAACCGCGCTACGCCATCGAGCACCGATCAGATGTTGCGCACCGGACGCAGAACCGTCAGTACAAGCGTACGTGATAACGCCGAAATCACCATTGTCGGCGAACTGCCGCCGCAAACGGCGAAACGCATTGCCGAGAATATTAAGTTTGGGGCAGCGCAATGATCAAAGAGTGGGCTACTGTCGTCTCCTGGCAAAACGGGCAGGCGCTGGTCAGTTGTGATGTTAAAGCCTCATGCAGCAGCTGTGCTTCCCGTGTCGGTTGCGGTAGCCGCGTGCTGAATAAACTTGGCCCACAAACCACGCATACCATTGTCGTACCCTGTGATGAACCGTTAGTGCCGGGGCAAAAAGTGGAATTAGGAATCACCGAAGGCAGCCTGCTTAGCTCCGCATTACTGGTTTATATGTCGCCGTTGGTGGGATTATTCCTCATCGCTTCGTTATTTCAGCTACTCTTTGCTTCAGATATTGCAGCATTATGCGGTGCGATTCTCGGCGGCGTTGGTGGATTCCTGATTGCACGCGGCTACTCGCGAAAGTTTGCTGCCCGGGCGGAATGGCAACCGATCATCTTAAGCGTGGCATTGCCGCCAGGCCTTGTGCGATTTGAAACATCTTCGGAAGACGCGAGCCAGTGATTTCACTGGCTTTGTTGCATTTTGCATAACAAATGCGAGGACGTTTCCAGATACCACAATCCATACCGTATGAACATTTCCTCGCCTCAATGTTGTAGTGTAGAATGCGGCGTTTCTATTAATACAGACGTTAAGCTCAGAACAGCGACTTCTAAAAGCCTGGTTAACCGGGCATTAAGGCACAATAATCATACTTTATGAAGAATATACGTAACTTTTCGATCATAGCTCACATTGACCACGGTAAATCGACGCTGTCTGACCGTATTATCCAGATCTGCGGTGGCCTGTCTGACCGTGAAATGGAGGCGCAGGTTCTCGATTCCATGGATCTTGAGCGTGAGCGTGGCATTACCATCAAAGCGCAAAGCGTGACGCTGGATTACAAAGCGTCTGACGGCGAAACCTATCAGCTTAACTTTATCGACACCCCGGGCCACGTAGACTTCTCCTATGAAGTTTCCCGTTCGCTGGCTGCCTGTGAGGGTGCATTGCTGGTGGTCGACGCCGGGCAGGGCGTAGAAGCGCAAACCCTGGCAAACTGCTACACCGCGATGGAAATGGATCTCGAAGTAGTGCCGGTACTGAACAAGATTGACCTGCCGGCAGCTGATCCTGAACGCGTAGCAGAAGAAATTGAAGATATCGTTGGTATCGACGCCACCGACGCAGTGCGCTGCTCAGCGAAAACCGGCGTTGGTGTGCAGGACGTTCTCGAACGTCTGGTGCGCGATATTCCGCCGCCGGAAGGCGATCCGGAAGGCCCGTTACAGGCGCTAATTATCGACTCCTGGTTCGACAACTACCTGGGCGTTGTTTCACTTATCCGTATTAAAAACGGCACCCTGCGTAAGGGCGACAAAGTGAAAGTCATGAGTACCGGGCAGACCTATAACGCTGACCGTCTGGGTATTTTCACGCCGAAGCAGGTTGACCGCACTGAACTGAAATGCGGTGAAGTTGGCTGGTTGGTATGTGCGATCAAAGACATCCACGGTGCACCGGTAGGCGATACCTTAACACTGGCGCGTAATCCGGCAGAAAAGGCGCTGCCTGGCTTTAAGAAAGTCAAACCGCAGGTTTACGCAGGCTTGTTCCCGGTAAGCTCTGACGACTATGAAGCCTTCCGTGACGCGCTGGGCAAACTCAGCCTGAATGATGCCTCACTGTTCTATGAGCCGGAAAGCTCCAGCGCGTTGGGCTTTGGTTTCCGCTGCGGCTTCCTCGGCTTGCTGCACATGGAGATCATTCAGGAACGTCTGGAACGTGAATACGATCTGGATCTGATCACCACTGCGCCGACCGTAGTGTATGAAGTTGAAACCACGTCAAGAGAAGTTATTTACGTCGACAGCCCATCGAAGCTGCCAGCGGTAAATAACATCTATGAACTGCGCGAGCCGATTGCAGAGTGTCACATGCTATTGCCGCAGGCATATCTCGGTAACGTTATTACGCTGTGCGTAGAAAAACGTGGCGTACAAACCAACATGGTTTACCACGGTAACCAGGTGGCGTTGACCTACGAGATCCCGATGGCTGAAGTGGTGCTCGACTTCTTCGATCGCCTGAAATCTACCTCGCGTGGTTATGCGTCTCTGGATTACAACTTCAAACGCTTCCAGGCGTCAGACATGGTACGTGTAGACGTATTAATCAACGGTGAACGTGTTGATGCGCTGGCGCTGATCACCCACCGTGATAATTCGCAAAACCGTGGTCGCGAGCTGGTGGAAAAGATGAAAGATCTGATCCCACGCCAGCAGTTTGATATCGCTATTCAGGCAGCGATTGGTACGCACATCATTGCGCGCTCCACCGTGAAACAGCTGCGTAAAAACGTACTGGCTAAATGTTATGGCGGCGATATCAGCCGTAAGAAAAAGCTGCTGCAGAAGCAGAAAGAAGGTAAGAAACGCATGAAGCAGATCGGTAACGTCGAGCTGCCGCAGGAAGCGTTCCTCGCCATTCTGCACGTCGGCAAAGACAACAAATAACCCTTAGGAGTTGGCATGGCGAATATGTTTGCCCTGATTCTGGTGATTGCCACACTGGTGACGGGCATTTTATGGTGCGTGGATAAATTCTTTTTCGCACCTAAACGGCGGGAACGTCAGGCAGCGGCGCAGGCGGCTGTCGGTGACTCACTGGATAAAGCAACGCTGAAGAAAGTTGCGCCGAAGCCTGGCTGGCTGGAAACCGGTGCTTCTGTTTTTCCGGTGCTGGCTATCGTATTGATTGTGCGTTCGTTTATTTATGAACCGTTCCAGATCCCGTCAGGTTCGATGATGCCGACTCTGTTAATCGGTGACTTTATTCTGGTAGAAAAGTTTGCTTACGGCATTAAAGATCCTATCTACCAGAAAACGCTGATCGAAACCGGTCATCCGAAACGTGGCGATATTGTGGTCTTTAAATACCCGGAAGATCCAAAGCTTGATTACATCAAGCGTGCGGTGGGTTTACCGGGCGATAAAGTCACTTACGATCCGGTTTCAAAAGAGCTGACGATTCAGCCGGGATGCAGCTCCGGTCAGGCGTGTGAAAACGCGCTGCCGGTCACCTACTCAAACGTGGAACCGAGCGATTTCGTTCAGACCTTCTCACGTCGTAATGGTGGGGAAGCAACCAGCGGATTCTTTGAAGTGCCGAAAAACGAAACCAAAGAAAATGGAATTCGTCTTTCCGAGCGTAAAGAGACTCTGGGTGATGTGACGCACCGTATTTTGACAGTGCCGATTGCCCAGGATCAGGTAGGGATGTATTACCAGCAGCCAGGGCAACAACTGGCAACCTGGATTGTTCCACCGGGCCAATACTTCATGATGGGTGACAACCGTGACAACAGCGCGGACAGCCGTTACTGGGGCTTTGTGCCGGAAGCGAATCTGGTAGGTCGGGCAACGGCTATCTGGATGAGTTTCGATAAGCAAGAAGGCGAATGGCCGACTGGTGTGCGCTTAAGTCGTATTGGCGGCATCCATTAATAGCTTATCTTCGTTCACGTTGTCGCCGTTATGGCGACAACGTGAATTATTTATGAGATAAATCTCCCGTGGCTAACGACATCCCCCGTCGTTGTGTATAGAATATTCCCCCGAAGTTTAAGGTTGGCACCTCCAGGTTGCCACGGCACACGAAACAGCGTTGGTCCCCATATACCGGTAAACTGAAACTGCAGCGAAGCAGTTAGTAGAGCCATGTATATCAGGTCTGTTTCGTGTGCTGAATTGTTGACGCATTTATTTATTGGTATCGCATGAACCCCATCGTAATTAATCGGCTTCAAAGGAAGCTGGGCTACACTTTTAATCATCAGGAACTGTTGCAGCAGGCATTAACCCATCGTAGTGCCAGCAGCAAACATAACGAGCGTTTAGAATTTTTAGGCGACTCTATTCTGAGCTACGTTATCGCCAATGCGCTTTATCACCGTTTTCCTCGCGTGGATGAAGGCGATATGAGCCGGATGCGCGCCACGCTGGTTCGTGGCAATACGCTGGCTGAACTGGCGCGCGAATTTGAGTTAGGCGAGTGCTTACGTTTAGGGCCAGGTGAACTTAAAAGCGGTGGATTTCGTCGTGAATCTATTCTCGCCGACACCGTCGAAGCATTAATTGGTGGCGTATTCCTCGACAGTGACATTCAAACCGTCGAGAAATTAATCCTTAACTGGTATCAAACCCGTCTGGACGAAATTAGCCCAGGCGATAAACAAAAAGATCCGAAAACGCGCTTGCAAGAATATTTGCAGGGTCGCCATTTGCCGCTACCGACTTATCTGGTAGTCCAGGTACGTGGTGAGGCGCACGATCAGGAATTTACTATCCACTGCCAGGTCAGCGGCCTGAGTGAACCGGTGGTTGGCACAGGTTCAAGCCGTCGTAAGGCTGAGCAGGCTGCCGCCGAACAGGCGTTGAAAAAACTGGAGCTGGAATGAGCAACGATAAAAGTTACTGCGGATTTATTGCTATCGTCGGACGTCCGAACGTTGGCAAATCCACATTGTTGAATAAATTGTTGGGGCAGAAAATCTCCATCACCTCCCGCAAGGCGCAGACAACTCGTCACCGCATTGTGGGGATCCATACTGAAGGCGCGTATCAGGCGATCTACGTCGATACCCCAGGCCTGCATATGGAAGAAAAACGCGCCATTAACCGCCTGATGAACAAAGCGGCGAGCAGTTCCATTGGCGACGTTGAGCTGGTGATTTTTGTCGTTGAAGGCACCCGCTGGACGCCGGACGATGAAATGGTGCTCAACAAACTGCGCGATGGCAAAGCGCCGGTAATCCTCGCGGTGAACAAAGTGGATAACGTGCAGGAAAAAGCCGATCTGCTGCCGCATTTACAGTTCCTGGCAAGCCAGATGAACTTCCTCGATATCGTGCCGATCTCTGCCGAAACCGGGCTGAATGTCGACACTATCGCGGCAATCGTGCGTAAGCATCTGCCTGAAGCGACCCATCACTTCCCGGAAGATTACATCACCGATCGCTCACAGCGTTTTATGGCGTCTGAAATCATCCGCGAAAAACTGATGCGTTTCCTCGGCGCTGAACTGCCGTACTCCGTGACCGTGGAGATCGAACGTTTCGTCTCTAACGAACGCGGTGGTTATGATATCAACGGTTTGATTCTCGTTGAGCGTGAGGGACAGAAGAAGATGGTGATTGGCAACAAAGGGGCCAAGATCAAAACCATCGGAATTGAAGCGCGTAAAGACATGCAGGAAATGTTCGAAGCGCCTGTTCACCTTGAGCTGTGGGTGAAAGTGAAATCCGGCTGGGCTGATGACGAACGCGCACTACGCAGTCTCGGTTACGTTGACGATCTTTAAGAGTTACTCCGATGGAAGGCTGGCAGCGCGCATTTGTTCTGCATAGTCGCCCGTGGAGCGAAACCAGCCTGATGCTGGACGTCTTCACGGAGGAATCGGGTCGCGTGCGTCTGGTTGCCAAAGGCGCACGCTCTAAACGATCTACTCTGAAAGGTGCATTACAGCCCTTCACTCCTCTCTTGCTACGTTTCGGCGGGCGTGGCGAAGTCAAAACGCTGCGCAGTGCTGAAGCTGTCTCGCTGGCGCTGCCATTAAGCGGTATCACCCTTTACAGTGGTTTGTACATTAACGAACTTCTCTCCCGCGTGCTGGAATACGAGACGCGCTTCTCAGAACTCTTTTTCGATTACTTGCACTGCATTCAGTCTCTTGCAGGTGCCACTGGTACGCCAGAACCCGCGCTGCGCCGCTTTGAACTGGCACTGCTCGGTCATCTGGGTTATGGCGTCAATTTTACCCATTGTGCGGGTAGCGGCGAGCCGGTAGATGACACCATGACGTATCGTTATCGCGAAGAAAAAGGGTTTATCGCAAGCGTCGTTATCGACAATAAAACGTTCACTGGAAGGCAGTTAAAAGCGTTAAACGCGCGGGAATTTCCTGACGCAGACACACTACGCGCCGCGAAACGCTTTACCCGCATGGCGCTTAAGCCGTATCTTGGCGGTAAACCATTAAAGAGCAGGGAACTGTTCCGGCAGTTTATGCCTAAGCGAACGGTGAAAACACATTATGAATGATGAGGATTGTCATGGCTGAATTACTGTTAGGCGTCAACATTGACCATATTGCAACGCTGCGTAACGCACGTGGTACTGCTTACCCGGATCCGGTGCAGGCGGCGTTTATTGCTGAGCAGGCGGGGGCGGATGGCATTACCGTGCATCTACGTGAAGATCGTCGCCACATTACCGACCGCGACGTGCGCATCCTGCGTCAGACGCTGGATACCCGCATGAATCTGGAGATGGCGGTGACCGAAGAGATGCTGGCGATCGCCGTTGAAACAAAGCCGCATTTTTGCTGCCTGGTACCTGAAAAGCGCCAGGAAGTCACAACCGAAGGTGGCCTGGACGTCGCAGGGCAGCGTGACAAAATGCGCGATGCCTGTAAACGTCTGGCGGATGCCGGGATTCAGGTTTCTCTGTTTATCGACGCCGATGAAGAGCAGATCAAAGCCGCGGCAGAGGTTGGCGCACCGTTCATCGAGATCCACACCGGTTGCTATGCTGATGCCAAAACTGACGCCGAACAGGCGCAAGAGCTGGCGCGTATCGCCAAAGCCGCGACCTTTGCCGCTAGTCTCGGTCTGAAAGTTAACGCTGGTCACGGTCTGACCTATCACAACGTGAAAGCCATTGCCGCCATCCCTGAGATGCATGAACTGAATATCGGTCATGCCATTATTGGTCGTGCAGTGATGACCGGACTGAAAGATGCGGTGGCAGAAATGAAGCGTTTGATGCTGGAAGCGCGTGGCTAATGGCAATATTAGGTTTAGGTACGGATATTGTGGAGATCGCTCGCATTGAATCGGTGATCGCCCGATCCGGTGAGCGCCTGGCTCGCCGCGTATTAAGCGATAACGAATGGGAAATCTGGAAAACGCACCACCAGCCAGTGCGTTTTCTGGCGAAGCGTTTTGCTGTGAAAGAAGCGGCAGCAAAAGCGTTTGGCACCGGGATCCGCAATGGTCTGGCGTTTAATCAGTTTGAAGTATTCAACGATGAGCTCGGCAAACCACGGTTGCGGCTATGGGGTGAGGCGTTAAAACTGGCGGAAAAACTCGGCGTTGTAAATATGCATGTAACGCTGGCAGATGAGCGCCACTATGCTTGTGCCACGGTAATTATCGAAAGTTAAAATAATATCGTTCTCTTTAAAAAGTAAAACCCCCGAACTGGTAAGGAACGGGGGTTTTACTTTACAACTTTAATTTTGTGCAGCACACGATTCCAACAACAATGATTATGGATCAATTTAGTTATCCTGTACAAGCAACTTGCAATCTTTAGCATAAAAACTCGAGCCTTTACGAAGAAATCGATATTGATGAAAAGATTAACGTGACCGCTTTTTGATAAGTACATTAGAATCGGCGTCGTTATTGGATATTTTGCTGTGTTCTACGCCATGCCACTGAATTCCCCCATTGAAACGAGTGGTGTCGTCAAAGCTCTGGTGTGGAGTGCGGCACTCGATTCCAATAACTCGCACGTTCAGTTTTGGGGAGATGTAAGGGCTAATCTGAACGGCTGCATTCCTTGTTTAAGGAAAAACGAATGACTGATTGCCGATACCTGATTAAACGGGTCATTAAAGTCGTCATTGCTGTTTTACAGCTGATCCTTCTGTTCTTGTAACACCAGGAAACGTACTTAAGGCGCGTCAGGTTAACCAGCCAGGCGCGCCTTTAATAATTATAATAAATGTCTGGGCAGATATTATATAAATTCATTTGGTGAATAATTATGCTAATGTCATCAATTAAATAAATATAATGGCGTTAAGGCTTTCCTGTAAAATATTTAATACTCTACTTCCAGAGCAAAATATTAAATCTTATCCGCGTGGTGCATCAGCACAAATTTATCCCACAACTGCTCTTCTGTCTCGACATGCGCCGGATCTTTCACAATAGTATTAGGGATCGGGCACACCTTCTGGCAGGTTGGTGTCTCGTAGTGCCCTACGCACTCGGTACACTTATCGCTGTTAATCTCGTAGATATGATCGCCCATTGAAATCGCCTCATTCGGGCATTCGGGTTCACACATATCACAATTGATGCATTTTTTAGTGATTAACAGCGCCATAAGGAAACTCTCAAAACAACACAAACCGGGCGGGCATTATACGCGCATTCTTTACTCAAACCAGTTTTTTCACCAGCGCTTCACTATGACGAATACGTTCTGGTGCCAGCTCCAGATCCTGCTGAATCAGAGCAATGAACAGTAAATCCGTTAACATTCCCTGAGCGTGACAAGCAGAGATTGCAGCACTGTTTGTCGCTTGTTCTTCGGCAATGGTATACAGGCAGTGAGAAGCGCGTTGTTGCAGGGCATTGGGAGTAAAGCCGGTAATCGCCAGTACTTTTCCGCCCACTCGCAGCATCTCATCTGCCGCCAGGTTTAACTCGCGTCGTACACCAGTGTAGGAAATGGCTAATAACAGATCGTCAGGGGACGACGCCTGGACTGTGGCGAGTAGCGCATGCATATCGCGCACTGCGGCGGCATTGAAGCCAATCTTCATCAGCTTCCAGGCAAAGTTTTGCGCCACCAGACCCGAAGCGCCAATACCGGTCAGAATTATCCGCCGCGCAGAGCGCAACATTGCCACGCCTTCATGCAGTTTCTCTTCACTATTAACGTTTAGCGTTGCGTACATGGCGGCAGTATTTTCTTTAATCAGTTTTTCGCCGACCAGCCGTAACGGATCATCACCACGGATTTGGTTATGAATGGGCACAGAAGGGGATTCCGGCTGGCTTGCCAGCGCTTCACTCAACGCCAACTTCAATGCCGGAAAACCTTTATAGCCGAGTTTTTGCGCGAACTTCACGACGCTGGACTGACTGACTCCGGCTTCGTTGGCCAGTTGCTGAGAGCTTAAATGGCGCGCCGTATCAGGTTGTAGTAGCAAATAGTCCGCCAGTTTTTTATCACTCTGGGCAAGCCCCTGGTAACGCTGACGGATACGAAGTAAGCCGTTCATATCTTTCCTCGCGATGAAATTATGGCGACAACAGGCAATATGAAACACACGCGAGTGAATTTTATATTCCATTGCTGCTAATTGCCATGAATTAAAAATTCCAGATAGCCATGATGCAGTCGATTGTTGCCGGAAAAGTGATGATCTATCTGTTAGGCTATGTAGTAGCGAAGATTAATCAGGATGTTTCAGTCCAGAGGAGTATGGTTTGGCAACTCACGAGCGTCGTGTGGTGTTTTTTGACTTAGATGGAACATTGCATCAGCAGGATATGTTCGGCAGTTTTATGCGTTATTTACTGCGTCGCCAACCGCTGAATGCATTACTTGTCCTGCCGTTGTTGCCGGTCATTGCCATCGCGTTATTGATAAAAGGTCGTGCAGCACGATGGCCGATGAGTCTGCTTCTTTGGGGATGCACTTTTGGTCACAGTGAAGCGCGTTTACAGGCGTTGCAGGCTGATTTTGTGCACTGGTTTCGCGACAATGTTACCGCTTTTCCGCTTGTCCAGGAGCGTTTGACTACCTACCTGTTAAGTTCCGATGCGGATATTTGGTTGATCACAGGATCTCCGCAGCCGCTGGTTGAAGCGGTTTATTTCGATACGCCCTGGCTGCCGCGGGTTAATCTTATCGCCAGCCAAATTCAGCGTGGCTATGGTGGTTGGGTATTGACGATGCGTTGTCTGGGACATGAAAAGGTCGCGCAACTGGAGCGCAAAATCGGCACGCCGCTGCGGCTGTACAGTGGCTATAGCGACAGTAATCAGGACAACCCGCTGCTTTATTTCTGCCAGCATCGTTGGCGGGTAACCCCGCGCGGTGAACTCCAGCAACTGGAATAGAGTAAAGCATAGCGTCCGTGTATAATGCGCCGCGCTTTTATAACCGGAGTTTTCTTTTTGTCTGAAGTCGAATTTAGCCACGAATACTGGATGCGTCACGCGCTGACGCTGGCGAAGCGTGCCTGGGATGAGCGGGAAGTGCCGGTCGGCGCGGTATTAGTGCATAACAATCGTGTTATTGGCGAAGGCTGGAATCGTCCGATTGGTCGACATGATCCCACCGCACATGCAGAAATCATGGCTCTGCGGCAGGGCGGTCTGGTGATGCAAAATTATCGTCTGATCGACGCCACATTGTATGTCACGCTTGAGCCATGTGTAATGTGTGCCGGAGCAATGATCCACAGTCGCATTGGTCGCGTGGTCTTTGGTGCGCGTGACGCGAAAACGGGCGCTGCGGGATCTTTAATGGATGTGCTGCACCATCCGGGTATGAATCACCGAGTGGAAATTACAGAAGGAATACTGGCGGATGAGTGCGCGGCGTTGCTCAGTGACTTCTTTCGCATGCGCCGACAGGAAATTAAAGCGCAGAAAAAAGCGCAATCCTCGACGGATTAATTTTGTTTCTCTTCACTCCCTTTCCTGGAAAACAGCAGAGAGGGAGAGTGGGTCAAATAGTTTGATGACGACTGGGAAAGAAACGAGAGAAAAGGAAATTTCTCTTTGCCCAGCTCCGTTGGCGATACTGCCGGATAATCCTGCGCCAGTTGTATCGCCGCTTCTGTAGCCTGCTTCTCTTTCTCTTGCAGATACCCCACCAGGCTAATCTGATACTTACGAATATTTTCGACATAAGCGTAGGCTTCATGCCCACGTGCGTAGCCGTAAGTCAGCTTGCTGTAATAGGGTTTCTGGCTAAGTAAAGGCAGGCGCTGTTTCACGTCAGCCCAACTGTCAGGATTACCTTTAGTTTTTGCCGTCAGGGCGCGGGCATCCAGCATATGCGCATAGCCCATATTGTACGCGGCGAGGGCAAACCAGATCCGTTCGTTCTCCGGCACACTTTCCGGCACTTTACTCATCATATCCTGCAAATAACGCACACCGCCGCTGATGCTCTGTTCGGCATCGGTACGATCCGTAATGCCGAGGCTTTGCGCGGTATTTTTGGTTAACATCATCATGCCGCGCACGCCCGTCGGTGAAGTGGCCTGCGCATCCCAGTGCGATTCCTGATAAGCAATAGCGGCCAGCAAACGCCAGTCAATTTCTTCGGCGTACTTCTCAAACAGCGGTTTCAACTGAGGCAGTACGGTATCGACGGCGCGTAAAAACGTGCGCGTATCGACGTAATCAAAATCATCGCCATGCCCCAGGTATTTCTCTTCAATGCGTGCCAGCGTGCCGTCTTCATTCATTTCGTTGAAGAAGTCGAGCAGAGCGGCAGAAAGGGTATTATCGCCATCTAATCGGCTAAACCAGGTCACCGGCTGTTCGTCGGTGATATCAAGCGCTACAGCGAGTTCCGGGTGAACGCGCTGAAACAGGCTGATGGCGACAGAATCAGCAATGGTGTAATCGAGTTTTCCTTCGATGACATCTTCCATTAATTCTGCTGAGCCTTTTTTGTCGTCTACCTTCCAGCTTAATTCCGGGAATTTTGTTTCTTTCAGGGTCTGGAGATCGTTAACCACTACATGGCCTGGTGCGATGGTAAGTTGCTCCGCTGTCAGATTGCCCAGCGTACGCGGGCGATACTGACCCACTTTATAAACCAGTTGTTGTGACACGGAATAGTAGGTAGGGCCAGGCTGATAATTTTTTACCCGCTCACTGTTATAAACCAGTCCTGCAGCCAGCAGATCGGCGTTGCCGTTATCGAGGTCGTCAAACAGCTGGCTGATATTCTGCCGCACGGTCACTTTCAGTTTTACGCCGAGGTACTCGGCAAACTGTTTCGCCAGTTCGTAATCCAGGCCAAAAGGTTTCCCGTTGATTTCGTTATAAGTCAGTGGGGTATGAATAGTGCTCACACGCAACTCTCCCCGCGCTTGAATGGCGGCGATACGGTTGTCGGCTTTACCAAACCAGGGAATGGATGGCCAGAGAGCGACCGCGAGCAGCAGTGCCAGAATGCCGATGAACAGATAATTAATCTTTAATTTTTTCAATTAGTTAATTCTCTGTGTCGTGCGCATCCCAGCTTGAAAAAACGTAATAATAGTGAAAGGTTTACTCATAAATGAGCGGCATTTTGCGTAAACCAGCGCCAGTTGGCAACTTATTACAGCCATTGGCGGCACGCGTTGCTAATTCACAATGGTGATTTTATTTCCACGCAAACGGTTTCGTCAGCGCATCAGATTCTTTATAATGACGCCCGTTTCCCCCCCTTGGGTACACCGAAAGCTTAGAAGACGAGAGACTTATGATGGAAATTCTGCGTGGTTCGCCTGCATTGTCGGCATTCCGAATCAACAAACTGCTGGCACGTTTTCAGGCTGCCAGGCTCCCGGTTCACAATATTTACGCCGAGTATGTCCATTTTGCTGACCTCAATGCGCCGTTAAACGATGATGAGCACGCACAACTTGAACGCCTGCTGAAATATGGCCCGGCACTCGCCAGCCACGCCCCGCAAGGTAAACTCCTGCTGGTGACCCCGCGTCCTGGTACCATCTCTCCCTGGTCTTCGAAAGCGACCGATATCGCCCATAACTGCGGGCTGCAACAGGTAAACCGCCTTGAGCGCGGCGTTGCTTACTATATAGAAGCCGGTACGCTGACCCATGAACAATGGCAGCAGGTGACCGCTGAACTGCACGACCGCATGATGGAAACGGTCTTTTCTGCTTTAGATGATGCAGAGCAGCTGTTTGCACACCATCAACCGACTCCGGTCACCAGCGTTGATTTGCTGGGGCAGGGCCGTCAGGCGCTAATCGACGCTAACCTGCGTCTTGGCCTGGCGCTGGCGGAAGATGAAATTGACTATCTGCAGGATGCGTTCACAAAGCTGGGTCGTAACCCGAACGACATCGAGCTGTATATGTTCGCCCAGGCGAACTCTGAGCACTGCCGTCATAAAATTTTTAACGCCGACTGGATTATCGACGGTGAACAGCAACCGAAATCGCTGTTCAAGATGATCAAAAATACCTTCGAAACCACGCCGGATCACGTTCTTTCTGCTTATAAAGATAACGCCGCCGTGATGGAAGGTTCCGAAGTGGGCCGCTACTTTGCTGACCACGAAACGGGCCGCTACGACTTCCATCAGGAACCGGCGCACATCCTGATGAAAGTAGAAACCCACAACCACCCAACGGCGATTTCTCCGTGGCCGGGCGCAGCTACCGGTTCCGGCGGTGAAATCCGCGATGAAGGTGCCACCGGCCGCGGCGCGAAGCCGAAAGCTGGCCTGGTCGGTTTCTCCGTATCCAACCTGCGTATTCCTGGCTTTGAACAACCGTGGGAAGAAGATTTCGGTAAGCCTGAGCGCATTGTCACTGCGCTGGATATCATGACCGAAGGCCCGCTGGGCGGCGCGGCATTTAACAACGAATTTGGTCGTCCGGCACTGAACGGCTACTTCCGTACCTATGAAGAAAAAGTGAACAGCCACAACGGCGAAGAGCTGCGCGGGTATCACAAACCGATCATGCTGGCGGGTGGGATCGGCAACATTCGCGCCGATCACGTACAAAAAGGCGAGATCAACGTCGGTGCGAAACTGGTCGTTCTCGGCGGCCCGGCAATGAACATCGGTCTTGGCGGCGGCGCGGCCTCTTCCATGGCCTCCGGCCAGTCTGACGCGGATCTCGATTTCGCGTCCGTTCAGCGCGATAACCCGGAAATGGAACGTCGTTGCCAGGAAGTGATCGACCGCTGCTGGCAGCTTGGCGACGCGAACCCGATTCTGTTTATCCACGACGTCGGCGCAGGCGGTCTTTCTAACGCCATGCCGGAGCTGGTGAGCGACGGCGGGCGCGGCGGTAAATTTGAACTGCGCGATATCCTGAGCGACGAACCGGGCATGAGCCCGCTGGAAATCTGGTGTAATGAATCCCAGGAACGCTACGTGCTGGCAGTTGCTGCCGATCAGTTACCGCTGTTTGACGAACTGTGTAAGCGTGAGCGCGCACCGTACGCGGTGATTGGTGAGGCCACCGAAGAATTACATCTTTCTCTGCACGATCGTCATTTTGATAATCAACCCATAGATCTACCGCTCGACGTACTGCTTGGCAAAACGCCGAAGATGACCCGCGATGTGCAAACGCTGAAAGCGAAAGGCGACGCGCTGGCCCGTGAAGGGATCACCATCGCTGACGCGGTGAAACGTGTGTTACATCTGCCGACTGTGGCGGAGAAAACCTTTCTGGTGACCATCGGCGATCGCAGCGTAACCGGCATGGTGGCGCGCGATCAGATGGTGGGGCCGTGGCAGGTGCCGGTCGCTAACTGCGCAGTCACTACCGCCAGCCTCGACAGCTACTACGGTGAAGCGATGGCGATTGGCGAACGTGCGCCGGTTGCGCTGCTGGATTTCGCTGCCTCTGCTCGTCTGGCGGTTGGTGAAGCGTTAACTAACATTGCCGCAACGCAGATTGGCGATATCAAACGCATCAAACTTTCCGCCAACTGGATGGCAGCAGCAGGTCATCCAGGTGAAGACGCGGGCCTGTATGAAGCCGTTAAAGCGGTGGGCGAAGAGCTTTGCCCGGCGCTGGGCCTGACTATCCCGGTGGGTAAAGACTCTATGTCGATGAAAACCCGCTGGCAGGAAGGTAGCGAAGAGCGCGAAATGACCTCGCCGCTTTCGCTGGTGATTTCTGCATTTGCCCGCGTGGAAGATGTGCGTCACACCATCACGCCGCAGCTTTCTACCGAAGATAACGCACTGCTGCTGATTGATCTGGGCAAAGGCAATAACGCGCTGGGTGCAACGGCGCTGGCGCAGGTTTATCGTCAGCTTGGCGACAAACCGGCAGATGTACGCGATGTCGCGCAACTGAAAGGCTTCTATGACGCGATTCAGGCGCTGGTTGCACAGCGTAAGCTGCTCGCGTATCACGACCGCTCTGATGGCGGGCTGGTGGTAACGCTGGCGGAAATGGCCTTTGCTGGTCATTGCGGCATTGACGCGGATATCGCCACTCTGGGTGACGATCGCCTGGCGGCGTTGTTTAACGAAGAACTGGGGGCGGTGATTCAGGTGCGCGCTGCTGACCGTGAAGCGGTCGAAGCGGTACTGGCACAGCATGGCCTTGCTGATTGCGTCCATTATGTTGGTCAGGCGGTTTCCGGTGACCGTTTTGTAATTACCGCCAACGGGCAGACTGTATTCAACGAAAGCCGCACCACGTTGCGTGTCTGGTGGGCAGAAACTACCTGGCAGATGCAGCGCCTGCGTGACAACCCGGAGTGTGCCGATCAGGAACATCAGGCGAAATCTAACGACGCCGATCCGGGCCTGAATGTGAAACTGTCGTTCGATATCAACGAAGATGTGGCAGCACCGTATATTGCCACCGGTGCGCGTCCGAAAGTTGCCGTGCTGCGTGAGCAGGGTGTGAACTCGCATGTTGAAATGGCGGCAGCTTTCCACCGTGCAGGCTTCGATGCAATCGATGTGCATATGAGCGACCTGCTGGCTGGACGCACGGGCCTGGAGGATTTCCACGCTCTGGTAGCGTGCGGCGGTTTCTCCTACGGTGATGTGCTGGGTGCTGGTGAAGGTTGGGCGAAGTCTATCCTGTTCAATGACCGTGTACGCGATGAGTTTGCAACCTTCTTCCACCGTCCGCAAACGCTGGCGCTGGGGGTATGTAACGGTTGCCAGATGATGTCTAATCTGCGTGAACTGATCCCGGGTAGCGAGTTGTGGCCACGTTTCGTGCGTAACACCTCCGATCGCTTTGAAGCGCGTTTCAGCCTGGTAGAAGTGACACAAAGCCCGTCGCTGCTGTTGCAAGGGATGGTGGGTTCGCAGATGCCGATTGCTGTCTCTCACGGCGAAGGGCGCGTGGAAGTGCGCGATGCGGCGCATCTGGCGGCACTGGAAAGCAAAGGGCTGGTGGCACTGCGCTATGTCGATAACTTCGGCAAAGTCACTGAAACCTACCCGGCTAACCCGAACGGTTCTCCGAATGGTATTACGGCGGTCACGACTGAAAGTGGTCGAGTCACCATTATGATGCCGCACCCGGAACGTGTTTTCCGTACTGTCAGTAACTCCTGGCATCCGGAAAACTGGGGCGAGGATGGCCCATGGATGCGTATTTTCCGCAATGCGCGTAAGCAGTTGGGGTAAGTCGTCAAACTATTGGTTTTGCTGCCCGGATGTGGCATTCACGCCGCATCCGGCATTAAACGCCGACCACTATCATAAGCTCCCAGCTCCGGGAGCTTTTTTGTGTCTGTAAATCACGACAATGGGTGGTTTACCGTGTCGCTTTTTGGCGACATTTAATTGATTGATTTTATTTGGATCTAATAAATTTATCTTAAGGTGTCTCTTTTTAGCGACACAATGGCTGATTTGCCCCCAAATAGCTGAGAAGCCATAAACCATAAAAACAGCGTATAATCAGTACGTTACCAAACTATTTTATTTGTTGGCACAGTTACTGCATAATAGTCATCAGTGGCTCATTCACCGACTTATGTCAGCCCCTTCGGGACGTGCTACATAAAATTCGAATGACGCACAACAAGGTGCCTGCCGTCCAACTTCTGATATCAGCTTAGCTATATCAACCCTCGGGCGAAACGTCGAGTTAGGCACCGCCTTATTCCATAACAAAGCCGGGTCATTCCCGGCTTTGTTGTATCTGAACTTCCCCTCGGTTAGCATCAGGCTATTCGCGTCTGACGAGAGTAGCACCTTGAAACGCTGGCCCGTTTTTCCCCGCTCATTACGACAACTGGTAATGCTGGCATTTTTGCTGATTCTGCTGCCCCTGTTGGTGCTGGCATGGCAAGCCTGGCAAAGCCTGAATGCGCTTAGCGATCAGGCGGCGCTGGTTAACCGCACTACGCTTATTGATGCCAGACGTAGTGAAGCGATGACCAACGCGGCGCTGGAGATGGAGCGTAGCTACCGTCAGTATTGCGTGCTGGACGACCCAACTCTGGCGAAGGTTTATCAAAGCCAGCGCAAGCGTTACAGCGAAATGCTCGATGCCCACGCAGGCGTACTGCCGAACGATAAACTCTACCAGGCATTACGTCAGGATTTGAACAATCTGGCTCAACTTCAGTGTAACAACAGCGGTCCCGATGCTGCTGCCGCCGCGCGTCTTGAAGCCTTTGCCAGTGCCAATACCGAAATAGTACAGGCCACGCGCACAGTGGTGTTCTCTCGCGGACAGCAGCTTCAGCGTGAAATCGCCGAACGTGGGCAATATTTTGGTTGGCAATCGCTGGTGTTATTTCTGGTAAGTCTGGTGATGGTGCTGCTCTTCACGCGGATGATTATCGGCCCGGTGAAAAATATTGAACGGATGATCAACCGTCTGGGGGAAGGGCGTTCTCTGGGCAATAGCGTTTCGTTCAGTGGGCCGAGTGAGTTACGCTCGGTTGGGCAACGTATTCTTTGGTTAAGTGAGCGCCTGTCATGGTTGGAATCCCAGCGCCATCAATTCTTAAGACATTTATCTCATGAATTAAAAACCCCGCTGGCGAGTATGCGCGAGGGCACTGAATTACTGGCTGACCAGGTTGTCGGGCCGCTTACGCCCGAGCAAAAAGAGGTGGTGAGCATCCTTGATAGCAGCAGCCGCAATTTGCAAAAACTGATCGAACAACTGCTTGATTACAACCGTAAACAGGCGGACGGTGCAGTGGAACTGGAGAATGTTGAGTTAGCGCCACTGGTGGAGACAGTGGTTTCTGCTCATAGCCTGCCCGCACGGGCTAAAATGATGCATACCGACGTCGATCTCAAAGCAACTGCTTGCCTGGCGGAGCCAATGCTGCTGATGAGCGTACTGGATAATCTTTACTCCAATGCGGTGCACTACGGGGCTGAATCCGGTAACATTTGCCTTCGCAGCAGTTTACATGGCGCGCGGGTTTATATTGATGTCATCAATACAGGCACACCCATTCCGCAAGAGGAACGCGCCATGATCTTCGAACCCTTTTTTCAGGGAAGCCACCAGCGAAAAGGGGCGGTGAAGGGCAGCGGTCTGGGATTAAGCATTGCCAGGGATTGTATTCGCCGTATGCAGGGGGAACTGTATCTGGTCGACGAGAGCGGGCAAGAGGTTTGCTTCCGCATTGAATTACCGTCGTCGAAAAACACGAAATAATGTTAAGAGCCTATCCCATCAGGCTATTTTATTTGCCAGTTTGGCCCCGTGCAGTGCTCGAAATCATTACGTACTACGTGTACGCTCTGGTTTCTCCGCGCTGTCCATGTCCAAACTGCCTGCAACAATTACGCCCACTGGGATAGGTTTTAAGTCTGGTGAATATGCGACACATTTTTCAACGATTATTGCCCCGACGGCTATGGCTGGCAGGGCTGCCATGTCTGGCATTGCTGGGTTGCGTGCAGAGTCACAATAAGCCAGCTATTGATGCGCCAGCAGAAGAAAAAATTCCGGTTTATCAACTGGCTGACTATCTTTCTACTGAATGTAGCGACATCTGGGCACTGCAAGGTAAATCAACCGAAACCAATCCGCTTTACTGGCTGCGGGCGATGGATTGTGCTGATCGTTTAATGCCTGCGCAGTCGCGTCAGCAAGCCCGCCAATATGACGACGGCAGCTGGCAAAATACCTTCAAACAAGGGATTTTGCTCGCCGACGCCAAAATTACGCCTTATGAGCGCCGCCAGCTGGTCGCGCGCATTGATGCGTTAAGTATCGAGATCCCGGCACAGGTTCGCCCACTGTATCAACTCTGGCGCGACGGTCAGGCGCTGCAACTGCAACTGGCGGAAGAGCGCCAACGCTACAGCAAACTCCAGCAGTCCAGCGACAGCGAACTGGATACTTTGCGCCAGCAACATCACGTTCTACAGCAGCAACTGGAGCTCACCACCCGCAAGCTGGAAAATCTGACCGATATTGAACGTCAGCTCTCGAACCGCAAACCGGCTGGCAATTTCTCGCCGGATACGCAGCACGAGAGTGAAAAGCCCGCGCCATCTACCCATGAGGTCACTCCTGATGAGCCATAAACCTGCGCATTTATTACTGGTCGATGACGATCCAGGATTGCTGAAACTGCTTGGCCTGCGTCTGACCAGCGAAGGCTACAGCGTGGTCACGGCAGAAAGTGGAGCTGAAGGATTGCGGGTACTGAATCGCGAAAAAGTAGATTTAGTCATCAGCGACCTGCGGATGGATGAAATGGACGGTATGCAGTTGTTTGCCGAAATCCAGAAAGTGCAGCCGGGAATGCCGGTAATTATTCTTACCGCCCATGGTTCCATTCCCGATGCCGTTGCCGCGACACAGCAGGGCGTGTTCAGTTTCCTCACCAAGCCTGTCGATAAAGACGCGCTGTATCAGGCAATTGACGATGCTCTGGAGCAATCAGCTCCCACTACCGACGAACGCTGGCGCGAGGCGATTGTCACTCGTAGTCCGTTAATGTTGCGCTTGTTGGAACAGGCGAGGCTGGTGGCGCAGTCAGATGTTAGCGTTTTGATTAACGGTCAGAGCGGTACCGGGAAAGAGATTTTTGCCCAGGCGATCCACAACGCCAGCCCGCGCAACAGCAAGCCGTTTATTGCTATTAACTGTGGCGCATTACCCGAGCAATTACTGGAGTCCGAGCTGTTTGGTCATGCGCGCGGTGCGTTTACTGGCGCTGTCAGCAATCGCGAAGGTTTATTCCAGGCGGCGGAAGGCGGTACGCTGTTTCTCGATGAGATTGGCGACATGCCCGCACCGTTGCAGGTCAAACTGCTACGCGTGTTGCAGGAGCGCAAAGTGCGCCCGCTGGGCAGCAACCGCGATATTGATATCGACGTGCGGATTATTTCCGCCACTCACCGTGACCTGCCAAAGGCGATGGCGCGCGGGGAATTCCGTGAAGATCTCTACTATCGCCTCAACGTTGTCAGTCTGAAAATTCCGGCATTGGCGGAGCGCACAGAAGACATTCCGCTACTGGCAAATCACCTGTTGCGCCAGGCGGCAGAGCGACATAAACCATTTGTCCGCGCGTTCTCCACCGATGCAATGAAACGCCTGATGACCGCGAGCTGGCCGGGCAACGTGCGCCAGTTGGTCAACGTGATTGAACAGTGCGTGGCGCTGACATCATCTCCGGTAATTAGTGATGCGTTAGTCGAGCAGGCGCTGGAGGGCGAAAATACGGCTCTGCCAACATTTGTCGAAGCGCGTAATCAGTTTGAACTCAACTACTTGCGTAAGCTGCTGCAAATCACCAAAGGTAATGTCACCCACGCGGCGAGAATGGCGGGGCGCAACCGGACAGAATTTTATAAACTGCTTTCCCGACACGAGCTGGATGCAAACGATTTCAAGGAATGAATCGGCGTAATGTGTTACGTTTAGCAGATCAAAAGACAGGCGACCTTTTCAAGGAATAGCATGAAAAAGATTGATGCGATTATTAAACCCTTCAAGCTGGACGATGTCCGCGAAGCACTGGCTGAAGTCGGCATTACCGGCATGACGGTCACCGAGGTGAAAGGTTTTGGCCGTCAGAAAGGCCATACCGAGCTGTATCGCGGCGCGGAGTATATGGTGGATTTTCTGCCGAAGGTAAAAATTGAGATTGTCGTGCCGGACGACATTGTCGATATCTGCGTAGATACGATTATTCGCACGGCGCAAACCGGCAAAATCGGTGACGGTAAAATTTTCGTCTTTGACGTGGCACGGGTCATTCGTATCCGTACTGGTGAAGAGGACGACGCGGCAATTTAAACCGCAATTTTGTGGCGTCATTTCGGTTGTCTCTTGAGCAAATCGTTGTTCAAGAGACATCATTTACTGCCTCTCTCAACCCAACGCAAAAATCTGAGTCGCCTGATAAGACAGCGGCAAATCGTCCTTTCCATAAAAATATCTCACCTTTAACCGTTTCAGCGTCAGGGGCCTTTCTTGAGGCAAACGCCTGATGGTGGTATCGTTTAGCGCTTTTATAAAAAATTCGACACTTAAGGGGATTTTCGCAATGCGTATCATTCTGCTTGGCGCTCCGGGCGCGGGTAAAGGGACTCAGGCTCAGTTCATCATGGAGAAATATGGTATTCCGCAAATCTCCACGGGTGATATGCTGCGTGCTGCGGTCAAATCTGGCTCCGAGCTGGGTAAACAAGCAAAAGACATTATGGATGCGGGGAAACTGGTCACTGACGAACTGGTTATCGCACTGGTTAAAGAGCGTATTGCTCAGGAAGACTGCCGTAACGGTTTCCTGCTTGATGGCTTCCCGCGAACCATTCCGCAGGCTGATGCAATGAAAGAAGCGGGCATCAATGTTGATTACGTTCTGGAATTTGACGTGCCGGACGAACTGATCGTTGACCGTATTGTGGGTCGCCGTGTTCACGCGCCGTCTGGCCGTGTTTATCACGTTAAATTCAATCCGCCGAAAGTAGAAGGCAAAGACGACGTTACCGGTGAAGAACTGACTACCCGTAAAGACGACCAGGAAGAAACCGTACGTAAACGTCTGGTTGAATACCATCAGATGACTGCACCGCTGATTGGCTACTACTCAAAAGAAGCGGAAGCGGGTAACACCAAATACGCGAAAGTTGACGGCACCAAACCGGTTGCTGAAGTTCGCGCTGATCTGGAAAAAATCCTCGGCTAATCAAGCCGCAGCAGATCTGCTTTCGGGCAGGTCTGCTCATTCTCCTCAGGCAATACCTCTTGCAGCAATTAGTTCTTCTTCTTCACTTTTCCGCTACAATTATCAACAAGTTGAATCGATAAGAGGCGGTAATGCGTCAAACTAAAACCGGTATTCTGCTGGCAAACCTGGGTACACCCGATGCCCCCACTCCTGAAGCGGTAAAACGCTACCTGAAACAATTTTTAAGCGACAGACGCGTGGTTGATACCTCACGGCTGTTGTGGTGGCCGTTGCTGCGCGGCGTAATTTTGCCGCTGCGCTCGCCGCGTGTGGCGAAGTTGTATGCCTCTGTCTGGATGGAAGGTGGCTCGCCGCTGATGGTTTACAGCCGTCAGCAACAGCAGGCGCTGGCACAACGCTTACCGGATATGCCCGTGGCGCTGGGAATGAGTTATGGCTCGCCATCACTGGAAAGCGCCGTAGATGAACTACTGGCAGAACATGTAGATCATATCGTGGTGCTGCCGCTTTATCCGCAATACTCCTGTTCAACGGTCGGTGCGGTATGGGATGAGCTGGCACGCATTCTGGCGCGCAAACGTAGCATTCCGGGGATATCGTTTATTCGTGATTACGCCGATAACCACGATTACATTAATGCACTGGCGAACAGCGTACGTGCCTCTTTCGCTAAACATGGCGAACCGGATCTACTGCTGCTCTCTTATCATGGTATTCCCCAGCGTTATGCCGATGAAGGCGATGATTACCCGCAACGTTGTCGCACAACGACTCGCGAACTGGCTTCCGCGCTGGGGATGGCACCGGAAAAAGTGATGATGACCTATCAGTCACGCTTTGGTCGGGAACCCTGGTTGATGCCTTATACCGACGAAACACTGAAAATGCTCGGAGAAAAAGGTGTCGGTCATATCCAGGTGATGTGTCCGGGCTTTGCGGCGGATTGTCTGGAGACGCTGGAAGAGATTGCCGAGCAAAACCGTGAAGTCTTCCTCGGTGCGGGCGGGAAAAAATACGAATATATTCCGGCGCTTAATGCCGCACCGGAACATATCGAAATGATGGCTAGTCTTGTTGCAGCGTATCGCTAAAGAACTGAGCGCCGTCGCGAAGAGCATCGTCGGCGGTTTTCATCATCCGTGAATAATGCAAAAAGGCGTGCAGCGTGCCTGGGTAGAGTTTGAACTTACAAGGCTGCTGATGTGCCGCTAACGTCTGGTAAAGCAGACGGCTGTCATCCAGCAGAGGGTCGAACTCTGCCCCAGCGATAAAGCAGGGCGGTACTTCGCGGGTGAGATCATTATTAAACAGGCAGTAATACGGCGACTCGCGGTCTGTGTCGTGGCTTAAATACGCCTCTTCATACATCTGTAAATCCTCTTGCGTTAAGCCATCCCAAACACCGCCCAACAGACGACGAGTCACGGAATCCCGTAATCCGTAAAGCCCATACCACAGCAAAACGCCCGCAACTTCACCGCAATCTATCTGTTTATCACGCAACCACAACGCACTGGCGAGCGCCAGCATTGCGCCTGCAGAATCACCGGCAAAACCAATGCGTGACATATTGATTTGATAATCCTCTGCCTGCTGGTGGAAGTGGCAACAGGCAGCCACAATTTCCTCTATTGCCTGCGGAAAACGTGCTTCCGGCGAAAGAGTGTAAGCAATACCAATCACTGTACATTGGGTGTAACTTGCCAGCAGTCGCATAATCCGATCGTGGGTATCAAGATTGCCGAGAATAAAACCACCACCATGCAGATAAAATAGTGTCGCCGGGCTGTGACTTTTGGGTGAGTAGAGGCGAGTCTCGACCTGACCATAAGGTGTGGGAACCATGTAAGCGCTGGTTGCCATTTCTGGAGCGCCCGCATTCCAGAGTCGGCGCTCAAGCGTGTAATACTGACGTTGCTCTGCAATCGTTCCCGTTGCGGGCCAGGGCGGCAAATCCGCCTGAAAAGTATTCACAACTGCCTTCATTTCAGCAGAAATGAGCTCCAGAACGGGTAATTTGTTTTCCGGTTTCATAAAAAACTCCTTCCAAATTACGTCATTGTAATAAACCGCCACTAGCAAAATGCGATCCCGCCGTCCGATATTGAAAGCCGAGTGTGTATCGCGCGTTCAGGTGTGAATGTGCTAACATTCGCCGCTCAGTTAACCACCCGTAAAAACAACCATGAAATTTCCCGGCAAACGTAAATCCAAACATTATTTTCCCGTAAACGCACGCGATCCGCTGCTTCAGCAATTCCAGCCAGAAAACGAAACCAGCGCTGCCTGGGTAGTGGGTATCGATCAAACGCTGGTCGATATTGAAGCGAAAGTGGATGATGAGTTCATTGAGCGTTATGGATTAAGCGCCGGGCATTCACTGGTGATTGAGGATGATGTTGCCGAAGCACTTTATCAGGAGCTGAAACAGAAAAACCTGATTACTCATCAGTTTGCGGGTGGCACCATTGGTAACACCATGCACAACTACTCGGTGCTCGCGGACGACCGTTCGGTGCTGCTGGGCGTCATGTGCAGCAATATTGAAATTGGCAGCTATGCCTATCGTTACCTGTGTAACACCTCCAGCCGTACCGATCTTAACTATCTGCAAGGCGTGGACGGCCCGATTGGTCGCTGCTTTACCCTGATTGGCGAGTCTGGGGAACGTACCTTTGCTATCAGCCCTGGACATATGAATCAGCTGCGGGCAGAAAGCATCCCGGAAGATGTGATTGCCGGAGCCTCGGCGCTGGTTCTCACCTCTTATCTGGTGCGCTGCAAGCCGGGTGAACCGATGCCGGAAGCAACCATGAAAGCCATTGAGTACGCGAAGAAATATAACGTACCGGTGGTACTGACACTGGGTACCAAGTTTGTCATTGCCGAGAATCCGCAGTGGTGGCAGCAATTCCTCAAAGATCACGTCTCTATCCTTGCGATGAACGAAGATGAAGCCGAAGCGTTGACCGGAGAAAGCGATCCGTTGTTGGCATCTGACAAGGCGCTGGACTGGGTTGATCTGGTGCTATGCACTGCCGGGCCAATCGGCTTGTATATGGCGGGCTTTACTGAAGACGAAGCGAAACGCAAAACCCAGCATCCGCTGCTGCCGGGCGCTATCGCGGAATTTAACCAGTATGAGTTTAGCCGCGCCATGCGCCACAAGGATTGTCAGAATCCGTTGCGTGTCTATTCGCACATTGCGCCGTACATGGGCGGGCCGGAAAAAATCATGAACACTAACGGAGCGGGGGATGGCGCACTGGCAGCGTTGTTGCATGACATTACTGCTAACAGTTATCACCGTAGCAACGTACCAAACTCCAGCAAACATAAATTCACCTGGTTGACGTATTCGTCATTAGCGCAGGTGTGTAAATATGCTAACCGTGTGAGCTATCAGGTACTGAACCAGCATTCACCTCGTTTAACGCGCGGCTTGCCGGAGCGTGAAGACAGCCTGGAAGAGTCTTACTGGGATCGTTAAGTTATCGGACTGATGACTGTCGGATGCGGTGTAAACGCTTTATCCGACCAGCGGAAGATAGCACGCCCTTGCCGGATGCGTTAGCATCACATCCGGCTATGGTGTCAATGTCTTGACCCGTTACCACTTCAACCGCCGGTGGTGTTTCCAACATAGTGGTTTTTCCAACCAGGACAATCCAGGGAAGCAGCAAGATGAAATACATTTCTGTGCCGCTCACACAACAGGCAATGGAACGTCTTGATTATGATTGCTGCAAGCCAAGCGATCTGTTCATTACCTTGCTCAACGGCACTTTACATATCTGTATCAATGACTTTGAAGATGAGTATGTCACGGATATACGTAAGCTTAAGCACATGGCGCGCTTATTGAGCAAACGCTCATCACCCATCCTGAAAATTCATTCCTAAATATCTTGCTAATACAAACACGCCGGGCACTGGCAGCCAATACCGGCGTCTTTTTTTACTTCTGACATGGATGCATAGAATGCAAACGGTATGGTATCTGCAACATACGCATTTTGGCGAAATGAAAGGTATCGGCATTTATACCCGTTATGAACTGGCCTTGCAGGCCAAAAAGGAGGTGGAAAATAAGCCTGGTTTTGTGGATTACCCGGAAAATTTTCAGTTTATTGAATACATCCTAAACCAGGATCTCTGGGGAGATTTTCCCGTTACACAGGTAGACGATCTTGTCGAGCCGATGGTGTACAGCCTGTGGCATATTCGTGATGATGAGGCCGATGATTATGCTTTCCTCGGCATTTATACCACTGCAAAACTGGCGGAGCAGGCCCGGGAACGAGCCTGCCGCTATTTTCATGAAGATGCTGCAAATATTCAGCCTGATCAAGGGCAGCTTGATCGTACCTGGTGGGAAGAAGGATTCATTTCATGGGACGAAGCCTCAGAATTGATTGTCCCCAATGCCGGGTAATCATCCGGAAATGAAATCAATGTCTTACCCCGTCACCACTTCACCCGCCGGTGGCGTTTCCAGCAGTTCCAGCATAGTGCGGGCGATTTCACGCTCGCCCATTACCACCTGATTCGCGCCACGTTCGGTGATATACGCCACTTCATCGTCATAATGGGCGCGGGCAATAATCTCAATATCCGGATTTTTCGCGCGGGCAGACGCCACAATCTCGCCTGCTTCATAACCGTTGGGAATCGTCAGGATCAGCCATTTTGCACATTCCAGATGCGCCAGTTGCATAATTTCTTCGTTCGCCGCATTGCCCAATACTGCGCGGACCCCGCGCTCGCGCAGTTCATCGACGCGAGTACGTGACGTCTCAATCACCACTAAAGGAATATCAGAGGCGAGCAATTTCTCCCCCAGCAGGCTGCCCACACGACCATAACCTACCAGCAGCGCATGGTTGCAGATATCCACCGGAATCTGCTTCTCCTCTTCGATAGCTTCTTCCAGCGTCTGCTCTTCCAGCGTTTCGGTCTTCGCCAGATATTTCTCCAGCAGCGCGAACAGCACCGGGTTAAGCATAATCGACAGGATTGCCCCTGCCAGCACCAGGTTTTGTCCGGCCTGCGGCAACAGATCCAGCGCCATCCCCAGCCCCGCCAGGATAAAAGCGAACTCACCAATTTGCGCCAGGCTGGCGGCGATAGTTAATGCCGTACGTTGAGAGTGACCAAACAGTCGCACCAGGAAAAACGCGGCTAATGACTTACCAAACAGAATAATCGCCAGCGTCGCTAGCACCGCCAGTGGTTGCTGAATCAGAATTAACGGATCAAACAGCATTCCGACGGAGACAAAAAACAGCACCGCAAACGCGTCGCGTAATGGCAGCGTATCGTGGGCAGCACGGTGACTCAGTTCAGACTCGTTCAGTACCATCCCGGCAAAGAACGCACCGAGTGCAAAGGAGACATCAAACAGCTCCACCGCACCAAAGGCAATCCCTAACGCCAGCGCCAGCACCGACAGGGTAAACAGCTCGCGGGAACCGGTTGCCGCGCTGCGTGCCATAATCCACGGCACCAGACGGCGACCTACCAGCATCATAATGGCGATAAATGCGATCACCTTGCCAATGGTGATTCCCATATCAACGGCCAGCGTCGCAAAGCCCACATCACCCTGTTCCATCATTCCTGCTACTGCGGGCAGCAATACCAGCGTCAGAACCATGACCAGGTCTTCCACAATCAACCAACCGATGGCGATTTGCCCACGCTGGCTGTCTATTAATTGCCGTTCTTCAAGTGCGCGCAGTAACACCACGGTACTGGCGGTGGAAAGACATAAACCGAACACGATACCGGTCATTAACGACCAGCCCAGCACGGCGGAGAGCGCCATACCCAGCAGCGTCGCCACGGCTATCTGGGCGATCGCGCCGGGAATGGCGATGGCCTTTACCGCCATCAAATCCTTCAGCGAAAAGTGCAAACCGACGCCGAACATCAGCAGAATAACGCCCAGCTCCGCCAGTTCCGGCGCGAGCTTGGTATCAGCAACAAAACCTGGGGTAAAAGGGCCAGCCAGCACGCCCGCTAACAAATATCCCACCAGAGGAGAAATACGCAGTTTATTAGCAATCATGCCGAGGATAAAAGCGAGCACAAGGCCGCCAACAATGGTGGTGATAAGCGGGGTGGCGTGATGCATTCCGTCTCCTTTAGTTGTGGTGGTGATCCTTTTTTGGCGTAAAACCAAAAGTACAAGTAATAGTTTATGACAAATCTAATGATTATGTTTATGAATAATTGTTGAATTTTGCAGAAAAATGGAATTAGCCATCAAAAAAGCACGGATGGGGAACGTGTGGAGATAAAAGAAGAGGAAAGGCTTATGACTATTGGAAAGGTGGCGGCCAAAGTTTAACTTTGGCCGCAAGAAAATCACGCTTTATGCTGATTATCAGGTAAGAATATGGTGAGGATGCCCAAAAGAGGCAGGAAAGCACAGATTTTATAGACTAACTCGATACTGGTATGGTCCGCAATGAGCCCCAACACTGCGGCCCCCAGGCCTCCCATGCCGAAAGCAAAACCGAAAAACAGCCCGGAAACCATACCAATACGCCCTGGAAGTAGCTCCTGAGCATAAACGAGGATGGCAGAAAATGCAGACGCAAGGATAAAACCAATGATGACCGTTAAAATACCCGTCCAGTAAAGGGTTACGTAGGGTAAAAGCAGGGTAAAAGGTGCAACACCGAGGATAGAGCCCCAAATTACATATTTTCTTCCTATTCTGTCACCTACTGGCCCGCCAATCATAGTCCCCGCAGCCACGGCAAACAGGAATGCAAACAGATGAATCTGCGCATTTTGTACGGATAAACCAAACTTTTGCATCAAATAAAAGGTGTAATAGCTGCTGATGCTCGCCATATAGAAGTATTTTGAAAAAATCAGGATTAGCAAGATACTTACTGCCAGCACAACTTTATTGCGTGGCAAAGGACTTATCATCGTCGCTTTTGGTTTGCCTTTATTGGCTAAATGCTGCGTAGCATACCAGCGGCTGATTTGCGCCAGCACCACGATAGCTAAAAGAGCAGCCAGTACAAACCACGCAACGTTACCTTTGCCATAAGGCGCGATAATTACCGCCGCCAGCAAGGGCCCAAGTGAACTGCCAAAATTACCGCCGACCTGGAAGATAGATTGCGCCAGACCATGACGGCCACCAGACGCCATTCGGGCCACGCGTGAGGATTCCGGGTGAAAGACCGACGAACCAGTGCCGACCAACGCCGCCGCCAGCAGAACTGCACCAAAACTGCCCGCCAGCGCCAGCAGCACAAGACCGCTTAAGGTAAAGCACATGCCAATCGGCAACGACCATGGCATCGGGTATTTATCCGTCCAGTAGCCGACCACTGGTTGCAGCAGCGAAGAGGCTAGCTGGAAGGTGAGCGTAATCATACCGATCTGCATAAATGTCAGGGAGAATTCAGCTTGTAGCAGAGGGTAAATCGCCAGAATTAGCGACTGGATCATATCGTTTAGCAGGTGAGAAAGGCTGATTGCGCCTAAAATTCGAAACGATGTCCGTCCTTTGCTCGCAGGTGCTACTGGTTGAGCTTGTTCACTGATTGCCATAGAAAAGTCACTTTTGTCAGAGTTGCGATGTGAAGAAAATCTTAATTGTGATTATTACCTGACTAACATACCTGCGCAGTTCGTTTGACGGAAGCCTCAATTCTGAAAACAGATTTGTCTATTATGTGTGGTCACGGTAATTTCAAACGTTAATAACTGGTCAGGGAGAGAATTATGAAGTTTTTGCAACGGGGTGTGGCACTGGCACTGTTAGCCGCCTTTACGCTGGTGAGTGAAACCGCTCAGGCGTATGAGCAGGATAAAACCTACAAAATCACCATCCTGCATACCAATGATCATCATGGTCATTTCTGGCGTAATGAATATGGCGAATATGGTCTGGCGGCGCAAAAAACGCTGGTGGACGGTATTCGCAAAGAGGTTGCGGCTGAAGGTGGTAGCGTGCTGCTACTTTCCGGTGGCGACATTAATACTGGCGTGCCCGAGTCCGACTTACAGGATGCCGAACCTGATTTTCGCGGTATGAATCTGGTGGGCTATGATGCAATGGCGATCGGTAATCATGAATTTGATAACCCGCTCACCGTATTACGCCAGCAGGAAAAGTGGGCTAAGTTCCCGTTGCTTTCCGCCAATATCTACCAGAAAAGTACCGGCGAGCGCCTGTTTAAACCATGGGCGCTGTTTAAGCGTCAGGATCTGAAAATTGCCGTTATTGGGCTGACAACCGATGACACAGCCAAAATTGGTAATCCGGAATATTTCACTGATATCGAATTTCGTAAGCCCGCTGATGAAGCGAAGCTGGTGATTCAGGAGCTGCAACAGACAGAAAAGCCAGACATTATTATCGCGGCGACCCATATGGGGCATTACGACAATGGTGAGCACGGCTCTAATGCACCGGGCGATGTGGAGATGGCACGCGCGCTGCCTGCCGGATCGCTGGCGATGATCGTCGGAGGTCACTCGCAAGATCCAGTCTGTATGGCGGCAGAAAATAAAAAACAGGTCGATTACGTTCCTGGTACGCCATGCAAACCGGATCAACAAAATGGCATCTGGATTGTACAGGCGCATGAGTGGGGCAAGTACGTTGGTCGGGCCGACTTTGAGTTTCGCAACGGCGAAATGAAAATGGTCAACTACCAGTTGATTCCGGTAAACCTGAAGAAGAAAGTGACCTGGGAAGACGGGAAAAGCGAGCGTGTGCTTTACACCCCTGAAATCGCCGAAAACCAGCAAATGATTTCGCTGTTATCACCGTTCCAGAACAAAGGCAAAGCGCAGCTGGAAGTGAAAATAGGCGAAACCAATGGTCGTCTGGAAGGCGACCGCAGCAAAGTGCGTTTTGTACAGACCAATATGGGGCGGTTGATTCTGGCAGCACAAATGGATCGCACTGGTGCCGACTTTGCGGTGATGAGCGGAGGCGGAATTCGTGATTCTATCGAAGCAGGCGATATTAGCTATAAAAATGTGCTGAAAGTGCAGCCATTCGGCAATGTGGTGGTGTATGCCGACATGACCGGTAAAGAGGTGATTGATTACCTGACCGCTGTCGCACAAATGAAGCCTGATTCTGGTGCCTATCCGCAATTTGCTAACGTTAGCTTTGTGGCGAAAGACGGCAAACTGAACGACCTGAAAATCAAAGGCGAACCGGTCGATCCGGTGAAAACTTACCGTATGGCGACATTAAACTTCAATGCCACTGGCGGTGATGGCTATCCGCGTCTGGATAACAAACCGGGCTATGTGAATACTGGTTTTATTGATGCTGAAGTGCTGAAAGCGTATATCCAGAAAAACTCGCCGCTGGATGTGAGTGTTTATGAACCGAAAGGTGAGGTGAGCTGGCAGTAATGAACCCCGTCGCGGCGTCATGATATGACGCCGCCATTTATGAATATTGAAATCTTGCATCGTAATCGCGATGTGTCAAACCAAATGCCATCAGCATATAATTCTGCGGTTCACCAGACTGTTCTTCATCTGCTTCAAACCAAAGTGTCACGCCTGAGCGATTGACGTGGATTAATAGTGTATGGGGCGATTGACGGCGGATTTGCAGATCAGCGCCTTCGTTAACAAGCATGTTAAATACACGCGTAACGTTCAACTCAGCGACGTTATTCAATATTCCTTTATCAAATCGGATCGCTTTGCCCAAATGGATTTGGCTCAAATAATCGCACCAAATCATATATAGCTTGTTGCTTTCGAAATGAAACTCAACATTGCCAAATAGCCAGATATAAAAACCATTTCCCATATCATTTTTAGAGTCCGGCTCAACAAAGTTTTGTTCCAGCCATGCCATTGTTTGCCCCGGTTCGACAAAATCGAATTTTCCGTTAAAGACAAAATTGTGGAAGCTAACATCAACAAGATGGTCAAATTTCATCTTTCGCTCCTTTGTGAATTTTTTACACGCTTCAAAAGCCAGCGTAATTTACATCGGTGCAGGCGACTCTCCAGTGTTGAGCGAAAATTTGCGATGTCGACATTGGACCGATCTACCGCAGCAACCCCCGTGTATTGTGGGATCGGTGAAGGGATTTTTTCTAACTTTCCCAGCGCCAGCAGTTGTTGAATGATCCTGCTGCCGTCGTGGTAATCATCGTAAATAGCCACTGGCAGAGGCTGCCAGTCGGGGGTCGATTTGATAAATCCGGAAAAAAAATACGGGTCCAGATCGCCGAAATCAAAGCCGTAGGCGAGGGGAACTTCAATATTTTGCTCTGTTTTTTTATTCTCAAATGCACAATGAAAACCGTGAAAACAATACTGCCACTTTCCCATTTTGCCTTTTCGCTTACGGTTGCATTTGAAGGGGGCAAAGGTAACTAGCGGGTTATTTTCCGCCATCTCAACATTCAGTTGTTCAGCCAATGCAAATATAAGCTCTGTCGCCAGCTTACGATATTCTTTCGCGCAGTGTTCGAAAAAATCCTGATGGCGGTTAATCTCTTCAAGCGATATTAATCTGGCGATCCTGATAACCGGGTCGGCAGAATGCATGCCAACAACAAATTCATCGAGCTGTGCTTTCAGCACCAGCCCGAATTCCTCACGATACCTCTCTGCTTCGCTGGCAAAATGCAGATGTAATACCTTCTCTCTCGATGTTTGCCGAAGTAAGGCGATATCCGGTATCTCATCTGCACAAGCGATACTTAATGTCTCTGTAATCCTTTCCACATCTCATCTTCCGTGTGCATCACTTAATCGCGACGAGCGATATCAGCAAATTTGGCATCGAGGATCTTCGCCAGGTCGCTTGCCGCCAGTTCGATGTCCAGCCCGCGCTTGCCGCCAGAAACAAAAATAGTGGCAAACTCTTGCGCGGGGGCGTCGATAATCGTCGGCAGGCGTTTTTTCTGCCCCAGTGGGCTAATCCCCCCAACCAGATACCCCGTCGAACGCTGCGCGACCATCGGATCGGCCATCTCAACTTTCTTGGCACCCAGCGCTTTTGCTACTTTTTTAAGATCCAGTTGACCGGCGACCGGCGTAACGGCCACGGCAAGGTGTTTCATATCACCGTTCACTGCCACCAGCAGCGTTTTGTAGACCTGATCCGGATTCAAACCTAATTTTTTGACGACTTCATCGCCAAAATTGGTTTCAGCCGGATCGTGCTCGTAGGTATGGATCTGAAACGAAATCTTGTTTTTTTCGAGTAATTTAACTGCGGGTGTCATGGTAATTTTCCTGCCTTAAACAAAAAAACGAAGCAAGCATACGCCTGATGGCGGTCCAAAAAAAAGAGTCATCTTGCCTAAGAGTATTGGCAGGATGGTGAGATTGAGCGACAATCGAGTTACACCGTCGCTTAAAGTGACGGCATAATAATAAAAAAATGAAATTCCTCTTTGACGGGCCAATAGCGATATTGGCCATTTTTTTAGCGCAACATTTGTGGCAAATTCCCTTCTCCATACAGGTGTAGTGCACCGACCGCGACCACATAGCGCCCCGGCGGCATAGCGCGTAATTTGTCCCGCCAGGCGAGATTTCGCTGATGCATCAACACATCGTACAGCGACTGACTGAACGTATTAGGCAGCGTTATTTCATTATTTTGCGGCGGCGTATTCAGCCACCAGCTCATCATTTGTTGCAGCAACCGTGCATTGGTGTGCCAGTGGGTCAGCGTATCGTCCAGCAGCGCCAGTCCTTTGTCAGGGAGCTGGAGCAACATGGCAATCTGGTTTTCTGCCCCTTCCAGTTCAATCACGGGTTTATGTTGTTGCTTCGCCACCTGCAATAGCTGGTAATCGATACCGTATTCTGCCCGCAGCCCCAGTTTTTGCGCTTGCGTTGCCTGAAGAACCATCGCGATTTGCCACAGTGGTTGGGTGGAAAAGAGCGATGGAGAAATGCCCATCTCCTGGCTTATGTTTTGCAGATTTTGTAATTGCTCCTCGCTAATGCGCTCTTCCAGCGCCTCGCAGGCAGGCAAATTGGCAAAAGGCGTATCGCTGGTGGAAACATCCGCCTCGACGATCAGCGCATCGGCGTTTTTGAGCTTTTTGAGCAAACGGGTGGGCAGGGGAGCCATATCGTGGCTACCCATATGAATACTGCCAATCAGATGAAAATGGCAATTGCCGGGAAGAGAGATATCGATAGCAGGCCAGGTGTAATGATTACCGCGCAGCGCGGCCCAAAGCGTTTTTACCCGGTATAACAGATCCATACGACCTCCCTTTGTGAAATATCATGCTAGCGCGCAGGGAGGGATGGCGCAAATGGAGTTGATTATTGCACTTGCGCACAGTGCTTGTGTGCATTAAAATGATTAAATAATGGACAAAGAGATGACAATGGAATGGCTCAAAAGAATAATATAAGGAGTTTTCGTGATGCCTGGCTGGCTGATTTTTTTGTCCACTCAACGCCACATAGAAAGATTCCTGCTGAAATCCATACCACATTATCAAGAAAATTGGACATCATTAATGCTGCCACTTCTCATCGGGATTTACGCTCCCCTCCGGGGAACCGATACGAAGAGTTATCCGGGAAATTACAGGAATACTCCTCCATTAGAGTGAATAAACAGTACCGACTGATATTTAAATGGGTTAATGGCAAGGCCGAAGAATTGTATTTAGATCCACACAACTACTAAAACATAGCTGTCGTATTGACGAGAAAGGTAAAACCATGAAACAGGCAACAAGAAAACCGACGACACCCGGAGATATTCTTCTCTATGAATATCTGGAGCCGCTCGATTTGAAAATCAATGAGTTAGCAGAGTTGCTGCATGTTCATCGTAATAGCGTCAGTGCACTGATCAATAACAATCGTAAACTCACAACTGAAATGGCGTTTCGTCTGGCTAAAGTTTTTGATACCACAGTCGATTTTTGGCTAAACCTCCAGGCGGCGGTTGATCTTTGGGAAGTTGAAAACAACATGCGTACACAAGAAGAATTGGGACGGATTGAAACAGTGGCTGACTATTTGGCTCGCCGTGAAGAGCGTGCAAAGAATGTTGCGTAAGGCCAAAACATCGCTTCATCTCGTAGGCCGGATAAGGCGTTTACGCCGCATCCGGCAGTCATGCGTCGATGCCAAATGCGCCGCCCTAAAGCAGCGCATCCGCAATGACTTACTTATTCCTTCGGTTTAAATCGTAGCAACCGGTTGGCGTTACTCACTACGGTAATCGACGAGAGTGCCATTGCTGCACCGGCAACCACAGGATTAAGCAGGGTTCCAGTGAACGGCCACAAAATACCGGCGGCAACCGGAATACCAATGCTGTTATAGATAAACGCGCCGAGCAGGTTCTGCTTCATGTTGCGCAGCGTTGCGCGGGAAATAGCGAGCGCATCCGCAACACCCATCAGGCTATGGCGCATCAGGGTAATCGCCGCGGTTTCAATGGCAACATCGCTGCCGCCCCCCATCGCAATACCGACATCCGCCTGGGCCAGTGCTGGCGCGTCGTTAATGCCGTCACCCACCATTGCCACCTGACGTCCTTCACTTTGCAGACGTTTGATCGCTTCGGCTTTACCGTCTGGCAGCACCCCGGCTATCACCTCATCAATCCCTGCTTCTTTGGCGATCGCATTGGCGGTGGTCGGGTTATCCCCGGTTAGCATCACCAGACGATATCCCGCTTTATGCAGACGTTGTAGCGCCGTCACGCTATCACTACGCAACGGATCTCGTACTGCCAACAGGGCCACCGCTTTCCCGTCAATCGCCAGCAGCACAGGCGTTGCCCCTTGCGATGCCTGAGCTGAAATATCTGCTTCAATCGCTTTAGTATCGACTTGCTGGTCATTTAACAGCGCCTGATTACCCAGCAACAACGCATGACCTTCTGCTTCACCGCTCACGCCCAGCCCACGCAATGTACGGAAGCCGTTGACCTGCGGCAGTTGCATATCGCCTGCTTTATCGAGGATCGCCCGTGCCAGCGGATGGCTGGAACCTTTTTCCAGTGCCGCCGCCAGACGCAGCGCCTGCGCTTCGTCAACATCAGCAAATGTTTTCACTGCGACAACCTGCGGCTTCCCTTCCGTCAGTGTCCCAGTTTTATCGAACACTACGGTATCGAGCGTACTGGCGCGTTGCAACGCGTCGGCGTCCCGCACCAGCACACCAAATTCAGCCGCACGCCCGACGCCGGAAATAATCGACATTGGCGTTGCCAGCCCCAGCGCACACGGGCAGGCGATAATCAGTACCGTGGTGGCAATCACCAGGGTATAAACAATTTGCGGTGCCGGACCAAAGAAGTACCAGATTGCCGCACTGACCAGCGCAATCACCACCACCACCGGCACAAATACGGCAGAGATTTTATCCGCCAGCTGGCCGATTTCCGGTTTACTGCTCTGGGCCTGGCGCACCATGCGAATGATCCGTGACAGCGTAGTATGGCTGCCAACCGCACTGGCACGAAATAGCACGCTACCGTCCTGCACCACGGTCCCGGCATGGACGCTATCGCCTTCGCCTTTTTGCTGTGGGATAGGTTCGCCCGTCAGCATCGCTTCATCCAGCCACGCTTCGCCCTGGGTGATTTCACCATCTACCGGCACGCGGTCGCCCGTCGTCAGGCGCAGTAACATACCAGGCTGAACATCTGCCAGCGGCACGCTTTTTTCACCTTCTTCAGTGACCAGGCGTGCCGTCGGCGGGGTTAAATCGAGTAATTTCTCCAGCGCCTTTGAAGAACGCTGACGCGCGCGCGCTTCCAGCATATGGCCGAGATTAATCAGACCGATAATCATCGCGCTGGCTTCGTAATAAAGATGTCGCGCTTCCATGGGGAACCACTGCGGCCACAGGTTGACGCTCATTGAATAGAGCCACGCCACGCCAGTACCCAGCGCCACCAGCGTATCCATCGTCGCCGCGCCGTTCAGCAGGCTTTTCCATGCACTGCGGTAAAAATGCCCGCCGGCGAAAACCATTACCGCCAGCGTTATCAGGCCGATAACTAACCACAGACTGCGGTTGTCGGCGGTGACCATCATGTTATCGCCGATCATCCCCCAGACCATCACCGGGATACCCACCGCCAGTGCGACAATTGCCTGCCAGCGGAAGCGCTTCATGGTAGCGACGGCGGTTTCTTGCTGGCGCTCGCGGCGTTTAGCGTCATCTTCAATCGCTTCCGCGCCGTAGCCCGCTTTCTCCACCGCTTGCACTAAATCTTGTGGGGAGGCACTGCCCATCACCAGCGCAGTACGCTCCGCCAGGTTTACCCGTGCCTGAGTGACGCCCGGTACGCTTTGCAGGGCATTTTGTACGCGGGTGACACAGCTGGCGCAGCTCATGCCGCTCAACAGCAACTGCTGGCTGTCATCGTCATCGGCGGTCGCTGCCGGAAGCGCCTCAGAAACCGCTGTCAGTGCTTCCGACGGGATTGATGACTCCGCCAGCGGTTTAGCCTTTGGGTGGCTTACAGATGCGTCATAACCCGCTTGTTTGATGGTTTCGATCAGCTGTTCTGCACTGGCAGTACCGGTAACGTGTGCTTCAGTGATAGACACATCCGCCTGCTCAACGTCCGGGCGCTGTTCGAGACTTTCTTTCACGCGTTTAACGCAGTGACCGCAGGACAGGCCGTCCAGGGTCAGGTCGATAGTTTGTGACATAACGTACTCCTTTAAGACAGTGTTGACTGACTGTGTTAAAGGTTAAACCTTCCAGCAAGGGGAAGGTCAAGAAATTAATTTGGTAGTGGAAAAATAACGTTTCGGTATATCAATATCAGAGCAAAATATATTGCCATTAGATAATTATCTCATTGTTTTATATTATTTTATTTCATTTTTAATTTTGGTGCTAAGTTAAATCTTAATGCCTGTCACTGGCAGTACAGATAGTCGGATACTCAGGCAATTATTGGTGGCATCGGTCGCTAAACAGCCAGGTGGTAACTTGTTTAAGGACTGAAGACGATGAGCACGGAAAGAAATAACACAGGTAAAACTCTCGGTTTGTGGAATGTCGTTTCCATTGGTATTGGGGCGATGGTGGGGGCGGGGATCTTTGCGTTGTTGGGACAAGCAGCGTTGTTGATGGAAGCCTCAACATGGGTTGCGTTTGCCTTCGGCGGTATCGTGGCAATGTTTTCCGGCTACGCCTATGCCCGGCTTGGGGCGAGCTATCCCAGTAACGGCGGTATTATCGATTTTTTTCGCAGAGGATTAGGCAACGGTGTCTTTTCGCTGGCGCTCTCGTTGCTTTATCTGATGACACTGGCTGTCAGTATCGCCATGGTTGCCAGAGCATTCGGGGCTTACGCTGCGCAACTCCTGCATGAAGGAAGCCAGGATGAGCATCTGATTCTGCTTTATGCACTGGCGATTATCGCGCTGATGACGCTTTTCAACTCTTTAAGCAACCATGCGGTTGGTCGGCTGGAAGTGATCCTCGTTGGTATCAAAATGATGATCCTGCTGCTGTTGATCATTGCGGGCGTCTGGTCGCTGCAACCTGCGCATATTTCCGTTTCCGCGCCTCCCAGTTCCGGCGCGTTCTTTTCCTGTATCGGGATTACCTTCCTCGCCTATGCAGGTTTTGGCATGATGGCGAACGCGGCAGATAAAGTGAAAGATCCGGCGGTCATTATGCCGCGAGCATTTTTACTGGCGATAGGCGTTACCACCTTGCTCTATATTTCCCTGGCACTGGTACTACTTAGCGACGTTTCAGCTCTGGAACTGGAAAAATATGCTGATACTGCCGTAGCGCAAGCAGCTTCACCGCTTCTCGGACACGTGGGTTATGTGATTGTGGTCATTGGCGCCTTGTTAGCAACGGCATCCGCCATTAACGCCAACCTGTTTGCCGTGTTCAATATCATGGATAACATGGGTAGCGAGCGCGAACTGCCAAAAATTTTCAATAAATCGCTGTGGCGGCAGAGTACCTGGGGCAACATCATCGTGGTGGTGTTGATCATGCTGATGACGGCAGCGCTTAACCTGGGTTCACTGGCCAGTGTCGCCAGTGCCACCTTTTTGATCTGCTACCTCGCCGTTTTCGTTGTGGCAATCCGTCTGCGTCATGATATCCACGCCTCGTTGCCAATTCTTCTCGTTGGTATGCTGGTCATGCTGCTGGTGATTATTGGCTTTATCTACAGTTTGTGGTCTCAGGGGAGTAGCGCGCTGATGTGGATTATTGGCGCACTGTTACTGAGTATGATCGTGGCTATGGTAATGAAACGTAATAAAACAGACTGAACCCTTCCTTCGCGCAGTGTAAAATGCACTGCGCTCTACTATTTCCCTGCTTTAATTAAAAATCTCTTTCTTTATAACGTTAATAAATAAGTCACAATTAAATGATATATACCGCTTAAATCTGTGATTTTCATCACCTCCTGCCCTGGATTATTCTTAATGCGAATGATGGCAATCTAAAAGGCGTAGTGTAATCTTAAAAAACAACGTATAAATTTTCACAGCATTTCTTTTCAGGATAACGTGGTGAACAAAAGAAATGTGCAAGTTATTGGCCTTCTTTATTAAAAAGAGGTTGGTTATAAAAACCAACTAAAATAAGGACCTGGAAGGAAGTGACTTAACTATGGCGCTATTACATATTAAAAACCGTAAAAATAAAGGTCTTATTTTTTTAATGGGTTGTATTGTCATGGGGAAAAACACACTTGCTGCGCCATTACCGCAATGGGCGAATGCTCCTGCGGTTACGCCTGTTGCCAGTTTATCCTTACAGGAAAGCATATTGCGCGCCTTTGCGCGCAACCCCGACGTCACCCAACAGGCGGCGCAGATAGGTATTGGCGAAGCGCAAATCGATGAAGCCAAAAGTGCCTGGTATCCACACGTTGGATTAACCGGCAACGCGGGGCCGTCCCGGCAAACGGACTCCAGCGGCAGGCTGGATAACAACGTCTCTTATGGCATAACCCTGACGCAGCTGGTGTATGACTTCGGTAAAACAGATAACGATATCAAACTACAAACCGCCGCACGCGACAGCTACCGTTTTAAACTGATGGCAACCTTAACTGACGTAGCCGAAAAGACGGCGACGACCTATATGGAAGTGAGCCGATATCAGGCGTTGTGTGACGCTGCGCAGCGTAATATCAACTCGCTGGAAAACGTCTACAACATGGCGGCACTGCGCGCCAACGCCGGGCTTAACTCATCATCCGATGAATTACAGGCACAGACGCGTATAGCGGCAATGCGCTCGACGCTGGAGCAATACCAGGCGCAAATGGCAAGCGCCAAAGCGCAACTGGCGGTGCTCACTGGTGTACAGCCGGAGAGGATAGCCGCGCCACCTGCTGAATTAGCCGAGCAGCCAGTGTCGCTAAAAAATATTGATTACCAGTCCATACCGCTGGTGCTGGCTGCTGAAAACTTACGCCAGTCTGCCCAGTACGGCGTGGAGAAAACCAAATCGCAATACTGGCCGACGCTCAGTATTCAGGGCGGCAAAACGCGCTACCAGACCAGCGACCGCTCGTACTGGGATGACCAGTTACAACTGAACGTCAACGCGCCGTTGTATCAGGGCGGCGCGGTTTCAGCCCAGGTGCAACAGGCCGAAGGGCAACAAAAAATCTCTGCCTCGCAGGTTGAGCAGGCGAAATTAGATGTTATGCAACGGGCGTCGGTGGCGTATGCCAACTGGACTGGGGCACGGGGACGTGAAGAGGCCGGTTTAGCGCAATCCGAAAGTGCGCACAGAACGCGGGATGTTTATCAGAATGAATATAAATTGGGTAACCGAAGCCTGAACGATCTATTAACCGTCGAGCAAGATGTTTTTCAGGCGCAATCGGCTGAAATAAATGCCAATTATGATGGCTGGGTCGCCGCAGTGAATTATGCCGCTGCGGTAAATAACCTTATTCCATTAGCGGGAATTAAACAGGGCTTATACAACGACTTACCCGACTTGAAATAATCCTGCCATTATTAATATCAGGTATGCATCGTTGTTAAGTGATTACCTTTGTCTTATTTAGATAAATGGACTCGCTAAGGATTTGCGCCATTTATCAGGGATCTCATTATGAGCCTGATTATTGATGTTATTTCGCGTAAAACGTCCGTCAAACAAACGCTGATTAATCCAGGCGACGTTACGGTTGTCATTTATGAGCCCTCCGTGGTGCAGGTTCATGCTCAGGCATCTGCCGTAGCGCGTTATGTGCGCGATGGAAACGATCTGCTGATTTATATGCAGGACGGCACGGTGATCCGCTGTAATGGTTATTTCCTGCAAGCGGCAAATACCAGCGAGCAATCCGAACTGGTGTTTGCCGATGGGCAACAGCTGACTCATGTCACCTTTGCCGATACCGCGGCGGGTGGATTAGCGCCCGTGGAGCTGACCGCTCAGACTACCGCAATTGAAAGCATTGCGCCGTATCTTGATACCGTCGCTCAGACCAGTGCCTTCCCGTGGGGATGGTTAGCGGGTGCCGCGGTAGGTGGTGGCGCGCTTGGCGCTTTACTGGCAAGCGGTGGTGATGATGACTCAAAAACTGAAGTGGTTAACAACCCTCCGCCAGCCGAACCCGGCAATGCCACGCCATCGTTTTTAGTAACCGATAATCAGGGCGATCAACGCGGTATTCTTTCCGCCAACGATATCACCGATGACACTACGCCAACCTTTAGCGGCAGCGGACAGGCGGGGGCGACCATCCAGATTAAAGACAGCAATGGTGACACCATCGCCAGTACCCAGGTCGGTAGCGATGGACGCTGGAGCGTCGATTTGCCTACGCAAAGTGCGGGCGAACACACCTGGTCGGTGGTGCAAATTGTTGGGAGCACCATTACCAACGCCGGGTCGATAACGTTAACCATCGACAATAGTCAGGCCGCCGTACAGCTCGCCACCACCGCAGGCGATAACATCATTAACGCCAGCGAACAGGCCGCCGGGTTTACTCTTTCTGGCACCAGTAGCCATCTGGCACAGGGAACAGAACTCACCGTCACGCTAAACGGCAAAACCTACACCACCAGCGTAGGCGCTAACGGCGCGTGGAGCGTGCAGGTGCCGACCGCCGACGCGCAAGCGTTAGGCGAAGGGAATCAGGCGGTGCTGGTCAGTGGGAAAGATGCCACGGGCAATACGGTCACTGGCGCGCAGCTGCTAACGGTCGATACCCAACCGCCGACACTTGCCATCAACACCATCGCTCAGGACAACATTGTCAGCGCCTCAGAACATAACGCCTCGCTGGTAGTGAGCGGCACTTCGAACGCAGAAGCCGGGCAAACCGTAACACTGACCGTTAACGGGAAAAGCCACACAGCAACTGTCGGTAGTGACGGAACCTGGCAAGTGACGCTGCCTGCCGCAGAAGTGCAGGCGTTGGCAGATGGTGACTACACCATAAATGCCAGCGTCAGCGACCGGGCAGGAAACACCACCAGCAACAGCGTAAATTTCACAGTAGACACCGGTGCGCCAGTGGTCAGCGTTAACACCGTTGCGGGTGACGATATTCTTAATACCGCCGAACAGATTGTGGCGCAGATTATTTCCGGGCGGGTCAGTGGGGCTTCCCCTGGCGACACGGTCACCGTCAAGTTAGGCGCCACAGTTCTGTCCGGCGTGGTGCAGGCAGACGGTAGCTGGAATGTGGCGCTTGATCCGGCGGTAACTCGCACTTTAGCGCGTGGCCCTAACGATATTATCGTCACGGTGACCGATGCCGCCGGAAATACCGGTACAGCGACTCATAACATCACCCTGGCGGGCGTCGCGCCGCAAGTCGCGATAGATGCTATCAGCGGAGATAACGTACTGAATGCGTTGGAGTCTCAGCAGCCGCTAACGTTAAGCGGCACCAGCAATTTGCCCGATGGCGGTACAGTTAGCGTGACGTTGAATAATGTCACGTATAGCGCTCAGGTCAGCGGCGGCGTCTGGTCGCTGAACGTCCCGGTAAGCGATGTTGTCAATCTGGCGAACACCACTTACACCGTCACTGCCAGCGCCACCGATGTGACCGGCAACACCGGCACCGCGCAGAGCAATTTGCTGGTCGATACGGTGCTGCCGCAGGTGATCATCAACACCTTTGCGGGCGACAACATTGTCAACAACGCCGAAGCGGGAGCAGATCAAACCCTGAGTGGCCTCGTCGTGGGCGCCGCGCAGGGCGATACGGTCACTATTGAACTGGGCGGCAATACTTACACGGCGACGGTGGGCAGCAATCTCACCTGGAGCGTGAACGTTCCGGCGGCAGATTTACAGGCGCTGGACGATGGTGCGTTAACCATTAACGCCTCGGTTACCAACGTGCATGGCAACACAGGCAGCAGTGCGCTTGATATCACCATCAGTGCCGGGCTGCCGGGGCTGCGCATTGACACCATCGCGGGCGATGATGTGATCAATGCCGTTGAGCAGCAGCAAAACCTGATTATCACCGGTAGCAGTACTAATTTGCCCGCCGGAAGAGTGGTCACTGTTTTGCTCGGCGGCAACATCTACCAGGGGGTGACCGACAGCAACGGCAACTGGCAGGTAGGCGTGCCTGCGGCAGATCTACAGGCACTGACGCCGGGTACGATAGTGGTTAATGCCAGCGCAACGGACCCCGCCGGGAACCCGGTTACTATCGATCGCAACGTGGAGGTTAATCCGGGCGCGGTGCTTATTACCATCAATACCGTCTCCGGCGATGACATTATCAATGCCGCAGAAAAAGGCGCGCCATTGACGCTGACCGGTACTACGCAGCTGGTGGAAACCGGGCAAACCGTGGTAGTGAAATTCGCCGGGCAGACCTTTACCACTACCGTTCAGGCAGGTGGCGGCTGGAGCCTGACCGTTCCCGCCAGCGCGGTGAGTAGCCTGGCAGACGGTGCGACGGAAATCACTGCGACCGTCACTAATATCAGCGGTAACACAGGCGACACCTCCCGCACCATTACCGTCGACAGCCAGGCTCCGGCTTTAAGCATCGACTCGCTGACGGCTGATAACATCATTAACGCCGCCGAAAGTGGTCAGGATCTGCAAATCACGGGCACCACTGACGCTCAGCCGGGGCAGACGGTGACCGTCACGCTTAATGGGCAGACCTATCAGGGCGTCGTGCAGTCAGATGGCACCTGGAGCGTGACCGTTCCCGCCGCCAACGTTGACGCATTGGCTGACGGCAACGCCACGGTGACCGCCAGCGTGAACGATATCGCTGGTAACCCGACCAGCGTCTCACGGGTGGCGCTGGTCGATGCCACGCCGCCGGTGGTGACCATTAATCCGGTGGCAACCGATAACGTCATTAACACGCCGGAACATACCCAGGCGCAAATCATCAGCGGCACGGTCACCGGGGCGCAGGCGGGCGATATTGTCACCGTTACGCTGAATAATGTGGATTACACCACGGTGGTGGATGCTTCCGGCAACTGGAGTCTGGGCGTTCCGGCCTCCGTTGTCAGTGGTCTGGTTGACGGCAGTTATCCTGTCAACGTTGCAGTCACTGACCGCGCCGGAAACACGGGGAGCCAGTCACTGACCGTCACGGTTGATACCGCCGCGCCGGTGATTGGTATTAACACCATTGCTGGCGATGATGTGATTAACGCCAGCGAAAAAGGGGCCGATGTTCAAATTACCGGCACCAGCGATCAGCCTGCCAATACTGCCATCACAGTGACGCTTAACGGGCAAAATTACACCACCACGACCGACGCCTCCGGCAACTGGAGCGTCACCGTTCCGGCATCGGCGGTAACCGCACTGGGCCAGGCCAACTATACGGTAACGGCGGCGGTGACCAGCGATATCGGCAACAGCGCCACCGCCAGCCATAACGTGCTGGTCGACAGCGCGCTGCCCGGTGTGACCATTAACCCGGTGGCAACCGACGATATTATTAACGCCGCCGAAGCGGGTGCTGCGCAAACCATCAGCGGGCAGGTTACCGGAGCTGCCGTTGGCGACACGGTAACCGTTACGCTGGGCGGTAATACTTACACCGCCACCGTGCAGGCCAATTTAAGCTGGAGCGTGAGCGTTCCGGCGGCGGATATTCAGGCGCTGGGCAATGGCGATTTAACGGTAAGCGCCTCGGTCACCAATCAAAACGGCAATACCGGCAGCGGCACGCGGGATATCACCATTGACGCCAATCTGCCCGGTCTGCGGGTCGATACGGTGGCGGGTGATGATGTGGTCAATATCATCGAACACGGGCAGGCGCTGGTGGTCAGCGGCAGCAGCTCAGGGCTGGCTGAAGGCACCCCGCTTACAGTTACGATTAATAATGTGGAATACACCACTGCGGTGCAGGCCGATGGTGGCTGGAGCGTGGGCGTCACGGCGGCGCAGGTTAGCGCCTGGCCTGCGGGGACGGTGACGGTTACTGTGTCCGGGGAAAGTAGCGCCGGAAATCCGATAAGCATTACGCATCCGGTAACGGTCGATCTCACGCCAGCGGCGATCACCATCAACACCATCGCTACGGACGACGTGATTAACGCCGCAGAAAAAGGCGCTAATTTAACTCTTTCCGGCACCACCACTAATGTAGAGCCAGGACAAACCGTCACCGTCAACTTTGGCGGGAAAAATTACACCGCCAGCGTGGCGAGCGATGGTAGCTGGACTGCCACCGTTCCTGCCGCCGATCTGGCAGCATTACCTGAGGGCAGCGCCTCCGCGCAGGCCAGCGTCAGCAATATCAATGGCAATAGCGCCTCGGCGGTGCATAACTACAGCGTCGATAGCAGCGCGCCAACCATCATTATCAATACCGTCGCCAGCGACAATATCGTTAACGCCAGCGAAGCCGATACGGGCGTGACGGTGAGCGGCAGCACCACCGCTGAAGCGGGGCAGATTGTCACGGTAACGCTTAACAGCCCAACTGTGCAGACCTATCAGGCAACGGTGCAGGCCGACGGCAGCTGGAGTATTACTATTCCGGCGGCAGATCTTGAGGCATTGACGGATGGCAGCCACACTCTGACGGCAACAGTCAATGACAAAGCGGGCAACCCGGCGAGCACCACGCATAATCTGGCAGTGGATCTCACCGTTCCGGTGCTGACCATCAACACCATTGCGGGCGATGATATTATTAACGCCGCCGAACACGGGCAGGCGCTGGTGATTTCCGGTTCCAGCACCGGCGGAGAAGCGGGCGATGTCGTCACCGTCACGCTAAACAGTAAAACCTACACCACGACGCTGGATGCTTCCGGCAACTGGAGCGTCGGCGTTCCGGCTGCGGATGTCTCTGCGCTGGGCAGCGGCCCGCAAACCGTGACGGCGACCGTTACCGATGTGGCTGGCAACAGCGACAACGAGACGCACACGGTCACCGTTAACCTTACCGCGCCGACCATTGGCATCAACCCCATTGCCAGCGATGACGTGATTAATGCCACGGAAAAAGGCGCGGATCTGCAAATCTCCGGCACCAGCAATCAGCCAGCAGGCACCACAATTACGGTGACGCTGAACGGGCAAAATTACTCCGCCACGACGGACGCCGCAGGCAACTGGAGCACCACGGTGCCAGCCTCTGCCGTCGGTGCGCTGGGCGAAGCCAGTTACACGGTGACGGCGAACGTCACCGACAGCGCGGGCAACAGCAATTCCGCCAGCCATAACGTGCAGGTGAATACCGCGCTGCCGGGTGTCACCATTAATCCGGTGGCGACCGACGATATTATTAACGCGGCGGAATCGGGCGTGGCGCAGACTATCAGCGGCCAGGTGACGGGCGCGGCGGCGGGCGATACGGTTACCGTGACGATTGGCGGGAAAACCTACACCGCTACCGTGCAGGGCAATTTTAGCTGGAGCGTGGACGTTCCGGCGGCGGATATTCAGGCCATCGGTAATGGCGACCTGACAGTTAACGCCTCGGTAACCAACGGCGTGGGTAATACCGGCAGCGGTGCGCGCGATATTGTGATAGATGCCAATCTGCCAGGTCTGCGCGTTGATACCGTGGCGGGCGATGATGTGGTTAACAGCATCGAGCACGGTCAGGCACTGGTGATAACCGGTAGCAGCAGCGGGCTGGCGGCGGGCGCGGCGCTGACGGTGGTGATTAACACGGTCACTTACGCTGCGACAGTATTAGCCGATGGCACATGGAGCCTTGGCGTTCCGGCAGCAGATGTGGGCAACTGGCCTGCGGGGACGGTGGATATCACGGTTTCAGGCGCCAGTAGCGCAGGAAACCCGGTCACCATCACCCATCCGGTCACCGTCGATCTGGCGGCGGTGGCGATCTCCATTAACACCGTTTCCGGCGACGATGTGATTAACGCCGCTGAAAAAGGGGCCGATTTAACCCTTTCCGGCAGCACTTCCGGCGTGGAAGCGGGGCAAACCGTCACCGTCACCTTTGGCGGCAAAACCTATACCGCTACCGTAGCGGGCGATGGCAGCTGGACAACCACTGTACCTGCCGCCGATCTCAGCGCGTTACGTGACGGCGACGCCACGGTACAGGCCAGTGTCAGCAATATTAACGGCAACACGGCTTCGGCAACCCACGCCTACAGCGTCGACGCCACGGCACCGACGCTTGCCATTAACACTATTGCCACAGACGATATTCTTAACGCCGCTGAGGCGGGCAATCCGTTAACCATCAGCGGCACCAGCACCGCCGAAGCGGGGCAAACGGTAACCGTCACGCTTAATGGTGTGGCTTACATCGGCACCGTTCAGGCGGGCGGTAGCTGGAGCGTCAGCGTGCCGACAACAGATCTCAGCAATCTGACCGCCAGCCCGTACACGGTCAGCGCCTCGGTAAGCGACAAAGCGGGTAACCCGGCGACCGCCACTCACGGCCTGGCGGTGGATCTCACCGTGCCAGTTTTAACCATTAACACCGTCTCCGGCGATGACATCATTAATGCCGCCGAACACGGACAGGCGCTGGTGATCTCCGGTTCCAGCACTGGCGGGGAAGCGGGCGATGTCATCACCATCACGTTAAACAGTAAAACCTACACTACCACGCTGGACGCCTCCGGCAACTGGAGCGTCGGCGTTCCGGCAGCAGACGTCACTGCGCTGGGCAGCGGCCCGCAAACCATCACTGCGGCAATTACCGATACGGCAGGCAACAGCGATGATGCCAGCCGCACGGTCACCGTAAATCTCACCGCGCCAACCATTGGCATCAACACTATCGCCAGCGATGACGTGATTAACGCCACAGAAAAAGGCGCGGATCTGCAAATCACCGGCACCAGTAATCAGCCCGCAGGCACCACAATAACGGTGACGCTGAACGGGCAAAATTACACCGCTACCACTGATAGCAGTGGCAACTGGAGCGCCACGGTGCCAGCCTCGGCAGCTAGCACGTTGGGTGAAGCCAACTACACGGTAACGGCGAGCGTTACCGACACGGCAGGCAACAGTAATTCCGCCAGCCATAATGTGCTGGTCAACAGCGCCTTACCTGGCGTTACCATTAACGCAGTGGCAACCGATGACATTATTAACGCCGCCGAAGCGGGCAGTGCGCAAACCATCAGCGGGCAGGTGACGGGCGCGGCGGCGGGCGATACGGTCACCGTCACGCTGGGCGGCAACACCTACACCGCTACGGTGCAGGCTAATTTAAGCTGGAGTGTCAGCGTTCCGGCGGCGGATATTCAGGCGCTTGGTAACGGCGACCTGACAGTTAACGCCTCAGTCACCAATGGCGTTGGCAACACGGGCAGCGGCTCGCGGGATATCACTATCGATGCCAATCTGCCTGGTTTGCGGGTCGATACCGTAGCGGGCGATGATGTTATTAACAGCATTGAGCACAATCAGGCGCTGGTGATAACAGGTAGCAGCACCGGGCTGACGGCAGGAACGGCATTAACGGTCGTGATTAACAACGTCACTTACGCTGCCACGGTGTTAGCTGACGGTACATGGAACCTCGGTGTTCCGGCGGCAGACGTCAGCAACTGGCCTGCGGGTACGGTGGATATCACGGTAAGCGGTACTAACAGCGCCGGAACAACCTCCACCATTACCCATCCGGTTACCGTCGATCTGGCGACGGTCGCCATAACCATTAACACTCTCTCCGGCGATGATGTGATCAATGCCGTCGAAAAAGGCGAAACGCTGGTGGTGAGCGGCAGTACCAGCGGTGTAGAAGCCGGGCAGACGGTGACCGTCACCTTTGGCGGCAAAAATTACACCACCACTGTGGAAGCCAACGGTAGCTGGACGGTGAATGTGCCGCCTGCCGATCTCGCTGCGTTGCCGGACGGCGCGGGCAACGTGCAGGCGAGTGTCAGCAACATTAACGGCAACAGCGCCCAGGCCGATCGCGCGTACAGCGTCGATGCCACCGCGCCGCTTGTGACCATCAACACCATCGCCAGCGACGATATTCTCAACGTGAGTGAAGCGGGCGCGGGGATAACCATCAGCGGCACCACCACGGCGCAGGCCGGGCAGACGCTGACTGTCACGCTCAATAACAACACGTACCAGACTACCGTCCAGGCCGATGGCACCTGGAGTGTGAACGTTCCGGCGACAGATTTAAGCGGATTAACCGCCAGCAGTTATACCGTGACCGCCACGGTGAGCGACAAAGCGGGCAACCCGGCAAGCGCGGATCATGCACTGGCGGTGGACGTTACCGCGCCGGATCTCACCATTAACACCGTCGCGGGCGATGACATTATCAACGCCATCGAACACGGGCAGGCGCTGGTGGTGAGCGGAACCAGTACGGGCGCGGCGGCAGGCGATGTGGTGACCGTCACGCTGAACGGTAAAAACTACACCACCACGCTGGACGCCTCCGGTAACTGGAGTGTGGGTATTCCGGCGGCGGATGTCACGGCACTGGCAATCGGTAGCCAGACCATCACCGCCAGCCTGAGCGATCGCGCGGGCAACAGCGACAGCACGACTCACGATGTGACCGTTGATCTCAGTGGCCCGACGCTGACCATTAACACTGTCTCCGGTGATGACATTATTAATAATGCGGAGAAAACCCAGGATCTGATCATCAGTGGCGTCTCCAGCGGCCTGGCGGCAGGCACTACGGTCACGGTGATGTTGAACGGCCTGGCGTACAGCGCCACTACCGATAGTTCCGGTAACTGGAGCGTTACCGTGCCTGCTTCGGCGGTCGGCGCACTGGGCGAGGCGGTATACCAGATTAGCGCCAGTGCCACCGACAGCGCGGGCAACAACGGCAGCACCACCCATACGGTGAATGTCGAATCGCTCCTGCCAGGGGTAATCATTAATACTGTGGCGGGTGATGACATTATCAACGCCGCTGAAATCGCCGTTAACCAGACCCTCAGCGGACAGGTTACGGGGACGGCAGCAGCAGGAGATACGGTCACTGTCACGCTCGGCGGTAATCAATACATTACCACCGTGCAGCCAGATTTAAGCTGGAGCGTCAGCGTGCCTGCGGCAGATTTGCAGGCGCTGGGTAACGGTGAACTGACCATTAGCGCCTCGGTGACCAATTCCGCAAATAATACTGGCACCGCAACGCACGACATCGTGATAGACGCCAATCTGCCAGGCCTGCGGGTTGATACCGTGGCAGGCGATGATGTGATTAACAGCATTGAGCACACTCAGGCGCTGGTGGTCACCGGTAGCAGTAGCGGACTGGCGGCGGGCGCGGCGTTGACGGTAGTCATCAACAACGTCACCTACGGCGCAACGGTACTCGCCGATGGCACCTGGAGCGTCGGCGTTCCGTCGGCAGATGTCACAAACTGGCCTGCGGGGACGGTCAATATTGCCGTCTCTGGCACCAATACCGCAGGAACCACAACCAGCATTAGCCATCCGGTCACGGTCGATCTCGCTGCCGTGGCGATTACCATCAACACCCTTTCCACTGACGATGTGATAAACGCCGCCGAGAAAGGTACTGATTTGCAGCTTTCCGGCACCACCTCAGATGTGGAAGCGGGGCAGACTATTACCATTATTTTCGGTGGCAAAAGCTACACCACCACGGTTGCCGCGGATAATACCTGGGGGCTGACGATCCCAGCAGCCGATCTCGCAACCTTGCCGGATGGCGCAGCAGACATCCAGGCCAGCGTCAGCAACGTCGCGGGTAACAACGCCCAGGCAACGCATGTTTATAGCGTCGATGCCACCGCGCCCTCTGTTACTATCAACACCATCGCCAGCGACGATATTCTTAATGCCGCCGAAGCGGGATCGGCGCTGACCATCAGCGGCACCAGCACCGCAGAAGCCGGGCAGACAGTGACCGTGACGCTAAACGGCATCAATTACAGCGGCAACGTGCAGGCAGACGGGAGCTGGAGCGTCAGCGTACCAACTGGCGATTTAGCCGAACTTACCGCCAGCCCCTATACGGTGAGCGCGGCGGTCAGCGACAAAGCGGGCAACCCAACCTCGGCAACGCATAACCTGACGGTAGACCTTGCCGCTCCGGTCGTCACCATTAACACGGTAGCGGACGATGACGTGATTAACGCCACGGAACATGCTCAGGCGCAGATTATCAGCGGCTCGGCAACGGGCGCGACGACGGGTAACACGGTTTCCGTGACGATTGGCACGACCACCTACACCACCGTGCTGGACGCCAACGGCAACTGGAGCATCGGTGTGCCTGCCAGCGTGATTTCCGCGCTGGCCCAGGGCGATGTGACCATTACCGCCACGGTTACCGACTCCGCAGGCAACAGCGGCACGGCCTCGCACACTGTCAGCGTGGCGCTCGGTGCACCGATACTCGCCATTAACACCATCGCCGTCGATGACATCATCAACGCCACGGAGAAAGGCGCGGATCTGTCGATTTCCGGCACCAGCAACCAGCCTGCGGGCACGCAGGTAACTGTTACGCTCAACGGGCAAAATTACACCACCACTGCCGATGCTTCCGGGAACTGGAGCGTGACTGTTCCGGCGTCTGCGGTTGGTACGCTCGGTGAAGCGACTTATACGGTGACTGCCGCCGCAACCGATGTTGATGGCAATAGCGGTTCCGCCAGCCATAACGTGCAGGTTAATACCGCGCTACCGGGCGTCACCATTAACGTTGTGGCAACGGACGATATTATTAACGCCGCCGAAGCGGGGGCAACTCAAACTATCAGCGGGCAGGTCACGAGGGCCGCGGCGGGCGACACGGTGACCGTGACGCTAGGCGGGGCGACTTACACCGCTACGGTACAGGCAGACTTAAGCTGGAGTGTCGATGTTCCGGCTTCGGCGTTACAGTCGTTGGGCAACGGAGAGCTGACCATTTCGGCTTCGGTAACGAACAGCGTAGGCAATACCGGTAACGGCACGCGCGAAATCACCATAGACGCGAATCTCCCCGGTCTGCGGGTCGATACCGTGGCGGGCGATGATGTGGTCAATATCATCGAGCATGGTCAGGCGCTGGTGATTACCGGCAGCAGCTCTGGGCTGGCGGTGGGTAGCAATGTCACGCTGACCATTAACGGGCAAACCTATGTTGCGGCATTGCTGGCCGATGGCACCTGGAGCGTCGGCGTTCCGGCGGTGGATGTCAGCGCCTGGCCTGCGGGGGCGCTGACGATTACGGCGAGCGGCAGCACTACCGCCGGAAACCCGGTCAGCGTTACGCATCCGGTGACTGTCGATCTCTCGGCGGTGGCTGTCAGCGTCAACGCCATTACCGCCGATGATGTGATTAACGCCGCCGAAAAAGGCGCGGCATTAACGCTCTCCGGCAGCACCTCTGGCGTGGAGGCCGGGCAAACGGTCACCGTGACCTTTGGCGGTAAAACCTATACTGCAAGTGTCGCGGCGAATGGTTCCTGGAGCACCACGGTTCCGGCGGCGGATATGGCAGCCCTGCGTGATGGTGATGCCAGCGCGCAGGCCAGCGTCAGCAACGTTAACGGCAACAGTGCCACCACTACTCACGCTTACAGCGTCGATGCCACCGCGCCAACGGTGACCATTAACACCATTGCGGGCGACGATATTCTTAACGCCGCCGAAGCGGGTGCGGCGCTGACAATCACCGGCAGCAGCACGGCGGAAGCCGGGCAGACGGTGACCGTCACGCTCAATGGCGCAAATTATACTGGCACGGTACAAACGGACGGCAGTTGGAGTATCAGCGTACCGCCAGCCGACTTAAGCGCTCTGACCGCCAGCAACTACACCGTCAGCGCGGCGGTGAGCGACAAGGCCGGAAACCCGACCTCGGTTAACCACAACCTGACGGTGGATACTTCCGTTCCGGTCGTCACCATCAACACTGTCGCGGGTGATGATGTGATCAACGCGACGGAACACGCCCAGGCGCAGATTATCAGCGGCTCTGCCACTGGTGCGGCAACCGGTAACACCGTGACGGTGACTATCGGCACAAATACCTTCACCACGGTGCTGGATGCCAGCGGCAACTGGAGCGTCGGCGTCCCGGCAAGCGTTGTTTCGGCACTGGCAAACGGCACGGTGACCATTAACGCCAGCGTCACTGACGCCGCCGGAAACAGCGGCAACGCCAGCCATCAGGTGACGGTCAATACCGGGCTGCCGACCATTACCTTTAACGCCATCAGCAGCGATAACGTCCTGAACGCCGATGAAAAAGGCCAGCCGTTGACCATCAGCGGTAGCAGTACGGGGCTGGCGACCGGCGCACAGGTTACCGTCACGCTCAACGGTCATAACTACAGCGCCACCACCGACGCAGCAGGCAACTGGACCTTAACCGTGCCGGTGAGCGATCTGGCGGCCTTAGGTCAGGCTAACTATACCGTCAGCGCCAGCGCCACCAGTGCGGCAGGCAACACCGCCAGCAGCCAGGCGAATTTACTGGTCGACAGCGGCCTGCCAGGCGTCACCATCAATACCGTGGCGGACGACGATATTATCAACGCCGCCGAAGCCGGGGCCGATCAAACCATCAGCGGGGTGGTCACTCGTGCCGCCGCTGGCGATACGGTTACCGTCACGCTGGGCGGCAACACTTACACCACCACGGTACAGGGCAACTTAAGCTGGAGTATCAGCGTTCCGGCAGCCGATCTCCAGGCGCTGGGCAATGGCGATCTGACCATTACCGCCTCAGTCACCAACGCGAATGGCAACACTGGCAGCGGTACGCGGGATATCACCATTGACGCCAACCTGCCAGGTCTGCGCGTGGATACCGTCGCGGGCGATGATATCGTCAACAGCATCGAGCATGGTCAGGCACTGGTGATCACTGGTGGCAGTAGTGGCCTGAATGCAGGTGCTGTGCTGACGGTTACCATCAACAGTGTGGCTTATTCTGCCACGGTACAGGCAGACGGGAGCTGGAGTGTCGGCATTCCGGCGGCAAACGTCAGCGCCTGGCCTGCGGGGCCGTTAACCGTTGACGTGACAGGCCAGAGCAGCGCCGGAAATCCGGTCAGCGTCAGCCATCCGTTCACCGTCGATTTAACGGCGGTGGCAATCAGCATCAACACCGTTGCCAGCGATGACGTAATTAACGCCGCCGAAAAAGGCACCGACCTGACCCTTTCTGGCAGCACCAGCGGAATTGAAAGTGGGCAAACCGTTACCGTCACTTTTGGCGGCAAAACCTACACCGCCAGCGTCGCTGCCAATGGAAGCTGGAGCGTAAACGTTCTGGCGGCGGATTTGGCAAGCCTGCCAGACGGCGCGGCGACCGTGCAGGCCAGTGTCAGCAGTGCGAGCGGCAACAGCGCGTCGGCAACTCATGCGTACAGCATTGACGCCAGCGCGCCGACGCTCACCATAAACACCATCGCCAGCGATGACATCCTTAACGCCACGGAGGCGGGAAACCCGCTCACCATCAGCGGCACCAGCACCGCCGAAACCGGGCAGACGGTCACCGTCACCCTTAACGGCGCAACTTACACCGGTAATGTACAGGAGGACGGTAGCTGGAGCGTCAGCGTTCCCACTTCAGCCCTGGGCGCTCTGACTGCAAGCAATTACACCGTCAGCGCCACGGTCAACGACAAAGCGGGCAATCCCGGCAGCGCCAGCCATAATCTGGCGGTAGACACCACCGCGCCGGTTCTCACTATTAACACCGTGGCAGGCGATGACATCATTAACGACGCCGAACACGCACAGGCGCTGGTGATCTCCGGTACCAGCACGGGCGGGGAAGCGGGCGATGTGGTGAGCGTTGTGCTCAATGGCAAAACGTATACCACGACGCTGGATGCCTCCGGCAACTGGAGCGTTGGCGTTCCAGCAGCGGATGTTGCGGTACTCAGTAGCGGCGCACAGACCATCACCGCCAGCGTCAGCGATCGGGCGGGCAACAGCGACGACGCCAGCCGAACCGTCACCGTTAACCTCACCGCGCCAGCGATTAGCATCAACACCATCGCGGGCGATGACGTGATCAACGCGACGGAAAAAGGATCGAATCTGGCGCTTTCCGGCACCAGCGATCAGCCTGCGGGCACGGCGATCACCGTCACGCTGAATGGACAAAACTACAGCGCCACCACCGATGCCTCCGGCAACTGGAGCGTCACCGTGCCCGCCTCGGCGGTCAGTGCGCTGGGCGAAGCCACCTACAGCGTGACGGCGAGCGTCACCAACGCCCAGGGCAACAGCAGTACTGCCAGCCATAATGTGCAGGTCAATACCGCGCTGCCAGGCGTCACCATTAATCCGGTGGCGACGGACGACATTATCAATGCCGCCGAAGCGGGTAGCGCACAAACCATCAGCGGCCAGGTAACCGGGGCGGCGGCGGGCAGCACCGTCACCGTTACGCTGGGCGGTAAAACTTACACCGCCACTGTGCAGGCTGATTTAAGCTGGAATGTAAGCGTACCAGCCGCTGACTGGCAGGCGTTAGGTAACGGTGAATTAACGGTTAATGCCTCGGTGACCAACGCCGTTGGCAACACCGGCAGCGGCATGCGTGATATCACCATCGATGCCAGTCTGCCCGGTCTGCGGGTGGATACCGTCGCAGGCGATGATGTGGTCAATATCATCGAACACGGTCAGGCACAGGTGATCACCGGGAGCAGCTCCGGCTTTACGGCAGGCACGGCGCTGACCGTGGTGATAAATAACCAAACTTATGCCGCCACGGTGTTGGCGAACGGCAGCTGGAGCGTCGGCGTTCCGGCGGCGGATGTCAGCAACTGGCCTGCGGGAACGCTGAATATTACCGTTAGCGGGGCGAACAGTGCCGGAACACAAACCAGCATTACCCATCCGGTGAGCGTTGATCTCACTACCGTTGCCATCAGCATTAACGCTATTACCCCTGATGATGTGATTAACGCCGCCGAAAAAGGCGCGGCGCTAACGCTTTCCGGCAGCACGTCCGGCGTCGAAGCGGGGCAAACCGTTACTATTACCTTTGGCGGCAAAACCTACACCACCACGGTGGCGGCAAACGGTAGCTGGAGCACCACCGTTCCGACTGCGGATTTGGCGGCTCTGCGTGACGGCGATGCCAGCGCCCAGGTGCGGGTGACTAACGTCAACGGCAACAGCGCCACGACAACGCATGAATACAGCGTCGATAGCGCCGCGCCAACGGTGACCATCAACACCATTGCCAGCGATAACATCATCAACGCCAGCGAAGCGGCGGCGGGCGTAACGGTTTCCGGCACCAGCACGGCGGAAACCGGGCAAACGCTCACCGTCACGCTAAACGGCACTAACTACCAGACCACGGTGCAGGCAGACGGCAGCTGGAGCTTAACGCTGCCTGCCAGTGACTTAACCGCACTTGCCAATAACGGCTACACCCTGACTGCCACGGTCAGCGATCTGGCGGGTAACCCTGGCAGCGCCAGCAAAGGCGTCACCGTCGATACCACCGCGCCCGTCATCAGCTTCAACACCGTGGCGGGTGATGATGTGATTAATAACGTCGAACACTCTCAGGCGCAGATTATCAGCGGCACCGCCACGGGCGCGGTGGCGGGTGACCGCCTGGTGGTGACCATCGCCGGGCAGCAGTATGTCACCAGCACCGATGCCAGCGGCAACTGGAGCGTTGGCGTGCCAGCCAACGTGGTTTCCGGCCTTGCAGACGGCACGGTGACCATCAGCGCCACTATCACCGATAGCGCAGGCAACAGCAGCACCCAGACCCACAACGTGCAGGTGAACACAGCGGCAGTGTCGCTCTCAGTTAGCACCATCAGTGGCGATAATATTATTAACGCCGCCGAAGCAGGCAGTGCGCTGACCCTGAGCGGCACTGGCACTAATTTCGCGACAGGCACGGTGGTGACCGTGTTGCTTAATGGCAAGGGCTACAGCGCCACCATTCAGAACAACGGGAGCTGGAGCGTGAATGTGTCGGCGGCAGACGTCGCGGCACTTGCGGATGGCACCAGCTACACGGTTAGCGCCTCCGCCCAGGACAGCGCAGGAAACAGCGCCACGGCCTCGCGCAGCGTGGCGGTAGATCTCACCGCGCCGGTTATCAGCATCAACACCGTTTCGACGGACGATCGACTCAACGCCGCCGAACAGCAGCAGCCGTTAACTCTTAATGGCTCGACCAGCGCGGAAGTGGGGCAGACGGTCACTGTCACCTTTGGCGGCAAAACTTACACTGCCACGGTTGCCGCCAATGGCACCTGGGCGCTGAACGTGCCTGCGGCAGATCTGGCAGCGCTCGGGCAGGGCGCACAGACTATTACCGCCAGCGTGAACGATCGCGCCGGTAACCCTGGTCAAACCACGCACGCCCTGACCGTCGATACCGTTGCGCCAACGGTCACCATCGCCACCGTTGCGGGTGACGATATTATCAACAACGCCGAACAGCTTGCCGGGCAGACTATCAGCGGCACCACCACCGCCGAAGTAGGTCAGACTGTCACCGTCACCTTTAACGGACAGACCTGGACCGCAACGGTCGGCAGTGGCGGAAGCTGGTCGGTGTTTATTCCGGCGCAGCAGTTTGCCGGATTAAGCGACGGCAGCTACACCATTAGCGCGACGGTCAGCGATCAGGCCGGAAACCCTGGTAGCGCCAGCCGTGGCGTGACGTTGAATGGCGGCGTGCCAACGGTCACCATCAATACCTTTGCGGGCGATGATGTGGTGAACGCGGCGGAACACGGCGCGTCTTTGGTGATCAGCGGCACCACCACCGCCCCAGTCGGGCAGACGCTGACTCTGACCTTAAACGGTAAAACCTACACCACTACGGTGCAGACCGGTGGTAGCTGGAGCTACACCCTCGGCAGCGCCGATGTCACCGCGCTGGCGGACGGCAATGCCTATGTGATTAACGCTTCGGTGAGCAATGCCATTGGCAACATCGGTAGCAGCAATCACACCATTACCGTCGATCTCAGCGCCCCGGCGATGGGCATTAATATTGATTCCCTGCAAGCCGACACTGGCCTTAGCGCCAGCGACTTTATCACCAGCGTCAGCCCGGTGGTGGTCAACGGCTCACTCACCGCCGCGCTTGCCAGTAACGAGACGGCGCAAATCAGTATCGACGGCGGTGTAACCTGGAGCACGCTTACCGTTACTGGCACGACCTGGCGCTATAACGACAGCCGCACGCTGACCGATGGTAACTATCTCTATCAGGTGCGGGTGATTGATGCGGCGGGCAACGTCGGGGCGACTGATAGCCAGAATGTGGTGATCGACACTACTGCGCCAGATCCCGCGGTGAAAACCATCGCCATTAGCGCGATCACCACCGATACAGGTCTGATTACTAATGATTTTGTCACCAGCGACACGACGCTTGCAGTGAGTGGTACGCTCGGCGCGCCGCTCTCTGCTGGTGAGTTCGCGCAAATCAGTATCGATGGCGGCACCACCTGGCAGAATCTGGCGGTAAATGGATTAACCTGGACTTATCTTGACGGGCGCACGCTGACCGACGGTAACTACAACTATCAGGTACGGGTGATCGACACCGCCGGAAATATCGGCGCGACCGCCAGCCAGATAGTCACCGTGGATACCACCGCGCCGCTGGCGAGCAAAACCATCGTCATTGCGGGCATCAGCGATGACACCGGGTTAAGCAGCAGCGATTTTGTGACCCGTGACACTACGCTGACCGTGCGCGGGACGCTCGGCGCGGCGCTGGCGGCAGATGAACGGGCGCAAATCAGCCTTGATGGTGGCGTTACCTGGGCCACCTTAACCGTTATCGGCACCAGCTGGAGCTATGCCGATGGTCGCACGCTCACCGACGGCACATGGAATTACACGGTGCGGGTGGTGGATCTGGCGGGGAATGTCGGGCAGACCGCGACGCAAAACGTGGTGGTTGACACCATCATCCCGGAAGCGGCGAAAAGCATCACTATTACCGGTATCAGCGATGACACCGGAGCCAGCAGCAGCGATTTTATTACCAGCGACACCACGCTTACCGTGCGCGGCGTGCTGGGCGCGGCGCTCGGCGCTAATGAGTTCGCGCAAATCAGTACCGACAACGGCGCAACCTGGGTGAACGTGACCGTTGCCGCAGACGGTCTGAACTGGACATATGTGGACGGGCGTACGCTGACCAACGGCACCACCACCTGGCAGGTGCGGGTGGTTGATTTAGCGGGCAACGTTGGCGCAACCGGCAGCCAGTCGGCGCAGATTGACACCGTTAACCCGGCGCAGGTGCTCACCATCGCCAGCATCAGCACCGATACGGGGAGTTCGGCCACCGACTTTATCACCAGCGATACCACGCTCACGCTGACCGGTTCGCTGGGGGCGGGGCTTGCCAGCGGCGAAGTGGCGCAGATTAGCCTCGATGGCGGCGCGACCTGGACCACGCTCACCACCAACGGTACGCAGTGGACTTACACTGACAGCCGCACGCTGACCGACGGCAGCTACGTTTATCAGGTACGGGTGCTGGATCTGGCGGGAAATACAGGTCCGGTGGTATCGAAAACGGTGGTGGTCGATACGATTAACCCCACCGCCACGCCGACCATTGTGTCGTATACCGATGATGTCGGGCAGCGGCAGGGGACGTTTAGCAATTCGCAGGCCACTGACGACACCACGCCGTTGCTCAACGGCGTGCTCTCTGCGCCGCTTGCCAGCGGTGAAGTCGTTTACCTTTACCGTAACGGTCTGCTGTTAGGTGCGGTAACGATGGTCGGCGCGCTGAACTGGACTTACAGCGACAGTGGTCTGGTCAGCGGTGCCTATACCTACAGCGCACGAGTGGTGGATCTGGCGGGGAATATCACCTCCTCCAGCGATTTTGTTCTGACGGTCGATACCTCAATTCCGACCACGCTTGCGCAAATCACCAATCAAACTACGCGCGATACCACGCCGATTATCAGCGGCGTAATCACGGCGGCACTCGCCAGCGGGCAGTATGTTGAAGTGGTGATCAACGGCAAAACCTACACCTCGCAGCCGGGCGGTGCGGTGGTGGTCGATCCGGCGCACAACACCTGGTATGTGCAACTGCCGGATACCGACGCGCTGGCGGCGTCTGCGACCGCCTATAACGTCACCGCGCAGGTGAAAAGCTCGGCGGGCAACGGCAATACCGCTAACGTCAGCAACGGCACAGTCACTGTTAACGCGGCAATTGATTACACACCAGCCTGGACCACCACCAGCAAATCCACCGCCTGGGGGCTGACCTACGGCCTCGACACACACGGGATGTGGACGGTGCTGGCCAACCAGCAAATTATGCAATCCACCGATCCGCTCACCTGGTCGAAAACCGCCCTGACGCTGGTGCAAAGTGGCAACAACTATGCCACCAGCTCCATCGCCGATTACAACCGTAACGGTACGGGCGATCTGTTTATTACTCGCGATGACTACGGCACGGGGTATATCAACGGCTTTACTAATAACGGCGATGGTACGTTTTCCAGCGCCATCCAGGTGAACGTTGGCACCCTGACGTGGTATGGCTCGATTGTGGCGTTTGATAAAGAGGGCGACGGTTATCTTGATTTCTGGATTGGCGACGCCGGGGGGCCGGACTCCAACACTTTCCTGTGGAACAACGCCGGCACCCTGACAGGCAACTCCACCACTGCTAATAACGGGGGGAGTGCTACGGTCGGTGGGGCGGTGACAGGTTATTTGTCACTCAACGAAGGTTCCGGTGTCGATCTTAATAATGACGGCAGGATTGACCTGGTTCAGCACACTTTCAACCTGAACAACAACTTCACCCTCTCATCGTTGATAAGTCAGGGCAATGGCACCTTCGTCTGGGGACAAAACACCGTCAATACTTTCCTCAGTAGTCCCGGCTCGGGGGGGAACTCGACATCCGTTTCCATGACATGGGCCGATTTCGATGGTGACGGCGATATGGATCTCTTCCTGCCCGCCAGCCAGGGAAGAGCTAACTACGGCTCCCTGTTATTCAACACCAACGGCGTGCTGGGTAGCCCGGTGGCGGTCGGCGCGACGGCAACCACCTATGCCAGTCAATTCAGTCTGGCCGTCGACTGGGATCATGACGGGTTAATGGATATCGCCCGTATCGCCCAGACCGGGCAGTCGTATCTTTATACCAACGTCAGCAACGCCAGCAACTGGACGCAGTCGGCACTCGGCGGCAGCCAGAGCGGCACCACCAGCGGCGTGGCGGCAATGGACTACGACTGGGACGGCGCGGTGGATGTGCTGGTAACCAAACAGTCAGGCAGCGTGTTCCTGATCCGCAACACCAACACGGTGAGCTACGGCACCTCGCTGCACCTGCGTATCACCGATCCTAACGGTATTAACGTCTATTACGGCAATACCGTGAAGCTGTACAACTCGGCGGGTGTGCTGGTGGCGACACAAATCATCAACCCGCAGTCGGGAATGGGCGTTAACGACACCTCGGCGCTGGTCAACTTCTACGGACTTAACGCTGGAGAAACCTACAACGCGGTGCTGATCAAATCCACCGGCACTACCGCCAGCAATATCGACCAGACGGTGAATACCAGCTGGGGCGGCTTACAGGCCACCGATGCTACTCACGCTTACGATCTCAGCGCCGAAGTAGGCACCGCGAGCAACAACGGCAAGTTTGTCGGCACTGGCTATAACGACACCTTCTTCGCCACCGCAGGCACCGACACCTACGACGGCTCCGGCGGCTGGGTGTACAGCTCCGGCACAGGAACCTGGCTAGCGAACGGCGGCATGGACGTGGTCGATTTCCGTCTCTCAACGGTGGGCGTGACCGCTAACTTAAGCGTCACCACCGCCCAGGCCACAGGTTTTAATACCTCGACATTTACCAATATCGAGGGGATTTCCGGCTCGAATTTTAATGATACTCTGACCGGCAGCAGCGGCGATAACCAACTGGAAGGGCGCGGCGGTAACGACACCATTAATATCGGTAACGGCGGTCACGACACCTTGCTCTATAAACTGCTCAGCGCCAGTGACGCTACCGGCGGCAACGGATCGGACGTGGTGAATGGCTTTACGGTAGGCACCTGGGAAGGCACCGTCGACACCGATCGCATTGATATTCGTGAACTGTTACAGGGCAGTGGCTACACCGGAAACGGCAAAGCCAGCTATGTCAACGGCGTGGCAACGCTGGATGCCCAGGCCGGAAACATCGGTGATTTTGTCAAAGTCACCCAGAGCGGCAGCGACACCATCGTGCAGATCGACCGCGATGGCTCGGGCGGCAATTTTGCGACAGCTAACGTGGTCACGCTGACGGGCGTGCACACCGACCTCGCCACCTTACTGGCGAATCATCAGTTGATGGTGGTGTAGAGAATGAAAAAAAATGCCCAGTCCGTGGAAGCCTGGCTGGAGGCGATGATCGCCGTGGCGCGCTATTACCGCCTCGATTTTTCCCAGGAGAATGTGCGCGCGACCGTCAACTGGGAGCGCGACAGCAAACGGGAAGAGTTACTCACTGATATGGCGCGGCAGTTAGGGATGGGGCTGCGGCTGGTGGAATTTTCCGCCGACTCGCTTAACCCGTGGCGGCTGCCGCTGATCGCGGTGTTTGATAATCAACAGATTGGCGTGATCACCCGCCGCGACAATCACGACAATATCAGCGTTCAGTTCAGCGGTGACGAAGGGCTGGAAACCACATTAAACGTCACGGATATAGAAGACAAAATCGTTGAACTGGCACTACTGCGCCCGCTCAGCGCAATTCCCGATGCGCGGGTGGATGACTACATTCGCCCGTATCAGGCGAACTGGTTCTGGAATCTTTCGCTAAAAGACTGGCGGCGTTACGGCGATATTATGCTGGCCTCACTGGTGGCGAACGTGCTGGCGCTGGCGGCGATGATTTTCTCGATGCAGGTTTACGACCGCGTTGTTCCGGCGCAGTCCTACCCGACGCTATGGGTGCTGTTCGCCGGGGTGATGATGGCGATCCTGTTTGAGTTCTGTATGCGAATGGTGCGCACGCACCTTTCCGATGTGATTGGTAAGCGGGCAGATCTGCGTATTTCGGATCGCGTGTTTGGTCACGCATTACGGCTGAAAAATAACGTGCGATCGAAATCCACCGGATCGTTTATCTCACAGATCCGCGAACTGGAATCGGTGCGGGAGCTGATCACCTCCACCACCATTGGCGCGGTAGCGGATCTGCCATTCTTCCTGCTGTTTGTTTTTATTCTGTGGATGATCGGCGGCTGGCTGGTGCTGGTTGTTTTGCTGGCGCTGCCGTTGCTGGTGATCCCCGGCCTGCTGGTGCAACGCCCGCTGGCGCGGCTGGCGAACGAAGGGATGCGCGAATCGGCAGTGCGCAACGCTACGCTTGTCGAGGCCGTGCAGTCGATTGAAGATATTAAACTGCTGCGTGCTGAACAGCGTTTCCAGAATCAGTGGAATCACACCAACGACGTGGCCTCGTCCATCAGTATGAAGCAACGTTTTCTCACCGGGCTGCTGCTCACCTGGACGCAGGAAGTGCAATCCATCGTCTATGTGGTGGTGCTGTTGGTGGGCTGCTTTATGGTGATGAGCGGCGACATGACCACCGGCGCGCTGGTCGGAACGACGATTCTGGCTTCGCGCACCATCGCGCCGCTGTCGCAGATATCCGGCGTGCTCTCGCGCTGGCAGCAGGCGAAGGTGGCGCGTAATGGCCTCGATGAACTGATGAAGCGCCCAGTGGATCAGCCGGAGCACGGCAAACTGGTGCATAAAGCAGTGCTGCACGGCAATTATCAGTTCAGCAACGCGGTGTTTTATTACGACGAAGAAGAGAAGATTGCCGATGTGGCGATCGGCAAACTCAACATTCAGGCCGGAGAGAAAATCGCCATTCTCGGGCGCAACGGCGCGGGTAAATCAACGCTACTGCAAATGCTCGCCGGAATGCGTATCGCCCAGCAGGGGCAGGTGCTGCTGGATAACATCAGCATCGGGCAGCTTGATCCGGCAGATTTGCGCCGCGACATGGGGCTGCTCAGCCAGACCGGGCGACTGTTCTTCGGTTCGCTGCGGGAAAACCTCACCATGGGGATGCCGGAAGCCAGCGATGAAGATATCGAACGCGCGTTAACCCTCAGCGGGGCGCTGCCCTTTGTGCAGAAGCAGAAAAACGGCCTTAACTACATGATTCAGGAAGGGGGATTTGGTCTTTCTGGCGGCCAGCGGCAAACGCTGCTGCTGGCGCGGCTACTCATCTCTCAACCCAATATCGTGCTGCTCGATGAACCCAGCGCCTCGCTGGACGAAATGGCGGAAGCGTATTTAATTGAACAACTGAAACAGTGGATTGGGCATCGCACGCTGGTCATCGCCACTCACCGCATGGCAATGCTGCAACTGGTGGACCGCATTATCGTAATGGATCAGGGGCGGATTGTGATGGATGGCGCGAAAGAGGCCATTTTGCGTGAACAGGGCGAACCCACGGCGCGACGGGTGGTGTTGCAGGAGAAGAATAAGGGGTCTGCCGCATGAACGGACAACTGCAATACAATCGTGGCCTGACCGAACCCCGCCTGCCGCGTTCGGCGCTGGCGGTACGCGTTACCGCTGTGATGCTGCTCTGTTTTCTCGGCTGGGCGTGGTATTTCCAGCTTGATGAAGTCACTACCGGCAGCGGCACGGTAGAACCTTCCGGGCGCGAACAGGTGGTGCAGTCGCTGGAAGGCGGAATTCTGTATCATCTCGACGTCAAGGTTGGCGATATTGTTGAACAGGGCCAGCCGCTGGCGCAGCTTAACCGCACCAAAACGGAATCCGACGTCCAGGAAGCAATGTCGCGGCTGTATGCGGCGCTGGCAACCTCGGCGCGGCTGCGGGCGGAAGTGAGTAATAAACCGCTGGTCTTCCCTGATGAACTGAATAAATTCCCCGAACTTATCGAGTCGGAAACGGCGTTATATAACACTCGCCGCGATGGGCTGAACAAAGCCACCACCGGGCTGACGCAGGGGATTAGCCTGGTCAACCGCGAACTGGCGATGACCCAGCCGCTGGTGAAACAGGGGGCGGCGAGCAGCGTTGAAGTGCTGCGCCTGCAACGCCAGGCCAATGAACTGGAAAACAAACTTAGCGACGTGCGTACGCAATACTACGTACAGGCGCGCGAAGAGTTAGCGAAAGCCAATGCGGAAGTGGAAACCCAGCGTTCGGTGATCCGCGGGCGGGAAGATTCTCTCACCCGGCTCAACTTTACCGCGCCGGTGCGAGGCATTGTTCAGGACATTGACGTCACCACGGTTGGCGGCGTCATCGCCCCTGGTGGTAAACTTATGACTATCGTGCCGCTGGATGAGCAACTGTTGATCGAGGCAAAAATCTCCCCCCGCGATGTGGCGTTTATCCATCCGGGGCAAAAATCGCTGGTGAAAATAACCGCTTACGACTACTCCATCTACGGCGGCCTGCCGGGGGAAGTGGCGGTGATATCACCAGACACCGTGCAGGATGAAGTGCGACGCGATGTTTATTACTATCGGGTGTACATTCGCACTTTCAGCAACCATCTGGAAAATAAACATAAACAGCAGTTTCCGATATTTCCCGGCATGGTGGCGACGGTCGATATCCGCACCGGCAAAAAAAGCGTGCTGGATTATCTGTTGAAACCCTTTAACAAAGCACAGGAGGCGTTGCGCGAACGATGAACATTAGCGATGTGGCAAAAATTACCGGCCTGACCAGCAAAGCCATTCGCTTCTATGAAGAGAAGGGACTGGTGACACCGCCGATGCGTAGCGAAAACGGTTATCGCACATACACGCAGCAGCATCTCAACGAACTGACCTTACTGCGCCAGGCACGCCAGGTGGGCTTTAACCTGGAAGAGAGCGGCGAACTGGTGAATCTGTTTAACGATCCGCAGCGTCACAGCGCCGACGTTAAACGGCGCACGCTGGAAAAGGTGGCGGAGATCGAACGGCATATTGAGGAGCTGCAATCTATGCGCGACCAGCTGCTGGCACTGGCGAATGCCTGCCCTGGCGATGACAGCGCCGATTGCCCGATTATCGAAAATCTCTCTGGCTGCTGTCATCATCGGGCAGGGTGATTAAGACGAGACGGCTCGAATATGTAGGGTTATCCCTTCTATCGCAATCACCTCAACATGCGTACCTGCGGCTAAATCCTCGCTGGCGCTGACGGGCCAGGAACTGTCGCCGACGCGCATATGACCGCGCCCATTGACCAGCGGTGATTCCAGCACAAAACGTCGGCCAATCAGCTGCTGCCCGCGCTGGTTAAGATGACTGTCGCTGTGCTTTTGTTCGCGAACCCGTCGCGACAACCATTTCCACCACAGCCAGGCGGCGAGCAGCGTCAGGATGGCAAACATCACCCCTTGCCATTCCCAGCCCAGCGGCAGCAACCAGACCACCAGGCCAGTAATCACTGCCGCGACACCGCTCCACAACAGATAACCATTGCCGCCCAGCATCTCGGCAGCCAGCAACAAACCGCCGAGACTTAGCCAAAAAATATGCGGATGGATAGCTATCATCTCGATCATGATTTATTTCGCTCGTTCGCGCTGTCTTTCACCAGTTCAGCAATCCCGGCAATCGACCCCATCAGGCTGCTGGCCTCTAATGGCATCATTACTACTTTGCTGTTACTGGAAGAACCGATCTGCTGCAACGCTTCGGTATATTTCTGTGCTACGAAGTAGTTCACTGCCTGAATATCACCAGAGGCGATGGCTTCCGACACCATTTGGGTAGCACGGGCTTCTGCTTCAGCGGAACGTTCACGCGCTTCAGCTTGCAAAAATGCCGACTGACGTTCGCCTTCCGCTTTCAGGATTTGTGACTGTTTCTCACCTTCCGCTTTGAGAATTTCCGCCTGACGGATCCCTTCAGCTTCAAGGATGTAAGCGCGTTTAGTACGTTCCGCTTTCATCTGCGCGTTCATTGAAGAGATAAGCTCTGCGGGCGGGCGTACGTCGCGAATTTCAATACGGGTGACTTTAATCCCCCACGGGTTGGTGGCCTCATCGACAATACGTAGCAGACGTGAGTTGATGCTGTCGCGCTGGGAGAGCATTTCATCGAGTTCCATTGAACCCAGCACGGTACGGATGTTAGTCATGGTCAGGTTGATGATCGCCAGCTCCAGATTGCTGACCTCATAAGCCGCGCGCGGCGCGTCAATCACCTGAATAAAGCACACGGCGTCGATAGTAACGTTGGCGTTATCTTTCGAGATAACTTCCTGAGAAGGGATATCGAGCACTTGCTCCATCATATTGATCTTACGACCAATGCGATCCATAAACGGCACCACCAGACTGAGCCCCGGCTGTAACGTTTTGGTATAGCGACCAAAACGTTCTACTGTCCACTGATATCCCTGCGGTACGATTTTGACACCCGCGCCAACAATGACCAGCGCGACAAAAATGAGAATGGGAATAAAGATAAACATCGAAAAAACCTCCTGTTGTACCGTCCATAATAAAAGCGATTGTTGTCTGCTCAGCTAAATTATACCTGATTAATAAATGATAGTTCCCCCACAATCCTTCGGGGGATACACTATTTGTGTTAAAAATGAGAAAAAGGGAAATGTCATGCAGGAAAATAGTCCTTTGCTTCAACTGCAAAATGTTGGATATCTGGCAGGTGGGGCAAAAATTCTCAATAACATCAGTTTTTCATTGCGTGCTGGTGAATTTAAGTTAATAACCGGTCCTTCCGGTTGCGGTAAAAGTACGCTATTAAAAATTGTTGCTTCATTAATCAGTCCGACCAGTGGAACGTTGCTGTTTGCAGGCGAAGATATCTCCCTTCTGAAACCAGAAGAGTATCGCCAGCAAGTATCCTACTGTGCTCAGACCCCCGCGCTGTTTGGCGATACGGTATACGATAACCTGATTTTTCCCTGGCAGATCCGTAACCAGCAGCCTGACCCGGCCATTTTTCTCGATTTCCTCGAATGCTTCGCCTTGCCGGACACCATTTTGACAAAGAATATCGCCGAGCTATCTGGTGGTGAAAAACAACGCATCTCATTGATTCGTAACCTGCAATTTATGCCAAAGGTTTTATTGCTGGATGAAATCACCAGTGCGCTTGATGAAAGTAATAAACATAATGTTAATGAGATGATCCACCGTTATGTGCGCGAGCAAAATATTGCCGTGCTGTGGGTGACACACGATAAAGACGAAATTAATCATGCGGATAAAGTGATTACACTGCAACCGCATGCCGGAGAAATGCAGGAAGCACGCTATGAACTCGCATAATATTACTAACGAATCATTGGCACTGGCATTAATGCTGGTGGTGGTAGCAATCTTAATTAGCCATAAAGAAAAACTGGCGCTGGAGAAAGATATTCTCTGGAGCGTCGGGCGGGCGATAATTCAGCTGATTATTGTCGGCTATGTGCTGAAGTATATTTTCAGCGTGGATGATGCCAGCCTGACATTATTGATGGTGTTATTTATCTGCTTTAATGCGGCGTGGAATGCGCAAAAACGCAGTAAATATATTGCTAAAGCTTTTATCTCATCGTTTATTGCCATTACGGTCGGGGCGGGAATTACCCTGGCGGTGCTGATTCTCTCAGGGTCGATTGAGTTTATCCCGATGCAGGTGATTCCTATTGCCGGGATGATTGCTGGTAACGCGATGGTGGCGGTAGGGCTGTGTTACAACAATTTAGGGCAACGGGTCATTAGCGAACAACAACAGATTCAGGAGAAACTGAGTCTTGGCGCGACGCCGAAACAGGCTTCAGCGATATTGATTCGCGACAGTATTCGCGCGGCTTTAATTCCGACGGTCGATTCAGCAAAAACGGTTGGCTTAGTGAGTTTACCGGGAATGATGTCCGGGCTGATATTTGCCGGGATTGATCCGGTGAAGGCGATTAAATATCAGATTATGGTGACCTTTATGCTGCTCTCAACCGCCAGCTTGTCGACCATTATTGCCTGCTATTTAACCTATCGTAAGTTTTATAATTCGCGCCACCAGTTGGTGGTGACGCAATTGAAGAAGAAATAATGCGATGCCGGATGCGTCTTATCAGACCTACATGGCACCTGCAATGTATTGAATTAGCACGGTTTGGTAGGCCGGATAAGGCGTTCACGCCGCATCCGGCGGCTATGCGCGGATGCCTGATGCGACGCTGGCGCGTCTTATCAGGCCTACAAACCAGCACATCGCATTTCAACGGAAAATCAATACAACAACGCATACAGCTGGCGGCGATACTTCGACGCAAGTGCATCACCTGTACCCAGCGCAGCAAGGATCTCCTGGAACGTTTTACGTGTCTGACCGTCTGCGGCGGTGAGATCTTTACGCAGATGCCCAAACAGCAACTCCAGCGCCTCTTCATTGCGCCCAACCTGATGCAGTTGCAGTGCCAGTTGCGTCGCCAGTGCGGCATCTTCTGGATTCTCCGCTACCTGCTGTTGTAGCTGTTGAATTTCCGGTGTATCTGCCGCCTGCTTCAGCAGTTCAATTTGCGCCACCAGCCCCTGGTAGCGGGTGTCCTGATCCTGCAAAGGAATGGTTTTCAGCACGGCTTCTGCATCTTCAGAACGGTTCAGCGCAATCAGCGTTTCTGCCAGCAGCAGGCCGATCTCCCCGTTCTGATTCGACAGCTGCCAGGCGTCTTTCAGCAATGGCAGGGCGTCGGTGTAATTGCCTTCCTGCATCAGCTGCATCGCCTGCTGCGCTTTCAGTTCTTCTTCGCGCGGCAGCACTTTATCCAGCAGGGCGCGGATCGCCTCTTCCGGTTGCGGCCCCTGGAAGCCGTCTACCGGTTGCCCGTTCTGGAACAGATACACGGTCGGAATCGCGCGCAGACCAAACTGGGCGGCAATCATCTGCTCCGCGTCGCAGTCCAGCTTCGCCAGAATAAATTGCCCGTTGTACTGAGCCGCGAGGCTTTCCAGAATTGGGGTTAACTGCAAACAGTGCTGGCTACGTTCAGACCAAAAATAGAACAGCACCGGTGTGGTCATCGACTGTTCAAGAACCTGTTGCAGATTAGATTCGTTAATGTTGACAATATTTTCTACGGACATGGAGTCGCTCTCTGTTGTCGATATTTTCTTTGACATGGGGGCTTAAGCGCGCGCTTCAACTCACCCTTGCAATATTTTGTCCATCACGCGCCCCGGCAGCAGGCGCTTAAGCACCATTACTGCCCAGGTCACCAGCGTTACCGGATAGCGCATCTTCGGCTTCTCGCTAATAAAAGCATGGCGTACTTTGTCGACCACTGCTTCCGGCCCCAACGTAAAGCGAGCGGCGATGCCGGGATTTTCGACTGGTTTATCACTTTGCGTCTGGTTGACGTTGTCGGTGAAGCGAGTACGAATGGGACCGGGTTCAATCAGGCTGACTTTAATTCCGCTGTGGCGCAGCTCCATGCGCAGCGCGTCTGACCACGCCTCCAGCGCATATTTACTGGCCGCGTAAGCGCCGCGACCCGGCGTGGAGATTAATCCCATCACCGATGAGGTCATTACAATACGCCCTTCACCATGCGGCAACATAGCCGGTAACAGGCGCATGGTGAGCTGGTGTGCGCCGAAAAAGTTGGCGGAAAACTGCTGTTCCATCTGCGCACGGCTGATGGTGGAAAGGGGGCCATACATGCCGAATCCGGCATTGTTAAAGATCCCATACAGACAATTATCGGTCAGGGCGATCACTTCGTCGGCTGCGCGATCAACACTTTCTGGTGAATCCAGATCGATCAACACGCCGGTAAATCCCATGCTGTTCATGCGCTCAACATCATCCGGTTTCCGGCAACCTGCCAGCACATGAAAACCCTGGCGTTTTAATTCGAGCGCGCTTTCCAGGCCAATTCCACTGGAACATCCGGTAATTAAGACCGATTTTTGCATAACTTTACCTGTCAGGATCTCCGTTGCTTTATGAGTCATGATTTACTAAAGGCTGCAACTGCTTCGCCATCCAGTCGGCAATAAACGGCTGGGCGTCGCGGTTGGGATGAATACCGTCATCCTGCATCCATTGTGGCTTGAGGTAGACCTCTTCCATAAAAAAGGGCAGCAGCGGAACATCAAACTCTTTGGCGAGTTTGGGGTAAATGGCGCTAAAGGCTTCATTATAACGGCGACCATAGTTTGCAGGCAGACGTATTTGCATTAACAATGGTTCAGCGTTGGCGGCTTTGACATCCTGCAAAATCTGGCGCAGCGTTTGCTCGGTTTGCTGTGGCTGAAAACCACGCAAACCGTCATTGCCGCCCAGTTCTACCAGCACCCAGCGCGGCTGATGCTGTTTCAGCAGAGCCGGAAGGCGCGCCAGTCCTTGTTGCGAGGTGTCGCCGCTGATGCTGGCATTAACTACCGACGTTTTACTCTGCCACTTATCATTCAACAAGGCAGGCCAGGCCGCGCTGGCAGACATTCGATACCCGGCGCTCAGGCTATCACCCAGAATCAATAACGTGTCTGCTGCGGCGGCACGGAAGGTTAACAGGACCAGGAACAGGAAGGGCAAATGCCAGCGGAAAACATTGTTGAAGTTCATCATCTTAAGAAGTCCGTCGGTCAGGGGGAGCATGAACTCTCCATCCTCACCGGAGTTGAGCTGGTTGTCAAACGTGGCGAGACCATCGCGCTGGTGGGCGAGTCGGGATCGGGTAAGTCAACGTTGCTGGCGATCCTCGCTGGGCTGGATGACGGCAGCAGTGGCGAAGTAAATCTGGTGGGACAACCGCTACATAATATGGACGAAGAAGCGCGGGCAAAGTTGCGCGCGAAGCACGTAGGCTTTGTTTTTCAGTCATTTATGTTAATTCCTACCCTTAACGCGCTGGAAAACGTCGAGCTTCCGGCGCTGCTGCGCGGTGAAAGTAGCGTGGAAAGTCGTAACGGGGCGAAAGCCTTGCTCGAACAGTTAGGGCTGGGCAAACGTCTTGATCATCTCCCGGCACAGCTTTCCGGTGGCGAACAGCAACGGGTGGCGCTGGCGCGTGCCTTTAATGGTCGGCCAGATGTGCTGTTTGCCGACGAACCCACCGGTAACCTTGACCGCCAGACAGGCGATAAAATTGCCGACCTGCTGTTTTCCCTCAACCGTGAGCATGGCACCACGTTGATTATGGTGACTCACGACCTGCAACTGGCGGCACGTTGCGACCGCTGCTTACGACTGGTTAACGGGCAGTTGCAGGAGGAAGCATGATTGCACGTTGGTTCTGGCGCGAATGGCGCTCGCCGTCGCTGTTAATTGTCTGGCTGGCGCTAAGCCTGGCGGTGGCCTGCGTGCTGGCGCTGGGCAATATCAGCGATCGCATGGAGAAGGGCTTAAGCCAGCAAAGCCGTGAGTTTATGGCGGGCGATCGGGCGTTGCGCAGTTCGCGCGAAGTGCCGCAAGCATGGCTGGAGGAAGCGCAAAAGCGCGGCCTGAAAGTCGGCAAGCAGCTGACTTTCGCCACCATGACCTTTGCAGGCGACACGCCGCAACTGGCGAACGTCAAAGCGGTGGATGATATCTACCCGATGTATGGCGATCTGCAAACTAATCCCCCTGGCCTGAAACCGCAGGCGGGCAGCGTATTGCTGGCCCCACGCCTGATGGCACTGCTTAACCTGAAAACGGGCGACACCATTGACGTGGGCGATGCCACCTTGCGGATTGCCGGAGAAGTGATTCAGGAACCGGATTCCGGTTTTAACCCCTTCCAGATGGCCCCGCGTCTGATGATGAATCTGACGGATGTCGATAAAACCGGAGCCGTGCAACCGGGAAGTCGGGTCACCTGGCGCTATAAATTCGGCGGCAGCGAGAACCAGCTCGACGGCTATGAGAAATGGTTGTTACCCCAGCTTAAACCCGAACAACGCTGGTACGGTCTGGAACAGGACGAAGGCGCGCTGGGGCGCTCAATGGAACGCTCGCAACAGTTCCTGCTGCTTTCGGCGCTTCTGACCTTGCTGCTGGCGGTGGCGGCGGTCGCGGTGGCGATGAATCATTACTGTCGCAGTCGCTACGACTTGGTGGCGATCCTCAAAACGCTGGGAGCAGGGCGAGCGCAATTGCGTAAGTTAATTGTCGGTCAGTGGTTGATGGTGCTGGTACTTTCAGCCGTTACCGGCGGGGCTATAGGTCTGTTGTTCGAAAACGTGTTGATGGTGCTGCTCAAGCCAGTGCTACCTGCCGCTTTACCTCCTGCCAGCCTCTGGCCGTGGTTGTGGGCGTTCGGCACCATGACGGTCATCTCGCTGCTGGTGGGGCTACGACCGTACCGCTTGTTGCTGGCAACGCAGCCTTTACGCGTATTACGAAATGATGTGGTAGCGAACGTCTGGCCGCTGAAGTTTTATCTGCCGATTGTCAGTGTGGTGGTTGTGCTGCTGCTCGCCGGATTAATGGGCGGCAGTATGCTGCTCTGGGCGGTGCTGGCGGGCGCGGTAGTACTGGCTTTGCTGTGCGGTGTGCTGGGCTGGATGCTGCTGAATGTACTTCGCCGCATGACGCTGAAATCGCTACCTCTGCGCCTGGCGGTTAGCCGCCTGTTACGTCAGCCGTGGTCAACGTTAAGCCAGCTTTCGGCATTTTCGCTCTCCTTTATGCTGCTGGCACTGTTGCTGGTGTTGCGTGGCGATCTGCTCGACCGCTGGCAACAGCAGCTACCGCCAGAAAGCCCGAACTACTTTTTAATCAACATCGCCACAGAACAGGTTACGCCGCTAAAAGCGTTCCTCGCGGAACATCAAATAGTCCCGGAATCGTTTTATCCGGTGGTGCGGGCGCGGCTGACGGCGATTAACGACAAGCCGACAGAAGGCAATGAAGATGAGGCGCTTAACCGCGAACTCAATCTTACCTGGCAAAATACGCGGCCCGATCATAATCCGATTGTCGCCGGTAACTGGCCGCCAAAAGCCGATGAAGTGTCGATGGAAGAGGGGCTGGCGAAACGCTTAAACGTTGCCCTCGGCGATACTGTGACTTTTATGGGCGATACCCAGGAGTTCCGCGCTAAAGTGACCAGCCTGCGCAAAGTTGACTGGGAAAGTCTGCGGCCTAATTTCTATTTTATTTTCCCGGAAGGGGCATTAGACGGGCAGCCGCAGAGCTGGCTAACCAGTTTCCGCTGGGAGAATGGCAACGGTATGTTGACGCAACTCAACCGCCAGTTCCCGACCATTAGCCTGTTAGACATTGGTGCGATTTTAAAACAGGTCGGTCAGGTGCTGGAGCAGGTAAGTCGGGCGCTGGAAGTGATGGTGGTGCTGGTCACCGCCTGCGGCATGTTGCTGTTGCTGGCGCAGGTGCAGGTGGGAATGCGTCAGCGTCATCAGGAGCTGGTGGTGTGGCGCACACTCGGTGCGGGGAAAAAGCTGCTGCGCACGACATTGTGGTGTGAGTTCGCCATGCTCGGGTTTGTATCCGGCCTGGTGGCCGCAATCGGTGCGGAAACGGCGCTGGCGGTACTGCAATCAAAAGTGTTTGATTTCCCGTGGGAGCCAGACTGGCGATTGTGGATTGTGTTGCCGTGTAGCGGTGCGCTGCTGCTGTCGCTTTGTGGCGGCTGGCTGGGCGCGCGACTGGTTAAGGGTAAGGCGCTGTTCAGGCAGTTTGCGGGGTGATGACAGGTGTTAGATTGCCTGATGCGCTAAGTCTTATCTGGCCTACGAAGATCGTGCAATATATTGATTTTGCAAGATTGTGTAGGCCAGATAAGCGTTCAAGCCGCATCCGGCAAAAACTATCAAGAATTGAGAAATAACATTCAATGAGGCCAGGTCCTGTCTTTTATCATACTTTTATTTCAGAGTTAGAAACGATACTCTCCTTTTCTTGCGAGTATAAAAAGGAGGATTAAATGAGTGTTAATTTTAAAGAGTGGGAGTTTTTTATAGATGGTACTGATCCAGGTTGGGTTATTTCAAATGCTGGTACAGATGAGGAACCTGAGTATTTATTCATCAATGAACTTACCGGACATGTTCTAATAGTAGATATAGGGGATAAAGAGTATTATCAATTAATTAATGGTATGATTGAAAGAGGAATGAAAGTCGTTAAGGTAGAATATTAACCGCTATGCGCTGTGATGTTTGCTTTGTAGTTAAAATATATTTATTTTTTTGATGAGCATGAAATGCAAAATTTCAAATCAACTTTAGAAACGTATTATGATTGCTAATAAATCTCTGGGCGGTTTTCATTTACATTTTGAGAAAGATGATGCTCATGAGATGGTTTGTGCTCTTTATAGTTTATTGGAGACGGGAGCAAGCAAACCTATCAGACTGGAAAACATATCACCTGTAGCGTATAAAAATTTGCTACTTTTACAATCGTCCAATGAAGATGATGTCCTGATACAGGACTCACAGTAATAAAATTATACTTGTCGCTTGATTCAATAGATTTCGCCCTAAGCAAACTATCTTTATTTTTGACTGATGGTCATTTTTCTTCCCCTGAGTTTTGTGAATGTATGTTTAACAGTACAATCATCTCTTTGTATTTTATGGGAAGGGAGGTTTAGTAGAGGTTTACAAGGGGGAGATCTTGATGTGAAATAAATTAAGGTAATATAATGTCGAATTATGATTTATTGAAAGCATGGTGCGTTTGCCCTCGATGTGGAACGTCAGGACAGTGTGAAATTGAGATGTTTGTGCCATCTGGAAATTTAATACATTACAATCCTGGCGATAAACTTATTAATATAACCAGAAATAAACTTAAGGACGATTTTATCTCTGAAGGATATTGTGAATGTCTTTATTGTGGTAAGGACTTTTTTGTTGATATCTGGATAAAGGATAAGGTTATAACGTCTGTAACTGTTAACTCAAAAGGTGGATATATCTCGTGATTTATATCTCATCACATTTTTAGTAGTAGACTATTTTTGTGAGATGCATCTCGATTTTTTTTTGCAATATAGTGTCTTGGAAATGGGATTCCTGTTCGCGAAACAGATTCTGACTCAGAAGTGTATGTTGGGCATGTTATAAATTATATTGCCTTGATATTTTTTATAAGTGTATGGACTATTCAAAAGAAAAATATTCTATTGAGTCAAAGGATTTCAGACAAATATGGGAGGCTAATGATTCCTGCGACTAAAATTTTTGCTATTTGACAATATACATATGATGAGACCTGATAACAGAAGAATAGATGAAACGTGATTTATCTGAATTAACTGGGATTTATATATAAATACCATCTGCCTTATAAAGTAAACCGAGGAAAATCAGAATATGTTAAGTGACTCATTTACACAATTTAGAAATATACATAATAAATTATGATATGACATAAGAAGTTATAACGTAAAGCAAAATGCATTTAACCAGGGTTTATCTCCTGAAAATATTTCAATACTGGAGTTTTTAGTAAAGAGTAAAATATTTCATTTAAAAGCATTCGAAATTCTTTTGCATGTTGCCCCAGACAATGCAATCGATTTATTAAAAACACGCTACCTTTCCCTTGATCTTTCTAATAACGCAAAAGACCATGTGGCAGATCTTGAAATTATGCTATCTGATCCCTCGGTAAACACAAGCTTAAAGAGATATTAAACTGTGCAGAATTTTTATTAATCAATAAAAATAATCAGCGAGTAATAGATGCTATAGATTTTTCTCAGAGCAACGATTGAAATTAAACAAGAGCAGCAATTGTTTGATTTAAGAGAAAGAAAATCTTAAACCGGATGGTGACATCACACATCCGGCTAAACAACCTTTATAAAGCAGGAATTATTCCGCTCATCACTGCGCCTTAACCCACTCCGCCACTTCTGCCCACTCACCGCGAAAGACAACTTTTTCCGCTTTTTTCTCAAGCTGATAGCGATACATCGGGTCGTAATATTCTTCAAGTAACGGCACCAGCCAGGCCAGATGACCGTCGGTGCTACCGGTTGCGAGTTGCGTTGTCAGCGCCGCATCCAGCCTTGTAGCCAGTTCGTTATAGCGTTGTAGCCCCAGCCGACGCTTAATCGCCGAAAGTCCGTGATGCAGGTATTCGCAATACTCCTGCCAGCCCTGTTCGTCGCCGTACGCATGGATAAAATCATGATGCATACGCAAGAAATACTCTTCGTTCAGGCGTTCAAGACGGATCTCAAACGGATCTTCTACCACCGCAATCGCCGCCTGAGTCATTCGCTCGCGCAGGCATTCCGGCAGGTGATTCGAACCGATCATCCGGCTTTCATCTTCCAGCACCCACAGCCGTAGCTCCTGACGGGCGTCGGTTTTTAGCATTTCGGCAGCCAGCAGATTTTCAAAACTCGCCTGGCTAAGTTGCGGTTGCAACGTGCGACCAAACGCCGAACCGCGATGACGCGCCAGCCCTTCCAGATCAACACCGTTCGGCTGTTGTTGCACTAACAGCGTTTTACCGCAGCCGGTACAACCGCCAATCAGCACTATCGGTTTTTGTGCCAGTTCAATGGTCGCCTGAATCGCTGTCTGGCGCAGTGCCTTATAACCGCCTTCCACTAGCGGATAATCAATCCCCGCTTCATGCAGCCAGCGTTGCACAATATGCGAACGTTGGCCGCCACGGGCGCAGCAGAGAATACCTTGCGGATTTTGCAGGCACGCTGCCCGCCAGGCATCCATGCGCTGCTGACGAATTTCACCCGCCACCAGTTTATGCCCCAGCGCCAGCGCTGCATCTGAGCCTTGCTGTTTATAGCAGGTGCCAACTGCGGCGCGTTCATCATTATTCATTAACGGCAGATTAATAGCGGCGGGCATTGCGCCTTGCTCAAACTCGACAGGGGCGCGAACATCAATAATGGGCGTATCAGCAATCAGCAGGGCACGATAGTCCTGCTCCGTGTGTCTCTCTTGCATAGTAAAAAGTGAACCTCAAATCAGCTTGCGCGCTATTTTACGCCCCAATACGCAAGGTGACTTGATTTTTAACTGTGTGAGTTGCCGAAAATATCTAAAAATCCGCTGATCTCCGGGCAGCGCTCATCCATCCTCTGCTTGCCAGCCGTAGTGCACCAGACTATCGCCAGTCCTGGCGGTTAGCGGGCATCTGGCGGCGAGCGATTAATCTGCTGACGGAAAGTGGCGAACTGTTAACGCTACATCGTCAGGGAAGTGGTTTCGGCCCCGGAGGATGGGTGCTTCGCCGCGCGCAATTCGATGCGTTATGCGGTGGATTATGCGGCAATGAACGACCACAGGTTGTAGCTCAAGGGATTCGCCTCGGGCGTTTCACGGTTAAACAGCCACAGCGTTATTGTTTGCTACGTATTACGCCGCCTGCGCATCCTCAACCGCTTGCAGCTACATGGATGCAACGCGCGGAGGAAACCGGGCTTTTTGGGCCACTGGCGTTGGCGGCAAGCGATCCGCTGCCTGCTGAATTACGCCAGTTTCGTCACTGTTTTCAGGCCGCGCTCAATGGCATTAAGACCGACTGGCGGCACTGGCTGGGTAAAGGCCCCGGATTAACGCCGAGTCATGATGATACGCTGACCGGAATGCTGCTGGCGGCCTGGTATTATGGCGCTTTAGATGCGTGCTCCGGTCGCCCGTTTTTTGCCTGTTCCAACAATCTTCAACTCGTTACCACAGCGGTGAGCGTTAGTTATTTGCGTTACGCCGCGCACGGCTATTTCGCCTCGCCACTCCTGCACTTTATTCATGCTCTGAGTTGCCCGAAACGTACTGCTGTGGCGATTGATTCGCTGCTGGCGCTGGGGCATACGTCAGGGGCCGATACGCTGCTGGGGTTCTGGCTTGGTCAACAATTATTACAAGGAACACCATGAAAACACTGGTTGTAGCTCTTGGGGGCAATGCCTTACTCCAGCGCGGTGAGGCGCTGACGGCAGAGAATCAATATCGCAATATTGCCAGTGCTGTTCCCGCGCTGGCGCGCCTGGCGCGTGCTTATCGACTGGCGATTGTTCACGGCAACGGGCCACAGGTGGGGCTGCTGGCGTTACAGAATCTGGCGTGGAAAGAGGTAGAACCGTATCCGCTGGATGTGCTGGTGGCGGAAAGCCAGGGGATGATTGGCTATATGCTGGCGCAGAGCTTGAGCGCACAGCCGCAGATGCCGCCTGTCACGACGGTGCTGACGCGCATTGAAGTTTCGCCTGATGATCCGGCGTTTTTGCAGCCAGAGAAGTTTATCGGCCCGGTTTATCAGCCAGAAGAACAAGAGGCACTGGAAACGGCTTACGGCTGGCAAATGAAGCGTGATGGCAAATATTTACGCCGGGTGGTGGCATCTCCCCAGCCTCGTAAAATTCTCGACAGCGAAGCCATCGAGTTGTTGCTCAAAGAGGGGCATGTGGTGATTTGCAGTGGCGGCGGCGGTGTTCCGGTGACGGATGACGGAGCAGGGAGTGAAGCGGTGATTGATAAAGATCTCGCCGCGGCGTTGCTTGCCGAGCAGATTAATGCCGATGGACTGGTGATCCTCACCGATGCTGACGCGGTATATGAAAACTGGGGAACGCCGCAGCAACGTGCCATTCGCCATGCCACACCGGATGAGTTAGCGCCATTTGCCAAAGCCGATGGGGCGATGGGACCGAAGGTAACGGCGGTAAGTGGCTATGTCAGAAGCCGTGGTAAACCTGCGTGGATTGGGGCGTTATCGCGGATTGAAGAGACGCTGGCGGGCGAAGCGGGGACCTGTATTTCGCTTTAGTCGTAGGCATTCGGTATTTGTGCCTGATGCGATGCTGATTATCCGACCAGGAAATATCACTGTTTCCACAGGCCGGATAAGGCGTTCACGCCGCATCCGGCAGGAATATGAGTACCAGGTTAACTGAACTTACTCTGCGCCCACATCACGCCGCTGGCATACTCCGGTGGCAGCAGCGGGATTAATGCTTCCAGCGTTGCGGTCAGACGCGATGTGTCACTGTCGGTCAAATTCAGATGCCCCACCTTACGGCCCGGACGCACTTCTTTGTCGTACCAGTGCAGATGCACCAGCGGCAGTTTCAGCCAGTCATAATTCACATCGCTACCAATCAGGTTGATCATCACCGACGGACTATTCACTACCGGTTGCGGTAACGGCAGATCGGTAATCGCCCGCAGATGCAGCTCAAACTGGCTGATGCTGGCACCGTTTTGTGTCCAGTGACCGCTGTTATGCACACGCGGAGCCAGTTCGTTGATCAGCAGACCTTGCGGCGTGACAAAACACTCCATCGCCATCACGCCCACATAGCCCAGCTCCTGCATAATCGCCGACAGCATCTCTTCGGCCTGCGCCTGCTGCTGTGCGTTGGCCTGCGCCTGCTGCTGTGCGTTGGCCTGCGGGAAAGCGACGCTGGTGCGCAAAATACCGTCCTGATGCAGGTTATGCGTCAGCGGATAAAACACAGTGCTGCCATCAAAGCCGCGCGCGCCAACCAGCGATACTTCGCCAGAGAAGTTAATGCCCTGCTCGACAATACATTCGCCGTAGCATTCAGTCGGTAACTGTGCGGTTTCATCGGCGCGTAAACGCCATTGACCGCGACCGTCATAGCCACCAATACGACGCTTAACAATCGCCAGTTCACCTAAACGATCAAACACTGCAGGCCACTCGCTGCGATCGGCAAGTAACTGCCACGGCGCGGTCGGCAGGTGAAGCTTGTCGAAAAGCTGCTTCTGAGTCAGACGGTCGGCAATAATCGGGAACACATCGCGGTTCACAAAGGCCGGATGGCGTGCCAGCTCGCGCGTTAATGCGGTTTCCGGCCAGCGTTCGATCTCAGCGGTAATCACGCTTTGTTGAAAGGGCACCGCTGCCGGTTCAGCGTCCAGCCCGACCGGCTAGACAGCAATGCCTAACGGTTCGCCTGCCTGGCGCAACATACGGCCTAACTGCCCGTTACCGAGGACGCAAACCTGTTTCATGCCGCACCTCGCGGGTCCGGGTTTTCCAGCACTTCATCAGTTTGTGCTTTGCGCCAGTCATTCAGACGCTGGTGCAGTTCTTTATCATGAGTCGCAAGAATTTGTGCTGCCAGTAACGCCGCGTTTGCCGCGCCAGCTTTACCAATCGCCAGCGTACCCACCGGAATGCCGCGCGGCATTTGTACGATGGAGTAGAGGCTATCGACACCGCTCAGTGCGGCGCTCTGTACTGGCACACCCAGCACTGGCACCAGCGTTTTGGCGGCAATCATGCCCGGCAGGTGCGCTGCGCCGCCTGCGCCCGCAATAATCACCTGATAACCGTTCGCTTCGGCACTTTCGGCGAAGCTGAACAGTTTATCGGGGGTGCGGTGAGCAGAAACCACTTCAACGTGGTGCGGGACATTCAGGATTTCGAAGATTTCGGCGGCGAACTGCATGGTAGCCCAGTCGCTTTTGGACCCCATCACGATGGCGACACGCGCCGGATTATTGCGGGAAGACATGCGTCTTAAAACTCCTGTGGTGCACAACTCTCGGCTTTAGAGGGCACAGAGAATAGCACGGAAAGAGAGCAAGGAAAACGGTTGCGTGGGCGGAATTAACCGTCAGTAGTTGAGTTTTTAGTCTGCTCTGCTTGGTGATTATGCGCTCTGGTGGCACTGGCAAAAAAAGCCCATATCAGCACAATGCTCCACGGTAAAAAGCATATACCGACAATCAATATAAATCTTTCTACAAAGCGTTGGTTGTGAGGACGGGTGAGTACTAAATAAATGAGCCAGAAATAGACTATCCACGAAATAACAGCCGCAACGACCAGTGACAGTGCGCCAAAATAGAAACCAACAAGCCCAAACCAGCTAATACACAAAGGTGCTCCGGCCGTAAGCGCGATGCCAGAAATCAAAAATCCGTTACAGCGTTGCATAATAAATTCCTCGTCAATGCGTATGTAAGGAATTTATTACCCTACCAGGTTATTAAAAGATATACAGATAGCGTTAGCCTGGTACTTTTTCAGAATCTATAAATACGCGTTTAGAAGGGAAAATGGATTAATTCAACGTCATCCGCCGTGACTTTCACCATTGAACCTTCCGTATGCCAGGCACCCAGCACGACGCGGAAAGCAGGTTGCTGATTGGCGATAAGTTCATGCACCGCCGGGCGATGGGTATGCCCGTGAATCAACCATTGCACCTGATGTTTTTCCATCGCACTAACCACCGCGTTTTGGTTAACGTCCATGATCGCCAGCGATTTACTGCTGTTGGCTTCTTTGCTGTTCGCTCGCATTCGCGCGGCAATGCGTTTGCGCACAAACAACGGCAGGGCGAGGAATAGCGTTTGCAGCCACGGCTTGTGGACTTTGGCGCGAAATGCCTGATAACCGATGTCATCGGTGCACAGCGTGTCGCCATGCATAATCAACACCCGGCGACCATAAAGTTCGAGCACTTTTTCTTCCGGCAATAACGTCATGCCACTCTCACGGGCAAAGCGTTTGCCAAGCAGAAAATCACGGTTGCCATGAATGAAATAACAGGGAACGCCGGAATCGGATACCGCTTTGATCGCTGCGGCCATCTGGCGATGGAGTGGGTTGGGATCGTCATCGCCAATCCATGCTTCAAACAGATCGCCAAGAATATACAGCGCGTCGGCCTTGCGGGCTTCCCCCGCTAAAAAACGCAGAAAACCGGCGGTGATCGCCGGTTCTTCCACGCAGAGATGAAGATCTGCAATAAAGAGTGTCGCCACGATTACTCGCTAACGGTCACGCTTTCAATGATAACGTCTTCTTTTGGCACGTCCTGGTGCATACCGCTACGACCGGTTGCTACACCTTTGATTTTGTCAACCACGTCCATGCCTTCAACCACTTCAGCAAACACGCAGTAACCCCAACCTTGCAGGCTTTCGCCAGAGAAGTTCAGGAAGTCGTTATCAACCACGTTGATGAAGAACTGTGCAGTTGCAGAGTGCGGTGCCTGAGTACGGGCCATTGCCAGCGTACCGCGGGTGTTTTTCAGACCGTTGTTGGCTTCGTTTTTGATCGGTTCTTTGGTGGCTTTTTGCTTCATGCCTGGCTCAAAACCGCCGCCCTGAATCATAAAGCCGTTGATAACACGGTGGAAAATGGTGTTGTTGTAAAAACCTTCGCGGCAGTAGTCCAGGAAGTTTTTAACTGTTTCAGGTGCTTTATCGTCAAAAGTTTTGATGACAATATCGCCGTGATTGGTGTGGAAAGTAACCATTTTTGCATCCTGTTCCGTTTGATTGGTGCTTCAACCCGATTCGGGTCATATATAGGGTGGTGTTATAGCATAACCGCACGATCGGATCATCACGCAATGTATGCTGATTCGCGCGAGAAATATGGGTATTATACGCAACTCAATTACCCACACATGTCTAAACGGAATCTTCGATGCTAAAAATCTTCAATACTCTGACACGCCAAAAAGAGGAATTTAAGCCTATTCACGCCGGGGAAGTCGGCATGTACGTGTGTGGAATCACCGTTTACGATCTCTGTCATATCGGTCACGGGCGTACCTTTGTTGCCTTTGACGTGGTTGCACGCTATTTGCGTTTCCTCGGCTATAAGCTGAAGTATGTGCGCAACATTACCGATATCGACGACAAAATCATCAAACGCGCCAATGAAAATGGCGAAAGCTTTGTAGCGCTGGTGGATCGCATGATCGCCGAAATGCACAAAGATTTTGATGCTTTGAACATTCTGCGCCCGGATATGGAGCCGCGCGCGACGCACCATATCGCAGAAATCATTGAGCTCACTGAACAACTGATCGCCAAAGGTCACGCTTATGTGGCGGACAACGGCGACGTGATGTTCGACGTACCGACCGATCCGACCTATGGCGTGCTGTCGCGTCAGGATCTCGACCAGCTGCAGGCAGGCGCGCGCGTTGACGTGGTCGACGACAAACGCAACCCGATGGACTTCGTTCTGTGGAAGATGTCGAAAGAGGGCGAACCGAGCTGGCCGTCTCCGTGGGGCGCGGGCCGTCCTGGCTGGCACATTGAATGTTCGGCAATGAACTGCAAGCAGTTGGGTAACCACTTTGATATCCACGGCGGTGGTTCAGACCTGATGTTCCCACACCACGAAAACGAAATCGCCCAGTCCACCTGTGCCCATGATGGTCAGTATGTGAACTACTGGATGCACTCGGGGATGGTAATGGTTGACCGAGAGAAGATGTCCAAATCGCTGGGTAACTTCTTTACTGTGCGTGATGTGCTGAAATACTACGACGCGGAAACCGTGCGTTACTTCCTGATGTCGGGCCACTATCGCAGCCAGTTGAACTACAGCGAAGAGAACCTTAAGCAGGCGCGTGCGGCGCTGGAGCGCCTCTACACTGCGCTGCGCGGCACAGATAAAACCGTTGCGCCTGCCGGTGGCGAAGCGTTTGAAGCGCGCTTTATTGAAGCGATGGACGACGATTTCAACACCCCGGAAGCCTATTCCGTGCTGTTTGATATGGCGCGTGAAGTGAACCGTCTGAAAGCAGAAGATATGGTAGCAGCGAACGCAATGGCGTCTCATCTGCGTAAACTTTCTGCCGTGCTGGGCCTGCTGGAGCAAGAACCAGAAGCGTTCCTGCAAAGCGGCGCGCAGGCAGACGACAGCGAAGTGGCTGAGATTGAAGCGTTAATTCAACAGCGTCTGGATGCCCGTAAAGCCAAAGACTGGGCGGCGGCGGATGCGGCGCGTGACCGTCTTAACGAGATGGGGATCGTGCTGGAAGATGGCCCGCAAGGGACCACCTGGCGTCGTAAGTAATTGCGCTATTGCCGGATGCGAGTTTTCGCATCCGGTTATCGTCTGCGCCACCACAACATTCCCATCAGTAGCATCCCCGGCAACCACACCCACATCAATTCAGAAATAATCACCTGATGCCCGTACGGCGTGGTGTAACGAGACAATGCAAACGGCGCGACTTTAATCACCTGCCAGGGAGCGAAAAAGCGTTCATCTGACCACGGCCACAGCCAGCCAACGCCTTTACCGCCAGTGGTTACCGAATCCAGCAAGCTGTGCGATAACAAGGAGACGGTTAAAAACAGCCAGCAGCGAATCAGCCCAGCCCTGAACCATCGACGTCCAATCAGCACACATAACAGCGGGACAACAAACGCAAACACCAGCGAATGGGTAAACCCGCGATGACCAAAAACATTGCCGTAAGAAACGCCAAATTTAAACGACAATACGTCGGCATCGGGCAGCATCGCCAGGATGACTCCGGCAAATAACAGGCGCGGAGGGATGACTTTCGTACCCAACCCTAAAGCAATGCAAAGGGGAACGGCGGCGTGCGTAATAACGGTTGGCATGATGATCGCTTCGGCAAAATGTCGATGCTATCAGCATGGATGAACGGGGCGTAGAGGGCAAAAGTCTGAAAAGAGAACCGGCCTGTTGATACAGGCCGGGAAAGGGATCAGGCAACAACCTGTACGCTGTGACCTGCAAAACTCACTGTCTGACCGGCGACGATTTTGCAGCGTTTGCGCGTTTCAACCGCACCGTCGACTTTCACCTGGCCTTCGGCAATCGCGATTTTCGCCTGCGCGCCGCTTTCGCTCCAGCCTTCCAGTTTCAGCAAGTCGCACAGCTCAACGTGCGGATGTTTACCTAAAGAAAATGTCGCCATGTTACTCATCCTGTGGATCATGATATTCAACGCACGCCTGTAGCGTGTTTTCAATCAGCGTGGCAACCGTCATCGGGCCAACGCCGCCGGGAACAGGCGTAATGTATGAGGCGCGTTTAGCCGCGTCTTCAAACACGACGTCGCCCACAACTTTGCCATTTTCCAGACGGTTGATGCCGACATCAATCACAATTGCGCCTTCTTTGATCCAGTCACCGGGAATAAAGCCTGGCTTACCAACGGCAACGATCAACAGATCGGCATTTTCTACGTGATGACGCAGATTTTTAGTGAAGCGGTGAGTCACGGTGGTGGTGCAACCTGCGAGCAACAGTTCCATGCTCATTGGACGGCCGACGATATTCGATGCGCCAATCACCACGGCGTTGAGACCGAAGGTATCGATGTTGTATCGCTCAAGCAGTGTGACGATACCACGCGGGGTGCAGGGGCGCAGACGTGGCGCGCGCTGGCACAGACGACCGACGTTATAAGGATGGAAACCGTCTACGTCTTTGTCCGGGTGAATACGTTCCAGCACTTTGACGTTATCAATACCCGCCGGTAACGGCAGTTGAACCAGAATGCCATCAATGGTGTTGTCGGCATTCAGTACATCGATAAGTTCCAACAGCTCCGCTTCGCTGGTGGTTTCCGGGAGGTCATAAGAGCGGGAGACGAACCCGACTTCTTCACAAGCCTTGCGTTTGCTTGCGACATAAATTTGCGATGCTGGGTTACTACCCACCAGCACAACGGCCAGTCCGGGTGCCCGCAGTCCGGCCGCAACACGCGCCTGAACTTTTTGAGCAACTTCAGAGCGCACCTGCTGCGCAATCGTTTTACCGTCAATAATCTTTGCTGCCATCAGAGAGAGGATTCCATCTGTTACGTAGGTCGAAGGGGATGCGCCTATTTTGTCAGAAGCGGGGCGTGCTGTCAGTTTTCGTTTAAAATTTCCGAAATGTTGCTCAGCAACACCGGTTTAGTACGTGATAAAAAAATAGAAAATAAGAAAAATGAACGATTCGTACACTTAGCCAGCAAACAAATCAAAAGCCATTGACTAAGCAGGTGCTGACCGTATAATTCACGCGTTTCACCCGCACAGAAGATCATATCTTTCTATGCTCCCTTAGCTCAGCTGGATAGAGCAACGGCCTTCTAAGCCGTCGGTCGCAGGTTCGAATCCTGCAGGGGGCGCCATTTAGAATCAATCACTTAAATGCTTCCTCCCGCTTCTGCTTTTCCTTTGTGGGACAAATTTGGGACATCATCGTTAAAAATAGCGTCAATTTGCTTTGCGTGCTCGGTCAGGTGATTAGGTGCCAGGTGAGCATACCTGCGTACCATTTCGATTGATTCCCATCCTCCCATTTCCTGAAGCACAGATAACGGCACGCCAGCCTGAATAAGCCAGCTCGCCCATGTGTGTCTCAGGTCATGAAAACGGAAATCCTCAATACCTGCTCGTCTGCACGCTGCCTTCCAGGCTCTGCCGTCATCGACTCGCATCTTTCTGACTGCAGGAGTGAGAGAGCCATCAGGCCGTCTTGCTGGCTTTGTGTGTACGAACACAAATTTATGATGGTTGCCTATCTGGTCTCGCAGAACCTTACATGCAGTATCATTCAGCGCTACGCCAATAGCTCTGTTTGATTTACTGTCTTCCGGGTTGATCCACGCAACACGGCGCTGCATGTCTATCTGTTGCCACTCCAAATTGATAATGTTCGAACGCCGTAAACCTGTCGCCAGTGCAAACTTGACGACAGACTTTAATGGCTCCGGGCATTCATCAATCAGCCTTTTTGCTTCCTCCTTTTCCAGCCACCGCACACGCTTGTTGCGTACTGTCGGTATCTTGATGACCGGTGCTTTCTCCAGCCATTTCCAGTCACGTTCTGCTGCTCTCAGAATGGCTTTCATCAGTGCAAGATGCTTTGCCTTGGTGGCAGTGGTGACTGGTTTAGCGACATATTCAGGCACAGGTTTTCCTTTCTTCCTTGCCGCCTCTGCCTTTGCTTTCCATATCTCAAGGTGATTACGGTTATGCATCCTGCTGACGGCTGAGTAAATCCTTGCCTCAGTAATATCCTTTAGCCGCACACCTTCAAAATGCTCAAGCCAGAATCCCATCCGGCCTTTATCTGTATCGAGCGATTTCTTATCTGATTTCTCTTCAATCCAGCGCAAGCATGCTTCTTCAAACGTCACATCTGGAAAATCACCAAGCCTGTCTACTCGCCAGAGCTCAGCTTTTCGTTTGTCGTGCAGCTCCTGCGCTTGCCGCTTGTCCTTTGTGCCAAGAGATTCCTTAATTCGCTTCCCGCCCGGGAGCGAGTACGAGGCGTACCATATTTCACCTCTGCGGAAGAGTGACATTTTCTTTCCTCTGTTATGCCATCACCCGCGCTCACCTGGACAGTATGCAGCGGAGACTGAAGCGCCGCAATGCAGGCTTGTCGTGTTGTGAGGTAAGGGGATTTATTCTTAGTGGGATCTTTGCGTGTTGCCTGCAAACGCCCTGTGCGTATCCAGTTAATGGCAGTCGGTCTGGATATCTTGAGAAAATGACAGGCCTCATCGAGTGTGAGGCTGTATGGCTCCATTATTTCACCTCTTGTTGTGACATTGTTGAAAAATGGATACCAGCTCGTTGCTGCCAGACGATCCAACCGAGAGTCATATCCCATGCCATGTATTCTTTATCGCCGTTTTTTGCTCTCCGACGATCTACTAAGTCACCGAAACGCTTTTCCATGAATAATTCATAAGCTTCGCGTTCATCTGGTTCTACTTCCAGAGATAGGAGTGCGATTTCATAAGCACGGCGCTCAATATCGTCTCGCACGTCAAGGCTGCTGATACGCTCTTTAATTTCTTTAATCAGTTCTTTGTCGGTAAAAGTGGTCATTATGCTCCAGCCTCCGGTGCTTTTGGCATTACTGCCCAGTGAGTGATATTGACGTTTTCAAGGTCCCCGACCTGAAATGTCCACTGCCATTCTCCGGTTTCTTTTTGTCCCCAGGTGTACCAGAGAGAACGCCAGCCAATTAGCCAGCCTTCTCCGTTAGCATCGAATAACAAAACACTTTCATTTGCTGGTGGCAGTTCAGTTGACACTGGTATTACTTTGTTTTCCTGTGCTGCACATTTAGCTTCAAGCGCATCGAATTTACGCACTAGGTATTCAGCATCTGTTTCATTTACTTTCAGATCTCGCGGTACACATCTCCCACGAAGAAACCCTTCCATTTCGAAAACATTCATGCGCATTTGCGTAACTCCGATAACTCGTTAAAGCGTTCCATAAACATCCCGTAGGCATGGCCCGGAGCCAGTGGAATCACGTTGAACATCTCTGTTGCCGGGATACCTTCCAGTACAGGCCAGAAAGAGCCATCATCAAGCCCGAGATCGCGGCGTTCGGTTGCCAGCATGATGAGATCGGCATATTTCACGGGCGTACTCATAACTGGGGGTAACCCGTATTTCTCACGGATTACGGCGTCTATTTTTTCTTCCATTTGTTTATAGTCAGGAAGAAGGCGTTTCAGTGGTGCGGGAATGTCCTGGCAATACGCTTCTGTTGCATCATGCATTAACGCTTCAAAAGCAAATTCCTGCGGCACCAGCTGGCTGCAAAGAACCGCATGTTGGGCGACGCTGTAGAAGTGCGAAAGATGACCGGCAAAGCGACAGATATTTGAAAGGGAAACCGCGATATCGTTAATATCGATGTCGTCTTTATTTATCCTGTCATAATAAAAATGCTTCCCGGAAAAAGTTTTAATAAATGACATTTTGCTCTCCACGTATATGCGCTGCACCGCGCTGAATTCTGGTAAAAAGAATCCCTCACCATCCGGCGATTATTGAGTAAATTACGTTTCCATAAATGCCCCCGCAGGGGCATTTGCAGTAATGAAATCAGGCGGTGAAAGTACCAATAAAGGTTTCTACTTTGCTGTCCTTGAATTTCTCAACAAGCAGATCACGAAATTCGTTAGCCATTTCTTCCTGCACCGCCTCCAGCTGAATAATGCGCAGAACCAGTACAGGACGATCGCCAGTGATAATACTGAGGCGTAATTTAAACGGACGTTCTTTCAGACCTTCAAACGGAACGCATTTAAATTCAAATGTCACTGGCATAATGTCTTTGGTCTTCGCTTCGACAGACTCCATCAGGGAGCGTTTGCCGCTGAAGTCATTATCTTCAAAATCAGCGGTCTGGTTTGCTTCAATCGTGATTTTACGGACAGCCGCAGCCGCTTTTGTTGCCTGAATAGCGTCACCATTAGCATCAAAGCCCACAAGATAGTCGGCCCAGTCTTCAATCCATTCTGCCAGTGACTTCTGGGAGTTACGCTCGCCGTTAACAGACAACAGAGCAGAGAACGGTGCTGTCTTTTTCAGTTTGAGTGTGGCGGTGTTATCTGCGTGACCTGGTTCATCAATAGTACCCAGGTTAAGCACACTGACGGCACGCATATTATCAGCATCGATAAAGCAGCGGGTGCCTTCATCTGCAAGATCTTTAGAATAACGGGTAAAGTCATCGATGCTGGCAGTGGAAAGCGCACCACGGAAACGGAAGCGATTTAAATTAAATTTTTCCAGATCATGAATGCGGAAATTCTCAGGCAATGCCACAGCATCGGCACCAATCTTACTGATAATTTCATTAACACCCTGAGCAGAAATAAGGGCATGGATTTGATTAATTGCGGTTGCGTCTAAGTTCTGAGACATAATAAGTCCTCACTATATAAAGATATTCAGTGATGAGATAAATAATCAGTTAATTAAAAACGATATTAACGACCTGCTGCGCGGAGTTTTCCGTCAGGTTCACCGGCAAGAGTCAGTAACTGTCCCTGGTCTTCCTGCAGAATAGTCAGGCGACCACCGCGATTGACATACATCGGCGTTTCGGTGGTGTCTTCTTCGGAAATTTTCCCGCGGTTAGTCGGGCGAACATATGAGAGTTTGTGTTTGATTTTCACTCGGTTCTCATCAAACGGTTCGATTTCCAGGTTGAGCGAGACCTTACCTTTGGTTTTCGTGTTCATCACACCGGAAGCGACTTCACTGAGAACTGCGCCGATTTTGGTTTCAAATACGCCGCCGTCCAGCTCCCCGATAAATGCCTGCACATCAGTACTGCGTTCGCTAGCCATTTTGCTGCTCCTCATCATATCGACCCTGCAAGGTCGGTTAGTTTCTCCACAAAACAGAGAAGAACACCTGCGGTGACTGCCGCCCGGATGGATTGGGTTATGAGCCCGTCGTCCGGTGATGCTCTTCTCTGTTTTGTAAAAAGGACGGTACCAGCCGGAAGCAAGGGTACAAACTGGTACCGCCAGGACTACACACAGCATAAAGTTGTGGTGCCGGGTGCCTCCCGGTGCCTGGCGAAGGTTGCACACCAGACGGGTGGGTATCCACAGAAGGTCGACTGTCAGCCTCAACCTTAACCCGCGTGCGCTGAGCCGCATTCACCACAACGCTAAGAATTCTCTCTGGTTGAAAATACTTAGCTGTTATGTGCCTGCTTTTAGCCACATCAGGCGAGGTGGACCTGGTTATTCCCCAACAACAAGGATTCGGTTAATCTGGTTATCCCCAACAACGCAAAAGGAAAAGAAATGTCCGGTAATATCTATACGCTGTACAAATCCCACTGTGAAAATGTTGGAAAGTATCGGGGCATTGAAATCAGTGGGGTAGTGTCATCAGTCGAAATAAGCAAAGTTGAATCAAGGGCAACATTACTTACTCTTCTGGACCTTGTCTTACATGAGCACCGGAAGAAATTCGGCACTCCCTATAATCAGTTGAATGGGAAAAAGGCTCTGGTTCACCTTATTCTGATGAAGCATCACTGGATGCCAAAACAGATTAATGAGATGAAATTTGATGAACTTCTTCTTTCAATTCAGGATGAACTCACACTTGATAAAATAAGCGTAACCGCCCAGAAATTTTTAGATTATCGAGACTGGAGATCACAAATTCATCACTTTGATGATTTTGACGAAAATGAATGGGATCCTAATTTGTCTGCACAATATCTAAAGTAACATCCTGTGATAAAACCGTGATTTCCTGATCCAGTTTTTTTAAGGAGTCTATTGTTTCCTGTCGATAAGACAGCACTTCACGAAGCTGGTTTATAGCTGCCAGCTTCTTTGCCATCCACTCGTAAATTTCCTCATTTGTGTATCCGGGCGCGACGATTTTTGGTTCTGTTTTGTGCATTTCACACCTCCTCAAGTTATCAGTTACTTGTTGATGGGGACCAGATTGTTAAAGAGCTAAGCGTCCTGTAGGGCGCTTTTTTGTTGCTAACGAATCATCCTGGACTTCATATGCCCCAGGCGGCTACTTCGTGGGCGTCCTGCCTGTTCGTTGTTTTAACATCTTTAAGTTGTAATTCAGTTGTGGTTTTGAATGTTGTCAACAACTTTATGTGGTTTGAACGAGTAGCCAAGGAGTGCAAGGATTATCAAAAAAAGGAGGTTGTATGGAAGACGCGCTTTACGCTTTTAATTACACACAGAACCGGGACAAGTTATTTGCTAACTTGATTAGCATCATTGATGGAATCATTGCAGATGGAGTTGTCCGTGAAGAGGAGGTTCTTTACTTAGATACATGGTTACTTGAAGCAAAGCAGATTATCAATAATGGAGTTATAAAAAGTCTATCAGCACGGGTGTCGGATATTCTTGCGGATGGAATAATCACATCAGAAGAACGTGATGACCTTAAAAATAGCCTTCTCCAAATACAGAGGGAAATTCTTGATATCCCTGAAATTGATTTTTACTCCAAGGATGTAGATGTCCATTTACTTAATGGACTATGTAAAGGATTAATTGCTGATCGGAACTTAACTCAAGAAGAAATAAGATATCTTAATTGGTGGCTTGAGCAAAATGGAGCTTTGAAGAACAACTACCCAGGAAAAAAACTTTATGCACTTGTAAAGGAAATTCTTAAAGATGGGGTTATTACTGAAGATGAGAGTTTAACTCTACATAAGGCATTAGTAGACTTCACAGGATGTGACTTGGAAAGTGGGGTGGTGGATGGTTTGGCGACCAGGCTGCCTATTGATGTAGGGGCTTCGATAGAGTTAGAGGGTAAAACCTATTGTCTTACAGGCACTTTTGTTGCAGGAAAGAGAGCCGTAGTTGAAAATTTGATTAAAAATGCTGGTGGGAACATCAGTAGTGGAATTACTCAAAAGTTGGATTTTTTAGTAATTGGGACGCTTTCCTCCCGTGATTGGAAATTCTCAAGTCACGGAAGGAAGATCGAAAAAGCTATATCTTATAGGGATGATAATGGTGCAAAACTTAAAATTATTTCTGAAGAAATGCTTTTCGATGCATTACCAAGTTCGCGATGACCAGAATACCCTACCTATAACATGAATTCTGGCTCGTCTATCTTCAAAGGTGAGTATTTCATCTGGGTACTCATCTTTGTTGAAGCTTCTAAGAATCAAGCCACCGTCAGGTAAGTTGATAAGTATTTTAACCCTTAGCAATACACCATCTCGTACGGCATAAAGATCGCCATCACGAATAGGAACGGTTTGAGAAATATCAACGGCAACAAGATCTCCATTATTGAGAACCGGTAATAAACTGTTCCCCCATATTTTTACGATCTTGGCATTAGATGCACATACGCCAGATTTTCTCAAATCTGCTCTTCTTAACGGAAACCAGTCAATAGCTGATTCAACTATTTCAGCCAGACATCCGTTACCTGCCGATAACTCGACATCTAAAACAGGAATGTTTACGAAAATATCGGGGTCTAATGCGGTGCTTTCTGCTTCTTTTACAACAAGATCAGGTATGGATGCGTTGTCTTCAATACCAAGTTGTAACCACTTTTGTGATACACCTAAAACTTTTGCAATTTCTTTAATTTTGCGCGGTTGTAGAGTTTCGCCATTCTCTATTTTGGCTACAGATTGTTGTGAAAGTCCAATTTTTTCAGCTAGTTGAGCTTGGCTCATGCCAGCTATCTCTCTACCTATCTTTAATCGTTCTGCCAGTGTTTTCACAACATATCCCTCTCTTTTTTGATGAGGTTACAACTTTATGTTTTAGCTTTCCAACACCTAAAAGTTGTGATAAAAGTTGTTAATGTTGTATTCTTGCAACTCGTAACAACTTAACTACCTAAAAAGGAGAAAGCTATGACACCTGAGCAATTAGCCTTATCGGAGGCAATCGCTCTGGCTGGTGGTCAATCAGAATTGGCTCGGAAGCTCACAGCCAGCAGCGGTCATTTAGTAAAGCAACAACATGTCTGGAACTGGTTGAACAGAGAAAAGCGTCCCCCTGCAAAGCTCTCGATATTCATTGAAAAGACCACTGGCATATCAAAAGAAAAATTACGTCCAGATATTTTTCAAAAGATTAAAGATTCATCAGATGAAAAGTAACCACAGTTTTAAGGAGATAGCCGTGGGTAAGCATCACTGGAAAGTAGAAAAACAGCCTAAGTGGTACGTGAAAGCTGTCAGAAAAACTATCGCAGCGTTGCCGGGGGGTTACGCTGAAGCAGCTGACTGGCTGGATGTAACAGAGAACGCATTATTTAACCGCCTTCGTGCCGATGGCGATCAAATTTTCCCGCTGGGATGGGCAATGATTTTACAACGTGCTGGTGGCACTCACTTCATTGCTGACGCTGTGGCGCAGTCTGCAAATGGCGTCTTTGTGTCTCTTCCTGACGTCGAGGATGTGGATAACGCCGATATTAACCAGCGCCTGCTGGAAGTCATTGAACAGATTGGCAATTATTCCAAACAGATTCGTTCGGCAATCGAAGACGGTGTGGTGGAACCGCATGAGAAGACAGCAATTAACGACGAGCTGTATCTCTCAATTTCGAAACTGCAGGAGCATGCAGCACTTGTCTACAAAATTTTTTGCATTTCAGAAAGTAATGACGCCCGCGAGTGTGCAGCTCCGGGCGCCGTGGCGTGTCGTGACTGTGGAGAAACTAACGCATGAACAGTTTAACAACACACTACCGTCGCTCGCAACTGATTGCGCTTCCTGTACCGGGTGGAAAAGCGAAGGTGGAGTATTGCTATGCAGTAAATGTACCAGGTGACAGGGAAATTGTAACCCACAGCTTTGCAGAGTGGGCTGTGGGTGATTTCAACCGGCAGAAGGAGACAGTCCTTTGCGACAAGTTAACCGCTGGTTCAAAGATCACTACGGAGTGCCCGTCAGAGTCATTCGTTGGGAACCGGAAACACAACGGGTTATCTACCTCCGCGAAGGCTATGAGCATGAGTGCTTCAGTCCGCTCGAACAGTTTCGTCGTAAATTCAGGGAAATAGAGGTCGGTCATGAGCACTAAATTAACCGGCTATGTATGGGATGGTTGCGCAGCGTCAGGCATGAAATTATCCAGCGTGGCAATTATGGCCCGCCTGGCTGATTTCAGTAATGACGAAGGTGTGTGCTGGCCATCAATTGAAACCATTGCCCGTCAGATTGGCGCGGGGATGAGTACCGTCAGAACGGCTATCGCACGGCTGGAAGCAGAAGGCTGGTTAACGCGTAAGGCGCGTCGCCAGGGTAACCGCAATGCGTCGAATGTTTATCAGCTTAACGTTGCGAAGCTTCAGGCAGCGGCATTTTCTCAACTGTCAGATTCTGACCCGTCAAAATCTGACGCATCAAAATCTGACCCGTCAAAATTTGATGCGTCGAAATCTGGCAAAAAAGCGGGTTTTCACCCGTCAGAATCTGGCGGGGATCCGTCAGTAAAATCAAAACATGATCCGTCAGATAAAAAACCTTCTCGTCCGGACGCTTCGCAACCGGACACGCAGACGGCTGAACAGGATTTTTTAACTCGCCATCCTGATGCGGTTGTATTCAGCCCTAAAAAGCGCCAGTGGGGAACGCAGGATGATTTGACCTGTGCACAGTGGCTCTGGAAAAAAATCATTGCCCTGTACGAGCAGGCTGCCGAATGTGACGGCGAGGTGGTTCGTCCCAAAGAACCGAACTGGACAGCCTGGGCAAACGAAATTCGCCTGATGTGTGTGCAGGATGGTCGTACTCACAAACAAATCTGCGAGATGTACAGCCGCGTCAGCCGCGATCCGTTCTGGTGCCGTAACGTGCTCAGCCCGTCGAAGCTGCGGGAAAAATGGGATGAGCTTTCCCTGCGCTTATCGCCGTCCGTAAGCACGTACACCGAAAAACGCGAAGACCCGTACTTCAAATCCAGTTACGACAACGTGGACTACAGCCAGATCCCGGCAGGATTCAGGGGGTGATCATGAGTCTGTTAAATGACGTTCAGAAATTCATTGAAGCCCATCCGGGGTGTACTTCCGGAGACATTGCGGATGCTTTTGCTGGTTACTCACGGCAGCGCGTTCTGCAGTCAGCAAGCAAGTTACGTCAGAGTGGGCGTGTGGCTCACCGTTGTGAAGGAGATACACGCAGACATTTCCCGCGCCTGACTGAGAGAGCGCAGGAGCCGAAACCACAACCAGTTCGTGAAACCAGACCTGTGCGTAATTTCTATGTCGGCACTAACGACCCCCGGGTGATTTTGTGCCTGACCCGCCAGGCTGAAGAACTGGAGTCCAGGGGCTTATTCCGTCGAGCCGCAACGGTGTGGATGGCGGCATTCCGTGAAAGCCACTCCCAGCCAGAACGAAACAATTTTCTGGCGCATCGTGAGCGGTGCTTACGGCAAAGCAGCAAGCGCTCTGCATCGGGTGAAGAGTGGTATCTGTCAGGGAATTACGTGGGGGCTTAATGAGTAATAAATATTGCCAGGCGCTGGTGGAGCTGCGGAACAAACCAGGCCATGAACTGAAGGAAGTGGGCGATCAGTGGCGCACGCCGGACAACATTTTCTGGGGAATTAACACCCTGTTTGGCCCGTTTGTTCTGGATCTGTTCACTGATGGTGATAACGCCAAATGTGCCGCTTATTACACTGCGGAAGACAACGCGCTGGCGCATGACTGGTCAGAACGTCTTGCGGAGCTTAAAGGTGCTGCCTTTGGTAATCCCCCATACAGCCGCGCCAGTCAGCATGAGGGGCAATACATCACCGGCATGCGTTACATCATGAAACATGCCAGTGCCATGCGTGATAAGGGCGGGCGCTATGTTTTCCTGATCAAAGCTGCCACCAGCGAAGTGTGGTGGCCGGAAGGTGCGGACCATATTGCTTTTATTCGCGGGCGTATTGGTTTTGAACTGCCTGCCTGGTTTATCCCGAAGGACGAGAAGCAGGTGCCGACAGGAGCGTTCTTCGCTGGTGCTATTGCTGTTTTCGATAAGACCTGGAAGGGGCCGGCAATCAGCTACATCGGGCGCGATGAACTTGAGGCATGTGGTGAGGCGTTTCTGGCGCAGGTTCGCCAGCAGGCAGAAAAACTGGTCAGGGAGATGGCGGCATGACGACGTTAACTCAATGCCAGCAGCAGGTGCTGGATATGCTGATTTCTTACCAGAAAGAACGTGGCTTCCCGCCAACCAATCAGGAGGTGGCAACCATGCTGGGATACCGTTCGGTGAATGCAGCGGTGGAGCATCTTCGCGCACTGGAGAAAAAAGGCGTCATCACAATAAAGCGTGGCGTGGCCCGGGGGATAACGCTTCATACCGCAGTGAAGGACGACGACAGCGAGGCGGTCGGGATTATCCGCGCACTGCTTGCCGGTGAGGAATACGCCAGGCTGCGTGCAACTCACTGGTTACATGAAAGGGGCTTGAAAGTATGAAGCTTATCCTGCCTTTCCCGCCCAGCGTGAACACGTACTGGCGACACCCTAACAAAGGGGCGTTTGCAGGTAAGAGCCTGATAAGCGCGGCGGGGCGAAAATTCCAGAGCGCGGCGTGCGCTGCAATAGTTGAGCAGTTACGTCGTCTGCCGAAACCAACGTCGGCACCTGCTTCAGTGGAGATCGTGTTGTTTCCTCCTGATAACCGGATCCGCGATCTGGACAACTATAACAAGGCGCTGTTTGACGCCCTGACCCACGCGGGTGTGTGGGAAGACGACAGTCAGGTGAAAAGAATGCTGGTGGAGTGGGGACCGGTTATCCCGGAAGGGAAGGTCGAGATCACTATCAGTAAGTACGAGAAAACGGCGGGTGCAGCCGCCTGATTAAGAGGAGAAACGAAGTATGAATAATCTGATGGTTATTGATGGTATTGAAGTTCGTCGTGATGCTTATGGGCGTTACAGCCTGAACGATCTGCACAGGGCTGCTGGTTCTCTGGATAAGCATAAGCCTGCATTCTGGCTCCGCAATGAGCAAACTGAGCGTTTAATAAGCGAGTTGCAGATTTGCAACTCGGTCAATATAGAGCCAGTTAACGTTATTCGTGGCGGAAATAACCAGGGGACGTATGTCTGCAAAGAACTGGTGTATGCCTATGCAATGTGGATCAGCCCGTCATTCCATCTGAAGGTGATCCGTACTTTCGACATGGTAACCAGCGCACCGGAAAAATTATCCGGACAGGCTGCTGACAAGATGCAGGCTGGTGTGATTCTGCTGGACTTTATGCGCCGGGAATTAAACCTGTCTAACTCTTCAGTGCTTGGTGCCTGCCAGAAACTCCAGGAGGCTGTTGGCTTACCGAATCTGGCACCGCGCTATGCCATTGATGCTCCTGCTGATGCACACGATGGCTCAAGTCGCCCCACGCTGTCGCTGAGTGCACTGCTGAGGCAGTATGGTATCCGCCTGACGGCTAATCAGGCATATCACCAGATGGTGAAGCTGGGGATCGTTGAACAACGCGAACGATACAGCCGTACCGCGATTAACAACATCAAAAAATTCTGGTCGCTGACGGCGAAAGGCTGCATGTTCGGCAAGAACATCACCAGTCCTGCAAATCCGCGCGAGACGCAGCCGCATTTCTTCGAATCCCGATTCCCTGAGCTGTTAAAGCTGCTCGATACCGTTCATTGAGGTGACCGTGAGAGCACTACTGACCCCTGAAATTGCCCCGCGTATGGGGATCGTATTGTTCAGGCCAGGTTCAGAGCTGATGCCCCTGTTTATGCAGGGGCGTGTCCTGCTGGAGCCTGAGCCGGAACGTTATTCATCTTTCGCCAGTGGTGCCGTTCCGGCGGCATCACAACCGCTGGCGGATGATCCTGCCGTTCGGGCCGTGTTCCGCAATGAGGCAGTGATCCGTCGTGCTGGTGGTGTGGAATGTCTTGAAAGCTGGTTACTTCGTGAAAAGGGCTGTCAGTGGCCTCATTCCGACTGGCACAGCGAGAACATGACCACAATGCGGCACGCTCCGGGAGCAATTCGTCTGTGCTGGCACTGCGATAACCAGCTGCGTGACCAGTTCACGGAACGGCTGGAATCAATGGCAACGGATAACTGTGCCCGCTGGGTGTTGTCTGTCGTGCGTCGGGATCTCGGTTTTGATGACAGTCACGTTGTGACAATGCCGGAACTGTGCTGGTGGCTGGTTCGTAATGATTTGGCGGATGCCTTACCGGAAAGTGCAGCCCGTAAGGCACTGAGATTACCGAAGCCTGTTGTGCCATCTGTCACCCGGGAAAGTGACCTTGTGCCTTCGGTTCCTGCCACCAGCATCATCCAGGATAAAGCGAAAAAGGTGCTGGCGCTGAAAGTGGATCCGGAGTCGCCGGAGTCTTTTATGTTACGCCCCAAACGTCGCCGCTGGGTTAATGAAAAGTACACGCGCTGGGTTAAGACGCAGCCGTGCGCATGTTGTGGAAAGCCAGCTGATGATCCCCACCACCTGATAGGCCACGGTCAGGGTGGAATGGGTACAAAAGCGCATGATCTCTTTGTGTTGCCTTTGTGCAGAAAGCATCACGACGAGCTGCATGCAGATACCGTGGCATTTGAAGAGAAGTATGGCTCCCAACTGGAGCTGATATTTCGTTTTATCGATCGTGCGCTGGCAACTGGCGTGCTGGCCTGATTTTGTGGAGAAAGTTGATGCGTGATATTCAGATGGTTCTGGATCGTTGGGGAGCATGGGCGGCGAGTGATAGTTCTGGAGTAGACTATTCTCCTATAGCTGCTGGGTTTAAAGGGCTTCTTCCCTATACAAGCAAAACACGTCAGGCTTGTTCAGATAGTGATGCATTAATTATTGAAGGTTGTCTTGCTCTTCTTAAGAAGAGAAAACCGTATGAGCACTCTCTGATTGTGGCTCATTACCTGTATGGCATCTCGAAAAGGAAGATAGCAAAAGCATACAAAAAAGATGAGAAATTGATACGTATAGAGATACAGTTGGCTGAAGGGTTTATAGATGGTTGTCTCTCGATGCTGGATATTCGTTTAGAAATGGAGTAATAAAATTAAGGCAGCAACATAGAGTTTAACTTTGTTGCTGCGTAACAGATTTAATCTGGCATTATGGTAGATAATTGTGGGCTAGGTTTAACCCCGTAGGTTTCTGATATTCTTTTAACGTTGATACCTACGATTTTTCTGACAGCTCCCAACGAAAATTCTAACTCTTTAATCCCTGCGTCTTTAGAAGTGTTGTTCATATAATAACGGCATGCTTCTCGAATTGACTTGCAAACGATAAATAGAGGTGATTCATCTGGGATTTGAGAAAGCAAAGAGGTCAAACATGTTCTTAACTCTTTGAGTGATTCGGCAACAAAACAGGGGTTTTCAAGATGATATTCTACGAACAAAGCCCCTTTATCATCCAATTCATTTATAATCTTTTTTGCCAGATTTCTTTCATCATGCTGTTGAATATATTTCAAAGCATCGAAGGTAATATTAATCGAACCTTCAAGACAGGAGCTTATAAGGCTTTCATGATCTTTTTTCCATTTTCTTAATACAGGTGCCGGATAGTCTAGCCCCTGATTCTTATCTATTAATACAGAACAAGTAGCACACAGCCATATGCCATTGTTAATTGACTTCCTTTCTGTTTCTGATTGTGACATGTCATAGCGTGGGCCATCAGGAGATGCTGCACATATGTGAGCAGCAACTCCTGTCTTGATTGATTTATTGCCATCAATTGATGGGCCAATGGTCAATCTGGGGCATGAAGGGTTTGAACAAATGAATGCTGCCCGCTCTGCTAATTTTTTTATAGTGTCTTTAGAAAAATTATGTCGCATGTAGTGAACCCAATATATGAGAAAAATATTACTAACGCGGTCCGCATTTTATCATGTAATGTGTTAAGAGTGGTTACTTCGCCACACAGCTTAAACCCGCCGTCGAGCGGGTTTTGTCGTTTCTGGGGCTGGGGATTCGTTGGTCCTTGCCTATTCCGCAGTTATCCATTGGTTCGGCTTCTTTGACGTTTCCGCTTCTGATTTGCGGTACATGATGTTCCCTCAATTTGCACCTGCTGTATCAGCGAGGTGAGAGATAACTACAAATGCCTCATAACCCAAATACCTGGTTGGAGTTGGTCCAGAGCTGGTGGCGTGGAGACACACCGCTGGGCGCAGTGATTATGTCGATTGTTATGGCTGGCTTGCGCATTGCATATTTTGGCGGTGGTGGGGGCTGGAAACGAAAAACGCTCGAGATTTTGCTCTGTGGTGCTCTGACGCTGACTTTTGCATCCGCTCTTGAGTATGTCGGATGGCCTAAATCTCTTTCTGTTGCCATTGGTGGTGGCGTTGGGTTGATCGGTGTCGATGCTATTCGTGGGGCTGCAATGAGAGTAATCGGTAATAAGTTTGGTGGTTCTAAGGAGTAATTTATGCAGGTGCTAAATCCCCAGCGTAAAGCTTTCCTTGATATGGTGGCTTGGTCAGAAGGAACGGATAACGGGCGACAAGCGACACGTAATCACGGTTATGATGTTATTGTTGGCGGCGAACTGTTTACTGATTACTCTGATCACCCTCGCAAACTTGTCACGTTAAACCCCAAACTCAAATCAACAGCCGCCGGACGTTATCAGCTTCTTTCACGCTGGTGGGATGCTTACCGTAAACAGCTTGGTTTGAAAGACTTCTCCCCCAAAAGCCAGGACGCAGTGGCATTGCAGCAGATTAAAGAGCGTGGCGCTTTACCGATGATTGATCGCGGTGATATCCGTCAGGCTATCGATCGTTGCAGCAATATCTGGGCGTCGTTACCTGGTGCAGGTTACGGTCAGTATGAACATAAAATCGGTGACCTGATTTCCCGGTTTAAAGAGGCTGGTGGGGTGGTAAATGAAGTTGAGCTATAAGCTGGTTATCGCTGCATTCTTCTTTACTGTCATCGGTTCTTTCATCTGGTCTGCCAACCACTACTACAGCAAATATCAGCACGAAAAGAAACGTGCTGATGAGGCTGTACAAAATGTTGAATCTGCAACAGCCATTACCCGTAACGTCCTGCAATCACTGCAAATCGTCAATACAGTTATAGAGGTTAACCAGCATGCAAAACAGCAGATCGCACTGGAGTCACAGAGAACCCAGGAAGATATCAAAGTGGCTGTTGCGGATGATGATTGTGCTTCACGTCCTGTGCCTGCTGCCGCTGCTGACCGGTTGCGGAAATTCGCGAACGGTTTACGTGAGCGCTCCGGTGGCACCACTGCCAGCCAGCCTGACTTCTGATACTCCTGTACCGTTTATACCCAATCCGCTGACGTATGGTACCAGTCTGGAGTTGAATGTTGCTCTATTGTCAGCCTTGGGACAATGTAATTTTGATAAAACTGGAATCAGAAAGATTGAATCACGGCGCGCTATTTTGCATTCGAAAGACAAATAGCTCGAGTTATATTTTTCATTATCAGTGCGAATGCGCCTAATAAAGCTGTGTATTATGATAATTTTATAAAACTTATGGGCTTAAATTCAGACGCCAGCGTTTTTATAGTGTAATGTAGCAGCTTACATAAAATATGCATCGTGATTAACTATTAGTCCAACCTTTTGGACCAATATGAAAGTGGAAGTTTGTACAAATCGTTTGTAGATGATTAAACATGTGTCTAGTAGAGCTAGTCATGAACAGGTTTATTACGTATCATTTTGTTTAGATTATCGAGAGTACAACTAGTAGAGCAGCTAATCTTTAGATAGTGCCAGTGATGTTCACTTACGATAAACTAACCTTTTCATTCAGTGGAGGTTATGATGTGGCATACATTACTTAACTGGCCTTGGGGAACTGTGTGGTCAGCTGTATCGGCTTTAGGTTCAATTGTAACTGTTACATTAGGTTTTTGGGCAATGAATGTTTGGCGGCGACAGGAGGCTCTGAAGGCCAAAATGGCTCTGAAAATGGCAGTGGCTGATTATTCAAATGCATTATCACAGCTACCTTTATCTCTTAGTCGTAATGTTCGTATTGAAAAAAGGGCCGAGCTACGAGAGTTAAGCCATAAATTAAATGCTATTAATAATGCTTTTTTGATATGCGAACATATGTTGGAAAAATACCCACGTGTAAACAGCGGTTGTCGTTCTTTATCTGTTGCCCACAAAGAATATATTAGAATGAGAGATAATAGTATTCAGGCGAAATATATTTGTCAGAATATTCTTTCAGAACAGTTTGTATTCAAATGAAAATGAACGATTGGCATTTACTTGCCGTTTATTCATTGGATTGAAAAGTCTATTTAGCAAACCGTGTTAAAGCGGTTTCTGATTGCAGTTATGGTTAGATATTTAACGAAAACTACAGGGATAATAGATGCCTCCACGAACCCCAAAAGCCTGCCGCGTTCGCGGCTGCCGCCATACCACGACTGACCCATCAGGCTACTGCGAAAGCCACAAAAGCGAAGGCTGGAAGCAATACAAGTCTGGCCAGTCCCGTCATCAGCGCGGTTATGGTTCGAAGTGGGACGTTATCCGCGCGCGTGTGCTGAAGCGTGACAAAGGCCTGTGCCAGTTGTGCCTGCGTGCCGGTGTGGTGCGCGAGGCGAAAACCGTTGACCACATCATCCCTAAAGCGCATGGCGGCACCGATGCAGACAGTAACCTACAGAGTCTGTGCTGGCCGTGTCATAAGGCGAAGACGGCCCGTGAACGGATTAAGTAAGAACCAGTTCCCTCTGCCAGAGGGGAGGGGCGGGTCAAATCCCTGTGACCTGACGTCTTCCGGACTGCCCGCCCCATCGTTTTTTTATACCCGCGAAAAATGAAATTTAACCAGGAGTGCCGCATATGGCTGGAACGGCGGGGCGTTCCGGGCGTCGCCCCAAGCCAACGGCGCGCAAGGTGCTGGCCGGAAACCCCGGCAAGCGAGCCCTGAACAAAGATGAACCTGTTTTTACGCCCATCAAAGGTGTTGAGCCACCGGAGTGGTTCGCTGAAGAAGATCTCCCTCTCGCCACGATCATGTGGCAACTGACAACCAAAGAACTCTGCGGTCAGGGCCTGCTGTGCGTGACTGACCTCGCGGTGCTTGAGCGGTGGTGCGTGGCCTACGAGTTCTGGCGACGTGCCGTGAAAAATATTGCCAGACAGGGCAACACCATCACCGGTGCAATGGGCGGTATGGTCAAAAATCCGGAGCTGACCGCCAAAAAAGAACAGGAGTCCGAGATGAGCAGTACGGGGGCAATGCTCGGACTCGACCCCAGCAGCCGCCAGCGTCTGATTGGCCTGGCGGGGAAGAAGAAAGCCACTAACCCGTTTCTGAAAATCATCGAATCATGAGCCGGAAATCTTACCCCAACGTAAATGCTGCCAATCAGTATGCCCGGGATGTCGTGCGCGGAAAGATTGTGGCCTGCCAGTTTGTGATTCAGGCCTGCCAGCGCCATCTTGATGACCTGATGGCGGAAAAAAGTAAGTCGTTTCGTTACCGCTTCGACAAGGACTTGGCTGAACGGGCCGCCAAATTTATTCAGCTGTTGCCGCACACCAAGGGTGAGTGGGCATTCAAGAGGATGCCCATCACGCTGGAGCCGTGGCAGCTCTTTGTGATCTGCTGCGCGTTTGGCTGGGTCAATAAAGGCTCCCGGCTGCGCCGCTTCCGGGAGGTGTATACCGAAATCCCCCGTAAGAACGGCAAATCAGCAATCTCTGCCGGTGTCGCCCTGTATTGTTTTGCCTGTGATAACGAGTTCGGCGCGGAAGTGTATTCCGGTGCCACGACGGAGAAACAGGCATGGGAAGTCTTTCGTCCGGCAAGACTGATGTGTAAACGCACACCCATGCTGACGGAAGCGTTCGGGATTGAGGTTAACGCCTCAAACATGAATCGTCCGGAGGATGGCGCGCGGTTTGAACCGCTGATCGGTAACCCCGGTGATGGTTCATCACCCCACTGTGCGGTGGTGGATGAATATCACGAGCACGCCACCGATGCGCTTTACACCACGATGCTTACCGGGATGGGGGCGCGACGTCAGCCACTGATGTGGGCCATTACTACTGCCGGGTACAACATTGAGGGGCCGTGCTACGACAAGCGACGGGAAGTTATCGAGATGCTCAACGGGTCGGTACCCAACGATGAACTGTTCGGGATCATCTATACCGTTGACGAAGGCGATGACTGGACCGACCCGCAGGTGCTGGAAAAAGCTAACCCGAATATTGGCGTGTCGGTTTATCGCGAATTTTTGTTAAGTCAGCAGCAGCGTGCGAAAAATAACGCCCGTCTGGCAAACGTCTTTAAAACAAAACACCTCAATATCTGGGTGTCGGCGCGTTCGGCGTATTTCAACCTGGTGAGCTGGCAGAGCTGCGAGGATAAATCACTGACCCTTGAGCAGTTCGAGGGGCAGCCGTGCATTCTGGCCTTTGACCTGGCGCGTAAGCTGGATATGAACAGCATGGCGCGACTTTATACCCGCGAGATTGACGGTAAAACGCATTACTACAGTGTGGCCCCGCGTTTCTGGGTACCGTATGACACGGTGTACAGCGTCGAGAAAAATGAAGATCGACGGACAGCCGAACGCTTTCAGAAATGGGTGGAAATGGGCGTTCTGACCGTTACCGATGGTGCGGAGGTGGATTATCGCTACATCCTCGAGGAGGCCAAAGCGGCGAACAAAATCAGCCCGGTCAGTGAGTCACCCATCGACCCCTTCGGGGCGACCGGGTTGTCACATGACCTTGCTGATGAAGACCTGAACCCCATCACTATCATTCAGAACTACACCAACATGTCCGACCCGATGAAAGAGCTGGAAGCGGCAATTGAATCGGGGCGCTTTCATCATGATGGCAATCCCATCATGACCTGGTGTATCGGCAACGTGGTCGGCAAAACCATTCCGGGTAACGATGATGTGGTGAAGCCCGTCAAAGAGCAGGCGGAAAACAAAATCGATGGTGCAGTTGCGCTGATTATGGCGGTTGGCAGAGCCATGCTGTACGAGAAAGAAGACACGCTGTCTGACCACATTGAGTCCTATGGGATCCGCTCGCTTTAACTGAGGTAATTATGATCATGCTGATTCTCGCGCCTCTGGTGGGCGTGCTGGGGGCGCTTTTGCTGGCGTATGGTGCCTGGCTGATTTATCCCCCGGCGGGGTTTGTTGTTGCCGGGGCGTTGTGCCTGTTCTGGTCGTGGCTGGTGGCGCGATATCTCGACCGTACACAGTCGTCTGTCGGCGGAGGTAAATAGTGTTCTTTTCGGGATTATTTCAACGAAAAAGTGACGCACCGGTGACCACGCCAGCAGAGCTGGCGGATGCTATCGGGTTGTCCTACGACACCTATACCGGAAAGCAGATCAGCAGCCAGCGGGCCATGCGACTGACGGCGGTTTTTTCCTGTGTCAGGGTGCTGGCGGAGTCGGTCGGGATGTTGCCCTGCAACCTGTATCACCTGAACGGCAGCCTGAAGCAGAGAGCCACTGGCGAACGTCTGCATAAGCTGATCTCCACGCATCCCAATGGCTATATGACGCCGCAGGAGTTCTGGGAGCTGGTGGTCACCTGTCTGTGCCTGCGGGGAAACTTTTACGCCTACAAAGTGAAAGCATTTGGCGAAGTGGCTGAACTGCTGCCCGTCGATCCCGGCTGTGTGGTACCGAAGCTTAACAGTAGCTGGGAGCCGGTCTATCAGGTCACATTCCCGGATGGCTCCACGGATGTACTGAGCCAGGAGGATATCTGGCATGTGCGCACGCTGACGCTGGACGGACTGGTGGGGCTGAATCCCATCGCCTATGCCCGCGAGGCAATATCGCTGGCGGCAGCGACCGAAGAGCACGGGGCCAGACTGTTCAGCAATGGCGCGGTGACGTCGGGTGTGTTGCGTACAGAGCAGACGCTGTCAGATCAGGCTTACGAGCGCCTGAAGAAAGATTTTGAGGAGCGTCACACCGGGCTTGGTAATGCTCACCGCCCGATGATCCTTGAGATGGGGCTGGACTGGAAGTCGATGGCGCTGAACGCCGAGGACAGCCAGTTCCTGGAAACCCGCAAGTTTCAGCTTGAAGAAATCTGTCGTCTGTTCCGGGTGCCGTTGCACATGGTGCAGAACACCGATCGCGCCACCTTCAACAATATTGAAGAGCTGGGGCTGGGATTTATCAACTATTCACTGGTGCCGTATCTGACCCGCATCGAGCAGCGGATCAACACCGGACTGGTTCGAAAAAGTAAGCAGGGCGTTTATTACGCCAAATTTAACGCCGGGGCGTTACTGCGCGGGGATATGAAGTCCCGTTTTGAAGCCTACGCCACCGGGATTAACTGGGGAATTTACTCTCCCAATGACTGCCGCGACCTGGAAGATATGAATCCGCGTCCCGGTGGGGATGTCTATCTCACACCGATGAACATGACCACGAAACCCTCCGATGGCAGTAAAGCCGGTAAGCAGAAGGATAACGCCAATGCAGACGAAACAACGTCTTGATGTACCGCTGAGTCTGAAATCTGTCAGTGACTCCGGTGAGTTTGAAGGGTATGGCTCCGTCTTTGGTGTAAAGGACAGCCACGATGATGTGGTGATGTCCGGGGCATTTGCTGCTTCCCTACGGGCGTGGAGTGACAGAAAAGCGTTACCAGCGCTGCTCTGGCAGCACCGCATGGATGAGCCCATCGGTGTTTATACCGAAATGAAGGAAGACGATGTCGGGCTTTACGTCAGGGGGCGGTTGCTCATTGATGATGATCCCCTGGCAAAACGCGCACATGCACACATGAAGGCCGGTTCGTTAACCGGCCTTTCTATTGGGTACGTCCTGAAAGACTGGGAATACGACCGGAGCAAAGAAGCCTTTCTGCTGAAAGAAATTGACCTCTGGGAAGTCAGCCTGGTGACGTTCCCGTCTAACGACGAGGCGCGGATCAGCGACGTCAAGAACGCACTGGCCCGCGGGGAAATCCCCGAACAGAAAAAAATCGAAAGAGTCCTGCGTGATGTCGGACTCTCCCGTACCCAGGCCAAAGCATTCATGGCCGGGGGCTATGGCGCACTGTCCCTGCGCGACGCTGAGGATGTGGGCTCTGCACTGAATGCACTGAAAAATCTGAACTTCTAATCAGGAGAAATACGATGGCGGTTGATATTAAAGATGTCGAACAGGTCGCGCAGGAGCTGCAGCAGAAGTTTGACGACTTCAAAGCAAAGAACGACAAGCGCGTGGATGCGATTGAGCAGGAAAAAGGCAAACTTGCCGGGCAGGTGGAAACCCTGAACGGGAAACTCAGCGAGCTGGAAAACCTCAAAAGCGATCTTGAAAAAGAGCTGCTTGAGCTGAAACGTCCGGCAGGTGGTGCGCAAAATAAACTGGCCACCGAGCATAAAGAGGCGTTTGTGGGCTTCCTGCGTAAAGGCCGTGAAGACGGTCTGCGCGATCTGGAGCGTAAGGCATTGCAGGTGGGCACCGATGAAGACGGTGGCTACGCCGTGCCGGAAGCACTGGATCGCAACATTCTTAACCTGCTGAAAGATGAAGTGGTGATGCGTCAGGAAGCCACGGTGATCACCGTTGGCGGTTCCGACTACAAAAAACTGGTGAATCTAGGCGGTACGGCTTCCGGATGGGTGGGGGAAACGGATACGCGATCCCAGACTGCCACCTCCAGACTGGAGCTGATTGAACCTCTCATGGGGGAAATCTACGGCAACCCGCAGGCTACCCAGAAAATGCTGGACGATGTCTTCTTCAACGTGGAGGCCTGGATCAACAGCGAGCTGGCAACCGAATTTGCCGAACAGGAAGAAATTGCCTTTACCTCAGGCGATGGCACCAAGAAGCCGAAAGGGTTCCTGGCGTATGAATCCACTGATGAAACCGATAAGGTCCGGGCGTTCGGCAAACTTCAGCATATTGTATCCGGCGAAGCAACCGCGGTGACCGCAGACGCCATTATCAAACTGATTTACACGCTGCGTAAGGCACACCGCACTGGCGCGAAGTTCATGATGAACAACAACAGCCTGTTTGCCATCCGTCTGCTGAAAGACACCGAGGGTAACTATCTGTGGCGTCCGGGGCTGGAACTGGGGCAGCCGTCCTCTCTGGCGGGTTACGGTATCGCTGAAAACGAACAGATGCCGGATATCGCCGCTGATGCGAAAGCCATTGCATTTGGTAACTTCAAACGGGGTTACACCATCGTTGACCGTATCGGCACCCGCATTCTGCGTGACCCGTACACCAATAAACCGTTTGTCGGTTTTTATACCACCAAGCGCACCGGCGGGATGCTGGTCGATTCGCAGGCCATCAAACTGCTGAAGATTGCAGCGGCGTAATCACTCAGGGGCGCGGAACCGCGCCCCCTGTTCTGACGGGTGAAGAATCATGATCCTGAAACAAGATCTGAAATGGTCACCGGACGGTATGCGTGTTGAGGTCATTCGGGCCGGTGAGTATGGCGACGGGGCGCTTCCTGCCCGGGTGCAGGAGATTGCACTTCAGGCCGGGTTAGCAGAGCGCGGAACCCGTGCAAAAAGCAGTAAAGCGACAAAAGAGAAAAAAGCCACGACCAGTAAAGAGGGCTGAGTATGCTTCTGACAATGGAAGAGATTAAAGCCCAACTCCGGCTGGATGAGGATTTCGATGCTGATGACCGCCATCTGCAACTGCTGGCCTGTGCGGCGCAAAAGCGGACGGAAACGTATCTGAACCGGAAGCTCTATGCACCGGATGAAACCATTCCGGACAGCGATCTGGACGGGCTGCACCTGCCGGATGATATTCGTCTGGGGATGCTGATGCTTATCAGCCATTTTTACGAAAACCGCTCGTCGGTTACGGAAGTGGAGAAACTCGACATGCCGCAGAGTTTTGGCTGGCTTGTCGGCCCGTACAGGTACTTTCCGCAATGAAAATTCGTCAGGCGCAGACCAGCGCAACCTACATTCTGCCGGACCCCGGTGAACTGAATAAACTCGTCCTGATCCGCCAGCGGGTGGATATGCCCGCGGATAACTTTGGCGTGGAGCCTCAATACCCGGTTACGTTCCGGACATGGGCGAAGGTTATCCAGACCAGTGCCACCACCTGGCAGGAAACCGCGCAGACCGGAGACGCCATCACCCATTACATCACCATTCGCTACCGCCGGGGGATCACCGCTGATTATGAGGTGGTCTGCGGTGACAGTGTGTACCGGGTAAAACGTCAGCGCGATCTGAACGGGGCGCGGCGCTTTCTGCTGCTGGAGTGTACGGAGCTGGGCGAATTTACGCAGAGTCACGGAGGCAACAATGGCGACTTCCTTTTTGCACGTTGATTTTCAGCAGCCCGCGGAGATGCGCTTTAACCGCGCCCGTGTCCGGCGGGCGTTTGTCACCATTGGTCAGCGTCATATGCGTGATGCCCGTCGGCTGGTGATGCGCCGTGCGCGGTCGGCACCGGGTGAAAACCCCGGTTATCAGACCGGACGCCTGGCACGTTCGATTGGGTATATGGTACCCAGAGCCAGTAAACATCGCCCCGGTTTTATGGCACGTATAGCCCCTAACCAGCGTAATGGTGAGGGAAATCGCCGCATCACCGGTGATTTTTATCCGGCTTTTTTGTTCTATGGCGTGAGGCGAGGGGCAAAGCGTCGTCGCAGCCATCATCGTGGTGCATCCGGTGGCAGCGGCTGGCGACTGGCTCCACGTAATAACTTCATGGTGGAAACGCTTGAAAAGAACCGCAGCTGGACACGCTATTTTCTGGCGCGGGAATTACGTAAATCACTGAAGCCGGAGCGACGACGCAGATGAAACTGACTCCTGTTATTGCTGCGCTGCGTACCCGCTGCCCGTATTTTGAAAACCGGGTGGCAGGCGCGGCACAGTTCAAAAATCTGCCGGAGGTCGGAAAGCTGAGACTCCCGGCAGCGTATGTGGTACCGGGTGATGATTCTCCTGGAGAAAACAAAAGCCAGACCGACTACTGGCAGGAGCTGAAAGAGGGCTTCTCCGTGGTTGTCATACTGAGTAACGGGCGTGATGAGCGCGGTCAGTTTGCCTCGTATGATGTGGTGGACGATGTCCGGCAGATGCTCTTTAAGGCCCTGCTGGGCTGGAACCCGGAAGCGTGCGGTAACCCGATTACCTATGACGGCGGCACGCTGCTGGATCTGAATCGTCATGAGCTGATTTATCAGTTCGATTTTTCGGTCATCAGCGAGCTGACCGAAGACGATACCCGCCAGCAGGATGACCTGAACAGTCTGGATGAACTGCGAACGCTGGCGATTGATGTTGATTATCTCGATCCCGGTAACGGGCCTGACGGCGATATCGAACATCACACCGAAATAACCCTTCCTTCCTGAGAATCTTCATGTTTGTGAAACCTGTTAAAGGGCGGTCAGTGCCTGACCCTGCCCGCGGTGACCTTTTGCCCGCCGAAGGGCGAAATGTTGACGAGAACAACTACTGGCTGCGCCGTGAAGCAGCGGGTGATATCCGGCGCGTGAATAAAAAGGTGAACACCGATGACGATGAGCTTTAACACCATTCCGTCGAATACGCTGGTTCCGCTGTTTTATGCGGAAATGGATAACCAGGCGGCGAATACTGCACAGGACAGCGGGGCATCATTGCTGATTGGTCACGCCAATAACGGTGCAGAGATTGTTGCCAACAGTCTGGTGCTGATGCCGTCGGCAGACTATGCACGCCAGATTTGTGGTGCGGGAAGTCAGCTGGCGCGTATGGTCGAGGCTTATCGCCAGACCGACCCGTTTGGCGAGCTGTATGTGATTGCCGTTCCGGAAGCCACAGGCGCGGCGGCAACGGTTACGCTGACGGTGACCGGGGCGGCAACCGAAACAGGCACGGTGAATGTTTATGTGGGACGTACCCGCGTGCAGGCACCGGTGACCAACGGCGATAACGTCGCGATGATTGCCGGCAGTATCCAGGATGCCATCAATGCCGTTCCGGCCCTGCCGTTTACGGCCTCATCTTCGGCTGGCGTGGTTACACTGACCGCGCGTCATAAGGGGCTTTGCGGGAATGAAATTCCTGTCAGCCTCAATTACTACGGCTTTGGTGGGGGCGAAGTGCTGCCAGCGGGCGTACAGATTGCCGTGGCGACGGGTACCGCCGGAACGGGCGCTCCTGTTCTCACCGGTGCGGTGGCTGCAATGGCGGATGAGCCGTTTGATTATATCGGCCTGCCGTTCAACGACACGGCCTCCGTTAACACGCTGGTGACCGAGATGAACGATACCAGCGGTCGCTGGAGCTATGCGCGTCAGCTGTATGGTCATGTGTATTCGGCAAAGATCGGCACGCTGTCAGAACTGGTGACCGCAGGTGGCCAGTTTAACCAGCAGCACATTACCCTGGCGGGGTACGAAAAAGACACCCAGACGCCTGCCGACGAGCTGGCGGCAAGCCGTACCGCCCGCGCAGCGGTGTTTATCCGCAACGATCCGGCACGTCCCACGCAGACCGGTGAGCTGGTGGGTATGCTGCCTGCACCGAAGGGGAAACGGTTCACGATGACCGAACAACAGACCCTGCTGTCTCATGGCGTGGCAACGGCGTATGTCGAAAGCGGGGTACTGCGCATTCAGCGTGATGTTACCACGTACAGGAAAAACGCTTACGGGGTTGCGGATAACAGCTACCTCGACAGTGAGACACTGCATACCAGCGCGTATGTACTGCGCAAACTGAAATCCGTCATTACCAGTAAGTACGGGCGTCACAAGCTTGCCAGTGACGGTACCCGCTTTGGTCCCGGTCAGGCGATTGTCACCCCGGCGGTGATCAAAGGGGAACTGCTGGCAACCTACCGTCAGCTTGAGCGTGCGGGGATCGTGGAAAACTACGAACTGTTTAAGCAGTACCTGGTTGTGGAGCGTGATGCCAGCGATCCGAACCGCCTGAACACGCTGTTCCCGCCTGACTATGTTAACCAGTTGCGTGTCTTTGCCGTGGTTAACCAGTTCCGTCTTCAGTATTCAGAGGAGTCTGCATAATGGCCCGTATCGGGGGAACCTGTTATTTCAAAATTGACGGTCAGCAGCTATCGCTGACCGGCGGCATTGAGGTGCCCATGAACAGGACGGTCAATGATGACATCATCGGCCTGGACGGTTCAGTGGACCGCAAGGAAACTCACCGTGCGCCTTATGTTAAAGGGACCTTCAAGGTGCCGAAGAATTTTCCGGTGAGCAAAATCACCTCGTCTGATGAGATGACCATCACTGCCGAGCTGGCGAACGGTCAGGTCTATGTACTGTCGTCTGCCTGGCTGCACGGCGAAGCGAACCATAATGCCGAAGAAGGCACGGTCGATCTTGAGTTCCACGGTGAAGAAGGGGATTACCAGTAATGAAAGAGCTTGAGTTAAAGAAACCGATTACCGCTCATGGCGAGACACTCTCCGTACTGGAGTTTGATGAGCCCACCGGGAAAGATGTCCGCGAGCTGGGGTATCCCTACCAGATGAATCAGGATGAGTCCGTCAGACTTCTGGCGCATGTGGTATCGAAATATATTGTGCGGCTGGCGAAAGTGCCGCAAAACTCTGTCGACCAGATGTCTCCGGCAGACCTGAATGCAGCGGCGTGGCTTGTGGCCGGTTTTTTCCTCCAGGCCTGACGGCTGAATACCTCACTGATCGCTTCTTTGACTGCGCCAGTTACTGGCGCATTAATCCCTTCGAATTGCTGAATATGCCGATCAGTGAAATTCCCTTGCTGGTCAGTCAGGCAAACAGGATAGAGCAGGAGAAACGCACACATGGCTGAATTTGAGCTTAAGGCGTTGATCACCGGTGTCGACAGGCTTTCTCCCGCGCTGTCGAAAATGCAAAAGAAAATCCGGGGATTTAAACGCCAGGCGGAAGAAGCGTCACAGGGTGGGCTGGCGCTTGGTGGCGGACTGGCAGCGGGTCTGACGCTTTCCCTGAAATCTTATGCCGATCAGGAAAACGCCGCCACCGGGCTGAAAGTTGCCATGATGGATGCGAACGGCGAGGTCGGAAAGCGCTTTCAGGACATCAATAAACTGGCTATTGGCCTGGGTAACCAGCTACCCGGTACAACGGCTGATTTCCAGAACATGATGCAGATGCTGGTGCGTCAGGGGATCCCGGCAGAAAACATTCTTGGCGGTGTGGGTAAAGCGACAGCTTATCTTGCGGTACAACTGAAAAAAACACCGGAAGCGGCTGCCGAGTTTGCTGCAAAGATGCAGGATGCTACCGGAACGGCGTCAGAAGACATGATGGGGCTGTTCGACACTATCCAGAAGGCGTTTTATCTGGGCGTTGACGATACCAACATGTTGTCCTTCTTCACTAAAACCAGCTCTGTTCTGAAGATGGTGAACAAGGACGGTCTTCAGGCTGCACAGAGCCTTGCCCCCATCAGCGTCATGATGGATCAGATGGGGATGAACGGGGAGTCGGCAGGTAATGCCCTGCGAAAAGTTATCCAGTCCGGATTAAGTGTTAAGAAAATCAGGGACGTCAATAAAGTCATGGCCCGCCAGAAACTCGGGGTACAGCTCGATTTTACTGACGGCAAAGGAAGTTTTGGCGGTCTTGATAACATGTTTAAGCAACTGGCAAAGTTGCGAAAACTGACTGACGTTAAGCGAACTAATGTACTTAAGGCAATATTTGGTGATGATGCCGAAACCATTCAGGTGGTCAATGCGCTGATCGATAAAGGAAAGGATGGTTACGATCAGATCCAGCAGAAGATGAATAAACAGGCCAGCCTGAATAAACGTGTTCAGGCACAGCTTGGTACGCTGTCCAACCTGTGGGAGGCAATGACGGGGACCGCAACTAACGGCCTTGCAGCTATTGGCGGCGCATTTTCTGGTGACGCTAAAAATATCACGCAATGGCTGGGGGAGTTGGGGGAGAAATTCACGAAGTTTGCGGATGAAAATCCCCGGGTTATTCGCGGCGTCGTCGGGCTTGCTGCCGGTCTTGCGATTCTGAAACTGGGATTGATGGGCGTTGGCGGTGCCATCAGTATTGTCAGCAGGATCATGTCGATGACGCCGATTGGCATGATTGCGACGGCGATAGCCCTGGCTGCGGGATTAATTATCACTAACTGGGATGTTGTCGGACCTTATTTTAAGAAACTCTGGGAAACCATTGGTCCTTATTTTGAGGCTGGCTGGGAACTTCTGAAGAAAGTTTTTGCCTGGTCGCCGCTGGGGATGGTGATCAATAACTGGGGACCGGTTGTTAAGTGGTTTCAGGATATGTGGGACAAGCTGAAGCCAATTATTGAGTGGTTTACCGACAGTTCCGGTGACACGGTCGATGCCATTAACTCTGCGCAGTGGGGCGCGGGTGCTTATGATGCTTATGGGACGGGAATACCGGCGCGGGGATACACACCTTATCCGGCGGTAGATCCGGCTCAGTCAAACAACGCCTCCGATGCCACAGGCCCGAATCCCTTCATGATTAACAAAGCTTCTGCGCCAAAAGTTGATGGTGAGATCAAGGTCTCTTTTGTGAATTCGCCTCCGGGTATGCGGGTTATGGAAACGCGATCCAGCGGTATTGATGTCAGCCATGATGTTGGCTATACGCGGTTCAGGTAGTGTACAAAATGATTAATGTGTTTTTGTCTGGCATAATTTGGGTTTTCAACTTTAAGTAGTTAATATAATCACTCCTTACAAATGATTGAAGGGATGATTAAGCGTATCTTTGTGTTTTTTATATCTGCACTTTTATCTTTTAACTTGGCAGCGGAAGAGTGTAAGTTCAGCTTTAATGAGTCAGAATTAATTTCTTCTATAGGTATTGCACCAGTTAAGCAAGAGATAGTAAAGGATGAAGGAATAACTAAGCGTCAATATGAATTCAGGAGAGAATTGTCTTTTGAAGAAATGCTTGGCGATGATGCTGATGAAAAATATGAGCCGCAGTTTTATATATCTGTTTATAATCCATCATGTCCACAAAAGGTTATTATTTGGTTTTTCAAAGACAATAAAAATACACAAACTTTAAGTAATGAGGTCCTTGCTGGTAGAGCATTCAAGTATTTAACTGGTGTTAATGAAAGTATTTTTGAAAATAAAATGAAAAAGTTTTCAAAGGTACAGTCATTTGAATCCTTTGATGAAAGGACGGACTCTAAATTTATAAAGAGTGGTAATGTTTATTCCATTGATGTTCAACTCAGATAGTAATTGAAAATATTAGAACCCCGCCACATCTTCTGCGATGTAAATAACTGACAAAGCAGATTTGGCGGGTTTTTTGTATCCGGAGTTTATATGACGTGGAAAGGCAGGCTTCAGGATGCGTCATTTCGCGGCGTACCGTTTAAGGTTGAAGAAGAAAGTGCGGGAACCGGTCGCCGTGTGGAAACACATGAATACCCGAACCGCGACAAGCCCTATACCGAAGATCTGGGAAAAGTCACTTTCCGCCCGTCCATCACAGCTTATGTGGTGGGAGATGACTGCTTTGACCAGCGCGATCGCCTGATTGACGCGCTGAATAAACCCGGTCCCGGCACGCTTGTCCATCCGACATACGGTGAGATGAAAGTCTGTGTTGACGGGGAAGTTCGGGTCAGCACATCGAAAAGTGAAGGGCGTATTGTCCGCTTTGACCTGAAGTTTGTCGAAGCAGGAGAACTTTCTTACCCCACATCAGGTGCGGCGACGGCGCAGACGCTGATGTCATCCTGTTCTGCACTGGATGACTGCATCAGTGACAGCTTCAGTGGTTTCAGTATCGATGGCGTGGCGGATTTTGTGCAGAACGACGTCGTTGGTAATGCCAGCACAATGCTTGGGTATGTTTCTGATGCGATGAAAGTGGTGGATTCTGCCGTATCGGATGCTGCCAGGCTGTTGCAGGGGGATATCTCGGTACTTCTGCCGCCACCATCGTCAGGCAAAAATTTCGTTGAGCAGGTGCAGAAAATGTGGCGTACCGGGAAACGCCTTTATGGTAACGCCAGCGACCTGGTCACCATGATCAAAACGCTTTCCGGTGTCAGCCTCGGCAGCGATCTGCAACCGCGCGGCGTCTGGAAAACGGACAGTAAAACCACCGCCACGGCGACGCAGCAGCGTAACGTGGTTGCCAGCATCCTTCGTACGACCGCAATCAGCGAAGCGGCGTATGCCGTCACCCGATTGCCTGCGCCAACAACTTCCGCGGTGATGCAGAATTCCGCAGTGGGGCAGGCAACAACACCTGCGCAGAGCACTGGCTGGCCTTCCGTCACGCATCCGGCACTGAACAATGCACCGGCGGTGAAAAACACGGTTGACCTGCCGACGTGGGAAGAACTGACTGACATTCGCGACACACTGAATACGGCAATTGATAAGGAGTTGTCCCGTACAACCAGTGATGCGCTGTTTCTGGCGCTGCGCCGGGTGAAAGCAGATCTGAATGCGGATATCAACACGCGCCTTGAACAGTCTGCACGGATCATTCAGCGCACACCGGATGAGGTTTTACCCGCACTGGTGCTGGCGGCTACCTGGTTTGATAACGCGGCGCGTGATGCGGACATTATCCGGCGTAATGCCATTACGCATCCCGGCTTTGTGCCGGTGATCCCTCTGAAGGTACCAGTGCAATGAACGACAATGTCACGCTACGGGTAAATGGCCGGGAGTGGAATGGCTGGACATCGGTGCGCATCGGTGCCGGTATTGAACGGCTGGCGCGGGATTTCAGTGTGGAGATCACCCGCCAGTGGCCGGGAGATGAGGGTATCACCACGCTTCATCCGCGCATTAAAAACGGTTCAAAAGTGGAGGTGCTGATTGGTGATGAGCTGGTGATCACTGGCTGGGTGGAGGCGACGCCCGTTCGTTACGATGCCCGTTCGGTCAGCACCGGTATTGCCGGACGCAGTCTGACCGCTGACCTGATTGACTGTGCAGCCGAACCGACACAGTTTAACGGACGATCGCTGGTACAGATTGCGCAGGCGCTTGCTGCGCCTTTCGGCATTGAGGTGGTGAACAACGGTGCGCCGTCGGGTGTTATTCCTGACGTCCAGCCTGATCACGGCGAAACGGTGATTGAGGTGATCAACAAAATACTCGGTCAGCAGCAGGCACTGGCTTACGACGACCCGCACGGCAGGCTGGTGATTGGCGGTATTGGCTCAACGCGGGCACATACCGCGCTGGTACTCGGGGAAAACATCCTTTCCTGCGATACGGAGAAGAGTATCCGGGAGCGGTTTTCAGTTTACCAGGTGGCGGGGCAGCGTGCCGGAAACGACGATGATTTCGGTGAGGCCACCACCACCGCGCTGCGGGCCCGCACAGAGGACGCATTTATTGCCCGTTACCGTCCGATGTATATCAGGCAGACAGGGCAGGCTACGGGGGCAGGCTGTATTGCCCGTGCTGACTTTGAAGCCCGACAACGGGCGGCGCGGACGGACGAAACCACCTATGTGGTGCAGGGCTGGCGACAGGGTAACGGTACGCTGTGGCAGCCCAACCAGCGGGTGATTGTCTTCGATCCGGTCTGTGGTTTCGACAATACCGAACTGCTTGTCTCGGAAGTCACGTTTACTCAGGACCAGAACGGCACCCTGACGGAAATCCGTGTCGGCCCGCCTGATGCTTATCTGCCTGAACCCGAAGACCCCGGCGCGCGGAAAAAGAAAAAAGCCAGAGTACAGGAGGACCCGTTCTGATGAGGACGATTGAAGCCATGCAGCGACAACTCCTCGGTCTGATTGGGCGGGCAGTGGTGAAAAGCATCAGTGCCGCCACGAAATGTCAGACCGTGGATGTGTCCCTGATTGCTGGTGAACCCAAAGCAGGGGTTGAACATCTTGAACCCTACGGTTTTACCGCAAGGGCAAACAGCGGTGCGGAAGCGGTGGTGTTGTTTCCGGATGGCGACCGTTCTCATGCGGTGGTTGTTACGGTGTCGGACCGGCGCTACCGCCTGAAAGGGCTGCAGACGGGGGAGGTGGCTGTCTATGATGATCAAGGGCAGTCCGTGACGCTGACCCGGGCGGGGATCGTGGTGGACGGTGCAGGTAAAACGATCACGTTTCGCAATGCGCCTAAGGCTCGTTTTGAAATGGACCTGGAAGTGACCGGACAGGTGAAAGACCTGTGCGACTCCACCGGCACCACCATGTCAGCGATGCGGCTTGCCTATAACGGGCATCGTCACAGAGAGAACGGTCAGGGCAGTAACACCGACAAACCTGATAAAGCGATGGAGGCATGATGGAACTGTGGCTGACGGTGAACGGTAAACGCACCTGCGCCAGCGCACCGCTGGATCCGCTGACCCGTGCCGTGGTGATTTCCCTGTTCACCTGGCGGCGGGCTGAACCTGATGATAATGCCGACGTCCCGATGGGATGGTGGGGGGATACCTGGCCTGCGGTACAGAATGACCGTTACGGCTCCCGACTGTGGCTGCTTCAGCGCAGCAAACTGACCAATCAGCTGGTGCAGACGGTAAGGGGATATATCCGCGAATGCCTGCAATGGATGATTGATGACGGTGTGGTGTCCCGTATTGATCTGGATATCCGCCGCACCGGGATTAATGAGCTGGGTAACAGTATCACCCTCTGGCGTCGTGATGGACCGGTAATGATTTCTTTTGATGATCTGTGGAGTGCGATAACGCATGGCGGACAGTGAATTTCAGCGCCCGACGCTGGCAGAAAATATCAGTATGCTCCGTAACGATTTATTCGCCAGGCTGGACGTCAGCGACACGCTCCGGCGTATGGATGAAGACGTGCGGGCAAAGGTGTATGCGGCGGCGCTGCATACGGTTTACGGTTACATTGATTATCTGGCAATGAACATGCTGCCTGACCTGTGCGATGAGTCCTGGCTGGCACGACATGCTGCGATGAAACGGTGTCCGCGTAAGGATGCCACGGCTGCCAGCGGGTATATGCGCTGGGAAGGTGTCAGCGATGGCCTGAAGGTAACTGCCGGGAGTGTTATTCAGCGCGATGACCTGGTTCAGTACACGGCAACTGCCGATGCAACCAGCGCCGGTGGTGTCCTGCGCGTGCCGATCGCCTGCTCAAGTGCAGGTGCGGTCGGTAACGCTGACGACGGTACGTCATTAATCCTGGTCACGCCGGTGAATGGTCTGCCGTCTTCCGGTGTGGCAGATACCCTGACAGGCGGATTTGATACTGAAGAGCTGGAAACGTGGCGCGCCCGCGTCATTGAGCGGTATTACTGGACGCCGCAGGGTGGGGCGGACGGGGACTATGTCGTCTGGGCTAAAGAAGTGCCAGGCATTACCCGCGCATGGACATACCGTCACTGGATGGGAACGGGAACTGTCGGCGTGATGATTGCCGGCAGTGACCTGATTAATCCCATTCCGGAAGAATCAGCTGAAACGGCGGCAAGAGAACATATTGAACCGCTGGCTCCGGTGGCAGGTTCTGATTTGTATGTGTTCAGACCGGCGGCGCATAAAGTGGATTTTCATATCCGCGTGACGCCGGACACACCGGAAATACGGGCTGCCATCACCGCCGAGTTGCGTTCGTTCCTGCTGCGTGATGGTTATCCGCAGGGAGTACTGAAGGTATCGCGTATCAGTGAGGCGATTTCCGGTGCGAACGGGGAATACAGCCATCAGTTGCTTGCACCGGCGGACAATATCTCCATTGCAAAAAATGAACTGGCGGTACTGGGGACGATTTCATGGACGTGACAAACGATGATTACATCCGTCTGTTGTCGGCACTGCTGCCCCCCGGTCCGGCATGGTCAGCCAGCGATCCGGCGATTGTCGGTGCGGCACCTTCATTAACCCGTGTTCATCAGCGTGCGGATGCCCTGATGCGGGAGCTGGATCCGCGCACCACCACCGAACTGATAAATCGCTGGGAGCGTCTGTGCGGCCTGCCGGATGAATGTATTCCGGCGGGAACGCAGACCCTTCGCCAGCGTCAGCAACGGCTGGATGCGAAGGTTAACCTGGCGGGCGGTATCAATGAGGATTTTTACCTTGCTCAGCTTGCTGCTCTGGGCAGACCAGACGCCACCATCACGCGATACGACAAAAGCACTTTCACCTGCTCATCGGCCTGTACTGACGCGGTGAATGCGCCGGAATGGCGGTATTACTGGCAGGTCAATATGCCTGCTGCCACCAACACCACCTGGATGACATGTGGTGATCCCTGTGATTCCGCGCTGCGTATCTGGGGCGATACTGTAATCGAGTGTGTGCTTAACAAACTCTGCCCTTCACATACCTACGTAATTTTTAAATATCCGGAGTAATCCATGCATCGTATAGACACGAAAACCGCGCAGAAGGATAAGTTCGGCGCGGGTAAAAACGGTTTTACCCGTGGTAATCCCCAGACCGGCACGCCTGCCACCGATCTGGATGATGACTACTTTGACATGTTGCAGGAAGAGCTTTGTGGCGTGGTGGAGGCATCCGGTGCCAGTCTGGAGAAGGGGCGGCATGACCAGCTGCTTACTGCGCTTCGGGCGTTGCTGTTAAGCCGCAAAAATCCGTTTGGCGATATTAAATCGGATGGTGCGACTGATGTGGCACGAAAAAACCTGGATCTGGGTACTGCGGCATTAAAATCCGCTCAGACTTCAGTCAGTGACAGGACTAATGGTGCACTGATGCTTGTTGGTGCATTTGGTTTTGGTGGAGAGGGGGGAGATTCAGTAATCCGGGATATTACCAACGTTTTCACACTACCGATTGGTAATGAAGGTAATCCGGAACCCTATCAGAACTATGTACATCTGAATCTTGCCGGAAATTATTTTTATTCCGCTCGCCTGGCGATAAGTCTGAATGGTACTGATAATCCAAGATTTTTCCTTAAAAATCGTGCCGGAGATGCCGAAAGTGACTGGATGGAAATTTATACAGCAAGGAATCCTCAACGAACGGTTGCACAACTTACAACAGCGAGAAAGATTTCCCTCTCTGGTGACGCCAGAGGTTATGCCATGTTCAATGGTGGGGCTGATGCAAATATTGCAGTCACTGTCGCAGACTCAGCAAAAGGTGTTATTAAGCTACGGGAGGGGGCCGTCTCGACACTTTATGCGTCGAATAATTTTATTTCAATTGATACCGGATTAATGGTTCGTGGTATCACTTTTAGCGCTAACGCACAGAGCGTAAATGTACGTCCGCTTCAGATGCTTATTGGCACACAATGGGTAACGGTAGGTTTATCATGATGGAAATGAGAAATTTTGTTATTTCTGAGCCTGTTTCAGATGAAGAAAAGCTACTGGCAGAACTCGGTGCCATTATTCTGCGTGATGAAGAAGGCCGGGAGTGGTACACCTCTCAGCAGTTATTTAAGGACGATACATTCAAGATAATGTATGACAGTGAAGGTATTGTGAAATCAATAACCAGAGATGTTTCCACGCTGTTTCCTGTATCGTGCAGTGTGGCAGAGGTTGCCAGTATTCCTGAAGGTATTGATATTTATGGCGGGTGGGTTTATTCGGACGGTAAGGTATCTGCAAGACAGTATACCCGGAGTGAGCTTATTACCCTGGCTGAGATGGAAAAACAAACAAAAATCAGTCAGGCAAATGAATTCATGAACAGCCATCAGTGGGCAGGAAAGGCTGCCATTGGGCGGCTGAAAGGTGATGAGCTTGCGCAATATAACTTGTGGCTGGATTATCTGGATGCACTGGAAAAAGTAGATACATCCGGGGTTCCGGATATTCAGTGGCCGACAAAACCAGACACAATGTAAGCGAAAAATAAAAACCGCAGACACGCCGTATGCAGGACGTACTGCGGATTGGCTGGTGAACTTTTGATAGTGCGAGTATTGAATGATTTCCAGCCGTTACTGATTTTACGTGCTAATTAGTGAACAAACCACTCGTCAGCAGTCTCCTTGGTATCTTTCTAAGTGTCCAGAACAAAAGTTTAGCTGAATCTTTATCGGCGGCGCGCGTAACAGAAAGGCCATCGATGCTACTGGTGCCGACAAATCCGGATTGAATACGTCTAATAAGCTCTGGTTCGGCGAGAATCAGACATACAATTCGACGTTGACATGTAACTATCCTTCAATAAACAAGGCAAACACAGATGTTACACAGACTTTAAGTGTATAGTAAAAAGGCGGCATTGCCGCCTTTGTTTTATTTTATCTTGTATCTTTTTTCAATTGTATTATACAGGATAGCGGAAAGTATAATTGCTAATGTTATCGCCCCAAACTGCATCAATATAAAATATCTAGCTGATGTTTGCTCTAGGTTGATAAATTTGCTGTAAGAATTGAATGTAATGTTAAGCGATAACTGATGTACTAAATACAAACTGTAACTTATGATACCAATATTCGATATGCTTCTTTTAGAGAATATAGACGGCCTGGATGCGATAAACGCTATGAAAAATATTGATGTCGCGCAGAACATTTCGAATTCATATACTTTAAAATCACCAAAAATCGAATATAAAAAGAGTAATAGCATTACGATCCACAAAGCATATTTCAAATAATTGTTTGCAGGTTTCTTTATGTACGAAGCAATAAACCCTGTCAGGAAGTATGTCCACATTATTTGTTCGTTCTGATATCCAAGATATATAATTATCAGAGCTAAAGGTATTAAAGATATTCTTAACGGTTTAATAGCAAATGCACAAGCAAGAAATGGAACTGCTGCATAATATTTCCATTCGTAAGGTAACGTCCATGTAACAATATTAAGGCTCCAGTCCCATATTGCACCAACCCTAATCCCACCGCCCCAGAAACCAAATCCATAAACACTACGAATGACTGTCATTATATCATCAATAGTTTTTATTTCCCCGTATCTCTGGAACATGAAAATTGCAAAAACTATTGTAGAAACAACAATGTATGCAGGAAGTAATCTATAAATCCTTTTTTGGAAAAAAGAAATATCGAAAATTCCCTTTTTTATAGTGGCTGAAAATAAAAAACCTGTTAAGCAAAAGAATATGGATACTCCAAACGCGCCCATTTTTTCAAATGCGTACGCTGGCTGAATATTCATATATGGTGATTTTAATCCTATAGCAGCAATTACAGTGTATGAGTGGTTAACGAAAACTAATAGACACGCAACCCCCCTTAAGCCCTCTAAACATAAGTCATTGTGGCTTCCAATAGGGGATATATCAACTATCTTATTAATAAGAAAACAAATAAATGTTGCGAATAAAATAAAAGATGATGCATATATGGTATTGTGAACACTAAGATATGGTAATAAAGTAGCAAATGTATCCATTAAATATGCCCTGCTTACAACATTATAGTTATCAAAGAGTTTTAGGATCGCCGGATTATATCATTAACCTGCTTCATGATCGATATGATCGCACGTAGCATGTGTAGTTATTTGTGAAAGCTTAGCCACACTATGCTTTGTAATGGATGGCGAGGTGGGCTTCGAAGGCAAAAGATATGTATTTATGTTAAAAATTAGCGCAAGAAGACAGAAACATCTTGCGCCAATGTTCTGTTGCAGTTCACTGACACCACTAAGTGATTGATTCAAGTAACTGCCTATGTAGTACTTTACAGTGTGTTATTTATACAAACATTACCAAAACACATTGATGTGTTTGCTTTTTATTCGGTTTTTAATTAAGGCTGTATTTCTTAAAGTAGGCCATGACATTATCATTTGTTAATTTAGCCCTATCACTAGATATGTCATGGTCGCTGATTATAGTACTATAACCTTTTGATTTAAAAAGATTGTAGTCAAAGTTATTTGTCAACCCATATTTTGAATCAGAATGAAGACAAGTTGCAATGTATCCCATTTTCCATGGTGATTTTGCTATTATGACACTATTCTCAGGAATAATAGAGCAATCTTTTTCTCTATTTTTATTGATATAATCAACTTTTGAACCATTAAAATATAAATACGAAGAAGATATCAATATCACTATTGATGCAATAATTGGTATTATTTTTATTGACTTGTAATTGTTATATATACTGAATGCTATGTATCCGTAAAACAAGCCAAATAAAGGTAGGGATGGATATATATATCTAGCAAGGTTCTTATATGGAGATAATAATTGCACAATTATTATCCACAACATAACTGTTGAGGTAAGAATTAAAATAAAGTAATTTGTTTCATTCATTATACTTTTATTCTTAATAATAAAAATCAATGACATTGCTATAACAGATAGTGCGATTAATACCCCAGCAGGAAAGAAACCATTGATCATCGACAATGATTGTACTGAATTAATTAGGTTTTCACTAAAGCTACCAAGTTTATCTAATGCCTCACCTTGTCTGTTACCATCAACGAAAAAGTATTTCGGGTATATAATGTATGAAATAAAAGATGTTAATGTAATGTATTTTACTGCAAAGGTGATGGCGTTTTTTAAATCGTCTTTATGCTTTACAATCAAAAACGGGAATAAGAAAACAGAGATCATCGCGACATAAAATAGAGCAAAATATCCACTTAACATTGCAAGTGATGTTGAAACTGAATGGATAACCAGTAAACGTAATGATAATTTCTTTCTTATTAAAATCAGACTGGTAAGAGTGTATATTGCTACAAGCGCTTCTTGCATCTGATATGGTCTAAGGAAAATACTGTTAGATATCGATGCTGTATTTATAAAAGAAACAAAAACAGCTAATGTTGCGATTTGTTTGTTGTTAAATAACTTATTCGCAATGCTGTATATGGCAAAAAAAGAAATAACGAAAAATAACTGGTTAAGCTTAAATGCCCAGTTTGTTATAAATGAAGTATTGCCTTCAGGATTTATCCCAGTGAACCATATTCTTAATAATGAATAATACAGATTGCTATGCGGAGTGTCTCTGTTATCTTGCCACAAATGATATACATCGCGAAGCATTCCTTTTATAGAATCATCACTGAACCATATCAACTGCCTTACTTGGCTACCAGTTAATTCAGTTAAAGATCCAAAAACCTTTGTCCATCCATAATCTTTATATGCAGATAAGATAAAAGACAGAGATTCATCAATATGCAAACCCTGTCGGTTAGCGAACCAAAATTCCCTAATCAGTAAAAAAAGAATAAGTACTGATAGTAAAATATATGTTGAATAGCGTTTTTGGTTATTTAGCATCATAATCACTACCTTTCTTTAATAAATATCTCGGTCTTCCTTTGCTTTCGATGTAAATTCTTCCGATATACTCACCAAGAACGCCAATCCCAATTAGTTGCACGCCACCTAGGAAAAGTATTGAAACTAGTAGTGATGGATAACCTGGAACGTTATTACCAAATAGTAATTTATCGGCGATCATCCATGCGCCGTAAATAAAAGAAAGTCCAGCAACAAGTAGTCCAATATATGTCCACATTCGTAGAGGGAATGTTGAAAAGCTCGTAATACCTTCTAAAGCCAGGTTCCAAAGCTTCCAGCCATTAAATTTAGTGCTACCAGCAACTCTCTCTGCTCGTGCATACTCAACAACATCAGTTTTACCACCAACCCAGCTAAGCACGCCTTTCATAAATAGGTTACGTTCAGGCATAAGCTTAATATTTTCTACAACATTACGGGACATCAAGCGAAAATCACCGACGTTCTCTTCAATTTTGGGGTTACTGATTTTGTTGTGTAATTTGTAGAACCACTCAGCAGATTTGCGCTTTAATCGACTGTCAGTGGAGCGGTCAGATCGTTTTGCCAGCACCATATCAGCACCTGCCTGCCACTTTTCAATAAGATGAGGGATAACCTCAATCGGGTCTTGCAGGTCAACATCAATAGGTATCACGGCATCACCAGTTGCATGGTCTAACCCTGCAAACAATGCTGGTTCTTTACCAAAGTTGCGTGTAAATGACAGTGGAACAACTAGCGGGTCTGAAATAGCCAGATCGTTAATAATTGACTCCGTGGCATCTTTGCTTCCGTCATTTATGAAAACAATTTCCACCTCATATGGCTTCAATTCTTCGAATTCACGTACCGTTTTATAAAAAATTGGTATCGCTTCTTCTTCATTGAAGACAGGAACTACAAGAGATATCTTCATTTCGCATCCCTAAAGACAATGAACTTTGAATAGACGAAACCGCACACCAGGCTGATGGCGGAGAAGGTGATAAGAGTGATAATTGGAGGAAATGAGCACTTATCAGCAGCCCATCCAACAGTAGCACTCAGTGTTCCCATGAACCCGACATATAACATGTAGCGCATCGTTGTAGTCGATGCTTTGAATGTGAATCTTGCATTCGCGAAGAAACTAAAACTCACAGCCACAACGAAACCTGCGAAGTTTGCCAGAGCCTGATTGGTATGCGCGGCATAGATACATACACCAAAAACCACCCAGTGTATAAGTGTGTTCAGCACACCAATCGAAGTGTACTTTGCAAATAGCTTTAACATTTATGTAATCAATGAGTTCTGAAAGGCATGAAGTCTATCATCCAAGTCTCAATCGATCGATACTTGCTGTGGTTGATGAGACAAAACTGAGACACACAAAGCCTTGTAGGCCGATGCAAGGCTTTATATGTTTTGTAATGGTGGGACGTGTGAGCGCAGTGGTGATGGGGTAAGTTACTGTTATCTCAGAGAGTTCGAGGAACTTCTAAGCCGTCGGTCGCAGGTTCGAATCCTGCAGGGGGCGCCATTTAAAATCAACGCGCTACGCCTGCCAGAATTTCTCCCTGTGTCGTATTCGTGTCCTTAATAAAAAAATGGTGACCAACCTTACAAGAAAGTCGGTCACCATGAGAGGGCGCTTTAAACAGAAATTACAGCACTTTGTGTGGGCCAAAGCATTCGTAATGAATATTTTCCTGCTTCACGCCCAGATCCACTAACTGTTTCGCGGCAAACTGCATGAAACCTACCGGGCCGCAGAGGTAGAACTGCATTGCTGGATTGCTGAACGCCCCTTCCAGTTTGCTCAAATCCATCAGACCTTCGCTATCAAACTGACCTTTAGCGCGATCGGCTTCGCTCGGCTGACGATACCAGGTGTGCGCAGTAAAGCGCGGCAGTGCTTGCCCCAGTTCCTTAACTTCATCAGCAAAGGCATGAACATCACCATTATCTGCCGCATGGAACCAGTTCACTTGTGCTGTGTGACCTGCTTTTGCCAGCGTGTCGAGCATTGCCAGCATTGGCGTTTGCCCTACACCCGCAGAGATCAGTGTTACCGGCGTGTCATCCGTCACATCCATAAAGAAATCACCCGCCGGAGCGACCAGTTTCACGACATCGCCAACATTGGCGTGATTGTGCAACCAGTTGGATACCTGCCCGCCATCTTCTCGTTTCACCGCAATACGATAGCCTTTGCCATCAGGTTTACGGGTCAAAGAGTACTGACGAATTTCCTGATGCGGGAAACCTTCCGGCTTCAGCCAGACGCCAAGATATTGCCCCGGACGGTATTCCGCCACTGCGCCACCGTCGACCGGCTCCAGTTCGAAGCTGGTGATAAGTGCGCTGCGTGGTGTTTTAGCCACAATGCGGAAATCGCGAGTACCTTCCCAGCCACCGGCTTTGCTGGCGTTTTCGTTATAGATTTCCGCCTCACGATTGATAAATACATTTGCCAGTACGCCATAGGCTTTACCCCACGCGTCCAGCACTTCCTGGCCCGGGCTGAACATTTCGTCCAGCGTCGCCAACAGGTGTTCACCGACGATGTTGTACTGTTCCGGTTTGATCTGGAAGCTGGTGTGTTTCTGCGCGATTTTTTCTACCGCTGGTAACAGCGCAGGCAGGTTTTCAATATTGCTGGCGTAGGCGGCAATGGCGTTAAACAGGGCTTCACGTTGATCGCCATTACGCTGGTTACTCATGTTAAAAATTTCTTTGAGTTCTGGGTTATGAGTAAACATACGGTCGTAGAAATGGGCGGTTAACTTTGGCCCCGTTTCCACCAGTAAAGGGATGGTGGCTTTTACTGTAGCGATGGTTTGAGCGTCAAGCATAGAGTCTTCCTTTTTTTGCATCTCAATTGATGTATTTCAAATACATCTTATAAAAAATAGCCCTGCAATGTAAATGGTTCTGTGGTGTTTAATGTTGAGAATGTGACAAAGTGAATAATTTGCATCACAAACATGAAAAGAAATCCATTACCAGGCATAAGCGCTTCATTCGTCAAAGCCTTGTACTGCTTGAAGGTAATCGTTTGCGTAAATTCCTTTGTCAAGACCTGTTATCACACAATGATTCGGTTATACTGTTCGCCGTTGTCCATCAGGACCGCCTATTAAGGCCAAAAATTTTATTGTTAGCTGAGTCAGGAGATGCGGATGTTAAAGCGTGAAATGAACATTGCCGATTATGATGCCGAACTGTGGCAGGCTATGGAGCAGGAAAAAGTACGTCAGGAAGAGCACATCGAACTGATCGCCTCCGAAAACTACACCAGCCCACGTGTAATGCAGGCGCAGGGTTCTCAGCTGACCAACAAATATGCTGAAGGTTATCCGGGCAAACGCTACTACGGCGGTTGCGAGTATGTTGATATCGTTGAACAACTGGCGATCGATCGCGCAAAAGAACTGTTCGGCGCAGACTACGCTAACGTTCAGCCGCACTCCGGTTCCCAGGCTAACTTTGCGGTCTATACCGCGCTGCTGGAACCCGGTGATACCGTTCTGGGTATGAACCTGGCGCACGGCGGTCACCTGACTCACGGCTCTCCAGTTAACTTCTCCGGTAAACTGTACAACATCGTTCCTTACGGTATCGATGCTACCGGCCATATCGACTACGCTGATCTGGAAAAACAAGCCAAAGAACACAAACCGAAAATGATTATCGGTGGCTTCTCTGCATACTCCGGCGTGGTTGACTGGGCGAAAATGCGTGAAATCGCTGACAGCATCGGTGCTTACCTGTTCGTTGATATGGCGCACGTTGCGGGACTGGTTGCTGCTGGCGTCTACCCGAACCCGGTTCCTCATGCTCACGTAGTAACTACCACCACTCACAAAACCCTGGCGGGTCCGCGCGGCGGCCTGATCCTGGCGAAAGGCGGTAGCGAAGATTTGTACAAAAAACTGAACTCTGCTGTCTTCCCTGGTGGTCAGGGTGGTCCGCTGATGCACGTAATCGCTGGTAAAGCGGTTGCTCTGAAAGAAGCAATGGAGCCTGAGTTCAAAACTTACCAACAGCAGGTCGCGAAAAACGCTAAAGCGATGGTAGAAGTGTTCCTCGAGCGCGGCTACAAAGTGGTTTCCGGCGGTACTGATAACCACCTGTTCCTGGTGGATCTGGTTGATAAAAACCTGACCGGTAAAGAAGCTGACGCCGCTCTGGGCCGTGCTAACATCACCGTCAACAAAAACAGCGTACCAAACGATCCGAAGAGCCCGTTTGTGACCTCCGGTATTCGTGTAGGTACTCCGGCGATTACCCGTCGCGGCTTTAAAGAAGCAGAAGCGAAAGAACTGGCTGGCTGGATGTGTGACGTGCTGGACAGCATCAATGATGAAGCGGTTATTGAGCGCATCAAAGGTAAAGTTCTCGACATCTGCGCACGTTACCCGGTTTACGCGTAATCTCGCAGAAAGATATATTAAAGGCCGCAATTGCGGCCTTTAATGTTTCTAGCGGCGGTCGAGGGAAATTGCCCCTGGCCCGGTAATCGCCAGCAATAAAAATGCTCCGGCGATACTGATATTCTTCCAGAAGTTAATCATATTTGGCCCGACTGCATCCCCGGTCATATCCCAATAATGGTGACCAATAACTGCTGTACCCAGGGTGTAGAAGATAAAGAGCACCGCGAGGGGGCGAGTGTAAAACCCGAGAACAATTAAAATAGCAGCAGGTACCTCCATGATGACGGCAATAATGGCTGCCAGCATTGGCATGGGCGCGCCCAACGAGGCCATGTATTGCACCGTACCTTCAAACCCCATCATTTTGGGGAACCCAAAAATGATGAATATCAATATGATAGCTATACGAGCAATCAACAACAGAACGGGGCGCGAAGCTCCGAATTCAAAATAGCGCAATGTGTTCATAAAACAGTCCATTTGCATAAATGTGTGATTTAACCGTAATACACGGTTTTGCTGCTCGCCATCTCTGGGCAAAAGAGTTAATTGGCAATATTCCTGGACAGCTGATGGATACCAGCAACCACGGCGGATGGATGTTTAATCGCTCAAAATTCATTTAACATTCTGTTAATACTTCCTTGCGCCAGAGACGGTTTATCGCCAGACTATCGCCTCCATTGGGAGGGACACATGGTTTTGCAATCAACACGCTGGTTGGCACTCGGTTATTTCACTTACTTTTTTAGCTACGGTATTTTTCTGCCTTTCTGGAGCGTATGGCTTGAAGGTCTTGGGCTGACACCAGAAACTATAGGTTTATTGCTCGGTACGGGGTTAGTGGCGCGCTTTCTTGGTAGCTTACTGATTGCGCCTCGCGTCAGTGATCCCTCTCGCCTGATCCCGGCATTGCGTGTTTTGGCCCTGCTGACATTGGTCTTCGCGCTGGCATTCTGGGCGGGTACTCACGTAGCCTGGTTGATGGTGGTCATGATCGGCTTTAACCTCTTTTTCTCACCGTTGGTTCCGCTTACTGATGCACTGGCGAATACCTGGCAAAAACAGATCCCCCTGGATTACGGGAGAGTGCGGTTGTGGGGGTCAATCGCTTTTGTCATTGGCTCTGCGCTGACGGGTAAACTGGTCAGCTTGTATGATTATCGGGTGATACTGGCACTGCTAACTCTTGGCGTCGCCTCTATGCTGCTGGGAATGATGTTGCGCCCGGCGATACAGCCACAAGGCGTCAGTCGCCACCAGGAAAGTACGGGTTGGTCGTCGTGGCTTGCTCTGATTAGCCAGAACTGGCGTTTTCTGGTTTGTGTATGCCTGTTACAGGGCGCACATGCAGCGTATTACGGTTTTAGTGCAATTTACTGGCAGTCGGCAGGATATTCAGCTTCAGCGGTGGGGTATTTATGGTCGCTGGGTGTGGTAGCTGAAGTGATAATTTTTGCGCTCAGCAACAAACTATTCCGCCGCTTTAGCGCCCGTGACTTGCTGCTCCTTTCTGCTGTATGCGGCCTGATTCGTTGGGGAATGATGGGCTGGACCACGGCACTACCGTGGCTTATTGTGGCGCAGATTCTTCATTGTGGCACATTTACCGTGTGCCACCTTGCGGGGATGCGCTACATTGCCGCACGTCATGGCAGAGAAGTCATTCGCCTGCAGGCCGTTTATTCTGCTGTGGCGATGGGGGGCAGTATCGCCATCATGACCATTTTCGCGGGCTATCTCTATCAACATCTCGCGGGGGGCGTATTCTGGGTCATGGCGCTGTTGGCACTGCCTGCAATGGTGTTGCGGCCAAAAATTACACCTTCAACCTGATTCGACTATTTTGCGGATCTGCTGTTGTTGATGAGGCGTCAAGGTCTGGTCTGCATAAATTAGTGGGGGTGAAAATAGCGGTAACGTGGTGGTGTAAGGTGTAACAATCAACGCCACGTTACGTGGGGCACCTTGTACTAAAAAATTCTTTACGGGCATATGCCGGATATTGAGCGGCAGTAGTGTGAGTTCTCGCAGCTGCTGCTCAATACACGCCTCGCGCTCAGTATCGTTGTCTGTCAGCATCAGGATCTGTTTTTCGTGTAGATCATTTTCCTGCATCAACCACGCTCCAAAAATAACCGCCACCAGTCCTGTTTCTTCTTCAGAAAATTGAAGGTCGTATTCATTGGCAAATTCGGTCAACGCTTCCTGAGTCGTACGCATTAAACGGGGATAAAGATGACAAAAACCGTCAGGTAAGGTGTTATCAATACCAATAGAAAACAAGCTACGATGCAACGCCTGCGCCAGATGCACGTAAAGTTGATCGTGTAGTCCTTGCTCATCGCGAAACTGGACATTACCTTTCTGGCGAAAAATAAGCACCAGGCGAGAAATAGCATTGCGCATCTGCCAGTCCCATGGATGGTTGTCTCGTCGGGGATCGGGAACACGTAGCAGGGTAAATAGCAGGGCGATAAATAACGACTCTTCCCGTGGAACATTGCGCATCGCACGGCGGTGTAAAAAACGGCTTAATTCCAGCGCAAAGGGCCAGGCTGCACATGACTGCATCCACTGTTGCTGAAGTGGCGTGAAATCAGGAGTTTGTCCTGCATGATGATTCAACAGACAGTATTGCCAGAACAGCTGTAGAAACTGCATATCCCGATCACCAAACTGCATGTTCAGGCGACGGGCGCAGAGGTTAATCAGTGCGCGTAAATTTGTATCGTCATACAAAGTTCGTTCAATACCGCATTGTTTAAGCGCATTTTTTAATGCCGGGGTAAATTGCTCATTAATAAATGCGGGGCACAGGCGCAGCCCTCGGCGTAACCAATGTAACAGGCATAAACGCTGATTGAGCTCTGTACCTTCAATCCGAAAACCGCCGTTTTGGGCCGTTTTGATCGTCAGCTGGTGGTAACCAGCAATCTCCCGACTCGTCTCATTAAGATCTTTACTGACAATCTCTACATCGACACCATTTAACTTACTTAATGTTTCCGTGGTCGTCACCAGACCTGGTTGAAACAGCGTCAACAATATATGACAACGGCGTTGGGGAGCAGAAAGTACAGATAGTGGTGCGATGGTTGGCATCATCTGTCAGATCTCCCGTTCGTGGTTTGATAAGAATAGCTAAAGTTTATTTATAAAAATGATGATTGAAACGCTTTGCACCAGAATACGGGGGAAGGTCACAGAATTTTTAACTGGAGAGTTGGCTTTGTTAAGACGAAGCGAGCACCTTAAGGTGATTTTGTGCTGTCTTCTTTCACCTCAGAGAGAGTTGCGATGTCATCGGGTGTTTAATGCATTGAGGATAAAATTCACCATCTGGTCGCGATATACCCCGCCATGGCGTTCTGAAAAGGCGTCGATATGTTCACCATCAGGAAGGATAATTTTTTGTTTCGGTTCGCGGGTGAGATCATAAAGCCTTTCACTTTGCTCCCAGGGAATGACGCGATCAGCTTTACCATGAATGATCAGTACAGGAATGGGGCTGACTTCAGCGATGAAGCGTTCCGCATTATAACTGTCGTCCATAAAGAAACCGCTACCGGGGATCATCTGGTTAGCGATTGAGGAATAAGAAGCAAAGGTTGAGTCGAGAATTACCGCGCGAATACCTTCGCGATCACCATTCCCAAGAGCACTAACCATATTCGCGCCACCAATACTTTGGCCAAACAAGACCAGACGTTGCGGGTTAACATCACTGCGGTGGCGCACAACATTAATCGCACTTTGCGTATCATCTAATAACCCTGCCTGAGAAGGTCTTCCCTTTGATTTACCGAATCCACGATAATCAAACATAAAGACATTGAAATTCCGTTCCGGTAACCAACTGACCAATGGCCAGTGTGCGGACATATTGCCTGCATTGCCGTGAGCGTGAATGACAGTCGCAATGGCGTTTTCGGCGGGGCCAGTCGCAGAAGGAATAAACCAGCCGTGCAGGCGTGTGCCGTCTTTGGCAGTGAATTCTACTGATTCGGCAGACCAGGGATCGGGGCCATAAATTTTATCGTCCGGGTAATAGAAAAAATTGATAGCGATACGCGGTATTAAATAAACGCAGAACAGAATGACGAACAAAATAAAGACAATTTTTAGAACGCGCTTATTAACCGCAACAATCATCTCTCTTTCCCTGAAATAGACTAAAAACGGAAAGATGGTGTGAGAGCAGTGAAGGAATGTAAAGTGAAGGTGTGCAGTTTCAGAAAAGCGCCTGAAGAGTTGGCGGGTGAGTGGATATCACCCGCCTGAGTCATTAACGCTTCAGGGCGTCGCTTAACTCGTCACGCATGTTCGCCAGCATGGCTTTAACAACGCGCGGGTTACCGGCAACGATGTTACCGGTCAGCATGTAGTTATGACCACCGGTGAAGTCGCTGACGATGCCGCCCGCTTCACGAACCAGTAGCTCGCCTGCGGCGAAATCCCACGGACGCAGACCGATTTCAAAGAAACCGTCAACACGACCTGCGGCAACGTAAGCCAGATCCAGCGCCGCAGAACCAGTACGACGGAAGTCTGCACATTCGTTGAACAGTTTGCCGACGATGTTGATGTAAGTGGTGGCGTACTGTTTTGCTTTGAACGGGAAGCCGGTCGCAAGAATAGTACCGTCGAGATCGCGAGCGGTGCTGCCGCGCAGACGGTAGCCGTTCAGCTGTGCGCCCTGACCGCGAGTGGCGGTGAACAGTTCGTTACGCATAGGATCATAAACCACAGCAACTTCGGTGCGGCCTTTGATACGAACGGCGATAGATACCGCGAAGTGCGGCAGGCGTTTGATAAAGTTGGTAGTGCCATCCAGTGGATCGATAACCCATTGAACATCCTGATCGGTACCTTCAAGTTCACCGCTTTCTTCGGTAATGATGGTGTGCTGTGGGTAAGATTTACGAATCGTGTCGATAATCACCGCTTCGGCAGCTTTATCTACGTTGGTCACGAAATCGTTACTGCCTTTCTGGCTCGCTTCTACAGCGTCCGGGGTTTCATAGTTTTTGGCAATTAAATTACCCGCCTTGCGCGCTGCGCGCACGGCGATGTTCAGCATCGGATGCATCGGTCTCTCTCACTGGATGTTAAAGAACGGGAAAACGGCGCAGAGTATAGCAGCGAGATCGGCATCTGTCTTCGTTTTATGATAAGATGCGTGAATAATCTTTAGATGAAGAAAGACAATGCTGCAAAATATTCGAATTGTGCTGGTGGAGACGTCACACACCGGCAATATGGGTTCTGTTGCCCGTGCCATGAAAACAATGGGCTTAACCAATCTGTGGCTGGTTAATCCACTAGTGAAACCTGACTCCCAGGCGATTGCTCTGGCAGCAGGGGCCAGCGATGTGATTGGTAATGCTCACATTGTCGATACACTCGACGAAGCGTTAGCCGGTTGTAGCTTGGTGGTTGGCACCAGTGCACGCTCGCGCACGCTGCCGTGGCCGATGCTCGACCCGCGCGAATGCGGTTTGAAAAGCGTCGCTGAAGCGGCAAATACGCCGGTGGCACTGGTTTTTGGTCGTGAGCGTGTCGGCTTGACCAATGAAGAGTTGCAAAAGTGCCATTATCATGTCGCCATTACCGCTAACCCGGAATACAGTTCGCTTAACCTGGCGATGGCTGTTCAGGTTATTGCCTATGAAGTGCGCATGGCCTGGCTGGCGACTCAGGAGAACAGCGAGCAGGTTGAACATGACGAGACGCCGTATCCGCTGGTCGATGATCTGGAACGTTTTTACGGTCATCTTGAACAAACGCTGCTGGCAACCGGCTTTATCCGTGAAAACCATCCGGGGCAGGTGATGAATAAGCTGCGTCGTCTGTTTACCCGTGCGCGCCCGGAAAGCCAGGAGTTGAATATCCTGCGCGGGATTCTGGCTTCTATTGAGCAGCAGAATAAAGGTAACAAGGCCGAATAACCGAGGTTGCCTGATACGGCGCTTAACGCGTCTTGTCAGGCCTACATTGTACTGAACCCCTGGTCGGATAAAGTGTTTACGCCGCACCCGACAACAGGTACAAACGCCACGATAAAAAAATGGCACTGAAGGTTAAATACCCGACTAAATCAGTCAAGTAAATAGTTGACCAATTTACTCGGGAATGTCAGACTTGACCCTGCTATGCAATACCCCCACTTTTACAATAAAAAACCCCGGGCAGGGGCGAGTTTGAGGTGAAGTAAGACATGAGACTGACATCTAAAGGGCGCTATGCCGTGACCGCAATGCTTGACGTTGCGCTCAACTCTGAAGCGGGCCCGGTACCGTTGGCTGATATTTCCGAACGTCAGGGAATTTCCCTTTCTTATCTGGAACAACTGTTTTCCCGTCTGCGTAAAAATGGTCTGGTTTCCAGCGTACGCGGACCAGGCGGTGGTTATCTGTTAGGCAAAGATGCCAGCAGCATCGCCGTTGGCGAAGTGATTAGCGCCGTTGACGAATCTGTAGATGCCACCCGTTGTCAGGGTAAAGGCGGCTGCCAGGGTGGCGATAAATGCCTGACCCACGCGCTGTGGCGTGATTTGAGCGACCGTCTCACCGGTTTTCTCAACAACATTACTTTAGGCGAACTGGTTAATAACCAGGAAGTGCTGGATGTATCTGGTCGTCAGCATACTCACGACGCGCCACGCACCCGCACACAAGACGCGATCGACGTTAAGTTACGCGCTTAATTTAACCGTCCTGTTTCGTGTTGCATCTGCGTTGACTGCACATACTCACTCCGGTCACTTACTTATGTAAGCTCCCGGAGATTCGTAAGTTTGTCAACTTGCTGAAACTCGAAACAGTTAGGTTAAAGATAACAAGATATTAGAATCAGGCCGGGGCGTATCGCGCTCCGTAAACACGGTCGTACATCCAGCCGGTAGCCTGGTTCCTTGCATTGAGTGATGTACGGAGTTTATAGAGCAATGAAATTACCGATTTATCTCGACTACTCCGCAACCACGCCGGTGGACCCGCGTGTTGCCGAGAAAATAATGCAGTTTATGACGATGGACGGAACCTTTGGTAACCCGGCCTCCCGTTCTCACCGTTTCGGCTGGCAGGCTGAAGAAGCGGTAGATATCGCTCGTAATCAGATTGCCGATCTGGTTGGCGCTGATCCGCGAGAAATCGTCTTTACCTCTGGTGCTACCGAATCTGACAACCTGGCGATCAAAGGTGCTGCTAACTTTTATCAGAAAAAAGGCAAGCACATCATCACCAGCAAAACCGAACACAAAGCGGTACTGGATACCTGCCGTCAGCTGGAGCGTGAAGGTTTTGAAGTCACCTACCTGGCACCGCAGCGTAACGGTATTATCGACCTGAAAGAACTCGAAGCAGCGATGCGTGACGACACCATCCTTGTTTCCATCATGCACGTAAATAACGAAATTGGCGTGGTGCAGGATATCGCGGCTATCGGCGAAATGTGCCGTGCTCGTGGCATTATCTATCACGTTGATGCAACCCAGAGCGTGGGCAAACTGCCTATCGACCTGAGCCAGTTGAAAGTTGACCTGATGTCTTTCTCCGGTCACAAAATCTACGGCCCGAAAGGTATCGGTGCGCTGTATGTGCGTCGTAAACCGCGCGTACGTATCGAAGCACAAATGCACGGCGGCGGTCACGAGCGCGGTATGCGTTCCGGTACTCTGCCTGTTCACCAGATCGTCGGTATGGGCGAAGCCTATCGCATCGCAAAAGAAGAGATGGCGACCGAGATGGAACGTCTGCGCGGCCTGCGTAACCGTCTGTGGAACGGCATCAAAGATATCGAAGAAGTTTACCTGAACGGTGACCTGGAACACGGTGCGCCGAACATTCTCAACGTCAGCTTTAACTACGTTGAAGGTGAGTCGCTGATTATGGCGCTGAAAGACCTTGCGGTTTCTTCCGGTTCTGCCTGTACGTCAGCAAGCCTCGAACCGTCCTACGTGCTGCGCGCGCTGGGGCTGAACGACGAGCTGGCACATAGCTCTATCCGTTTCTCTTTAGGTCGTTTTACTACTGAAGAAGAGATCGACTACACCATCGAGTTAGTTCGTAAATCCATCGGTCGTCTGCGTGACCTTTCTCCGCTGTGGGAAATGTACAAGCAGGGCGTGGATCTGAACAGCATCGAATGGGCACATCATTAATCGGTATCGGAATCAGGAGAATTTATAATGGCTTACAGCGAAAAAGTTATCGATCATTACGAGAATCCGCGTAACGTGGGTTCCTTCGACAACAACGACGAGAACGTGGGCAGCGGCATGGTGGGTGCACCGGCCTGTGGCGACGTGATGAAGTTGCAGATTAAAGTCAACGATGAAGGTATCATTGAAGACGCGCGTTTTAAAACTTACGGCTGCGGTTCCGCTATCGCTTCCAGCTCCCTGGTCACCGAATGGGTGAAAGGGAAGTCTCTCGACGAAGCACAGGCGATCAAAAACACCGATATTGCTGAAGAACTTGAACTGCCGCCGGTGAAAATTCACTGTTCTATTCTGGCAGAAGACGCGATCAAAGCCGCCATTGCGGACTATAAAAGCAAACGTGAAGCAAAATAAGAGTTGAGGTTTGGTTATGTCGATTACACTGAGCGACAGTGCAGCAGCGCGAGTAAATACCTTTCTGGCTAACCGCGGCAAAGGGTTTGGCCTGCGTCTGGGCGTGAGAACCTCCGGATGTTCAGGTATGGCTTATGTACTGGAATTTGTTGACGAACCGACGCCGGAAGACATCGTGTTTGAAGACAAAGGCGTGAAAGTCGTGGTCGATGGCAAAAGCCTGCAATTTCTGGACGGTACGCAACTGGATTTCGTAAAAGAAGGCCTGAACGAAGGGTTTAAATTTACCAACCCGAACGTCAAAGATGAGTGTGGTTGCGGCGAAAGCTTCCACGTTTGATGCGCATACCGATAACCCCACCGTGGTCAGCTGCGCGTGGGGTTTGTTTTACCTGATTCGTCGTTATTGCGGCGGATCGCAGCCCTGAGAATGTTATGGATTACTTCACCCTCTTTGGCTTGCCTGCCCGTTATCAACTCGATACCCAGGCACTGAGCCTGCGTTTTCAGGATCTACAACGTCAGTATCATCCTGATAAATTCGCCAGCGGAAGCCAGGCGGAACAACTCGCCGCCGTACAGCAATCTGCAACCATTAACCAGGCCTGGCAAACGCTGCGTCATCCGTTAATGCGCGCGGAATATTTACTTTCTTTGCACGGTTTTGATCTCGCCAGCGAGCAGCATACTGTGCGCGACACCGCGTTCCTGATGGAACAGCTGGAGCTGCGCGAAGAACTGGACGAGATCGAACAGGCGAAAGATGAAGCACGGCTGGAAAGCTTTATCAAACGTGTGAAAAAGATGTTTGATACCCGCCATCAGTTGATGGTTGAACAGTTAGACAACGAGACGTGGGACGCGGCGGCGGATACCGTGCGTAAGCTGCGTTTTCTCGATAAACTGCGAAGTAGTGCCGAACAACTCGAAGAAAAACTGCTCGATTTTTAATTTCTGGAAGCTAAACATGGCCTTATTACAAATTAGTGAACCTGGTTTGAGTGCTGCGCCGCATCAGCGTCGTCTGGCGGCCGGTATTGACCTGGGCACAACCAACTCGCTGGTGGCGACAGTACGCAGCGGTCAGGCCGAAACGTTAGCCGACCATGAAGGCCGTCACCTGCTGCCCTCTGTTGTTCACTATCAACAGCAGGGGCATTCGGTGGGTTATGACGCGCGCGCTAACGCAGCGCTTGACACCGCCAACACCATTAGTTCTGTTAAACGCCTGATGGGGCGCTCGCTGGCTGATATCCAGCAACGCTACCCGCATTTGCCTTATCAATTCCAGGCCAGCGAAAACGGCTTGCCGATGATTGAAACAGCAGCGGGATTGCTGAATCCGGTGCGCGTTTCTGCGGACATCCTCAAAGCACTGGCGGCGCGGGCAACTGAAGCCCTGGCTGGCGACTTGGATGGTGTCGTTATCACCGTTCCGGCGTACTTTGACGATGCCCAGCGTCAGGGCACCAAAGACGCGGCGCGTCTGGCTGGGCTGCATGTTCTGCGCTTGCTTAACGAACCGACCGCTGCGGCTATCGCCTACGGGCTGGATTCCGGTCAGGAAGGCGTGATCGCTGTTTATGACCTCGGTGGCGGGACGTTTGATATTTCCATTCTTCGCTTAAGTCGCGGCGTGTTCGAAGTGCTGGCGACCGGCGGTGATTCTGCGCTCGGCGGCGATGACTTTGACCATCTGTTAGCAGATTACATTCGCGAACAGGCGGGCATTCCTGACCGTAGCGATAACCGCGTTCAGCGTGAACTGCTGGATGCCGCCATTGCGGCCAAAATCGCGCTGAGCGATGCGGACTCTGTGACCGTGAATGTTGCGGGCTGGCAGGGTGAAATCAGCCGTGAACAATTCAATGAATTGATCGCGCCATTGGTAAAACGAACCTTACTGGCTTGTCGTCGTGCGCTGAAAGACGCGGGCGTAGAAGCTGATGAAGTGCTGGAAGTGGTTATGGTTGGTGGTTCTACCCGCGTGCCGCTGGTGCGTGAACGAGTGGGCGAATTTTTCGGTCGTCCACCGCTGACTTCCATCAACCCGGATAAAGTCGTCGCTATTGGCGCGGCGATTCAGGCGGATATTCTGGTGGGTAACAAGCCGGACAGCGAAATGCTGTTGCTTGATGTGATCCCGCTGTCGCTGGGCCTCGAAACCATGGGTGGCCTGGTGGAGAAAGTGATCCCGCGTAACACCACAATTCCGGTGGCCCGCGCCCAGGATTTCACCACCTTTAAAGATGGTCAGACGGCGATGTCTATCCATGTAATGCAGGGTGAGCGTGAGCTGGTGCAGGACTGCCGCTCGCTGGCACGTTTTGCGCTGCGTGGTATTCCGGCGCTACCGGCTGGCGGCGCGCATATTCGCGTAACGTTTCAGGTCGATGCTGATGGTCTTTTGAGCGTGACGGCGATGGAGAAATCCACCGGCGTTGAGGCGTCTATTCAGGTTAAACCGTCTTATGGTCTGACCGACAGTGAAATCGCTTCGATGATCAAAGACTCAATGAGCTATGCCGAGCAGGACGTAAAAGCCCGTATGCTGGCTGAACAAAAAGTAGAAGCGGCGCGTGTGCTGGAAAGTTTGCACGGCGCGCTGGCTGCTGATGCCGCGCTGTTAAGCGCCGCAGAGCGTCAGGTCATTGACGATGCTGCCGCTCACCTGAGTGAAGTGGCGCAGGGCGATGATGTTGACGCCATCGAACAAGCGATTAAAAACGTAGACAAACAAACCCAGGATTTCGCCGCTCGCCGCATGGACCAGTCGGTTCGTCGTGCGCTGAAGGGCCATTCCGTGGACGAGGTTTAATATGCCAAAGATTGTTATTTTGCCTCATCAGGATCTCTGTCCTGATGGCGCTGTTCTGGAAGCGAATAGCGGTGAAACCATTCTCGACGTTGCGCTGCGTAACGGCATCGAGATTGAACACGCCTGTGAAAAATCCTGTGCTTGCACCACCTGCCACTGCATCGTTCGTGAAGGTTTTGATTCGCTGCCGGAAAGCTCAGAGCAGGAAGACGATATGCTGGACAAAGCCTGGGGGCTGGAGCCGGAAAGCCGTTTAAGCTGCCAGGCGCGCGTTACCGACGAAGATTTAGTGGTCGAAATTCCGCGTTACACTATCAACCATGCGCGTGAGCATTAACAGAGGTTAGTATGGGACTTAAGTGGACCGATAGCCGCGAAATTGGCGAAGCACTGTACGATGCATATCCCGATCTTGATCCGAAAACGGTTCGATTCACCGATATGCATCAGTGGATTTGCGATCTGGAAGATTTCGACGACGACCCGCAGGCGTCCAACGAGAAAATCCTCGAAGCGATTTTATTAGTCTGGCTGGACGAAGCCGAGTGATTTCCGCGTCATGCTTCACGCCGCAGATGCGTTGGCTGCGCTCGTTCACCCCAGTCACATAGTTATCTATGCTCCTGGGGCTTCACTCACTTGCCGCCTTCCTGCAACGCGAATCATTTAGCGGAAAAATCCTGGGGCTGCCAACTGGAGGCCCTTTTACAAATAAGGATAACTAAAATGACAGAAGCGATGAAGATTACCCTCTCGACCCAACCTGCCGACGCGCGCTGGGGAGAAAAAGCGACTTACAGCATTAATAATGATGGTATTACCCTGCATTTGAACGGGGCAGACGATCTGGGGCTGATCCAGCGTGCGGCGCGCAAGATTGACGGTCTGGGCATCAAGCATGTTCAGCTAAGCGGTGAAGGCTGGGATGCGGATCGTTGCTGGGCATTCTGGCAAGGTTACAAAGCCCCGAAAGGCACGCGTAAAGTGGAGTGGCCGGATCTGGACGATGCCCAGCGTCAGGAACTGGATAACCGCCTGATGATCATCGACTGGGTGCGTGACACCATCAACGCACCAGCAGAAGAACTGGGGCCATCGCAACTGGCACAGCGTGCTGTTGATCTGATCAGCAACGTCGCAGGCGATCGTGTGACTTACCGGATCACCAAAGGTGAAGATCTTCGTGATCAAGGTTATATGGGGCTGCACACTGTCGGGCGTGGTTCAGAACGTTCCCCGGTATTGCTGGCGCTGGATTACAACCCAACTGGCGATAAAGAAGCGCCGGTGTACGCGTGCCTGGTAGGTAAAGGCATCACCTTTGATTCCGGCGGCTACAGCATCAAACAGACCGCGTTTATGGACTCAATGAAGTCTGACATGGGCGGTGCGGCAACGGTTACCGGGGCGCTGGCATTTGCCATTACGCGCGGTCTGAACAAGCGTGTGAAGCTGTTCCTCTGCTGTGCGGATAACCTGATTAGCGGCAACGCGTTCAAACTGGGGGATATCATTACCTATCGCAACGGTAAAAAAGTCGAAGTCATGAACACCGATGCGGAAGGGCGTCTGGTTCTGGCAGATGGCCTGATTGACGCCAGTGCGCAGAAACCGGAACTGATTATCGATGCCGCGACACTCACCGGTGCGGCGAAAACCGCGCTGGGTAATGATTATCACGCGCTGTTCAGTTTTGACGATGCGTTGGCCGGTCGCCTACTGGAGAGTGCCGCCCAGGAGAACGAACCGTTCTGGCGTCTGCCGCTGGCGGAGTTCCACCGTAGCCAGCTGCCATCTAACTTTGCGGAACTGAACAACACCGGAAGCGCGGCGTATCCGGCAGGTGCAAGTACGGCGGCGGGCTTCCTGTCGCACTTTGTTGAGAACTATAAACAAGGTTGGCTGCATATCGATTGTTCGGCGACTTACCGTAAAGCACCAGTTGAACAGTGGTCTGCGGGTGCGACCGGGCTGGGTGTGCGCACGATTGCTAATCTGTTAACGGCGTAAACGTCTTATTTGGCCTACAAAATTGCGAACATCCAATAGATTGCGATTCCCTTGTAGGCCTGATAAGCGTAGCGCATCAGGCACTTGTGCCCCGAACGTTGAATGAATTGTGGTTCTTATGTCCGAAACAAAAAACGAACTTGAAGAGCTGCTGGAAAAAGCAGCAACTGAACCGGCGCACCGCCCGGCCTTTTTCCGTACTCTACTGGAATCCACTGTCTGGGTACCAGGTATGGCAGCGCAGGGCGAGGCTGTGGTTGAAGATAGCGCGCTTGATTTACAGCACTGGGAAAAAGAAGACGGTACCAGCGTCATTCCTTTTTTCACCTCGTTAGAAGCACTTCAACAGGCGGTCGACGGCAAACAGGCATTTGTCGTAATGCCCGTTCGCACATTGTTTGAGATGACCCTTGGCGAAACGCTCTTCCTTAATGCCAAACTGCCAACCGGTAAAGAATTTATGCCGCGTGAAATCAGTTTGCTGATCGGTGAAGAAGGAAATCCGCTGAGCAGTCAGGAAGTACTGGAAGGCGGTGAATCGCTGATATTATCGGAAGTCGCAGAGCCGCCAGCACAAATGATTGATTCACTTACCACCTTATTTAAAACCATTAAGCCGGTGAAGCGTGCTTTTATTTGTTCAATTAAAGAGAACGAAGAGGCACAGCCTAATTTACTTATTGGCATTGAAGCCGATGGCGATATCGAAGAAATTATTCAGGCGGCGGGAAGTGTAGCGACCGATACATTACCTGGTGATGAACCAATAGATATTTGCCAGGTGAAAAAAGGGGAAAAAGGAATTAGCCACTTTATTACCGAACATATTGCGCCATTCTATGAACGTCGCTGGGGGGGATTCCTGCGTGATTTTAAACAGAATCGAATAATTTAAAATATGCCGCCCCAAAGGGCGGCATTCGGGCTTACTTGCTGTTCTGAAGGTTGTTAACCATCAGTAAATTGTTGCCGGAGGGACTCCGGTTATTATTTACTTCGGAAAACAGCGCACCAGAAACAATAAGTACGATACAGAAGTACCGTATCTTCATTGTGCGGTCCATGCGAAGACCGCATCACGACAGCACCACTGGCGATATTGCCGCGATAGCAAGCGACGAGATACACTTGCATTTACGGTCATGGAACATCCTTTCCTAAAGCCAGTGCCCGTTTGCGAGACGGCGGAAAGGGCCGTTGTCGATAATACGCTAACCGAAAAATAATTACTCGTTTTTTACTTGACACAAAATTTCTTAACAACGATTATTATTTTGCTGTGAGGCACCTGCGTTGTTCATGCAACACAAGTGAACCTGCTGGAAAGGCCGCGAACCAGACCGGCAACAAATAACCGTCTGATTTTGGCGGTTTTTTGTTGTTTTAAGAAAAGTGAATTTACACGTTTAAGTAATATCTTTTACCGGTTAGTATTTTAAATATTGAGCGGGATTTGTTTATATTTGTCTGAATTCGGACTGATAAGCCAAATGAATTCAAAATCTATCCTTTTTTATCTACTTGACATCGTTGATGCATAAAGCGAGTATTGAGTAGACGAGATACACTTGCAGTAATACAACCTGCTGGAAAGGCCGCGAACCAGACCAGCAATAAAAAACCGCCAAATTTGGCGGTTTTTTATTGCCTGTATAAAGCTTATTTCACTGGCTCAACCGGTAAATCTGCTCGTGCGCCCCATTCACTCCATGCGCCGTCGTACAGTTTCACGTTTGGCACATCGAGTGTCGCGAGTGCCAACAAAACCACGGCCGCCGTTACACCAGAGCCGCAGCTGACGATAATTGGTTTGTCGTAGCTGACGCCGCGACCAAAAAATATCGCATCCAGTTCATCGGTCGTTTTCAGTTCGCCTTCGCGCACCAGTTCCGTCCACGGAACATTCAGTGCACCGGGAATATGTCCGCGACGTAAACCTGCGCGAGGTTCATCAACTTCTGCATTAAAACGTGCAGCCGGGCGGGCATCAATAATTTGCGCCGTTTTTTCATGGCTTGCCAACAGAACGTCCGTGACATTTACTACCGCATCCGGGGTGAATTTTGCTGTAAACTCGCCTTCAGGTAGTTCCACATCTCCTTTTTCCAGAAGTAACTCATCGCGTTGCCATCCTGTTAATCCGCCAGCGAGAATCGATACTCTTTCGACACCAAAAGTGCGCAGCATCCACCATGCGCGTGGCGCAGAAAAGAGATTACCTTCATCGTATACAATCAGATGCTTATCCTGATTAACGCCCAGTTCACGCATAGCGACGGCAAACGCTTCCGGGCGCGGCATCATATGTGGAAAGGAGGACGTGTGATCAGAAAGGGCTTCAATATCGAAAAAAACGGCACCAGGAATATGTCCTTCGCGGTACTCCTGTAAAACATGACGCTCCTTCTCTCCAGGTGGAGCCATACGGGCATCAATAATTTGAATTTCTGGATCGTTAATATGCTCGGCGAGCCAGTCGGCTGCAACAAACCAGGTTGTGGTCATAGACATCTCCATTGTTGCCGGGTTACTGATAAATTGTCGGTGGTTTAGCGTAAAGCGACAAGCAAAAGGGATTAATTTGGCTGCTTAAGCCACATTTCGCACTAAAATTCAGACTCTGCGGACGTGATACTCAATTACATAACGATAATTCTCACGCATAATAATTACTCGACGTGGCTATGGGCCATCAGGGCAGGGATGAAAGATGAGAAAGTTAAATGTAGTAGCCTGTATGTTGCTGCTGGCCCTTTCGGGGTGCGACAACAACGATAAAACATCAGCGACGGGTAAAACTAACCCGCCAGCAGAGCAGGCAGCATCTGAAAAAAATAATACCTCAACAGAGGCTACCAGTCCGGCGAAGCCTTCTTCACAATCGCTTGAAAAACGGAAAAAACTTGCTCAGCAAAGTGCTGGAAAGTCGCTGGCTTTGCTCGACCTCTCGGAAGTACAGTTAGAGGGTGCGGCAACATTACTGCTGACATTCTCTATTCCTTTAGATCCGGAGCAAGATTTCTCTCGTCTTGTCACTGTAGTCGACACCAGGAGCGGCACAGTTGATGGTGCATGGGAGCTCTCTGACAATCTCAAGGAATTGCGTTTACGGCATCTGGAACCTCAGCGTGAGTTGGTGGTAGCAGTAAGACGTGAACTAAAAGGGTTAAATAACGCTGCGTTCGGCATTGATTACCAGAAAACCATTACTACCCGTAATATTCAGCCCAGTGTCGGATTTGCCAGTCGCGGCTCGTTACTTCCAGGAAAAGTCGCTGAAGGTCTACCGGTACTGGCACTAAATGTTAATAGCGTTGACGTTAACTTTTTTCGCATCAAACCAGAGACATTACCTTCATTTGTTAGCCAGTGGAACTACCGTAACTCGATGGAAAACTGGCAGTCAGATAAATTGCTGAAGATGGCGGACCTGGTCTATACCGGACGTTTTGATCTGAATCCGACGCGTAATACCCGCGAGAAATTACAACTTCCTTTGAGTGATATTAAGCCGCTGCAGCAGGCGGGAGTTTACCTTGCAGTGATGAACCAGGCGGGTCGTTATGACTATAGCTATCCGGCGACGTTGTTTACTCTCAGTGATATCGGTGTTTCTGTTCACAGTTACCAGAATCGTCTGGATGTATTTACCCAGAGTCTGGAAAACGGTGCTGCTCAGCAGGGAATTGAAGTCACACTGTTGAATGATAAAGGTCAAACCTTGTCACAAGCAGCCAGTGACGCAGAAGGCCATGTACAACTTGAAAACGACAAAAATGCAGCGTTGCTATTAGCGCGTAAAGACGGGCAAACAACACTGCTTGATTTAAAACTTCCTGCGCTCGATTTAGCTGAGTTTGATATTGCTGGTGAACCTGGTTTCAGCAAACAATTCTTTATGTTTGGCCCCCGCGATCTCTATCGCCCCGGTGAAACGGTTATTCTCAACGGTTTACTGCGCGATGCCGATGGTAAAGTACTGCCAGATCAGCCAATTAAGCTTGAAGTCATTAAGCCAGATGGTCAGGTGCTACGTAGCGTCGTGAGTAAGCCGGAGAATGGTCTTTACCACTTTACGTATCCGTTAGATAGTGGCGCAGCTACAGGAATGTGGCATATCCGTGCTAACACTGGCGATAATCAGTATCGAATGTGGGATTTCCATGTTGAAGATTTTATGCCAGAGCGCATGGCGCTGAATCTGACGGGTAAGAAAAAACCGTTGTCGCCAAAAGAGAGCGTGAAATTCTCCGTGGTGGGTTACTACTTGTATGGCGCACCTGCCAGCGGCAATGCATTGCAAGGGCAACTTTACCTGCGTCCACTACGGGAGGCAGTTGCTGCACTGCCTGGCTTCGAATTTGGTGACATTGCCGCTGAAAATCTTTCGCGCACTTTGGATGAAACTCAGTTGTCGCTGGATAACAGTGGGCGTGCTGAAGTCTATGTTTCAAGTGAGTGGCAAGAAACACACTCCCCATTACAGGTTATTTTCCAGGGCAGCTTGCTGGAATCTGGCGGTCGTCCGGTAACGCGTCGGGTAGAGCAGGCGATCTGGCCTGCCGATACACTACCGGGTATTCGCCCACAATTTGCAACTCAACCTGTCTACGACTACAGCTCCAATACGACTGTTAAAAAACCGATGGTTGATGAAAACAGTATTGCCAGTTTTGACATCGTTTATGCCGATGCGCAGGGCGTGAAAAAACCGGTTTCGGGCTTGCAGGTTCGTCTAATTCGGGAACGTCGCGATTATTACTGGAACTGGTCTGAATCCGAAGGCTGGCAATCGCAGTTTGATCAAAAAGAGTTGGTAGAAAACGAGCAGTCGCTGGATTTGCAAGCCGACGAAACCGGGAAAGTCAGTTTCCCTGTTGAGTGGGGTGCATATCGTCTGGAAGTCAAAGCACCCAATGAGGCAGTCAGTAGTGTTCGCTTTTGGGCGGGATACAGTTGGCAGGATAACAGTGCTGGCGGTAGCACGGTGCGTCCTGATCGCGTGACGTTAAAACTCGACAAAGCTAATTACCGCCCTGGCGACATCATCAAACTGCATATTGCTGCGCCAGCAGCAGGTAAAGGTTATGCAATGGTCGAATCCAGCGAAGGACCGTTGTGGTGGAAAGAAATTGATGTTCCTGCACAAGGGTTGGATTTGAGTATCCCGGTGGATAAAAACTGGAATCGTCATGATCTCTATTTGAGTACGCTGGTGGTGCGTCCGGGGGATAAATCCCGCTCAGCGACACCGAAACGGGCAGTTGGGGTGTTGCATTTGCCGCTTGGCGATGAAAACCGTCGTCTCGATCTGGCGCTGGAAACTCCAGCTAAAATGCGCCCGAATAAACCTCTCACGGTGAAGATTAAAGCCAGCAACAAAAATGGTGAAACACCGAAACAAGTCAATGTCCTGGTGTCTGCTGTTGATAGTGGCGTACTAAACATTACGGATTATGTCACTCCCGATCCGTGGCAGGCATTCTTTGGTCAGAAACGCTATGGCGTGGATATCTATGATATTTACGGTCAGGTTATTGAAAGTCAGGGGCGTCTTGCGGCATTGCGTTTTGGTGGCGATGGTGACGAGCTGAAACGTGGCGGTAAACCGCCAGTTAATCACGTTAATATTGTGGCGCAGCAAGCACAACCTGTCACCCTTAACGAGCAAGGTGAAGGTACGGTTACGCTGCCGATTGGCGATTTTAATGGTGAACTGCGGGTGATGGCGCAGGCATGGACAGCAGATGACTTTGGTAGCAGCGAAAGTAAGGTGGTTGTTGCAGCGCCAGTGATTGCCGAGCTTAATACACCTCGCTTTATGGCGAGTGGTGATACTTCTCGTTTAACCCTTGATATCACCAACCTGACTGATAAACCGCAAAAGCTGAATGTCACTGTTTCAGCCAGTGGTTTGCTGGAGTTGGTAGGTGAATCTCCTGCACCAGTAGAATTAGCCCCTGGTGTGCGTACCACGTTATTTATCCCGGTTCGCGCCTTGACGGGGTTCGGTGATGGCGAAATACAGGCCAATATTAGTGGTCTGGATTTGCCTGGTGAAACCTTTGGCGATCAGCATAAGCACTGGAAAATAGGCGTGCGTCCGGCATTCCCGGCACAAACCGTTAATTATGGTTTTGCGCTGCAGCCTGGTGAAACCTGGGCGCTCCCGGCAGAGAGTCTGAGCAATTTCTCACCAGCCACACTTGAAGGTCAGTTGGTGTTGAGTGGGAAACCACCCTTTAACCTTGCTCGTTATATCAAAGAGTTAAAGGCCTATCCTTACGGTTGTCTGGAACAAACTACCAGTGGCTTATTCCCATCCCTTTATACTAATTCCTCGCAGCTTTGGGCTCTCGGGATTAAAGGTGACAGTGATGAGAAACGCCGTGCTGCGGTGGATATCGGCATTTCACGCTTGTTGCAAATGCAGCGTAATAACGGTGGCTTCGCGCTGTGGGATAAAGACAGCCAGGAAGAGTACTGGTTGACTGCTTATGTTATGGATTTCTTAATTCGTGCAGGAGAGCAGGGGTATAGCGTACCAGCGACGGCCATAAACCATGGGAACGAGCGTCTGCTGCGCTATTTACAGGACCCAGGAATGATGTCTATTCCTTACGCGGACAACCTCAAAGCCAGTAAGTTTGCCGTGCAGGCTTATGCAGCGTTGGTGCTTGCTCGCCAGCAGAAAGCGCCGCTTGGTGTTCTGCGAGAAATCTGGGGGCGTCATGAGGATGCAGCTTCTGGTTTACCATTGCTGCAATTAGGTATTGCGTTGAAAAACATGGGCGATGCCACTCGTGGTGAAGAAGCTATTGCTCTGGCACTAAAAACGCCACGCCGTGACCAACGTAGTTGGTGGGGAGATTATGGCAGCCCATTGCGCGACAATGCTCTGATGCTGGCGCTGCTGGAGGAAAATAAACTACTTCCTGCCGAGCAAAATAGTTTGCTTTTTACTCTGTCAGAACAGGCGTTTGGAAAACGTTGGCTGTCAACGCAAGAAACGAATGCATTGTACCTGGCCGCGCGTACGTTTGAAAATCTACCAGGTAAATGGCAGGCACAAACGTCACTTTCTGCCGAATCGCTGACAGGGGAGAAATCACAAACCCGCAATCTGGATAGTGATCAGCTCTCCACATTGCAGGTGACTAACAATGGCGATCAACCGTTATGGCTGCGTCTGGATACCAGTGGTTATCCGCAATCCGCACCGGAACCTTTCAGTAATGTACTGCAAATTGAACGTCATATCCTCGATACGAACGGCAATAGCAAATCTCTGGAGTCATTACGCAGTGGCGAACTGGTGTTGGTTTGGTTGGAGGTGAAAGCCAACAAGAGCGTGCCGGATGCTCTGGTCGTTGATCTGCTGCCAGCCGGACTGGAACTGGAAAACCAGAATCTGGCAAATGGTAGTGCCAGTCTGGAGCAAAGTAGTAGCAAAGTGCAAAATCTGCTTATCCAGATGCAACAGGCGAATATCAATCACGTAGAGTTTCGTGATGATCGCTATGTCGCGGCGGTAGCTGTTGATAAATACCAGCCAGTAACGCTGATATATCTGGCACGTGCAGTAACACCGGGAACCTATCTGGTACCGCAACCAATGGTTGAATCAATGTACGCGCCTCAGTGGCGGGCAAGTGGCGCGTCAGAGGGATTCATGGTTGTCAGACCGTAAATGCGTCGCCTGATAAGTAAACGCGGCTGCTGGATTTCGTTAGCAGCCGCGCCCATTCTCCTGATTCTTGTTGCGTGGGGGGCTGATAAACTCTGGCCTCTTCCGCTACAGGAAGTTGCTCCTGCACGTGTTGTTGTTGCTCATGATGGTACGCCACTGTGGCGTTTTGCCGATGCTGATGGAATCTGGCGTTATCCGGTCACCATTGACGATGTTTCGCCGCGTTACCTTGAAGCGTTGATCAACTATGAAGATCGTTGGTTCTGGAAACATCCCGGCGTTAACCCCTTCTCGGTGGTGCGTGCGGCCTGGCAAGATCTTACGTCTGGCAGGGTGATCTCCGGTGGTAGCACACTTACCATGCAGGTTGCTCGTTTGCTTGATCCACACCCGAAAACTTTTGGCGGGAAAATTCGCCAGCTCTGGCGTGCGTTTCAGCTGGAGTGGCACTTATCCAAACGTGAAATTCTGACGCTGTACCTTAACCGTGCTCCATTTGGCGGTACGTTACAGGGGATTGGTGCGGCAAGCTGGGCTTACCTGGGTAAGTCTCCGGCTAATTTAAGTTACTCTGAAGCTGCAATGCTGGCCGTTTTGCCACAGGCCCCCAGCCGCCTGCGTCCGGATCGTTGGCCAGAGCGTGCTGAAGCTGCACGCAATAAAGTGCTTGAACGTATGGCAACACAAGGCGTGTGGTCTGTTAAGCAGGTGAACGAGTCGCGCGAAGAGCCAGTCTGGTTGGCGCCGAGACAAATGCCACAACTGGCACCGCTGTTTTCGCGGATGATGTTGGGTAAAAGCAAAAGCGACAAAATCGTAACCACGCTGGACGCAGGGTTACAACGACAGTTGGAAGAGTTGGCACAAAACTGGAAAAGTCGCTTACCACCACGCAGTTCGTTGGCACTGATCGTTGTTGATCATACTGATATGAGTGTGCGTGGTTGGGTAGGATCTGTTGATCTTAATGATGATTCCCGTTTTGGGCATGTCGATATGGTTAACGCGATCCGATCACCAGGATCGGTGCTTAAACCGTTTGTTTATGCTTTGGCATTGGATGAAGGATTAATCCATCCGTCATCGTTGTTGCAGGATGTTCCCCGGCGTACAGGTGATTATCGCCCTGGCAATTTTGACAGTGGTTTTCATGGCCCGATCAGCATGAGCGAAGCCCTGGTTCGCTCACTGAACTTACCTGCAGTGCAAGTTCTGGAGGCCTACGGCCCAAAAAGATTTGCGGCGAAATTGCGTAATGTTGGCTTGCCTCTGTATTTACCTGCGGGAGCGGCGCCAAATCTTTCGTTAATTCTCGGCGGAGCTGGCGCTCGTCTGGATGAGATGGCGGCAGCCTATAGCGCTTTTGCCCGCCACGGCAAAGCAGGTAAATTACGTTTACAGCCTGACGCTCCCTTAATTGAGCGACCATTAATGTCACCAGGTGCGGCGTGGATAATCCGCCGCATCATGGCTGATGAAGCACAACCATTGCCGGACAGTTCCCTGCCGCGTATTGCGCCTCTGGCATGGAAGACGGGCACCAGCTACGGTTACCGCGATGCATGGGCTATTGGCGTTAACGCTCGTTACGTAATCGGTATCTGGACAGGCAGACCGGACGGCACGCCCGTTGTCGGTCAGTTTGGCTTTGCCAGCGCAGTTCCTCTACTTAATCAGGTCAATAACATCCTGATGTCGCGTAGTATAAATCTACCAGAAGATCCACGGCCGAAGTCTGTCAGTCGCGGTGTCATCTGCTGGCCTGGTGGGCAATCATTGCCAGAAGGTGACAGTAATTGCCGCCGTCGTCTTGCCACCTGGTTGCTCGAAGGTAGCCAGCCACCAACATTACTTTTACCGGAGCAGGAAGGAATAAGTGGGATTCGTTTCCCCATCTGGCTTGATGAGCAAGGTAAACGTGTTGCTGCTGATTGTCCTCAGGCTCGACAAGAAATGATTAATGTCTGGCCGTTACCGCTGGAACCCTGGCTACCTGCTGCTGAACGACGAGTTGCACGCTTACCTGGAGCATCAACAAATTGCCCGCCCTATGGTCGCGATGCTCAGTTACCTTTGCAGTTGATTGGTGTGCGTGATGGGGTAATTATCAAACGTTTGCCAGGAGCCAACGATGCATCATTACCAGTACAATCAAGCGGAGGAACAGGCGAACGCTGGTGGTTTCTTAATGGTGAACCGTTAGCTGAACGTGGTCATAGCTTAACGTTGCGACTTCGCGAGAAGGGTGAATATCAATTACTGGTAATGGACGAAATGGGGCAGGTGGCGACAGTGAGATTTGTCATGCAGTAGTCTGTTTTGCTCATATTTGTTGCTTAAACTCGTTTTATTTTAAAAAAATGTTACCTCTATCAATAGTCAACAGCGCAGATGCTCTTTATAATCCGCGCCATCTCGTACGCAGGTACAGACAACAACGAATACTTTACAGAGGTAAACATGGCTATTGAACGTACTTTTTCCATCATCAAACCGAACGCGGTAGCAAAAAACGTCATTGGTAATATCTTTGCGCGCTTTGAAGCTGCAGGGTTCAAAATTGTCGGCACCAAAATGCTGCACCTGACCGTTGAACAGGCTCGTGGCTTTTATGCTGAACACGATGGAAAACCGTTCTTTGATGGTCTGGTTGAATTCATGACCTCTGGTCCGATCGTGGTTTCCGTGCTGGAAGGTGAAAACGCCGTTCAGCGTCACCGCGATCTGCTGGGCGCGACCAATCCGGCAAACGCACTTGCCGGTACTCTGCGTGCTGATTACGCTGACAGCCTGACCGAAAATGGTACTCACGGTTCTGATTCCGTCGAATCTGCCGCTCGCGAAATCGCTTATTTCTTCGGCGAAGGCGAAGTGTGCCCGCGCACGCGTTAATAATTTCATAAATGCCGCGTGCAAACGTGGCATCCGTGCGCCAGAATTTGTACAATGCAGCGCCCCCGGACGAGCAGCCGCTCACCGGGGCGTTTCTTTTTTCAACCCTCCAGGGGCCATAACGTGTAATAACGAGGCCGGAATAGCATATGTCTGAACAATTAGTCACACCTGAAAACGTCACCACAAAAGATGGAAAAATCAACCTGCTGGATCTCAACCGTCAGCAGATGCGGGAGTTTTTTAAAGATTTAGGTGAAAAACCCTTCCGCGCCGATCAGGTGATGAAGTGGATGTATCACTATTGCTGCGACAACTTTGATGAGATGACCGACATCAACAAAGTGTTGCGCGGCAAGCTGAAAGAGGTGGCGGAAATTCGCGCACCGGAAGTGGTTGAAGAACAGCGTTCATCTGACGGCACCATTAAATGGGCGATTGCCGTTGGCGATCAGCGCGTCGAAACGGTGTATATCCCCGAAGACGACCGTGCCACGCTTTGCGTTTCCTCGCAGGTGGGGTGTGCGCTGGAGTGTAAATTCTGTTCCACCGCCCAGCAGGGCTTTAACCGCAATCTGCGGGTGTCGGAAATTATCGGCCAGGTGTGGCGAGCGGCGAAAATCGTTGGCGCAGCAAAAGTCACCGGTCAGCGCCCAATCACTAACGTAGTGATGATGGGTATGGGCGAGCCGCTGCTCAACCTGAACAACGTCGTTCCGGCGATGGAAATCATGCTCGATGATTTCGGTTTTGGTCTGTCTAAACGTCGCGTTACGCTTTCCACTTCCGGTGTAGTTCCGGCGCTGGATAAACTGGGCGATATGATCGACGTAGCGCTGGCAATTTCCCTGCACGCGCCGAACGACGAAATTCGTGACGAAATTGTGCCGATCAACAAAAAGTACAATATCGAAACGTTCCTTGCTGCGGTGCGCCGCTATCTGGAGAAATCTAACGCCAATCAGGGCCGAGTTACTATTGAATACGTGATGCTTGATCACGTTAACGACGGCACTGAACACGCGCACCAACTGGCGGAGCTGCTGAAAGATACGCCGTGTAAGATCAACCTGATCCCGTGGAACCCGTTCCCTGGCGCGCCGTATGGACGCAGTTCGAACAGCCGTATCGACCGTTTCTCAAAAGTGCTGATGAGCTACGGTTTCACCACTATTGTGCGTAAAACTCGTGGTGATGATATCGATGCTGCCTGTGGTCAGTTGGCGGGCGATGTTATCGACCGTACGAAACGTACTCTGCGTAAACGGATGCAGGGTGAGGCTATCGACGTTCGTTCTGTCTGATAAATGTTACGCCACGGTTGTTTTATATACCGTGGCGTATTGTTTTATGAATGTAGCAGTCTGTTTCAATTGCCTGGTCAATAATTACGGTGCGTTTTTGTTGACTTTAAGGCAGTATGTAACGATGCAACAATAAGTTAGCTTTTGCTACCAGGCTGTTTTGTCATGAGCACAAAGACCGCCTTATACTGTATGATTAAAGCTAACTGATCTGATGTTTCGCGGTGTGGGTGAGCTTACCGCTCGCCGGCATCTGAATTCTCATTTACACGTACCAGCAGCTGTCGCGAATGAATACTGAAGCCACGCACGACCAAAATGAAGCACTTACCACTGGCGTTCGTCTACGTAACGCCCGTGAACAACTCGGACTCAGCCAGCAAGCGGTTGCTGAGCGACTTTGCCTGAAGGTTTCCACGGTACGCGATATTGAAGAAGATAAGGCACCTGCCGATCTTGCTTCAACATTCCTGCGCGGATATATCCGCTCTTATGCGCGTCTGGTGCATATTCCAGAAGAAGAACTGCTGCCGGGACTGGAAAAACAGGCTCCGTTACGGGCTGCAAAAGTTGCGCCAATGCAGAGTTTTTCCCTCGGAAAGCGCCGCAAAAAACGTGACGGCTGGTTGATGACGTTCACCTGGCTGGTGCTGTTTGTTGTCATTGGCCTGAGCGGTGCCTGGTGGTGGCAGGATCACAAAGCCCAGCAGGAAGAAATCACTACCATGGCTGATCAATCTTCTGCTGAGTTAAATGCTAACGGCACGAATTCACAAAGTATTCCACTGGAAAACAGCACGACAACTGTCCCGGAAGCTACACCGGCTCCTGCTGCTCCGGTGGATACCACTGCAAATGAACAAACGCCTGCTGCTTCTACCCCTGCGCCAGTCACTGAACCGCAGCAGAATGCCGTCGTTCCTCCTTCGCAGGCTAATGTTGACACCGCTACAACTGCGCCAGCAGCACCTGCTACAACCACGACTCCAGATACTGCTACTCCGCTGCCAACCGATCAGGCAGGCGTGACCACGCCGGCGGCTGACCCGAATGCGTTGGTGATGAACTTTACTGCCGATTGCTGGCTGGAAGTCACTGATGCTACCGGTAAAAAACTGTTTAGCGGTATGCAGCGTAAAGACGGTAATTTGAATTTAACCGGCCAGGCTCCGTACAAACTGAAAATTGGTGCGCCAGCCGCAGTACAGATCCAGTATCAAGGGAAACCTGTCGATCTGAGTCGTTTTATCAGAACTAACCAGGTTGCGCGTCTGACCCTAAATGCCGAACAATCACCGGCGCAGTAACAGACGGGTAACGCGGGAGATTTTTCATGCATAACCAGGCTCCAATTCAACGTAGAAAATCAACACGGATTTACGTTGGGAATGTGCCGATTGGCGATGGTGCCCCCATCGCCGTACAGTCCATGACCAATACGCGTACGACAGACGTCGAAGCGACGGTCAATCAAATTAAGGCGCTGGAACGTGTTGGCGCTGATATCGTCCGTGTCTCCGTACCGACGATGGACGCGGCAGAAGCGTTCAAACTCATCAAACAGCAGGTTAACGTACCGCTGGTGGCTGATATCCACTTTGACTATCGCATTGCGCTGAAAGTAGCGGAATACGGGGTTGATTGTTTGCGTATTAACCCTGGCAATATCGGTAATGAAGAGCGTATTCGCATGGTGGTTGACTGCGCGCGCGATAAAAACATTCCGATCCGTATTGGCGTTAACGCTGGATCGCTGGAAAAAGATCTGCAAGAAAAGTATGGCGAACCGACGCCGCAGGCATTGCTGGAATCTGCCATGCGCCATGTTGATCATCTTGATCGTCTGAACTTCGATCAGTTCAAAGTCAGCGTCAAAGCGTCTGATGTCTTCCTCGCTGTTGAGTCTTATCGTCTGCTGGCAAAACAGATCGATCAACCGCTGCATCTTGGGATCACCGAAGCGGGTGGCGCACGCAGTGGGGCAGTAAAATCTGCCATTGGTTTAGGCCTGCTGCTGTCTGAAGGCATCGGCGACACGCTGCGCGTATCGCTGGCGGCCGATCCGGTCGAAGAGATCAAAGTCGGTTTCGATATTTTGAAATCGCTGCGTATCCGTTCGCGTGGGATCAACTTCATCGCCTGCCCGACCTGTTCGCGTCAGGAGTTTGACGTTATCGGTACGGTTAACGCCCTGGAGCAACGCCTGGAAGATATCATCACTCCGATGGACGTTTCGATCATTGGTTGCGTGGTGAATGGCCCTGGCGAGGCACTGGTTTCTACACTTGGCGTCACGGGCGGCAACAAGAAAAGCGGCCTTTATGAAGACGGCGTGCGCAAAGACCGTCTGGACAACAATGACATGATCGACCAGCTGGAAGCGCGCATTCGCGCGAAAGCCAGTCAACTGGACGAAGCGCGTCGAATTGACGTTCAGCAGGTTGAAAAATAATAACGTGATGGGAAGCACCTCGCTTCCCGTGTATGATTGAACCCGCATGGCTCCCGAAATATTGAGGGGCGCGTTGAGGGTTCATTTTTATATTCAGAAAGAGAATAAACGTGTCGAAGAAAATTCAGTCTGTACGCGGTATGAATGATTATTTGCCAGTGGAAACCGCTGTATGGCAACGCGTTGAGCGCATAATTAAAAGCGTTGTTGAGTCTTACGGATACAGTGAGATTCGCACACCTATTCTTGAGCAAACGCCACTGTTTAAGCGCGCTATCGGTGAAGTTACCGATGTTGTTGAAAAGGAGATGTACACCTTCAACGATCGTGAGCGTGATGCAAAAGAGGTTGTCTCGTTAACTCTTCGCCCTGAAGGTACAGCAGGATGTGTACGCGCCGGTATAGAGCATGGCCTTCTGTACAATCAGGAACAGCGTTTGTGGTATATGGGGCCGATGTTCCGTCACGAACGCCCGCAAAAAGGTCGTTATCGACAGTTCCACCAAATCGGTCTCGAAGTTTTTGGCCTACAGGGTCCAGATATCGACGCCGAACTCATTATGCTTACTGCTCGTTGGTGGCGTGAACTGGGTATCTCCGAACACGTAACTCTTGAGCTGAACTCTATCGGTTCGCTGGAAGCACGCGCCAATTATCGCGATGCGCTGGTTGCATTCCTTGAGCAGCATAAAGAAAAGCTGGACGAAGACTGCAAACGCCGCATGTACACTAACCCGTTGCGCGTGCTGGATTCCAAAAATCCGGAAGTGCAGGCGCTTCTCAACGACGCTCCGGCATTAGGCGATTATCTGGACGAGGAATCTCGTGAGCACTTTGCTGGTCTGTGCAAACTGCTGGAGAGCGCGGGTATCGCTTACACCGTAAACCAGCGTCTGGTGCGTGGTCTGGATTACTATAACCGTACTGTTTTCGAGTGGGTGACTAACAGCCTCGGTTCCCAGGGTACTGTGTGTGCAGGCGGTCGTTATGATGGTCTGGTGGAACAACTGGGTGGTCGTGCAACATCGGCAGTCGGTTTCGCGATGGGCCTCGAACGTCTTGTATTGTTAGTTCAGGCCGTTAATCCGGAATTTAAAGCCGATCCTGTTGTCGATATATATCTGGTGGCTTCAGGTGCTGACACACAGCCTGCGGCAATGGCATTAGCCGAGCGCCTGCGTGATGAATTACCGGGCGTGAAACTGATGACCAACCACGGCGGTGGCAACTTTAAAAAACAATTTGGCCGCGCTGATAAGTGGGGCGCACGTATTGCTGTAGTACTGGGTGAGTCAGAAGTGGCTAACGGTACGGCGGTAGTGAAAGATTTGCGCTCTGGTGAGCAAACGGCAGTCGCGCAGGATAGCGTAGCCGCGCATTTGCGCACGTTACTGGGTTAAGGAAGGAGAAGGACAGCGTGGAAATTTACGAGAACGAAAACGACCAGGTTGACGCGGTAAAACGCTTTTTTGCCGAAAATGGCAAAGCCCTGGCTGTTGGGGTGATTTTAGGAGTAGGCGCACTGATTGGCTGGCGCTACTGGAACAGTCATCAAGTTGAGACTGCACGCTCTGCTTCTCTGGCTTATCAAAATGCAGTTACCGAAGCGAGTGCTGGTAAACCTGAAGGTATTGTTGTTGCAGAGAAATTTGTGACAGAGAACAAAAATACCTACGGTGCGTTGGCTTCTCTGGAACTTGCGCAGCAGTTTGTTGACAAAAATGAATTGCAGAAAGCTGAGGCTCAGTTACAACAAGGGCTGACAGCTACCAGCGATGAAAATCTCAAAGCGGTGATTAATCTGCGTCTTGCCCGCGTTCAGGTGCAACTCAAACAAGCAGATGCTGCGCTAAAAACCCTCGACACAATCAAAGGTGAAGGATGGGCAGCAATAGTTGCCGACCTGCGTGGCGAAGCGTTGTTGAGTAAAGGCGATAAACAAGGTGCGCGTAGCGCATGGGAAGCGGGTGTGAAAAGCGATGCCTCTCCTGCGTTGAGTGAAATGATGCGGATGAAAATCAATAATTTGTCCATCTGAGAGGGACCCGATGCAATTGCGTAAATTACTTCTGCCAGGACTGCTTTCCGTTACCTTATTGAGCGGTTGTTCACTATTTAGCGGCGAAGAAGATGTCGTTAAGATGTCCCCATTACCGACGGTTGAAAACCAATTTGAACCGTCAACGGCGTGGAGCACCTCGGTCGGTAACGGTATTGGTGATTACTACTCTAATCTTCATCCTGCTTTGGCAGATAACGTTGTCTACGCAGCCGATCGCGCAGGTGTCGTTAAAGCCGTTAATGCTGACGATGGCAAAGAAATCTGGTCTATCAGTCTTGCTGAGAAAGATGGCTGGTTATCGAAAACCCCAGCACTGCTCTCTGGCGGTGTAACGGTTGCGGGTGGCAAGGTTTATGTGGGTAGCGAAAAAGCGCAGGTTTATGCGCTGAATGCTGGCGACGGAACTGTTGCATGGCAGACCAAAGTTGCTGGTGAGGCGCTTTCTCGCCCGGTGGTTAGCGATGGTCTGGTATTAATTCACACCAGCAATGGTCAGTTGCAGGCTTTGAACGAAGCTGACGGCGCTATCAAATGGACGGTTAACCTTGATATGCCTTCGCTTTCACTGCGTGGTGAGTCTGCTCCAGCAACCGCCTTTGGTGCAGCGATTGTCGGTGGTGATAATGGTCGCGTCAGTGCCGTGTTGATGCAGCAAGGCCAGATGATTTGGCAGCAGCGTATCTCTCAGGCGACCGGTTCCACAGAGATTGACCGTTTGAGCGATGTTGATACTACGCCAGTGGTCGTAAATGGCGTCGTTTATGCACTGGCTTATAATGGTAATCTGACTGCGCTCGATCTGCGTAGCGGTCAGATTATGTGGAAACGCGAACTGGGTTCGGTGAACGATTTTATCGTTGACGGTAACCGTATTTATCTGGTCGATCAGAATGACCGCTTGCTGGCGCTGACCACTGATGGTGGCGTGACCTTATGGACGCAAAGCGATCTGCTGCATCGTCTGTTAACTGCTCCGGTGCTGTATAACGGCAACCTGGTGGTGGGTGACAGCGAAGGTTATCTGCACTGGATCAACACCGAAGATGGTCGTTTTGTTGCTCAACAGAAAGTTGATAGCTCTGGTTTTGTTACTGAGCCAGTAGCTGCTGATGGCAAACTGCTAATCCAGGCGAAAGACGGTACGCTGTATTCCATTACGCGTTAATCGTCTTGGCTGTTAGTTTTAAAAAACGGCTCCTGGACAAGGGGCCGTTTTCCTGTTTTTAACAACGGCGCAAATTTGTGAGCGTTGTTTGATGATTTATAAAAATGAGGCTTTAAACATGGTACCTGTGGTCGCGCTTGTCGGGCGCCCTAACGTCGGAAAATCCACGTTATTTAACCGTCTAACTCGCACACGAGATGCGCTGGTTGCGGATTTCCCAGGTCTGACTCGTGACCGTAAATACGGTCGTGCAGAAATTGAAGGCCGCGAGTTTATTTGTATTGATACTGGCGGGATTGATGGCACCGAAGACGGTGTAGAGACTCGTATGGCAGAACAATCGCTGCTTGCGATCGAAGAAGCAGATGTTGTGCTGTTTATGGTCGATGCGCGCGCTGGCCTGATGCCTGCGGATGAAGCGATTGCCAAACATCTGCGCTCCCGCGAAAAGCCAACCTTCCTGGTGGCAAACAAAACTGACGGGTTGGATCCTGATCAGGCGGTGGTTGATTTCTACTCGCTTGGTTTAGGTGAAATCTACCCGATCGCCGCATCTCACGGTCGTGGCGTATTAAGTCTGCTGGAGCACGTGCTGCTGCCGTGGATGGAAGATCTCGCACCACAAGAAGAAGTGGATGAAGACGCTGAATACTGGGCGCAATTTGAAGCAGAAGAAAACGGCGAAGAAGAAGAGGAAGATGACTTCGACCCGCAAAGCCTGCCAATCAAACTGGCGATAGTGGGTCGTCCAAACGTTGGTAAGTCTACACTCACTAACCGTATCCTTGGCGAAGAGCGCGTTGTGGTTTATGACATGCCAGGCACCACGCGTGACAGTATTTACATTCCAATGGAACGCGATGGACGTGAGTATGTGCTCATCGATACTGCCGGCGTACGTAAACGCGGCAAAATCACCGATGCGGTAGAGAAATTCTCCGTAATCAAAACATTGCAGGCGATTGAGGATGCCAACGTGGTGATGTTGGTGATTGATGCTCGCGAAGGTATTTCCGATCAGGATCTCTCCCTGCTGGGCTTTATTCTCAATAGTGGGCGCTCACTTGTGATTGTAGTGAACAAGTGGGACGGCCTGAGCCAGGAAGTGAAAGAGCAAGTAAAAGAGACGCTGGACTTCCGTCTGGGCTTTATCGACTTTGCTCGCGTGCATTTTATTTCTGCATTACACGGCAGCGGCGTTGGTAACCTATTTGAGTCAGTACGTGAAGCGTATGACAGTTCCACTCGTCGTGTGGGGACATCTATGTTGACGCGTATCATGACCATGGCGGTTGAAGATCACCAGCCGCCGCTGGTTCGCGGGCGTCGTGTGAAGCTGAAATATGCCCACGCCGGTGGTTACAATCCGCCGATTGTGGTGATTCACGGCAACCAGGTGAAAGACCTGCCTGATTCGTACAAACGCTACTTGATGAATTACTTCCGCAAGTCTCTGGACGTGATGGGTACGCCGATTCGTATTCAGTTCAAAGAAGGGGAAAACCCATATGCGAACAAGCGTAACACCCTGACGCCGACCCAGATGCGCAAGCGTAAGCGTTTGATGAAGCATATTAAGAAAAGTAAGTAATCACTTATCTGGTTTCCCTTTCCAAACGGAGAGGGAAACTGAACAACAGGCGAGGAGTATTTATGGAACTCAACTGCCCAATCTGCCATAACCCTCTCGAACGCAACGGTGAAACTGCCCACTGTGCAACTTGTGCCAAAGATTTCACCATTCAGGCGCTTTGTCCTGACTGTCATCAGCCATTACAAGTGTTAAAAGCTTGTGGTGCAGTAGATTATTTCTGCCAGCATGGGCACGGTTTAATATCTAAAAAACGCGTTGAATTTATTGTTGCTTAATATTATTTAAATATATGATGAAATCATTTGTATTCATAATATAAATGATTTCATCCTATTTTATTTGTTGAAGCGCAAATACAAGTGAATGAAATCACTGTGTTATAAATTTAAGATTATATTTAGTTTTCCTGGCGTGCCTTTCTGAACAATCTGGAATAGAATATTAAAGCTTATTTTAAGCATTATTAATGTCACAGGGGATGTGCATGCTGCGATGGAAACGCTGTATTATGCTAACATTTATCTCTGGAGCTGCTTTTGCGGCTCCAGAGATAAATGTTGAGCATAAAGAATCGTTACCTGATTTAGGTAGTCAGGCCGCACAACAGGAAGAACAAACTAACAAGGGTAAATCGCTAAAAGAGCGTGGTGCCGATTACGTCATTAACTCCGCCACGCAAGGGTTTGAAAACCTGACACCCGAGGCGCTGGAGTCCCAGGCCAGAAGCTATCTGCAAAGTCAAATTACCTCTACGACACAATCTTATATTGAGGATACACTCTCCCCCTACGGTAAGGTCCGAACGAATCTTTCTCTTGGTCAGGGCGGCGATCTGGATGGCAGTTCCATCGACTATTTTGTTCCCTGGTATGATAATCAAACTACTGTTTATTTCAGCCAATTTTCCGCACAACGAAAAGAAGATCGTACGATCGGGAATATTGGGCTTGGTGTAAGACATAATTTTGAAAAATGGTTGTTGGGTGGAAATATATTTTATGATTATGATTTTACCCGAGGACATCGCCGTTTAGGTTTAGGCGCCGAAGCGTGGACTGATTATTTAAAATTCTCTGGCAACTATTATCACCCGCTTTCTGATTGGAAAGACTCCGAAGATTTTGATTTTTATGAGGAGCGTCCTGCGCGCGGCTGGGATATTCGCGCCGACGCCTGGCTACCCGCTTACCCGCAGCTTGGCGGTAAAATCGTTTTCGAACAGTATTACGGTGATGAAGTCGCGCTTTTTGGAACTGATAATCTGGAGAAAGATCCCTTCGCCGTCACGCTGGGTGTGAAATACCAGCCCGTACCGCTCATTGCCGTCGGTACAGATTTCAAAGCTGGCACTGGCGATAATACCGATCTTTCTGTTAACGCAACGCTGAACTACCAGTTTGGCGTCCCGCTCAAAGACCAGCTTGATCCTGACAAAGTGAGCGCGGCTCACTCGCTCATGGGCAGCCGTCACGACTTTGTTGAACGTAACAACTTTATTGTTCTGGAATACAAAGAGAAAGATCCCCTCGATGTCACTTTGTGGCTGAAAGCTGATGCGACGAATGAACATCCCGAGTGCGTGATTAAAGATACGCCAGAAGCAGCCATCGGGCTGGAAAAATGTAAGTGGACCATTAACGCGCTCATTAATCATCACTACAAAATCGTTGCTGCCTCCTGGCAGGCGAAAAACAATGCTGCACGTACGCTGGTGATGCCGGTTATCAAAGAAAATACGCTTACTGAAGGGACCAACAACCACTGGAATCTGGTGCTGCCTGCCTGGCAGTACAGCTCTGATAAAGCCGACCAGGAAAAACTCAATACCTGGCGGGTACGTCTGGCGCTGGAAGATGAAAAGGGCAATCGGCAGAACTCCGGCGTGGTGGAAATTACCGTTCAGCAGGACCGTAAAATTGAGCTCATTGTTAACAACATCGCCAATGTACCGGATGAGAACAATCACAGCCACGAAGCCAGCGCGCAAGCGGATGGTGTAGATGGTGTCGTCATGGATCTCGACGTTACCGATAGCTTTGGCGACAACACTGACCGTAACGGTAATGTCTTGCCGCAGGATAATCTCAGCCCGCAGCTGTTTGATGCCAACGATAAAAAAGTGACGCTGACGAATAAACCCTGCACCACCGAGGTGCCGTGCGTTTTTATCGCCAAACAAGATAAAGAAAAGGGGACCGTTACGCTCTCCAGTACGTTGCCCGGCACTTTCCGCTGGAAGGCGAAAGCCGCACCTTACGATGACAGTAACTATGTTGACGTAACGTTCCTGGGTTCTGACATCGGCGGGCTGAATGCTTTTATCTACCGCGTTGGTGCGGCTAAGCCCGTCAATCTTATCGGTAACAAAGAACCGTTGCCCCTCAATAGCCGCTATCGCTTTGTGCTGTGGCGCGACGCTAACAAAGACGGCGTGTTTCAGCTTTCTGAGAAGCTCACTGACGACGAGATGAAACAGTATGACTACCAGTGGGAATTCACGGGGAATAGCGTAAATGGCAATACCGGCGCGCAAACCAATACCGCTAATGTCGATATAGCGATCCCGGTAACCAACAAGGAAGCGGCAGCAAAGTTTAATGCTCAGGTAACCGATGGTGTGCAGGGATACGGTTTGCAGGTCAATTACAGCAAGAAATAGGGTCGGCGCCATGGCTGATCGGGCCACCGCTGAATATTAATCAAGGAGAGTGTTTATGAAACCTCATATGAAACGTGGCCTGACAAAAGTCGCGCTGGCACTGATGCTGGCTGGATACTGTGCCGTACCAGCCGCTATGGCGGAAGATGCCGCCTGGGTTGCCAGTGGAACGACCGCTGAATTCGAAGGGACTATTCCCTGGCTCTATCGCGAGGGTGGGAATGCCACGATTAACTCGGACGATGCGGATCACATCAAAGTAACGTCAGATGGTAAAGGTACCCGTCCTTCAGGTAGCGAGACGGATAAACGCCTTTACTCAGGAGATACCATCACGTTGGGGTGGGATATCGGCGATACCGAAGGGGATATCGACGATGGTCCAGACGGTATTGATGCGAAAACGACGGCGACTATCAAATGGTACAGTTACAGCGATAATGCGGGTGGCGGTAAAACGGAGCTGACCGCAGCGGCAGGCAAGACGAGTTATAAACTCACCAATGACGAACGTGGGCGTTATATCGGTGTTGAAATCCAGCCCATCACCCAGACCGGTAATCCTTTCGAGGGAACTTCGCTGACTCTGCTGGATATTTCAACGGCCAGCGGTGGCGGCAGCGATACGGATAATGTCGATCCCGGCCCGGTTGTGAACCAGAACCTGAAAGTTGCCATCTTCGAGAAAGGCACCACTACCAACCTTATCGGTGGTAATACGGCCATTGCACTTAACAAAACGTATGTGGCCAAACTGTACTCGGATGAAAACCAGAACGGTAAGTACGATGCGGGTACGGATGTGGACGTTACCGCTAACTACGACTTTGCGTGGGTCTTCAACGGTAACAGTAAACAACTTGCTGCGGCGGGCGGTATTGCTAATGCCAGCTTCGATAACAAAGACATTGTTATCCCGCAAACTAACGAACAAGCAAGAACCAGCCTTAACGGTAGTGACCGTAATGGTAAGAGTGGTCTTGCGATTCCGGCAAACGGCGACGGCGTTCAGGGCTATACGCTGTCTATCATTTACAAACACCACTAATGCGCACAACAGCATTCCCATACGGGAATGCTGTTTTCCGCCTGTTTTGCTTAGCGACGCGTTAAGCAAAACAGGTTGATGTTTTGTTTATCATGCTGGAGTTTTCTACATGTCGGTATGTCTGAAACCAGGAAAAATCATTATGCTTCTGGGCATGTTGGCAGCTTTTATGCTGTCTGACTTTGCACGGGCAGGGGTGGAATGGCAGACATATCCTGATTCTACAGGCGAGTTTAACGGAACCGTTCCTTTTGCCGATAGTGCCAGCGTTCCCGTCTATCAGGGCAGTGTTCAGCTTAATCCTGCTGAATCTCATGATGTCGGGTTTTCTGCTAAACCGAATGAATTTAGCGTTGACGATGACGCCGCTAACCTGATTGTTGCTAATCCTCAGGACAATGAAGGCGACCAGTTTTCCACACCACCTGCGCTGCGCTGGGAAAATCAAACACCCCCTACCGTCAGCCTGGTGTGGGCCGATGCCGTCACGCCCGATGTGCCCCTTAACCCACAACCTATTGCCAACCGTAGCTTTTGTGCTCAGGGGCTGGCCGGACGCTCGCTGGTGGCCTGGCCACAGATTGATGCGCAGCAAACCCTCCCACTGCTCTACCTGCTGACCTCGACCGGGTATCCCTATGCGGGGACGGTGGCGCTGGTGGACCAGAAAGTGACCCTGAACATCGCGCCCGCGCAGGGCGATTTAATCTCGGTGAGCGCCAGTGGTTTTAACGAAACGATCGCGGCGGCAAAAACCACCGTTGGCGACACCATCACGCTCACCGTCACCACTAAAGATTGTCAGGGCAACGTCGCGGGTAATATTCCGTTTATTATCAAACGTAAAGATGCTGAAAATCGCCAGGGGGCAGTGAATAATAGTGCGCCAGTGGTACTGGATAGCACCGAGTTAACGACGACGGCTACCGAATACCATGGCACTTCTGATGCCAACGGCACGGCAACCATCACGGTGAGCCAACCGTACGGCCCTGGCGTCAAAACGCCACTGGTGGTCAGCATTTCCGGCATTGCGCAAACCAGCGAAACCGCGGTGATTTTTACGGTGCTCACCAGCCCGGACGTGGCGCAGGCTACAATGTGGGGCCATATGGCGGAGACGGTAGAGGCGCACGGTTACACCTTCAGTCGACCAAAGCTGGCGGCAGAAGTCAGCAACGAAAGCGCCACGGTTGTCGATCATAACGAAACCTGGTCCACTTTCACCTGGAGCGGCGCAGATAGCCATTGCACCGTGCTGCCCGGCATGCGCCACTTCGGCGCGCTGGCGACCGTTATCCCCACATCGGTGCAGACAGTCCTTGGCTGGCCGATGCAGGGGGATTATTACTGGTCATCGCTGGCGGGCACCACCGGGCAGCACCATGCGGCGGATGTCTCTAACCGTGGTGAAACGCAAAAGCCGGATAGCACCCCGTTTCTTGTGAGCTGCGTGGATAAACCCGCGCCTGATGTCGAACCGAAAATCGTCCTTACGCCCGAAAACTATGATGATGCGGCACAGGCGATGAAAGCGAAGGTGGGCGAAGACGCCTCGATGCGTCTGATGATCACCGACAATAAAAATAACGATCAACCACTGGCGTACTACTACTTCTCGCTGCACCTGGATGACGGTGTTAACCGCAAGAATCAAACCGATTCCGCCTGGGAAGCCCATCCGGTGCAGATTACTGGTGGTTCGAATTTGCAACAGGTTGATGCGCACACCTATGAAGGTATAACCGATGTCAACGGTCAGGCTTCACTAACCCTGAGCCAACCCGACGGCGCAGGCGTGAAAACCCATATCACGGCGAAAATGCGCAGCAATTTTACGGCTACAGATGCCAAAGACGTGATTTTTACTGTGATCACCAGCCCGGACAGCGACAAAGCGCGGATGTGGGGCCATATGCGCGGCATTGTTGAATCTGGCAGCCTGTTCAAACGCCCATTACTGGCGGATGAAACTGAGCATGAACTGGGAACGGTGCGGGAAAATAACGAAGACTGGGCGCTGTTCGATCAAGACACCAGTATGCAGGCAGAATGCGGTGTGGGCCATATACCCCGGCAGAGTTCGCTGGAAGGCTTATTTACCGCCCATCCAGGCAACGCCATCGGCACGGAATATGGCTGGCCCACCGCCCAACAGAGCTACTTAAGCGCGGCGGAGCAAGCCACGCATTCATCGGTGAATCTGGCGAACGGGAGCGTCGACAGCTACTCCGGCTTTAAGCGAAATTATCTCTCCTGTTCGGGCAATGAGATGGTCGCGAACGTTGAAGTCAGTACCGATCACGATATCACCCCTGGCAGCAAAGCACAGGCCAAAGTGGGAGACACCATCGTGATGACCGTGCGTACGATTAACGCGCTCAATAATACTCCGGTTCCCTTTACAGCCTTCACCATCACTAAAGGCATGGGGTATAACCGAGCGGGGCAGGTGAGCGGGTTTGATGACCCGAGTAGCGGCGCAATCACGATGAATGGCACGCAATACGGCACATCACAGCCGTCGATGGTCTACACAGGTACGACAGATGCACAAGGCGTGGCAACGGTCGAAATAGAGCAACCCCAGGGGGTGGGGTTAAGAACCGTGCTGAGCATTACGCCGGTCAATTCCCATCTACCAAATGCCATTAATTACAATGTTATTTTTACCACCCCAACCAGCCCGGATGTTAGTGGGGCGCAGATGTGGGGCCATATGGATGAAACGATTACCGTTGATTCATTAACCTTTACCCGGCCTAAGCTGGCAGCAGAAATCACCAGTCCGGATGGCACATTAACGGAAAAAAACGAAGTCTGGGCGCGCGTTAGCCAGGCCAGTACGGCCATTACCAGTAAAGGCGGTTGCGGAGCCAATATGCTGCCGCGTCGCTCACAGCTCAGTGCGCTCTATGACGCTAATAACGGCAATGCGGTGCAAACCACACACGGCTGGCCGACGCAGCGTCAGCCCTACTGGAGCAGTTCCCCCGCGGATGTAACGCCGCACTATTACACCATTGCCCTGGATAACGGCGCACAGGCTATCGGCGGCGATACGCCGGTTTACGTCAGTTGCCTGACGACGGCGAACAAACCTGCCAGCAGCATTACGCTGGATGTGGTTGATAACGCACAGTGGGCTGCCGGAAATAACGCGGCGAAGCTGAAAAAAGGCGAAACGCTACGGGTTAAGGTAACGGTAAAAGATGCGCAGGGTAATCCGCTCACGGATATGCCATTTAAACTCAGTCGCGGAGACGGTTATACCCGCACGGGCGAAAAACATATTGCCGGTAGTGGCGATGCGCTGGTGGCACCGGTGGTGATTAACAGCGGGCTGGCGGATGAAACGACGTTGAACGACACCGCGGGATTTTATACTGCCATGACCGGCAGCGACGGCAGCAAAATCCTCAATATTACCCGCCCGGATACTCACGGCACCAAAACGGCGCTGACGGCGACGTTGTATTCCGATGCAACAAAAAAAGACAGCCTGGATACGATCTTTACTGTGGTCACCAGCCCGGATAGTAGCAAAGCGAAAATGTGGGGCCATATGCCGGAAACCTTAATGGCGGCAGATGGTACCGTTTTTAAACGCCCATTGCTGATAAAGGAACTGTCAAGTCAGACCGGGCGAACAGCAATATTCGAAGACAATGAAAACTGGGCGCTGTTTACCCAAACCCAGGCGAACTCAACCAGTAACGGCTGCGGCACTAGCTATGTTCCCACTCAGGCAGGGTTGTTGTCGTTGTTTGATAATCACGCTGGCAATACCATCAAAACCGTCCAGGGCTGGCCGGTAGTCACGCGTTATTTATCCAGCACGCCCGACAACACTGGCATGGAACAGCGTAACTACAAAGCGGTGGATCTCGGTAATGGCACCAGTGCCATGGTGTCAACGTCGACACTGGATCTACTGACCTGTCAAACCACGCCGGTCACCACGGTGAGCCAGATTCTACTGGAAGCGGCAGATCCTGCGGCCCTGGTTTATGTTGACGATACACTGAGTGTGGTTAAAGCCAAAAAAGGCGAAGAGTCGGTAGTGCGCGTCACCACGAAAGATGCGCAAGGTAACCCGGTTGGCAATGCGGCGTTTATTCTGAAACGTGCCACCAGCATAAACCGGAGGTATACATCAGCGACAGCGAGTGTAGGTGCGCTGACCGTAACCGATGCCTGGGGAAACACGCGGAGTAATTTTCAGGCAACAACCGAAATGATCTATGGCGTGACGGGGGCTGACGGGTCGACAACCTTTACGCTGAAACAGGATAACAGTACCGGGTTAAGAACAGATCTCACGGCATCACTGGATGGCGTCAGCAGCGTTCAGGCGACCCTCCCGGTGGTCTTTACCGTGGTAACCAGTCCAGATTCTCCTAAAGCGAATTTTTGGGGGCACATGCCTGAAACGGTAACGGCCTCTGATGGCATGACGTATAAGCGACCATTACTGTTTAAAGAACTTACCAATAACTATGCACGCTATAGCACTTTTGAGAATGGCGAAGATTGGGCAAGATTCAGTGTGGTTCAGTCAAATAACACCGATATGGATGGATGTGGTGCAGAGTATATGCCGACACTGGATGGCCTGAGGTCCTTGTACAGTGCCAATAGTGGTAATGCGATGGGGACAGTGCAGGGATGGCCGGTAGCAACCAGTTATCTCACCAATACACCGAGTGATACGCAATTAAGTAACCGTTATTACAATGTGGTGCAACTGAATTCCGGCGCGGTTTCTCAAATCGTGACCACCGTGCTGGCATTACAAACCTGTCGCACAACGCCTGCGGTTGTTGCCAGCCAGGTTTCTCTGGAGCCTGCGGACGCCACGCAATTTGTTAAGGTTGACGATACCCTGAGCGCCATTAAGGTGAAAAAAGGCGATGAGGTTGTTATCCGCGTCACGACCAAAGATGCGCAAGGAAACCCGGTGGGTAATACGCCGTTTACACTGAAGCGCAGCAGTTCTTTCAATCGCCAGAATGCATTAGTGACGATGCAGACTGTTTCGGTGACACCCGCAGCGGCCAGTACAGTTGATACCAATGCATCGGCCACCGTGTATGGCGTGACCGGGCCAGACGGAACCACCACGATAACACTCCGACAGGATGCGTCCACCGGACTCAAAACCGACTTTTATACCCTGTTGAACGATACCGGCGTGTCGTCGAACACCTTGCCTGTAATCTTCACCGTCGTCACCAGCCCGGATACACCACTGGCGGCCTACTGGGGGCATATGGCGGAAACCTTTACCAGCAGCGAAGGCGTCACCTTCAAACGGCCTTTCCTCAAAGCTGAACTTTCTGGTGGTACGGCGGTAACGACCAATAATGAAGTCTGGTCGCGTCTGACAGCAACGGAGAAAATGGATGCCAGCAAGGCTGGATGTGATGAGAGTTATCAACCGCTGACGACTGATATGCAGGGGTTGTATGCGGATTACCCTAACAACCAGTTGGGCACGGTGCTCGGCTTGCCGACTTCCGCCGGGTATATGTGGGCCTACGACATGATGACGGTTTCTGGCAGTAGCTGGAGCAACCAGGCGTTTTCACTCGTTAATGGTCAGACAGTTCAGGCACCGTCCAGTTATACGGCGGTAGTGATGTGCCTGGTGGAACCGCATACCGTTCCGGCGATGATAGAGATCACTTCAACAGCACAGGATGCGGCAAAAACGGCCAGCAATGGTGGTCGACCGAGCGCCGTAGCGAAGAAAGGGGAGACGATTCCGCTGACGGTGACCGTACGTGATAGCGCCGGGAATCCGGTACCCTACGCCGACTTTACCCTCACGCGTGGAACGACGCTGGATCGCTCGAAAGCAACCGTTAACTCGAGTGCGGACGATCTTACCGTGAAGTCATTGATACCCGCGAACAGTGACGCTGGGCTGACGGCAAATGGGGCAAAAGTGCTCAGAACAACGGGCAGTGATGGCACAGCCACCTTTGAAGTGAGCCAGAATGCCACGACCGGTCTGGCGACACCGATAACCGTCACGCTGGCGCGCGATACAACCAAAACCGCCACGCTGGATGTTATCTACACGGTGATAACCAGCCCGGACTCACCGAGTGCGAAATTCTGGGGGCACATGCCGGACACCTTTACCAGTTCGGCAGGTGTCACCTTCAGACGACCGCTGCTGAAAGCCGAAGCGACTTCAGGGTCATCGATTAGCACTAACGGCAATGGTGAAGTGTGGTCGTATATGAGCAACGTTCAAAATTTAACATCGACAGATTGTCCGCTGGAGAATCAACCGCGCAGTAATGAATTGTTGGATTTGTATAATGATCATCCCAACGGCGCGATAAAGACTGACCTGGGGCTGCCGATATATGCAGGCAAGTGGTGGGCTTATGATATGGTCATGCCGGATTTATATACGTGGCAGTATCAGACGGTCAGTCTGAGCGCAGGAGATATCGCGAAGAGCTCAGCAAACAACGCGCTGATGCTTTGCCTGACGAAGCCGCATCCTGCAGGCGTCAGCGTAATGTTGACGTCATCCGCAATGGATAACGCCAGAACCCTCAGTAATGGCGGGCGACCCAGCGCATCAGTGAAAAAAGGTAACCCACTGCCAATTGTGGTGACGGTCAAAGATCGTGATGGCAACCCGCTGGCGGGAGAGGCCGTGACGCTCAGGCGTGGTTCAGCGATGAGTCGTTCAGGAACAGGAGTGAACACGGCGGCAAATGGAATGACGTTGACAGAATTGACACCTGTGTCGGCGGAGTTTTCTCTGGCCGCACACGATACGCAATGGCAAGGTTTCACCGGCAGTGATGGTACGGCCACTTTCAATGTTGAACAGCCTGAGACCATCGGCCTGGCCATCTCCTTCACCGCTATACTGGCGCGAGATGTCGCAACTACCAGCGTCCTTGATGCGATCTTTACCGTGGTCACCAGCCCGGATTCCGCAATGGCGACCTACTGGGGCCATATGCCGGATACAGTAACGGCGGAAAACGGCGTGGTCTTTGAACGGCCTAAATTGTTGAAAGAGCTGCCGTCGAGCGCCGGAGTCAGTCAGGTGACGGATAACAATGAAGTGTGGCCGTTGTTTAAGGCAACGCAAAGGGAAGATAGCAGCCTCAGTCCTTGTGAAGCGGCACGTCGGCCATTGAGCGATGATTTATTATCGCTCTACGCGCGCTATCCGGGGAACACGCTGACGACTCAAATCGGCTGGTCTACGAAGTATGCATGGTGGGCACTGGATAACAAGCAGGGGAATGCCCTGGTTGTCAGTCTGAATAATGGTTTTGAGTCGTCGACGGCGAGTACGGGGTATCAGGGATGTCTGGTCAATCCCCGCGCGACCGTCTCCAGCGTCACGCTGACATCGACGGCGATGGATGTCAGTACGCAGGCGGCGAAGGTAAAAAAAGGTGAAGCCGTGCCCCTCGTTGTTACCGTAAAAGACAGCGCCGGGAAGCCGGTACCGAATGTCGCTTTCACCTTAAAACGTGGTGATGCCATGCCGCGTAACAGCGGAGCGACGTTGTATGGTGATGTTGCGGCGATGGATGATATGACGGTACAACCTGTCAGCGGGACGGTGGTAACGCTGACTGACAGTGGGAATACGGTTGACGGTGTGACAGGGGCAGACGGTACGGCAAGTTTTACCGTTCGTCAGGATAATACACCTGGATATAAAACGCCGTTGACGGTGACGCTGACCAATAACGCCGCGATAACCGCTATGCTGGATACCATTTTCACCGTGCCGACCAGTCCGAATGTTGCCACGGCTTATTTCTGGGGACATATGGCGGATACCGCCACTGTAAGTGGCAAGACGTTACATCGCCCACTATTGAAATCAGAGTTGCCGTCAGGGGCTACAGCGGCAGGTACACCAAATGTGAATAATGAAACCTGGGCGCTGGCACATGTTATAGATGCTAATAAATGGGATATTGCACAGCAGTGCGACAGTATGAATAACGCGCCAACCACCGCAGAATTACAGACATTGCATTCTGGCTTTAGCTCGCTGGGGTGGCCTTCCTCGATAAGCTTCCCATATTTATCTACTGATAAGGCCGGGTCGTTTTACTGTGGTATTGAAGAAGGGGCTGGCACGCTAAACTGTGGTATTCAGCCTGCGAAAACATCCGGGTTTGCTACATGCTTCAGGTAAGGTTATCCAGCTTTAAATATCGCCGTGCCCGAAAGACAGATACGTATAGAGTAATTAGTTTTTTTTGCGCGGCTTGCGGCTTTTCGTCACAGCACTCACTTCACTGATCACTACGCCATCGCCCAGGCGAGTGGTCAGTGTCTCACCCACTTTCACCTGCTTAACCTGTTTCAGCACCGCGCCATCAGCAGCGCTGGTAACGCTATAACCGCGTGCCAGTGTGGACAGTGGACTCACCGCTTCGAGGTGCGTCACTGTGTTACCAAAGCGTTCGCGCATAGCGCTAAGCTGCGCGCGCAAGTTTTCCGCTAAACGATATTCCAGTTGCTGAACCCGCGTTTGTGCGCGATGAATCTTCGGTTGCGGGTTTTGCTGATTCAGCCGCAGTGTTAATCGCTGCTGTTGCTGACCGGCGCGTTTAAGCTGATTCTCCAACGCAAAGCTCATCCGCTTTTGCAGACGCTCAAGGGTGGTTTGCTGACGCGCCAGCCGGAGCTGTGGATGCTGCTGCTGCAAGCGGTGATGGATCTGCGTAAAACGTCGCGTGCGGTTGGCGAGGTAGTAATCCATCGCCATTTCCAGCCGTTGCTGCGCAGACTGCACCTGACGCAGTAACTCTTGCTGATTGCGGCTCACCACTTCGGCGGCGGCTGACGGTGTTGGTGCGCGTAAATCGGCAACAAAATCGGCAATGGTCACATCGGTTTCATGCCCGACAGCGCTGACTACCGGAATGCGGCTGGCAAAAATCCCCCGCGCCACGCGTTCGTCGTTAAAACTCCATAAATCTTCCAGCGAACCACCGCCACGCCCGACGATCAATACGTCACATTCGTTGCGAAGATTCGCCAGCTCAATGGCACGAACGATTTGCCCTGGTGCGTCATCGCCCTGAACGGCTGTGGGGTAAATAATCACTGGCAGGGAAGGATCGCGACGCTTTAACACGTGCAAAATATCGTGCAGTGCGGCGCCCGTTTTTGAGGTGATGACACCCACGCAGTGCGCAGGGGAGGGGAGTGTTTTTTTAAGTTGCTGATCGAACAAACCTTCAGCCTGCAACTTCGCTTTAAGCTGTTCGTACTTCTGTTGCAGCAAACCTTCACCAGCGGGCTGCATACTTTCGACGATAATCTGATAATCGCCGCGCGGTTCATACAGTGTAATGTTGGCACGAACTAAAACCTGTTGCCCATGCTGCGGGCGAAAGGTCACCCGGCGATTGCTGTTGCGGAACATCGCGCAGCGCACCTGGGCGTTATCGTCTTTAAGCGTAAAGTACCAGTGACCGGAAGCCGGTTGTGTGAAATTAGAGATTTCGCCACTGATCCACACCTGCCCCATCTCATGCTCAAGCAGCAGACGAACCGTTTGATTCAGGCGGCTAACGGTAAAAATTGCAGGGGATTGAGAAGGTAACATGTGAGCGAGATCAAATTCTAAATCAGCAGGTTATTCAGTCGATAGTAACCCGCCCTCCGGGGATAGCAAGCATTTTTTGCAAAAAGGGGTAGATGCAATCGGTTACGCTCTGTATAATGCCGCGGCAATATTTATTAACCACTCTGGTCGAGATATTGCCCATGCTACGTATCGCTAAAGAAGCTCTGACGTTTGACGACGTTCTCCTCGTTCCTGCTCATTCTACCGTTCTGCCGAATACTGCTGACCTCAGCACCCAGCTGACGAAAACTATTCGTCTGAATATCCCTATGCTCTCCGCAGCAATGGATACCGTAACGGAAGCGCGCCTGGCTATCGCCCTGGCTCAGGAAGGCGGTATCGGTTTTATCCACAAAAACATGTCCATTGAACGCCAGGCTGAAGAAGTTCGCCGCGTGAAAAAACACGAATCTGGCGTGGTAACCGATCCGCAGACTGTTCTACCAACCACGACGCTGCGCGAAGTGAAAGAACTGACCGAGCGTAACGGTTTTGCAGGCTATCCGGTAGTTACCGAAGAAAACGAACTGGTCGGCATCATCACCGGTCGTGACGTGCGTTTTGTTACCGATTTGAACCAGCCGGTTAGCGTTTACATGACGCCGAAAGAGCGTCTGGTAACAGTGCGTGAAGGCGAAGCCCGTGAAGTGGTGCTGGCAAAAATGCACGAAAAACGCGTTGAAAAAGCGCTGGTGGTTGATGATGAATTCCACCTGATCGGCATGATCACTGTGAAGGACTTCCAGAAAGCGGAACGTAAACCGAACGCGTGTAAAGACGAACAAGGCCGTCTGCGTGTAGGTGCAGCGGTTGGCGCGGGCGCTGGTAACGAAGAGCGTGTTGATGCGCTGGTTGCCGCAGGCGTTGACGTTCTGCTGATCGACTCCTCTCACGGTCACTCTGAAGGTGTTCTGCAGCGTATCCGTGAAACTCGCGCTAAATATCCTGACCTGCAAATCATCGGCGGCAACGTGGCAACAGCTGCAGGTGCCCGCGCGCTGGCAGAAGCCGGTTGCAGTGCCGTTAAAGTGGGTATCGGCCCTGGTTCTATTTGTACTACCCGCATTGTTACTGGCGTCGGTGTTCCGCAGATCACCGCCGTTGCTGACGCAGTAGAAGCCCTGGAAGGCACCGGGATTCCGGTTATCGCTGACGGTGGTATTCGTTTCTCTGGCGATATCGCCAAAGCTATCGCTGCTGGTGCAAGCGCGGTGATGGTAGGTTCCATGCTGGCGGGTACTGAAGAATCCCCAGGTGAAATCGAGCTCTACCAGGGCCGTTCTTACAAGTCTTACCGTGGGATGGGCTCTCTGGGCGCGATGTCCAAAGGTTCTTCTGACCGTTACTTCCAGAGCGACAACGCTGCCGACAAACTGGTGCCGGAAGGTATCGAAGGTCGCGTAGCCTATAAAGGTCGCCTGAAAGAGATCATTCACCAGCAGATGGGCGGCCTGCGCTCCTGTATGGGCCTGACCGGCTGTGGTACTATCGACGAACTGCGTACTAAAGCGGAGTTTGTACGTATCAGCGGTGCGGGCATTCAGGAAAGCCACGTTCACGACGTGACCATTACTAAAGAGTCCCCGAACTACCGTCTGGGCTCCTGATTCTCTTCGCCCGACTTCATGTCGGGCGATTTATATTATCTGTTTCACTTGCCTCGGAATAAGCGTCAATGACGGAAAACATTCATAAGCATCGCATCCTCATTCTGGACTTCGGTTCTCAGTACACCCAACTGGTTGCGCGCCGCGTGCGTGAACTGGGTGTTTACTGCGAACTGTGGGCGTGGGATGTGACAGAAGCACAAATTCGTGACTTCAATCCAAGCGGCATTATTCTTTCCGGCGGCCCGGAAAGCACCACCGAAGAAAACAGCCCGCGTGCGCCGCAGTATGTCTTTGAAGCAGGCGTACCGGTATTCGGCATTTGCTATGGCATGCAGACCATGGCAATGCAGTTGGGCGGTCATGTTGAAGCCTCTAACGAACGTGAATTTGGCTATGCGCAGGTTGAAGTCGTAAACGACAGCGCACTGGTTCGCGGTATCGAAGATGCTCTGACAGCAGACGGGAAACCTCTGCTCGATGTCTGGATGAGCCACGGCGATAAAGTTACCGCTATCCCGTCCGACTTCATCACCGTAGCCAGCACCGAAAGCTGCCCGTTCGCCATCATGGCTAACGAAGAAAAACGCTTCTATGGCGTACAGTTCCACCCGGAAGTGACTCACACTCGCCAGGGTATGCGCATGCTGGAGCGTTTTGTGCGTGATATCTGCCAGTGTGAAGCCCTGTGGACGCCAGCGAAAATTATCGACGATGCTGTAGCCCGTATCCGCGAGCAGGTAGGCGACGATAAAGTGATCCTTGGCCTCTCTGGTGGCGTGGATTCCTCCGTAACCGCAATGCTGCTGCACCGCGCAATCGGCAAAAACCTGACTTGCGTATTCGTCGACAACGGCCTGCTGCGTCTCAATGAAGCAGAGCAGGTTCTGGATATGTTTGGCGATCACTTTGGTCTGAACATTGTTCACGTTCCGGCAGAAGATCGCTTCTTGTCAGCGCTGGCTGGTGAAAACGATCCGGAAGCAAAACGTAAAATCATCGGTCGCGTTTTCGTTGAAGTATTCGATGAAGAAGCGCTGAAACTGGAAGATGTGAAGTGGCTGGCGCAGGGTACTATCTACCCTGATGTTATCGAATCTGCCGCATCTGCAACCGGTAAAGCGCACGTCATCAAATCTCACCACAACGTGGGCGGCCTGCCGAAAGAGATGAAGATGGGCCTGGTTGAACCGCTGAAAGAGCTGTTCAAAGACGAAGTGCGTAAGATTGGTCTGGAGCTGGGCCTGCCGTACGACATGCTGTACCGTCACCCGTTCCCGGGACCAGGCCTCGGCGTTCGTGTTCTGGGTGAAGTGAAGAAAGAGTACTGTGATCTGCTGCGCCGTGCTGACGCCATCTTTATTGAAGAACTGCGTAAAGCGGACCTGTACGACAAAGTCAGCCAGGCGTTCACCGTCTTCCTGCCAGTACGTTCCGTTGGTGTAATGGGCGATGGCCGTAAGTATGACTGGGTTGTCTCTCTGCGTGCTGTCGAAACCATCGACTTTATGACCGCACATTGGGCGCATCTGCCGTACGATTTCCTCGGTCGCGTTTCCAACCGCATTATCAATGAAGTGAACGGTATTTCCCGCGTGGTGTATGACATCAGCGGCAAGCCGCCAGCAACTATTGAGTGGGAATGATTTCCCGATAATTGATTAATGATCATGGCACAAGGATAAGTGCCATCATTAAATATTCTTCACATCTAATTAAGATACTACTCTGACTTAATACATCCATTTTTCCACCAACGCTTCACCTAATTTCTCGCGTAACATTTCTTCGTTATCTTCCTCACCATGCACTGTGAGCAGACATTTAAACATGACCAGGTCGAGATACTGACCAACATCACTAAACATTTGTGTCAGCATCGGTGGACAGTCGTGATCAAAGTACCAGACTTCGCCTGTTACCCGGTGAAAACACCACAAATTGCCATTCCCTAAATAGTCACCAAAAGCGATAAGTTGGTCGACAAGATTCCTCTGTTCATCACTATCAGAAAGATCTTCCAGAAGATCTGTAATCCCTGGGTACGCGTCGATTAATGGTTCAATTGCCGCGTAAGGTGCCGGTTGCACACTGCAAAGCGTTTCCACCAGATCAAGAGCGCCAATGTGTTCATGATATGTGCGAAGTAATAGGGGAATGGTACACCCCAACCTTTGTTCGAGCGCATCAATTTCACTGGCGAGAACAGGGGTAATGGGTGAGAGTCGGTTCCACTCTACACTCCAGGCAAGGGCACAGGCGCGCCACCAGTTAATACGTGCAAAAATATCCGTAAATTCTGGCCATACCAATGGTGGAATGTCACTTTCAGTTATTATGGCGTCAGATTTTGAGCTCATATCAAGATTGACCTTATTTAAATCGAGTACAGGAATCTGTTTTTTTAATGAAAAAGCCCAAACTGCAGGCAGTTTGGGCTTGACTTAATCATACATCGCAAAAGTTTAATTAAACCAGCTATCTGACTTCTCGGCTTTGTTCTCTTCTGCTTTGCCTACGCTTTTGAGTAAATCGCGACCGCCCTCGGACATGTTTCGATTTGCATCAGCTTCCGACTGCACAACGTCGGTATGCGCAGCTGAACGTTTGAGCTCTTGATCGATGAATTCGTTCTCGCGTTTAACTCGCGCTTCTTCCCTTGCCAGAGCCAGTTTTTGTTTCTGGATCTCTAAGCTTCGAAGTTCATCTTCATAGCCTTGATCACGTTTTTTATCTTTGCTTGCTTCAGCATCCAGTTTGTCCTGACGAGCCTGGCGTTCTGCTGCCGCAGCAGCAGCTTTTTTATTCGCTGCTGCCTGGGCGTTAGCACGCCGTTGCTTCTCTTGCTGGATCTCCCTGTTGCGTTGCGCTACCCATTCGTCATGCTCTTTTTTCGCTTCATTTTTACCTTGCTGTTCAGCTTCTGCGACAGCAGAAAGTTGATCCTGTAATGAAGCGGCAAAAACAGTGCTACTAAGCGTAGATAGAATGGCGCATAGCAAAATTTTCTTCATGACACCCCCCTGATATTATTTCTTCTCAGGGCATTGCGCGTTTGGCTGAATGCGGGTTTCATTGTAAGCGGTAGAGATGACCACCGCCAAACCAGTGGTGAACTGGCACTGTTTCCCTACCTGAGTTGAGGTATATACTTTTTTGCCTTCTTTATAGGTTAAGGAAACACCTTCAACTAACACTTTGTCATCAACCATGGAACCTGCCGCCGCACCAGCTGCACCGCCAGCAACAGCGCCTGTGGTGGTGTTCAGTGTGCTACGAGAACCGACGTTGTGGCCAGCTACGCCGCCAGCGACAGCACCCAATACCGCACCGAACGTCTGTGCAGCTTGTTTATTTTTCGTATTATCCACCGCAACTTTTGCTGGCAGAACGGAAATAATATTAACCGTCTTAGTCTCTTGTTTAGAGTTTAACTGATCGGTCTGATAGACATCGGCCGCATGTTCATCGGCATTTGACTGACACCCGGTAAGAGCAATAGAAGCCATAATTGCTACAGGTAATAAACATTTTTTAAAATTCATCACTATTCCTTGTTGTGTGTATTGAGAAAACAGCCTATTTAAGATCATCGCAATTAAAAAGTAAATCGAGTGCGTAGAAACAAGAAAAGAAAATTAATAATTATATTTTTGGTGAATGTAATGATGAATAATATATGATTTATTATATACATTTAATGTATAAATTTTTCCTAATTAACTAATCTTTATATGATTCAGTGTATATTACATATATACCCACATCATCTAAGGTTAACTGCAAATACAGACAGGAAAATATCAGCATCAGACGTTATGCTGTTTAGAAGTTATCGCAAGGTAATAAACACGTTAGCGTTGAGTATGGGAACTGCTGGAGAGAGTGGATTGTTGTGCTTCCTTTTTGTCCTGATGATGATGCCAGGCGCCGACGGAAGAGTAGATGAAGCGACCAAAGAAGAAGATAAAGCTGATAAGCAGTACGATACGGGTCATGCGACTGTTAAATCGATGTCGTTTTCGTAAACTGGTGGGCTGGCTCACAACGGGTTCCTTCGGTTAAACCCCAAAAAATGGGCGATACTTACATTAAGGCATACTGCTCAGAAATGGTCAATTCTTACGATTGTAAAAATATGTCAGCGCTTTCATTCGTAAATGTTATGAGAAATAGAATATTATTTGCATTAATAATGAGTTATTGATAACAGCAAAAAATAAACGTAATAAATGATTAATGGTGACCAAATAATTTGATATATATCAATTGATGCTTCAGAGTGAGCACTAAAATTGTCACCTCATTTGTGATGTTTATCATTACTATAATCTTAAGTCAGGTGGGATGCCTGTCTGTAAACACCCTCAGGGGAGAGGGGTTTCTACTGAGCATCTATGAAACTGAATGCCAAATATATAAAATTCCGAGATAAATGGTGGGCACTTCCGCTTATTCTTCCGTGTTTTTTACTTCCTTTATTAGCTAGCGCAAATAGTTACACTCATATTAGTTCTGGTAACGTAACACTCTTTTACTTGCCTTTGGCATTAATGATTAGCCTGATGTTATTTTTTGGTTGGGGTGCATTGCCAGGCATCATATTATCGATATTTTTGCGTAAATATCATGATGTTGGCTTATATGAAACACTGACTATATCAGCCAATTTTGTGCTCATTATTGTGCTAAGTTGGGGCGGATATCGGGTGTTTGTTCCCCGCCGGAGTCACATTTCACATGGCAATGCGCAACTTCTCTTTCAGCGGCTTTTCTGGCAGGTTTTTTGCCCGGCAGTCTTGTTTTTGTTGCTTTTCCAGTTTGCTTCTTTTGTCGGATTGTATGGCAGTCGCTCCAGCCAGATTGGCATAATGCCTTTTAATATTAGTACATTAATAAATTTTCAGTCACTGCTGGTGGGCAATCTGGTCGGTGTTCCACTTTGCTACGTTATTATTCGTATTTTACGTAACCCATTGCATATATTTGGCTATTATTCTCAGCTAAAACAACAGGTTGACAGAAAGGTCAGCAAAAAGGAATTTGTCTTGTGGTTAATGGTATTGACTGCATTGATGACTTTGCTCTGTATGCCATTGAATACCCGCAGTTCAATTTTCAGCACCAATTACACCTTATCGCTGCTTCTACCGGTGATGTTGTGGGGAGCGATGCGTTATGGCTACCGATTGATCTCACTGATATGGGCGGCGGTTCTGATTATCGGTATTCATAATCACAAAAGTTATATGCCGTGGTATGCAGGATACGATGTTCAGTTGGCGATTACTTCTTCGAGCTATCTGGTATTTTCTTTTATTATTAATTACATGGCAGTACTTGCTACCCGGCAGCGGGCGGTGGTAAACCGCATTCGCCGCCTGGCTTATTTCGATCCTGTAGTCCATTTGCCCAATATTCGTTCCCTTAATCGCACTTTGGCGAGTGCTCCCTGGTCGGTTATTTGTTACTTGCGCGTACCTGGCATGGAAATGTTAGTAAAAAACTACGGCATCATGTTGCGTATTCAGTACAAGCAGAATATTTCCCACTGGCTCGCACCGATGCTGGAGAAAGATGAATATGTTTACCAGTTGTCGGGTAATGATCTCGCATTACGTCTGAATACAGAAGGCCACCAGGAGCGTATTGAAGCGATAGATAAGCACCTGAAAAATTTCCGCTTTATGTGGGACGGAATGCCACTCCAGCCACAAATCGGTATCAGTTATTGTTATGTACGTTCGCCAGTTAACCATATCTATTTATTACTTGGTGAATTAAGTACTGTCGCAGAGCTCTCTATCGCGACAAATGCGCCAGAAAGTATGCAACGTCGCGGCGCGATGCATGTACAAAGAGACCTGAAAGATAAAGTAGCGATGATGAACCGTCTGCAACAGGCGCTTGAGCATGACCGTTTTTGCCTGATGGCGCAGCCGATTGTTGGTGTGCGGGGGGATGTTTATCACGAAATTTTGCTGCGTATGGAAGATGACGCTAACGGCAGGATCAATCCGGATATTTTCCTTCCAGTTGCCCACGAGTTCGGTTTGTCTTCCGCAATTGATCTATGGGTGATTGAACATACTCTGCAGTTTATGGCCGTAAACCGGGAGAAGATCCCGGCGCAGCGCTATGCGATTAACTTATCTCCAACATCTGTGTGTCGCCAGCGTTTACCGGAAGAGGTCAGGCATTTGTTGACCAAATACCAAATCGAAGCATGGCAGCTTATTTTCGAGGTTACCGAAAGTAATGCACTGACAAATATGGAACAGGCGCAAAACACCTTATTACAGTTGCAGGAACTAGGCTGTCGAATAGCCATTGATGATTTCGGTACAGGTTATGCCAGTTACGCACGGCTGAAAAACGTGAATGCCGATATTATGAAAATTGATGGTAGTTTTATCCGTAATATTGTCTCTAACAGCCTCGATTACCAGATTGTGGCATCGATCTGCCATCTTGCACGAATGAAAAAAATGCAGGTGGTTGCTGAATATGTAGAAAATGAAGAGATCCATCAGGCGGCATTGTCGCTGGGAATCGATTATTTTCAGGGTAATTTCTTTGGTGAGGCGAAACCGCTAAACGAAATTGTTGCGCAGAATGAGCAGCTAAAGAAATGCGTCAATCAATGAATCAAAACGCGTAATAAGGCTGGCCCGATGTGAAATCGGGCCACTTGTATCTCTTATGCTGTAACGCACATTATTTAGATATACCTTCTTCTTCAATCTTAAGTCGCCAGCCAGTGACTGAACTCCAGTACTCTTGCTCTTTTTCCAGATCCAACAATACCAGCGCATTCTGACTAAACCAGTCGTGGGGAAAGCGTAATGTCCAGTGGTTGTCATCTGTAATTAGTGTCAGTGTAGGCGGAGTGGTCGTCGCCTGACGCTGATTATTCAGCAACACACCAAGGCGCAGTAGCTGAATTAGCGGTAAATACTGTTTCTTCTTAAATAAGGTAAACCGGGGAAGATCGTCGAGCTTAATCGCTTTTCGATGATAGCGCACAAGGGTTGCCATCATCATTTGTTGTTCCTGATTAAACCCAGGTAAATCGCTGTTTTGCAAGATATAAGCTGAATGGCGATGCAAACCGCTGTGGTTAATATTCAGGCCAACTTCATGGAGCATAGCTGCCCAGCGTAACAACGCTTCAAGTTGCGGATGTGCAAGCTTAGGTTGCTGTGATTGCCACTGCTCATACATATGCATAGTGGTATCAAGAACACGGCGGGCTTGATCGCTGTCGATATGGTACTGATTCGCCAGGCTACTGGCGGTGCGGCTGCGCACATCCTGATGACGAAATCGGCCTTCCATTTCGTACAACACACCTTCGCGCAGGGCTCCGTCAGAAAGTCGCAATTCGCGAATGGCTAACGCATCAAACACCCCACAAAGTATCGCCAGGCCAGGTACAAATACCGCCTTACGCTCTTCAGATAATCCAGGCAAACTCAAGGCGGCAAAGTTGCGGTGCTTCAGGACTTCTTTCACCAATTTGTCGAGCCGTTCCTGGGTGATGATCCCATCGTCCTCGCCCATTTCGATAAGCACTTCATGGGCAGCTTTAATCGTTCCCGAGGCACCAAGCGCTACATTCCAGCCTTGAATGCGGAATTGCCAGGTGAGATTCTCCAGCTTTTGCACTGCAGCCATTCGCGCCCGCTGAAAATTCTCTTTATTAATGACGCCGCCAGGAAAATAGAGTTGTGCAAAACTCACACAGCCCATACGACGGCTTTCAACCAGAATCGGTTCGAAGTCTTCGCCGATGACCAGTTCTGTCGACCCACCTCCGATATCAATCACCAGCTTGCGGCCTTTTTCTGGTTGTGTGTGTTCCACACCCATAAAAATCAGACGCGCCTCTTCGTTGCCGGAGATGATCTCAATTGGGTAGGGGATGACTTTCTCCGCTCGCTTCAAAAAAATGGTCGCATTCTGCGCCTGACGTAATGTATGTGTTCCCACAATACAAACGCTGGAGGGAGAAAAACCTTGCAAACGTTCAGCAAACAGTGACAAGCAATTTAAACCACGCTCCATCGCTTCTTCGCTGAGCATGTTATCTTCACCAAGACCATCAGCCAGGTGGACGCGCTGTTTCAGGCGACCAATAATTTGCATTGCGCCATCGACCACACGGGCAATGACCATATGAAAACTGTTTGATCCCAGGTCGACAGCGGCAAATTCCTGCGGTCGTGGTGATTTATCATGTATTGGCATAGGGTTAGTCGGGTTGTTCAAGTGATTTGATATAATCGTAAATCGCCAGTTGTGCCTGAACTTTGCGGCGATTGCCGCGTGGCACATAGCGGTTACTCAGCTCTTTATCGATAAAACGTGCTTTTACTGTGTCGCTAAACAAAATATCAATGATATCCAGAACACGCTGCTTCAGGCGTGGGTCCAGAATCGGAGTTGCCACCTCAATACGATAATCAATATTGCGCGTCATCCAGTCCGCAGAGGAGAGCCAGACCTGCTTGTCGCCGCCGTTTTCAAAAATATAGACCCGGTCATGTTCCAGATATCGGTCAACAATGCTGATAGCCCGAATGTTATCGCTGATGCCCTCAAGGTGAGGGATCAGTGAACACATACCACGTACTAACAAATTGACCTGCACACCGGAACCGGATGCCGCATAAAGTCTGTCTACCAGTCCTTTGTCTACCAGGTTGTTCAGTTTCAGGGTAATACCAGAGGGTAAGCCCTGTTGAGCATTGGCAATTTCCCGGTCGATCATGTCATACAGTAACCGACGTGAGTTTTGCGGTGAAACCATCAGATAATCGAAGGTTACCGGACGATAGGGATTCTCAATAAAGTTAAACACCCGGCGTACTTCATTGGTGATACGAGCGTCGGCGGTCAGTAACGAGTAATCGGTATACAGGCGCGCGGTTTTTTCGTTGAAGTTACCCGTACCGATATGGGCGTAACGCACAACTTCATCGCCTTCTTTACGCGAAATCAGGAACAGCTTGGCGTGTATTTTTAGCCCAGGTGCAGAGAAAATCACATGTACGCCAGCTTCTGTCAGGCGCTTTGCCCAGTGAATATTGGCTTCTTCATCAAAACGGGCCTGTAATTCAACCACCACGGTGACTTTTTTACCGTTGTGAGCGGCATGGATCATTGAATCAATGATGCGAGAGTCTTTCGCTACGCGATAAATATTGATTTTGATTGCCAGTACACTGGGATCGAAAGAGGCCTGACGCAGCAATTCCAGCACATGTTCAAAGGTGTGATAAGGATAATAGAGCAGCACGTCACGTTCGCGGATAGCATCGAAACCGTTACGGAATTTATCTTTATCAAACCAGATATGGCGCAACCGCGGCAGCGGCTTATTTACCAGATTCGCTTTGCCAACATTGGGGAAATTAATAAAGTCTTTAAAGTTATGATAACGTCCGCCAGGAACAATAGAGTCATAACGAGAAATGGTTAATTTCTCGCGCAGCACTTCGACTAATGCGTCGGGCATATCACGTTGATAAACAAACCGCACAGGTTCAGCCGTCAGGCGCTGTTTCAGGCTGGACGACATCAACTCCATCAGACTGGATTCCATTTCGTGCACCAGGTCGTACTCGGCATCACGAGTCATCTTCATGGAATAGGCATTTAAGGCGTCATAATCAAAAAAGCCTTTGAAGATATCATCCAGGCAGTAACGGAGAATATTGTCCAGCAAAATCATTGGCTTGCGACGACGCGGAGCTTCCGGGGGCAGATTCACAAAGCGTGGCACTTTATCTGAAGGTATTTCCAGGAGTGCATAACGAATGGAATCTCCACGGATAATTTCCACCGCCAGATAGGTGTAGTCATCTTTCAGGAACTGCACCAGGTCCGTTTCACGGTTAATTAAAATCGGGGTAATGTGTTGGCGAAGGTACTGCTTAAAGTAATGACGCAGCCAAATTTGTTGATTAACCGACAGTTGCCGTTCATTAATCAGGAAAATTTGATTACGTGCCATCTCAAGTAGTAGCTCGTTGTACAGGCCGTCAAATTCCTGATCGGCCTTCAAAACGCGGGACTGGATTTTACCTAACAGATGGCGAGAATGTGAGTTCGAACCTTGTTCTTCGCTAATAATGATACGGCGCTTCAGTTCGGCGAAGCGGACTTTATAGAACTCATCAAGGTTATTGGAATAGATCCCCAGGAAACGCATCCTTTCAATCAGCGGATTGGATTTATCCGCTGCTTCCTGGAGCACGCGTTCATTAAACGCTAACCAACTGAGCTCTTTCTCGATGTATAGCTTTTCCTGACCCATTACCTCTTTTACTCCGTTTTATTCACGGGAAACTGCCGGGTTATTATGACGAGCATATTGACCAGATGTCCAACAGTGTCAGACAAGTATGGTTAAAGTCGGTGGAGAACCGATTTTAAATGCTGTTAAATGACGTAGAGAACACGGCGGGGAAGAGCGTTCCTCACGCAAGCAGAACCGTGAGGAACAGAAAAAAATAGTTATTCGTCAGCCGCATAGCCTTGAGGAGGCAGACGTTTACCATCCAGCCAGGCGGCGTTATCGCGCATTTTCAACCGACCATCAACAAACCAACTAATGACCAGAGGATAAATGGCATGTTCCTGCGTTTGCACACGAGCCGTCACATCATCTTCAGTATCACCTGCAAACACCGGCACTCTGGCCTGTAATATTACCGGGCCACCGTCCAGTTCATCTGTGACAAAATGCACGGATGTTCCATGCTCTTTATCACCATTTTCCAGAGCCTGGCGATGGGTATGAAGCCCTGGATATTTAGGTAGCAAAGAGGGATGAATATTCAGCAACTTTTCTGCGTAATGCTCCACAAATGTCGGGCTTAAAATACGCATAAAACCCGCCAGCACCACAACATCGGGCGTGTAGTTGTCAATCTCAGCAATAAGTTGCTTGTCAAAAGCGTCGCGGTTAGCAAAATCATTCGCTGACAATACATGCGTTGGGATACCCGCTTCCCTGGCACGTTCAAGGCCGAACGCGTCGGCCTTATTGCTGAAGACTGCCCGTACGGTGCCTTTGATTTTATTGACTTTGCAGGCATCGATGATTGCCTGCAAATTGCTTCCGTTGCCGGAAATAAGCACCACAATATTCATCAAGCAATAACCACACGTTGTTCGGCATCAGAGGCTTTAATCACCCCAATTTTCCAGGCCTTTTCACCGTTGGCATTGAGCAGGGCGAGGGCGTTTTCGACTTCCGCTTCTGGCAGAGCGATGATCATGCCGACGCCACAGTTAAAGGTGCGATACATTTCGTGGCGGCTGACGTTACCCGCAGTTTGCAGCCAGTTAAACACTTCCGGCCACTGCCAGGAGGATTCATCAATTACTGCCTGAGTATTTTCTGGCAGTACGCGAGGAATATTTTCCCAGAAGCCACCCCCCGTCAGGTGAGCAATAGCATGAACATCAACCTTGTCGATCAATTCCAGTACCGATTTCACATAGATGCGAGTCGGTGCCAGCAGGTGGTCTGCTAATGGTTTACCAGCGAGCTGCGTGGTTTGTGGATCGCAACCACTGACTTCGAGTATTTTGCGCACCAACGAATAACCATTGGAGTGCGGACCGCTGGAACCAAGAGCAATCAGTACATCGCCATCGGTTACTTTCGTACCGTCGATAATTTCTGATTTTTCCACCACTCCAACGCAGAAACCGGCAACGTCATAATCTTCGCCGTGGTACATACCTGGCATTTCTGCGGTTTCACCACCAACCAGAGCACAACCAGATTGCAGGCAGCCTTCCGCGATACCGCTAATAACGGAAGATGCGGTATCAACATCCAGTTTGCCGGTCGCGTAGTAATCAAGGAAAAACAGAGGTTCAGCACCCTGTACCACCAGATCGTTGACGCACATCGCTACCAGGTCGATACCAATAGTGTCATGACGCTGTAAATCCATCGCCAGACGCAGCTTGGTGCCAACGCCATCAGTGCCGGAAACCAAAACCGGTTCACGATATTTTTGCGGCAAAGCGCACAGCGCACCGAAACCGCCCAGACCACCCATGACTTCCGGGCGGCGCGTTTTCTTTACTACGCCTTTGATTCGATCAACCAGAGCATTACCTGCGTCGATATCAACACCGGCATCTTTATAGCTAAGAGAGGTTTTTTCGGTCACTGCTTAGGTCCCCACGCATTTACTAGCGTTAACAGAATAATTTCGGCGCAATTCTATCAGGCTAAGCAAACGTTTGCGAGCCTGTGTTGAACATGCTTTATCTGCTATTTTTTAACCAGCAGATGAATGATTGATCGATATCATGTCTTCAATGTATTGCGGCGAGGATGAAAAGCGGTATAATCCGTCGATTTTTTTTTAGGTTGCCACTCGTCTGAGGATAGGAGAAGAGTATGAAGATCGTGGAAGTGAAACACCCACTCGTCAAACACAAGCTTGGGCTGATGCGTGAGACCGATATTAGCACTAAACGCTTTCGTGAACTCGCCTCGGAAGTTGGCAGCCTGTTAACATATGAAGCGACCGCCGACCTGGAAACCGAGAAGGTTACGATTGAAGGGTGGAACGGTCCGGTTGAAGTCGATCAAATCAAAGGCAAAAAAATTACCGTTGTACCGATCCTGCGTGCTGGTCTTGGCATGATGGAAGGCGTACTGGAAAACGTACCGAGCGCACGTATCAGTGTGGTCGGGATGTACCGTAACGAAGAAACCCTTGAGCCAGTACCGTATTTCCAGAAACTGGTTTCCAATATCGATGAGCGTATGGCGCTGATCGTTGATCCAATGCTGGCAACCGGTGGTTCTGTCATTGCCACCATCGACCTGCTGAAAAAAGCGGGCTGCAGCAGCATTAAAGTGCTGGTGCTGGTTGCCGCGCCGGAAGGTATCGCGGCGCTGGAAAAAGCCCACCCGGACGTGGAACTCTATACAGCATCTATCGATCAGGGGTTGAACGAGCACGGATACATCATTCCGGGTCTTGGCGACGCCGGTGACAAAATTTTTGGTACGAAATAAATAATAAATTCTTTCTTAGCCGACTTTAAGAGTCGGCTTTTTTTTGACTAAAACGCTAATAAACTTAATCGTAGAGGAAAACACTATGACGCGCCGTGCTATCGGGGTGAGTGAAAGACCGCCGCTTTTACAGACAATCCCGCTTAGTTTGCAACACCTGTTCGCCATGTTTGGTGCAACTGTACTGGTGCCCGTTCTGTTTAATATTAATCCGGCAACCGTTCTGTTATTCAACGGCATCGGAACCTTGCTGTATCTCTTTATCTGTAAAGGAAAAATCCCCGCCTATCTCGGGTCCAGTTTCGCTTTTATCTCCCCGGTTTTGCTGTTGCTGCCGTTAGGTTATGAAGTGGCACTGGGTGGTTTTATCATGTGTGGTGTACTGTTTTGCCTGGTGTCTTTTATTGTGAAGAAAGCAGGGACTGGTTGGCTGGATGTTATGTTCCCACCAGCTGCCATGGGCGCAATCGTTGCCGTCATTGGTCTTGAACTGGCGGGCGTTGCAGCGAACATGGCCGGGTTACTGCCAGCAGAAGGTCAGGCACCTGATGGTAAAACGATTTTTGTTTCCCTGGTGACGCTGTCAGTCACGGTACTGGGGTCCGTATTGTTTCGTGGTTTCCTGGCGATAATCCCGATTCTTATCGGTGTGCTGGTGGGTTATGCCCTTTCGTTTGTGATGGGAATGGTTGATACCACACCAATTGTGAACGCCCACTGGTTTGCATTACCGACTATCTATACGCCGCGTTTTGAGTGGTTTGCTATTCTTACGATTCTGCCAGCAGCGTTGGTGGTGATTGCGGAACATGTCGGTCATCTGGTGGTAACGGCGAATATCGTGAAAAAAGATCTGATCCGTGATCCGGGTCTGCACCGTTCGATGTTTGCTAATGGCCTGTCGACCGTGATTTCTGGTTTCTTTGGTTCTACGCCGAATACCACCTACGGTGAAAACATTGGTGTCATGGCCATTACTCGCGTCTACAGTACCTGGGTCATCGGCGGTGCGGCGATTATCGCTATTCTGCTTTCTTGTGTCGGGAAACTGGCCGCTGCCATTCAGATGATCCCACTGCCAGTTATGGGCGGTGTATCGCTGCTGTTATACGGAGTCATTGGGGCGTCGGGTATTCGTGTCCTGATTGAATCAAAAGTGGATTACAACAAAGCACAGAACCTGATCCTGACTTCGGTTATTTTGATTATCGGTGTCAGTGGCGCGAAGGTGCATATCGGTGCCGCAGAGCTGAAAGGTATGGCCCTGGCTACGATCGTAGGGATCGGCCTGAGTCTGATCTTTAAACTGATTGGTGTCATGCGCCCGGAAGAGGTTATTCTGGAAGCAGAAGACGCAGATACACCGCAGAAGTAAAGTAGCAACCGGGCAGTTCCGCTGCCCGGTTCTAACATCATGTAATTCTGTGGTAAACTTCTCACGATTTTGTGAAATCCCTGGTTGAGGTATCTCTGAACACACCGGCACAGCTCTCTTTGCCACTTTATCTTCCTGACGATGAAACCTTCGCAAGTTTCTGGCCGGGGGATAACTCCTCTTTACTGGCCGCGCTGCAAAACGTGCTGCGTCAGGAACATAGCGGTTACATCTATCTCTGGGCGCGCGAAGGTGCGGGGCGCAGCCATTTGCTGCATGCAGCCTGCGCGGAACTTTCTCAACGTGGTGATGCCGTTGGCTATGTACCGCTGGATAAGCGTACCTGGTTCGTACCGGAAGTTCTGGACGGAATGGAACAACTTTCGCTGGTCTGTATCGATAACATTGAATGTATTGCAGGCGACGAATTGTGGGAAATGGCGATTTTTGATCTCTATAACCGCATTCTGGAGTCAGGCAAAACGCGTCTGTTGATCACCGGTGATCGCCCTCCACGCCAGTTAAACCTGGGGTTGCCGGATCTTGCATCACGGCTTGACTGGGGGCAGATTTATAAACTGCAGCCGTTATCTGATGAGGATAAATTGCAAGCATTACAGTTACGCGCCCGTTTACGCGGCTTTGAGTTACCTGAAGATGTGGGACGCTTCCTGCTGAAACGACTTGATCGTGAAATGCGCACACTGTTTATGACACTTGATCAACTTGATCGGGCATCGATTACCGCTCAGCGCAAACTCACCATTCCATTTGTAAAAGAGATCCTGAAACTGTAAACGCCGTAGGGTTAGCCACGGCGTTACGTTTTATTAGCTGACAATTTCCAGAACTTGCTCAGGTGGACGACCTATCCGCGCTTTACCATTCGCCACCACAATCGGGCGTTCCATCAGCTTCGGATGGTCCACCATTGCCTGAATCAAAGCATCTTCACTGAGACTGCTGTCTGCCAGATTTAATTCTTTATACAGATCCTCTTTCTGGCGCATCAGTTCGCGGGCGCTGCTCATCCCAAGCATTTGCAGCAACTCACGCAGCGTTTTGCCATCAGCAGGTGTCTCAAGATAGAGCACAACTTCTGCGTCCACGCCATTTTCCTTCAGCAAGGAAAGTGTTTCACGGCTCTTGGAGCAACGAGGGTTATGGTAAATTTTTACCGTTTTGTTCATTGTTCTTCCTTTAATACGAATTACATCTTGGTATAAGGTTTAAAGCGTTCTTGCAGCTGGCGCAGCTGATCGATGCGAGCATCATAACGGGCCTGTTGCAGACTGCCTAATTTGACCTGTGAACTGGCACTGCTCAATAGGGAGATGGCCTGATCGAGACGCCCCGCCAGGGCATAACCTTCTGCCCGTGCTGCCAGTTCCTGATCGCGATTATTCAACGCGGCTTCAGCCTGTGCCAGTAGATCCCAACCATTGCCGTCATCTTTATTGTTAAAGGTGTAGCGATTCAGGATTGTTGCCGCCTGCTGTGGCTGCCCACTTTGCAGGTAAGCATTTGCGAGGTTGAGCTGCAATACCGGGTTAGTACGCAAATCACGGGCATTTTTCAGGCGATTAATCGCATCACTGGCTTTTTTCTCACCAAGATCAATATCCGTTGCCAGATCAAGATACCAGGCATTATTCGGTTCTGCCGTCAGCAGTGGCTGGAGGATTATACGTGCTTCGCCATATTTACTGCCTTCCATTGCCTGTAACGCCCGACCATACTGCGCGGCCCGCTGTTGGCGAATGTTACCTTTGGCCCATTCATCAAGAAGATCGTTGGTTAACTGGTTGCGTCCGGAATTGTACATTCCCAGCGTACGTGCTTTGGCCAGATAAAAATCCTCTGACGATTGCGTCACCATTGGGCGCATCTGATTAGCGCGGTTGCGGGCATCTGCCAGACGGCTTTCCGGCAATGGGTGAGTTAACAAAATTTCTGGTGGCCGGGAAGAGTAACGTGCCTGGTCGAGCAGTTTTTCAAGGAACGTTGGCATTGCCTGCGGATCAAACCCCGAGCGTTGCAGTACCTGAATACCGATGCGGTCAGCTTCTTGTTCGTTTTGTTGCGTAAAGCTGATCATCCCCTGACGCGTTCCCGCCAGTGTACCGGTTAATGCTGCCATCCCTGCCTGCGGACTGGCCATTGCCAGTAAAATAGAGCCTAACGCACCGGCCCATGTCAGTGGAGCGTTACGCTTTTGATCTTCCATTGCGCGGGCCAAATGGCGCTGGGTAACGTGAGAAATTTCGTGGGCCATGACCGACGCTAACTGGCTTTCGTTATCGGCATAGCGAAAGAGTGCCGAATGCAGCACCACATTGCCGCCAAAAAAAGCAAAGGCGTTAATTTCGTCGTTATTGATCAGATAGAAATGGAAGGGCGTTTTTACGGAGTCGGCGTGTGAAACCAGCCGCATACCCAGTGAATTGATGTATTGATCAAGAAGTGGATCGTTTATCAGTGGGGCGCTGCCTCGCAGCTGGCGGACGTAATAATCGCCCATCTGCATTTCCTGACCGATAGAGAGTGTGCTTCCTGCTGAGGTTCCCATATCCGGCAGGGTATCAGCCGAATCGGCAAATGCCGGTGCCACCTGACCAATAGTCATTGCTGCGATGAGCGTTGCAACCAGGTTTTTTTTCAACTGCCTGAACATAACCTCTGTCCTGTATTTTTTGAGATAACCATTTGACCCATGCTGTGGAGTATTGTTCCCGTTGCGCCAGGGTTTGCGGGTAAACCTGAAAACACATGACGGGAATAACGTTTCAGTTTCCTGAATCAGCCATAAAAAGCGAAGTCTTTTTTGTGACATTTCGATACAATTCGGGATCGCAATCCCGCTATCAAGATTCAGGGACAGGTTTTTATGCTTGAAATGTTAATGCAATGGTATCGCCGTCGTTTTAGCGACCCCGAGGCGATCGCCTTGCTGGTTATCCTGGTTGCCGGATTCGGTATTATTTTCTTTTTCAGTGGCCTGTTGGCGCCATTGTTGGTAGCCATTGTACTGGCTTATCTGCTTGAGTGGCCTACTGCTCGCCTGGAGTCGATCGGTTGCTCCCGAAGCCTGGCAACGTCGCTGGTGTTGATCGTCTTTGTGGGTATCCTCCTGTTGATGGCGTTTGTCGTCCTGCCAATTGTCTGGCAGCAGGGCATCTATTTAATCCGCGATATGCCCGGAATGTTGAACAAGCTGTCTGATTTTGCTGCCACGTTACCACGGCGTTATCCGGCACTGATGGACGCAGGCATCATCGATGCCATGGCCGAGAATATGCGTACCCGCATGTTGTCGATAAGCGATTCGGTCGTAAAATTTTCGTTAGCGTCGCTGGTGGGCTTGCTGACTCTTGCTGTTTATCTGGTGTTAGTACCGTTGATGGTCTTTTTCCTGATCAAAGATAAGCAACAGATGCTGAACGCTGTACGTCGGGTGTTACCGCGTAACCGTGGTCTGGCCGGGCAAGTCTGGCAGGAGATGAACCAACAAATCACTAATTATATTCGCGGTAAAGTGTTGGAGATGGTCGTCGTTGGTGTGGCGACCTGGCTGGGCTTTTTGCTGTTTGGTCTGAATTACTCGTTGCTGTTGGCTGTACTGGTGGGATTCTCTGTTCTGATCCCTTACATTGGCGCTTTTGTGGTGACCATTCCGGTAGTGTGTGTGGCCCTGTTTCAGTTTGGGCTTGGAACGGAGTTCTGGAGCTGCTTCGCAGTCTATCTCATTATCCAGGCACTGGACGGCAACCTGTTGGTTCCTGTGCTGTTTTCCGAAGCGGTGAATCTCCATCCCTTAGTGATAATTCTGTCAGTGGTGATCTTTGGCGGTTTATGGGGATTCTGGGGCGTTTTCTTTGCCATTCCGCTGGCAACGTTAATCAAAGCTGTCATTCATGCCTGGCCTGACGGGCAGGTTAGCGACAGTTAATCTCAGGGCCCGGTGAATGTTTCATCGGGCCAATTTTCTAAAGCACTTCACGTACTGCGATCCCAAGGCGCTGCATTCGGGACAACAACGTGGTGCGTTTCATCCCCAGACGCGTTGCCGCGCCACGAGGCCCTGCCACAATACCGTTTGTCTCGCGCAATACCTGAATAATCCGTAGCCGTTCTTCTTCATCATTTTCAGGCGTAGCAGGATTAAACATTTGCGCCATTTGTCCTTGAGTAAAACTGTTTTCACTCATCGCAGGTAGCAAGCGCGTTTGTCGTGGATGAAGATGAAGATTGAGACTACCACCGCGGGTAAGCAAAACAGCACGTTCAATCACATTCTCCAGCTCCCGCACATTACCCGGCCATTCCCATGACATCAGCTGGCGCAGGGTGTCGGTTGAGATGGCATCAATTTTGCGTTTCATACTACGCGCCATTTTTTGCGTGAAATATTTCGCCAGAAGGGGAATATCTTCCGGTCGATCACGCAGTGGTGGCAATTCCAGAGGAAATACGTTCAACCGATAAAACAGATCACTACGGAACTGACGATCTTCCACCATCTGCCATAAATCGCGGTTAGTGGCGGCAATGACTCGCACGTTTACCGGAATGGTGCGGTTTCCTCCTAGTCGTTCAATTTCTTTTTCCTGTAATACTCGTAATAGCTTTGGTTGTAACTCCAGCGGTAGATCGCCAATCTCATCAAGAAATAGCGTCCCGCCATCAGCAATTTCAAAGCGACCGCGATGAGTATTAATAGCCCCGGTAAACGCCCCTTTGTCATGACCAAACAACTCGCTTTCCAGCAGTGCAGCAGGAATGGCTGCGCAGTTAATTTTCACCAGCGGTTTGTCATGGCGCAGACTGAGCTGGTGGATGGTACGCGCAATCACCTCTTTTCCGGTACCTGTTTCACCGCAAAGCAGGACGGTACTGTCACTTTGCGCCACAATTCCCACTTGCTGGAGTAACTCTTCCATCACCTGGCTTTGATAAATGATATCGCCGACGTGTTGAGAGCAGTGTAACTGTTCGTTAAGTTGGTTATTTTCTTGCTTTAACTGCTCTTTCAGATCGTTCATGTTATGCCACGCATCGGCATTATCGACCGCAATGGCAATCCGGTTAGCGATATGTTGCAAAAGCGTGCAATTTTCATCGCTAAACAAACACGATGAACTGTGAGCCAAAAGCAACAACCCGGAAGTATGACGACCAAAGGTAAGGGGTAACAGTAATGCGCAGGAAAGCCCGGAGGAATGCAAATCCTGTAATAAAGGATCGTGCTGCCACAAAAGGGGATCTTCTGCCTGGTGAAGTAATGCGTGTTGATTACTCCCGGATATACGCTGCATTAATGCGCTTTCCACCGCCAGCGGACGTTGCAAACGCTCTGCAGGTGTAGGGGAGAAATGGGTAATATCGAGGACAAAGCCTGCGGAAGGGCGATTATCGTGCAGCACCATACCTACTGAGGTGATGCCGAAGAAATGATGGATCTCGCGTGTGACATCAGCAATTAATTCATCCCGGTCGCGGTGTGTGAGCACTGCATTGGTGATATCCACCAGCACCCGATGATGATCACGTTCTTTAATCAGTGTGTGCAGTGTTGCCTGCTGTTCCGCCTGCCCCAGTAGAGACTCCAGCACTGGTGTCATAATGCGCACTAACCAGTTGAAAAGTGAGCTATCCTGCACCGAGAACTTACTTCCTTTGGTGCGAATAAAACGAATCTCAACCATTAACATGTCGCTCAGTAATACAGCATGGAGCGAACAATCGACAACGGTTCCCTGATAACCTCCGGCAGCGGTTTCGCTTATGCCCTCTTCGAAACAGCGATACCAGACGCGGCTTCCAGGAAAATGCAGTTCAATGAGCTGCACCGCGCTAAAAGGCGGTAAAAGTGGCATAAAGGCTTGTAATAATGATTCTTTGCCACTTTGCGGCGTCAGACGCTGTAACAAGCCACTGATCGTTTCTGCCATCATGTTATCTTCCGGCGGGGCGAGCATCGCCTCGTCAAATTTTGTCATCGTATCCCTGATCCTGTTATTTTCCTTGCCAGCAAATAGATCGCTGGCTCATGGGCGATATCGTCCAGAAGCTTCATCATCTGGTCACTCAGTCGCTTCCACGGTGATTCTGCATTCTTTGTAAGTGGCGTAAACGCCTTTGCCAAAAGGCTAATGTGAGTGCTATCAATGATAATTTCACCAAAGGTTACGACCCCCTGCATTTTGCGCTGGGCCTGTTCATCTTCAAGTGATGCAATCCACTGATGGTACTCAGCCAGCGGGCAGCGCAGTGCCACCCGCAGACAGTCAATCACACCAACGTGATGCCCAATTGCCAGTGAGTAGTACATCACTTGTGAACTCTTCTCTGGCATTGCTGTACCGCTGTCGACAAACTTCTGTCGCAGTGTCCAGAAGACGATCTCGTCGCTGATATCAGCCATTAGTCCCCCGAAGTATCACCAACAGACGATCAACAATCTGATTAAGACGTGGATCGCTCTCTTGTTCTAACCAGTGCGCCAGTTGTTGCCCACTGGGATCATCACTTAACAGTCGTAATACGCGATCACTGGTTTCCCGCCCCTGGCGATAACCAGCCAGTCTCCGCGCTTCCCGCTCTATGGCAATTCGCTGAGACGGAAGAATTTGCGGCCACAGAAGTTGCGGAGCTTCAGCCGCACTCTCAACGTAATCTTCCGCGTGAATTTTTTGTTGCAACAACCCCAGTGCTACAGCAAAGCCATGAATGGTGGCGGCAGGTGTCGGAGGGCAACCGGGGATCCAAACGTCAACAGGCACGATGGTGTCGCTGCCGCCCCACACACAGTAGAGATCGTGAAAAATTCCGCCACCCACACCGCAAGCGCCGTAAGAGACACAAATTTTATGATCGGGGGCTGATTCGTAAGCCCGCAATGCAGGCATACGCATCGCTCGCGTTACTGCGCCAGTAAAAAGCAAAATGTCGGCGTGGCGTGGTGAGGAGACGACTTTGATACCAAAGCGCTCAGCATCAAATACAGGCGTAATGGCCGCGAATATTTCAATTTCACAGGCGTTGCAACCGCCACAATCCACACGATAGACATAAGCTGAACGACGAATATCTTTGAGCAGTAGCTGTTTCATTTGTTGCGTTTGCTCATCCTGGACCATCGGCTGGCTAACATGTTGACGATGGGTTTTTAGCATCGAACTCATTGTGCCTCCCGATTTCCCGAAGAGAGATTTTTCACACAACCATTAACCAGCGCAGCGTGCTGTTTGCAGCCAGGGCAAATGCTGGCTTGCTGGCGCAAAAATTGTTCATTTTGTTCAGCGTTAAGTTGCTGAGTGAGTAATTTCACCGCCACATCGACTGATTTCTGCGCGGCAAAAGGTTTACCGCATTGCTTGCAATGTTGCAGGTGGAAGGTTGCACGGGTGTAAAGATCGGCTTTGTTCGTTACGGTCAGCTCAAAATTTTCTGACAACGTGATTGCCCTTGTTGGGCAGACCTCTTCACAGCGCCCGCAGTAAATGCAGCGACCAAGAAAAAGTTGCCAGGTGCGGGTATCTTGTTGTTCATCCGTCAGGATGGTCAGCGCATTGGCCGGGCAGGCGGAAGCACAGGCAGCACAGGCAATACACTGCGCGGCATCCAGTTCCGGCTTGCCCCGAAAACCAGGGCTAACTTCCAGCGGCGCGAAAGGATATTTCACCGTTGCTTCACCGGCGCGCATAATGGTTTTGAGTAATTTCAGCATTTTCTGTCCTTACTTCAGCGGTGAGCGGTTACGATCAATGCCATAGCGCTCGATCTCTTTATACGGCACGGTTTTTGACTGATGCTTACGCACATCAACCAGCGTCACGCGGTCAGTACAGGAATAGCAGGGATCAAGGCTGCCGATAATCAGGGGGGCATCAGAAACGGTATTACCGCGTAGCATATAGCGCAGGACTGGCCAGTTAGCGTAGGTAGCAGCACGACAGCGCCAGCGGAATAATTTCTGGTTATCACCCAGCATGCTCCAGTGCACATCTTCGCCGCGTGGTGCTTCCACAAAGCCCAGCGCGAATGCGTGTGGTTTATAGCTAAAACCTTCAGTAAGCAACGGCGTATTCGGCATGTTGTCGAGGGCATATTCCAGCATCGCCAGCGAATCGAACGTTTCTTTGACGCGCACCATCACGCGGGAGAACACATCGCCGCCAGAGAAGGTAAACAGTGTTTTGGGAATGTTGCCATAGTCGGCGTAGGGGTGATCAAAGCGCAAGTCACGGGCAAAACCACTGCCACGAATCAACGGCCCAACGGGGCTGTAATCGCGGGCGATTTGTCGGTCGAGAATACCAATTCCCTGGGTACGCTGTTCCATATTCGGCGTGGCAAGCAGCATCTCCACCAACTCTGACACATCGGCACGCATCTCACGGACCAGTTTCAGCGTTTGCAGTCGCTGCTCTTTAAGAATATCGCGTCGCACGCCACCAATCAGATTCAGCCCATAGGTTTTACGTGACCCGGTCAGCAACTCAGCCATTGTCATCGACTTTTCCCGCACACGGAAAAATTGCATAAAGCCGGTATCAAAACCGACGAAATGACAGGAGAGGCCAAGGTTAAGCAGATGGCTATGCAGGCGTTCTACTTCCAGAAGAATCGAACGGATAGTGTGTGCCCGTTGCGGCACCACAATGCCCAGCGCATTTTCCACCGAGGTGGTATAGGCTACGCTGTGCGCAAAGCCACAGATACCGCATACGCGGTCAGATAAGAAGGTCACTTCATTATAGCCCATGCGCGTTTCCGCCAGTTTTTCCATGCCACGATGGACATAAAACAGGCGGTAATCGGCATCAACAATCTGTTCGCCATCAACGAACAGGCGGAAGTGACCGGGTTCATCGGAAGTGATATGCAGCGGGCCAATAGGGATCACTCGCGCGTCACTATCACCTTCATTAATAAACGGATATGTTTTGACATCAGTTGTCGGCTCCGGGCGCAGGCGATAATCCATCGCGTCTTTTCGCAACGGATGCATATCTTCCGGCCAGTCATCCGGCAACACCAGGCGTCGCTGATCTGGCAGACCCACAGGAATGAGGCCGTACATATCACGAATTTCACGCTCCCCCCAAACGGCAGCGGGTACGCGTGGTGTAACAGAGGGAAATTCCCGACTTTCGGCATCAACCAGCGCTTTCACCACAATCCAACACTTTTCTGTCCCTTCCATCGAAAGGGCATAGTAAACGGCGTAGTGACCATTTAAAGTTCGTTCATCATTGCCAAAAAGTACCGGTAACCAACCATCGTGTTGATAATAAAGATAATGAACAACATCAGGCAGCAGGTTAATTTTTACCGTAATAGTGACCTGCTCGGAGGTTTGTCGTTCTTCGTCCAGCACCGCGCCGGGAAATTGTATTTTCAGGGCGGCCAGACACGCTTCGCCGCGATTATTTGTGGTATTAACGTTCACTTTTACTCTCCGGTAATGAAGCCGTGTCTGTTGTGATGAAGTCTTGCCAGCTCATAATTTGTGCCGGAGATTCATCCGTCCCTGCGAGGACAATAACTGATGCGTTTTGGAGAATCCTGATGATCGGCTGAGGAATATCTGTCCCCATCATCAGCATCATGACCACCAGCAAAGCCATTGGCGTGGTGGTGAGCCAGCTTATTTCTCCACGAATCACCGCTTCTGGTGGCCTGGCAAACAACACCCGTGCGGCCATCCGCACCAGCCCTGCCAACACCAGAGTCAGTAACAACAGCAGTACAATGGTGAGCACCAAATGTTGACGCGCCAGCCCGGCGGTAATGGTCATAAACTCACTGAGGAAGATATTGAAAGGTGGCATCCCGGCAAGCGCCAGTGCGCCTGCTCCCAGCAACACGGCACTGAATGGCATGATCTTTAACATGCCGCGAATAACATTCAGATCCCGCGTGCCGTATTTCAGCAACACATTGCCAGAACCACAGAACAACAGCGTTTTAGCCAGACTATGATTTAAGGTATGGAGTAGTGCAGCCAGAATTCCTAATGGCCCACCAATGCCCAACGCCACGGCAACCAGCCCCATATTTTCCACACTGGAATAGGCCAGCAGGCGTTTCATATCACGTTGCACAAGGATGAAAAACGCGGCTACAGCAACGGACAACATGCCAAATATCAACAACAGTTTGTTCGGGAAGTCGTTGCCGATGCTCTGGCAAATGATGACGTAGTAGCGGATGAGTACCAGTAACGCGCAATTCAGTAAAACGGCAGAGAGCAGGGCACTCACCGGGCTTGGGGCTTCACTGTGAGCGTCAGGTAGCCAGGCGTGCATCGGGAACAGACCGATTTTGGTGCCAAAACCGATCAACACAAATACAAACGCCAGCAGCATTAACATCGGATCAAGCAACGGAGCTTGTTGCAACACCGCTGTCCAGAAAATAGCCAGTTCTGGATCAGGCATAATGCTGGCTGCATTGGCATAGACCAGTACCGTGCCAAATAAACCGAAAGCGACACCTACAGTACAGATGATGATGTACTTCCAGGCTGCTTCCAGAGATGAACGTTGACCGTAGATCCCTACCAGAAACGCGGAACTTAATGTTGTGGCTTCTATCGCTGCCCACATCACAATCAGGTTATTACTGGTGACCACCAACAACATGGTGAATAAAAAGAGATGGAAAAAACCGTAGTAATCACACAGCGTGTTCTGCGAAATCTCTCCGTGGTCCACCTCATGACCCATATAGCCAATAGAATAAATACCGGTAAGGAATCCAATCACCCCAAGCAAACCGAGAAATAAGCCACTCAGGCTATCAAGGTGTAACCACAGATTTGCGGCAAAAATCCCTCCTTCGTTGAGAGTGATATTCACCAACCAAAGTGCGAGGATTAATAACAACGTAATCCCTGTTGTATGCAGGAACGTAACGACATGGCGTTGTGCTTTGACCAGCAACCGACAGGCAAAACAGAGCAGCGAGAAGAACAACGGCGTTATCAGGAGTAAGGCAAACAAGGCAGAATAACTCATGTCATTATCCTTTCAGCGCAGTAAGAGTGTTCACATCCAGCGTGCCATGCGTACGCCAAATCTTTCTTGCCAGCAGCACCATCACAATCACGGCAAAGATGGCGTCAGTAGCGATACCAATTTCCACCAGTTCCGGTGCACGCCAGGCAAGGAGAGCAAGGACCAGATGTGAGCCGTTTTCCATCAGGCAGTAACCAAATACCTGACGCAGAATATTGCGCTGACTAATGATGCACAGCAGGCCCAGTAAGAAGTGACCCAGTGCTACAGCCAGTGCAGGCTTAAGGCCAATAGCCATGGGTAATGTCACCGGGCGGATGACAAAGGCACACAGCAGAACTATCAGCGCAGCCAGTAGCGCCATAATGACCGGGCTGAACAACGCCTTCCCGCTCCTGTTGACCGTTATTTTGCGTACAGCCCAGATCATGATTAACGGCACGAGGAGTACTTTGGTGATAAATGCACTGCCAGACCACATCAGCAGTTCCTCTGCCTGAAATAATTGGGCAAGAGTCAGGAAAATTGAAACCAACACCAGTGACTGAAAAGCGTAAAAGACACAGGCAAGGCGAAAGCCTTTCACGCTGATCACGAACAGTGAAGTCAGCATCATGAGTCCTGCCAGGTTATTAACAATTGATATACCCGTCATATTTCAACTCCTTACTGAAGCCATACAGCAGCGATTACGCTGGAGATAAGCGACATCACAATGAGCACAATCAGCACCAGACGCATAGAAAACGGCAACGGAGAAGCGTGCGCAACTTCGTCACTGGGCTTCCCTGGTACGACGCGTCCAAACCAGTAAATGAACCAGCCAAAACTGGCGACTGATTCGATTAACAGCAGAATCATGGCGATGAGTAGCGCGGGATAAATACTGGAAAGCGCAAAGCCGGCGGCAAACAGCGGATACTTACTAAAGAAACCGTTAAATGGCGGAACACCTGTAATCGCTAGCGCAGCGACACAGAATCCAATACCAGCAAGGGGAAGTATCCGCAAAACACCACGCAGTTTGGGAAGCATGCGAGTACCACAGCTAAAACTGAGCGACCCTGCGATTAAGAAAAAGAGACTCTTAGCGAAAGCGTGGTTAACGAGGTAGGCAATACTGCCGATAAACGCCAGTGGGGAGCCAAAAATAGACAGCGAAAGCCCGAAGAACATCCAGCCTAATTGGGTAATTGTCGACCATGCCAGCAGACGTTTCATATCCTGTTGCGGCAGATACATCATGAACCCGTAAATGATGGTGGCAAGTGCCATCACCAGACCAATCATGCCAATTTCAATGGGAATATTGCCGCCATCAAGGATCGCACGGGCATAGATATAAACCCCAACTTTCACCATTGAAGCAGCATGTAGATAAGCACTGATCGGTGTGGGGGCTTCCATGGCATCTGGCAGCCAGGCCTGAAGGGGTAACTGTGCTGATTTACCCCATGCGGCAAAGAGAATGCCGCCATAGACCAGGTAACGAGCATCACCATGAATATCACTGAGTGCAGCGAGTGCAAATGTACCGGTGTGCAGGAAAAGTGTCGCAGCGGCGATATAAAGCCCCAGTGATCCGACGTGAGTCATTAGCAGGGCTTTGATTGCAGAACGCTGTGCTTTGTCACTCTGGTAATAACCAATTAACGCCCAGGAACATCCGCCTGTAATTTCGAAGAATAGCAACTGACCGAGAATTGTTGATGAGAGTACCAGACCTGACATCGCGCCGATAAACACCAGCAAAAAAGCGTAATAGCGGTTGCTACCCTGGTGTGGATGTTCACGGTTTTTATCGGTCAGATAACCGGTTGAGTAAATGGTGACCAGCAGGCCGAGAAAGACCACCACAAACAACACCAGGCTACTTACTTTGTCAATGACCAGCCCAAACAGTGCCACATCACCAACCTGTGCCAGTGGCAGCGTGACCGCACTTTTTCCGCTCTGATAAAAAGCGGCTTCCAGCGAAATCAAACAAATCGTTGTGAGCGAGGCAAACAGCGTACCGAGTTTAGCGGCATGACGTTGCGGGCTTAGCGAAACAACCAGGGCGCCAATAAAGGGTAGCAAGAGCGTGGTTAAAGCAAGATTTTCCATTGGCTGCAAGCCTCCCTACAGTCCGGTTAACCAAAAGACATACGACAGCGCGGCGAGACTAAAACCGAGCCAGGTCAAATGGTGTGTGAGCAAAAAGCGTCCACGTGCCAGTGAGTTCTCCACAATGGAAGCCAGAATAAAAACCAGCAGAATCTTGCCCAGAGAGAGAATCAAAGAGAGCAACAGGTCAGCCGGGGCGCTATCCGGGGCGTTGCCAAAAGGTACAAACAGCGAGACAACGAGCGCCGCCATCACCACCTGTTTAAGCCCTAACCCCCATTTCACCAGTGCCAGCCCGGCACCGGAATACTCTGTTAGCGGCCCCTCCTGTAACTCCTGCTCAGCTTCGGCAACATCAAACGGAATTTTGCCCATTTCAATGAAGCAGGCGAAAACACACGCCAGAAGTGCCAGCAACGTTGCCAGTGGTGAAATCCAACCGCCTGCCAGCGTATGACTGATCACGGCGATGTGCGTGGAACCGGCAATGAGTGCCAGCACCAACAGGGCGAGGATCAGAATCGGTTCCACCAAAATGCCCAGTGCTAACTCCCTTGAGGCACCAACACCCGCGAAGGGACTTCCGGTATCCAACCCGGAAAGGGCAAAAAAGAAACGATAAAGGGCGAGCAGATAAATCAACGTGATCATGTCGCCGCCCCCAGCGAAAGGTGATTCTCGTAAAAACAACGGCAAGGTCATGGCAACGACCATCATGCTACTGAGTAATACCCAGGGCATCAGGCGAAACATTAAACCTGAGGAGGACGGAGCAACTTCCTGGCGTTTTAGTAACTTGTTGATATCACGATAATCTTGCCAAATGTCTGGCCCACGACGAGAATGCATCCAGGCACGGATCTGGCGGGAAATACCAGTAAACAACGGCGTCAGCGCCAGCATAATTAACGCCTGGAGTAGCGCAAAAACGATCAGACACCCGTCGTTATAAAAGTTAGCCATGATGATCTCCTCAGAGGGCTATAGCGATGAGCAGTACGACCAACGCAACTACCACGTACAGACAATAGAGGCGGAAATCGCCGCTTTGCAGCTGCTGAACGCGAAGTGCAATACGTTGAATCACGTTTACTACGGGGCGAATCAGATAATCGTCCCAGAACGGCTCTGTACGCCGTGCTCCCTCTGTCACGTGCTGTAAACCACAGGCAAGTGACGCGCTGGGATCAAGCTGATTACGCAATCTGTACAGTGAAGAGAAAAACACACGCATCGGTTGCATAACACCGCTGGCTGATGGCGCCATTGCGCTTTCCCAGCCATAACCACAGGCCCATGCATCACCACTACGACGAAATGCCGCACGATGAGAACGGGTCAGCCACCAGTAGAGCGCCGGAATAAGCGGTACAGTAATCAGCAACAGGAAGAGGGCGGAAGGCGTGAGTAATGTTGCATCACTGGTACCTGGAAGGAGCGCAAAACTTTCTGCAACGGGAAGCGATGTGAGGTGCGTAAATGAGAACACCACCTGCAAGATGTGCGGTGCAACCCAACGAGCACCAACCCCGAGCAAAATGCAAAGTGCCGCGAGGATCAATAACGAAACGGTCATCTGCCAGGGGGCTTCGTGGGCTTCTTCTGCCGCGCTACTGCGTGGCGCACCGCAAAAACTAATGCCATACAATTTGACAAAACACATCGCTGCCAGTGCACCCGTAACAGCCAGCATCACAATGGCAACAGGTCCAAGCAAACGCAGGGTGACCGCATCAAAATGCGTCATGGCGAACAGTGACTGGTAGGTATACCACTCACTGATAAATCCATTTAATGGCGGCAGGGCGGAAATCGCCACACATCCAATCAAAAAAGCAGCTGCGGTACGTGGCATCCGTTTTGCCAGAGCGCCCATTTTTTCCATATCGCGGGTGTGTAGACGCCCGATAACAGCCCCCGCACCGAGAAACAGCAAGCCTTTAAACATGGCGTGGTTAAGCAGATGAAACAGTGCAGCCAGTAACCCAACCGTGGCGATGACAGGCAATTGTAATGACAGCCCGACCATACTCACCCCCACACCGAGGAGGATTATCCCGACATTTTCCACGGTACTCCATGCCAGCAGACGCTTGATATCATTTTCCGCCAGGGCATACAGGACACCTAATAATGCCGAAACTGCGCCAAAAATGATCACCACCACGCCCCACCACAATTGCAAACCGCTATTACCCAGCAAGTCGATGGAGACTTTCAAAATGCCGAAAATCCCAATTTTTACCATTACTCCCGACATTAATGCCGAAGCATGTGACGGAGCTGCAGGGTGAGCGAGGGGAAGCCAACTATGCAAAGGGAGCATCCCGGCTTTGGCGCCAAACCCGAAGAAACCCAACAGAAATACCGCTGAGGCCAGACCAGGTGAAAGCGGTAGCGTTCGGAAACTGGCGAAGTCGAGACTATGACACTCACGCCACATCAGGAAGAAGGCGATCATGATCAATACCGAACCCGCATGGGCAATAAAAAAGTAAAGCATCCCGGCGCGGATAGACTCTTTATCCTGAGCGGCGATAACCAGAAACCAGGAGGCAAGAGACATCATCTCGAAGAACACGATGAACCAGAAGGCGTTATCCATCACCAGCAAACTCACCATAGAGGCGATAAACATATTCATAAAGAAGCCGATTGCTGCCGCTCCTTTACCAAGATATTCACGCATATAGGCCAGAGAATAGAGAGCACACACCGCGACCAGTACGGAAATCACCAGCAGCATAAAAGCTGAAAGGCTATCCATACGAATAGTGAGTGTGGCGAAGGGGAATGGCGTGATAAATTCTGTAACCAGCGGAATAGCAGAGTGCAGCTGCGTCAGAGCGCTGACAATACCGACCAGTCCACCGGCCAGGGATGCGATGCCGGAAATTTTTATGGCAATGCGATCCAGGTCGTAAAGGAACAGCGACGCGATTCCGGCAAAGAAATATAGCATCAGTGAACACAACAATAATTGCAGAGCGTCCATCAGCCTTGCTCCGAAGTAGAAGAAAATGAATCCAACCCTGTGTCTGCCAGACACGTGGCGGCAAGATGCTGTTTTTGCTTCATTTGCTGATGCAAAACTTTATCTGTGACGAGTTGCAGGGCGTTAGTGGCACAAGCTCGAATACAGGCGGGGCCTTCTGGCAGGAAATAACAGAGATCACATTTCACAGCGACTGCCTGGACGCCAACCTGCCAGCGTAATAAGGGATGCAATGTCGGTGAGCTTTCCGGGATATCGTTAAGTGGCTCCTCAGCCTGGTGCTGATATAACGCTGGCGCGTCCACTGGTCCACTTCCTGCAGCCGTTATCGCGCCAAACGGACATACCAATGCACAGAGTTTGCAGCCAATGCAGAGCGTTTCATTGAGCTGGATTGCGTCGTCATGCCGGGAAATTGCGTTAACCGGGCAGACCTGCTGACAGGGCGCATCCTCACAGTGATGGCACTGAACAGGCGCAGTTTGCTCAGGTGTGCAAACCAGGGCGAGTCGAGGATGTTGCTGTAAGCCTTGCTTTTTATGTACGTCCGAACACGCAGCGAGACAGGTTTTACATCCTGTACACCACTGAGGATCGGCCATTACAAAGCGGTTCATGTCGGCTCCTTAAATAAAAACAAAACGTTACGCCTTGCTATGCATAAAGGATGCCATCATTAAAAGTGCTTTTATTTCAGTTTGTTATATGATTTTCAACGTGAGGAGAATACAAAAGTGATGGACATAAACGTTCGGGGATACGCAATTCGGCACTAGTGTCGTAGGGACTTATAAGCTGTGAGCTAAATCACATTAAGGCAGGATGAGCGCTGACGGCACGGCATCAGCGCTGGAGAAAGGAATCAGGCGTTTTCTTTTATCCAGTTGAGCACAACGTCGTGGTGATCGCTGGTTTTAAAATTATCAAACACGTGTTCAATTTTGCCGTCAGCGTCGATCAGGAAACTGATACGATGGATGCCATCATAAGTTTTACCCATGAATGACTTCTCGCCCCAGACGCCAAACTGCTCACAAACGCTGTGATCTTCATCAGACAAAAGCGTGAAGTTAAGCAACTCTTTTTCAGCAAAACGGGAAAGTTTTTCTGGCTTATCGGTGCTGATACCCAGCACATCGACGCCAACTTTTTTCAACTCGTCCATGTTATCTCGCAGGCCACAGGCCTGTACGGTACAGCCTGGCGTCATGGCTTTCGGGTAGAAATAGACCAGAACACGCTGTCCCTGGAAGTCGGTTAAATTTACTTGTTCCCCGTCTTGATCCGGCAAGCTAAATTTCGGTGCGATGTCACCGGCTTTCAGTGGATTCATTACTTAACTCCATTCTGTTCATCAGTATGTGAATAATTGACGACACTAATACTGCCTTGTGCATTCAATTCTGTACATAGCGCTTTGAAGTCTTGCTCAATATTTACCGAATCATGTGATGCCGGACTGTGCGCGGTGATCTGAATATGAAGTTGTGCAACATTATCGTTTTCAGCTGGTTGCGTGCGTGAAACCAGTTCCGCAATGTTCATCTTGTGGTTGTCAAAAAGCGCCGTAAAACGCTCAATTAAATGCGGCGAGTCTGGCACATCAACCTGTACCCATACCGTAGCGGGCATCGGCGGACGAGGTCTGGCGGAGGTTCGCTTCATCACAATGAGGAGATCCAGCTCTGCGCCTTTCAACGGCAGGGTTGATTCAATAAGGGTAATGGCATTCCATGAGCCAGAAAGCAGCATAATAAAGGTGAACTCGTCCCCCAGCATCGCCAGTCGACTGTCTTCAATATTACAGCCACAACTACTGACGTGACGTGTGATCGTATTCACGATCCCGGGGCGATCGGCCCCCAGTGCTGTGATAACGAGGTAGTGTTGTGATGACGGTGTCAAACCTGTTATTCCTTTGAGAGGTGAGGTAATCATAAGGAAAGCATAAAAAAAACTGGCATACAACAAGCAACAGGTCTCTCGTCACTTGCTTTTATTGCCAGACCAAACGTACCATTGAGAAACTTGTTTGCACAGAGGATGGCCCCATGTTCACGGGAAGTATTGTTGCGCTTGTTACACCGATGGATGATAAAGGTAACGTCTGCCGGTCGAGCCTGAAAAAACTGATTGATTATCATGTCGCCAGCGGTACTTCGGCGATCGTTTCTGTTGGCACTACTGGTGAATCCGCTACTTTGAGTCATGATGAACATGGCGATGTAGTGATGATGACATTGGAGCTGGCGGACGGGCGTATTCCGGTGATTGCCGGAACTGGCGCCAATGCGACGGCTGAAGCCATCAGTCTGACGCAGCGTTTCAACGACAGCGGTGTTGTCGGTTGTCTGACGGTAACCCCTTACTATAACCGTCCCACTCAGGAAGGTTTGTATCAGCATTTCAAAGCCATCGCTGAACATACTGACCTGCCGCAGATTCTGTATAATGTACCGTCCCGTACTGGCTGCGATATGCTGCCTGAAACCGTTGGTCGCCTGGCGAAAGTAAAAAATATTGTCGCAATTAAAGAGGCAACGGGGAACTTAAGCCGTGTTCACCAGATCAAAGAGCTGGTTTCAGACGATTTTCTGCTGCTCAGCGGTGATGACGCCACCGGCCTGGACTTTATGCAGTTAGGTGGTCACGGGGTGATCTCTGTAACAGCTAACGTTGCCGCGCGTGACATGGCTGAAATGTGCAGACTGGCAGCAGAAGGGCAATTTGCCGAGGCGCGAGTTATTAACCAGCGTCTGATGCCGTTGCATAACAAACTATTTGTCGAACCCAATCCAATCCCGGTGAAATGGGCATGTAAGGAGTTGGGGCTTGTAGCGACCGACACGTTGCGCCTGCCGATGACGCCGATTACCGACAACGGTAAAGAGATCGTCAGAGCGGCGCTTAAACATGCCGGTTTGCTGTAAAGTTTAGGGAGATTTGATGGCTTACTCAGTACAAAAGTCGCGCCTGGCGAAGGTTGCGGGTGTATCGCTAGTTTTGCTACTCGCAGCCTGTAACTCGGATTCGCGTTACAAGCGCCAGGTAAGCGGTGATGAATCCTATCTGGATGCCGCACCGCTGGCTGAACTTCACGCTCCGGCGGGAATGATCTTGCCGGTTACATCGGGCGATTACACCATCCCGGTGACTAATGGCAGCGGTGCCGTTGGTAAAGCGTTGGATATTCGTCCACCGGCACAGCCGCTTGCGCTGGCCAGTGGTACGCGTACCCAGTTCAGTGGCGATACCGCAACCTTGCTGGTCGAAAATGGTCGCGGCACCACTCTGTGGCCGCAAGTTGTTAGTGTGATTCAGGCGAAAAACTACACCATCACCAAACGTGATGATGCCAGCCAGACCCTGACCACCGACTGGGTTGACTGGAACCGTCTGGATGAAGACGAGCAGTATCGTGGCCGTTATCAAATCTCGGTACAGCCGCAAGGTTATCAGCAAGCGGTACAGGTCAAACTGCTCAATCTTGAGCAAGGTGGCAAACCGGTTGCTGATCCGGCTTCCATGCAGCGTTACAGCACGGAGATGATGAACGTGATCTCCGCCGGGCTGGATAAATCTGCCTCTGACGCCGCGAACGCTGCACAGAATCGCTCTGCTGCCACGATGGATGTGCAAAGCGCCGCCGATGAAACAGGTTTACCGATGTTAGTGGTGCGTGCACCGTTCAATGTGGTCTGGCAGCGTCTCCCGGCAGCGCTGGAGAAAGTAGGTATGAAAGTGACCGACAGCACCCGTTCTCAGGGAAGCCTGGCCGTGACTTACAAGCCACTGTCTGACAGCGACTGGCAGGAACTGGGCGCACGCGATCCTGAACTGGCATCTGGCGACTACAAACTGCAGGTCGGTGATTTAGATAACCGCAGTAGCCTACAGTTCATCGATCCGAAAGGTCATACTCTGACTCAGAGTCAGAACGACGCACTGGTAGCTGTCTTCCAGGCTGCGTTTAGCAAGTAAAAATACAGGGCTGGAGTCATCCGGCCCTTTTTTCTGATATGATACGCAAACGTGTGCGTCGGCAGAAAAACGCGATTTTAGCGGTAATTCGCACGAAATTTGTTTGTCGGACGCAGGTCAGACAAGGCGTTCACGCCGCATTCGACAAACATCTGGCACATCAGACAGCAAAAGATTTTAAAACGTTAATTCACACCCAGGAGTGATAAAGATGCAAAAGCAAGCTGAGTTGTATCGTGGTAAAGCGAAAACCGTATACAGCACGGAAAACCCGGACCTGTTGGTGCTCGAATTCCGCAATGATACGTCAGCAGGGGATGGCGCGCGCATTGAGCAGTTTGATCGCAAAGGTATGGTGAACAACAAGTTCAACTACTTCATTATGAGCAAACTGGCTGAAGCGGGTATCCCGACTCAAATGGAGCGTCTGCTCTCCGATACCGAATGTCTGGTGAAAAAGCTGGATATGGTGCCGGTTGAGTGTGTCGTGCGTAACCGTGCTGCTGGCTCTCTGGTGAAACGTCTTGGAATCGAAGAAGGTATTGAGCTGAACCCGCCGCTGTTCGATCTGTTCCTGAAAAACGATGCCATGCACGATCCGATGGTCAACGAATCTTACTGCGAAACCTTTGGCTGGGTAAGTAAAGAGAACCTGGCACGTATGAAAGAGCTGACCTACAAAGCGAATGACGTGCTGAAAAAACTGTTCGATGATGCTGGTCTGATTCTGGTCGACTTCAAGCTGGAGTTTGGTCTGTACAAAGGTGAAGTGGTACTGGGCGATGAGTTCTCCCCGGACGGCAGCCGCCTGTGGGACAAAGAAACGCTGGAGAAAATGGACAAAGACCGTTTCCGCCAGAGCCTCGGTGGCCTGATCGAGGCCTATGAAGCCGTCGCCCGCCGCCTGGGTGTACAGCTGGACTGATTTTTCTATTCATCATCTTGCCGTGCTGCTGGCACGGCAAGACAACCGCTCTCATAAGATGTGCATTGAACGCTCATTCCTCCGCCATTTCATCCCGCTTTCCTGTGGTAATCTTCCTCTGAACCACCTACGATCATTTCTATAATGAATATATTGTTGAGGTATCTATGCGTTGGCAAGGGCGACGTGAAAGTGACAATGTTGAAGACAGGCGCAATAGCTCCGGTGGTCCGTCAATGGGCGGTCCCGGTTTCCGTCTGCCAAGCGGTAAAGGCGGGCTGATTTTACTGATAGTCGTGCTGGTTGCAGGCTACTATGGCGTTGATTTAACCGGGTTGATGACCGGACAGCCGGTTTCCCAGCAGCAATCAACGCGGTCAATTAGCCCAAATGAAGACGAAGCCGCAAAATTCACCTCGGTGATTCTGGCAACCACCGAAGACACCTGGGGACAGCAGTTCGAGAAGATGGGTAAGACCTATCAGCAACCGAAGCTGGTCATGTATCGTGGAATGACGCGCACCGGCTGCGGGGCGGGCCAGTCCATAATGGGGCCGTTCTATTGCCCGGCGGATGGCACGGTTTATATCGATCTCTCCTTCTATGATGACATGAAAGACAAACTTGGCGCGGATGGCGATTTTGCCCAGGGGTACGTTATCGCCCATGAAGTCGGTCATCATGTGCAGAAACTGTTAGGCATCGAGCCGAAAGTCCGTCAACTGCAACAAAACGCGACGCAGGCGGAAGTGAACCGCTTATCTGTACGTATGGAACTCCAGGCCGACTGTTTTGCCGGTGTCTGGGGGCATAGCATGCAGCAGCAAGGCGTTCTGGAAACCGGCGATCTGGAAGAAGCGCTGAACGCGGCGCAGGCCATCGGCGATGACCGTTTACAGCAGCAAAGTCAGGGGCGAGTCGTACCAGACAGTTTCACTCATGGCACTTCTCAGCAACGCTACAGCTGGTTTAAACGTGGTTTCGACAGCGGCGATCCGGCACAATGCAATACTTTTGGTAAAAGCATTTAACTTTCGGGGCAGGGATGGCTGAACTGACTGCGCTTCACACATTAACAGCGCAAATGAAACGTGAAGGGATCCGCCGCTTGCTGGTGTTGAGCGGGGAAGAGGGTTGGTGTTTTGAGCATGCGCTTAAGTTGCGTGATGCCTTACCTGGTGACTGGCTGTGGATTTCGCCGCAGCCAGTCGCTGAAAACTACTGTTCTCCCTCGACGCTACAAACTTTACTTGGGCGCGAGTTCCGGCATGCGGTATTCGACGCCCGCCATGGCTTTGATGCCGCTGCCTTTGCAGCACTTAGCGGAACGTTGAAAGCGGGAAGCTGGCTGGTGTTGTTACTCCCTGCATGGGAAGAGTGGGAGAACCAACCTGATGCCGACTCGCTGCGCTGGAGTGATTGCCCTGACCCTATTGCGACGCCGCATTTTGTCCGGCACCTCAAACGCGTACTTACGGCGGATCACGACGCTATCCTCTGGCGGCAAAACCAGCCGTTCACGTTGACGCATTTTATTCCCCGTACTGACTGGCACCCCGCGACCGGCGCACCACAACCAGAACAACAGCAACTCTTACAGCAACTACTGACCATGCCGCCGGGCGTGGCAGCGGTAACTGCTGCGCGTGGGCGCGGTAAGTCGGCGCTGGCAGGGCAACTCATTTCTCGTATTGCGGGCAGTGCGATTGTCACCGCGCCTGCAAAAGCGGCAACGGATGTACTGGCACAATTTGCGGGCGAGAAGTTTCGCTTTATTGCGCCGGATGCTTTGTTAGCCAGCGATGAACAAGCCGACTGGCTGGTGGTTGACGAAGCCGCGGCCATACCTGCGCCGTTGTTGCATCAACTGGTATCGCGTTTTCCTCGAACGTTGTTAACCACTACGGTGCAGGGCTACGAAGGCACTGGACGTGGTTTTTTGCTGAAATTTTGCGCTCGCTTTCCGCATTTACACCGTTTCGAATTGCAACAGCCGATCCGCTGGGCGCAGGGATGCCCGCTGGAAAAAATGGTCAGCGAGGCACTGGTTTTTGACGATGAAAACTTCACCCATACACCACAAGGCAATATCGTCATTTCCGCATTTGAACAGACGTTATGGAGAAGTGAGTCAGAAACACCGTTAAAGGTTTATCAGTTATTGTCTGGTGCGCACTACCGGACTTCGCCGCTGGATTTACGCCGTATGATGGATGCACCTGGGCAACATTTTTTCCAGGCGGCTTGTGAAAACGAGAGCGCCGGGGCGCTGTGGCTGGTGGATGAGGGCGGATTATCTCAAGAACTCAGCCAGGCGGTATGGGCAGGTTTTCGTCGCCCGCGGGGTAATCTGGTAGCCCAGTCGCTGGCGGCGCACGGCAGCAATCCACTGGCAGCGACATTGCGCGGACGGCGGGTCAGCAGGATAGCAGTTCATCCAGCTCGTCAGCGTGAAGGCGTTGGGCAACAGCTTATTGCCCGTGCTTTAAACTATACGCATGACCTCGACTATCTTTCGGTGAGTTTTGGCTACACCGCGGAGTTATGGCGTTTCTGGCAACGCTGCGGTTTTGTGCTGGTGCGAATGGGTAATCATCGTGAAGCCAGCAGCGGTTGCTATACGGCGATGGCACTGTTACCGATGAGTGATGCGGGTAAACAGCTGGCTGAACGTGAGCATTACCGTTTACGTCGCGATGCGCATGCTCTCACGCAGTGGAATGGCGAAACGCTCCCCGTCGATCCACGAAATGATGCCGTCCTTTCTGAGGACGACTGGCTTGAACTTGCCGGTTTTGCTTTCGCTCATCGTCCGCTATTAACGTCGTTAGGTTGCTTAACGCGTCTGCTACAAACCAGTGAACTGGCATTACCGGCGCTGCGTGGTCGTTTACAGAAAAACGCCAGTGACGCGCAGTTATGTACCACACTTAAACTTTCAGGCCGCAAGATGTTACTGGCCCGTCAGCGAGAAGAGGCCGCGCAGGCGCTGTTCGCACTTGATAATGTTTGCACTGAGCGTCTGCGCGATCGCATAACGCAATGGCAATTTTTTCACTGACTCCTTCAATTTTCTCCCATGGTCATTGTGAGTCAGCGGCGTAAAATTAATGACATCAGTTAAGGAGTTCGCCATGAAACATGACCATTTTGTTGTTCAAAGCCCGGATAAACCTGCACAACAGTTGTTACTGCTTTTCCACGGTGTCGGGGATAACCCGGTAGCGATGGGTGAGATCGGCAGCTGGTTTGCGCCGCTGTTTCCTGATGCACTGGTGGTGAGCATCGGTGGTGCGGAGCCGAGCGGTAATCCGGCGGGGCGCCAGTGGTTTTCGGTGCAGGGCATAACGGAAGATAATCGCCAGGCGCGTGTGGATGCCATCATGCCGACGTTTATTGAGACGGTGCGCTACTGGCAGAAACAGAGCGGAGTAGGGGCTAACGCCACGGCGCTAATCGGTTTCTCACAAGGCGCAATTATGGCGCTGGAGAGCATTAAAGCCGAACCGGGTCTTGCCTCGCGCGTCATTGCCTTTAACGGACGTTACGCCAGCCTGCCGGAAACCGCGTCTACAGCCACGACAATTCACTTGATCCATGGCGGTGAAGATCCGGTTATCGATCTGGCGCATGCGGTTGCGGCGCAGGAAGCGTTAATCAGTGTCGGTGGTGATGTGACGCTGGATATCGTGGAGGATTTGGGCCATGCGATCGACAATCGCAGTATGCAATTTGCCCTGGATCACTTGCGTTATACCATTCCGAAACATTATTTCGACGAAGCGCTAAGCGGTGGCAAGCCTGGCGATGATGATGTGATTGAAATGATGTAAAAGACAGATTACCAGGCCTGATAAGACGTATGATGCGTCGCATCAGGCATCATGGCCGGATGCGGCGTTAACGCCTGATCCGGCCACTTAGCTTACTTCTTCGGTTGATCCTTTTTCGGCCAGTCATCGTCATCGTCCCACTTATCGTTGAAATCACGATGCGGGGGAAGCTCCGGCTTGTTGGCGAGAAATTTCTTATGGTCGACGCGCTTGAGATCTTTAATCACGTTCAGCAGGACGCCTACCAAAAAGACAATCACCAGAATCCACCAATATTTAGCCAGCCAGTCCATGCTTATTTCCTCTTGCAGAACCACTCATCAGGCGACGAGCTGTTCCATGATACGTTGATACATACGGGCAAGTAGCTGCAGGTCGGCAGCGTTCACACATTCATTAATTTTATGAATAGTGGCATTGACCGGCCCGAGTTCCACCACCTGCGCCCCCATGCGGGCAATAAAGCGCCCGTCGGACGTTCCGCCTGTGGTCAGTAGCTGCGGTTTAATTTCATTATAGTGCTCAACCGCGTTAACGACCGCATCCACCAGTTTACCGCGCGCGGTCAAAAATGGCTGCCCGGAAAGCCACCAATCCACCGTATAACGCAGTTGATGTTTTTCAAGCAGGGCAAGCACCTGCGCTTTGATCATCTCATCCGTCAGTTCGGTGCTAAAGCGGAAGTTAAACTGCACAAACAGTTCACCCGGAATAACGTTGTTACTGCCCGTTCCCGCCTGAATATTGGCAATCTGCATACTGGTCGCCGGGAAGAATTCATTACCCTGATCCCACTCAATAGCCACTAATTCATTAAGGAAAGGTGCTGCGCGATGTACCGGATTGTCAGCCAGATGTGGGTAGGCCACATGCCCCTGAACGCCATGAATGGTGAGGTTGCAGGTTAACGATCCGCGACGACCATTTTTCACCACATCACCAACCACTTCGATGCTCGACGGTTCGCCGACCAGGCAGTAATCGAGACGCTCATTACGTGCCATTAACGCGTCGACGACTTTTACCGTACCGTTATGGGCACTGGCTTCTTCATCAGAGGTGATCAGAAATGCCAGTCGACCTGTATGGTTGGGATGTTGTGCGACAAAACGTTCTGCTGCTACCACCATCGCCGCCAGTGAGCCTTTCATATCTGCCGCACCACGCCCGAACAACATGCCGTCACGAATGGTTGGTTCAAACGGCGGATTAATCCAACGGTCGGCGTCGCCAGGCGGTACCACGTCGGTATGCCCGGCAAAGGCTAACGTTTCACCTTGCCCACGCCATGCCCAAAAATTCTGCGTATCGGCAAAGTCCATGCGTTCAACGGTAAAACCGATCGCCTGCAAACGTTTAATCAACAAAGCCTGACATCCTGCGTCATCAGGACTCAGGGAAGGGCGGCGAATAAGCTGTTGTGTCAGCTCAATAACCGGGCACGACATAGACTACACCTCATGGAAAAATTGCTGATAACTGGAATCACTGAAACCCAGCAGAATAGGCTTCCCGGGCGCGCAGAGCAATGGGCGTTTGATAATTGCAGGCATTTCAGTCATTAATGCCGCCGCAGAGGCCGCATCGGTAATTTTATTGCGGGTGGTTTCATCCAGTTTACGCCAGGTTGTACCACGGGTGTTGAGTAACGCCTCCCAGCCTAATTCGTTGATAAAACCGTTCAATAATTCGCTATCCAGCCCATCAACGCGATAATCATGAAAACAATAGTCGATGTTATTGGCTTCCAGCCAGCGGCGTGCTTTTTTAATGGTGTCGCAATTTTTAATGCCGTAAAGAGTAACCATAGTGAATCCTTTTTCGCTAAAACCGAATAATTACGCAATGAGATTGTTATATGTGCAATGTCACGTTGTGTAATATTAGTTATCGGAAAATATAACATTGTTTGGAGTCTGTTAATAATATTCCCGAGCTGTTTCAGAACCAGGCGCTCAACAAAAATCAGAATTTACCTGGTTGCATCTGTATGTTTTTACATCAAAATTACAATAGAAGTAAAAAGAGTATGAATATTTCAGATTATTGTAGTTCGTCACAAAAAAATTATGGCTACAACGTCATAGTAATTACTGAAAGCTCCCAACCCCGGAGGCATTAATCACAGCAATCGGTGTAAATAGCTTCAGTAAGAGAAAGTGAGTTTGTAGAATACCCATAATTATAAGAGAGGTTGTTATGATTGAACGTGAACTGGGGAACTGGAAAGACTTTATCGAAGTAATGCTTCGTAAATAAGCTTCTGGACGAAATGCGTAACATCAGGCCCTGAGTCCAGGGCTATAAATCATAAAGATGGAAAAGGCGACTCATTGGCAAGTCGCCTTTTTGTTTGATTATTCCGGGCGCGGCTTCAGTGGGAAGCGGCGACGCACCAGGACAAAGAATAGCGGCACGAAGTATATGGCGAGAATAGTCGCCGAAATCATCCCGCCCATTACACCTGTACCTACTGCATGTTGGCTGGCAGAGCCCGCACCATTGCTGATCGCCATTGGCAATACGCCGAAAATAAATGCCAGCGATGTCATCAAAATTGGACGTAAACGCTGGCGACAGGCATGGAGCGTCGCTTCCAGCAAATCATGTCCTTTCTGATTCATATCATTGGCGAATTCAACAATCAGAATGGCGTTCTTCGCTGCAAGGCCAATTACTGTTAACAACCCCACTTTGAAATAGACATCGTTTTCCAGTCCGCGCATCCAGGTTGCCAGTAGCGCCCCCACCACACCCAGTGGCACAACTAACATGACGGAGAAGGGGACGGACCAACTTTCATACAATGCAGCAAGGCACAGGAAGATAACCAGCAACGAAATCGCATACAGTGCCGGGGCCTGGGCACCGGAAAGCCGCTCCTGATACGACATTGCTGTCCACTCCAGTCCGAATCCACCGGGCAGCTGATGCACCAGATTTTCCATAATCTCCATCGCCGTTCCCGTGCTCACGCCTCTGGCAGCTTCACCGACAATTTCAACTGCCGAATAGCCATTATAGCGCTCCAGGCGTGGCGAGCCGGTCTCCCAACGAGAGGTCGCAAAAGCGGAAAAAGGCACCATGCCGCCATCTTTATTGCGTACATACCACAGATTAATATCGTCTGGCAGCATGCGATACGGCGCAGCGGCCTGCACATAAACCTTCTTCACACGGCCACGATCCATAAAGTCGTTAACGTAACTAGAGCCCCAGGCCGTTTGCAGGGTATCGTTAATATCATCAATGGAGAGCCCCAGTGCCTGTGCTTTACGCTGGTCGATATCAATTTGTAACTGTGGACTGTCGTCGAGACCATTATGCCGAACACGTGTCAGGGAAGGATCTTTGCCCGCCAGTTCCAGCAGTTTGTCTCTGGCGGCCATCAACGCGTCGTGTCCCGCTCCGGCGTGATCCTGTAATTCCATATCGAAACCAGCAGAACTACCAAGACCGCTGATCGACGGTGGATTACTGGCAGTCACTTTCGCTTCGTTGATCTTCTTAAAAGCTTGTGTGGCGCGATCAATAATGGCAAAAGCACTGCCGGTTTTCGGATCGCGATCATCCCAGTCTTTCAGGCGAACAAACATGCGGGCTACGTTCTGACCGTTACCCCCAGGCCCGGAACCGACGGTGGCAAACACCGACATAATGTTATCTTTCTCGTGAGTGAAGAAATACTTCTCCACTTGCTCGACAACTTTCAGGGTTTGTTGTTGAGTGGAGCCGCTGGGTAACTGTACTGACGTGGTAAACATTCCACGGTCTTCCTGCGGCAAAAACGAAGAGGGCAGGCGCATAAATAAAACCACCATGCCGCTAATCAGTAACAGGTAAATAAGCAGCCAGCGCAGGCTGCGATGAAGAATTTTTGCCACGCCTCTTTCATAGCGATCAGCGTTGCGGTTAAACACGCGGTTGAACCAGCCAAAAAAACCTTTCTGCCCGTGCTGCTCGCCTTTATGCAATGGTTTGAGGATTGTGGCGCACAATGCAGGAGTAAGTATTAATGCCACCAACACGGAAAGCACCATTGCAGAGACAATGGTGATAGAGAACTGGCGATAAATGGCCCCGGTTGTGCCACCAAAAAATGCCATTGGAATAAACACAGCGGAGAGCACCATGGCAATGCCGACCAGTGCGCCCTGGATCTGCCCCATTGATTTACGTGTGGCTGCGCGAGGCGACAATCCTTCTTCACTCATGATGCGTTCGACGTTTTCCACCACCACGATAGCGTCATCCACCAGTAGACCGATCGCCAGCACCATCGCAAACATCGTTAGGGTGTTGATACTGTAATCAAAGGCGTAAAGCACCGCAAAAGTGCCAAGCAGCACCACAGGAACAGCAATGGTCGGGATAAGTGTCGCGCGGATGTTCTGCAAAAACAGATACATCACAAGAAATACCAGTGCTACTGCTTCCAGTAGCGTCTTTACCACATCTTCAATAGAGGCTTTAACAAACGAAGTGGTTTCATAGGCTACCTTGTACTCCAGCCCATGAGGGAAGTATTGCGCCAGTTCGTCCAGCCGCTCAATGACTCGTTTGGCTGTCGCCATTTCGTTGGCGCCAGAAGCCAGTTTTACCCCCAGCCCGGATGCCGGATTGCCATTAAAGCGGCTAAGATAGTCATACTTCTCCGCACCCATTTCAACAGTGGCTACGTCACCTAATTTAACTTCGGAACCATCCTGATTAACGCGTAACGTGATTGCGCGAAACTGTTCAGGTGTTTGTAAAAGCGACTGAGCATTGATGGTGGCATTCAGTGCCTGTTGAGGAATTGACGGCGTACCGCCTAGTTGCCCGACCGCAATCTGAGCATTCTGTGACTCAATGGCATCAGTGACATCTTTAGCCGTCATCTGGAAACTATTGAGTTTCGCCGGATCCAGCCAGATACGCATGGAATATTGTGAACCATAGGCATCGATATCCCCGACGCCATTCACGCGACTTAACGGGTCCTGAATATTACTGGCAACGTAATCGGCAATATCTTGTTTATCCATCGAACCATCAGTAGAAACGAAGGCGATGGTGAGAATGTTGGTATCACCGGTTTTCCGTACTGTCACGCCCTGATTTTGTACTGCTTGCGGTAGCTTACGCAGTGCCGATTGCAGCTGGTTTTGTACCTGTTGAACGGCTTCGTCAGGATCAGTACCCGCTTCGAAAGTCAGCGTTACTGATGCCTGGCCTGTACCGCTGCTTTGCGACGACATATACATCAGGTTATCCAGTCCGGTCATATTTTGCTCGATAACCTGGGTAACTGTATTTTCCAGTGTTTGTGCCGAAGCGCCCGGATAGTTTGCCGAGATACGCACATTAGGCGGCGAAAGTTCCGGGTACTGTTCAACGGGAAGAGAAAAAATCGCCAGGGTACCTGTCAGGCAGATCAGGATTGCCAGCACCCAGGCAAAAATGGGGCGATCAATAAAGAAATTCGCCATTAAAAGAGAACCTCGTGTTTCTGCGTATCGTTATGGGCATACCTTGTTTCACTGTAGCGGCAAGGTACGGGCCAATCGTGGAGAAAAAAAGGAGATAATGTAAATTATCGTGCCTGTTTCACGCGCCTGAAGGATGGTTCTGTTCATCTTCTACGGATCGAAAACTGATACTCACCAAAGTACCGCCACCAGACGGTTGGGAAAAACTTAGCGTACCACCCAGCCGTTCCGCGCGTTCGCGCATGATATTCAATCCGTAGTGCCCCTCAGGTTCAGTGGGGTCGCCAATGCCAATTCCGTTATCACGAATAAACACGGTGTGGTTACCGTCAGGAGCAGTTACGCAACTGACGGCGATCTCACTGGCGTTAGCATGTTTGATCGCATTAACAACCGCTTCACGAATAATCTGTAACAAATGCACCTGCATTTGCGCATCCAGCGCCAGTGTTGGCAGGCGACAGTCGAGGCTGAGCTTAGCGGAAGTTTGGTTTTGCAGGGTATCCAGCATTTCGCGTAGTGCAGAAGGCAGATCAGCCTGTTGCAATGTCAGGCGGAACGTTGTGAGCAGTTCACGCAGCTGCTGGTACGCATCATTTAAGGCGCGTGAAAAATCCGCCATGATACTTTGCGCTGTGTCGTTATCTTGCGGAATTGATCGTTTCAGAAGCGTGAGCTGAATACGCAGATAAGAGAGCACCTGCGCCAGCGAATCATGTAATTCCCGTGCGATGGTGGCGCGTTCTTCCATCAGTAGCAGTTGCTGGAAATGCTTCTGTGCCTGATTAAAGTACAAACCACGACCTAACATGGTCGATACGCTATTCATTAACGGTGCGAAAGCAGAAGCATTCTCGCTTTGCCATTGCAACTCGCCATAAACAGTATCCTGCATTGTCACCGGTATAATCTGTAAGGGTAATTCGCCATTTTTGTGCCCTTCACTAATACGCCAGTTATCGCCAACAGTAAGTTCCAGCCAGCAGGCTGCATCATGTTCCCGGACTATCTGCAATATGAGGCGGAAACAGTGAACATCAATCTGGCTGGTATTTAGCGCCTGAGAGCATTGATACAGTACCTCCAGACGGCGCTTGGCCTCATGCAAATCACGCGTTTTTTCTGCAACCGAAGCTTCCAGCGACAGATACAGCTTTTGTAATTCACTCGACATTTGAGTGAAGGTCTTGGCCAATAAACCTAATTCATTGGGGAGACTGGTATCTAAGGGCAACGAATCAAACTGACCTTGCTCCATTCGCTGGCTGGCCATCACCAAATGATTCAATGGCTGCACCACCTGATGGCGAATCCGCCGTAGGGTAAAAAAGACGAGGGTAAAAATACCTATTCCCCCGGCCAGCGATATCGCCACAACCAACATCATTTTACGTTCAGCATAGTGTTGCAAAGCCAGAACGAAGAGATCTATCTGGTTGACATAGTTATTAATATTTTCCTGATACCAGTCAATATCGCCTTCGTTCAGCCGTTTATTCATCTCCAGCCAATTGGCGTGAAGATGGGCATAGCGAGTTTTCACCGCTTGTGGCACATACCATGCGTTGAGATTGTTTAATACCGGTGAATGCAGCGCTTGTTGGAAAAGCTGACGATGATCATGCAGTTGCGGGCTTTGCCGCTGTAAATCGTAGCCTAGCCGATAGCTTTGCATTCGCAGTGAACCGGCAATATTGATGGCCTCTGCGTCACGCAAACTGCTCGCCAGTGTCAATAGCGCGATACCGGTGGAGAGAATGGACAACAGGACAATATAAAAAAAGGCCCTGGCCAGACTGGCCGAGACGGGACGTTTAACGATCACTCGCATTTTCTCCGCGAAACAGGGTCAATATGAAATTAAACAAAGCGTTTCAGATAATTACATCCAAAATAATATCAGCTGTGTAATAAATTGATCTGCCACATGTTCAGTCGAAATAGTTGGGCTTTATGGGCAGATGAACATTGCCGACGCGCATTTTTGTCGGTAATAACAGGCGTGCAAAGAATAAGGTTTTTACAACCAAAAAAGAAGGTCGCCATGAATCGATTTATTACGGCCAATAGCCAGCAGTGCCTGGGCTGTCATGCCTGCGAAGTGGCCTGCGTAATGGCTCACAATGATGAGCAACATGTGTTGAGTCAGCAACATTTTCACCCAAGGATTACGGTTATTAAACATCAGCATTTGAACAGTGCGGTCACTTGCCATCACTGTGAAGATGCGCCTTGCGCCCGCAGCTGTCCGAACGGAGCTATCAGCCACGTCAATGACAGTGTTCAGGTTAATCAGCAAAAATGTATTGGCTGCAAATCCTGTGTTATTGCCTGCCCGTTCGGCACGATGCAAATTGTATTGTCACCTGTTTCAGCAGAGCGGGTAAAAGCTACGGCGCATAAATGCGATCTGTGTGAAGGGCGTGAAAACGGTCCCGCCTGTGTGGAAAACTGCCCGGCAGATGCACTGCAACTGGTTACTGAAGCCGCGTTAACCGGGTTGGCGAAAAATCGCAGGCTGCGAACGGCACGGCAAGAAAATCAATCCTGGCACGACGGCTTAGAGCAGGAACGCCCGCTCACCTTTAGTAAAGTTGAGCAGATGCGTGCCACTCCACCACGTGGTGAACCGGACAAACTGCCCATTGCCGCGCGTAAAACCGGGTTTGATGAAATCTATCTGCCGTTTCGTGCTCAACAGGCACACCAGGAAGCTTCCCGTTGCCTTAAGTGCGGCGAACACAGCGTGTGTGAGTGGACTTGCCCACTGCATAACCATATTCCCCAGTGGATCGAACTGGTTAAAGCCGGAAATATAGATGCCGCCGTCGAGCTGTCTCACCAGACTAATACGCTGCCAGAAATTACCGGGCGCGTTTGTCCGCAAGACCGGCTATGTGAAGGGGCTTGTACTATTCGTGATGAACATGGTGCAGTCACTATCGGAAACATTGAACGTTACATTTCAGACCAGGCACTGGCAAAAGGATGGCGCCCCGATCTCAGTGGTGTCAGCAAAGTCGGTAAACGTGTGGCGATTATTGGTGCAGGACCGGCAGGGCTTGCCTGTGCCGATGTGCTGACACGCAACGGTATTGATACCACGGTGTTTGATCGTCACCCGGAAATTGGTGGCTTACTTACTTTTGGTATTCCCTCCTTTAAGCTGGATAAATCGCTGCTTGCGCGGCGTCGTGAAATCTTCAGTGCAATGGGAATCGACTTTAGGCTCAATTGTGAAATTGGCAAAGATGTGATGCTGGAAACGTTGCTGGAGGAGTACGACGCAGTATTTGTTGGCGTTGGCACTTACCGCTCGATGAAGGCGAACTTACCGAATGAAGACGCGCCGGGGGTATACGATGCGTTACCGTTCCTGATAGCCAATACCAAACAAGTGATGGGGCTACCAGAATTGCCAGAAGAGCCGTTTATCAATACTGCCGGGCTGAATGTTGTGGTGCTTGGTGGTGGCGATACAGCGATGGACTGCGTCCGTACGGCGCTACGTCATGGTGCGAGTAATGTCACCTGTGCGTATCGTCGTGATGAAGCTAACATGCCGGGATCGAAGAAAGAGGTGAAAAACGCCCGCGACGAAGGGGCTAATTTCGAATTTAACGTCCAGCCGATTGAGATTGAACTTAATTCACAAGGGCATGTATGTGGGATTCGTTTTTTACGCACTCGTCTTGGTGAACCTGACGCAAATGGTCGTCGTCGCCCGGTGCCTGTCGAAGGTAGTGAGTTCGTTATGCCTGCAGATGCGGTTATTATGGCGTTTGGCTTTAATCCTCATACAATGCCGTGGCTGGAAGCGCATTCAGTGAAAGTGGATGACTGGGGGCGGATTGCTGCAAATGTGAACAGTAAATACCGTTACCAGACCAGTAACCCGAAAATCTTTGCTGGTGGCGATGCTGTACGCGGTGCTGATCTGGTGGTAACAGCAATGGCGGAAGGACGCCATGCTGCACAGGGCATTGTCGACTGGCTGGGCGTAAAATCAGTCAAATCTCACTAACGCACTACGCAGACAAACCCAACTTCGCGGCGTAAGATGATGAGTCTTCTTATGCCGTGGAGCTGGTATGTCACAACAAATTACCCTCATCAAAGATAAAATTCTCTCCGAAAACTATTTCACCCTGCACAACATTACCTACGACCTGACCCGCAACAATGGCGAAGTGATCCGCCATAAGCGCGAGGTGTACGATCGTGGTAACGGCGCGACAATATTGTTGTATAACCTGGAGAAGAAAACAGTAGTGCTGATTCGTCAGTTCCGTGTTGCGACCTGGATAAATGGCAATGAAAGTGGTCAGTTAATTGAAACCTGCGCCGGGCTGCTGGATAACGATGAGCCGGAAGCCTGTATTCGTAAAGAAGCTATTGAAGAGACAGGTTACGAAGTGGGTGAAGTACGTAAATTGTTTGAGCTGTATATGTCGCCGGGCGGTGTGACTGAGCTTATCCACTTTTTTATCGCAGAATATAGCGAAAGCCAACGCACTAATATGGGCGGTGGTGTAGAAGATGAAGATATTGAGGTGCTGGAGCTGCCCTTTACTCAGGCACTGGAAATGATTAAAAGCGGTGAGATACGTGACGGTAAGACTGTGTTATTGCTCAACTATTTACAATCTTCACATTTAATGGATTGAAAAATAAGAATAATATATTTGGTTAATTTTGGCGCAATCCGATAAATCTTATTGAGTGAGACATCAGGCGCAACGAAGATACCCCTTGAGTTGTAAGTTTGGCTTCTGGGGTTGTATCGTCCATGCGCTATCGCGTTATTCTACTTTTCCTGCTCGGTCTGATACCAACGTCGCTGACGTGGGCTGCACCTGCCCAACGCATGTTCTCAGACTGGCAAGTCACCTGTAATAATCAAAATTTCTGCGTAGCGCGTAACACTGGCGAACATGGTGGGCTGGTCATGACCTTGAGCCGTAGTGCAGGTGCGCATACCGACGCGGTTTTACGTATTGATCTTGGTAGCCTCAGTACTCCAGATATTGCCGAAGAGGCAATAGCTCCGCGTTTACTTCTTGATAGCAAACCGCTGTTATTTACAGGCGAAACGTGGAAGATCACCCCATGGCATTTAATGACCGACGATCCGGCGACAATTACCGCTTTTTTACAGCAAGTACAGGATGCGCAAGCTATTACGCTGGATGGTGGTAACCAATCCATTTCACTGTTGGGATTAAAAGCCGCGTTACTGTTTATTGACGCGCAGCAAAAGCGCGTTGGTAGTGAAACGGCGTGGATTGAAAAGGGCAATGATCCGCCTCTTAGCGTTCCTCCCGCGCCGCCGCTGAAAGGTGTTGCGATTGTTAACCCGACACCGACACCATTAAGTCAGGAGGAGCGTAACGACCTGCTGGATTACGGGAACTGGCGGATGAACGGTTTACGCTGTTCACTGGACCCGTTGCGTCGTGAGGTGAGTGTGACGGCGCTTACCGATGACAAAGCATTGCTTATGATTGGTTGTGAGGCTGGCGCTTATAACACCGTTGACCTGGCGTGGATTGTTTCACGGAAAAAGCCGCTCGCCTCCCGCGCGGTACGCCTGCGTTTACCCTTCAATAACGGTCAGCAAAACAATGAACTGGAATTAATGAATGCGACGTTTGATGAAAAGTCGCGTGAGCTGGTGACATTAGCGAAAGGGCGAGGATTAACCGACTGTGGTATTCAGACGCGCTGGCGTTTTGACGGCCAGCGTTTTCGTCTGGTGCGTTACGCCGCAGAGCCTACCTGTGATAACTGGCATGGGCCAGATGCCTGGCCCACATTGTGGATCACCCGTTAAAGATATTGTGTGCACGTATCAGGCGCTTTTAACCCCCAGAACCTTATGCGCTTTTGCCACAATATTCTCGGGGGTAAAGCCAAAGAATGGGAACAGTTTATCCGCCGGGGCAGATTCCCCGTAGCTGGTCATCCCGACAATTGCCCCTTTCAGACCAACATATTTGTACCAGTAATCGGCAATACCCGCTTCCACCGCCACGCGGGCTGAAACATTAGAAGGCAGTACCGACTCGCGATATTCCTCATCCTGAGCGTCGAAAATATCCGTCGAGGGCAGGGAAACAACGCGAACATTGCGACCTTCTCCCGCTAATTTCTCCGCTGCTTGCAGGGTAATTTCCATCTCTGAACCGGTAGCAATAAGAATAATATCTGGCTTACCGCCGCTATCTTTCAGCACATAACCGCCACGGGCAATCTCTTTTACCTGATCCGGCGTTCGTTCTACCTGTGCCAGATTCTGCCTTGAGAGGATCAGTGCTGTTGGTCCATTGTGGCGCTCAACCGCCAGCTTCCAGCCCACCGCTGCTTCCACCTGATCGCACGGTCGCCAGGTGCTGAAATTCGGCGTCAGGCGCAGACTGGCCAGTTGCTCAACGGCCTGGTGCGTCGGACCATCTTCCCCTAAGCCAATAGAGTCGTGGGTATAAACCATTATCTGCCGCGCTTTCATCAGTGCTGCCATCCGCGCGGCGTTACGGGCGTATTCAACAAACATCAGGAACGTCGCGGTATACGGCACGAAGCCGCCGTGGTGCGCAATGCCATTGGCGATAGCGGTCATGCCAAATTCACGCACCCCGTAGTGAATGTAGTTACCCGCCGGATCTTCCTTCAGCGACACAGAACCTTTCCAGATGGTGAGATTGCTGGGGGCCAGATCCGCCGAACCGCCAAGCAGTTCAGGCAGCATTGGCCCGTAAGCGTTAAGCGTATTTTGCGAAGCCTTACGGGTAGCGATTTTCGCCGGATTCGCCTGCAACTCATTGATATATTTCTGTGTCGTTTTTTCCCAGTCTTTCGGTAAACCACCGCTCATCCGACGGGTAAACTCTTCTGCCAGTTGCGGATGAGCCTTTTTATAGGCGGCAAACTTCTCATTCCAGCTCTGCTGCGCTTTTTCGCCTTTTTCGCGGGCATCCCAGGCGTGATAAATCTCTTTAGGGATCTCAAATGGCGGATGGTGCCAGCCCAGTTTTTGCCGTGCCAGCGCCACTTCTTCTTCCCCAAGCGGTGCGCCGTGCGCCTCTTCCTTACCTGCTTTATTCGGTGAACCAAAGCCAATCACCGTACGGCAGATAATCAGCGATGGCTTATCTTTTACGCTTTGCGCTTCAAGAATCGCTTCCTTCACCGCCTGCGGATCGTGGCCGTCGATTTCATGGATCACATGCCAGTGATAGGCTTCAAAACGCTTTGCCGTATCGTCGGTAAACCAGCCTTCGGTTTCTCCATCAATCGAAATACCGTTGTGATCGTAAAAACCAATCAGTTTGCCCAGCCCCAGTGTGCCCGCCAGCGAACAGACTTCGTGAGAGATACCTTCCATCAGACAGCCGTCGCCCATAAACACATAGGTGAAGTGATCGACGATCTCATGATCCGGCTGGTTAAACTGCGCCGCCAGTGTACGCTCTGCTATCGCCAGCCCGACGGCGTTAGCCAAACCTTGTCCAAGTGGACCGGTGGTGGTTTCAACACCTGGTGTATAGCCAATCTCCGGGTGGCCTGGGGTTTTCGAATGCAACTGACGGAAGTTCTTCAGCTCTTCCAGCGGCAGGTCGTAACCGGTCAGATGAAGCAAACTGTAGAGCAGCATCGACGCGTGACCGTTGGAGAGAATAAAGCGGTCGCGATCATACCAGGTTGGATCGCTGGGGTTATGTTTAAGAAAATCGTTCCACAGCACTTCGGCAATATCTGCCATGCCCATCGGCGCGCCGGGATGACCGGAATTGGCTTTTTGCACCGCATCCATACTGAGTGCGCGAATCGCATTGGCAAGGTCTTTTCGGGACATAAAACACTCCGTGGCTGGTTTTTTAGAATTTAGCGGCAAGCAGGTCTTCCAGTTTTCGTTGGTCAACGGCAAACAGACGGATACCCTCAGAAAGTTTTTCTACTGCCATGGCATCCTGATTGTGTTCCCAGCGGAATTCCGCTTCTGTCATTGGCACTGGACGGGGGAGAGCTTGTGATGCCGGGATCAGCTTGCGTACCACTGGCGACACCTTTTCCTGCAACTCTTTTAGCAGATTCGGGGCGATGGTCAGGCGATCACATCCTGTCAGAGCAAGGATTTGCTCAGTACGACGGAAGCTGGCACCCATTACTATCGTGTCGTAGCGATGCTGCTTGTAGTAGTCGTAGATATTGCGCACCGATTTAACACCCGGATCTTCTTCCACGACATACGGGGCCATCGGATTGCGTGCCTGATACCAGTCATAGATTCGCCCGACAAAAGGTGAAATCAAAAATACGCCAGCTTCGGCACAGGCGCGGGCTTGCGCGAAGGAGAACAGCAGTGTCAGGTTGCAGTTAATCCCTTCTTTTTCCAGTTCTTCTGCGGCCCGAATTCCTTCCCATGTGGCGGCAAGTTTGATCAGAATCCGCGATTTATCCACGCCCTGCTGCTGATAGAGTTCCACCAGATGACGGGCTTTTTGCATACTTTTTTCTTTATCGAAAGAAAGTCGGGCGTCAACTTCAGTTGATACACGTCCGGGGACAATTTTCAGAATCTCTGTACCAAAATTAACCGCCAGTTTGTCGCAGGCAGCAACGACCTGCTGTTCCTGGGTTTTACCGTTTTTCTTACCCCATGCGATGGCATCAGCAATTAAGTGACCATATTGCTCTAATGCGGCAGCTTTCAGTAATAGTGATGGATTTGTGGTGGCATCCTGGGGTTGATAATGACGAATAGATTCGATGTCGCCACTGTCTGCCACAACGGTGGTGAACTGTTTGATGCCGTCTAACTCGTTCATGGAAATACTCCTTGAAAAGTAAAGTCTTAGATGAGTGCTTTAGCTCACACTTCTGAGAAAATCAGGTAAACACATCAAAAAAGCATAGCAGACAGGCATGATCTTGCGGATTTATACACGTAACAGCAGTGTTATAGGATTATTGCCAATACTTTATTTGAATGATGATATTTTGGACTTGCTCAAAGTCTGTGACCTGTAGGAAGGTAATAATGTGCGGCGCGTTAGCGGTAGCTGTACAACTTAATCGAACGATACGTGAAAGGAATACCCAATGGATGACCAATTAAAACAAAGCGCTCTTGATTTTCATGAATTTCCAGTACCAGGGAAAATCCAGGTTTCTCCTACCAAACCTCTTGCAACGCAGCGCGATCTGGCGCTGGCTTACTCACCTGGCGTTGCCGCTCCTTGCCTGGAAATCGAAAAAGATCCACTGGCCTCTTACAAATACACCGCCCGTGGCAATCTGGTCGCAGTAATTTCTAACGGTACGGCAGTACTGGGACTGGGCAATATTGGTGCGCTGGCAGGCAAACCAGTGATGGAAGGTAAGGGCGTTCTGTTTAAGAAATTCGCAGGTATTGATGTCTTTGATATTGAAGTTGATGAGCTAAACCCGGACAAATTTATTGATGTTGTGGCAGCTCTGGAGCCAACCTTCGGTGGTATCAACCTTGAGGATATCAAGGCGCCTGAGTGCTTCTATATTGAGCAGAAGCTGCGTGAGCGCATGAATATTCCGGTGTTCCACGATGACCAGCATGGTACGGCCATTATCAGCACAGCGGCAATTATCAACGGATTGCGCGTAGTCGAGAAAAACATCTCTGATGTGCGAATGGTAGTTTCCGGTGCGGGCGCAGCAGCTATCGCCTGTATGAACCTGATGGTGGCACTGGGGATGCAGAAACACAATATTGTGGTCTGTGACTCGAAAGGCGTTATTTATCAGGGACGTGAACCCAACATGGCAGAAACCAAAGCGGCTTACGCGGTGGTTGATGATGGAAAACGCACTCTCGATGATGTGATTGAAGGGGCTGATATTTTCCTCGGTTGCTCTGGCCCGAAAGTGCTGACGCAAGAAATGGTCAAAAAAATGGCCCGTGCGCCAATGATCCTTGCTTTGGCAAACCCGGAACCAGAAATCCTGCCACCACTGGCAAAAGAAGTTCGCCCGGATGCCATTATCTGTACTGGTCGTTCTGACTATCCGAACCAGGTTAACAATGTGCTCTGCTTCCCGTTCATCTTCCGTGGAGCGCTGGATGTAGGCGCAACAGCGATTAATGAAGAGATGAAACTGGCGGCGGTACGCGCGATTGCCGAACTTGCTCACGCTGAACAGAGCGAAGTCGTTGCTTCTGCTTATGGTGATCAGGATCTGAGCTTTGGTCCGGAATATATTATTCCGAAACCGTTCGATCCACGTCTGATCGTCAAGATCGCACCTGCGGTGGCAAAAGCTGCAATGGATTCTGGAGTAGCGACGCGGCCGATTGCGGATTTCGACGTTTATGTCGATAAGCTGACCGAGTTTGTCTACAAAACCAACTTATTCATGAAGCCTATTTTCTCCCAGGCCCGTAAAGCGCCGAAACGTGTTGTATTACCGGAAGGGGAAGAAGTTCGTATCCTGCACGCCACTCAGGAACTGATCACATTGGGTCTGGCAAAACCGATCCTGATTGGTCGCCCAAATGTGATCGAAATGCGGATCAAGAAACTGGGGCTTCATATTCAGGCGGGCGTCGATTTTGAGATCGTCAATAACGAATCCGATCCGCGCTTTAAAGAGTACTGGAGTGAGTACTACAAGATCATGCAGCGTCGTGGCGTTTCGCAGGAACAGGCACAGCGAGCGGTGATCAGTAACCCAACAGTAATTGGCGCAATCATGGTGCATCGTGGTGAAGCAGATGCAATGATTTGCGGCACCATTGGTGACTATAACGAGCATTATGCAATCCTGAAAAATGTCTTTGGTTACCGTGAAGGAGCGCATACCGCCGGGGCGATGAATGCACTTTTACTGCCCAGTGGTAACACCTTTATTGCAGATACTTATGTCAACGATGAACCTGATTCCGAAGAATTGGCAGAAATCACCCTGATGGCGGCTGAAACGGTACGCCGTTTTGGTATTGAGCCACGAGTGGCGCTGCTGTCACATTCCAACTTTGGTTCCTCTAATTGCCCGTCATCCAGCAAAATGCGTAAAGCGCTGGAACTTATTAAAGCGCGAGCTCCTGAACTGATGATTGATGGCGAAATGCACGGTGATGCGGCGCTGGTAGAGGCTATTCGTAGCGACCGGATGCCGGACAGTCCACTGAAAGGTGCTGCCAATATTTTGGTTATGCCGAACATGGAAGCGGCGCGTATTAGTTACAACTTGCTACGCGTTTCCAGTTCGGAAGGTGTCACCGTTGGCCCGGTATTAATGGGAATAGCGAAACCTGTTCATGTATTAACGCCGATCGCTTCCGTACGTCGTATCGTGAACATGGTGGCCCTGGCGGTGGTTGAAGCGCAGACTCAGCCGCTGTAATTCTTGTTTAATTATCACGCTTACCCTGAATATTCAGGGTAAGCGATGTTACTGCAATATATTAGTAAAGATTATTACCTGTTTTTAGAATAATAAAAAATTGTGGTATACAAAAATATCTCGATATTATTTCTTTTATATTCATACGTTGCATATGAAAGTTTATGCATAACAGTAAATATCTCTCCATTCTTAGTGATCTACCTCACCTTTTAAACTCGCTTGCCGAATTTTGTTATTTACTCTGACGAAAAATTGTCACGATACATGCAAGTTTTTCACAGGCGGCGACTCATGGATAAAGAACGCATCATTCAGGAATTTGTGCCCGGCAAACAGGTCACACTGGCGCATCTCATTGCGCATCCCGGCGAAGAACTGGCGAAGAAAATCGGCGTTCCGGATGCGGGCGCAATCGGCATTATGACGCTAACTCCCGGCGAAACGGCGATGATCGCCGGTGATTTAGCACTGAAAGCTGCCGATGTGCATATCGGTTTCCTCGACCGTTTTAGCGGCGCACTAGTGATTTATGGCTCGGTGGGCGCAGTCGAAGAAGCTTTATCACAAACCGTCAGCGGTTTAGGGCGTTTATTAAATTATACGCTGTGTGAAATGACCAAAAGTTAATACGAGGCATTCATGAAGCGAATTGCGTTTGTGGGTAGCGTCGGGGCAGGAAAAACAACGTTATTTAATGCGTTGCAGGGAGATTATACCCTCGCCAGAAAAACACAGGCCGTGGAATTTAATGATAATGGCGATATTGATACTCCGGGTGAATATTTTAGCCATCCCCGCTGGTATCACGCCTTAATAACCACGCTACAGGATGTGGACATGCTGATATATGTCCACGGCGCGAATGATCCGGAAAGCCGATTACCTGCCGGGCTGCTGGATATTGGCGCCAGTAAACGGCAAATCGCCGTCATCAGTAAAACGGACATGCCGGATGCTGACGTCACCGCAACGCGACAGTTATTGCTTGAGACTGGCTTTGAAGAGCCAATTTTCGCGCTAAACAACCATGACCCGCAAAGCGTGCAGCAACTGGTGGATTATCTGGCATCTCTCACCGAACAGGAGGAAGCAGGTGAAAAAACTCATCACAGCGAATGATATTCGTGAAGCACATGCGCGCGGCGAACAGGCAATGTCTGTGGTTCTGCGCGCCAGCATTATTACCCCGGAAGCCCGCGAAGTGGCGGACTTGTTGGGGTTTACCATCACCGAATGCACTGAATCGACGCCAGTAGCGGCATCTGTTCCCGTCAGCGTGCCTGCCGATAAAACTGAAAGCCAGCGTATCCGCGAAACCATCATCGCCCAGCTGCCGGAAGGCCAGTTTACCGAAAGCCTGGTCGCGCAGCTGATGGAAAAAGTGATGAAGGAAAAACAGTCGCTGGAGCAGGGGGCAATGCAGCCGAGTTTTAAATCGGTGACCGGCAAAGGCGGCATCAAAGTTATTGATGGCAGCAGCGTGAAGTTTGGTCGTTTCGATGGCGCGGAACCGCACTGCGTAGGCTTGACTGATCTCGTGACCGGAGACGACGGCAGCAGCATGGCCGCCGGTTTTATGCAGTGGGAGAACGCCTTCTTCCCGTGGACCCTGAACTACGACGAAATCGACATGGTACTGGAAGGGGAGCTGCATGTTCGCCATGAAGGCGAAACCATGATCGCTAAAGCAGGCGACGTGATGTTTATCCCGAAAGGTTCCAGCATCGAATTTGGTACGACATCCAGCGTGAAATTCCTGTATGTCGCCTGGCCGGCTAACTGGCAATCCCTATGAAAGATTTCATCACCGAAGCATGGCTAAGAGCGAACCATACGCTCAGCGAAGGCGCAGAGATCCATCTCCCTGCGGACAGTCGCCTGACGCCCTCTGCCCGGGAGTTACTGGAAAGTCGCCATCTCCGCATCAAGTTTATTGACGAGCAGGGCCGTCTGTTTGTTGACGATGAACAGCAGCAGCTACAGCCCGTTCATGGGCTGACCAGTAGCGATGAACATCCGCAGGCGTGCTGCGAACTGTGTCACCAGCCAGTGGCGAAAAAGCCGGACACGCTGACTCACCTGTCGGCGGAAAAAATGGTCGCCAAAAGCGATCCGCGCCTGGGTTTTCGCGCTGTTCTCGACAGCACCATTGCGCTGGTAGTGTGGCTGCAAATTGAACTGACAGAACCGTGGCAGCCGTGGCTGGCGGATATCCGTTCGCGTCTTGGCAACATTATGCGTGCCGATGTGTTGGGCGAACCGCTGGGCTGCCAGGCGATTGTCGGGTTTTCTGACGAAGATCTGCATCGGCTTTCTCACCAGCCACTGCGTTATCTCGACCACGATCATCTGGTGCCGGAAGCCAGCCACGGACGCGATGCGGCGTTGCTGAATCTGCTACGCACCAAAGTGCGGGAAACCGAAACCGTCGCGGCGCAGGTGTTTATTACCCGTAGTTTTGAAGTATTACGCCCGGACATCTTGCAGGCGCTGAACCGCCTTTCCAGCACGGTTTACGTGATGATGATTTTGAGCGTAACGAAGCAGCCGCTAACGGTGAAGCAGATCCAACAACGACTGGGGGAAACGCAATGATTATTGAACGTTGTCGTGAACTGGCGTTGCGAGCGCCCGCCAGAGTGGTATTTCCGGATGCGTTAGATCAACGTGTGCTGAAAGCTGCGCAATATTTACATCAACAAGGTCTGGCAACGCCCATTCTGGTCGCCAATCCGTTTGAACTTCGTCAGTTTGCGCTCAGTCACGGCATGGCGATGGACGGGCTACAGGTGATTGATCCTCATAGCAACCTCGCAATGCGGGAAGAATTTGCTCTCCGCTGGCTGGCCCGTGCGGGCGAAAAAACGCCGCCGGATGCGCTGGAAAAACTCACCGATCCGCTGATGTTCGCTGCCGCAATGGTCAGCGCCGGGACAGCGGATGTCTGTATCGCGGGCAATCTCTCTTCCACGGCGAATGTGCTGCGTGCCGGATTACGCGTTATCGGCTTGCAGCCAGGCTGTAAAACGCTCTCCTCCATTTTCCTGATGCTGCCACAGTACAGTGGCCCCGCATTGGGCTTTGCCGATTGCAGCGTAGTGCCACAGCCGACGGCGGCGCAGCTGGCAGATATCGCGCTTGCCAGCGCCGAAACCTGGCGCGCCATCACCGGAGAAGAGCCGCGCGTGGCGATGTTGTCGTTTTCCAGTAACGGCAGCGCCCGTCACCCCTGCGTTGCCAACGTCCAGCAGGCGACAGAAATCGTCCGTGAGCGCGCGCCGCAGCTGGTAGTCGATGGCGAGTTGCAGTTTGACGCCGCCTTTGTGCCGGAAGTGGCGTCGCAAAAAGCGCCAGCCAGCCCGCTACAAGGCAAAGCCAATGTGATGGTTTTTCCGTCGCTGGAGGCGGGAAATATTGGCTACAAAATCGCACAACGACTTGGCGGATATCGTGCCGTCGGGCCATTGATACAAGGACTTGCCGCGCCGATGCACGATCTCTCTCGTGGTTGTAGCGTGCAGGAAATTATCGAGCTGGCGCTGGTGGCAGCTGTGCCGCGTCAGACAGAAGTGAACCGCGAAAGCAGTTTACAAACACTGGTTGAATGAACGGTCCCGTTCTGGACCCTGATAAAGAGGAAAGCACAATGGAAGCATTAGGAATGATCGAAACCCGGGGCCTGGTTGCACTGATTGAGGCTTCTGACGCGATGGTGAAAGCTGCGCGCGTCAAGCTGGTTGGTGTTAAGCAGATTGGCGGCGGCCTGTGTACTGCCATGGTTCGTGGTGATGTTGCAGCCTGTAAAGCGGCGACCGATGCCGGTGCCGCAGCGGCGCAGCGTATCGGCGAGCTGGTATCTGTACACGTTATCCCGCGTCCGCACGGCGACCTGGAAGAGGTCTTCCCGATCGGCCTGAAAGGCGATAGCAGCAACCTGTAATCACCCTGTGTGACGTCGATCCGGGCGTCACGCTCTCTCCTGTTTCATTTTACCTTCCGCGGAAGGTAGGGGGAGCTTTTACCTGAAATACGCCACGGAGGCGGGTATGAAACTGGCAGTCGTCACAGGACAAATTGTTTGTACCGTACGCCATCACGGACTGGCGCATGACAAATTGCTGATGGTGGAAATGATTGATCCACAAGGTAATCCTGACGGGCAATGTGCTGTCGCCATCGACAATATTGGCGCGGGAACCGGGGAGTGGGTGTTGCTGGTGAGTGGCAGTTCCGCCCGCCAGGCGCATAAAAGCGAAACGTCACCGGTCGATCTGTGCGTAATTGGCATTGTCGATGAGGTGGTCTCTGGCGGTCAGGTAATTTTCCACAAATAAGGCAGAACATCATGAATCAACAGGATATTGAACAGGTGGTGAAAGCGGTACTGCTGAAAATGCAAAGCAGTGACACGCCGCCCGCCTCCGTTCATGAGATGGGCGTTTTTGCTTCCCTGGATGACGCCGTTGCGGCAGCCAAAATTGCCCAGCAAGGGTTAAAGAGCGTGGCAATGCGCCAGTTAGCCATTGCCGCTATTCGTGAAGCAGGCGAAAAACACGCCAGAGATTTAGCGGAACTTGCCGTCAGTGAAACGGGTATGGGCCGCGTAGAAGATAAATTTGCCAAAAACGTCGCTCAGGCGCGCGGTACGCCAGGCGTTGAGTGCCTCTCTCCACAGGTGCTGACTGGTGACAACGGCCTGACCCTAATTGAAAACGCGCCCTGGGGCGTGGTGGCTTCGGTGACGCCTTCCACTAACCCGGCGGCAACCGTAATTAATAACGCCATCAGCCTGATTGCCGCGGGCAACAGCGTCATTTTTGCCCCGCATCCGGCGGCGAAAAAAGTCTCTCAACGGGCTATTACGTTGCTCAACCAGGCGATTGTTGCCGCAGGCGGGCCGGAAAACTTACTGGTTACTGTGGCAAATCCAGATATCGAAACCGCGCAACGCTTATTCAAGTTTCCGGGCATCGGTCTGTTGGTGGTGACCGGCGGCGAAGCGGTGGTGGAAGCGGCGCGCAAACACACCAATAAACGTCTGATTGCCGCAGGTGCTGGCAACCCGCCGGTGGTGGTGGATGAAACCGCCGACCTCGCCCGTGCCGCTCAGTCTATCGTCAAAGGCGCTTCTTTCGATAACAACATTATTTGTGCCGATGAAAAGGTGCTGATTGTTGTTGATAGCGTAGCCGATGAACTGATGCGTCTGATGGAAGGCCAGCATGCGGTGAAACTGACCGCAGAACAGGCACAGCAGTTACAACCGGTGTTGCTGAAAAATATCGATGAGCGCGGAAAAGGCACCGTCAGCCGTGACTGGGTGGGTCGCGATGCGGCGAAAATCGCGGCGGCAATCGGCCTGAACGTGCCGCAAGAAACGCGCTTGCTGTTTGTAGAAACCCCCGCAGAACATCCGTTTGCCATGACCGAACTGATGATGCCAGTGCTGCCGGTCGTGCGCGTCGCCAACGTGGCGGATGCCATTGCGCTGGCGGTGAAACTGGAAGGCGGTTGCCACCACACGGCGGCAATGCACTCGCGCAATATCGAGAACATGAACCAAATGGCGAACGCCATTGATACCAGTATTTTCGTTAAGAACGGACCGTGCATTGCCGGGCTGGGGTTGGGCGGGGAAGGCTGGACCACGATGACCATCACTACGCCAACCGGTGAAGGGGTAACCAGCGCGCGTACGTTTGTCCGTCTGCGTCGCTGTGTATTAGTCGATGCGTTTCGCATTGTTTAAGGAGTAACCGATGGCGCACGACGAACAATGGCTTACCCCGCGGCTGCAAACGGCGGCAACGCTGTGTAACCAGACGCCCGCCACCACGGAGTCTCCGTTGTGGTTAGGGGTGGATCTGGGCACCTGCGATGTGGTGTCGATGGTTGTCGACCGCAACGGTCAGCCGGTAGCGGTATGCCTCGACTGGGCTGATGTGGTCCGCGACGGCATCGTCTGGGATTTCTTCGGTGCGGTCACCATTGTTCGTCGCCATCTCGACACGCTCGAGCAGCAATTCGGTCGCCGTTTTAGCCATGCGGCGACCTCTTTTCCTCCAGGTACGGACCCGCGTATTTCCATCAACGTGCTGGAATCTGCCGGGCTGGAAGTGAGCCATGTGCTGGATGAGCCAACCGCAGTCGCGGATCTACTGCAACTGGACAACGCAGGTGTAGTGGATATTGGCGGCGGCACTACCGGCATTGCCATCGTGAAAAAGGGCAAAGTGACGTACTCGGCGGATGAAGCCACTGGCGGACATCACATCTCTCTGACTCTCGCCGGAAATCGCCTTATTTCGCTGGAAGAGGCAGAGCAGTACAAGCGCGGTCATGGTGAAGAGATTTGGCCCGTGGTGAAACCGGTGTACGAAAAAATGGCGGACATTGTTGCCCGGCATATTGAAGGGCAGGGCATCACTGATTTATGGCTGGCGGGCGGTTCCTGTATGCAACCGGGCGTGGCGGAACTGTTTCGCAAACAATTCCCGGCGTTACAGGTGCATCTACCGCAGCACAGTTTGTTTATGACCCCGCTGGCGATCGCCAGTAGCGGGCGAGAGAAAGCGGAGGGGATCTATGCAAAATGAATTGCAGACCGCGCTCTTTCAGGCGTTCGATACCCTGAATCTGCAACGGGTAAAAACATTTAGCGTTCCACCGGTGACGCTTTGCGGTCCGGGCGCGGTGAGCAGTTGCGGACAGCAAGCGCAAACGCGTGGGCTGAAACATCTGTTCGTGATGGCAGACAGCTTTTTGCATCAGGCAGGGATGACCGCCGGGCTGACGCGTAGCCTGGCCGTTAAAGGTATCGCCATGACGCTCTGGCCATGTCCGGTGGGCGAACCGTGCATCACTGACGTGTGTGCAGCCGTGGCGCAGTTGCGTGAATCAGGCTGTGATGGGGTGATCGCGTTTGGCGGTGGCTCGGTGCTGGATGCGGCAAAAGCCGTGGCGTTGCTGGTAACGAATCCCGATAGCACGCTGGCAGAAATGTCAGAAACCAGCGTTCTGCAACCGCGCCTGCCGTTGATTGCCATTCCAACTACCGCCGGAACCGGCTCTGAAACCACCAACGTAACGGTGATTATCGACGCGGTGAGCGGGCGCAAGCAGGTGTTAGCCCATGCCTCGCTGATGCCGGATGTGGCGATTCTCGACGCCGCGCTGACCGAAGGCGTGCCGTCGCATGTCACGGCAATGACCGGTATCGACGCGTTAACTCATGCCATTGAAGCGTACAGCGCGCTGAACGCCACACCGTTTACCGACAGCCTGGCGATTGGCGCCATTGCGATGATTGGTAAATCACTGCCGAAAGCAGTGGGCTACGGTCACGACCTTGCCGCGCGCGAGAGTATGTTGCTCGCATCATGCATGGCGGGAATGGCGTTTTCCAGTGCCGGACTTGGGTTATGTCACGCGATGGCGCATCAGCCGGGGGCGGCGCTGCATATTCCGCACGGACTGGCGAACGCCATGCTGCTGCCCACGGTGATGGAGTTTAACCGGATGGTCTGTCGCGAACGGTTTAGTCAGATTGGTCGGGCGCTGCGAACTAAAAAATCAGACGATCGTGACGCTATTAACGCGGTAAGTGAGCTGATTGCGGAAGTCGGGATTGGTAAACGGCTGGGCGATGTTGGCGCGACATCTGCGCATTACGGTGCATGGGCGCAGGCTGCGCAGGACGATATTTGTCTGCGCAGTAACCCGCGTACAGCCAGCCTGGAACAGATTGTCGGACTGTACGCAGCGGCGCAATAAATGCCGGATGCGACGCTTGTCGCGTCTTATCCGGCCTGGGGGATTGCACATGTAGGGCGGATAAGGTGTTCACGCCGCATCCGCTAATAAATAACAATTAACAGGGAGTAAAGGCGATGGGAATTAACGAAATCATCATGTACATCATGATGTTCTTTATGCTGATAGCTACCGTAGACAGGATCCTGTCGCAGTTCGGCGGTTCTGCTCGTTTCCTCGGTAAGTTCGGTAAAAGTATCGAAGGATCCGGCGGGCAGTTTGAAGAAGGCTTTATGGCAATGGGCGCACTGGGCCTGGCGATGGTCGGAATGACCGCGCTGGCGCCTGTTCTGGCCCACGTACTCGGGCCGGTGATCATCCCGATCTACAAAATGCTCGGCGCTAACCCATCAATGTTCGCCGGAACGCTGCTGGCGTGCGACATGGGCGGCTTCTTCCTCGCGAAAGAGCTGGCGGGCGGCGATGTGGCAGCGTGGCTATACTCTGGGTTAATTCTCGGATCGATGATGGGGCCAACGATTGTGTTTTCCATTCCGGTGGCGCTCGGCATTATCGAACCTTCTGACCGCCGTTATCTGGCGCTCGGCGTGCTGGCGGGCATAGTGACCATTCCGATTGGTTGTATCGCTGGAGGTCTGGTAGCTATGTATTCCGGTGTGCAGATCAACGGGCAGCCGGTGGAATTCACCTTTGCGCTTATCCTGATGAATATGATCCCGGTACTTATCGTTGCGGTGCTGGTGGCGCTAGGGCTGAAATTCATCCCGGAAAAAATGATCAACGGCTTCCAGATCTTCGCCAAATTCCTCGTTGCATTGATCACCCTCGGTCTTGCCGCTGCGGTAGTGAAATTCCTCCTTGGCTGGGAACTGATCCCCGGTCTGGATCCGATCTTCATGGCCCCTGGTGACAAACCCGGCGAAGTGATGCGCGCCATTGAAGTTATCGGTTCTATCTCCTGCGTTCTTTTAGGGGCGTACCCGATGGTACTGCTGCTGACTCGCTGGTTTGAAAAACCGCTGATGCGCGTCGGTAAAATGCTGAATATGAACAACATCGCGGCAGCAGGTATGGTAGCAACGCTTGCCAACAACATCCCGATGTTCGTCATGATGAAGCAGATGGACATTCGCGGCAAAGTGATCAACTGCGCCTTCGCCGTTTCTGCAGCCTTCGCGTTGGGCGACCACTTAGGCTTCGCCGCTGCCAACATGAACGCCATGATCTTCCCGATGATTGTCGGCAAGTTGATCGGCGGCGTAACGGCGATTGGCGTGGCGATGATGCTGGTGCCAAAAGAAGACGCGACCGCGGCTAAAACCGAAGCGGAGGCACAATCGTGAACACTCGCCAGCTACTGAGCGTCGGTATCGATATCGGCACTACCACCACCCAGGTGATCTTCTCCCACCTGGAGCTGGTTAACCGTGCGGCGGTGTCGCAGGTGCCGCGCTACGAATTCATCAAACGCGAAATTAGCTGGCAAAGCCCGGTGTTCTTTACCCCTGTCGATAAACAGGGTGGTTTAAAAGAAGCGGAACTGAAAACCTTAATCCTGGAGCAATATCAGGCTGCGGGCATTGCGCCGGAAAGTGTTGATTCTGGTGCCATCATCATCACCGGTGAAAGCGCGAAAACCCGCAACGCTCGCCCGGCGGTGATGACGCTCTCCCAGTCGCTTGGCGATTTTGTCGTCGCCAGCGCCGGGCCGCATCTCGAATCCGTGATCGCCGGTCACGGTGCCGGGGCGCAAACCCTTTCTGAACAACGGCTGTGTCGGGTACTGAATATCGATATTGGCGGTGGCACCGCGAACTACGCCCTGTTCGATGCCGGAAAAATCAGCGGCACCGCTTGCCTCAACGTCGGCGGTCGCCTGCTGGAAACCGACAGCCAGGGGCGCGTGGTTTACGCTCATAAACCGGGGCAGATGATAGTGGATGAGTGCTTCGGTGCAGGCACTGACGCCCGTTCGCTGACCGGCGCGCAGCTGGTGCAGGTTACCCGGCGGATGGCGGAACTGATTGTCGACGTGATTGACGGAACGCTCTCACCGCTCGCGCAGGCATTGATGCAAACCGGTTTGCTGCCCGCAGGTGTTACGCCCGAAATCATTACGCTTTCTGGCGGCGTGGGCGAATGTTATCGCCACCAGCCCGCCGACCCGTTCTGTTTTGCCGATATCGGCCCGCTTCTGGCAACGGCGCTGCATGACCATCCGCGCCTGCGTGAGATGAACGTGCAGTTTCCGGCGCAAACCGTGCGCGCCACGGTGATTGGCGCGGGCGCGCATACGCTATCGCTTTCTGGCAGCACAATTTGGCTGGAGGGCGTACAACTGCCGCTGCGCAATTTGCCGGTGGCGATCCCAATTGATGAAACGGATCTGGTGAGTGCCTGGCAACAGGCGCTGATTCAGCTGGATCTTTGCCCCAAAACTGACGCGTACGTGCTGGCGCTTCCCGCCTCGCTGCCTGTGCGTTACGCCGCGGTACTGACGGTCATCAACGCGCTGGTCGATTTCGTCGCGCGTTTTCCGAATCCGCATCCCCTGCTGGTGGTGGCCGGGCAGGACTTTGGTAAAGCTCTGGGCATGTTGTTGCGCCCACAGCTACAACAACTCCCGTTGGCAGTCATTGACGAAGTGATTGTCCGCGCGGGGGACTATATCGACATTGGTACGCCTCTTTTTGGCGGATCGGTTGTGCCGGTGACGGTGAAATCACTCGCATTTCCTTCCTGAGGGAACGACTTATGAAACTAAAGACCACATTGTTCGGCAATGTATATCAGTTTAAGGATGTAAAAGAGGTGCTGGCTAAAGCCAACGAACTGCGTTCGGGGGATGTGCTGGCGGGCGTTGCAGCGGCAAGTTCACAGGAGCGCGTGGCGGCAAAGCAGGTGTTGTCGGAAATGACCGTAGCGGACATCCGCAATAATCCGGTGATTGCCTATGAAGATGACTGCGTTACGCGGCTGATTCAGGACGACGTTAACGAAACGGCCTACAACCAGATTAAAAACTGGAGCATCAGCGAGCTGCGTGAGTATGTGCTGAGTGATGAAACCAGCGTTGACGACATTGCTTTTACCCGCAAAGGGCTGACCTCGGAAGTGGTCGCGGCGGTAGCGAAGATTTGCTCTAACGCGGACCTGATCTACGGCGCGAAGAAAATGCCGGTAATCAAAAAGGCCAATACAACTATTGGTATTCCGGGCACCTTCAGCGCCCGTTTGCAGCCAAACGATACCCGCGACGACGTGCAAAGTATCGCCGCGCAAATCTACGAAGGGCTTTCTTTCGGGGTGGGCGATGCGGTGATCGGCGTTAACCCGGTGACTGACGACGTGGAAAACTTAAGCCGCGTGCTGGATACCATCTATGGCGTGATCGACAAATTCAATATTCCAACCCAGGGCTGCGTACTGGCGCACGTCACCACCCAGATCGAAGCGATTCGTCGCGGTGCGCCGGGCGGGCTGATTTTCCAGAGTATCTGCGGCAGTGAAAAAGGGCTGAAAGAGTTTGGCGTAGAGCTGGCGATGCTCGACGAAGCGCGCGCAGTGGGCGCGGAGTTCAACCGTATCGCCGGGGAAAACTGCCTCTACTTCGAAACCGGGCAAGGTTCTGCGTTGTCCGCTGGCGCTAACTTCGGCGCTGACCAGGTGACGATGGAAGCGCGTAACTACGGGCTGGCGCGTCATTACGATCCATTTATCGTCAACACCGTGGTCGGCTTTATTGGGCCGGAGTATCTCTACAACGACCGCCAGATTATCCGTGCGGGCTTAGAAGATCACTTTATGGGCAAACTGAGCGGCATCTCTATGGGCTGTGACTGCTGCTACACCAACCACGCTGACGCTGACCAGAACCTCAACGAAAACCTGATGATCCTGCTCGCCACCGCAGGCTGTAACTACATCATGGGGATGCCGCTGGGTGATGACATCATGCTCAACTACCAGACTACGGCCTTCCACGACACCGCCACTGTGCGTCAGTTACTCAACCTGCGCCCGTCACCGGAGTTTGAACGCTGGCTGGAAAGCATGGGCATTATGGCAAACGGTCGCCTGACCAAACGGGCGGGCGATCCGTCACTGTTCTTCTGATGACGCGGAGATAACACATCATGGATCAAAAACAGATTGAAGAAATTGTACGCAGCGTGATGGCGTCAATGGGACAAGCGGCCCCCGCGCCGTCAGAAGCAAAATGCGCCACTACCACCTGTGCAGCACCGGTGACCTCGGAAAGCTGCGCGCTGGATTTAGGTTCCGCGGAAGCAAAAGCGTGGATTGGCGTTGAAAACCCGCATCGCGCAGACGTATTAACAGAACTGCGCCGCAGCACCGTGGCTCGCGTCTGTACCGGTCGTGCTGGTCCGCGTCCGCGTACCCAGGCGCTGTTGCGTTTCCTGGCCGATCACTCTCGTTCGAAAGACACCGTACTGAAAGAAGTGCCGGAAGAGTGGGTGAAAGCGCAGGGCTTGCTGGAGGTCCGCTCTGAAATTAGCGACAAAAATCTCTATCTGACTCGCCCGGATATGGGCCGCCGCTTGTGTGCAGAGGCTGTTGAAGCGCTGAAAGCGCAGTGTGTTGCCAATCCGGACGTACAGGTGGTTATTTCCGATGGTCTATCTACTGATGCGATCACCGTGAACTATGAAGAGATTCTGCCACCGCTGATGGCGGGCCTGAAACAGGCCGGGTTGAAAGTCGGCACACCGTTCTTTGTGCGTTACGGTCGCGTGAAGATTGAAGATCAGATTGGCGAACTTCTTGGCGCGAAAGTGGTGATCCTGCTGGTGGGTGAACGTCCGGGGTTGGGGCAGTCAGAAAGTCTCTCCTGCTACGCCGTTTACTCGCCGTGTATGGCAACCACCGTTGAGGCCGACCGTACCTGTATCTCTAACATTCACCAGGGCGGCACGCCGCCGGTTGAAGCCGCCGCCGTCATTGTGGATTTGGCGAAACGTATGCTGGAGCAGAAAGCATCCGGCATCAACATGACCCGATAAGGAGGCATCATGCCAGCTTTAGATTTGATTCGACCGTCGGTAACCGCCATGCGGGTGATTGCCTCTGTTAACGCCGAATTTGCGCGTGAACTGAAATTGCCGCCGCATATTCGTAGCCTCGGGCTGATTTCTGCTGATTCCGATGACGTCACCTACATTGCGGCTGACGAAGCGACCAAGCAGGCGATGGTTGAAGTCGTGTATGGTCGCTCGCTGTATGCGGGAGCTGCACACGGGCCGTCACCGACTGCCGGTAAAGTGCTGATTATGCTCGGGGGGCCAAACCCGGCGGAAGTGCGTGCCGGTCTGGATGCGATGGTTGCGCATATTGAAAATGGCGCTGCTTTCCAGTGGGCTAATGATGCAGAAAACACAGCCTTCCTGGCGCATGTCGTTTCGCGTACCGGTTCTTATCTCTCATCAACCGCCGGGATCACACTTGGTGATCCGCTGGCGTATCTGGTGGCACCGCCGCTGGAAGCGACCTACGGCATTGATGCAGCGTTGAAATCTGCCGACGTGCAGCTGGTGACCTATGTCCCGCCACCGTCTGAAACCAACTACTCGGCAGCATTTTTAACCGGTAGCCAGGCCGCGTGTAAAGCAGCCTGTAACGCCTTTACCGATGCAGTGCTGGAAATCGCGCGTAATCCAATCCAGCGTGCGTAACGGAGGTTGCCGATGATCAATGCACTGGGATTGCTGGAAGTGGACGGCATGATCGCCGCGATAGATGCAGCGGATGCCATGCTCAAAGCAGCTAACGTTCGTCTGCTCAGTCACGAAGTGCTTGACCCTGGTCGCCTAACGCTGGTGGTGGAAGGCGATCTGGCGGCGTGTCGTGCGGCGCTGGACGCAGGTTGTGCTGCCGCGATGCGTACCGGGCGTGTCATCAGCCGTAAGGAGATCGGTCGGCCAGACGATGACACCCAGTGGCTGGTTACTGGCTTTAACCGCCAGCCGAAGCAACCCGTAAAGGAACCCGACGCGCCAGTTATCGTCGCGGAATCTGCTGACGAGTTGTTGGCGCTGTTAACATCAGTACGTCAGGGAATGACGGCAGGAGAAGTGGCTGCCCACTTTGGCTGGCCGCTGGAAAAAGCCAGAAATGCGCTCGAACAGCTCTTTTCTGCAGGGACGTTACGTAAACGCAGTAGTCGTTATCGTCTCAAGCCCCATTAACCTGTCGGAGGTGCCGGGTGTCCTACAACACCCGGCATTAACATCATGAAAAAGACCCGTACAGCCAATTTGCACCATCTTTATCATGAACCCTTACCCGAAAACCTGAAGCTCACGCCGAAGGTCGAAGTGGATAATGTTCATCAACGACAGACAACGGATGTCTATGAACATGCTTTGACGATTACCGCCTGGCAGCAGATTTACGATCAGCTTCATCCGGGCAAATTTCATGGTGAATTTACGGAAATTCTGCTCGATGATATTCAGGTTTTCCGTGAATACACGGGGCTGGCGCTGCGTCAGTCGTGCCTGGTCTGGCCGAACTCGTTCTGGTTTGGCATTCCGGCGACGCGCGGTGAGCAGGGATTTATCGGTTCGCAATGTCTGGGAAGCGCAGAAATTGCGACGCGCCCTGGAGGAACCGAGTTTGAATTAAGTACGCCGGACGATTACACGATCCTTGGCGTGGTGCTTTCTGAAGATGTCATCACCCGGCAGGCTAACTTTTTGCATAACCCGGAAAGGGTGCTGCATATGTTACGTAACCAGTCGGCGCTGGAAGTGAAAGAGCAGCATAAAGCCGCGCTGTGGGGCTTTATCCAACAGGCTCTGGCGACATTTTGCGAGAACCCGGAAAATCTCCATCAGCCTGCAGTGCGAAAAGTGCTGGGGGATAATTTGCTAATGGCGATGGGGGCGATGCTGGAAGAAGCGCAGCCAATGGTGACGGTGGAAAGCATCAGTCATCAGAGTTACCGTCGGTTGCTTTCCCGCGCCCGTGAATATGTGCTGGAAAACATGTCCGAACCGGTGACGGTGCTGGATTTGTGTAATCAACTGCACGTCAGTCGCCGCACCTTGCAAAACGCATTTCACGCTATTTTGGGCATTGGCCCAAACGCGTGGCTGAAACGCATTCGCCTGAACGCCGTGCGCCGTGAACTGATTAGCCCGTGGTCGCAAAGTATGACGGTAAAAGACGCCGCCATGCAGTGGGGATTCTGGCATCTTGGGCAGTTTGCCACGGATTATCAGCAATTGTTTGCAGAAAAGCCTTCACTGACGCTGCATCAGCGGATGCAGGAACTGGAGTGAGGGTGAGGGCCGGATGAGGATGGTGTTTGATCCGGTCCATAGTGAAGTTACAAATTACGTTGAATTGCTATGTATTTTATTGCCCAACGGGATAGGCGATAAACAAACCGACAATTGTCAAAATACACGCCAGCAGGAATACCAACATACAATTTACGCGCTTTCGCGAAATTTCAAATAAATAGCAAATTAGTGTTGTTACCACGATCACTACCGGGATAGTCATAAAATTAATAACGATGAGTGCTATCAATCCAAAACTTGCTCCTCCACCGTGGGGAATAAAAATGTGTTCTTCAAAATAAACTTCCATAGCAAATGCCAGCACGCATCCCAGAAAACTCATATCCAGATGAGGGTGCCATTTACTTTCTTTATGTGATGTGTCTGACATTTTTAATCGCTCCCTTTGTCGCTCGCGATAAATAATTCCTACGACTGCTGATAAGACGTCGCTGTTGTCTGGCACTCTGGACAGATGAACGTGTAAATTATCCCTTCGCCGTATTGTTCAATATCGGCATAATCCAGTTGCGCAAGAAACGTCATTGAGCGGGAGCATTCCGGGCAGAGAGGATATTCCGCGTCCTGAATCCAGGTTGGATGCCCGCCAAGTTGCGAGAAAGAGACAGGTAAAAATGGGTCTGCGGCAAATAACGGTGACCTAAGGTTTCCCTGTCTCATGCTGTTTACAGGGAGTCGACGCCATTCCGATACATCATCCGGCAGCCAGGCAGGCGGGATATTTTTTGCAGACAAATGAGCGTTACCCCGTGAGTCTATATAACCGAAAATGGTGCTATAGGTGGTACAACATTCACACGTCACGACGCGAAACCTGCCTTTATCGCTAAGACCCGTTGCCTTCAGGTCAACGTCGAAAAGATTTGTTAGGGGCAATGCGCAATTTGGACAGGTATCGTTGCGTTCATCAACAACACGCAAAGCTTCGCAACACCCGGTGTTTTTCATCTCCAGATGAAAACAGTGAGGAAAATAGAGATTACGTCTCTGCCCTTCAGCGGTTAACTCCCAACCGGCCTCATGCGCATATTCTTCTGGCGCGATGTAAAGTGAACTGCGCCACAGCGGCGGGTTATTGCGCCAGTAGGCAAAACGTTCAACAACAACGTCATCCCCAATCCATGCCAGACATTGCAGAATAAAATTTCTGTTTTCTGCATCAACCTCAACCCGTTCTAACAGCGTATCGCGAACATCCGCTGGGGCGCGGTGGAAAGGCAGGGGAGAATAAGCGTCCAAATCATCATAAGAGATCCATTCTCTGAAATACGCATCCAGATTGGCCTGGGTAAATGCTGCCAGACAAAGCCAAATCTCCTGAGCGAGTTTATATTCACCAGATGCAAAGCGTTCTGTGGCGTAATCAGCCATCAGCTGCGCTTGATCGGCGGTCAACTGTTGATACAGGGCATCTGTGGGAACGGGGCAGGGAGTCCAGTCGATTAACGCATCGAATTTCCGCGGTTGGTGAATTAATTTCAGCATGGCTACCGGATCGCTTAACCCAGCAAACGCATTCACGATCTTTTTGTTTTTCTTGATATATTCGTCGTGCTCACGTTGCTGTTGGGCCTGCTCGCAGGGCATGCAGTATCCGTTAGTACGCGCTGCGGTTTGTGGCAGAATGGTTGATGTACAAGCGGGGCTTTTACAGGGAATACGGTGAGTCATAGAGGCGCTCCTTGCCTGAGGATATTAAGTCGAAAGAGATTATTATTAGATATTAGGGTGTCACTATGGCACACAAATTAAACAGAATTAATTTCAAGCCACAAACATAGGGTTATTTTTCTTTTATTTTCATGATATTAAACCCAATCCCTGACCTTAATAAACTCACTTAACGCCGCTTCCGGGCTGCCTGCTTCTGGCTGATAATCATACTCCCAGCGTACCAGCGGCGGCATTGACATCAGGATAGACTCGGTGCGCCCGCCAGTTTGCAGGCCAAACAGCGTGCCGCGATCCCAGACCAGGTTGAACTCGACATAGCGACCGCGACGGTAGAGCTGGAAATTGCGCTCGTGCTCGCCGTATTCCATCGCTTTGCGTCGTTCAACAATCGGTAAATAAGCGTCGGTGTAGCCTTTACCTACCGCCTGCATAAAGGCAAAACAGTGGTCAAAGTCTGGCGTGTTCAGGTCATCAAAGAAAAGCCCGCCAATACCGCGCTGTTCGTTACGATGTTTGAGGTAGAAGTATTCGTCGCACCACTTTTTGTAACGCGGATAAACGTCTTCGCCAAATGGCAGGCACAGGTCACGGGCGGTGCGGTGCCAGTGAATGGCGTCTTCTTCAAAACCATAGAAAGGGGTTAAATCGAAGCCGCCGCCAAACCACCAGACGGGCTCGGCACCTGGTTTTTCGGCAATAAAAAAGCGCACATTCGCGTGGCTGGTGGGAACATACGGATTATGCGGATGCACTACCAGTGAAACGCCCATCGCCTCGAAACTGCGTCCGGCAAGTTCCGGGCGATGAGCAGTGGCGGAAGCAGGCATCGCCTCACCGTGGACATGTGAAAAGTTGACGCCCGCCTGTTCGAAAACACCACCATTACGCAACACCCGACTACGCCCACCGCCGCCAGCTTCGCGCTGCCAGCTATCTTCGACAAACTCTGCGCCATCGACAGCGGTCAACTGCTGACAAATTGTATCCTGAAGGTTGAGCAGGAACTGTTTAACCTGGTGTGCGTCGGGTTTCATAACTTATCGCTTTTTCGAATGTGCTTTCTGGTTGTCGAACCAATGGAAATAACTGATCACGCCTTCAGCAATCGCTGTGGCGATTTTCTGGCGAAATGCCGCCGTGCCTAACAGCCGCTCTTCTTCCGGGTTGGTGATAAACGAGGTTTCCACCAGCACAGAAGGGACAGACGGCGATTTCAACACCACAAACGCGGCTTGTTCGGTATTGCGACTGTGCAGCTTATGCACCGGCTTAATCTTTTTCAGAATATGCGAGCCAAGCGTCAGGCTGTTTTTAATGGTATCGGTTTGCACCAGATCAAACAGCACTTGCTGCAATAGGTGATCCTTGTCAGTCGCTTTTTTTCCGGCAACTTCATCAGCGCGGTTTTCGCGTTCAGACAGGTACTTCGCCATTGCGCTACTTGCCCCACGGTTAGAGAGGGCAAATACCGAAGCACCGGCAGCTTTCGGGTTAGTAAAACCGTCGGCGTGAATTGACATAAACAGATCTGCGCGATGCTTATGGGCAATTTCAACGCGATCGTACAGCGGGATAAACGTATCGCCAGAACGCGTTAAACGCGCATCAATGCCGTGATTGCGCAAAATGGAACGAACATTTTTGGCAATCGCCAGCACCACGTGTTTTTCTTTCGAGCCGTTGCGACCAATCGCTCCGGTATCAATTCCGCCGTGGCCTGGATCGAGAACGACTACCCGTTTGCTCCCGGCTTTTTTGGCTTTCGGCTTACTGTGTCCGTTACTGGTTTTTAAAGGTTCTTCTTTGGCGATGGCTTGCGACATCCCTGACAGCGTCAGAGCTGCAAGCCCTGCTTTCAGCACCTGGCGGCGCGAAGTGAGTGTTTTTAGTGGTTTAAAAGTGCTCATACGGCCTGAGTTGTAATAATAAAGTTCCAGATGTTATATCGTATCGCGTATTCCGTTACGACCGCTTGATGTTGAGAATTGTTTTACTTTTCATTTCAATAAATGACAACTGACAATTATGCCACTTTTACAATCGATTTTCGTCAGATATTGGCTAAATCGCCTGTTCACGCCATAATCACGGTTTTAAGCCCAAAAAGGTAACCAATACCATGGAGATACGCGTATTTCGCCAGTCAGATTTCGAAGAGGTGATCACCCTTTGGGAGCGTTGCGACTTGTTGCGTCCGTGGAATGATCCGGAAATGGACATCGAACGTAAGATGCATCATGACGTCAGTTTGTTCCTTGTCGCCGAGGTGAACGGTGAAGTGGTGGGAACGGTGATGGGCGGTTATGACGGGCATCGCGGGTCTGCTTATTACCTTGGTGTGCATCCAGAGTTTCGTGGGCGTGGCATTGCTAACGCGTTGCTTAACCGGCTTGAGAAAAAGCTGATTGCTCGTGGCTGCCCGAAAATTCAGATCAACGTGCCAGAAGATAACGATATGGTCTATGGCATGTATGAGCGTCTGGGTTATGAACACGCCGACGTGCTGAGTCTGGGTAAGCGTTTGATTGAAGATGAAGAGTACTGAGTTTCATCCTGCCCATTATGATGCGCACGGACGCCTGCGTTTACCTTTTCTCTTCTGGTTCGTGCTGTTGCTTCAGGCGCGAACCTGGGTGCTGTTTGTCATTGCCGGTGCGTCGCGTGAGCAAGGTACTGCGCTGCTGAATCTGTTTTATCCCGATCACGATAATTTCTGGCTGGGGTTGATTCCTGGCATTCCTGCGGTGCTGGCGTTTTTGTTGAGCGGTCGGCGGGTTATGTTTCCTCGCATCTGGTATGTACTCTATTTTCTGTTGCTGTTGGCGCAGCTTGTTTTGCTTTGCTGGCAACCGTGGCTGTGGCTGAACGGTGAATCCGTTAGCGGTATTGGTCTGGCGCTGGTAGTGGCGGATATAGTGGCGTTAATTTGGCTTTTGACCAATCGACGTTTACGCGCTTGTTTTATTGTTGAGAAAGAATAACGGCACTTTTTGGTGAATTTGCACTCCAAGCAACGTTATTGAATAACCAAAGGAAGTGACATGAAATCGCTGCGTTTAATGTTATGCGCTATGCCGTTGATGCTGACCGGCTGTTCCACGATGTCGTCAGTTAACTGGTCTGCCGCTAACCCGTGGAACTGGTTTGGGTCGTCCACCAAAGTGAGCGAGCAGGGCGTGGGTGAATTAACGGCGTCCACACCACTGCAAGAACAAGCCATTGCCGATGCGCTTGATGGCGATTATCGCCTGCGCAGCGGAATGAAAACCGCGAACGGCAACGTGGTGCGCTTTTTTGAAGTGATGAAAGGCGACAGCGTGGCGATGGTGATTAACGGTGATCAGGGCACGATCAGCCGCATTGATGTGCTGGATAGCGATATTCCTGCTGACACCGGTGTTAAAATCGGTACACCGTTTAGCGACCTTTACAGCAAAGCATTTGGCAATTGCCAAAAAGCTGATGGTGATGATAATCGTGCTGTCGAATGTAAAGCCGAAGGCAGTCAACATATTAGCTACCAGTTCAGCGGGGAATGGAGTGGTCCTGAAGGGTTAATGCCTTCGGACGATACCCTGAAAAACTGGAAAGTCAGTAAAATTATCTGGCGGCGTTAATTTGCGTCTGAACAAACCGCCGCCGCAAAAAAACACGTAAAATAGCGCCCAACAATGCCACGGATTGCGTGGCATTCTTATTTTCAGGAGGAACAATGTCTCAGGTTCAGAGTGGCATTTTGCCAGAACATTGCCGCGCGGCGATTTGGATCGAAGCCAACGTTAAAGGGGAAGTTGACGCCCTGCGTGCGGCCAGTAAAACATTTGCCGACAAACTGGCAACTTTTGAAGCGAAATTCCCGGACGCGCATCTTGGTGCGGTGGTTGCCTTTGGTAACAACACCTGGCGTGCTCTGAGCGGCGGCGTTGGGGCCGAAGAGCTGAAAGATTTTCCGGGCTACGGTAAAGGCCTTGCGCCGACGACCCAGTTCGATGTGTTGATCCACATTCTTTCTCTGCGTCATGACGTAAACTTCTCTGTCGCTCAGGCGGCAATGGAAGCCTTTGGTGACTGCATTGAAGTGAAAGAAGAGATCCACGGCTTCCGTTGGGTTGAAGAGCGTGATCTGAGCGGCTTCGTTGACGGTACTGAAAACCCGGCGGGTGAAGAGACGCGCCGCGAAGTGGCGGTTATCAAAGACGGCGTGGATGCGGGCGGCAGCTATGTATTTGTGCAGCGTTGGGAGCACAACCTGAAGCAACTCAACCGTATGAGCGTTCACGATCAGGAGATGATGATCGGGCGTACCAAAGAAGCTAACGAAGAGATTGACGGCGATGAGCGTCCGGAAACTTCTCACCTGACCCGTGTTGATCTGAAAGAAGATGGCAAAGGACTGAAGATTGTTCGCCAGAGCCTGCCATACGGCACTGCCAGCGGCACGCACGGTCTGTATTTCTGTGCCTACTGCGCGCGTTTACATAACATTGAGCAGCAACTGCTGAGTATGTTTGGCGATACCGATGGTAAGCGTGATGCGATGTTGCGTTTCACCAAACCAGTCACTGGCGGCTATTATTTCGCGCCGTCGCTGGACAAACTGATGGCACTGTAAGCGCTTCTGATTCGATGATTAAAGGCCAGCCAGTAACACAACTGACTGGCCTTTTTATTACTTCTGCTTTAACGCCGCATACACCTGATCCACCACCTAACCATAAGTTGCAATCGGTAACTGACCGCTTTCGAACATATTGGGGTTTTTTTGTGGATCGGCAACTGGCGAATGTGGCTTGTTGCTTAACATCACAATCGCCATATGATTCACCGGATCGATAACGGTTACCGTCCCGGTCCAGCCCGTGTGACCGTAGGTTTGCGGGCTTGCCAGCGTGCCAAACGTCGGTGTCATGGTGGCATTACCATTCACGCGCCAGCCGAGGCCAAAAGTGGCATCTTCTTTTGAACTGGTGGTGAACATCTTCACCGTTTCTGCACTGAACAGCGTCACATCGCCATAGCCGCCGCCGTTCAGCATTGTTTGCATTAACACCGCAATATCGCCGGTATTGGAAAACAAACCTGCATGCCCGGAAACGCCGCCCATCGAATAAAAGGCTTTTTCATCGTGCACCTGACCCCAGAGAGTGGAGGTGCGAATGTTCGGAAAGTGGATCACGCCATCGCGGGTATTGCCGTTCAGTTCCGTCGCGGCAATTTGCTGTGGTTTAAAGCCTTTCAGCAGCGGATTAAACACCGTATGCGTCAGGCCGAGCGGGCGATAAATCGACTCTTCAACATAGCGGTCAAGCGGCTGACCAGTAACTGACTCGACGATAAATCCAAGCAGCATATAATCGACATCGCTGTAGATATGTTTGCTGCCGGGCTGATATTCCAGCGGCGTGCGCTTGATCATTTCCAGCGTCTGGCCTTTATCCTGGGAATATAACGCGCCCGCGACGGCTTTATTCGGGTATTGCGGGTCCGCCGGGAAACCGCCGCTGTGATGCAGCAGATCAGAAATCCGCAGCGTGTTTTTGCCTTTGATGGTGTCATTTGGACTGTCGGCAAATCCCAGAATATATTTCGCAATCAGATCGTCAGGATGTAGTTTGCCTTCGCTCATTAGCTTTTGTAGGGCGAAGTTAGTGGCGTACATTTTTGTGTTTGAGGCCAGGTCATACAGCGTCTCGGTGGTAGCTTTAACAGGCTGCGCCATTAGCACGCTGCCATCGTACTTTTTCGCCGCGCCCCAGGCTTTGCGATACACAATCTGATTATCTTTAATGATCAGCAGGTTAACGCCGGGATAACCGGCATCAACTTGCTGGCTAATCCAGCGATCCATCTGGTTAAGCCGTTCCACGTTGAACCCTGCTTTCTCTGGCGAACTTTCTGTCAGAACAGGGTATTTTGCGGCGCTGACGCTACAGCTGACAGCCAGCAGAGAAAAATAGAGCATTGTCCGTTTCATAATCAGTCCAGATTGACGTTACGGCAGCCAAAGAGTGTGGTGAAAATAAACCCACAAACCCATGCCACCAGAATCCCGCCAGCGTAAACCGCCATTGCCGGAAGGATGCCTTGCGCGGATGTCATCAGCGGCAGCGCCACCAGGCCAGACGGCCCAAAGGCGCTGTTTAAGCCCATCGGCAGACCCCACCAGGCTATCAGGCCGATAAACAAACCGCCCGCCGCGCCGCCTAAACAGGCGGTAACAAACGGTTTCATGCGGGGTAGGGTGACGCCGTAAATTAACGGTTCGCCAACGCCCAGCAGACCGGGAATAATTGCCCCGCGGACCTGACTGCGTAATGCACTGTGCGGTTGCGCCCGCCAGTAGAGCGCCAGCGCCGCACCCACCTGGCCCGCGCCTGCCATTGAAAGGATGGGGAACAGGCTGTTGAATCCCTGGCTGTCCATTAACGCCAGGTAAACAGGAATAAAGCCCTGATGCACGCCAAACACCACGGCGATCAGGAATAGCCCTGCTAAAACTGCACAACCGAGCGGATTACTGTTCAGGTGCATAAACAGCCACGACATGCCTTCGAATAACCAGCCACCCAGCGGCATAATGATCAAATACGCCAGTGTGGCGGTGATCAGCAGAGTGATTAACGAGGTCAACAGCATGTCGAGATCGTCTGGCATAAAGCGGCGCACCATGCCTTCGATGCGGGCGCAGGCCCAGGCGGCAATCAACACGCCGATAATATTGCCACGCGGATCGATGGGCAGACCGAAGAAATCGTGAAAACCGGCGTAGTAACCGGTGGTGGCAGCAGGGTTATAACCGAGCAAAAAGAGCGCGGCGATAATTGCGCCATTGACGCCCGTGCCGCCAAATGCCTGGGCAGCGTTATAGCCCACCAGAATCACCAGGAAAGTGAACAAACCTTTGCTGAACACCTTCATAAAATTCAGCGCATCGGGTAGCGTTCCCTGAGCATCTGCCGGAACGTGCATCACGGTGGCAATTAACGTCGCTATCCCCAGCAACAGACCCGCAGCAATAAAACCGGGGATCAGCGGCGTGAAGATAGTGGCGAATTTGGCAAGAAACTGTTGCACGCCGGAGGTCTGTTTGGCTTTTAACTGGCGTTTATTCTGAGCGGCGATTTCTGCGGCATCCTGTACCGGGGCTTCGCCCAGCAGTTCGCTCATCGCTTTGGCGGCACGATGCGCTTTACCTGGTCCAAAAACGACCTGTACCTGATCGCTGGTCAAAATGACGCCCTTCACGCCTTCCAGCGTTTTGATATTGGGATCAACCAGTGAACTGTCATGTACACCCAGACGCAGGCGCGTCATACAGTTACCACAACTGGCGATATTCCCCGGTCCGCCGACACGGGTAAGGATGGTGTTCAGAAGTTCACTGCTGATCTCTTTGGCCATGGGTTATTCCTTGTCTAAAACCTGACGAATAAAGCCGCCGTGTTGATCCAGGCGTTTTTTTGCTTCTGCGGCATCGAGATTTTTCAGCACCATCACAATGGCCGTTTTGCAGTTGCGCTCGCAAGCAATTAACGCCGCTTCCGCTTTTTCGGCGTTACATCCGGTGGCGTTTTTAACGATATTGACCTGGCGCACATGCAATTTTTCGTTGGTGGCGACCACATCGACCATCAGGTTGCCGAACACTTTGCCGGATTTAATCATCAGCCCGGTAGAAAGCATATTGAGCACCAGTTTCTGCGCTGTGCCTGCTTTCATTCGCGAAGAACCGGTAACCACTTCGGCACCAACCACCGGAGTAATAGCAAACTCAGCGGTGGTGGAAACAGCACTCCCTGGATTACAGGAAATGCCCACTGTGCGGCAACCGAGTTGGCGTGCGTATTCCAGCCCGGCAATCACATACGGTGTGCGACCACTGGCAGCAATACCAACCACCACATCCTGTGCGGTTAAGCCGATATTTTTTAGATCGTTAACGCCACCTTCCCGGCTATCTTCTGCGCCTTCCACCGCGTGCTGAATGGCATATTCACCGCCAGCAATCAAACCAACCACCAGGCCCGGTTTCACGCCGTAGGTCGGCGGACATTCGCTGGCATCAAGAATACCCAGACGACCGGAAGTACCCGCACCGATGTAAATCAGTCGACCGCCGCCGCTTACCTGGGCGTGGATAACATCGATCGCTGCGGCGATATCCGGCAGTACACGCTCAACGGCGAGTGGTACGGTTTTATCTTCATCGTTGATAATCCGACACATTTCCAGCGTTGATACGCGGTCAATTTCAGCCGAAGCGGCGTTCGAGCCTTCGGTAATCATCTTTTCAAGTTGCATCGGTGGTGACCTTACTATTTACGATCAAATAATTGCAGATGGATGGAATCATATATCCCGAATTGACAGACTTAAAGGAATCATTGAGTCTACACTCGCAGAGTGTGAAGAGCGTCATAAGAACTTAAGCGGAATTTTTGCTGCCAGCCCAGGAGAGTGGAAGATGTTGTACCTGACGAAAATACGCAATGCAGAAAGTGAATTTACCGGGAACGAGCAAAAAATAGCTGACTTTCTGCAGGCTAAAGTGAGTGAGCTGAAATCCGTCTCTTCGCGCAAGATGGCGAAACAGCTCGGCATCAGCCAGTCGAGTATTGTGAAGTTTGCCCAGAAGCTCGGCGCGCAAGGATTTACTGAATTGCGTATGGCGTTAATTGGCGAATACAGTGCCAGCCGGGAGAAAACGAATGCCACGGCGCTGCACTTGCACAGTTCGATTACCAGTGACGATTCGCTGGAAGTGATTGCCCGCAAACTGAATCGCGAAAAAGAGCTGGCACTGGAGCAAACCTGCGCGTTACTCGATTACGCGCGGCTGCAAAAAATCATTGAGGTCATCAGTAAAGCGCCGTTTATCCAGATAACAGGCCTGGGCGGGTCGGCGCTGGTGGGGCGCGATCTTTCATTCAAACTGATGAAAATTGGTTATCGCGTGGCCTGTGAAGCCGACACGCACGTACAAGCTACCGTTTCCCAGGCGTTGAAAAAAGGTGATGTACAAATCGCTATCTCTTACAGCGGCAGTAAAAAAGAGATTTTGCTATGCGCCGAGGCAGCGCGAAAGCAGGGGGCAACGGTGATTGCCATTACTTCACTGACTGACTCTCCGCTGCGGCGGTTGGCACATTTCACCCTCGATACCGTTTCTGGTGAAACCGAATGGCGTAGCTCGTCGATGTCCACCCGCACGGCGCAAAATTCGGTTACCGATTTACTGTTTGTTGGGCTGGTACAACTTAATGATGTCGAGTCATTGAAAATGATTGAGCGCAGCAGTGAGCTAACACAACGCCTGAAATGATGCATAAAGCAGCGACTGGATTGAGATTTTCCTGAATTAGTGAGCTGATCCGCAGCAATATTTTGTTTATCCTGTATTTTCAGAGGGAATGGAGTGTAACGCTCTGTATTAACAAGGAGAGCATTAAAATGGGTAAACTCACGGGCAAGACAGCACTGATTACGGGCGCATTGCAGGGAATTGGCGAAGGAATTGCCAGAACTTTTGCGCGTCATGGCGCAAACCTAATCTTGCTGGATATCTCCCCTGAGATCGAAAAGCTGGCGGACGAACTGTGTGGTCGTGGTCATCGCTGTACGGCGGTTGTCGCCGATGTGCGTGACCCGGCGTCGGTAGCCGCAGCTATCAAGCGCGCAAAGGAAAAAGAAGGGCGCATTGATATCCTGGTGAATAACGCAGGCGTTTGTCGTCTGGGCAGTTTCCTCGATATGAGCGATGAAGATCGCGATTTCCATATTGATATCAATATAAAAGGCGTATGGAACGTCACGAAGGCGGTGCTGCCGGAGATGATTGCCCGCAAAGATGGTCGCATTGTGATGATGTCTTCGGTCACTGGCGATATGGTGGCCGATCCGGGCGAAACGGCGTATGCCTTAACGAAAGCGGCGATTGTTGGCCTGACTAAATCGCTGGCGGTGGAGTACGCGCAGTCTGGTATTCGCGTTAACGCCATCTGCCCAGGATATGTTCGCACGCCAATGGCGGAAAGCATCGCGCGTCAGTCGAACCCGGAGGATCCGGAATCGGTGTTGACTGAAATGGCGAAAGCAATCCCGCTGCGTCGCCTCGCCGATCCGCTGGAAGTTGGCGAACTGGCGGCCTTCCTCGCATCCGATGAATCCAGCTATTTAACCGGTACACAGAATGTGATTGATGGCGGCAGCACACTGCCGGAGACGGTTAGCGTCGGCATCTGATTCACCTTTGTTTCCTCCCTGCATTTGTGGGGAGGATTTCGTCTTGAACTAAGTTCACCAGGCTATTTTATTTGTCATTTTGGCCCCGGGCAGTGCTCGAAATCCTCACGTACTATGTGTACGCTCCGGTTTCTCCGCGCTGTTCGTGTCCAAACTGACTGCAACAATTACGCCTGTTGAACCAAGTTCTTATTCCCTTTTCAACTTCCAAATCACCAAACGGTATATAAAACCGTTACTCCTTTCACGTCCGTTATAAATATGATGGCTATTAGAAAGTCATTAAATTTATAAGGGTGCGCAATGGCCGTTAACTTACTGAAAAAGAACTCACTCGCGCTGGTCGCTTCTCTGCTGCTGGCGGGCCATGTACAGGCAACGGAACTGCTGAACAGTTCTTATGACGTCTCCCGCGAGCTGTTTGCTGCCCTGAATCCGCCGTTTGAGCAACAATGGGCCAAAGACAACGGCGGCGATAAACTGACGATAAAACAATCTCATGCCGGGTCATCAAAACAGGCGCTGGCGATTTTGCAGGGCTTAAAAGCGGACGTTGTCACTTATAACCAGGTGACCGACGTGCAGATCCTGCATGATAAAGGCAAGCTGATCCCGGCTGACTGGCAGTCGCGCCTGCCGAATAACAGCTCGCCGTTTTACTCCACCATGGGCTTCCTGGTGCGTAAGGGCAACCCGAAGAATATCCATGACTGGAACGATCTGGTGCGCTCCGACGTGAAGCTGATCTTCCCGAACCCAAAAACCTCCGGTAACGCGCGTTATACCTATCTGGCGGCATGGGGTGCAGCGGATAAAGCTGACGGTGGCGATAAAGCCAAAACCGAACAGTTTATGACTCAGTTCCTGAATAACGTTGAAGTGTTCGATACCGGCGGTCGTGGCGCGACCACTACTTTTGCCGAGCGCGGGTTGGGTGATGTGCTGATTAGCTTCGAATCGGAAGTGAATAACATCCGCAAGCAGTATGAAGCCCAGGGCTTTGAAGTGGTGATTCCGAAAACCAACATTCTGGCGGAATTCCCGGTGGCGTGGGTCGATAAGAACGTGCAGGCCAACGGTACGGAAAAAGCGGCAAAAGCCTACCTGAACTGGCTCTACAGCCCACAGGCGCAAACGATCATTACCGATTATTACTACCGCGTGAATAACCCGGAAGTCATGGACAAACTGAAAGACAAATTCCCGCAGACCGAGCTGTTTCGCGTGGAAGACAAATTTGGCTCCTGGCCGGAAGTGATGAAAACCCACTTCACCAGCGGCGGTGAGTTAGACAAGCTGTTAGCGGCGGGGCGTAAGTAATGTTTGCAGTTTCTTCCAGACGCGTGCTGCCGGGCTTTACCTTAAGCCTCGGCACCAGTCTGCTGTTTGTGTGCCTGATTTTGCTGCTGCCGCTCTCCGCACTGGTGATGCAACTGGCTCAGATGAGCTGGACGCAGTACTGGGAGGTGATCACCAACCCACAGGTGGTCGCGGCCTATAAAGTGACGCTGCTGTCGGCGTTTGTGGCATCGATTTTTAACGGCGTTTTCGGCCTGCTGATGGCGTGGATTTTAACCCGCTATCGCTTTCCGGGCCGCACGCTGCTTGATGCGCTGATGGATTTACCGTTTGCGCTACCAACGGCGGTAGCAGGTTTAACGCTGGCCTCGCTCTTTTCCGTGAACGGTTTTTACGGCGAGTGGCTGGCGAAGTTTGATATCAAAGTCACCTATACGTGGCTTGGTATCGCGGTGGCGATGGCCTTTACCAGCATTCCGTTTGTGGTGCGTACCGTGCAGCCGGTGCTGGAGGAGTTAGGCCCGGAATATGAAGAAGCGGCAGAAACGCTCGGCGCAACGCGCTGGCAGAGTTTCTGCAAAGTGGTGCTGCCGGAGCTTTCTCCGGCGCTGGTGGCGGGCGTGGCGCTGTCGTTTACCCGTAGTCTCGGTGAGTTTGGTGCGGTGATTTTTATCGCCGGGAACATCGCCTGGAAGACGGAAGTGACGTCGCTGATGATTTTTGTTCGCTTACAGGAGTTTGATTACCCGGCGGCGAGCGCAATTGCTTCGGTGATCCTCGCGGCGTCACTGCTGCTGCTGTTCTCAATTAACACTCTGCAAAGTCGCTTTGGTCGGCGTGTGGTAGGTCATTAATGGCGGAAGTGACACAGTTGAAGCGTTATGACGCGCGCCCGATTAACTGGGGCAAATGGTTTCTGATTGGCATCGGGATGCTGGTTTCGGCGTTCATCCTGCTGGTGCCGATGATTTACATTTTCGTGCAGGCATTCAGCAAAGGGCTGATGCCGGTGTTACAGAATCTGGCCGATCCGGACATGCTGCACGCCATCTGGCTGACGGTGATGATCGCGCTGATTGCCGTACCGGTAAACCTGGTGTTCGGGATTCTGCTGGCCTGGCTGGTGACGCGCTTTAACTTCCCCGGACGCCAGTTGCTGCTGACGCTGCTGGACATTCCGTTTGCCGTGTCGCCGGTGGTTGCCGGTCTGGTCTATCTGCTTTTCTACGGCTCTAACGGCCCGCTCGGCGGCTGGCTGGATGAACATAATCTGCAAATTATGTTCTCCTGGCCGGGAATGGTGCTGGTCACCATCTTCGTGACCTGTCCGTTTGTGGTGCGCGAGCTGGTGCCGGTGATGTTAAGCCAGGGCAGCCAGGAAGACGAAGCGGCGATTTTGCTTGGCGCGTCTGGCTGGCAGATGTTCCGCCGCGTCACGCTGCCGAACATCCGCTGGGCGCTGCTTTACGGCGTGGTGCTGACCAACGCCCGCGCGATAGGCGAGTTTGGTGCGGTGTCGGTGGTTTCCGGCTCGATTCGCGGCGAAACACTTTCGCTGCCGTTACAGATTGAATTGCTGGAGCAGGACTACAACACCGTCGGCTCCTTTACCGCCGCGGCGCTGTTGACGCTGATGGCGATTATCACCCTGTTTTTAAAGAGTATGTTGCAGTGGCGCCTGGAGAATCAGGAAAAACGCGCGCAACAGGAGGAACATCATGAGCATTGAGATTGCCAATATTAAGAAGTCGTTTGGTCGCACCCAGGTGCTGAACGATATCTCACTGGATATTCCTTCTGGTCAGATGGTCGCATTGCTGGGGCCGTCCGGTTCCGGGAAAACCACGCTGCTGCGGATTATCGCCGGGCTGGAGCATCAAACCAGCGGGCATATTCGTTTCCACGGCACCGACGTCAGCCGCCTGCATGCACGCGATCGCAAAGTCGGTTTTGTGTTCCAGCACTATGCGCTGTTCCGCCATATGACGGTATTCGACAATATCGCCTTCGGCCTGACGGTGCTGCCGCGTCGCGAGCGCCCGAATGCCGCAGCCATCAAAGCGAAAGTGACAAAATTGCTGGAAATGGTGCAGCTTGCGCATCTGGCGGATCGTTATCCGGCCCAGCTTTCCGGCGGCCAGAAACAGCGTGTGGCGCTGGCGCGCGCGCTGGCTGTGGAACCGCAAATTCTGCTGCTTGATGAACCGTTTGGTGCGCTGGATGCGCAGGTGCGTAAAGAGCTGCGTCGCTGGCTGCGTCAACTCCATGAAGAGCTGAAATTCACCAGCGTGTTCGTGACCCATGACCAGGAAGAAGCGATGGAAGTCGCCAACCGCGTGGTGGTCATGAGCCAGGGCAATATCGAACAGGCCGATGAACCGGATCAGGTTTGGCGCGAGCCGGCGACCCGTTTTGTGCTGGAGTTTATGGGGGAAGTAAACCGCTTGCAGGGAACGATTCGCGGTGGGCAGTTCCACGTTGGTGCGCACCGCTGGCCGCTGGGATACACCCCTGCGTATCAGGGGCCGGTGGATCTCTTCCTGCGCCCGTGGGAAGTGGATATCAGCCGCCGCACCAGCCTCGATTCGCCGCTGCCGGTGCAGGTGCTGGAAGCCAGCCCGAAAGGTCACTACACCCAATTAGTCGTGCAGCCGCTGGGGTGGTATGAAGATCCGCTCACCGTGGTAATGCGTGGTGATGATGCGCCGGTGCGCGGCGATCGTTTGTTCGTCGGGCTGCAACATGCGCGACTGTATAACGGCGACGAGCGTATTGAAACCCGCGATGAGGAACTTGCTCTCGCACAAAGCGCCTGATAGGTTGAGTGAATGTTAAACGCCCGGAGGCGCTTCCCGCGATCCGGGCTTTTTAATGGCAAGGTTTTGTAACCTGTAGGCCTGATAAGACGCGTAAACGTCGCATCAGGCAACACCACTTATGGACAGAGATCGTGAGTACATTAGAACAAACAATAGGCAATACGCCTCTGGTGAAATTACAACGAATGGGGCCGGATAACGGCAGTGAAGTGTGGTTAAAGCTGGAAGGCAATAATCCGGCCGGTTCGGTGAAAGATCGTGCGGCGCTTTCGATGATCGTCGAGGCGGAAAAGCGCGGGGAAATTAAACCGGGTGATGTGTTAATCGAAGCCACCAGTGGTAACACCGGGATTGCGCTGGCAATGATCGCTGCGCTAAAAGGCTATCGCATGAAATTGCTGATGCCCGATAACATGAGCCAGGAGCGTCGCGCGGCGATGCGTGCCTACGGTGCGGAGCTGATTCTGGTCACCAAAGAGCAGGGCATGGAAGGTGCGCGCGATCTGGCGCTGGAGATGGCGAATCGTGGCGAAGGCAAGCTGCTCGATCAGTTTAATAATCCCGATAATCCTTATGCGCATTACACCACCACCGGGCCGGAAATCTGGCAGCAAACCGGCGGTCGCATTACCCATTTTGTCTCCAGCATGGGGACGACCGGTACGATTACCGGCGTGTCGCGCTTTATGCGCGAGCAATCCAAACCGGTGGCGATTGTCGGCCTGCAGCCGGAAGAGGGCAGCAGCATTCCCGGCATTCGTCGCTGGCCTGAGGAATATCTGCCAGGCATCTTCAATGCTTCGCTGGTGGATGAGGTGCTGGATATTCATCAGCGCGATGCGGAAAACACCATGCGCGAACTGGCAGTGCGGGAAGGGATTTTCTGCGGTGTCAGTTCTGGCGGCGCGGTTGCCGGAGCACTGCGGGTGGCAAAAGCCAACCCCGGCGCTGTAGTGGTGGCGATCATCTGCGATCGCGGCGATCGCTACCTTTCTACCGGGGTGTTTGGGGAAGAGCACTTTAGTCAGGGGGCGGGGATTTAAGATTATTGTGCAGGCACCGTTTTATCCGTCTGCGCAATTAACGCATGTAAAAAAGGTTGCGCGTTTTCATCGCTCTTACCGGGCATCTTCACGATATACGGCTTCCCGCTAATCGATGATGACGAAGCAACCTTATCAATAAATTGCTCAGCAGTATCAATACGATTACGGGTATTGCCCAGCTTCAGACGCAAATGGGAAACCGCTTCATCGCAGGTATGTTCATCGCCGTTGCGCACAAATATCAAATCCTTTTTCTGTGCTAATCCCTCCAGCATGGCGTTGATGCGGGCTTCTTCGTGGGCGGTTAACTTCGCGTATGCAGGGAGTGTCATGAGCAGCGTTATTAAAAGACAAATGATTTTCTTCACTGAATTACCTTATCCTTGTGTGGTGATAGCCGATTTGACTGCCAGAATCAGGTAAAGTTTCGGTTGGAATACGATGAGGATCATCGGCAAGGAGAAAAAATTAAATGAGTAGTTTGTTGTTGTTTAACGATAAGAGCAGGGCATTGCAGGCGGATATCGTCGCCGTGCAGTCGCAGGTAGTGTACGGCAGCGTAGGCAACAGCATTGCCGTGCCTGCTATTAAACAGAACGGCCTGAATGTCTTTGCCGTGCCGACGGTATTGCTGAGCAATACGCCGCATTATGACACGTTCTACGGCGGTGCGATTCCGGACGAATGGTTTAGCGGCTATTTGCGTGCGCTTCAGGAGCGCGATGCGCTGCGCCAGCTGCGCGCTGTCACCACGGGCTATATGGGAACGGCATCGCAAATCAAAATCCTTGCCGAGTGGCTGACTGCGCTACGCAAAGACCATCCTGACTTATTGATTATGGTCGATCCGGTGATTGGCGATATTGATAGCGGAATTTATGTCAAACCTGATCTTCCTGAGGCATACCGACAATATTTACTGCCTCTGGCGCAGGGTATTACGCCTAATATCTTTGAGCTGGAAATCCTGACAGGTAAAAATTGCCGCGATCTCGACAGCGCCATTGCTGCCGCAAAAAGTCTGCTTTCAGACACATTAAAGTGGGTGGTGATTACCAGTGCCTCCGGTAATGAAGAAAATCAGGAGATGCAGGTGGTGGTGGTCAGCGCCGACAGCGTGAATGTCATTTCCCATTCACGGGTTAAAACTGACCTGAAAGGTACTGGCGACCTGTTTTGTGCTCAGCTTATCAGTGGCTTGTTGAAAGGTAAGGAATTAACTGACGCGGTACATAGCGCGGGATTACGCGTGCTGGAGGTGATGCGCTATACCCAGCAGTATGATAGCGATGAATTAATTTTGCCGCCGCTGGCTGAAGCATAAAAAAAATGGCGCCGATGGGCGCCATTTTTCTCTGCGACAAGAATTACTTCTTGATGCGGATAACCGGGGTTTCACCCACAGTCACGCTACCGGACAGTTTGATCAATTCTTTGATTTCGTCCATGTTGGAGATAACAACCGGAGTCAGGGTAGACTTGGCTTTCTCTTCCAGCAGCGGCAGATCGAATTCAATCACGGTATCGCCAACTTTCACGCGCTGACCTTCTTCAGCAATACGCTTGAAGCCTTCGCCTTTCAGTTCAACGGTGTCGATACCGAAGTGGACGAACAGTTCAACGCCGCTATCAGATTCGATAGAGAACGCATGGTTGGTTTCAAAGATTTTACCAATGGTGCCGTCTACAGGCGCGACCATTTTGTTTCCAGTTGGTTTGATAGCAATGCCATCACCAACGATTTTTTCCGCAAAAACGACATCCGGCACGTCTTCGATATTGACGATCTCGCCAGAGAGCGGAGCAATGATCTCAATAGTTCCGGTATCCTTCTTGTCGTCGGAAACCAGAGATTTCAGTTTATCGAACAAACCCATGATCTTCTCCTAAGCAGTAAATTGGGCCGCATCTCGTGGATTAGCAGATTGTTTTTTCTTCAATGAACTTGTTAACCAGCGTCATTAACTCGTCCGTTGTCGGTTGAGCAAGAGCCTGCTCTGCTAACACCTTCGCATCTTCGAAGTTCGTGTTACGGATAATCTTCTTAATGCGCGGGATAGAAATGGCGCTCATAGAGAATTCGTCCAGACCCATCCCCAGCAACAGAAGTGTAGCACGTTCGTCGCCTGCAAGCTCACCACACATGCCAGTCCATTTGCCTTCTGCATGAGAAGCATCAATAACCTGCTTGATCAAGTTCAGCACGGACGGTGACATCGGCTGGTAAAGATGTGAAATCATATCATTACCACGGTCAACTGCCAGGGTGTACTGCGTTAAATCATTGGTGCCGATACTAAAGAAGTCCACTTCTTTGGCTAAATGACGCGCAATTGTCGCAGCTGCTGGTGTTTCCACCATTACGCCGATTTCAATTGACTCGTCAAAGGCTTTGCCTTCATCGCGCAGTTCTTGTTTGTAGATTTCGATCTCTTTGCGCAGTGCACGCACTTCTTCAACAGAGATAATCATCGGGAACATAATGCGCAATTTACCGAAAGCAGAGGCACGCAGGATGGCGCGAACTTGATCACGCAGGATTTCTTTACGATCCATTGCAATACGTACTGCACGCCAGCCGAGGAACGGGTTCTCTTCTTTCGGGAAGTTCATATATGGCAGCTCTTTGTCGCCGCCGATGTCCATGGTACGTACAATCACAGCCTGTGAGCCACACGCCTCAGCCACTGCTTTGTATGCCGCAAACTGTTCTTCTTCAGTGGGCAGCGCGTCACGATCCATAAACAGGAATTCAGTACGATACAGACCAACACCTTCTGCGCCGTTACGCTCTGCACCTTCAACGTCACGCACGGTGCCGATGTTAGCGCAAACTTCTACCTGATGACCATCCAGCGTAATGGCTGGCAGATCTTTCAGTTTAGCAAGCTCTGCTTTTTCAGAAGCCACTTGCTCCTGAACCGCGCGCAGTTTATCAATAACTTCGTTGGTTGGATTGACGTAAACCTGATTATTTACGGCATCCAGAATCAGATAATCATCATTTTTCACCTGGGAGGTGACGCTACCAGTACCTACAATGGCAGGCAATTCCAGAGAACGCGCCATGATTGAGGTGTGGGAAGTACGTCCACCCGCATCGGTGATGAAACCCAGCACCTTTTTCAGGTTCAACTGAGCAGTTTCAGAGGGGGTCAGATCCGCTGCAACCAGGATAACTTCATCCTGAATGGAGCTCAGATCGATAATCTTCAGGCCCAGGATGTTGCGCAGCAGGCGCTTACCGATATCACGCACGTCAGCCGCACGTTCTTTCAGGTATTCATCATCCAGTTCTTCCAGGGCAGAAGCCTGACCTTCGATAACTTCATGAGCAGCTGCATCAGCTGTCATGTGTTTATCTTTAATCAGGGCTATGATTTCCTGCTCCAGCTCCTCATCTTCGAGTAGCATGATATGCCCTTCAAAGATGGCTTCTTTTTCTTCGCCGAAAGTTTCACCAGCTTTCGTTTTGATCGCTTCAAGTTGCGCAGATGCCTTGGCACGACCGCTCAGAAAACGTTCAACTTCATGGTCAACCTTATCGGCAGAAATTTTTTTCCGGTCAATAACGATTTCGTCTTCTTTCAAAAGCAGAGCTTTACCGAAAGCGATACCCGGGGATGCTAAAATGCCTGAAATCATAACCCTACCTTACTTGTGACTGATATTTAATTGGACCCGGAAAAAATTACTCGAGTTCCGCCATCAGTTTGACCAGATGCTCAACTGCTTTTTGTTCGTCTTCACCTTCAGCAGAGATGGTAACAACCGTACCTTGAGTCAGACCCAGGGTCTGCAGTTTGAACAGGCTTTTCGCGCTGGCGCTTTTGCCATTGGAAGTCACAGTGATCTCAGAAGTGAAGCCTTTAGCTTCTTTAACAAACTGAGCAGCAGGGCGGGTGTGCAGACCGTTCGGAGCGGTGATGGTAACTTCTTGCTGGAACATTATATTTCCCCAACTTATTGGTTTAGTGTTGTGGAACTAAAGTCTAGCCTGGCGGCTCAACTTTAGCCTGTATTGTTCGCGCCAACTTTTAAGGACGCGGCACACCAGGTGTTAACGGCGGTCCTTGCTGAAAACGTCTGGCTGATGATGTTCTGCTCATCATTAAACATTATGCCGCTAAAGGAAGAATTGAACCAAATCATTAAATCGATTCAGCAGGCGGCTTTCCTGTAACGATTAATTTCGAGCATCAAAATAATTTGTCAGGTTAAATACCAGTTCCGACAGGTTGGATCAATGCCAGGAGAGGTCAAACTTTGAAGCAGGCCACAAAAAAGCACCTGAAAAGGTGCTTTTTTACGCGTTTTTAACACTTTGGCATCACTGTTGCAGTTCTTTCTCAGTGAAGAGATCGGCAAACAATGCGGTGCTTAAATAACGCTCACCTGAAGACGGTAGGATAACCACAATATTCTTGTTGGTAAAGCTTTCATCTTCTTGTAGTTTCAACGCTGCAGCAACAGCCGCTCCAGAAGAGATACCTGCAAGAATACCTTCCTCTTCCATCAGGCGGCGTGCCGTAGATATTGCTTCTTCATTGGTGATACCAATAACTTTATCAACCAGTTTGAGATCCAGATTCGCCGGAATAAAACCAGCACCGATTCCCTGAATTTTATGTGGGCCAGGCTTCAGTTCTTCACCTGCCAGCGCTTGAGCGATAACCGGAGAGTCGGTTGGCTCAACAGCGACAGAGATGAGATCAGTCTTGCCTTTGGTGCCTTTAATGTAACGGCTTACACCCGTTAACGTACCGCCAGTGCCTACACCCGCGATAAAAACATCAACTTGCCCATCGGTATCTTCCCAGATTTCCGGGCCAGTGGTTTTCTCATGAATTTCCGGGTTTGCCGGATTGCTGAACTGTTGCAGCAGTAGATATTTTTCTGGATTGCTGGCAACAATTTCTTCCGCTTTCTGAATCGCGCCTTTCATACCTTTTGCGCCTTCAGTAAGAACCAGATTCGCACCGAGCGCTTTCAGCAATTTACGGCGTTCGATACTCATGGTTTCTGGCATGGTCAGAGTCAGTTTATAACCACGAGCAGCAGCTACATAAGCCAGCGCAATCCCGGTGTTACCACTGGTCGGCTCAACCAGTTCAACACCCGGTTTCAAAACACCGCGTTTTTCGGCATCCCAAATCATATTGGCACCGATACGGCATTTCACGCTGAAACTTGGATTACGTGATTCCACCTTCGCCAGAATGCGTCCGTTACCGATGCGATTCAGGCGAACCAGCGGTGTATGACCGATAGTCAGCGAGTTGTCTTCATAAATCTTACTCATGGCCTGTCCTTAACTGTATGAAATTGGGATACCTCTCCAGCATACCTGCCGTACAGAGATGGGGAAGTAAGTAATTCGCATATCTATATGCTGAGATGAAATAATGGTTATCAGTATGGAATAAGAGGCGGCATAAGCCACCTCTGTTCGCTGCACAATTACCTTATTTCCATAACGCATGCTTATCACGATAGCAATCTACCCACATCGCTGTCGCCCCGCAAACGGCAACAGGCATGATGAATAAATTGAGTACCGGGATCATGGTGAACAGACTGGTCAGTGCGCCAAACTGCATGTTAGTCACTTTACGTGTACGCAGCGCCATACGCATCTCTTTGAATGGCACTTTATGGTTATCGAACGGGTAATCGCAATATTGAATGGCCAACATCCAGGCGCTGAACAGGAACCACAGAACCGGAGCAACAGTTTGCCCAACACCCGGAATAAAATAGAGAATCAGCAATACGATAGCGCGTGGGAGATACCATGCGAGTTTTTGCCATTCTCGCTTCATAATACGTGGCAGGTCTTTCATAATACCGAAAATACCGGTATCTGGTGGTGTCGCACCCGTCAGACGAGCTTCGAGTTGTTCTGCCAACAAGCCATTAAATGGCGCTGCTATCCAGTTCGCCAGGGTAGAAAAGAAATAGCCAAAAATAAGCAGAACAGAAATCACTGCCAATGGCCAGAGGATGTAACTCAGCCATTGTAACCACTCCGGCACATAACTCATCAACGCCGGGATCCAGGTGTCCAACTGAGTGAAGAGCCACCAGAAAGCGCCACCCATGAGCAGAATGTTGACCAGTAAAGGCAGAATCACAAAACGACGGATACCTGGTTGCGAAACCAGTTTCCAGCCCTGTGAAAAGTAGTAAAAACCGCTGCGTGGTACATTTGCGGATGATGAAATCATAATCAGGACAGACTCCTTCTTGTTAAGCCCTGGGATTAATCTGTGTATCTTACCGGGTTAATACCGCAGTGCCAGTTAGGAAATGTTCGAAAAAACAGCAAAAAGCACATTTTCGTTCATCTTTGTGCGGTGAAAGTTAAGAGTACACTTGCACTAGACGTAATCGACAAATACTCTTAGTGAGTAAATGTTTGCCGTGGTGGCAAGGTGTTAGAACAACAGAGAATATAATGATGCAGGATTTGCGTCTGATATTAATCATTGTTGGCGCGATCGCCATAATCGCTTTACTGGTACATGGTTTCTGGACCAGCCGTAAAGAACGATCTTCTATGTTCCGCGATCGCCCACTGAAACGTATGAAATCAACCCGTGACGACGATTCTTATGACGAGGATGTCGAAGAAGACGAAGGCGTTGGTGAAGTTCGTGTTCACCGCGTGAATCATGCGCCGGCGAGTAACCCGGAACATGATGCTACTCGTCCGTCGCCGCAACACCAGTACCAACCGCCTTATGCGTCTGCGCAGCCGCGTCAACCGGTCGTGCAGCATCCGCCTGAGCCGCCGACGCCGCATGTTCAGCGTCCCGTAGAGCCGGTACAGCAACCGGTTTACCAGCAGGCGCCAGCGCAACAACCTGTTCATCAGCCGCAACCGGTTCAGCAACCTGTTGCGCCGCAGGTACAACCAGCGCCGCAGCCTGTGCCACCTGCACAGCAACCTTCTGCCCAGGCATTCCAGCCAGCGGAACCGATAGTTGAGCCGCAGCCTGAGACCGTTGTTGAGCAATCACCCGTTGCTGAAAAACCGAAGCGCAAAGAAGCTGTCATAATCATGAACGTCGCGGCGCATCATGGTAATGAGCTGAACGGTGAACTTCTTCTTAACAGCATTCAGCAAGCGGGCTTTAAATTTGGTGATATGAATATTTTCCATCGCCATCTTAGCCCGGATGGTAGTGGTCCGGCGTTATTTAGTCTGGCAAACATGGTGAAACCGGGAACTTTCGATCCAGAGAATACCGAGTTCACAACACCGGGTGTCACTATCTTTATGCAGGTACCATCTTATGGTGACGAGCTGCAAAACTTCAAGCTGATGCTGCAATCTGCGCAGCATATTGCCGATGAAGTGGGCGGTGTAGTGCTTGATGATCAACGCCGTATGATGACTCCACAGAAACTGCGTGAGTATCAGGACATCATCCGCGAAGTAAAAGCCGCCAACGCCTGATACACTTAAGGCCAATTAACTCCTCTTCGAACCCCCGCTTGTCGGGGGTTTTTAGCATTGATGGTGCGATATGGAATCAATCGAACAACAACTGACAGAACTGCGAACTACGCTTCGCCATCATGAATATCTTTATCATGTGATGGATGCGCCGGAAATTCCCGACGCTGAATATGACAGGCTGATGCGTGAACTGCGCGAGCTGGAAACCAAACATCCAGAACTAATTACGCCTGATTCGCCTACCCAACGTGTAGGTGCAGCGCCGCTGGCGGCTTTCAGCCAGATCCGCCATGAAGTGCCAATGCTGTCGCTGGATAACGTTTTTGATGAAGAAAGCTTTCTTGCTTTCAACAAACGTGTGCAGGACCGTCTGAAAAGCAACGAGAAAGTCACCTGGTGTTGTGAGCTGAAGCTGGATGGTCTTGCCGTCAGCATTCTGTATGAAAATGGCGTTTTAGTCAGTGCAGCGACCCGTGGCGATGGCACTACCGGCGAAGACATTACATCAAACGTGCGTACTATTCGCGCCATTCCGCTGAAGCTTCACGGCGAGAATATCCCGGCGCGTCTGGAAGTGCGTGGTGAAGTGTTCCTGCCGCAGGCGGGCTTCGAAAAGATCAACGAAGATGCGCGACGCACAGGCGGGAAAGTGTTTGCTAACCCGCGTAATGCGGCTGCAGGTTCACTGCGTCAGCTTGATCCGCGTATTACAGCGAAGCGACCGCTCACTTTTTTCTGCTATGGCGTCGGTGTTCTGGAAGGTGGCGAGCTGCCGGATACTCATCTTGGCCGTTTACTGCAATTTAAAAAGTGGGGTTTGCCGGTCAGCGATCGAGTAACGCTTTGTGAATCGGCGGAAGAAGTGCTGGCGTTCTACCACAAAGTGGAAGAAGACCGCCCGACGCTGGGCTTTGATATCGACGGCGTGGTAATTAAGGTCAACTCTCTGGCACAGCAGGAGCAGCTTGGCTTTGTCGCGCGAGCCCCGCGCTGGGCGGTAGCGTTTAAATTCCCGGCGCAGGAACAGATGACCTTTGTGCGTGACGTCGAGTTTCAGGTTGGGCGTACTGGCGCGATTACGCCTGTTGCGCGTCTTGAACCAGTCCATGTTGCTGGTGTGCTGGTGAGTAACGCCACACTGCATAATGCTGACGAAATCGAACGTCTTGGTTTACGCATTGGCGATAAAGTGGTGATTCGCCGCGCTGGCGACGTGATCCCGCAGGTGGTTAACGTCGTGCTTTCTGAACGCCCGGAAGATACCCGTGAGGTTGTATTCCCGACGCATTGCCCGGTATGTGGTTCTGACGTCGAGCGTGTGGAAGGTGAAGCTGTTGCCCGCTGTACCGGTGGCCTGATTTGCGGTGCTCAGCGTAAAGAGTCGCTGAAACACTTTGTTTCCCGCCGCGCGATGGATGTTGACGGTATGGGCGACAAAATCATCGATCAGCTGGTTGAAAAAGAATATGTCCACACTCCGGCGGATCTGTTCAAACTCACCGCGGGCAAACTGACCGGACTGGAGCGCATGGGGCCGAAATCGGCACAAAACGTGGTTAACGCGCTGGAAAAAGCGAAAGAAACCACCTTTGCCCGTTTCCTTTATGCGCTTGGCATCCGTGAAGTCGGCGAGGCCACTGCAGCAGGTCTGGCGGCATATTTTGGCACGCTGGAAGCGCTGGAAGCCGCTTCGATTGAAGAGCTGCAAAAAGTGCCAGATGTTGGAATTGTTGTTGCCTCCCACGTTCACAACTTCTTTGCCGAAGAAAGCAACCGCAATGTCATCAGCGAGCTGTTGGCGGAAGGTGTTCACTGGCCTGCACCGGTAGTAATCAACGCGGAAGAGATTGACAGCCCGTTTGCCGGTAAAACCGTGGTGCTTACGGGCAGCTTAAGTCAGATGTCGCGTGATGACGCTAAAGCTCGACTGGTCGAACTGGGGGCGAAAGTCGCGGGCAGCGTGTCGAAGAAAACCGATCTGGTGATAGCGGGTGAAGCTGCAGGATCTAAACTGGCGAAGGCGCAGGAACTGGGCATTGAAGTCATCGACGAAACGGAAATGCTGCGTTTGCTGGGTAGCTGAGATGGAAAAAGAGCAGCTGATTGAAATAGCCAATACGATAATGCCGTTTGGCAAGTACAAAGGACGTCGCTTAATCGACCTGCCGGAAGAGTATCTTTTGTGGTTTGCCCGCAAGGATGAATTCCCGGCAGGGAAGCTCGGTGAGCTAATGCAAATCACGCTGCTGATTAAAACCGAGGGGCTGACGCAACTGGTCCAGCCCCTGAAGCGTCCGCTTTAAGCTTTATCGGCGCTGCTTTCCTGCTGCGCCTGTAACTGTTCGGTCTGGCGTTTGTATCGACGCGCCAGCACCGCACAGACCATCAATTGGATCTGATGGAAAATCATCAGAGGCAGCACCATCATACCGATCACCGATGTGGGGAACAGAATGTTTGCCATCGGGATGCCATTTGCCAGACTCTTTTTCGAACCACAAAAGACGATAGTAATTTCATCTGCCTTATTAAAGCCCAGTCGGCGTGCCATAAAGACGTTAACCACAATCACAATAGCCAACAGTACGCAGCTGACCACCACAATGAACAGCAACGATCCCCAGCCAACTTTGTGCCAGATGCCGTTAACGACGGCTTCGCTGAATGCCGTATAAACCACCAACAGAATGGATGTCTGGTCAGTTTTCGCAATCCACTTCTTATTGCGTGCCACCCAGTTGCCAATCCAAGGGCGAGAAAGATGTCCCAGCACAAACGGCAGCAACAGTTGCAGCATAATTTTACCGACCTGCTCAAGGCTGCCCTCTGCACCGTGAACATTCATCACCAGACCAACCAGCAACGGTGAAAGGAAAATTCCCAGCAGGCTGGATGCCGACGCAGAACAAACCGCCGCCGCGACGTTACCGCCTGCCATTGACGTGAAGGCGATTGCAGACTGCACGGTAGCGGGGAGAATGCACAAGTAGAGAAAACCGGAGTAGAGCATCGGGTCGACATTTACGGGTTTCCACCAGGCAAACAGCACGCCCAGAATCGGAAACAGCACGAAGGTGCTACACATTACCCACAAATGTAGTCGCCAGTGGCTACCACCCGCAATGATGGCTTCACGCGACAGCTTCGCGCCGTGCATAAAGAACAGCAGGGCAATGGCTGCGGTGGTCAGATTTTCAAAGAAGGGGACGAAATTGCCTCTGGCAGGAAAGAAAGAGGCCAACAGCACTACCGTGATAAGTGTCAGCGTAAATGGGTCAAGAATGCGAAAAAGTTTCATAACGGCTCCAGCAGAACGATGCCAATATTGTGCGTTTTTCTGGTTTATAAATAAAACTGATTTACGGCATCAACAGGTGAACAGACCACAAATTCAGATGATCTCAGGGGATATATACTCTGAATAATTTAAGTTGCAGTGGCAGTACATGCAACCTGAAGCATAACGAGTGTATCAATGTAGCTGTGGAGATCGACATTTGCCAGAGAATAGTAAACTTCTGGCGGGGAAGGGGGAACCGTCACCAGGAAGTGACGGCTATTGGCTATAAAACAATCAAAAGACGTATTTAACTGAATAAATTATGCCGTCCTGGAGAAAGGCTTCGCCAAGTTTATTATCGGCGTAGCGGTACTGTATTCCAGCAGTAAAATGAGGCGTGGCATTCCACCAAAAAGCGACGGCTCCATTGATACCGTCTTTACCGCCGTTACCTGCGGCGTAGCTTTCATCGCGATCAAACTCATATTCGTTCCAGTTTGTCAGGGTAAATTTCTCACTACCAAGCATAAAACTATAGCCTGCAACCCATCCCATCACATAACCATTATCCCCGGTATAATAGGTCTGATCGGTATAACGTTTTGCAAAAAATGGCTTAAACCAGTAACCGTTTCCTGTAAAATTATATCCTAAGCCATAAAGGAACATATCATCGTGGAAATTAACACGATTTGGTGAACCGTAAGTACCGTAAGCATGTAAATAAAGATTTAATCCGCTATCACCTAAATAAATACGGTTGGTATTTTTAAAAGTATATCGCTGCTCACTGCCTGGTTTCGTATGGCGACTGTTATAGAAATTCTCCCAGTCAAAAAAACCGTACAGTTCACCCCAACTGAAGTTTGCACCACCTTCAATTTCCAGATAGCCAAAATCATCTTTGTGAGATTTATTACTGGTTTTCCTGGTAGTGTCTGATGTCCAGTCAAGATAATGCAGACCTATATCTGCAAATCCGCCTTTAAATTCAGCATGCACCAGTTGTGGTAAAGCGAGTAACGTCGCAGCATATCCGGCCAACAAAATTTTTTTGGTCATGGTAAGTTCCATCTGTTCAGGTATTATTTTAATGAATTGCAGTACGATGAGTAAATTATGATTGTTGGTGATTTTATTTTGGTGTTAGCCGTTTATACCAATACTTTATTTTTTATAAATCATTCACAGAGGATCTGAATTGAAATGAAGTATTGATATAGAATCAAAATCAATGGCGGTGATAAATGATATTGGTAACTTAAGGCAGGTAATCGTTATAAATGCAGGGTAAAGCTTAATTTCACATGTCACTAATAAGGACTATTCATGACTGATTCACTTTTTTCGCAAAATCCAGTCTGGTGTGTCGATATCATTCGTCGCTACAAACCTGATTTTACACCCCGTGTGGCCTTTATTCTTGGTTCAGGGCTTGGCGCGCTGGCAGAACAAATTGAAGACGCGGTTGCCATTTCCTATGAAAAATTACCCGGTTTTCCTGTCAGTACTGTTCATGGTCATGCCGGAGAGTTAGTGCTTGGGAATTTGGCTGGCGTACCAGTAGCCTGCATGAAAGGGCGTGGTCATTTTTATGAAGGTCGTGGTATGACCATCATGACTGATGCCATTCGTACCTTCAAATTGCTGGGCTGTGAGTTGCTGTTTTGTACTAATGCAGCCGGATCACTGCGTGCTGATGTTGGCCCTGGCAGTTTGGTAGCACTAAAAGACCATATCAATACTATGCCTGGAACGCCGATGGTAGGCTTAAATGACCAACGTTTTGGTGAGCGCTTTTTCTCACTGGCGAATGCCTATGATGCTGACTATCGTGCAATTTTGCAGAACGTCGCGCGAGAGGAGGGGTTCCCATTAAGTGAAGGTGTCTTTGTTTCATATCCTGGCCCAAATTTTGAAACTGCTGCCGAAATTCGCATGATGCAAATTATTGGTGGTGATGTAGTAGGTATGTCTGTTGTACCAGAGGTTATTTCTGCCCGTCATTGCGATCTAAAAGTGGTGGCTGTTTCGGCAATTACCAACCTGGCTGAAGGGTTAAGCGATGTGAAGCTTTCTCATGCACAGACGTTGGCTGCAGCAGAATTATCACAGCAAAACTTCATTAATTTGATTTGTGGTTTTTTACGCAAAATCGCCTGAGAAAAATAACAATCGGCCTCACTGATGAGGCCATAATTATGCGATAAGGAAACGAAAATGAGTATCGCAACACGTTTAAAGGTGATGTCATTTTTGCAATATTTTATCTGGGGGAGTTGGTTAGTTACCCTGGGTTCCTACATGATTAACACCTTACACTTTACTGGTGCCAACGTTGGCATGGTCTACAGTTCTAAAGGTATCGCAGCAATAATTATGCCTGGGATTATGGGTATAATTGCCGACAAATGGTTACGCGCAGAGCGTACCTATATGTTATGCCACCTGGTTTGTGCTGGCGTGCTATTTTACGCAGCATCGGTTACTGATCCCGATACAATGTTTTGGGTGATGCTGATTAATGCAATGGCGTTTATGCCAACCATCGCTTTGTCGAATAGTGTCTCATATTCTTGCCTGGCACAAGCAGGGCTGGATCCGGTTACAAGTTTTCCACCTATTCGTGTTTTCGGCACGGTGGGATTTATTGTGGCCATGTGGTTAGTAAGCCTGTTGCATCTTGAACTTAGCAGTCTACAGCTTTATATCGCTTCTGGTGCTTCTTTAGTTTTGTCCGGTTACGCCTTAACTTTGCCAAAAATACCGGTAGCAGAAAAGAAAGTTGCTACATCACTTGTTAGCAAGTTAGGTCTGGATGCTTTTGTATTATTTAAAAATCCACGGATGGCAATATTCTTTTTATTTGCCATGATGTTAGGGGCAGTCTTACAAATTACTAATGTTTTTGGCAATCCATTCCTGCATGATTTTGCGCGTAACCCACAGTTTGTCGACAGTTTTGTAGTGAAATATCCTTCTATTTTACTTTCTGTTTCGCAAATGGCGGAAGTCGGCTTTATTCTTACCATTCCATTTTTTCTGAAGCGCTTTGGCATTAAAACCGTTATGTTAATGAGTATGGTTGCCTGGACATTGCGATTTGGTTTCTTTGCTTTTGGTGATCCATCGCCGCTTGGTTTTATTCTACTGCTATTGTCGATGATTGTTTACGGATGCGCTTTCGATTTCTTTAATATCTCTGGTTCTGTCTTTGTCGAGCAGGAGGTTGATTCCACCATTCGTGCCAGCGCGCAGGGATTATTTATGACCATGGTCAATGGTGTTGGTGCCTGGGTAGGCTCTATTCTAAGCGGTATGGCAGTGGACTATTTTACCATCGATGGTGTAAAAGACTGGCAAACTATTTGGCTGCTATTTGCTGGTTATTCACTGATATTAGCGTTTATATTTTCTGTATTCTTTAAATATAAACATGAACCAGAGAAAATAAGTCATAAATCACTGGCGCATTAATAACTATACGCTAATTAATTCGAGTTGCAGTCACCGCACATGTAACTTGAAGTATGACAAGTATATTAACTGGCGAGCAAATAGCCCGCCAGTTAAATGCTTCATTCATCAAGTCATATAAAATTATTCAAAATATAAATTTACCTTAAGGGATAACAATGAAAGACATTCTTTTATCTTCGGGAATTGGTTTTGGTATAGGTGCATTGTTTACATTATGTCGATTACCTATTCCTGCCCCGAATGTATTGCCAGGCGTATTATCTATAGTATTTATGTATATTGGCTATCTGGCGGTAAAATTTATCTTTCACTAATTGATGTGATAAATTTAGAACGTTAATCATCTTCTCATGGAGCGCAATAAACATGGAGCGAAACCCTCGTATAGACCTTAAGTTATTGCGCTACTTTCTTGCGGTGGCAGAAGAGCTGCATTTCGGACGCGCTGCCGTACGGTTGAATATGTCACAGCCGCCTTTAAGTATTCATATTAAAGAACTGGAACAACAGCTCGGCACACTGCTTTTTGTTCGTCATTCACGAAGCGTGGCTTTAACACATGCTGGAAAGATCTTGATGGAAGAGTCTCGCCGGCTACTGGCAAGCGCAAACCATGCGCTTTCTCGTGTGGAGCAAATCGGCCGTGGTGAGGCAGGGCGGATTGAACTCGGCGTAGTTGGCACGGCAATGTGGGGAAAGATGCGCCCGGCAATGCGCAATTTTTTGAAAGAACATCCAAATGTTGAAGTCCTGTTTCGTGAAAAATCACCCGGTATGCAAATGGCGCTACTGGAAAGAAGAGAACTGGATGCCGGGATCTGGCGAATGGCACTACAGCCATCAAGTGGATTTACCAGTTTACGCTTGCATGAATCCTCTTTTCTTGTGGCGTTACCTGAAGACCATCCAATGGCGAGGTGTGAATCGATCCCCTTACTGTCTCTCTGTAATGAATACTTCGTTACGCTACCTTCAGCTCACTCTGACTGGGCTTTTTTGCAAAGCGTTTGCCAACAGGCTGGATTTACACCACTGATCGTACGTGAAGTTGTCGAACCACAGACGGTATTGGCAATGATTAGTATGGGAATTGGAATTACCTTGATGGCAGAAAGCTATGCACAAATGAACTGGCCTGGGGTGATATTTCGTCCCCTTGATGAGCCTGTTCCGGCAGATTTATATATTGTTTACGATCAGCAGCAGGCGACACCTGCATTGCAAACGCTGGTTAGGGCATTAACGGGGTAGATATTGGTTGAGAGGAATAGCAAAAAAGCGCCTTTAGGGCGCTTTTTTACATTGGTGGGTCGTGCAGGATTCGAACCTGCGACCAATTGATTAAAAGTCAACTGCTCTACCGACTGAGCTAACGACCCGAAGTGGTGGGTGATGACGGGATCGAACCGCCGACCCCCTCCTTGTAAGGGAGGTGCTCTCCCAGCTGAGCTAATCACCCACTTCGGTACTTCACATTTTTACAAGAAATTTAGCTGGCGAGAAGGTGGTGGGTGATGACGGGATCGAACCGCCGACCCCCTCCTTGTAAGGGAGGTGCTCTCCCAGCTGAGCTAATCACCCACTTCTCAATTTCTTGCTACACGGCGGAGACTACATAAAGTAGTTGGTGGGTGATGACGGGATCGAACCGCCGACCCCCTCCTTGTAAGGGAGGTGCTCTCCCAGCTGAGCTAATCACCCCCGCTGTGTGGAGTCGCATTATAGGGAGAGTTCAAAATGAGTCAACGCATTTTCTAAAGAAATTGTTCGTTCGTCGTAAATTTAAGCAAGATGATCGCAAAACAGACCGTGTTGCGCAATTTATCAACGAAAACAATAATGCATCATGTAGCAACCCGAACTACATTGAGGAATCAGGCGGGAGTGATAGAATATCGCCCACTCAATTTTTCCAGGATTTGCCGGTTGTCGGCATCTTTCTAAACGTAAGGCCATTTCATGAAAATCAAAACTCGCTTCGCGCCAAGCCCAACAGGCTATCTGCACGTTGGCGGCGCGCGTACTGCTCTTTACTCCTGGCTTTTTGCACGTAACCACGGCGGTGAGTTCGTGCTGCGTATTGAAGACACCGATCTTGAGCGTTCCACGCCGGAAGCTATCGAAGCCATTATGGATGGTATGAACTGGCTGAGCCTGGAGTGGGATGAAGGTCCGTACTTCCAGACCAAACGTTTTGATCGCTACAACGCGGTGATCGATCAGATGCTGGAAGAGGGCACTGCCTATAAATGCTACTGCTCCAAAGAGCGTCTGGAAGCGCTGCGTGAAGAGCAAATGGCAAAAGGTGAGAAACCACGTTATGACGGCCGTTGCCGCCACAGCCATGAGCATCACGCTGATGATGAACCGTGCGTCGTACGTTTTGCTAACCCACAGGAAGGTTCCGTTGTTTTTGACGATCAGATCCGTGGTCCGATCGAGTTCAGCAACCAGGAACTGGATGATCTGATTATCCGCCGTACCGATGGTTCCCCAACCTATAACTTCTGTGTGGTTGTTGATGACTGGGATATGGAAATCACCCACGTAATCCGTGGTGAAGACCATATCAACAACACACCGCGCCAGATCAATATTCTGAAAGCGCTGAAAGCGCCGGTACCGGTTTACGCGCACGTTTCTATGATCAATGGCGATGACGGTAAAAAACTGTCCAAACGTCACGGGGCGGTCAGCGTCATGCAGTACCGTGATGACGGTTATTTGCCAGAAGCACTGCTGAACTATCTGGTGCGTCTGGGCTGGTCCCACGGCGATCAGGAAATCTTCACTCGTGAAGAGATGATCAAATACTTCACTTTGAATGCCGTCAGCAAATCTGCCAGTGCGTTCAACACCGACAAGCTGCTGTGGCTGAACCATCACTACATTAACGCGCTGCCGCCGGAGTATGTTGCTACTCACTTACAGTGGCACATTGAGCAGGAAAATATCGATACCCGTAACGGCCCGCAACTGGCTGATCTGGTGAAACTGCTGGGCGAACGCTGCAAGACGCTGAAAGAGATGGCACAGAGCTGCCGTTATTTCTACGAAGATTTTGCTGAGTTCGATGCCGACGCCGCGAAAAAACATCTGCGCCCGGTAGCGCGTCAGCCGCTGGAAGTGGTTCGTGACAAACTGACTGCGATTACTGACTGGACCGCTGAAAACGTTCACCACGCTATTCAGGCGACGGCGGATGAGCTGGAAGTGGGTATGGGTAAAGTTGGTATGCCGCTGCGTGTCGCTGTTACCGGTGCGGGGCAGTCTCCGGCGCTGGACGTTACCGTTCACGCAATCGGTAAGACCCGCAGTATCGAGCGTATCAACAAAGCGCTGGCTTTTATTGCGGAACGCGAAAACCAGCAGTAATTAGCGCATAAAAGATAAACGGCAGGAGAAATACCCCTGCCGTTTTTTTACGCTGATTCGTCAATATCAAGCCGGGCGAGAAAATTGCGAATCCCTTCACGAGCAAGGAACAAAGCAAGTTTTTCTTGTTCCACTGGCGACATCTTTTCCACTGCATCCAGAATTTGTCTGAAGGGCTGGCTGTGCACTTGAGGCGTGTAGTCCGCACGCGGCTCTTCTTCAAGTGAAAGTGATAAACGTTTTCGCACTTCCGGAACGCCGTAAAGAAATTCTTTTACCTCATGATCAATCACTACGAGTCTCGCTCGTCCACCTTTAACCCCCGGAAATCTTTCCGTTTTCCATTTCTTCTCCCGGATCCAACGATTAATGGTCTGATTAGCCATCCCTGTAAAATCAGCCAGTTCCCTGGTGGTCATTTTGCTGCGTAATATTTTCATATTATTTGCTGTCGCGTATCCCTAAGCGTTGTAACAATCCGGTGATGCCTTCGCGCAGAAGTAGTGACGTGACTCGTTTCTGTTCTACAGGCGTCATCTCTTTCACTAATGTGATCAAAAGTGTCTCAAGTGAAGTATCGCCAGCATGGCTGGTAAAAAGAGTTGCACCTTCCGTACGTTCAGCATTACGGATATATTCACGAACCTGTTCATTGACATGTACCAGGCGTGCTTTTCCTCCTTGCACACCAGGCTTTGGCGAAGTGGTCCAGCCCTCTTTCCTTACCCATTTATTGATAGTCTGCCGACTGAAGCCGGTCAGATTAGCAAGTTCTTCTGGTGTCATCCGTTCCTTGAACATAATGATTCCCTGAATGGTTGTAGGGGTAATTAGTGGTTCATTTTATAACATCAATTTACATGAAACCGTGACGAGTTTAACTACTGAATGCGAGTTGCTACGCAATGTTCTTCATTTGACTGCTTTTTCAGCGATTGAAACACGTGAATTAAATTTGCCGTTGACACATGCAAAGGGAATTCATATGATGCCGCCCGTCAACTCGACACGCTTTACGAAATGGGGCTATAGCTCAGCTGGGAGAGCGCTTGCATGGCATGCAAGAGGTCAGCGGTTCGATCCCGCTTAGCTCCACCAATTTTGCACCCGGCAAAAATTGGTACGTAATGACATATCGGGGCTATAGCTCAGCTGGGAGAGCGCTTGCATGGCATGCAAGAGGTCAGCGGTTCGATCCCGCTTAGCTCCACCAAATTTAAACCCTCGCTGCGAAGCGGGGGTTTTATTTTTTCTGCTTTTCCCTACGTTTTGTAATACAGTTCAGTATCAGATTTGCCTTAAGGCTGATTTGATCAATGATGATGAGTTGTAACTGACTGGACAGGTTTGATTCGCATCGCGAATAAACTTATTATTTATATGCAAGAAAGGTGGAACTGTGAGAACAGCTTATTGATGCCCATGAAGTATAACATGATAAAAAATATCAAGATTTTTTTGTTGGCGTTTACGCTCACTGTGATATTTATCCAGTTTTCTCGCTTTATTTCCCCTACAGCCATCATCAATAATTGTTATATCTTCCTCGCCTGGATGCCGCTTTGCGTCATGTTGGGGGTCATCTGCCTTTTTGGTAAACGCGCTATTCTTCCCGTTTTTATCGGGATGTTTATCACCAACCAGTATAATTTCAACTTACCTCTACCGCAGTCTATAGCGGTTATTATTTGTCAGACTCTTGCACCCTTCGCTTGTTGTGCCATTCTTCGCTGGCAACTTGGCCCTCGATGGCGTTTTGGCTTAACGAAGCATAATGTGTGGGCACGCATTTTCTGGTTCGGTTTCGTCGCGCCGGTGGGGATCAAAACCTGCATGTTTATTGCAGGAGATATTTTTGCCTTCCCGGTCGCCATCTCTACCTTCTTTGATAATACCGATCCCATATTCACGGTGGTTGATATGTTGAGCCTGATTGGCGCAGTGCTGATTTTCAACATGTTCTTTTATTATCTGATGCGAATGGTGGTGAATCTCCATTATGCGCGTGCCCTCTGGTGCAGAGACATTGCTCCGGCACTGCACAGAAGAAATCGTCTTTTCACACTTACCTGGCTGACAGCGGTCTCATCATTGCTGATCATCATGTGTAGCCCCTATGAAAATGGCTATATAGCAGGTTATCTGGTGCCTGTATTTTTCATTATTTTTAATATGGGCGTGGGGCGGTTAAAGTACCCGTTTCTGAATATAGTCTGGGCGATTTCAGTTCTGTTCTTACTCGGTTATAACCGTAATTTTCTCCATGGTGTCGTCTCTGAGTATTCGCTGGCATTTATTCTTTCTGTACTGATTTCGTTCAGTATTTGCTTACTGTATATGGTCCGCATTTTTCAACGTAGCGAATGGCTTAAACGTCGTTGGCACTTGCAGGCGCTCACTGATCCACTGACCAATTTACCCAATTTACGTGCACTTGAGCAGTTCGTACAGCATGAAACAGGGGTTTCCATCTGCTGCTTACGCCTTGATAACCTTGAATTTCTAAGTCGGCATTATGGCATTCAGATGCGAGTTTACAGTAAGCGAATTGTTTATCGTGCATTACTGCCGTTATTGCACGAACAGGAGAAAGTGTTTCAGCTACCGGGAAGTGAGTTGTTATTGGTACTCAAAGGGTCTGAGATAAAAGCGCGATTGCAGCATATGGTGGATGTGCTTAGCAGCCGTAAGATTTACTGGAGTAATACCGGCCTGGACATTGAATATGGCGCCTCCTGGGGCGTGTATGATGGCAATCCTGAAACATTACCTACGCTGTTGGGGCAATTAAGCTGGCTGGCTGAGCAAGCACATGTTAATCGCTGCGTAATGGGTATCACAGATAACCACGAGGCGGGATCTGGCCAGATTACTGAAAGTGTTTTATTGTTGCATAAAGTGCGTATAGCGCTTGAGCGTGGTGATATTCTTCTTCACGCGCAACCCATTCGTGACGCCAGGGGAGAGGGATACGATGAGATCCTGACGCGTTTAAAGAGTGACGATGGCATCATCACACCTGATAAATTCATTCCGCTGATCGCTCAATTTAACCTTAGTGCGCGTTTTGATTTATTAGTGGTGGAATCATTATTACGCTGGATTGCTACTCACCCGACAGACAAAACAGGGCCACGGTTTTCCGTTAATTTAATGCCACTGACGCTGTTACAACCTGAGATTGCCGCGCGTATTGTACGTTTATTTAAACGATATAATATTTCACCAGAAACAGTCATCATTGAAATTACTGAAGAGCAGGCTTTTTCCAATGCTGAAATAAGTATGCACAATATAGAGTTATTGCATAACAGCGGGTTTAAAATTGCTATTGATGATTTTGGTACAGGTTATGCAAATTACGAACGCCTGAAACGCTTGAATGCTGAGATAATTAAAATTGATGGTGTGTTTATTCGCGAGATTATGACCGATTCACTGGATAAAATGATTGTGAAATCGATTACTGATCTGGCAAAAGCAAAGTCACTCAGTGTGGTGGCTGAATTTGTCGAAACAGAAGAACAGAAAGAATTATTGTTTAGTCTGGGCGTCAACTATCTACAAGGCTATTTGATTGGCAAACCACAACCACTTGGCAAATAGCAGGCAAAAAATAACCGGGGCAAAACCCCGGTTATTGCGGTAATTAATGATGCTCGTCAAACTTCAAGTTGCATGTGCTGCGACTCGAATTATTACAAGACCAGAGCGGCAATAGAAGCTGACAGTACGCTCACCAGCGTGGAACCGTAAACCAGTTTCAGGCCGAAACGAGAAACTACGTTACCTTGCTCTTCATTCAGGCCTTTAACCGCCCCGGCGATAATCCCGATAGAAGAGAAGTTAGCGAAGGAAACCAGGAACACAGAGATGATGCCTTCCGCACGCGGAGAGAGCGTGGAAGCAATTTTCTGCAGATCCATCATCGCAACGAACTCGTTGGAAACCAGTTTGGTTGCCATAATACTGCCCACTTGTAGTGCTTCACTGGAAGGAACACCCATCACCCAAGCAACCGGATAGAAGATGTAGCCCAGGATGCCCTGGAAGGAGATGCTGTAGCCAAACCAGCCAGTCACGGTGGCAAACAGTGCGTTCAGCGCGGCGATCAGGGCGATAAAGCCGATCAGCATCGCGGCAACGATAATGGCAACTTTGAAACCTGCCAGAATGTATTCACCCAACATTTCGAAGAAGCTCTGACCTTCGTGCAGGTTGGACATCTGAATATTTTCTTCACTGGCATCAACACGGTAAGGGTTGATCAGCGACAGCACGATAAAGGTGCTGAACATGTTCAGTACCAGCGCCGCAACGACGTATTTCGGCTCCAGCATGGTCATGTATGCACCAACGATGGACATCGACACGGTGGACATCGCCGTGGCTGCCATGGTGTACATACGATTGCGGGAGATTTTGCCGAGGATATCTTTATAGGCAATAAAGTTTTCAGACTGACCCAGAATCAGAGAGCTGACGGCGTTAAAGGATTCCAGTTTGCCCATACCGTTGACTTTGGAGAGCAGGAAACCAATTGCGCGGATAATCACTGGCAACACGCGAATGTGCTGGAGAATACCAATCAGCGCAGAGATAAAGACGATTGGGCACAGCACTTTCAGGAAGAAGAATGCCAGGCCTTGATCATTCATGCTACCAAAGACGAAGTTAGTCCCTTCGTTGGCAAATCCGAGCAGTTTCTCAAACATTTCGGAGAAGCCTTTCACGAAGCCTAAACCAACGTCGGAGTTCAGGAAGAACCACGCCAGTAACACTTCGATAACAAGCAGTTGAATAACATAACGGATACGAATTTTTTTGCGGTCGCTGCTTACCAGCAGTGCGAGAATCGCAACAACGGCAAGTGCCAGTACAAAATGAAGGACGCGGTCCATATTTGCTCCAAATATGAGGCAGGTTAAATTTCCGTGCACATTCTATGTAACATGGTTAAGGAAAACGAGATCTGACACACACTATAATGACGTCCTGTGACAAGCTTCAAAAATAGTGAGCTGTCATACATTTCTGCTATGTTGTGTATGGAAGCTGAAAGTTATGTAAATGTGCTAACATTAAACATAATCACAACATTCAAGTCATCAATCTTTTCGTCGTCATAATTCTGGTCTATCAAAGAAATCATCACAATCCACTTAAATGAATTTGATAATCATTCTCGTTTGACATAGCATGAAACATAGCAAAGGCTATGTTTTAGAGGCACAAGATGACTAACTATCGCGTTGAGAGTAGCAGCGGACGGGCGGCGCGCAAGATGAGGCTCGCATTAATGGGACCTGCGTTCATTGCGGCGATTGGTTATATCGATCCTGGTAACTTTGCGACCAATATTCAGGCCGGGGCCAGCTTCGGCTATCAGCTACTGTGGGTTGTCGTTTGGGCCAACCTGATGGCGATGCTGATTCAGATACTGTCTGCCAAACTGGGGATTGCCACCGGTAAAAACCTGGCGGAGCAGATTCGCGATCACTATCCGCGTCCCGTAGTGTGGTTCTATTGGGTTCAGGCAGAAATCATTGCGATGGCAACCGACCTGGCGGAATTTATTGGTGCGGCGATCGGTTTTAAACTCATTCTGGGTGTTTCGCTGTTGCAGGGCGCGGTGCTGACGGGGATCGCGACTTTCCTGATTTTAATGCTGCAACGTCGAGGGCAAAAACCGCTGGAGAAAGTAATTGGCGGGTTACTGCTGTTTGTTGCTGCGGCTTACATTGTCGAATTGATTTTCTCCCAGCCTAACCTGGCGCAACTGGGTAAAGGAATGGTAATCCCGAGTTTACCCACCTCGGAGGCAGTCTTCCTGGCGGCAGGTGTGTTGGGGGCGACGATTATGCCGCACGTGATTTATTTACACTCTTCGCTGACTCAGCATTTACATGGTGGTTCGCGTCAACAACGTTATTCTGCCACCAAATGGGATGTGGCTATCGCTATGACTATTGCCGGTTTTGTCAATCTGGCGATGATGGCTACGGCTGCGGCGGCGTTCCACTTTTCCGGTCATACTGGCGTTGCCGATCTTGATGAGGCTTATCTGACGCTGCAACCGTTGTTAAGCCATGCTGCGGCAACGGTTTTTGGTTTAAGTCTGGTGGCTGCGGGGCTTTCGTCGACGGTGGTGGGGACACTGGCCGGGCAGGTGGTGATGCAGGGCTTCATTCGCTTTCATATCCCGCTGTGGGTGCGTCGTACAGTCACCATGCTGCCGTCATTTATTGTCATTCTGATGGGATTAGATCCGACACGGATTCTGGTTATGAGTCAGGTGCTGTTAAGTTTTGGTATCGCTCTGGCGCTGGTTCCACTACTGATTTTTACCAGTGACAGTAAGCTGATGGGCGATCTGGTGAACAGCAAACGCGTAAAACAGACAGGCTGGGTGATTGTGGTGCTGGTAGTGGCACTGAATATCTGGTTGTTAGTGGGAACGGCACTGGGATTGTAGTGGAACTGGTGTCGGAGCTGGCACCACTGGCGGATGCGGCGCAGAACGCCTTATCCGCCCTACGTGTTTAATGGCGATGCCCATGTCCGCGGCCTTTTCCGCGATGATCATCACGATCGCGCCAGCCTTCACGATAGCCACGCTCATAGGCTTTACGCTTATCCCAGCCACGGTGGTAGCCATTATCATGACGCCACCAGCGGTTTTTACGCCATTCATAATTGCGATGCCAGTAGTCACGGTCGCGCCAGTGACCACCGTCCCAGTAATTACCATAATGATCGCGATCGCCAATTTGTAATTTGATTGACGGCAGTAGGGTGATTTCACCTGCGTTTGCCGCAAGCGGGGTAAATGCCATCAGGGCGGCCGCCAGAAACAGTGACCTGAACATTGTTATTCTCCTTCACGATCGAAGCCGTCAGCGGCCTGTTAACGCAATATTACGGGGAGGTAAAGCCCCGTATCATCGCCATAACTCTTAAATCATAAAGGAGAGCATTTTTTGCTAAACGTTATCGTGGGGGGGCTGTTGCTTTGGACGATTCACCATCATTATCGGCTTACCGGCTAATAACAGCCATGCAGGAAGCATGACGATACAGAGCAGCGGTAGCAATGTGGTGTTAGGGACAACAGCCGCAGCCATAAATAGACTTAACCAGCCATCGCGTGTTACCACCAGCACGATGCCGAGAATAGCGCAGGAAACGGTTATTGCCGCCGGGACAGCGGGAACGTGCTCATGCAGCATCAATCCTAATGCCACGCCGACAAACACTGCCGGGAATATTCGCCCACCGCGAAAGCCGCTGGCGGCAGCAACCACGAGAGCGGCAAGTTTAATCACGGCCAGCAAAAAGTAATCGCTGGTGCTGAAAGCCTGATTTGCCACCATCTGCTGCATCTCATCCAGCCCTTTAAATAGCGAAACCGGTCCAGCAATAACTCCCAGAATACCGAGAATAAATCCGCCCACTCCCAGCATTAGCACCGGATTTTTAATCTGATGCATCATCGCGTGCAACCGTGGCAGACACCATACGGCAACCATCCCTGCTGCGATGGCAATCGCCGCCACAATTGCACCGCTGAGAATATCGGTCATCTCCATCTGCCCATAATGCGCAATGGGCAGCGAAAAATGAGGATGGAAAAACAATCCGGTGGTTAGCGCACCAGCCGCCGCCGCCATTAACGGCGCAAAGAGACGATCCCATAGCGGGACTTCACTACTGCCATTTAAGGTTTGCGAAAATATCAACGCCGCCGCAACAGGTGTGCCAAACAGCGCGCCGATAGTTCCGGCAGAGGCTAAAATAGTCCACTCCATCCGGTTGACGCGCGGTAACAGACGAGCACCTATCGCAACCGCAAGGGCGATATTGACGGTCATGATCGGATGTTCTGGCCCCAGGCTGACGCCGCCAGCAAGACCGAGAATTAATGCTACGATAAGTCCTGGTAGCGCAGAGGGCGGAACCGGTGCGCCGATCAGTGGTTCACAAGCGGGGTCTGGCCCGGCATGCCCCTGGCTGAAACGGATAACCAACCCCACCGCAATACCCGTTAGCGTTAATATGGCGATGATCCAGAAAGGTGAATCCTGGGCTATTCCCAGAGTTCCCGGCAGTCGTTGCCAGAGCAGAGTCTGTAATACCGAGGCGATTTTCATCACCACAATCAGAATAAGACTGGACGCAATCCCAATTGCCACGGCGGGGAGCGATAATAACAACATGGTTCTGGCTCGCGGATGGAGCATGTTCTATTCCTTATGCAGGGTCAGATACTTAGTTTGCCCAGCTTGCAAAAAGGCATCGCTGCAATTGGTGCTGAAACGATAAAGTAATTGTGTGACCCAGATCGATATTTACAGGGAGCCTGCCTTTCCGGCGTTGTTGTTATGCCCCCAGGTATTTACAGTGTGAGAAAGAATTATTTTGACTTTAGCGGAGCAGTTGAAGAATGACAAAGTATGCATTAGTCGGTGATGTGGGCGGCACCAACGCACGTCTTGCTCTGTGTGATATTGCCAGTGGTGAAATCTCGCAGGCTAAGACCTATTCAGGGCTTGATTACCCGAGCCTCGAAGCGGTTATTCGCGTTTATCTTGAAGAACATAATGTCGAGGTGCAAGACGGCTGTATCGCCATCGCGTGCCCAATTACCGGTGACTGGGTGGCAATGACCAACCATACCTGGGCGTTCTCAATAGCCGAAATGAAAAAGAATCTCGGTTTTAGTCATTTGGAAATTATTAACGACTTTACCGCTGTATCGATGGCGATCCCGATGCTGAAAAAAGAGCATCTGATCCAGTTTGGCGGTGCAGAACCGGTAGAAGGTAAACCTATTGCGGTTTACGGTGCCGGAACAGGGCTTGGGGTTGCGCATTTGGTCCATGTCGATAAGCGTTGGGTAAGCTTGCCAGGCGAAGGCGGTCACGTTGATTTTGCGCCGAATAGTGAAGAAGAGGGCATTATCCTCGAAATACTGCGTGCAGAAATTGGTCATGTTTCGGCAGAGCGCGTGCTTTCTGGTCCTGGGCTGGTGAATTTGTATCGCGCGATTGTGAAAGCCGACAATCGTCTGCCAGAAAATCTCAAGCCAAAAGATATTACTGAACGCGCGCTGGCTGACAGCTGCACCGATTGTCGCCGCGCGTTGTCGCTATTTTGTGTGATTATGGGTCGTTTTGGCGGCAACCTTGCATTGACGCTGGGAACTTTCGGTGGGGTTTATATTGCAGGTGGCATCGTGCCACGCTTCCTTGAGTTCTTCAAAGCCTCCGGTTTCCGTGCCGCATTTGAAGATAAAGGGCGCTTTAAAGAATATGTCCATGATATTCCGGTGTATCTCATCGTCCATGACAATCCGGGCCTTCTCGGTTCCGGCGCACATTTACGCCAGACCTTAGGCCACATTCTGTAAATCCTTCCTGTCAAATCGGGAGATAACTCTCCCGATAATCTTTTAAATCAAACAGTTAATCCTATTTTTCTTTGTGTCTCCTCACAAGGCCGACCTGCGTCACACTTCCGTACAGCGGGATTAATTCTCCAGTAAATGCATTATTTGTCTGGTAACGGCGATTTGTTTTGCACGTTCATAATTTCACTCATCAACTATCACTGAACGAGGAATTAACGATGAGTAAGAAACTGATTGCCTTATGTGCCTGCCCAATGGGCCTGGCTCACACCTTTATGGCCGCTCAGGCGCTGGAAGAAGCGGCGGTAGAAGCCGGTTATGAAGTGAAAATTGAAACCCAGGGTGCGGACGGCATCCAGAATCGTCTGACCGCGCAGGATATCGCCGAAGCGACCATCATCATCCACTCCGTGGCGGTTACCCCGGAAGATAACGAACGTTTCGAATCACGCGACGTTTATGAAATCACTTTGCAGGACGCAATTAAAAACGCTGCGGGCATCATCAAAGAAATCGAAGAGATGATTGCCTCTGAACAACAGTAATATTCGACAGGGATAATTGTTATGGCCATTAAAAAACGCAGTGCAACCGTTGTGCCTGGCGCATCCGGTGCGGCAGCGGCAATTAAGAATCCGCAGGCCTCTAAAACCAGCTTCTGGGGTGAGCTCCCGCAGCATGTGATGTCAGGGATTTCACGCATGGTGCCGACCTTAATTATGGGCGGTGTGATCCTCGCTTTCAGCCAGCTGATTGCTTATAGCTGGCTTAAAATTCCTGCTGATATCGGCATCATGGATGCGCTTAATAGCGGGAAATTCTCCGGTTTCGACCTCTCCTTACTGAAGTTTGCCTGGCTGTCGCAGTCCTTCGGCGGCGTGTTGTTTGGCTTTGCCATACCGATGTTTGCCGCTTTTGTGGCGAACTCTATCGGTGGCAAACTGGCATTCCCGGCTGGTTTTATCGGCGGCTTGATGTCTACCCAGCCGACGCAACTGCTGAACTTCGATCCCAGCACGATGCAATGGGCGACCTCTTCGCCGGTGCCGTCCACCTTCATTGGTGCCCTGATTATTTCCATCGTTGCCGGTTACCTTGTGAAGTGGATGAACCAGAAAATCCAGTTACCGGATTTCCTGTTAGCGTTCAAAACCACATTTTTGCTACCGATTCTTTCCGCCATTTTTGTCATGCTGGCGATGTACTACGTCATCACCCCCTTTGGTGGCTGGATCAACGGCGGTATTCGTGCCGTGCTGACTGCCGCAGGTGAGAAGGGCGCGCTAATGTATGCGATGGGTATCGCAGCAGCGACAGCAATCGACCTTGGTGGCCCGATCAACAAAGCCGCAGGTTTCGTTGCCTTCAGCTTTACCACTGACCACGTATTACCGGTCACCGCACGTTCTATCGCTATCGTTATTCCACCGATTGGTCTGGGTCTGGCGACCATTATTGACCGTCGTTTAACCGGCAAACGCCTGTTCAACGCTCAGCTTTATCCGCAGGGTAAAACCGCCATGTTCCTTGCCTTTATGGGGATCAGTGAGGGTGCGATTCCGTTTGCGCTGGAAAGCCCCATCACCGCCATTCCGTCGTATATGGTCGGCGCGATTGTCGGCTCAACCGCCGCTGTCTGGCTGGGCGCAGTGCAATGGTTCCCGGAGTCCGCTATCTGGGCATGGCCGCTGGTCACTAACCTTGGCGTCTACATGGCGGGGATCGCGCTGGGGGCAGTCATAACTGCGCTGATGGTGGTGTTCCTGCGTCTGATGATGTTCCGTAAAGGCAAATTGTTAATCGATAGCCTGTAAGAAGGACAATCCTGATGACATTACTCGCTTCGCTGCGCGACTGGCTTAAGGCGCAACAACTGGATGCGGTGCTTCTCTCCTCACGGCAGAACAAACAACCGCATCTGGGGATCTCCACCGGATCAGGCTATGTGGTGATTAGCCGTGAAAGTGCGCACATTCTGGTGGATTCGCGCTATTACGCGGATGTAGAAGCCCGCACGCAAGGCTACCAGCTGCATTTGCTTGACGCGACGAACACGCTTACCACTATCGTCAATCAAATCATTGCCGATGAGCAGTTGCAAACGCTCGGTTTTGAAGGCCAGCAGGTAAGTTGGGAAACCGCGCACCGCTGGCAGTCTGAACTCAATGCGAAGCTGGTAAGCGCCACGCCGGATGTGCTGCGGCAAATCAAAACGCCAGAGGAGGTGGAGAAAATCCGCCTCGCCTGTGGGATTGCCGATCGCGGTGCAGAGCATATTCGCCGCTTTATTCAGGCGGGGATGAGCGAATGCGAGATTGCTGCTGAACTGGAGTGGTTTATGCGCCAGCAGGGCGCAGAAAAAGCCTCTTTCGATACCATTGTCGCCAGTGGCTGGCGTGGGGCGCTGCCGCACGGCAAAGCCAGCGACAAGATTGTTGCAGCGGGCGAGTTTGTCACTCTTGATTTTGGTGCGCTGTATCAGGGCTACTGCTCTGATATGACGCGTACCTTGCTGGTGAATGGCGAAGGGGTGAGCGCCGAATCTCACCCACTGTTTGATGTGTATAACATTGTCCTGCAGGCACAGCTCGCGGCAATCTCCGCGATTCGCCCCGGCGTGCGCTGCCAGCAGGTTGACGACGCCGCGCGCCGGGTCATTACAGAAGCCGGTTATGGTGACTATTTTGGTCATAACACCGGTCATGCTATCGGCATTGAAGTCCATGAAGATCCGCGTTTTTCACCGCGGGACACCACGACGCTACAGCCAGGGATGTTACTGACCGTGGAGCCGGGGATTTATTTGCCAGGGCGAGGGGGCGTGCGCATCGAAGATGTCGTGCTGGTTACCCCGCAAGGCGCGGAAGTGCTCTACGCCATGCCAAAAACAGTGTTGCTCACGGGAGAGGCATAATGGATTTATCGCTATTAAAAGCGTTGAGCGAGGCAGATGCGATCGCCTCCTCGGAACAGGAAGTGCGGCAGATCCTGCTGGATGAAGCGGATCGACTGCAAAAAGAAGTGCGATTTGATGGCCTGGGATCGGTGCTGATCCGCCTCAATGAATCGACAGGTCCGAAGGTGATGATCTGTGTGCATATGGACGAAGTGGGATTTATGGTGCGTAGCATCTCCCGCGAAGGGGCGATTGATGTCCTGCCAGTTGGCAATGTGCGCATGGCTGCCCGCCAGCTTCAGCCAGTACGGATCACTACTCGTGAAGAGTGCAAAATTCCCGGTTTGCTCGATGGCGAGCGGCAGGGGAATGACGTCAGCGCCATGCGCGTGGACATTGGTGCGCGCTCGTATGACGAAGTGATGCAGGCAGGTATTCGTCCGGGCGATCGTGTCACGTTTGATACCACTTTTCAGGTTCTCCCTCACCAGCGAGTGATGGGTAAAGCCTTTGATGACCGCCTCGGTTGCTACCTGCTGGTGACGTTACTACGTGAGCTGCACAACACCGAGCTGCCTGCGGAAGTGTGGCTGGTGGCAAGTTCCAGCGAAGAGGTGGGATTACGCGGCGGGCAAACCGCCACCCGCGCGGTGTCGCCGGACATCGCCATTGTGCTTGATACCGCCTGCTGGGCGAAAAACTTTGATTATGGCGCGGCTAACCATCGCCAGATTGGTAACGGCCCGATGCTGGTGTTAAGCGACAAGTCGCTGATTGCGCCGCCAAAACTTACCGCGTGGATCGAAACCGTGGCGGCAGAAATTGGCGTGCCGTTGCAGGCCGATATGTTCAGCAACGGCGGAACGGACGGCGGGGCGGTGCATTTAACCGGCACTGGCGTACCCACAGTGGTGATGGGGCCAGCAACCCGCCACGGACATTGCGCCGCATCGATTGCCGACTGCCGCGACATTTTGCAGATGCAGCAACTTTTATCTGCCCTTATTCAACGTCTTACGCGTGAGACGGTTGTTCAACTGACGGATTTCAGATGATCTCCTGATTAACCCGGAGCGGTTATGTTAACGATTCAATTTCTCTGTCCTTTGCCAAACGGTCTGCATGCTCGTCCGGCGTGGGAACTTAAAGAGCAGTGCAGCCAGTGGCAAAGCGAAATCATCTTCATTAACCATCGCCAGAACGTAAAGGCCGATGCCAAAAGTTCGCTGGCGCTGATTGGCACCGGCACCTTATTTAATGACAGTTGCAGCCTGAACATTAGCGGCAGCGATGAAGAGCAGGCGCGGCGCGTGCTGGAAGAGTACATCCAGGTGCGCTTTATCGACAGCGACAGCGTCCAGCCGACGCAGGCAGAACTGACGGCACATCCACTGCCGCGTTCATTAAGCCGCCTGAACCCTGATTTACTGTACGGCAATGTGCTGGCAAGCGGCGTCGGCGTGGGTACGTTGACCCTGCTACAGAGCAACAGCCTCGACAGTTATCGGGCAATCCCGGCCAGTGCGCAAGACTCCACCTGGCTGGAACACAGCCTGGCAACGCTTGCCGAGCAACTGAACCAGCAGTTGCGCGAGCGTGACGGCGAAAGCAAAACTATCCTCAGCGCCCATTTATCGCTGATTCAGGATGATGAATTTGCAGGGAATATCCGTCGCCTGATGGCAGAACAGCATCAGGGGCTGGGGGCAGCGATCATCAGCAATATGGAGCAGGTTTGCGACAAACTTTCTGCCTCTGCCAGCGATTATCTGCGCGAGCGGGTCAGCGACATTCGTGATATCAGCGAACAATTGCTGCATATCACCTGGCCGGAACTGAAGCCGCGTAATAATCTGGTGCTCGAAAAACCGACCATTCTGGTGGCAGAAGATTTAACCCCTAGCCAGTTTTTGAGCCTCAATTTAAAAAATCTTGCGGGCATGATTCTGGAGAAAACCGGGCGCACCTCGCATACTCTGATTCTGGCCCGCGCCTCGGCGATCCCCGTACTGAGCGGCCTGCCGCTGGATGCCATTGCTCGCTATGCCGGGCAACCGGCGGTGCTTGACGCCCAGTGCGGCGTGCTGGCTATTAATCCTGATGACGCGGTGAGCGGTTATTATCAGGTTGCGCAGACGCTGGCGGATAAACGCCAGAAACAACAGGCGCAGGCCGCCGCGCAGCTGGCCTATTCCCGTGATAACAAGCGCATTGATATCGCGGCGAATATTGGCACCGCTCTGGAAGCGCCTGGCGCGTTTGCCAACGGCGCGGAAGGTGTCGGGCTGTTTCGTACCGAAATGCTCTATATGGAGCGCGACAGTGCGCCGGACGAACAGGAACAGTTTGAAGCATACCAACAGGTGCTACTGGCGGCGGGCGACAAGCCGATTATTTTCCGCACGATGGACATCGGCGGCGATAAAAGCATTCCTTACCTCAACATTCCCCAGGAAGAGAACCCGTTCCTCGGCTATCGCGCGGTACGTATTTACCCGGAATTTGCTGGTCTGTTCCGCACTCAATTGCGGGCTATTTTGCGCGCTGCCAGTTTCGGTAATGCCCAGTTAATGATCCCAATGGTCCACAGCCTCGATCAGATCTTATGGGTGAAGGGCGAGATCCAAAAAGCGATCGTTGAGCTTAAGCGCGATGGCCTGCGTCATGCAGAGACGATTACGCTGGGTATCATGGTGGAAGTACCGTCGGTGTGCTACATCATCGACCACTTCTGCGATGAGGTCGATTTCTTCAGTATCGGTTCTAACGATATGACCCAGTATCTGTATGCGGTCGATCGTAATAACCCGCGCGTATCGCCGCTGTATAACCCGATTACGCCATCGTTCCTGCGCATGTTGCAGCAGATTGTTACCACTGCGCATCAGCGCGGCAAATGGGTAGGTATTTGCGGTGAACTGGGCGGTGAAAGTCGTTATCTGCCGCTACTGCTTGGACTGGGCCTGGATGAGCTGAGTATGAGTAGCCCGCGCATTCCGGCAGTGAAAAGCCAGCTTCGTCAACTGGATAGCGAGGCGTGTCGGGAATTGGCGCGTCAGGCATGTGAATGCCGCAGTGCGCAGGAAATTGAAGCGTTACTCACCGCCTTTACGCCGGAAGAAGACGTTCGCCCACTGCTGGCGCTGGAGAATATCTTTGTTGATCAGGCCTTTAGCAATAAAGAGCAGGCGATCCAGTTCCTGTGCGGCAACCTTGGCGTTAACGGGCGTACTGAACATCCGTTTGAGCTGGAAGAGGATGTCTGGCAGCGGGAAGAGATTGTGACCACTGGCGTTGGTTTTGGCGTGGCGATCCCGCACACCAAATCTCAGTGGATCCGTCATTCCAGTATCAGCATTGCCCGGCTGGTGAAACCGGTTGACTGGCAGTCAGAAATGGGCGAAGTCGAACTGGTGATCATGCTGACGTTGGGTGCTAACGAAGGGATGAACCATGTGAAAGTCTTCTCGCAGCTGGCGCGCAAACTGGTGAATAAAAACTTCCGCCAGTCGTTGTTTGCCGCGCAAGATGCGCAAAGCATCCTGACGCTGCTGGAAACGGAATTAACCTTCTGACGTTAGCCCTGAAAACGGGCGCTGTACTCTCCCGGCGTCAGGCCAAACTGACGCCGGAAGACGCGACAAAAATAGTCGCTGTCCGGAAAGCCGCAACGCTGCGCCACTTCATGAATCGACAGATGATATTTCTGCAAAATCATCCTCGCCTTCGCCATTCGCACCCAACGCACATATTCGATAAAACGCATCGTCCCATGCTGAGCAAACAGTTTTGACAGATGATTGGGCGTGATATTAAAAAACTGCGCCACGCTCTCGCGAGTAAGCGGTTGCGCATAATTATCCTGAACCCAGTTACAAATGCTGTGATAGAGAAAATCGCCGCGCGGCTGCGAATTGCCCGGCGGCATGTTGACCACGTTGCGGCAAAGATGCAGCAAACTTAACACCAGTGGCTGAATGATATTTTGCTCCAGCGGCGAACGGCTAAGGTGGGTGAGGGCAGTAAGCATCGCTTCACCTTCACCGCGTTGCAGGCTGGGAAGTTGGATCTGGCGAACCGGATGCAACAACGACGTGGTGCGGCTATCGTAATACGATAAACCAAGCCAGGTCGGCGCGAACACCAGACTTAACAGCATTACCGGTTTGTTGTTGACCGGTAAATTAGCCGCGCGCGCCGGAATAAACAGCATTTCTCCTTCCACTATATGTTGCTGCTTTGCTTCCAGCAGATTGCCGTATTCGCCGCGCAGCACGATATCCAGACGGGGAAAATCAATACATAAACTGCCCACCGGCAACGAGGCCGGCTGGCTGGCAAACCAGACGCGCCCCAGTAGTTGCGGGTTAAGCACCAGGCCGCTGAACAGATCGGCGAAAAATTGTTGATCGGCGGGCAAGCCTGTTGCTTTCATGAAAATCCCGATTACAGATGCATTAACTGCCTGAATTCTTTTACTTTGCTACGGCTGACCGGCACTTCAAAATCCAGATCTTTCAGTCGCAGAATGTAGGTGTTATTAAACCACGGTTCGATTTCGCGGATTTTGTTCAGATTGACACAAAATGAGCGATGGCAGCGGAAAAAATGTGACGGCGGCAGCTTGCTGCAAAATTCAGTAATGTTCATTGGCATTACGTAGGATTCACGCCGCGTATAGACAAAGGTCATTTTCTCGTGCGCTTCGGCGTAATAGATATCGTTAATTGGCGTGACGATGATGCGCTCATCTTTCACCAGATTAATGGTGTCATTCTCACGCGTTACCGTCGTGGCAGGCGTACTGCTGGTCTGCTGTTGTTGCCAGGCCGCTTCCAGTTTTTGCAGCATCCCGGTAATGCGTGACTCCTGATAGGGTTTGAGAATGTAGTCAAACGCTTCCAGTTCAAACGCTTCTACCGCATGTTCTTTCCACGCGGTGATGAACACAATAAACGGTTTATGGGCGAACTGGCTGATGTTTTGCGCCAGCAACACGCCATCCAGCGACGGAATATTGATATCCAGAAAAATGGCGTCGACGCGGTTATGCTGCAAAAACTTCAACACGTCCAGACCGTCGTCAAAGGTGCCGACAATCTCCATCTGGCTGTGCTCTTTAATTAGCCAGCTCAGTTCCTGTTGTGCCAGGAATTCGTCTTCAACAATGATGACTTTCACAATATCACTCCGGCTCAAAGCAATAACGTAGCCTGTGAGGCGACAGGGGTGCGTTGGTTAGGAATGTAAAACGCAATTTCCGTTCCTGGTTCCAGGCGGCGGATATGCAGCCCCTCGCCATACAATAACTTCACGCGATGATGGACATTCAGCAGGCCAATTTTATTGCCCGGCATTTCGTTCGCTTCGACCCGCTCAATGACTTTTGGATCGATGCCGTGCCCGGTATCTCGCACCGCAATGCGTACCCGATTACCGCACTCTGCAACGCTGATGGTGACAACGCCTTTACCTTTGCAAGGCTGAATACCGTGGACAATGGCGTTCTCCACTAAAGGCTGGATCAGCAGGCTGGGAATGCAGCAATTCACCTCTTCATCAATATCATAGATAACCGTCAGCTTGTCGCCAAAGCGGGCCTGCTCAATGGCAATATAGTCTTTAATTTGGTACAGCTCTTTTTTGATATCGATTTGCTCATCGTCTTTTAATTCAATGTTATAGCGCAGATAACGCGACAGATTAAAGATTAACTGGCGAGCGGTATCCGGATTCAGACGGATCGACGATGAGATAGCATTCAGAGCATTAAACAGGAAATGGGGATTAATTTTGCTTTGCAGAGCGCGAAGCTCTGCCTTATTTGCCATTTCACGTAGCTGCTCGGCACGCGAAACCTCCAGTTGCGTGGAGATGATTTGCGACAGACCGACCGCCATTTCCTGTAATGATGACGTAATCTGATGCGCGTGGCAGTAGTAAATTTTCAGTGTTCCGGTCACAACGCCTTTCTCCCACAATGGGATCACCAGCATGGAATGAATCTCTGGCGTGCGGTGGGCTTCATCATTATTTTTAATAATGATTTTTCCGTAATTCATTGCCTGACGCGTTGTTGGGCTAATGAAGTCATCGCCATTCTGATAGTTGTGTTCACCTACGCCAACATAGGCCAGCACATGATCGGTGTTGGTAATCGCTACCGCATCGGCGTGAATATCATCGCGGATAATTTCACAAACTTTGCGTAATGACTCGCTATTGACATGGCGAAACAGCGGCAGCGTTTTGTTGGCGATATCCAGCGCCAACTTGGCCTGCCGCGCGGCGCTGGCCTCTTTTTCGCCCTCAACGCTTTGTACCAGCAACACAATAAAGCCGATACAAACGCTGCCGAGGATCATCGGAATCCCGATTTTGGAGACGATATCAATCCCCAGTGCAGTGGTGGGTGCCCAGACAATCACCAGAATCATCGTCAACGTTTCACATAACATGCCACCGAGAATACCGACGCGCCAGCGCTGTGCTTTGGGGATTTTCAGGTTGATCCAGCCTGATATGCAACCCGCGAGAATACTGGTGATAAAGCATGGGATTGCCGTCACGCCGCCGATGTCAATTAAATAACGGTGAATACCCGCAATCACACCGGTAATGATGCCTACCCACGGGCCAAACAGAATCCCGCCTGACATCACCGCGATAATACGTACGTTCACCAGCGAGCCTTCTACGGGAACGCCGGACCAGGTGCTGAACAGGGCGAACAGCGAGAAAATGGCGGTAACGGCGAGCAGCTCTTTTGGGGAGTGCGCCGACTTGTGCAACAGTTCGCGAAACAGGCGGATACGGATGAGAAAGAACAGGCAGATAAGCATTAACGCTGCCCGATCGAAGACCGCCAGCAGCATGTTGAATATTTCGTGCACGGGTGACTCTGAATAAGGATTAAACCTCTATGATAGGTAACCTGAAGGCTGATGACCAGCAGGCCGTTTTTGAGGAAAAACCACAATTTTAAAAGGGGATTGAAAGATAAATGGTGTATTAGCAATGCATCTCTTGATAATGCACATCTGGCTGGTAAATTTATTGAAATTATAATGTTAATAAATTGAGTGGTAATTTTCTTGTTAGCGTAGATAAATTTCCTGTTTTTAAAGCGGAGTTCCTCATTTAAGGCTATTAACAAAAATGTTCTAAAACGCTGGACAGACAGAAATTAATCAGGCTATTTTCAAAACAGCCACCATCGTGGCAGCGTCGCTCGGACGGTCCGGGCGCTCACGTTAATCTGAGGAAATTATGGCTGACACTCGCCCTGAACGTCGCTTTACGCGTATTGATCGTCTCCCACCCTACGTTTTTAACATTACCGCTGAACTGAAAATGGCTGCGCGTCGGCGCGGCGAAGATATTATCGATTTCAGTATGGGTAACCCGGACGGTGCGACCCCGCCGCATATCGTCGAAAAATTATGTACGGTGGCCCAGCGACCGGACACGCATGGTTATTCCACCTCGCGTGGTATTCCGCGGTTACGTCGCGCCATTTCCCGCTGGTATCAGGATCGTTACGACGTCGAGATCGACCCGGAATCAGAGGCTATCGTCACCATTGGCTCGAAAGAGGGGCTGGCGCATCTGATGCTGGCGACGCTGGATCACGGTGACACTGTACTGGTGCCTAATCCAAGCTACCCGATTCATATTTACGGCGCGGTGATTGCCGGGGCGCAGGTACGCTCAGTGCCGCTGGTGGAAGGTGTCGATTTCTTCAACGAACTGGAACGCGCCATTCGCGAAAGTTATCCGAAACCGAAGATGATGATCCTCGGCTTCCCGTCGAACCCAACCGCGCAATGCGTGGAACTGGAATTCTTTGAGAAGGTTGTAGCGCTGGCGAAACGCTACGATGTATTGGTGGTCCATGACCTGGCCTATGCCGATATCGTCTACGATGGCTGGAAAGCGCCGTCAATTATGCAGGTGCCGGGTGCACGAGACGTGGCGGTCGAGTTCTTTACGCTGTCGAAAAGCTACAACATGGCGGGCTGGCGTATCGGCTTTATGGTCGGCAACAAAACGCTGGTCAGTGCGTTAGCACGTATTAAAAGCTATCACGATTACGGTACTTTTACGCCGTTGCAGGTGGCGGCTATTGCGGCGCTGGAGGGTGATCAACAGTGCGTTCGCGACATTGCCGAACAGTACAAACGCCGCCGCGATGTACTGGTTAAAGGGCTGCATGAAGCGGGCTGGATGGTCGAAATGCCGAAAGCCTCGATGTATGTCTGGGCGAAAATCCCGGAACCGTATGCGGCAATGGGCTCGCTGGAATTTGCCAAGAAGCTGCTGAATGAAGCGAAAGTGTGTGTCTCGCCAGGTATCGGCTTTGGTGACTATGGTGATACGCATGTACGCTTTGCGCTGATTGAAAACCGCGACCGTATTCGTCAGGCCATCAGAGGGATTAAAGCGATGTTCCGCGCTGACGGTTTACTACCCGCCAGCAGCAAACAGATTCACGAAAACGCGGAATAATCCCCGTCGTCAGAAATGCAAACAGGAGCCAGATGGCTCCTGTTTTTCGTTTCGCAGTTTGCTTTTAGATCATCAGGGCAAAAGTACCGGCCCAAACGATGACCATAAAAGAAATGCCCATAAAGAAATATTTCACTTTCATCTCTCCGCGTAGTGATTCATACGCCTAAATGAATTTATTGACCTGATTATAGAGAGCTGACGCCGAACATTATGAACTCAGGACAAATCTGCGATTCACAGTGGGCATCACCTCAGAATTCTGAGCTTATCTGCTCCAGACGGCGCTAATTTACGCCTAAAACTGAAACGAGACAAGTGGCATTTTCTCATTTACTTTTAGTAACTTACAGGTGTCGTGATTCGGCGACAGATTAATTTCACGGGGGAATAATTTGCCTTAGGGGGATGAAAAAAATGCGCCTGTAAAACCATATTTAAATCATGGTTATAGGCGCATTTACACTGTTCTTTGAATAAAACGTACTCAGACGTAGAGTGACGTTTCTCCAAGAGGGCGAGTTTTGAAACGGCGATGGATCCAGAGATATTGCTCTGGAGCACGCATGATTTCACGCTCAATAATTTTGTTCATGAAGGCTGCCGCTTCACACTCATCAGCCGGATAACCTTCCATTTCCGGGGTAATAAACAGGCGATAACCCAAGTTATCGGTCTTTCTCACCATCGTCACCGTCAGCATCGCAGCACCAGATAAACGTGAGAGAACAAACGTACCATTAGTGGTGGCAACATTTTTGACGGCAAAGAACGGCGCGAAGGAGCTGCCTTTTGGACCATAGTCTTGATCAGGGGCAAACCAGACGGCTTCGCCTTTTTTCAATGCGCCAACGATGCCACGCAAATTGTTTCTGCTAATCATCGCTTTATTTGAACGCATCCGGCCACGAGTTTGTACCCACTCCATTAACGGATTGTTGTGTGGACGATACGTTGCCATCATCGGCTGGCACAGTCCCATTACGCGACCGCCCAGTTCCAGTGACATAAAATGCACACCGACTACCATTACTCCGCGATTATGCGCCTGAGCACGTTGTAAATTTTCCAGACCGTCAACATCAAACCATTTACGCACCCGGTGATCTGGCCAGAACCAGGCCATCCCCGTTTCCAGAAGCGCCATTCCAAGTGAACGGAAATTTTCATCAATCATCTTTTCTCTGTCGTCTGATGAAAGATTTGGGAAGCACAGTTGCAAGTTTTTACGGGCGATAGATTCACGACGTTTGAGAAAAGGGCGTGCGAGAGTACCGGTACGCGTACCGAGTGCACAAAGAACGGGATAAGGCAACTGAACAAGAAGCCACAGGACGCCAAGACCAAACCACGTCAGCCAGTAACGTGGGTGCAAAAATTTGCGGGAAAACTGACTTTTAGGAAACATAAACACCTTCTGAGAACACGGATTGTTGTATCGCAGAAGATGTAATGTCCGCAGCGGTACACTCAGTTTATTGGGCCATCATGTACGACAATGGTTCCTGCAAAGAGTGTAAAGCTACGTCAGGATAAAACCACGAGGGGCATGAATGCGAGTGCGCAATATATCATCAATGACGCATTGTAAGCCACAGAAAATCAGTCAACGGGTGTAAATGCAGTTGCTACAAAAGGCATAAAAAACAGGCGTTACCAGTGAAACTAACGTACTTATCGATGACAGCGATATCTAAATTGCTGCGATTTGAGATATGTCTTAGACTGAAATGAGTAGGAAAGGTAACAGCTTACGTGAATCTTAGTTCGGACAGGAGGGATGGCTATGATCTATATCTGGGCTTTTCTGGTGGTCAGTATCTTATGTGTCAGCGGCTATATAGGCCAGGTACTGGGATGGGCTTCAGCAATCAGTTCACTCATCGGGATGATTATTCTCACTGCGATGATTTATTATTTCACTTCCTGGGTTACCGGCGGAAATGAAATTGTCACTGGCATTTTCTTGTTTCTGGCCCCAGCATGTGGGTTGATGATTCGGTTTATGGTCGGCTACGGTAGACGTTAATGCCAGAGCGACGGCATTGTTACTTGTGCCTGTTATGTTAATCGTAATTTATTGAAATGCCGGATAAGACATTAACGCCGTATCCGGCAAGAAGAAACATATCTGTTCTTTGAATTCCCGGTGTTTTATAGCGCTAAGCTTTTTTTGACCGCCATTCTTTTCATCGGAATAAAGGCAACCACCACTGCGCCGAGCACGAGGAATGCGGCGACCATATAGATACCCGCGTTAAAGCTACCGGTGATATCTTTCATCCATCCCATCAGCAGCGGCCCCAACGCCGCGCCGGTCATCCCGGTGGCGTTAATCACCGCAATCCCCAGCGCACGCGCCTGAACCGAGATAGACTGGTCCGGCGTGGTCCAGAAAATTACCATCGCGGCAAATGCCCCGGCAGATGCCATCACGATACCGCTGAATTGCAGCATCGGGTTGCTGCTGGTGGCAGTAAGTATCCAGCCAGCAGCTGCAAAAAGATAAGGTAACAGGGTGTGGAATTTACGTTCATTTAAGCGGTCGGAACGCTTGCTCCACCACACCATGCCGACAATAGTGCACACTTGCGGAATGGCACTAAGCAAACCAATGGTGATGTTATTACTTTGCTGATTAAAACTCTGCAAAATAAGCGGTGTCCAGACACTTAATGCGCTGAGAGTATTCGTCAGGCAGAAATAAGCCAACGTGTAGAGCATAATGACCGGAGTAAATAATTCCCGCAACATACTGCGCTGCGACATCATACCGACGCTGGCATTTTGCCGCGATTGTTGAATTGCCCGCTTATCCGCTTCCATCATTTCATTAAGGCAGGCTTTATCGTCGTCGGTCAGCCATTTGGCTTTCGCCGGAGAATCATCCAGCCAGAACCATACTACCAGACCTAATAATACAGATGGAAAACCCTCCAGCAGAAATAACCACTGCCAGCCTTTCAGGTTTAATAAACCGTCCATATTCAAAATATAGCCTGATGCCAGTGAACCTAATGCCATCGTTACCGGCATCGCTATCATAAACAAGGCGTTAGCACGGGCGCGGTACTGCGACGGGAACCAGTAGGTTAAATAGAGCAGCAGCCCTGGCAGGAAGCCTGCTTCGGCAATCCCGACCAACATTCGCAGTACATAAAGGCTATTTGGTCCTGTGGCAAACATTGTCGCCGTGGAGGCAATCCCCCAGACAACCATTAATACGGCTATCCAGCGTCGGGCACCGACAATACCCAACATAATATTGCTGGGTATCCCACAAATCACATACATCACATAAAAAAGTGTCGTCGCCAGGCCGAACATTGTACTGGTTAATCCTAAATCTTTGCCCATTGTTAAACCGGCAAAACCAATATTAATTCGGTCGAGGTAAGAGAAAACAAATAAAATAAATAAGAAAACAATTAATCGGCGGAATAACTTTTTTATTACCGCTTGTTGACGTGGATCCAGTGCGTCCTGAGTACTGGAAGGCGGCGATAATACGCTCGAAGAGTCATTCATGTCGGGCTCCACAATGCAATGTAATATTATTTTGTTAGCAGGCGAATCTTTATCATGCTCAGGATTATTTGCTTAAAACTGGCTATCCGAACACGTGCGCTAACCTATAGGTAACAGCTCAATAAGGTGTCAATAGAATCTGTGAAAAATGAGTCGAATTTGTTATGTATGTTGTATTTTGTGAATCATATGGTGAATTGAGATTCATTGATGGCACAAGGTCGTTGTAATGATGCTATAGCGCACACTTATAACCCGGTATACTCAGCGTATTGACGTCTATTTCTCCAGGAAGCCCATGAGTTCAGTCAAAAAAACAGCGGATGTACAGAGTGCAGATGCGGCTTTTCATCGTGAAGAGTTCCCGTTTTACTGGATTGTTAACGTCTACGCGCGTTACACCCAGGTGATGGAAGTGACGTTGAAAAAGGTGCAGCTCGACGTTTCTCGCTTTCGGGTGATGATGATTACCCATCAGTACGGTAAGGCCAGCATTTCGCAAATTTCGGAATATGCGATGGCGAAAATGCCGACCGTCACCAAAATCGTTGGTCGTCTGCGCGATGACGGCATGGTGACAACCGCCAGCAGCGAACAGGATGCCCGTGTTACCGAAGTGATGCTTACCCCAGCCGGAAAAGAAAAAATCGAAGAAGCGCACCGCCTGGCACAGAAAGTTTTCGAAAAAGGGTTCAAGGGGATGACGTCTGCACAGGTGGAAAAAATGAATCTGTCGCTGTCGAAAGTGCTCGGTAACCTCAACGAACTGTAACCTCAGAGAGCGATCATCAAGATTTGTGATCGTGCTAAACTTTTCTTATAACTTGCTGTTAATACTATAGTTAATTCTTATGTGTTGTCCTGGGTTTTCATGGCGACATTTATAATTTCTTCTCTTTTTTCTACGCTAATTCATCAACATAACCAATAGCCATAAACATAAAATGGTTATCATTTTGTTGTTGCAATGTAAAATTAACGTGAAATATTACTTGAATATTCACGTAAATCTCTCATGATTGATTTATCGCCATTCAGGGTAAAAAAGCAGCAATAACTGTTCGCCTGAATGTGATTCACTTTTTCTGGTCAAGGTGTCAATCATGAAGCCAGTTTTTGAGAGCAATGGTTTTGTCGAGGAGTTCACGCTCGGCGCGGGCGAACTGCGGTTCGCCGTCAAAGATACGCTGGATATCGCCGGTCGCCCGACACGCGCCGGATGCCCGGCACTTGCTGACGCGCCGAAAGCGAAACAGCATGCCCGCATCGTCAAGGTGCTGCTCAACAGCGGCTGCCAGCTGACGGGCAAAACTACCCTGCACGAACTGGCGTTTGGCGTCACCGGGATCAACCCGTGGAGCGGCACGCCCGTTAATCCTCAATACCCCGCGCTGATTCCCGGCGGTTCGTCGAGCGGCTCTGCAACCGTCGTCGCCAGGGGCGATGTCGATTTCGCCCTCGGCACTGACACCGGAGGTTCTGTCCGAATGCCCGCCGCCTGCTGCGGCGTGCTGGGGCTGAAACCGGGCTATGGCGTGCTCAGCCGACAGGGCGTATTACCTGCCTACAGCTCACTGGACTGCGTTGGGATTTTTGCCCGCGAGCCGCGCATTTTACGTGACGTGCTGACCCGGCTGGCGTTACCGGTTGATGCGCCGCTGGATTCTCTGCCCGCTATCGGTTTTATCTTTGCCGCTCAGCCGGACATTGACGCCCTGCTGGTGGATGCGCTGGAAGCGTTGGGCATCGCCGCAAACAGCGTGACGCTTCCGCTGCTGGGCGAAGCGCATCGTGCCGGGCTGACCATCATCAACCGCGAAAACTGGCTGGCGTTTAATGCGCTGCTGGCGAGCCACGCGGTCTCCCCGGACGTCGCCAGCCGTATTCAGGCCGGAGAATCCATCACCAGCGACCAGCTCGCCAGTGCGGAAAACGTGCGCGTGCAGTTCACCGGTCAGGTGAATGCCCTGCTAGAAGATACGCCTCTGCTGGCGCTGGCGACGCTGCCGGAACTGCCGCCGACGCTGGAAGAGGCGGAAGATCCGCTTAGCGTGGTGAATCTGACGCGGCTGGTGCGCCCCTTCAACCTCAGCGGTCATCCGGCGATCTCGCTGCCGATGGGCGAACTTCAGGGCCGACCTGTCGCGCTACAGTTGGTGGCAGGCTTTGGCGAAGAGGGGCTTCTCGTCCAGGCCGCCGAGTGGCTGATGCTCCACCGCCTCTGACGTTTATCGCGCCATAAAACCGTCAAACCGACCACTCAATGCCATTCAGGCGTTGCGGCATCGTGCACCTTTTTGCCGCCCGCCCACATTATTCGGGAGTCAGCTATGTCCGTCGTACATGTCCGTGAAGAGCTTGTTCCGTTATTGACCGAAGTGACCGCGCGCAGCGCCGATTTCGAGCGCCAGCGCCATGTTTCAGACGACATCATTAGCCGCTTTAAACAGGTGGGCGTCTACCGCGCGCTGGTGCCGAAAATCTACGGCGGCGACGAGTGTTCTCCGGCGCAGTTTTGCGAACTGATTGAGCAAATCGCCACCGCAGACGGCTCGGCAGGCTGGGTCGCCAGTTTTGGTATGAGCCCGTTTTATCTCGGTGCGCTGCCGCCGGATACCCTGAAAGAACTCTACCGCGATGGCCCCGATGTGGTGTTTGCGGGGGGCATTTACCCGACCCACAAAGCGCAACTGGCCGATGGCGGCTATCGCGTAAGCGGTCGCTGGTGCTTTGCCAGCGGCAGTATGGGCGCATCGGTATTTGGCGTCGGCATTCAGCCGGAAGGGGAGAACATGCTTCCGCGCATGGCGGTGCTGCCGCGCGAAAGCATTCATATCGACCCGGTGTGGGATACGGTCGGGCTGGCGGGAACCGGCAGCCATGATTTGCTGGTGGATGACGCGTATGTGCCGCAGGAGTGGACCTTTATTCGCGGCGGGTCGCTGAATCTGGAAGGCGCGCTGTATCGCTATCCGGTGCTGTCGCTCGCCACGCAGGTGCTGTCCGTTGTGGCGCTGGGTGTGGCCCGCGCGGCACTCAATGAAATCTATCAGATTGCCCATCGTCAGCAGTCCGTCACCGGCGCGCCGCGCCTGGCCGACCGCCCGCAGGCGCAGATGCAAATCGCCCGCTGCGAAGCAGAACTACGCTCGGCGCGCGCCTGGTTTTATGAGGCCATTGATGACGTCTGGCAGCGTCTGCTGGTCGGTAATGAGCCGGGCCAGCAGCAGGTCAACGCCCTGCGTCTTTCCTCTACGCACGTCACCCGCGTGGCGGCAGACGTTGCCCGTCAGGCGCTGGCGCTTAACGGGATGGGCGGCGTCACCATGACCAGCCCGCTCCAGCGTTATGTGCGCGACACGATGGTGATTACCCAACATGCCTTTATGGGCGACCTCTCGTACCTGAACGCCGGTACGGTCTTTTTCGGCGGCAAACCGCTGCCGGGTTATCTCTGAATTTCTGAAAGGAGCAACAAATGAGCCAGAACACATTACGCGTACTTTTTTGTATCGGTGTGAACCAGAACTTTTTCGATGCTACGCCGGCGGAAGCCAAACAGGTGTGGGGCGCGTTCGGCGTGATGATGAAAGGCATGGAAGAGACGCCGGGTATCCGCATCATCGGCAACATGGATGACGATCAGTTGATGGTCGGCCCGTCGACCACCGCCCCGTGGACCACCTACGTGCTGGCGGATGCCGACACCCTGGAAAGCGTGGCGGCGGTCTGCAACCTGTTCCGCACCACGCCGGTCGGTGAAAGCAAGCTGTGGAAGTACTGCAAGATTGAAGCGCGCGTGGGCCGCGAACTGATTATTCAGGGTTAAGGAGCGGGCGATGAACTCACAGGATGCGCAGCGTTTGCAACAGCTTGAAGACCAGCAGGACGCGCGGGTATGCATCAGCAACTATATGCGCCTGTGCGACCAGCTTGAAACCCCGGCGACCGTGCGGGCAATTGGCGCGTTGTTTACCACCAATGCCTGCTGGGAAGGTGTGGGCGAACCGTATGCCACACGCCTTGGCAGGCATGTCGGACGCAACGCCATTGAAAGCATGATGGCCGGATACGTCAAAACGCCCGCGCATTTTGCGATGAACGCCCATTTTTTGTGCTCGGAAGCCCTTATCCAGCAGCCGGATGGCCTGCTTTTCGGGCGCTGGCTGATGCTGCAAACCTCCAGTTTTATCGCCGGAGGATCGCATCTCAATGCGGCGGAACTGAACGTGGAGTTTCGCCGGGAAGCCGGTGTGATGCGAATGCACCATTTCACGACACGCAATCTGTTCAGCAGGCCAGTGGACCACTGGCACGCCGCAGATGTGCTGCCTGTACCTGACAATAAATAGAGAGTCGAGCGATGCAGTGTGATAACCAGATCCCCGTTAAAAATATCGAAGCGAATGTTCCCGACTGCGCGGAAATCGCCGCGCTGGTGCAGTCTGACCGGGTGCATACCTCACTTTATAATTCCGAGCCCCTGTTCAACCTTGAGCTGGACAGGATCTTTAGCAAAACCTGGGTATGGGTGGCGCATACCAGCGAAATCCCGGAAACCGGCAGTTTCAAAACCACCGAGATCGGCACGCAGCCGGTGATCGTCGTGCGCGACCGCAAAGGCAACGTGCATACGCTGCTCAACCGTTGCCGTCACCGCGCCGCCACCGTGTGCGAACACCGCACCGGCAAAACCAACAGTTTTGTCTGCCCGTATCACGGCTGGGGCTACGCGCTGGACGGCAGCCTGCGCGGCGTGCCGCACCCGGAAAGCTATGCCGATCAACTGGAAAAAGGCGAGCTGGGGCTGGTGTCGCTGCGCACCGAACAGTACGCCGGCATGATCTTCGCCACCTTTAATGAGCACATCGAACCGCTGGAAGATTTCCTCGGTGCGGCGAAAAAGTGGATGGATCTGTTTATGAAGCAGGGCGCGGGTTATCCGATTAAAACCGGCCCGGCGCACCGTTTCCGCTTCCCCGGCAACTGGAAGATCCAACTGGAAAATACCACCGACGGCTATCACTTCCCGGTTGTTCACCGCTCGTTTTTAAGTTCGGTCGATAAGCAGACCGAAGAGATGCTCAACTTTGTTGACGGCAGCGGCTATGTGGAAGATCTCGGCAACGGTCACAGCGTGATGGTAATGATCCCGGAACTGGTGGATCTGGAAGCTAATCTTGATGCGCCAATCCCGGAGCGATTTGTTGCGTTGGCCGACGAATTGCGTAAAGACCACGATGAAGATCAGGTACGTCGCATTGTGCGTGCAGTCGGCGGTTCCGGCTTTAACCTCAACATTTTCCCCAATATTGCCTGTTCAATGGCCTTCTTCCGCGTGCTGCAACCTGTCTCGGTGCATGAAACTGAAATTCACCATGCGGTGATCACCATGGACGGCGGCCCGGAAATTGCCAACCAGGCACGTCTTCGTCTGCATGAACACTTCCAGGGGCCGATGGGTTTTGGCACGCCGGATGACTCCGAGGCGTGGGAGCGCGTGCAGCGCGGGGCAACGGCGGGCAACGACCTGTGGATCATGCTTAACCGCGGGCTGGCGGGTGAATACCGCAGTGATGACGGCCTGCGTAGCGACGTGAGCGCTGAAACGGGGATGCGCGCGGCGTATCAACAGTGGAAAAAACTGATGACGGAGGCGGAATAATGACGCCAGATACGGTTCTGATTTCCGCAATGGAAATAATCAATCTCGAAGGCGACTTGCTCGATCAGGGCGAGTTCAATGCCTGGCTGGAGCTGTGGCAGCGCGATGGTCTGTACATCGTGCCGATCGACCCACAGGAGACGGATTTCAAAAATACCCTCAACTACGCCTGCGACGATCACGAAATGCGCGAGCGTCGGGTGAAACGCCTTTACAGCGGTGAGTCAATCTCCACCACGCCGCGTGCCCGCACGCTGCGCACGCTCTCACGCTTCCGTTTGTTGGATAGCGAGGGTGAGGAAATCGTGGTGCGCGGCGCGCAGTCGCTATGGGAACACCGCAAAGGCTACAGCCGTCACTACGCGGCGGATATCACCTGGCACCTGCAACCGCAGGGCGACAAGTTGCTGATTAAGCAAAAGGTGATTCGTCTTATCAACAGCGACGATGTGCTGCACAGCATCGGCTACATCCTGTAAGGAGTGCGTTATGACGCAAACCGTATTAGTCACCGGCGCGGCCGCCGGGCTGGGCAACGTCATCGCCATGCATCTGTTGTCGCAGGGGTATCAGGTGGTGCTCTCGGATGTGAGCCTTGCGCGCGCGCAACAGGCGGCGGACAAACTCGATAACGGCGCAGGTCACGTGCTGGCGCTGGAACTGGATATCCGCCAGCCGCAGGCGTTTGAGCAGGCGCTAAAGGCGATTGAAACCCGCTTCGGCAGCCTGGAGGTGCTGGTGAACAATGCCGCGCTGACCCTGGCGACATCGGTGATGGAGATTGACGTTGAAGAGTTTGACCGGGTGATCTCCACCAATCTACGCGGCACGTTCGTTGGCTGCCAGACGATTGGGCGCTATTTCGCCAAAAAAGGCTACGGGCGAATTATCAATCTGGCGTCGCTGGCCGGACAGAACGGTGGCACGGCCTCCGGGGCGCACTATGCCGCGTCGAAAGGCGGCATCCTGACGCTGACCAAAATCTTCGCCCGCGAGCTGGGGAAATCCGGCGTAACGGTGAATGCCATCGCGCCGGGGCCGATGGATCTCCCGTCCGTTCACGCGCTGGTGCCGGAAGAGAAAATGGCCGGGCTGTTACAGATGATCCCGGTGGGTAAGTTGGGCGATGCCGAATTTGTCGCTCAGGCCGTGGCACTGCTGGCTTCACCGCAGGCGGCGTTTGTCACCGGGGCGACCTGGGACATCAACGGCGGTCTGTTCATGCGTTAAGGAGTCGCCATGCTGACACTGCATATTATTAAGCGCGAGCTTCAGGGGGATGTCGTCCTGCTGACGCTTGCCGACGCAACCGGCGCTGAACTGCCTGCGTTCACCGCCGGGGCGCACGTCGACCTGCATCTGACCGACGATCTGGTGCGCCCGTATTCGCTCTGCGGCGATCCAGCAGATCGCCACTGCTATCAACTGGGCATCCTCAAAGATAGCCAGTCGAAAGGCGGATCGCTGGCGGCACACGCGCTTCAGGAAGGCGAATCGGTAACGGTGAGCCTGCCGCGCAATCTGTTTGCCCTTGATGCGCGCGCGGCGCACAGCCTGCTGATCGGCGGCGGGATTGGTATCACGCCGATGCTGGCGATGGCGGCGGAGCTGCACGCCGCCGGGCGCGCGTTTTCGCTGCATTACTGCGCCCGTTCGCGTCCGCAGGCGGCGTTTGTTGCCGAACTGGAAAAAGCGCCGTGGGCGGATCGCGTCTGGCTGCATTTCAGTGAGGAACAACGCATTGATTTGCCCGCGGTACTGAGTGATGTACCGGCTAACACCCATATCTATGTTTGTGGCCCCACGCGGCTGATGGAGGCGGTGAGCGAGCAGGCAAACGCCGCCGGTTATGCGGCTGAAAACGTCCATCAGGAGTGCTTTAGCGCGGAAGTTGAAGTGAGCGGAAAGGCGTTTGACGTGGTGGCAGCAACCAGTGGGATTACCGTGCGGGTGCTGGAAAACCAGACCATCGTCGAGGCACTGGCGCAGGCCGGGTTGAAGGTGTGCGTCTCCTGTAAGCAGGGGATTTGCGGCAGTTGCCTGACGGATGTGATTGAGGGCGAGCCGGATCACCGCGACAGCTATCTGACAGACGAGGAGAAAGCCGATGGCGACCAGATCCTGCTCTGTTGTTCCCGGGCGAAAAGTGCCCGTCTGATTATCGATCTCTGAGGATTTCAGCATGAATTTGCAGACCGAGTTTCGTAATGCGATGGCGCAACTGGGCAGCGCGGTGTCGGTGATCACCACCGATGGCCCGGCGGGGAAATTTGGCTTTACCGCCTCTGCCGTGTGCAGCGTCACGGATCAACCACCGACCCTGCTGGTGTGTATGAACCGCAACTCTTTTGCCAACGGGCACTTCAAGCAAAACGGCGCGCTATGCGTGAACGTGCTTTCCGGCGCGCATCAGGAGTTATCGGGCATTTTCGCCAATGCGACCCTGCGTTCCGAAGAGCGTTTCGCCTACGACCGCTGGCAGGTGATGGCGAGCGGCGCGCCGGTACTCAGTTCCGCCGTCGCCAGCTTCGACTGCGTGATTGACGACTGCCATGAAGTGGGCAGCCACACGGTATTTTATTGCCAGGTGCAGGCGATTCGCATCAGCGAGCAGCCGCGCGGGCTGGTCTATTTTAACCGTCGTTACCATACGGTAGGCGGCGATATTGAGGTGAAAGCCTAACCCATTGAGGAGCCTGGCTTATGAGCAATACCGAAGCAGCACCGCACGACCCAAAGCAAATGCGTAAACTGGTGATCGCCTCCGTTCTGGGCAATGCGCTGGAATGGTATGACTTCTTTCTCTATGGCACGGCGGCGGCGTTAGTCTTCGGCCCGCTCTTTTTCCCGGTCGGCGGCGACCCGCTACAGGGCACATTACTGGCATTTTCCGGCTTTGCGGTCGGTTTTCTGGCGCGCCCGCTGGGCGGCATTGTCTTTGGTCACTTAGGCGATCGCTACAGCCGTAAGATGACGTTAATCATGACGTTAACGCTGATGGGCGCGACAACCTTCGTCATCGGCCTGTTGCCGGTTTACAGCCAGATTGGCATCTGGGCGCCGATTTGTCTGATCACACTGCGTTTTTTACAAGGCGTGGCCTCGGGCGGCGAGTGGGGCGGCGGCGTATTGATGCTGAGTGAAAACGCCCCGGCATCCAGGCGCGGCTTCTTTACCGCCTGGAGCCAGATGGGCGTTTCCGGCGGCTTTGTGCTCTCGGCGTTTGCTTTTTACCTGGTGCAGAAGTTGCCGGAATCCGACTTTATGACCTGGGGCTGGCGCGTGCCGTTCCTGCTGAGCCTGCTGATTTTCCTGGTTGGTGTGTATATTCGCAAAAACATCCGCGAAAGCGAGGCTTTCCAGCAGGCGAAGCCGGAAGACAAACATGAAAAAATACCGTTGCTGGTGCTGCTGCGCGAACATCCGAAAGCGCTGATGCAGGCGATTGCCCTGCGTCTGCCGGAGAACGGCGCATCCTATATTTTCTTCACCTTCTCGGTGGTGTACGCCAAACATATTGGTATATCAACGAGCATTATTATCAGCGCGGTGACGCTGGCGATGCTGATTGAGTTTTTCTCGATCCTGTTCTGGGGTGCGCTCTCCGATCGCATCGGCCTGAAACGCGTCTATTACATCGGCGTGATTGGCCTGCTGGTGATGGCTTTCCCGTTCTTCTGGCTGGTTTCGACCGGTGAATACAGCTGGATTATGCTGGCGATGTTCCTTGGTCTTCCGGTGTGTCACGGGGCGATGATTGGCACGCAGCCGTGCATTATGAGTGATTTGTTCCCGGTGCGCGTGCGCTACTCCGGCCTGGCGCTGGGCCATGAAGTGGGATCTATCTTCTCCGGTGGGCTGGGGCCGATGCTCGCTGTCGCACTGTTAATCGAATTTGACTCCGCCTGGCCAGTATCGCTGCTGCTGATTGTCTATGCGCTACTGGCGTGGATTGCGTTATTAAGCCTGCCTTCGCAGGAGACGCCTGTCCTGAGCAAACCGGGAAACCCCATGCCTTACAATGAAATCTAAATATTGCCAGTAAGATAATAGACGTCATGCTTAGCCATTGAGTGAAACAGACAGTGGAGTAACAGTTAAAATAGTGGGTAAACTTTTTTATCCGCTATTTATCTGTCTTACTGAATTTTTATGAAAGGCTTGAAATTCAGGCGAGGGAGAGGTTCATGGCGCCCTGCAGGAATCGAAAAAAAACATATCTTTTTGTTTTTAAATAATTATTTTTAGATTTATTTTTTAGATACCATCATGAATACCATCAACAGATAAAAAAGTTTCCTTTAGACCATAGAGAACGTCCTATTTCATTCGTTCCAGTAATGATGAACAGAGAGAGGAGAGAACAATATGGCAGGTGAGTTTGTTAGTCTGCTGTTAGGCTAAAAAGTGAACGGAAAATTTATCATACCCCACGCATGATACAATGCTTATAAAGTAAGATGTCACGATTCGCAATCAGCGATATACACGTTCATGTATAGATTTATGAGTTTGTGCACAAAAATGCATCAAAAGTGATTTAAAACTCCATTCCTTAAGGAAATACTATGTATACCATAGTAGTGTTGTATCGTAGAATGAGGAATGTAGCAATAAACCTAAGAATGTTTTTCGCAGGGTTCTGAAATTTTTATAATTTTTTAAAAACTATATTTAACGTTATCATACAGAGATCTCCGTTTTTAAGAAAGGTGCATGATGTTAAAAGTGATTAACAAAGGGCAGGGAGTTAATCAAACTGAAAAAAGATTAATAGAACTGGCTAATAGTGCGTTTATTGGTTTATGGTCATATCCTAATGTGTATAGTGATGAAGGGCTTTCTAAAAACAAATCGGGGAAGGAGGTGTGTGATTTATTAGTTGTTTTTGAAGATAATGTGATTTTATTTTCAGATAAGGATATTAACTTTAACGAAGAGATTGAAGTTTCTGTAGCATGGAAAAGATGGTTTAAAAGATCCATAACTGAATCGGCTGTTCAGTTACATGGGGCAGAGAAGTTTTTAAAAGATCATCATGGACGATTGTTCTTAGATAAAAAATGCAAAGTTCCCTTTCCAGTTAAAATAAATAGAGATATGAGGTTTTTCCTTATCGCTGTAACCAATAATAGTTCGGTTCCTGCATCTAATTTTTTTTCACGTATAGCTGAAGGGAGTTCTGGTACTCTCATGAATGTTTTCTCATTTGGAATAAAGGAAAGTATGGAGCAACCTTTTTCCATTGGAGATATTTATCCAAATAAAACATTTGTTCATGTGTTAGATGAATTGTCATTAAATCTCTTATTGTCGGAGTTAGATACAATTACTGACTTTGTTAGTTACTTGAAAGAGAAGGAACGTGTTGTCCGTTCTGGCCTTCTGAGATTAAGTCCAGGAGAAGATGATACTTTGGCTGCATATTTGAGCGGGCATGGGGTGATTGTAGATGAGAAATTGGTACCTGAAAATACATTTGTGCAAATAGCAGAAAATGAGTGGGAAGTGTTAAAAAAATCTCCTCAGTATGATTATTACAAGGCAATGAAAAAAGGAAGTGTGTTTTGGGATGAAATGATACAGAGACTTTCGGAATCAATTCTTACTGCAACTGTAGGTTTGGGTATAGAAAATGACTTTCATAGTCATGAGGAAACAGTTAGACAACTGGCAGCAGAAAGCAGAGTGTCAAGATATCATCTTTCTAAGGCATTTATAGAAAAGTTCAAACAGGTTCCTACTAATAGAAGAAGTTCTAGGATTGTTGAGTCGATTGACGAAAAAGGCAAATATTATATTTTTTTGTTCTTTCCGCGTGATGAAGGGTTATCATATGAAAAATATAGATTGGAGCGTTTTTCTTGCGTGCAAATGTATGCACTAGTGGCGAAGTATAAATACAGTCAAATTAAGAAGTTGATAATTATTGCAACGGAAAGCAAAGATTCTGAGGGCCGTTCTGAAGATGTTGTTTATTGTAAGTTTGATGAGCCACTTACAAAGGATGAGCGCTTATTAGCGAAAAAATCCATGAAGGAGTATAGCGTTCTTACAGACATCTTGCCTAAGCCGACATCATATATGTCTACATTCCCTATAGTTAATAATGAAAAAAAAATGGGAAGAAATGAGCCTTGCTATTGTGGCTCAGGAAAAAAATTCAAAAAATGTCATGGGTAGAAAAATACTTTGAATACACCACTTTCTCCTTCTGCGCGGGCAGCCCCGCACGCCTGCCCGCTTCGCTTAACAGACTGGTTTTCATGCACCTCATAAATCGTCTCAGAAGCCACCACACAAGGGCTTTCTCGTCAAAAATGGTGCATAAGGCTCATGCGTTTTCATGCGCCATAGACATGCACTCATGCGCTCTCAGGCCAGCCAGGGAAAAGGTGTTAAAAATCCCGGTACTTGACCGGGATTACGTGGGCATTTTTTTCTAATCAGACAGGAATCTGCTGACGGCTTGACAGTTTTGACGCGGAGCCATAGCGATTGAGCGTTTGCTGTTGTTTTACCGGGGTTTGTGATTTGTCTGGTTCCTGTTCATTGCGCCGGGGTTTCATGATTATCTTATCCACACTCTCCAGTGCCGTAAATGTGCAGGAACATTCCAGATTCTGGCACTGATACCACGAGCGTTTAACTGACGGAGCTTCATAGGCTGCTGTTCTGGCGTGTGCAACTGTACCGCATTCCGGACATTTAAGTGCCATTAATATCACTCCTGTATATCGTTAATGTCATTCAGGCGTTGCTGAAAACGCAGATGTTGTGCCGGGGTGTAAGAGCCCTGGCAATCACGAATCATCCCGGGGTCTGGCATCAAACCGGATTCATCCAGGATCTCACGATAATCCCCGGCAATTTCAGGCGGTGTTATTGCCAGCTGGCGAACCAGAGCACTGCGTAATATACGGGACGCAACGTCAACCCCTCCGCGCCCCTTCAGGAACGGAGCCAGTGCAGATGTCAGGGCTGCCCCATTCGCCTGCATAAAATTGCTGAGAGCAGCTTCAGTGCAGGCCTCCATCAATAAATGCTGCGAGTAAATGCATTCGCGAGCAGCACAGTTAATTTGCCATTTCAGCACATCCAGACGTTCCCGCAGTAATTCGAGCTGTCGGGCATAATCTGTTGGTTTTTCTGTGGCAGCGAGGAGAGATGCTATCTGTTGTTCAACGGCTTTTCGGGTCTCACTATGTCCGGCCCACAGAATACGGGCATTCCGAAAACTGGTAAGTGCCTGGTCAGGTGTGCCTCGGGCCGTCATACAGCTTTCTCCTTCTCAGCAAGTTCCTGACGAACCTTTATTTTATGCATAGCTGCCGGAGAGAGTTGATTACTGAAATCCAGACGCGCCGCATAATCCGGGGCAACTCCCGCCAGTTTAAACACCGGGTCCTGTTCAGGCATCGCATCGTTAGCCAGAGCCGGTCTGGTGATATGTTTATGAATAAAGTCTTTCAGCACTGTGTCCGGGTCATTAACTGAATTCACCACACCCACAACGGCACTGGCTTCCCGGCCCATTGTGGATTTAAGCAGGCTCAGCGTCTGAATAAGCGCTTTTCCATGCGACTGCATAAAATCTTCCCAGATTTGTTTTGCGCGAATATCCACAAGAATGTTATGCGCGTGGATATACTTTCCGGCTAATTCCGCAGCTTTCTGCGGCAAAAGTGCATTTTCGCTTTCCTGAGCCGCCAGCAGCTCATCAAAATCCTCAAGCGTTTCTCGTCCCAGCGCAATTTCCGTGCGCAGTTTTTTCATTTCCTTTGAGACCACGCCCTGACTTTCACGAAACAGCGTGCGCCACTCCTCATTCAGTGTGTTCGTCGTGGCTTCCATTTCAGCGCGACGCTGGCGGATTGTCGCAATATTATCCGCTGCCGCTTTCTGCTGACGACGTGCTTCAAGCCATGCGTTTCTGGCTGTGTTCATGGTTTCCAGTGCCCGCTGCGTTACAGCCGGAAAAGTGGAAAGGTTGTTATTCACTGCGGTGTTGTTCATGACTTCTCCTGTCGGGTTGGTTCGTTACGTCAATTGTGTCGTGGCTGACACAAGCACACTATCGGTGCTCAGTGTGTGGTGGCTGGCACAACGGACGCTTGCGGTTATTCAGACGTGGCTATGAAAGCCAGCCAGATAAAAATGCCCTCTGTTTCAGTCTGCTTTATGTCCCTGATGCGGTGGAACAGGTGAAACATGTGTTACTGCTTTGTTTTATAAAGCATTTATATACACTGCACCGGTGGAACATCGCGGGTAACAAGGTGGAACAGCGGATTGGCTGGCGTTACATCTGTTCCACCTCACTATTTCAGAAGGTGGAACAGGTTCAGCCCTGTAAAATACGGTTGTTCCACCTGTTTCACCTGTTACCCTTAATAAATAAGACTCACGCAAAGCCTTAACCCGGCACCTCGCTGTTGAAGACATAGAGCCTGCGGGGATTCATCTCTGGCGGGCGAATGGTTGTCTGGAGTTTGCCATCAGTGGAGGGCAGCAGGTATCCACGATCTGCGCACAGACGCGCCACCTTGCGCGGGTCAAATCCCCTGCAGATTTCTTTCCAGCCGGACGGCATGACATAGAACGTAGTGACAGCTTCCGTGCCCTGCGCGGTACTGCCTTTCTCCACCCTGCGCCAGCCCACCATATTGCCGGGGCGGTTGCGCTCGTCATACCAGTCTGCAAAGCGGCTGTACTGATTCGCGGTAAAGAAACTGCGAACCTGCTCCAGTGCGGCGATATCTTCCTGATTGGCGGTGTGCCCGCGATCTTTCAGCCATGCGTTCAGGCAGACGCGGGTTGCCCGCAGTGCTTCACCCTCAGGCCAGCCGGTGATACCCAGACGGGTTGCCAGTTCACCTGCCATCGCCACCAGTGCAAAGCGGTTCACAGCCCGGCCCACCTGATTGCCTGCATCTTTAGGAGTCAGGGCGGCAGCATATTCCTTCATCAGCGATTTTGCCTGTGCCGTTAGTCCGTTAAGATCAGCGGTCAGTGCTTTCAGCCACTCCCGGAACGGCGAACCGTAGTAGCAGGACGTGGCCCATTCAAGATGCTCTGCCAGAGCCTTGCCGCTGTCGAAGCCGTGCAGCTCCTCAAAAACGCCAAACTTCCCGGAATCGCTTGGGATCTGGATCATCCTGACTTCCATCCCGGCAAAAGTACGCTCACCGGCCTTTGCCGCATGTTCGGTCAGAGACAACTCGCCAGTTGAAAAGAACAACAGGCGCCACTGCTTACGGGTACGCAGCTCACCGTCCGTACCGGCACGGCCCTTGCCCTGACCGTTTGCCAGCATGTAGGCGATATTGCCTGCCTCGCGTCCGTCAACTTCCCGGATCTCATCAAGCATCATGGCGGCATCGTTGCGGCGGCTGGCGCATCCCTCCAGCGCGTTGCCGGTGGCCCGCCATGTCTGCCAGTAGTCAGGCCCGCCGCAGACGGAGGTTGCCGCTTTCATGGTGGTGGTCTTACCGTCTGTCGATTCCCCTTTTAGGTGGTAGCCGCCGCCGTCCATACCAACCAGCCGTAACAGTGGTGCAGCAAAGGCCAGGCTGACAGCAAATGCCACGCGGGAGTTGCCGGTACAGTAGCGGGATACATGCTCCCGCCATTCCTCTGTTGTGCCCGACACGCGGAAATCACGCCCCTGCACGGAAGTGGTCTGGAGAATGACACCCTCTGCACCTTCACCGCTGACCTCATCCTGCAGGACGTAAACCTGACCATGCCAGCCAGTACGACTGACGCAGGTCACGCGGCGTTCCGGTTTACACAGTGAGATATATTCCATCAGGCGTGCGCGTGCCTCACCGGTGGTGCTGATATAAGACAGCCCGTTAACCAGCAGTACCCGGCGCAGTTCCTCACCACTGCCGCTCAGCATTTCCATCGGCATCGCCCAGCGGCGACACTCACCCCACGTATCTTCCCATTCCAGCAGTCGTCCGAAGTTACCGCCATCGGCATCGCAGGTGATTGCCGTCACGCGCAGCGGGCTGCATATTTTGACGTTCTGGATCTCCGTCTCACCGTTGCGCTGTACCTGCTTTTCATACCAGAGATATTCCTGGGTAAGACGGAACCCGTGCGGCAGTTGCGTGCGGCCTTCCCCGCACAGTACCAGACCGTTGCGAAAGGCTTCACGGGCACGGGTAATACCGTGCTCCCGATGAAAGTCATTCCAGTCAGCCTTAATCTCTCCTGGTGGCAGCGTCATCCAGCCGCCAACAGCTTTTGCCGCCCGTTCAGCAAAGGCTCTGCCGGGATTCTCCCCCCCGTCCTGAAAATCGTTATCACCGGCGATGATAATTTTTACCTCAGGCCAGCGTGCCCGCAGCGACTGCGCCACATTGGGCAGGTTGCCCGCAGATATGGCAGCCACTACGCATCCGGCAGTGAGCTGGCTTACCGTCAGCGCCGTAGCGTAACCTTCGGTAATCACCACCTGTACCGGTGGTTCAGACGGTAACGGGCTGAGCGACACAAACGCGCCTTTCATCGTGCTGCCGGGCAGTATGCTTTTTTCACCCGTCGGGGCGATAAGCTGTGCACCGGTCACGGCTCCGGTGTTGGTCGTGAGTGGTAACAGCAGGGAACCGGCAGGAAAATCCTTACCGCTGATATGCTGCACGCTTCCGGTCAGAGAGGCCGGGTATCCGGCGAACCCTTTTCCTGTCAGATAGGCGCTTTCTCCCGTGTGGCTCTCTTTCATCAGCGCCGCCACGGTAAGACCCATGTCGCGTTTAGGGGCTTTTTGTCTGGCAGGCTTAACAGGCAGTTCCTGCACATCCGGCACATTAAGCACCTGCGCCACCTCCTGCGCAGCCTTTCTGACGCTGTAACCGGTTACGAGCTTAACCAGATCCAGACCGTCACCATTGCCACACTGGCTGCAGATCCACGTCCCGCGCCCGTCAAGGTCATCAAGGCGAAAACGATCCTTGCCCCCACATTTCGGGCAGGGACCGTGCCTGCCGTTTTCAGGTACATCAATACGCAGCATCTGCAGAATAACGGGCCATTTCCCCCGTGCGGCGGCTGAAATCTGCGTAACCGTCTGTATTGTCATACTTCCCCCTCATACAACGTCACACCGGTACTGCAGAAGTCATCAAAGGCCGCCGGAAGCGTGCGGTACATCTCCGCCATCACTTCACAGCCGCGCGCGGTCAGTACCGGCGGCGCGGTCAGCAGTGATGGCTCCAGCATGTCAGTCAGCAGTGCCAGCGCGGCAGCGGCGCCCTGCACTTCGCCGTACTCGTTAATCAGTACGCACTCGATATGCAGCGCAATGGCCATTTCAATACGCTCCACCGTCAGGCTGTGCGGACCATACTGATCACTACCAGTTTCGTTCAGCATTTTCTGCCGCCATGCTGAAGCAATAGCCCGCCGGTAAAGCGCGGTGGTCATTTCTGCCGGGAAAATGGAAACCTGCGGCTGGTTCATCTGGCACCTCCTTCAATCAGTGCGCAGCTGTGTGCAATATCCGTCAAATCTGCCAGCAGGTACTCCATCAGCGCGGCGACACCATGCGCACAGCCAGCGTCCAGTGCTCCGGCCTGAGACGGGTATTCAGAAAAGAGAAGCTGGAGCATGTCGCAGGCATTTTTTGCGCGGGTCAGCTTTCCGAAACTGTCCTCTGACAACCCATAGGCAAAAGCACCGGTATTGTGTTTTTCAGGCAAAGTGTGGCCCTGAGCACCGTTGTGCCCGTTTGAAATATTCATCGTGGATTACTCCGTTTTCAGCGGTATTTTGTCAGAGAAACTTTGAATAGTGACCGTCGTCAGGCTCAGCAGAACGCCATATGCTACGCTCCCGCCAGCGGATAAATAGCACAGACGGATGCAGTGTCAGCGGGCCGGAACCACTACCGCCTGCAGGAGCTGGTGCAGGCTTAAAGAGCGGTACATCAAACAGGCGCGTATACCGCTGTTCAAACCATGCCAGAGGGCAGGAAGATAGCTGGTTGTCGCTGTCATGACGTATCAGCACTTCACAGCTGAATTCAGGATTAACCAGCGCCACAGAGGGCGAGGCTTCTATTAATCGGATAATCGTGACCGTCCAGCCACGTTCATGCTGCCAGCGTTCGCCGGGGTGCGGATAATTACGCATGTTCACCTCCGCAGGGAATGCGCCCGGCAAAGCTCAGTACATAGTCCGGGGCAAGTCTGCGCCGCGCTGATCGTTCGTTATCTGCGGTGATCCTTAACATCACCGGACGGGCATTACGTTGACTGCGGTTGATCGCCGCAAATAACCAGGTACACTTCTGTTTAGCCATCTTCGTTACCTCATATAACGTGCTGGTCAGACGCCTCGGTGCTGCTGCAAACACTCCGGGGCGTTGCTATTTTGTTTTTCTGTGTGTAATGTGTCATTACACATAAATACATTACAATGGGTGTAATTGACGTGTCAACACACAAAAATGAAAGACGTGGGAATCCGCCATTCCAGTTCCGACTTGACCCTGAACTGCGTGAACTGATGGAACAAGCACAACAGCAGGATGGCGATGAATCGCTAGCGGCTTGGATCAAGCGCATTCTACGCAAAGAGTTACAAAGCCGAGGTTTAGAACCAAAGAATTGATTAATACGTTGGGGAGGCTTTTTTCTCCCCAGCTTTGTTAATATTGTCATTACACTACTTCCTCCAATCCTGCTGATTGAGCTTTAACCCACTGCCTAATTTCTTGTGCATCGTAAACAGATACCCGTTTTGAAATGCGTATAGATTTGGGAAATTCAGGATTGTTCTTTTCCCAGCGCCAGAGAGTAACCGTACTTATTTGCAAAAAGTCAGCAGTAGCTCGTGGGCGGGCATGTCCAGTGATAGGATAAGTTTTTAATGTCATGAAATTACCTGCCGTGTTATGTAATGAACACGGCAGATACTATGGGGATATCAAAATGCTGTGAAGGTAGTGTAATCAACTCTACCTGTAGATTGTTTCAGTCTACCCCTTTTGTTTTAATCCCGCATGATTAACCGCTAATCGTAATTTTCTTAAGATTTCTTGTTCATTAGTGATAAATATTGGAGGTAGCTCTCCTAAATGTTTAATTATGGCGTTAGTCCACTTTTCAGGACTTATCTCTTTTCTTTCACCACGACATTCGCTTGGGTATTTTGCTAATATATATATGGCTGCATTTAATAACCCCTCCCTATTTTTTGCATGATGCTCAGCAGTGTTATTTAATCGCTTGGGGATTTTAGGTTCAGATGAAATTCTTTTCGTAAGTAAACTTGGCATAGGAATTCCAGTTTTTACTGATTTCCATATTAACTCTAAATCTCTTCGCATGATAAGAAGATCTTCAAATGGAATATCAATGACCTTATTTCCTTCATATGAGGCCGTTGCCATCAAAACATTATCTCGTATTTTTACCGGTTTAAGCCTGAATTCATAATCTGGATCTATAGCTAATCCATTTTTTATGTCACTTATCATATCATCGGCGTACCAAATACCACAGGCAAATCCTATAATTTGAAGCCCATTTTCAAAATGTTCAAAGGAATCATCTTTAAGGTCATACCATATTGTTGAAAATTCCATCTCTAGTGATTGATTAGTTAATACGGGATGAATTAAGTCAATTTCCACTTTCTGATTTTTATTGAGGAAATTAACATTAAATCTAACTGCAAGTCCATCCGCCTTGAATGCGATATTAAAAGCGCCTATTTCGTATAGGTGTAATAAATCATCAATCTCGCATTCTAATAGTCTTGAAGCGCGTTCAAATGAACAATATTCTAATGGTGGTATTTTTTTGTCAATCCATAGATTTCCTAAGAATATAGTTTCATTCTCTGTTGAATGCTGCATTATGACCTCTGTTTTAAATTATAAGAGTATTTAATTGATAATGTTAATACCTGATAAGTCATAAGGAGCATGAAATTCGTCCTTATTTAGTTCCAGATAATTAGACCACCATTGCATCATTCTGCGGCGTTCCTGCATGTGCTGCGCAAGATGCACATATGCTGCCCGCACTTCGTTTCTTTCTTGGTGACTCATCTGCCGTTCAACTGCATCGCGTGACCAGAGTCCTGATTCGGTCAGTGCAGAGCAGGCCATCGCCCTGAACCCATGTAAGCATACATCAGTTTGAGTGTCGTAACCCATCGTTCGCAGTGCTTTATTAACTGTGTTTTCGCTCATCGGTTTATATGGGTTGCTGTCACCGGGGAAAACCAGCAGATATTCACCACTGATTTTCCTTATATCCTCCAGTACCCCGATAGCCTGACTAGATAGCGGGACATAATGAGCAGCCCCCATCTTTGCACCCCGATCTGAGAATTTAACCCCTGCGATCTCTTCACGTTGTCCTGGTATCGTCCATAGCCCATTTTCAATGTCGATCTCCTCCCATCTGGCATGTCGTAGTTCGCTGGATCGCACAAAAGTGTGCAGGGAAAAGAGAACTGCTAGGCGAGTCAATGGTCTTCCCGTGTAACTTCTCGTTTTCGCTAACAGTTCAGGTAAACGTTCGAGAGGTAGTGCGGGGCGATGTCGTACTTTGGGGGCCGTAATTGCACCTTTTAGATCGTGGGCAGGGTTGTAATCGACAATTCCACGTTGCACGGCATAACGGAAGATGCTCGTCATAGTGGTTTTTACCCGGCTCGTTGTGGCACCAATTCCTTTCTCAGTCATCTCAACCAGCATCGGCATCAAGTCACGGGTTTTGAGCGTATCGATAGGCTTTGAACCGATGGCAGGAAAGAGGTGGTTTTCCATTTCTCGGAGAATTTTTTTACGGGTGATCTCTTTCCACTCAGGATGCCCCATCGTTCCACTATGCCACTCTCTGGCAACACTCTCGAACGTGGGGGAAATTGGGTCTTCCTTTTTGGGTTTCTTTGCTTCGCGAGGATCACGGCCATCGGCTAGTAGTTGCCTGGCTTCATCACGCCGTTTCCGCGCTGTTGCAAGTGAGACATCTGGGTAGACCCCTAATGCCAATGTCACTTGTTTTCCATCAAAACGATAATTCATACGCCAGTATTTTCCACCAGTCTTTCGTACCAGTAGATACAAACTCCCTCCATCGGTAAGTTTGTAATCATTGGTCTTCGGCTTGGCGTTTTCTATCTGTTTGGGGGAAAGCACATTAATGGCCATATCTGTACTCATTTTGGTAAATTGATGGTATCTGCATATCGAACTGGGGAATACCATCACTTATACCATCACGAGGTTGTAATGTCATGAAATTAACTGAAATGAAAATCAGGCCGATTCGGTGATAACTTACTGTTTTTTTAAGTGGTTATGTAATGAAGTGAAATGTAGAGAAAGGTCTTTAAAGTGTCCCCTGCAGGAATCGAACCTGCAATTAGCCCTTAGGAGGGGCTCGTTATATCCATTTAACTAAGGGGACAAAGCGGCACGAGTATAACGGTTTTTAAACTATCTGATAAGAGCAGGGCCGCCCGACTGCTCAAACAGTCATCACTCAGGCCTCTTTTTCCGAATTTTGTTGTTTTTTATCTTCGCGTTCTGCCTGTAAGCGAAGTTCCTCTTTGCGTTTGTTACTCATGTCGTTACGAATTTGCGCGTGACTCATCAGAGCAAAAATAAATGTTCCCCCACATATATTGCCAGCAAGTGTTGGCAGGGCGAATGGCCAGATAAAATCACTCCAGTGCAAAGTGCCATTAAACACCAGATAAAGAATCTCTACTGAACCTACAACAATATGCGTGGTATCACCTAACGCGATAAGCCACGTCATTAAAATAATGACCACTATTTTGGCTGCGCCAGCTGCCGGAAACATCCATACCATGGTGGCAATCAGCCAGCCGGAGATGATGGCATTGGCAAACATTTCTGTAGGCGTATTTTTCATGACATCCATACCGATTTTGACGAAGGCATCACGCGTTTCTTCATCAAAAATTGGCATATATTCAAACGCCCATGCAGCAATGCCTGTGCCAATAATATTTCCCAGTAATACCACGCTCCACAGGCGCATCAGTAAACCAAAATTGCCCGGCGTAGGCTTTTGCATTACGGGTAATACCGCGGTAACGGTATTTTCAGTAAATAACTGCTGGCGCGCCATAATGACAATAATAAAACCAAAGGTATAACCAATATTTTCCAGTAAAAAACTGCCAGGAATACCATCCAGTTGAACGTGGAAGATACCTTTCGCCAGTAAAGACGCTCCCATCGACAGCCCCGCCGCAATCGCGGACCAGAGTAATGCCATCGCATCGCGTTCCAGTTCTTTTTCACCATCCTGACGAATATGCTCATGGATCGCCATGGCCCTTGACGGAAGGCGATCTTCATCGACTTCTATTTTTTTTCCACTGGCCTTTTCTTCACTTTCAACTTCAAGTTCATCGCTATGATGATCGATTTTACCGCTATCAAGTTTGTCCATGCGTTTTACTCATAATTAGCACGTATAGCTAAAGCGTAGCGGTTTTTATTTGCCAGAGAGTGGGAGATTTTCCTAAATCGCAAAAAGGGTAACGTTTGTTTTTTGCTGTTCCGTTAGAATGCTGTACCGCATGAACACTGTTCCCAGGCTATGATCACATCAGTTAGCCTGGCAATATAGACATCATTCGACGTGCTGTTAAAATTCCTCACACCTTAACAGGCGGATACGGTATCGTTCCGTCATGGATGGCAAACAGCAAAAGCCATAATTAACAGGGAGACATCTATGAAGCTTCGCCTGTCGGCGCTTGCATTGGGAACCACGCTTCTGGTGGGGTGTGCGAGTTCCGGTACTGAACAACAAGGGCGCTCGGATCCATTAGAAGGATTCAACCGCACCATGTACAACTTCAACTTCAATGTGTTGGATCCGTATGTCGTTCGACCGGTAGCTGTTGCCTGGCGTGACTACGTTCCACAGCCAGCGCGAAATGGTTTGAGTAACTTTACTGGCAACCTGGAAGAACCTGCGGTGATGGTGAACTATTTCCTGCAGGGAGATCCTTATCAGGGGATGGTGCATTTCACCCGCTTTTTCCTCAATACCTTATTAGGGATGGGCGGATTTATTGACGTTGCAGGCATGGCGAACCCGAAATTGCAGCGTGTTGAACCGCACCGTTTCGGCAGTACGCTGGGCCACTATGGCGTAGGCTACGGGCCTTATATGCAACTTCCTTTCTACGGCAGCTTCACTCTGCGTGAAGATGGCGGTGATATGGTTGATACCCTCTATCCGGTGCTTTCATGGCTAACCTGGCCGTTATCGGTGGGTAAATGGACAATTGAAGGGATCGAAACTCGTGCGCAACTGCTCGATTCTGACGGTCTGCTTCGTCAGTCTTCTGATCCTTATATTATGGTGCGTGAGGCGTACTTCCAGCGTCATGACTTTATCGCGAATGGCGGAGAGTTGAAACCTGAGGAAAATCCAAACGCCCAGGCAATTCAGGATGATTTAAAAGAAATTGATTCTGAATAACGTATAAAGCAGAAATAAAAAAGGTGAGTCGCAAAACTCACCTTTTTTCATTATGTCAGAACCTTCCTGAATAGCGTTATTAGAACGCGTAATTAAAGTTGGTGCCGAATAGCCACGCTTTACCTTCAGACTCAAAGGAATAAGCTGCCGCACCTTCACCTTCGGTGAATTTCACTTTTTGTCCGTGCATATAAGATGCGCCAACGTCAATGGAAGCATCTTCATTAAATGCATAAGTTAACCCAGCACTTAACCACAAACGATCCTGGTCAGGAATGGAGATAGAACGTTTATCTGCCGGAACCGGGCTATCGTCATAGGCGATACCAGTACGGAAGGTCCAGTTTTTATCGTAGTAGTAGGTTGTACCCAACGCGATACGATATGCGTCCCGGAACCCTTCATCTTTATAGAACAGAGTCTGACCATTATCGCCTTTCGCTTTCAGCTCCTGGAACTGGCTCCAGCTGGTATAGGCCATGCTGTAGTGAATTGCCCATTGCGGTGCGACGCGGTTATAACCAGAAATCTCCCACATTTCAGGCAGGTTGAGCGTCAAGGACCCATTTTGGGTTGCACCCATTGTGCCATACGGTAAGCCCATGCTACCCAAAATGCTATTCAGATTTGGGTTAATAGAACTTTTGTAATCCCCTTCGAAGTCGATTTTAACTTCTGAACGGTATGTCAGGCCCCAACGATTATCTTTATCCAGTTCATAAAGAATACCGGCGTTCCAGCCAAAGCCCCATTCGTCACCTTTCAGATGAGCAATTTGAGAATCCGGGGTATTAATACCATTGGTTAACGAAGCGGGCACCCCCGCGGCAATCAACTGTTGAGACAACAATGGTCCCAGCGAACCGGCGTAGCGCTCAATTTTTGCTTTGGCATAAACAGCATCAAAACCAAGACCAAAGCTCCAGTTGTTATTCAGACGGTAAGCACCACTGAGGTTAAAGTTAATGGTTTGCAGATCAGTTTTACCACCGTAAATACCTGCGGAATAGCTGTCGGTAAATTCCGTAGCCAGACCGTAGTTGGACGTTATTGAAGCCCCCCAACCAAACTGATCGTTAATCGGCGCGACAAAGTGCAGGTTAGGAACCCACGCAGTTGGGGCGATATTTTTGGCGTTTGCACTCTGGCCGGTTAAATCAGAACGTCCGGTAATATCTACATCGGGATCAATATAAACCGCACCGGCTGAAAATGTCGGACGATCAAACATGGTAATTAATGCCGGGTTACGACTGACGTTTCCTGCGTCATCGGCGATAGCGCCTTCACCCGAATAGGCCCGACCAAGGCCAGAGGAAGAAAATTCGTTTAACTGAAAGCCTGCTGACCAGGCCTGGGTGGAGATAAGTGCCACTGCGACTGCGAGAGCAGACTTTGTAAACAGGGTTTTCTGGCTCATGACCATAACCTCAAAAAATTTATTTTTATACAAACTATGTTACGTGCCGTAACAGGAGCGCGAAGTGTAGGGTCTGAGGTACGACTTAGAAATCAGACCAGTGGCGAGAGTATAGGTCGGACCAGCTGGAATGTTGCAAGTATGTTTATGAGATTTTTCAAAAGTGATCTAAGAAACGAGATCCAGCTGGCAAAAATGTGGGGTTGCGCACTCACCCTGTTGAATGAAATTTGTTTTAGATCATTTTTAATTGTGATTTCGGTCACTTATCCGATTTTACATAATTCTCGACTGGAGCACCGTTTTTCAGCGGAGTAAAATATTCCGAACATTTATCTGGCACCCTGGGTGCAAATACAGAGGAAATCTACAATGAGTAAATGCAGTGCTGATGAAACCCCGGTTTGCTGCTGTATGGATGTTGGCACCATCATGGACAACTCCGATTGCACCGCGTCATACAGCCGTGTGTTCTCTACCCGTGAAGAAGCAGAAGAAATGCTGGCGTCGCTGAGCGAGAAAGCACGTAGTGTTGAATCTGATCCGTGCAAAATTGTTCCAACCTTCACTGAAGAGTCTGATGGCGTTCGTCTGGACGTCGATTTTGTCTTCGCCTGCGAAGCTGAAATGCTGATCTTCCAGTTAGGGTTACGTTAATCCCTTCCTGTTAACGCCTCTGCCGTTTACTGCGGTAGAGGCGTTTTCTTTTGTGTCCATACTTCAATTTGCATGTGCTGCGTCTGCGGGTTATTCGGCCCCTTTATGGGCCTCACTCCTTACAGGGCAATCCATGCGGATTTGTCGCTTACCCCAGTCACTTACTTCTGTATGCTCCAGGGAATTCACTCGTATGTCGACTTCCTGTTTAGCTCATGTCTTCTTCCTCTGTGTCCTGGCTCTCAATTTCATTTATCTTCGCTTGGCTAAATGTAAAAAATTAGTTAAGACTATGATCAGGTCCGACCACTTAATTATAATTTTTACAGGGGATTGTTATGGGGCAGGTTTTACCGCTGGTCACCCGCCAGGGCGATCGTATCGCCATTGTTAGTGGATTACGTACGCCATTCGCGCGTCAGGCGACAGCTTTTCATGGCATTCCCGCTGTTGATCTGGGAAAAATGGTGGTAAGTGAACTACTTGCTCGTAGTGAAATTCCTCCTGCTGCGATTGAACAACTGGTGTTTGGTCAGGTGGTACAAATGCCGGAAGCCCCCAACATCGCACGTGAAATTGTGTTGGGCACAGGGATGAGTGTTCATACCGATGCATACAGCGTCAGCCGCGCTTGCGCGACCAGCTTCCAGGCGGTGGCAAATGTTGCTGAAAGCCTGATGGCAGGAACCATACGTGCAGGTATCGCCGGAGGAGCTGACTCTTCTTCAGTATTGCCTATTGGCGTCAGCAAGAAGCTGGCGCGGGTATTAGTTGATGTTAATAAAGCCAGAACGCTGGGCCAGCGGCTGAAATTATTTTCTCGTCTGCGTCTTCACGACTTATTGCCTGTACCGCCTGCGGTTGCCGAATACTCCACTGGCTTACGTATGGGCGATACCGCTGAGCAAATGGCAAAAACTTATGGCATTACCCGTGAACAGCAGGATGCATTGGCACATCGTTCGCATCAACGAGCAGCTCAAGCGTGGAGCGAAGGCAAACTGACGAATGAGGTGATGACAGCTTATGTTCCGCCTTATAAAGCGCCATTGAGTGAAGATAACAATATTCGTGGTAATTCCACACTTGCCGATTATGCCCGCTTGCGCCCGGCATTTGACCGTAAGCATGGCACGGTAACCGCAGCGAACAGTACGCCACTGACGGATGGCGCAGCTGCAGTCATTATGATGACAGAAAGCCGGGCAAAAGAACTTGGACTAACACCGTTGGGATATTTACGCAGCTATGCTTTTACAGCCATTGATGTCTGGCAGGACATGTTGCTCGGCCCGGCATGGTCGACACCACTGGCACTGGATCGTGCAGGACTGACACTGGCAGATCTTACACTGATTGATATGCATGAAGCCTTTGCAGCGCAGACGTTGGCCAATGTTCAGTTGCTCGGTAGTGAACGTTTCGCCCGCGATGTGTTGGGGCGCGCTCATGCGACAGGAGAGGTCGATGACAGTAAATTTAATGTGCTGGGGGGCTCCATCGCTTATGGTCATCCTTTTGCCGCTACCGGCGCACGAATGATTACCCAAACGCTCCATGAACTTCGTCGTCGAGGCGGCGGTTTCGGGTTGGTGACAGCCTGTGCTGCTGGTGGTTTAGGTGCAGCAATGGTTCTGGAGGCGGAATAATGGACATGACATCAGCATTTACTCTTAATGTACGCCTGGACCACATTGCTGTGGTAACTATTGACGTTCCCGGCGAAAAGATGAACACCCTCAAGGCTGAGTTTGCCGCTCAGGTCCGCGCCATCCTGAAAGAAATACGCGAAAACAAAGAGATTCGCGGTGTTGTCTTTATCTCTGCTAAAGCAGATAACTTTATCGCTGGTGCAGATATCAACATGATTGATCACTGCAACACCGCCATGGAAGCCGAAACCCTGGCACGCCAGGGGCAACAGTTAATGGCAGAAATCCATGCTCTGCCTGTGCCGGTGATTGCCGCCATACATGGGGCTTGTTTAGGTGGTGGACTGGAACTGGCTCTGGCCTGCCATGGACGTATTTGTACTGATGATCCAAAAACCATTCTGGGATTACCGGAGGTACAACTTGGCCTGTTACCCGGCTCAGGAGGAACTCAACGCCTGCCTCGCCTGGTGGGGTTAAGTACTGCTTTGGATATGATTCTGACGGGCAAGCAGTTGCGTCCCGGACAGGCACTAAAATCAGGGCTGGTGGATGAAATTGTTCCCCAATCCATTTTATTGCAGGCGGCTGTGGAACGCGCGAAACAGGAAAGGCAAACACCGCGTTCTTTACCTGTACGGGAGCGTATTCTTGCCGGGCCGCTCGGGCGTTCGCTTCTGTTTCGCTTTGTCAGTAAAAAAACAGACCAGAAAACACAGGGTAATTATCCTGCTACCACTCGCATTCTCGACGTCATCGAAACAGGTCTGTCACAAGGTAGCAGTAGCGGATATGACGCAGAAGCCAGAGCATTTGGTGAGCTGGCGATGACATCGCAATCCCAGTCGCTACGGAATATTTTCTTTGCCAGTACTGAAGTAAAAAAAGATCCAGGAAGTACGGTGCAACCTGGTACTTTAGACAGTATTGGTATTCTGGGTGGTGGCCTGATGGGGGGTGGTATCGCCTTTGTAACCGCCTGTAAAGCGGGTTTACCCGTACGGATTAAAGACATTAATCCCCAGGGCATTAACCATGCGCTGAAATACAGTTGGCAACTACTGGATGCCAAAGTGCGTCGTCGGCATATAAAGGCTGGTGAGCAGGCCAGGCAATTAGCGAAAATCTCCGGTACAACCGATTATCAAGGCTTTGCACATCGGGATGTCGTTATCGAAGCGGTATTTGAAGATTTATCGTTAAAACAGCAGATGGTGGCTGAGGTTGAGAAAAATTGTGGTTTACACACCATTTTTGCCTCAAATACTTCATCTATACCAATAAGCGATATCGCAGCTCATGCAACAAGGCCTGAACAAGTTATCGGTTTACACTTTTTTAGCCCGGTTGAGAAAATGCCACTGGTGGAAGTTATTCCTCATGCTGCAACATCTGAGAAGACAATTGCCACTATTGTGAAGCTGGCGAAAAAACAGGGAAAAACACCGATTGTTGTTCAGGATAAGGCTGGATTCTATGTAAATCGTATTCTTGCTCCTTATATCAATGAGGCTATTCGACTATTAACCGAAGGTGAAAAGGTTGAAACCATAGATACCGCGCTGGTTAAGTTCGGTTTCCCTGTCGGGCCAATCCAACTTTTGGATGAGGTCGGAATTGATACAGGTACTAAAATAATACCTGTGCTTGAGGCGGCATATGGAGAACGTTTTAGCGCCCCTGCAAATGTTGTTTCTTCAATTTTGAATGATGATCGCAAAGGCAGAAAAAATGGTCGTGGCTTCTATCTTTATGGAGCGAAAGGGCGTAAAAGCAAAAAACAGGTTGACCCTGAAATTTATAAGATTATTGCCGTACAAGGGCAGAGTAAGTTATCTGCTCAACAGATAACTGAACGTTGCGTCATGCTCATGCTTAACGAAGCTGCGCGTTGTTACAGAGAAGGCGTTATCCGTCATGCTCGTGATGGGGATATCGGTGCGGTATTTGGCATCGGTTTTCCTCCATTTCTCGGGGGGCCATTCCGTTATATGGACTCGCTGGGGGCTTCAGAAGTTGTCGCTGTGCTGCAACGGTTAACGTCATTGTATGGTTCTCGCTTCACACCATGTGAGCAGTTGCTCCAAATGGCGGAACGTGGTGAAAGTTTCTGGAAAACAAGTGCAACGGATCGTCATTAACAGGGTCAAAGTTTAAGGTTATCCACACTGAATGCCTGGGGTGTGGTCAGTAAGTGAACAACTATTGACTATACTTACGCCATTGAGGTAAAAAACAGCGTTTCATTCGGTGAATGGATAAGGCACAATGCCGACCACCGCATTACTGCAGCCCCCAGGGAGCAGCAGTACTGTGGGTGATTCTGGTTAACAAAAGCGGTGCAATATGCAAGTTTTTATCATGCGTCACGGCGACGCAGCCCTCGATGCCGCCAGTGATTCGGTTCGTCCTTTAACCAGTAATGGTTGTGACGATTCCCGCCTGATGGCGAACTGGCTGAAAGGTCAAAAAGTGGAAATTGAACGTGTTCTGGTGAGCCCGTTCCTACGAGCCGAACAAACACTGGATGTGGTAGGTGAGTGTATGAGTCTGCCTGGCAGTGTTGATGTTTTGCCGGAGTTAACGCCCTGCGGCGATGTTGGGCTGGTCAGCGCGTATTTGCAGGCGCTGGCCAATGAAGGTATCGCATCGGCGTTGATTATTTCTCACTTGCCTTTAGTGGGGTATCTGGTTTCTGAGCTGTGCCCTGGCGAAACGCCGCCGATGTTTACCACCTCAGCCATTGCCAGCGTTACGCTTGATGAAAGCGGAAAAGGTACGTTCAACTGGCAAATGAGCCCGTGTAATCTGAAAATGGCGAAAGCTATCTGATTAGTTCAAAAAGCCCGATAACTTTAATTGATCGGGCTTTTTATTGAGTATTTCTTCTAATGGCTGAATTATACCCTAAATATCCAAGTTGCAGGAACGCAGACTCAGCATATGCAGCTTGTAGTATGACGAGTATAAATAAAGATATTTTTGTGTCTTGATAATATATTATCATTACCTTGATGGTGATGTCTTTTGAAAAATTAATTTTCAATCGTCATTTTTGTAATTGAATAATTTTTGTGCAAGTTATTCATTGGTAAAATGCAAAATGCTTTTTGACTCAGAATATCTTTTTTTTGAAAGATTTATCTTCAGGATATATACCTTTGTTCAATGTATTAAGGTTGACTACATCTGACCTTTAGTACAATTCAATTGAATACTGATGGCGAAATCATCAGCATTGTCGCCACACCAAAGAATATTCTTTCTTGCAACCTATTTCATATTCGTTCAGATAGTCTATTCGATGGCTGGGTATTAACTCGTGATGAATTTATATATTGATTGGCCTAATAAATCATGATGTTTATATCACTTATTTAATATAATTTAAGGACAAATAATGAGTAAGTTCGCTAAAACTGCCGTTGCAGCCGCAATGGTAATGGGCGTAGTTGTCTCCGCGTCAGCCTTTGCTGCAGGCAACAACGGTACTGCACGTTTCTATGGCACCATTGAAGACTCTCCGTGCTCTATCGTTCCAGACGATCACAAACTGGAAGTGGATTTAGGCAACATTGGTGCAGAAGTACTGAAAAACAACGGGACTACCACGCCGAAAGACTTTCAGATTCGTTTGCAGGACTGCGTATTTGATACCCAAACAACCATGGAAACGACGTTCACCGGTAACGTTTCTACGGGAAACGAGAATTACTACACCATTTTTAATACCGATACAGGTGCTGCGTTTAACAATGTAAGCCTGGCGATTGGTGATAAGCAAGGTACTTCCTATAAAAGCGGTGTTGGCATTGAACAGCCGATCGTAAATGACTCAGTAACCAATAAAGGCAAACCTAAACAGACTCTGAACTTCAAAGCCTGGTTAGTCGGTGCGGCTGGTACGCCTGACCTGGGTGGTTTTGAAGCGAATACCACCTTCCAGATTACCTATCTCTAAGGTAATTCACCCCCATAGCATCGCGCTATGGGGGATTTTGGAACGAGTTTTTGGACTTATTATAATAATCACGGATGGATACGTGTATGCCTGACCATTCTCTTTTCCGCTTACGGGCGCTTCCTTGGTGCGTTGCCGTGGCCATCTCTGGATGCCATATCAATGCCTGGGCTGATGAAGATATTCAGTTTGATTCCCGTTTTCTGGAATTAAAAGGCGACACGAAAATCGATTTAAAACGCTTTTCAAGCCAGGGTTATGTTGAGCCAGGTAAATACAGTTTACAGGTTGAGGTCAATAAACAGCCGTTACCCGGTGAATATGATATTTACTGGTATGCAACAGAAAATGACGCCAATAAGACTTATGCCTGTCTGTCGCCAGACCTGGCGGCACAGCTTGGTTTTAAAGAAGACATTGCGAACAATTTGCAATGGGTTCTCGACGGTAAATGCCTCAAGCCAGGCCAACTTGACGGTCTGGAAATGCGCGCTGATTTAAGCCAGTCCGCACTCCTTATCACCTTACCGCAGGCTTATCTTGAATACAGCGATGTCGACTGGGACCCTCCCTCGCGCTGGGATGATGGCATCTCAGGTTTAATTGCCGATTACAGCATCAATGCCCAAACCCGACATGAAGAAAATAGCGGTGATGACAGCAACGATATCAGCGGCAACGGTACGGTTGGCGTTAACCTCGGGCCGTGGCGCTTGCGAGCCGACTGGCAGAGCGATTATCAGCATACCCGCAGTAATGATAAAGAGACGGAAGACAGCACCGAAAGAAACTGGGACTGGAGCCGTTACTATGCCTGGCGCGCGTTACCGAGCCTGAAAGCCAAACTGGCACTCGGTGAAGATTACCTCGATTCCGATATTTTCGATGGCTTTAACTACATCGGCGGTAGTATCAGTACTGACGATCAAATGCTGCCGCCGAATCTGCGCGGCTATGCTCCAGATATTTCCGGCGTGGCCCATACGGCGGCGAAAGTCACCGTTAGCCAGGCCGGGCGTATAATTTATGAAACCCAGGTGCCAGCCGGGCCATTCCGTATCCAGGATCTTGCCGATTTTAGCTCTGGTACGCTGCATGTGCGCATTGAAGAGGTGAACGGTCAGGTGCAGGAGTATGACATCAGCACTGCCTCCATGCCGTTCCTGACTCGCCCGGGCCAGGTGCGCTACAAAATTATGATGGGGCGACCACAGGAGTGGGGGCACCATGTGCAAGGCGGGTTCTTTTCCGGTGGCGAAGCGTCCTGGGGGATAGCAAACGGCTGGTCACTGTATGGCGGGGCGCTTGGCGATGAAAATTACCAGTCAGCCGCGCTTGGGATTGGTCGCGATCTCTCCATTTTCGGTGCGATGGCCTTTGATATCACCCACTCGCATACCCGACTTGACGATTCGACCGCTTACGGAAAAAGCACTCTCGACGGTAACTCTTTCAGAGTCAGTTATTCCAAAGACTTTGATGAACTCAACAGCCGCGTCACCTTCGCCGGATACCGCTTCTCGGAAGAGAACTATATGACCATGAGTGAGTATCTGGACGCGAATGACAGCGCAATGGTCCGCTCAGGCAATGATAAAGAGATGTACACCGCCACCTATAACCAGAACTTTAGAGATGCCGGTGTTTCTGTTTACCTGAACTATACGCGTCACACCTACTGGGATCGTGAGGAACAGACCAACTACAACGTAATGCTCTCCCACTATTTCAATATGGGCGGCATTCGTAACATGAGTATCTCTCTGACCGGTTATCGCTATGAGTATGACAACAGCGCCGATAAAGGTGTCTATATCTCCTTAAGTATGCCGTGGGGTGATAGCAGTACGGTGAGTTACAACGGTAACTACGGTAGCGGTCCTGACAGCAGCCAGGTGGGGTATTTCAGCCGTATAGACGACGCCAGTCATTATCAGATAAACGTTGGCAACAGTGAAAATCACTCCAGCGTGGATGGTTATTACAGCCGTGACGGTTCAATGGCCCATGTGGACCTCAGTGCCAACTACCATGAAGGGCAGTACACCTCTGCCGGGTTGTCGCTACAGGGCGGCGCCACGCTCACAGCTCACGGTGGTGCGTTGCACCGAACTCAAAATATGGGCGGTACGCGATTACTGATTGACGCTGACGGTGTCGCCGACGTACCGGTCGAAGGGAATGGCGCAGCGGTTTATACCAATATGTTTGGCAAAGCCGTCGTTGCCGACGTCAATAACTACTACCGTAACCAGGCCACTATTGACCTGACCAGACTGCCAGATGACGCTGAAGCCACGCAGTCTGTAGTGCAGGCGACACTTACCGAAGGCGCCATTGGCTACCGTCAATTTGCGGTTATCAGTGGGCAAAAGGCGATGGCTGTCCTGCGCATGAGTGATGGCAGTTACCCGCCATTTGGTGCGGAAGTGAGAAACGAACACGACCAGCAGGTCGGCCTGGTTGATGATGACGGCAACGTCTATCTGGCTGGAGTAAAAGCGGGCGAACACATGTGTGTCTCATGGAATGGCGAACCCCACTGTGAGATCTCACTGCCAGACCCGCTACCTGCCGACCTGTTCAATGGCCTGTTACTGCCGTGCAAGCAACAAGGCGCTGTGCTGCCTGCGGCTCCGGTAGAGATTAAACCGATGATTCAGGAACAAACGCAGCAGGTCACACCTGGCGCGGAACCCATGGCTATTTCAGCAAACCAATAACGTGATTAAGGATTGATCCATGTATACATTGACTCGCTCTGCAAAAAGAGTTGCCCCTGCGCTGGCGCTGCTGGTGGCGGCCGCCAGTTTTACCACCCACGCATCGGTGACACCCGACCGTACACGCCTGGTCTTCAATGAAGGCGACAAATCTATCAGCGTCACGTTGCGCAATAACGACCCGAAGCAGCCCTACCTGGCGCAAAGCTGGATGGAGGACGAAAAGGGCAACAAAATCAGCTCGCCACTTACGGTACTGCCGCCGGTACAGCGTATTGATGCGATGATGAATGGTCAGGTAAAAGTCCAGGGAATGCCGGATATCAACAAGTTACCGGCCGATCGTGAGAGCATGTTCTACTTTAACGTGCGTGAAATCCCGCCAAAATCGAACAAACCTAATACGCTGCAAATTGCCCTGCAAACGCGTATCAAATTGTTCTGGCGACCCAAGGCACTGGCAAAAATTGACATGAGGGAGCCGTGGCAGCACAAGGTGACGTTAACCCGCAATGGACAGGCGTTCACCGTCAATAACCCCACGCCCTATTACGTGATTATCAGCAATGCCAGCACACAGAAAAATGGTAATCCGGCAGCCGGGTTTACGCCGCTGGTCATGCCGCCGAAATCGTCCGCACCGTTGAATGTGAAGATGGACACTGTGCCGGTGCTGACTTACGTCAACGACTACGGCGCGCGATTGTCGCTGAACTTTAAATGCAATGGCAATAATTGCCAGGTGGATGCAGAGCAAAGCCGCAAAGGCTGATGCCGGGAGAGTCTTATGAAATACACGTTTCTGGTGGGAACGGGCATTTTTCTCCTGAGCGGCTGGCTGATGGGGAGCCTTGCCGTGGCAGGGGAAAGTAGACCGGTGCTATTGACGTTGCACGTTTTGGTGGATGGGCCACCGCCCTGTTCCGTGAAGGGGAGCAATGTGCAATTTGGCGATGTATACATTAGCAAAATCAATGGCACGAATTACCGCACCACGGAGCCGCTTTATACCCTGAACTGTGGTAACAGGGCGGTGGGTGTTGATGATCTGCGGTTGCAGCTTAAAGGCACCACTACCGTTATTAACGGGGAAACTGTCATTGCGACGGAAATACCCGGCCTGGGCATTCGCATTGAAAACGGTGCCGATAACTCTTTATTTAGAGTGGGTGAAGGTAACTGGTCTGATTTTAATGTTAACCAGTTGCCCAATCTCAAAGCGGTGCCGGTAAAACAGAGTGGAGCGCAGCTTACGCCAGCGGAATTTAACGCCAGTATGACGATGGTGGTGGATTACCAATGAAAAAACGCTTGTTCTTTTTACTCTGCACCTGCGGTGGTGTTGCGCTGGCGGCTGACGATGACATCACTTTTCACGGTACGCTGGTGGCACCGCCTGTCTGTACTATCAGCGGGGGAAAGACCCTCGAGGTGGAATTTCGCGATCTCATCATCGACAGTATCAACGGGGACAATGGCCGCAAGGAAGTGAAATATGACCTGAGCTGTGACTCCGAAATACGCGATCCCGACTGGATTATGACGCTCACCTGGACGGGGACGCAGACCGCCTACAATGACTCGGCTATCGAAACAGACGTTCCCGGCTTTGGTATTGAGCTTCAACACGATGGTCAGCCTTTTAAACTGAATACTCCGCTTACCATTAACGCCACTGATTTTACCCAAAAGCCGAAACTGGAGGCCGTGCCAGTGAAGTCAGTCGATGCGGTGCTGAGCGATACCACGTTTTCAGCCTATGCAACATTGCGGGTGGATTATCAATGAAAACAGAACGCATTTATTCGCTCGGCTATGGGCTGTTAGCGGGACTGTTGTTGACCGGCAGCACGCGTATCCTGGCCGTGGACAACAACCTGCATTTTTACGGCAACTTACTCAGCCGCTCTTGTACGCTGGTGGTTGAGAGCGGAAATCTGGCCGAAGTCCATTTTCCAACTATCAGTCGTAAGGATCTCATGGTTGCGGGGGAGTCTGCGCACATTCCGGTGGTGTTTAAGCTGAAAGATTGTAAGGGGCCTGCGAGTTATCAGGTCCAGGTGACTCTTACCGGTACGGAAGACAGTGAGCAGCCCGGTTTCCTGGCGCTGGATACCACATCAACCGCGCAGGGTGTCGGGATTGGGATGGAAACGACTGACGGGGTACGGGTGGCGATTAACAACCCAACCGGGGTGAAATTCACGCTTAGCGATGGCAGCAATGACATTAATTTCAGGGCCTGGTTACAGGCGAAAAGCGGTCGGGAAGTGACGATGGGTGAATTTACCGCCTCCTTAACCGCAACCTTTGAGTATATTTAAGATGAAAAAATTGCGCTTACTCTTTTATTATCTGCTGGTAATGTTCCCGCTGTCTTACGGAAAGGCTGCTGAGTTCTATCCAGTAAAAATTTATTACGCAGAATACGGCTGGAATTCGCAACTGGAGCTTTACCTGGATGTTGCTACAGCAAATGGCGTTTATTATGGTGTTTATTACCAGGATGGTGGCTCTGCGCGAACGGAGGAGGTGCCTAATCGTTCTTGGTCGGGGACCGACAGTTCTACTACTGCGCCACATATCTACTTGAATCATACAAGTAGTGCTAATGACTCACTCTGTCCTGGTTTGCCGCAAGGGTGGCGTTGTGCAGAGCAGCCGTTGAAGATTACTGTTGATGGCTCCGTAGGGGGGTGCCCCTGGATTGTTGCTGTGAGAGCACACAATTGGTCGAATGCGGTATCGGTGGAATATTACGGTCCGCAGACCGTGATTTCAAGTTGCCCTCCTGTTCCACTGGAACCTTATGATATTTCATGGAACGAGAGCACTGTTGTTCATAATAAATTGCTTTCGCTAAAATCCACAGGAAGCGTAATTGAGACAACGCTTTCCACCTATTTGATGGAAAGCGGAAAACTGTGTGATGGCAGTAAGATGGATGAACGGGGAGCCTATTGCCGTTTTGTGTCACAGATGATCAGCTTTACCTCGTCTGGCTGTGATAATGCCAAAGTGACCGTTGCGCCAACCCGGCATCCGATTACGGATAAACAGCTTCATGACATGCTGGTACGCGTAGACACAACATCTGAACAACCCATCGATTCTACCTGTCGATTCCAGTATGTGTTGAATATGTTGTAACATTATTTCACCGACCAGTTAGCTGGTCGGTGAAAGTACATGTTGATAATGATGTCAGGGCAACTCAGGCGGCAACCACTCTTCCACTTCAATCAACACTAATAAAGCTGCATCACCGCCGTACTCTTTCGGTGCCTGATGAAATGCCATCACATGGGGATGTTGCGCCAGCCACAGCGGCGTTTGCTGCTTCAAAATATGCTTACCATGACCATGCATCACGCAGGCGCAAAACACATGTTCACGACGGCAGGTGGCAATCAGAGCCCCAAGTTCCTGCTTAGCTTGCAATTGCGTCAAACCGTGTAAATCCAAAAACAATTCCGGCGAATAATCGCCGCGGCGCAGTTTCTTCGCTTCAAAGTGGCTGACATCCGGACGGACATATTTCACCGGACCTTCGGTATTCAATAACGGTTGAAACTCATCGGAGAAATAATGGCTGGCATCGGCCTGTTCCTGGATTAACCGCTTGACTGGTACTTCGCTAATTTTTTTACGCGGCGGCCGATGGACAATGGTGTCCTGCTTTATCTGGCGGGTCCCCGCCATCAACTGGCGGAAAAGCGCCTGGTCCTCCTCACTAAGTGATGATTTCTTTTTCATTTACATCTCTCATTTCTAATTTTCCTACAGTTTACCCGACTCGTCGTCTAATCGATCGTTTTAAACGTATTTTTCCTCACTCACCGCGCGTGAATGCTGATTTATCGTCATCTTCATGGCAAACTAGCCGCCGAAATTAATGCGACCATGCCCTGGAGGAATACGTGGATAAAATTTTCGTTGATGAAGCAGTAAATGAGCTGCAAACCATTCAGGACATGTTGCGCTGGTCGGTGAGCCGCTTCAGCGCGGCAAATATCTGGTACGGCCACGGCACCGATAACCCGTGGGATGAAGCCGTACAACTGGTGCTGCCATCGCTCTATCTGCCGCTGGATATTCCGGAAGATATGCGCACCGCGCGTCTGACTTCCAGCGAAAAACACCGTATTGTTGAACGCGTGATCCGCCGCGTCAACGAACGCATTCCGGTGGCCTACCTGACCAACAAAGCCTGGTTTTGCGGCCATGAATTTTACGTCGATGAACGTGTGCTGGTGCCGCGCTCGCCAATTGGTGAACTGATCAACAATAAATTTGCCGGACTCATCAGCAAGCAACCGCAGCACATTTTAGATATGTGCACCGGAAGCGGCTGTATTGCGATTGCCTGTGCTTATGCCTTCCCGGAAGCGGAAGTCGACGCGGTAGACATCTCTCCTGACGCGCTGGCGGTTGCTGAACAGAACATCGAAGAACATGGTCTGATCCACAACGTCATTCCGATTCGTTCCGATCTGTTCCGGGACTTGCCGAAAGTGCAGTACGACCTGATCGTCACTAACCCGCCGTACGTCGATGCGGAAGATATGTCCGACCTGCCAAATGAATACCGTCACGAGCCGGAACTGGGTCTGGCATCTGGTACTGACGGCCTGAAACTGACGCGTCGTATTCTCGGTAATGCGGCAGATTACCTTGCTGATGATGGCGTGCTGATTTGTGAAGTCGGCAACAGCATGGTACATCTTATGGAACAATATCCGGATGTTCCGTTCACCTGGCTGGAGTTTGATAACGGCGGTGATGGTGTGTTTATGCTCACCAAAGAGCAGCTTATTGCTGCACGAGAACATTTCGCGATTTATAAAGATTAAGTAAACACGCAAACACAACAATAACGGAGCCGTGATGGCTGGAAACACAATTGGACAACTCTTTCGCGTAACCACCTTCGGCGAATCGCACGGGCTGGCGCTCGGCTGCATCGTCGATGGTGTTCCGCCGGGTATTTCGCTGACGGAAGCGGACCTGCAACACGATCTCGACCGTCGTCGCCCTGGGACATCGCGCTATACCACCCAGCGTCGTGAGCCGGATCAGGTCAAAATTCTCTCCGGTGTTTTTGAAGGCGTTACTACCGGCACCAGCATTGGTTTGTTGATCGAAAACACTGACCAGCGTTCTCAGGATTACAGCGCAATTAAAGACGTTTTCCGTCCAGGCCATGCCGATTACACCTACGAACAAAAATACGGCCTGCGCGATTATCGCGGCGGCGGACGTTCCTCCGCTCGCGAAACTGCCATGCGCGTTGCAGCAGGGGCGATTGCCAAAAAATATCTCGCTGAGAAATTTGGTATAGAAATTCGCGGCTGCCTGACCCAAATGGGCGACATTCCGCTGGAAATCAAAGACTGGTCTCAGGTCGAGCAAAATCCATTCTTCTGCCCGGATCCGGACAAAATCGAAGCCTTAGATGAACTGATGCGCGCGCTGAAAAAAGAGGGTGACTCTATTGGCGCGAAAGTCACCGTTGTTGCCAGTGGCGTACCCGCCGGACTTGGCGAGCCGGTCTTTGATCGCCTGGATGCCGACATCGCCCACGCGCTGATGAGCATCAACGCGGTGAAAGGCGTAGAAATTGGTGATGGTTTTGACGTGGTAGCGCTGCGTGGCAGCCAGAACCGCGACGAAATCACCAAAGACGGTTTCCAGAGCAACCATGCGGGCGGTATTCTTGGTGGCATCAGCAGCGGGCAGCAAATTATCGCCCATATGGCGCTGAAACCAACCTCCAGTATTACTGTGCCTGGGCGCACGATTAACCGCTTTGGCGAAGAAGTTGAGATGATCACCAAAGGCCGTCACGATCCTTGTGTTGGGATCCGCGCGGTGCCGATCGCGGAAGCGATGCTGGCGATCGTTTTAATGGATCACCTGTTACGGCAACGGGCGCAAAATGCTGATGTGAAGACTGATATTCCACGCTGGTAAAAATGAACAAAACTGCGATTGCGCTGCTGGCTCTGCTTGCCAGCAGCGCCAGCCTGGCAGCGACGCCGTGGCAAAAAATAACCCAACCTGTGCCGGGTAGCGCACAATCGATAGGCAGTTTTTCCAATGGTTGTATCGTCGGCGCTGACACGCTGCCGATACAGTCCGAACATTATCAGGTCATGCGTACCGATCAGCGTCGCTATTTCGGGCATCCGGATCTGGTGATGTTTATCCAGCGTCTGAGTAGCCAGGTGAGCAATCTGGGTATGGGCACGGTGCTGATTGGCGATATGGGAATGCCTGCTGGTGGGCGTTTCAATGGTGGTCACGCCAGTCATCAGACCGGACTGGATGTGGACATCTTCCTGCAACTGCCGAAAAAACGCTGGACCTCCGCGCAACTCTTGCGCCCGCAAGCATTAGATTTGGTTTCCCGCGACGGTAAACACGTTGTCCCCACGCTGTGGAAGCCCGAAATTTTCAGCTTGATTAAACTCGCCGCGCAGGACAAAGACGTCACGCGCATTTTTGTTAATCCGGCGATTAAACAACAACTTTGCCTTGATGCGGGCACCGATCGCGACTGGTTGCGCAAAGTGCGACCCTGGTTCCAGCATCGCGCCCATATGCATGTACGATTACGTTGTCCTGCCGATAGTCTGGAGTGTGAAGATCAACCTTTACCGCCACCGGGCGATGGTTGCGGGGCAGAACTGCAAAGCTGGTTTGAACCTCCAAAACCGGGAACAACAAAGCCTGAGAAGAAGACACCGCCTCCGTTGCCGCCTTCCTGCCAGGCGCTACTGGATGAGCACGTGATCTAATGGAAACGTTTAATAGCCTGTTTATGGTTTCCCCGCTGTTGCTGGGACTCCTCTTTTTTGTCGCCATACTGGCGGGATTTATCGACTCTATTGCCGGTGGTGGTGGGCTACTCACCATTCCGGCATTAATGGCGGCGGGGATGTCTCCGGCTAACGCGCTGGCAACCAATAAACTGCAAGCCTGCGGTGGCTCTATTTCTGCCACTATCTACTTTATTCGCCGCAAAGTGGTTAGCTTAAGCGATCAGAAACTCAATATCGCCATGACCTTTATCGGCTCAATGAGCGGCGCTTTGCTGGTGCAGTACGTTCAGGCTGATGTCTTGCGGCAGATTTTGCCCATTCTGGTGATTTGTATTGGACTTTATTTCTTACTGATGCCCAAACTGGGAGAAGAAGATCGCCAGCGTCGGATGTATGGACTGCCATTTGCGCTGGTAGCAGGGGGCTGCGTTGGTTTTTACGATGGATTCTTTGGCCCGGCTGCCGGATCGTTTTACGCGTTAGCCTTCGTTACGCTGTGCGGCTTTAACCTCGCCAAAGCCACGGCCCACGCCAAATTACTCAACGCAACGTCTAATATCGGCGGTTTGCTGCTGTTTATTCTCGGCGGCAAAGTGATTTGGGCGACAGGATTTGTGATGCTGGTGGGGCAGTTCCTCGGCGCGCGCATGGGGTCAAGACTGGTGTTGAGCAAAGGACAAAAGCTGATTCGCCCGATGATTGTTATTGTCTCGGCGGTGATGAGTGCCAAATTACTTTATGATAGCCACGGACAGGAGATCCTCCACTGGTTGGGGATGAACTAATGAATAGTACACACCACTATGAGCAGTTGATTGAAATTTTTAATAGCTGCTTTACCGATGAATTTAATACCCGTCTGATTAAAGGCGACGACGAACCGATCTATCTTCCTGCTGATGCGGAAGTACCGTATAACCGAATCGTCTTTGCTCACGGCTTTTATGCCAGCGCAATTCATGAGATTTCGCACTGGTGTATTGCCGGGAAAGCGCGCCGTGAGCTGGTTGATTTCGGCTACTGGTATTGTCCCGACGGACGCGATGCCCAAACGCAAGGCCAGTTTGAAGATGTTGAAGTGAAGCCGCAGGCGCTGGACTGGTTGTTCTGTGTGGCGGCGGGATATCCGTTTAATGTCAGTTGCGATAATCTGGAAGGGGATTTCGAACCGGACCGCGTGGTATTTCAACGGCGGGTACATGCACAGGTAATGGATTATCTGGCAAACGGTATTCCCGAGCGTCCGGCACGCTTCATTAAAGCACTACAAAATTATTATCACACGCCGGAACTTACGGCGGAACAGTTCCCGTGGCCGGAAGCGCTCAACTGAAGCCTGCGCCACGTTTTACAATGAGGAAAGAAGATGATCGCGGAGTTTGAATCACGCATTCTGGCATTAATCGACGGTATGGTTGACCATGCCAGTGATGATGAGTTGTTTGCCAGTGGGTATTTGCGTGGCCACCTGACATTAGCCATCGCAGAACTGGAAAGTGGTGATGACCACTCCGCCCAGGCGGTACATACGACCGTTAGCCAGAGTCTGGAAAAAGCCATTGGTGCCGGTGAGTTGTCGCCGCGAGACCAGGCGCTGGTGACCGATATGTGGGAAAACCTGTTTCAACAGGCTTCACAGCAGTAAGTAATGTGCCGGATAAGGCGTTCACGCCATATCCGGCAAGCAATGCCAAAGCAGATTACCCCGCCTTAACCGCTTTCCCTTTCAACAACTTCCGCACCCATAACCGATTTGGATTTAACGCCGCCAGCGTATTGGCATCCATCGGAATCGGTTCGTCGCTCATCTGCGCCGCCAGAATTTCGGCGCACAGCGGGGCAGAGCACAAACCACGCGAACCCAAAGCAGCAAGCATAAAGAGATCGTCATAAACCGGTGCGCTTACCGCGTTGTCTTGCTGTTCTGTCAGCGAGGTATATTCCACGAGCGTTGCCTCATAATCGGGGGCATTGCCTACCATTGGCAGATGATCGCGAGTGGCACAACGCACACCGCAGCGCGCTTCTTTCTTACTGACATCAACCTCTTTTGCCCACTGCGCCTGCGGGAAACAATCAATCAACCGCTGGCGATTCTGCTGCTGATCTTCATCACTGTACGCCGTATCTTCGCTGCCGCGATGATAACTGGCACCAATACAATGGTGCTGATTCGCCGGATTTTGTGGCGTGAGATAACCGTCATAGCATAGCACTTGCTTCAGCTTCGCCAGTTCCGGCGTTGTTGGAATATGGCTGACTTGACCGGCAACGGAATACATCGGCAGAGACGACGTTTGGCTGAAACCGCTGATTTGATGCCCGTTCGCCAGTACCACTACACTGTGTGTTGCTTGCTGATCTCCTGCAAAATTCAACAACCAACAGTCATCCTGACGGGATAAATCCTTTAACTGATATTGATAATGAATCTGCAAACCCTGCTGTTGCGCCAGTTCCAGCACATTACGGGTCAGTTCTGCTGGACACAGCCATCCACCTTGCGGATAAGTAATACCGCTGCAATTTGTCGCAACGCCCGTAATTTGTTCAACCGCATTAGCCTCAACGGCTACAGCCAGTTCTTCGGGTAAATCCATCGACAACATCTGTGCGATTTTATGCTGGTTTTTCTCATCCCAGCCTAACTGCGTGACGCCGCACCAGTCATGATCAAATTTGACGGGCAATAAATCGTAAAGCCGACGAGCAAATGTGAACGCATTAGAGAAAAAGCGGTTCAACGCCTCATCGTGTTTACTTAAGAGCGGATACAGTGCCCCCTGGCGATTGCCGGAAGCACCCATTGCGGGGGCCTCATCAGCACAATAAAGCGTTACCTGCCATCCACGACGTAATAGCGCCAGCGACAACAATGCGCTGGCGATACCACCGCCGATAATCGCCGCTTCCCGTTTGTGACTACCCGTACGGTTAAACCACGGCGTGGAGCAGGGGAGGGGTAATGTCTGTTCCATCACCCCACAAAGCATTTCCCGTTTACGCCCAAACCCTTTGCGCTTTTGCATGGTAAATCCGGCTTCCTGCAAACCACGGCGGACAAAACCGGCAGACGTAAACGTTGCCAGTGTGCCGCCAGGACGCGCCAGCCTTGCCATTGTGTTAAACAGATTTTGCGTCCACATATCCGGGTTTTTCGCTGGCGCAAAGCCGTCCAGAAACCAGGCGTCTACTTTTTGATTTAGCGAATCGTCCAGTTGACTTGTCAGTTCGTTAATGTCACCAAACCATAAATCCAGCGTCACGCGGCCTTCATCGAGCAATAAACGATGGCAACCGGGCAAGGGCATTGGCCACTGCGCCTGAAGTTTTTCTGCCCACGGTGCCAGTTCTGGCCAGTGTTGATGCGCTAATCCTAAATCCGCACGAGTGAGGGGAAATTTCTCAAAACTAATGAAATGTAAGCGTTGTAATTGCGCTTGCGGATGACCTTCGCGAAACTGATCAAATGCCTGCCATAGCGTCAGGAAGTTTAATCCGGTGCCGAAGCCGCTCTCTGCTACCACAAACAGAGGATGTGGATGCTCAGGAAAGCGTGCTCCTAATTGGTTACCCCCAAGAAAGACATAGCGTGTCTCTTCCAGTCCATTGTCATTGGAAAAGTAAACGTCGTCAAAATCTCGGGAAACAGGTGTACCCTCAGCATTAAATTCAAGATTGGCAGGTTGTATGGCGTAGTGTTTCACGTAAGTTACTCGTCTGGCGGGCAGTCTGACGATCTTAACGATGTGTGTCAGGCTGCGCAAATTTCTCTATTAATCGTCTGATCGGACTTGTTCGGCGTACAAGTGTACGCTATTGTGCCATTCGAAACTTACTATAGTGCGACTTACAGAGGTATTGAATGAAACGTGCAGTGATTACTGGCCTGGGCATCGTTTCCAGCATCGGTAATAACCAGCAGGAAGTCCTGGCATCTCTGCGTGAAGGACGCTCAGGGATCACTTTCTCTCAAGAGCTGAAGGACTCCGGCATGCGTAGCCACGTATGGGGCAACGTAAAACTGGATACCACTGGCCTCATTGACCGCAAAGTTGTGCGCTTTATGAGCGACGCATCCATCTATGCATTCCTTTCCATGGAGCAGGCAATCGCAGATGCTGGCCTCTCCTCGGAAGCTTATCAGAACAACCCACGTGTGGGCCTGATTGCAGGTTCCGGTGGTGGTTCCCCGCGTTTCCAGGTGTTCGGCGCTGACGCAATGCGCGGCCCGCGCGGCCTGAAAGCGGTTGGCCCGTATGTGGTCACCAAAGCGATGGCATCTGGCGTTTCTGCCTGCCTCGCCACGCCGTTTAAAATCCACGGTGTAAACTACTCTATCAGCTCCGCATGTGCGACTTCCGCACACTGTATCGGTAACGCAGTAGAGCAGATCCAACTGGGTAAACAGGACATTGTGTTTGCTGGCGGCGGCGAAGAGCTGTGCTGGGAAATGGCCTGCGAATTCGACGCGATGGGCGCGCTGTCTACTAAATACAACGACACACCGGAAAAAGCTTCCCGTACTTATGACGCTCACCGTGACGGTTTCGTTATCGCTGGCGGCGGCGGTATGGTGGTGGTTGAAGAGCTGGAACACGCGCTGGCGCGTGGTGCTCACATCTACGCTGAAATCGTTGGTTACGGCGCAACGTCTGATGGCGCAGACATGGTTGCTCCGTCTGGCGAAGGCGCAGTACGTTGTATGCAGATGGCGATGCACGGTGTTGATACGCCAATCGACTACCTGAACTCTCACGGTACTTCAACTCCGGTTGGCGACGTGAAAGAGCTTGCGGCTATCCGTGAAGTGTTTGGCGATAAGAGCCCGGCGATTTCTGCAACCAAAGCGATGACTGGTCACTCTCTGGGCGCTGCGGGTGTGCAGGAAGCTATCTACTCTCTGCTGATGCTGGAACATGGCTTTATCGCTCCGAGCATCAACATCGAAGAGCTGGACGAGCAGGCTGCGGGCCTGAACATCGTGACCGAAACGACCGATCGCGAACTGACCACCGTTATGTCTAACAGCTTCGGCTTCGGCGGCACCAACGCCACCCTGGTAATGCGTAAGCTGAAAGATTAATAGATCGGATAAGATGCGCCAGCGTCGCATCCGGCAGTAACGCAAAAGGGAGCCTGACGGCTCCCTTTTTCACATCATTGACAATCATTATCTGTTCCAGGCAAACTTTCCGCTTTGTCGATTTCCTTCTGGTAATACGTACGCGTTAAATCCTGCCAACGCAGCGTAATCCTCAAAGTCAGGCAGAGAAGCGTGGGTTCACCTCGCCTTGCTCTGCATTCTGGAGTAGAGCATGACCGCAGTTAGCCAAACCCAAAAAGCACCTTCAGCGAATGTTTCTCTTTTTCGTATCGCCTTCGCGGTTTTCCTCACTTATATGACCGTCGGTCTGCCGTTACCGGTTATTCCCCTTTTTGTCCATCATGAACTGGGCTACGGCAATACCATGGTCGGGATCGCTGTCGGTGTGCAGTTTCTGGCAACAGTGTTGACGCGCGGATATGCCGGAAAACTTGCTGATCAGTTTGGTGCAAAGCGCTCTGCACTGCAGGGAATGCTGGCATGTGGTCTGGCTGGCGCTTTTTGGTTACTGGCGGCACTAATGCCCGTCTCTGCACCTGCAAAATTCGCTTTGTTAGTTATTGGGCGATTAATTCTTGGTTTTGGCGAAAGCCAGTTGCTGACGGGAACCTTGTCCTGGGGGGTAGGTCTGGTAGGTCCGACTCGTTCAGGGAAGGTGATGTCATGGAACGGGATGGCAATTTATGGCGCACTTGCTGCCGGTGCGCCGTTGGGATTATTGATTCATAGCCATTTTGGTTTTGCGGTGCTGGCAGTGGTGACAATGATTTTACCGCTGCTGGCCTGGGCATTTAATGGCAGCGTCCGCAAAGTTCCGCCACAAACAGGGGAACGCCCGTCATTGTGGAGTGTGGTCGGGTTAATCTGGAAACCAGGTATTGGGCTGGCGCTGCAGGGCGTCGGTTTTGCTGTGATTGGCACGTTTATCTCCCTTTTCTTTGCCAATAATGGTTGGCCAATGGCTGGTTTTACATTAACAGCCTTTGGTGGTGCCTTTGTTTTAATGCGCGTGCTGTTTGGCTGGATGCCGGATCGTTTTGGTGGCGTAAAAGTCGCAATAGCTTCTTTAACTGTGGAAACCATTGGCTTAATTCTGCTATGGCAGGCGCCGGGAGTATGGATTGCACTGGCAGGCGCTGCATTAACAGGTGCTGGTTGTTCGTTAATTTTCCCGGCACTTGGTGTGGAAGTAGTAAAACGTGTTCCGGCGCAGGTGCGTGGTACAGCACTGGGCGGCTACGCCGCCTTTCAGGATATCTCCTACGGTATAACGGGGCCGCTGGCGGGAATGCTGGCGACCTCATTTGGCTACCCGTCGGTTTTTCTTGCCGGGGCGATATCTGCGGTTGTAGGAATAGTGGTTACGCTGCTCTCTTTTCGGCGTGGTTAAATCACCAACCAGATAAGCAGGAGCACAATTAAGAAGGCCATTAAAACCAACCCGGTACTCCCGGTGAAGGATTTAAACGTATCCATCAGTGGAGGGAAAGGGGTAAATAATGGCTGAATATTACGCGGATCGATAAATCCACTTTCTCGCTCCGCACGTTTTAAAAACACGTGATTAAGCAGATCAAGAACCTGGGATGACGTGAGCGCCATTTGCGGCAGGACATTCCAGGTTTGCTGTGCATAATGTTGCAGTTCAGTGAGTTCAGCCCGTTCCAGCGGCTGCTTCAGTGCCATTTGCAACGTTTCCAACGTTGGTGCACTTTGCAAACTCAAAGTCTGACGAGCCTGTAGCCATGTCACAAGATGGGTAAATTGTTTCGCCGGGATAAGTTCACCGTTCTTCACCCCCGAAAGCTCCAGCATCGATTGCCAGATCTGTTTACTTGGCTCCCCGGTCGCGGCAGCAAGTTTAGTCACCAGTTGCTTTAACGTATTATGCTCAGCAGGTAACAACGGGCGAGCAGTTGGTGTGCGTTGCTGTGGTTGCGGGATTGCCAGTTTGCCTTGTTGGAGCAACGTAAGGACATTTTTTAACTGTTCAGGAGTTAGCTGATTCAGCGCGGTTTGACCGTATTGCTGGCGAATGAAATCGCTGACAGCCTGGCGATTATTCCCCTGACTGAGCAGCCCACTCAGTTGTGACAACAATTGGCGGGTCACGTGAGTTTGCTGAGCACGCAGCAGGCGCTGGTTAAGATTAACTTCCGCAGCGGGAAAATGACGTGAGAGCAACGGAGTATCACTTTTCATACCAAGATCATGCTTAACAGCAGCCCATACTTCAGCACTTTGCTGCTTCGTTAATGCAGTCAGGCGGGTTATAAGACGTTCCAGTACAGTGCGTTGCTGTGTTGATAAAGGTTGTTCGCCTGGCCCGGCTGGTTGATTTTGGTTGATATCCGGTGGGCGTGGTGGAGTACCGGAAATAGGTTGCATCATCACTTATCCTTAAATCATAAATCTTCGTAAGTATGCCTGACGGCGAGATTATGGCACACTTGCCCGGTTAACTCTCGTTCTCAAACAGGTAACACAAACGTGAAAATCCTTGTTGATGAAAATATGCCTTATGCCCGCGAATTATTTAGTCGCCTGGGGGAAGTGAAAGCAGTTCCTGGCCGCCCGATTCCCGTCGCTCAACTGGCAGACGCGGATGCGCTGATGGTGCGTTCGGTCACCAAAGTGAATGAATCTTTGCTGGCAGGAAAACCCATTAAATTTGTTGGCACTGCCACAGCGGGGACCGACCATGTCGATGAAGCATGGTTAAAGCAGGCGGGAATTGGTTTTTCCGCAGCACCTGGCTGTAATGCGATTGCGGTGGTGGAATATGTTTTCTCCTCACTGCTGATGCTTGCTGAACGCGATGGATTTTCACTGCATGAGCGTACCGTGGGGATCGTGGGCGTTGGTAACGTTGGTCGGCGTTTACAGGCACGACTGGAAGCGCTGGGGATCAAAACCTTGCTTTGCGATCCGCCGCGTGCCGATCGTGGGGATGAGGGCGATTTCCGTTCGTTGGATGAATTAGTCCAGCATGCGGATATCCTGACATTCCATACGCCACTCTTTAAAGATGGACCGTACAAAACGCTACATCTGGCGGATGAAAAACTGATCCGCAGCCTGAAGCCGGGAGCGATCTTGATTAACGCCTGCCGTGGCGCAGTCGTCGATAATACTGCCCTGTTGACCTGTCTGAATGAAGGGCAGAAGTTAAGCGTAGTGCTGGATGTCTGGGAAGGCGAACCGGAACTCAACGTAGAATTGCTGAAAAAAGTGGATATCGGCACGCCGCATATTGCGGGTTACACCCTCGAAGGTAAAGCCCGTGGCACGACGCAAGTGTTTGAAGCCTATAGCAAGTTTATTGGGCATGAACAACACGTTGCGCTGGATACGTTGCTACCCGCACCAGAGTTTGGTCGCATTACGCTGCATGGTCTGCTCGATCAACCGACGCTGAAAAGGCTGGTGCATTTGGTGTATGATGTGCGCCGCGATGACGCACCGCTGCGTAAAGTCGCCGGAATACCGGGTGAGTTCGATAAACTGCGCAAAAACTATCTTGAGCGCCGTGAATGGTCATCTCTGTATGTGATTTGTGATGACGCCAGTGCGGCATCATTGCTGTGTAAACTGGGTTTTAACGCCGTTCATCATCCGGCACGTTAATCTCTTCTTCATGCTCTCTGCTGTAACATTGGCAGAGAGCTTTGCTATTTCTGGAGTAAACCACCATGTCTGAAGGCTGGAACATTGCCGTCCTGGGCGCAACTGGCGCTGTGGGCGAAGCCCTGCTTGAAACGCTGGCTGAACGTCAGTTCCCGGTTGGGGAAATTTATGCACTGGCACGTAACGAAAGCGCAGGCGAACAACTGCGCTTTGGTGGTAAGACAATCACCGTGCAAGATGCCGCTGAATTCGACTGGACGCAGGCGCAACTGGCGTTTTTTGTCGCAGGCAAAGAAGCCACCGCTGCCTGGATTGAAGAAGCGACCAACTCAGGTTGCCTGGTGATCGACAGCAGCGGATTGTTTGCTCTCGAACCTGACGTACCGCTGGTGGTGCCGGAAGTTAACCCGTTTGTACTGACCGATTACCGCAACCGAAATGTCATCGCCGTACCGGACAGCCTGACCAGCCAGTTGTTGGCAGCACTGAAACCGTTAATCGATCAGGGCGGTTTGTCACGTATCAGCGTCACCAGCCTGATTTCTGCCTCCGCCCAGGGTAAAAAAGCGGTCGATGCGTTAGCAGGGCAGAGCGCGAAACTGTTGAACGGCATTCCGATTGATGAAGAGGATTTCTTTGGTCGTCAGCTGGCGTTCAACATGCTGCCGTTACTGCCGGATAGCGAAGGTAGCGTGCGTGAAGAACGTCGTATCGTTGACGAAGTACGCAAAATCCTGCAAGACGAAGGGCTGATGATTTCGGCAAGTGTTGTTCAGGCACCGGTATTTTACGGTCATGCCCAGATGGTCAACTTTGAAGCTCTACGTCCGCTGGCGGCAGAAGAAGCGCGTGATGCGTTTGCTCAAGGCGAAGATATTGTGCTCTCTGAAGAGAACGAATTCCCGACGCAGGTGGGGGATGCTTCTGGTACGCCGCATCTTTCCGTTGGCTGCGTACGTAATGACTACGGTATGCCGGAACAAGTCCAGTTCTGGTCGGTGGCCGATAACGTTCGCTTTGGCGGCGCGCTGATGGCAGTAAAAATCGCCGAGAAACTGGTGCAGGAGTATCTGTACTAATGTCCGACCAGCAACAACCGCCAGTTTATAAAATTGCGCTGGGCATTGAGTACGACGGCAGTAGGTATTACGGCTGGCAACGGCAGAATGAAGTACGCAGTGTGCAGGAGAAGCTGGAAAAGGCGCTCTCCCAGGTGGCGAACGAACCCATCACCGTCTTCTGCGCCGGACGTACTGACGCAGGCGTACACGGTACAGGGCAGGTTGTGCATTTCGAAACGACCGCGCAGCGCAAAGACGCTGCGTGGACGTTGGGCGTAAATGCGAATTTACCTGGTGACATCGCCGTGCGTTGGGTTAAAGCTGTACCTGATGATTTTCATGCCCGATTTAGCGCCACGGCTCGCCGTTATCGCTACATCATCTACAATCATCGGCTGCGTCCGGCAGTGCTGAGTAAAGGGGTAACCCATTTTTACGAACCGCTGGACGCTGAACGGATGCATCGGGCCGCGCAATGCCTGCTGGGCGAGAATGATTTCACCTCGTTCCGTGCGGTGCAGTGCCAGTCCCGAACCCCGTGGCGCAATGTTATGCATATTAACGTCACGCGTCACGGTCCTTATGTGGTGGTAGATATCAAAGCAAATGCCTTTGTACATCATATGGTCAGGAATATTGTCGGCAGCCTGATGGAAGTCGGTGCCAACAACCAGCCGGAGAGCTGGATAGCAGAACTGCTGGCAGCAAAGGACAGAACGCTGGCGGCAGCAACGGCAAAAGCGGAAGGACTATATCTGGTTGCGGTGGATTACCCTGACCGGTTTGATCTTCCAAAACCGCCAATGGGCCCGCTATTTCTGGCGGACTAACGAGAATAATGCTCGGAACATTTCAGGCTGTAGCCAACGTAGTTACAGCCTGAAAGATGACGAGTACAAGGCATAGGCTAATATGGACCTGATTTATTTCCTCATCGATTTTATCCTGCACATTGACGTGCATCTGGCAGAACTGGTCGCAGAGTATGGCGTCTGGGTTTATGCGATTTTGTTCTTAATTTTGTTTTGTGAAACCGGTCTGGTGGTAACGCCGTTTTTACCGGGTGATTCATTGCTGTTTGTTGCTGGTGCGTTGGCATCACTGGAAACCAACGATCTCAACGTCCATATGATGGTGGTGCTGATGCTGATCGCCGCGATTGTGGGTGACGCAGTGAACTACACCATTGGACGGTTATTTGGTGACAAACTGTTCAGTAATCCGGATTCGAAAATCTTTCGTCGCAGTTATCTTGATAAGACTCATCAGTTTTACGAGAGACATGGCGGCAAAACGATTATTCTCGCCCGTTTTGTACCGATCGTCAGAACGTTCGCGCCGTTCGTTGCGGGAATGGGCCACATGTCGTATCGTCATTTCGCCGCTTTTAACGTCATCGGCGCGTTGCTATGGGTACTGATTTTTACCTACGCGGGTTATTTCTTCGGAACGCTCCCCTTCATTCAGAGCAACCTTAAACTGATGATTGTTGGCATTATTTTTGTTTCAATATTGCCAGGTGTCTTCGAATTTATCCGTCACAAACGCGCTGCGGCACGCGCCGCAAAATAAAAAGTAACTCCGCGGTTCGACCACTTTTTTATCCAAAGTTTCGGGCTGTTATGTTTTAATGTGCAACATTCATGGTCTGTTGGGGGCAAAAATGGCATTATGCGTCCCCAAAGATAAAACTGGCATCGAACCAGGTTCAGACAGAAAGGTCCCTAATGAGCTGGATTGAACGAATTAAAAGCAACATTACTCCCACCCGCAAGGCGAGCATTCCTGAAGGGGTGTGGACTAAGTGTGATAGCTGCGGTCAGGTTTTATACCGCGCTGAGCTGGAACGTAATCTTGAGGTCTGTCCGAAGTGTGACCATCACATGCGTATGACAGCGCGTAATCGCCTGCATAGCCTGTTAGATGAAGGAAGCCTTGTGGAGCTGGGTAGCGAGCTTGAGCCGAAAGATGTGCTGAAGTTTCGTGACTCCAAGAAGTATAAAGACCGTCTGGCTTCTGCGCAGAAAGAAACCGGCGAAAAAGATGCGCTGGTGGTGATGAAAGGCACCCTGTATGGAATGCCGGTTGTCGCTGCGGCATTCGAGTTCGCCTTTATGGGCGGTTCCATGGGGTCTGTGGTAGGTGCACGTTTCGTACGTGCTGTTGAGCAGGCGCTGGAAGATAACTGCCCCCTGATCTGCTTCTCCGCCTCTGGTGGCGCACGTATGCAGGAAGCACTAATGTCGCTGATGCAGATGGCGAAAACCTCTGCGGCGCTGGCAAAAATGCAGGAGCGCGGCTTGCCGTACATCTCCGTGCTGACCGACCCGACCATGGGCGGTGTTTCTGCAAGTTTCGCCATGCTGGGCGATCTCAACATTGCTGAACCGAAAGCGTTAATCGGCTTTGCCGGTCCGCGTGTTATCGAACAGACCGTTCGCGAAAAACTGCCGCCAGGATTCCAGCGCAGTGAATTCCTGATCGAGAAAGGTGCGATCGACATGATCGTCCGTCGTCCGGAAATGCGCCTGAAACTGGCGAGCATTCTGGCGAAGTTGATGAATTTGCCAGCGCCGAATCCTGAAGCGCCGCGTGAAGGCGTAGTGGTGCCACCGGTACCGGATCAGGAACCTGAGGCCTGATAACTGATAAGGGCAGGGCCACTGGCTCTGCCCTTTTGCTATTCTCACCGTAACGAATCAGCGGATACCATGATTATCAAACGCACTCCTCAAGCCGCGTCGCCTCTGGCTTCGTGGCTTTCTTATCTGGAAAACCTGCACAGTAAAACTATCGATCTTGGCCTTGAGCGCGTAAGTCAGGTCGCGGCACGTCTTGGCGTTCTGAAACCAGCGCCATTTGTATTTACCGTTGCGGGTACGAATGGCAAAGGCACCACCTGCCGTACGCTGGAGTCGATTCTGATGGCGGCAGGGTACAAAGTGGGCGTCTACAGTTCGCCGCATCTGGTGCGTTATACCGAGCGCGTTCGTGTGCAGGGCCAGGAATTGCCGGAATCGGCCCACACAGCCTCTTTTGCGGAGATTGAATCGGCACGCGGTGATATTTCCCTGACCTATTTCGAGTACGGTACGCTGTCGGCGTTGTGGCTGTTCAAACAGGCACAACTAGACGTGGTGATCCTGGAAGTAGGGCTGGGCGGACGTCTGGATGCAACCAATATTGTCGATGCTGATGTTGCGGTGGTGACCAGCATTGCGCTGGATCATACCGACTGGTTGGGGCCAGATCGCGAAAGCATTGGTCGTGAGAAAGCAGGGATTTTCCGCAATGAAAAACCGGCAATTGTCGGAGAGCCTGAAATGCCTTCTACCATTGCTGATGTGGCGCAGGAAAAAGGCGCACTGCTACAACGTCGGGGCATTGAGTGGAATTATTCCGTCAGCGACAATGACTGGACGTTTAGCGATGCTTACGGCACGCTGGAAAATCTGCCGTTGCCGCTTGTCCCGCAACCGAATGCCGCAACGGCGCTGGCGGCACTGCGTGCCAGCGGGCTGGAGGTCAGTGAAAATGCCATTCGCGACGGGATTGCCAGCGCAATTTTGCCAGGACGTTTCCAGATTGTGAGCGAGTCGCCACGCGTTATTTTTGATGTCGCGCATAATCCACATGCGGCGGAATATCTCACCGGGCGTATGAAAGCGTTACCGAAAAACGGGCGCGTGCTGGCGGTTATCGGTATGCTACATGATAAAGATATTGCCGGAACTCTGGCCTGGTTGAAAAGCGTGGTTGATGACTGGTATTGTGCGCCACTGGAAGGGCCGCGCGGTGCCACGGCAGAACAACTGCTTGAGCATTTGGGTAACGGCAAATCATTTGATAGCGTGGCGCAGGCATGGGATGCCGCAATGGCGGACGCTAAAGCGGAAGATACCGTGCTGGTGTGTGGTTCGTTCCACACGGTCGCACATGTCATGGAAGTGATTGACGCGAGGAGAAGCGGTGGCAAGTAAGTTTCAGAATCGGTTAGTGGGTACGATCGTGCTGGTGGCGCTGGGGGTGATTGTACTTCCAGGGTTGCTGGACGGGCAGAAAAAACATTATCAGGATGAGTTCGCGGCTATCCCGCTGGTGCCAAAAGCGGGCGATCGCGATGAGCCTGATATGATGCCAGCCGCCACCCAGGCGCTGCCGACGCAGCCGCCGGAAGGCGCAGCGGAAGAGGTGCGGGCAGGTGATGCTGCCGCGCCGTCGCTCGATCCGGCCACTATTGCAGCCAATAACACCGAGTTTGAACCGGAACCTGCACCGGTCATCCCACCGAAGCCGAAACCGGTGGAGCCGCCTAAGCCGAAGGTTGAAGCACCACCTGCGCCGAAGCCGGTCGTGGAAGAAAAAGCCGCCCCGACGGGTAAAGCCTATGTTGTACAACTGGGGGCACTGAAAAATGCCGATAAAGTGAATGAGATTGTCGGTAAGCTGCGCGGTGCCGGTTATCGGGTTTATACGTCGCCATCCACGCCAGTGCAGGGTAAAATTACCCGTATTCTGGTTGGGCCGGATGCCTCGAAAGATAAGCTGAAAGGTTCGCTGGGTGAGTTGAAGCAACTTTCTGGCTTAAGCGGCGTGGTAATGGGTTATACACCGAATTAATACGGTCTTGTCTGATGCGACGCTGGCGCGTCTTATCAGTCCTACGCAGGAGTAGAACCGTAGGTCGGATAAGGCGTTTACGCCGCATCCGACACGCATTGTCCGATGCCGCAAAGGCATAAAAAGTCGATGGCGTTGAATATTTTTTCAGCGCCATTTTTATTGATGCGCGGGAAGGAAATCCCTACGCAAACGTTTTCTTTTTCTGTTAGAATGCGCCCCGAACAGGATGACAGGGCGTAAAATCGTGGGACACATATGGTCTGGATTGATTACGCCATAATCGCGGTGATTGCTTTTTCTTCTCTGGTTAGCCTGATCCGCGGCTTTGTTCGTGAAGCGTTATCGCTGGTGACATGGGGTTGTGCTTTCTTTGTTGCCAGTCATTACTACACTTACCTGTCAGCCTGGTTTACGGGCTTTGAAGACGAACTGGTTCGAAATGGGATTGCCATTGCGGTACTGTTTATCGCTACCCTGATCGTTGGTGCTATCGTGAACTTCGTGATAGGCCAGCTGGTAGAGAAAACGGGGTTGTCAGGCACCGATCGGGTGCTGGGCGTCTGTTTCGGTGCGTTGCGCGGTGTGTTGATTGTTGCTGCCATTCTCTTCTTTCTCGACTCCTTTACCGGGGTGTCGAAAAGCGAAGACTGGAGCAAATCACAGCTGATCCCGCAGTTCAGTTTTATCATCAGATGGTTTTTTGATTATCTGCAAAGCTCGTCAAGTTTCTTGCCCAGAGCGTAAGTGCTCTGAGATGTGGCTTAACGAGGAAAAAGACGTATGTGCGGTATTGTCGGTATCGCCGGTGTTATGCCGGTTAACCAGTCGATTTATGATGCCTTAACGGTGCTTCAGCATCGCGGTCAGGATGCCGCCGGCATCATCACCATTGATGCCAATAACTGCTTCCGTTTGCGTAAAGCGAACGGGCTGGTGAGCGATGTATTTGAAGCTCGCCATATGCAGCGTTTGCAGGGCAATATGGGCATTGGTCATGTGCGTTACCCCACGGCTGGTAGCTCCAGCGCCTCTGAAGCGCAGCCGTTTTACGTTAACTCCCCGTATGGCATTACTCTTGCCCACAACGGCAATCTGACCAACGCTCACGAGTTGCGTAAAAAACTGTTTGAAGAAAAACGCCGCCACATCAACACCACTTCCGACTCGGAAATTCTGCTTAATATCTTCGCCAGCGAGCTGGACAACTTCCGCCACTACCCACTGGAAGCCGACAACATCTTCGCCGCCATCGCCGCTACAAACCGCTTAATCCGCGGTGCGTATGCCTGTGTGGCGATGATTATCGGCCACGGTATGGTTGCTTTCCGCGATCCTAACGGTATTCGTCCGCTGGTACTGGGGAAACGTGATATTGACGAGAACCGCACAGAATATATGGTCGCTTCCGAAAGCGTTGCGCTCGATACGCTGGGCTTTGAGTTCCTGCGTGATGTCGCCCCAGGCGAGGCGATTTACATCACTGAAGAAGGGCAGTTGTTTACCCGTCAGTGCGCTGACAACCCGGTCAGCAATCCGTGCCTGTTCGAGTATGTTTACTTTGCCCGACCAGACTCGTTCATCGACAAAATTTCCGTTTACAGCGCGCGTGTGAATATGGGCACCAAGCTGGGCGAGAAAATTGCTCGCGAATGGGAAGATCTGGATATCGACGTGGTGATCCCAATTCCGGAAACCTCTTGTGATATCGCGCTGGAAATTGCTCGTATTCTGGGCAAACCGTACCGCCAGGGCTTTGTGAAAAACCGCTATGTTGGCCGCACCTTCATTATGCCGGGTCAGCAGCTGCGTCGTAAGTCCGTGCGCCGTAAACTGAACGCCAACCGCGCTGAATTCCGTGATAAAAACGTCCTGCTGGTCGACGACTCCATCGTCCGTGGCACCACTTCTGAGCAGATTATCGAGATGGCGCGTGAAGCCGGAGCGAAGAAAGTTTACCTCGCTTCTGCGGCACCGGAAATTCGCTTCCCGAACGTTTACGGGATTGATATGCCAAGCGCCACGGAGCTTATCGCCCACGGTCGTGAAGTGGATGAAATTCGCCAGATCATCGGTGCTGATGGTTTGATTTTCCAGGATCTGAATGATCTGATCGAAGCTGTTCGCGCTGAAAACCCGGATATCCAGCAGTTTGAATGCTCGGTGTTCAACGGCGTTTACGTCACCAAAGATGTTGATCAGGGCTACCTCGATTTCCTTGATACTTTACGTAATGACGACGCCAAAGCCGTGCAACGTCAGAACGAAGTGGAAAATCTCGAAATGCATAACGAAGGATAATGACTTCGCTCAGGGTGCCGGTCTGGCACCCTGACTTGCAACTCCTGCCGAAATCCTGCAAAGTCTGCCTGCAAGTCTGACAGGGCAACTATTTATGAAACGACTCATTGTGGGCATCAGCGGTGCCAGCGGCGCGATTTATGGCGTGCGTTTATTACAGGTTCTGCGCGATGTCACAGATATCGAAACGCATCTGGTAATGAGCCAGGCGGCGCGCCAGACCTTATCCCTTGAAACGGATTTCTCCCTGCGTGATGTGCAGGCATTAGCCGATGTCACGCACGATGCGCGCGATATTGCCGCCAGCATCTCTTCCGGTTCTTTCCAGACGTTGGGGATGGTGATTTTACCCTGTTCAATCAAAACCCTGTCCGGCATTGTGCATAGCTATACGGATGGCTTACTGACCCGTGCAGCAGACGTGGTGCTGAAAGAGCGTCGCCCTCTGGTGCTCTGCGTACGTGAAACACCGCTGCACTTAGGCCACCTGCGTTTAATGACTCAGGCGGCGGAAATCGGTGCGGTAATTATGCCTCCCGTTCCGGCATTTTATCATCGCCCACAATCCCTTGATGATGTGATAAATCAGACGGTTAACCGTGTTCTTGACCAGTTTGCGATAAATCTACCCGAAGATCTCTTTGCCCGCTGGCAGGGCGCATAACTCCACTGTTGCCCTGTTTCAGGGCAATTTTGCAACCGCGATCAAATCCTCAACATTTTGTTCCTGCCATTCAATCTAAACGCTGCGATCCAACCGCCATACCTGCTATCTTCAACTTCAGGACAATAATGCAACGTCTTATTAACATATTTAACGTTGAATGTTACTGTTGTCGTCAAGATGGCATAAGACCTGCATGAACGAGCCTGCAAACACACAACACAATACACAACATAAAAAAGCCATTTCACTTGAGGGTTATGTATGAAGAAGTCGATTCTCGCTCTGTCTTTGTTAGTCGGGATTTCCGCAGCAGCTTCCAGCTACGCGGCGCTGCCGGAGACGGTACGTATCGGAACGGATACCACCTATGCACCGTTCTCATCGAAAGATGCCAAAGGTGATTTTGTTGGCTTTGATATCGATCTCGGTAACGAGATGTGCAAACGGATGCAGGTAAAATGTACCTGGGTTGCCAGTGACTTTGACGCGCTGATCCCCTCACTGAAAGCGAAAAAGATCGACGCCATTATTTCGTCGCTCTCCATTACCGATAAACGTCAGCAGGAGATTGCCTTCTCCGACAAACTGTACGCCGCTGACTCTCGTCTGATTGCCGCCAAAGGTTCGCCGATTCAGCCAACGCTGGATTCACTGAAAGGTAAACATGTGGGTGTGCTGCAGGGATCAACCCAGGAAGCTTACGCTAACGAGACCTGGCGTAGCAAAGGCGTGGATGTGGTGGCCTATGCCAACCAGGATTTGGTCTATTCCGATCTGGCTGCAGGACGTCTGGATGCCGCACTGCAGGATGAAGTGGCGGCCAGCGAAGGTTTCCTCAAGCAACCAGCCGGTAAAGAGTTCGCTTTTGCTGGCTCATCAGTGAAAGACAAAAAATACTTCGGTGACGGCACCGGTGTAGGGCTACGTAAAGATGATGCTGAACTGACGGCTGCGTTTAATAAGGCGCTTGGCGAGCTGCGTCAGGATGGCACCTACGACAAGATGGCGAAAAAGTATTTCGACTTTAATGTCTACGGCGATTAATACGCCATGGGAAAAATGCACCAGCTGAGTAATCCAGACTGGTGCAATTCAGATTCTTTGCACTACGATGGTGCAATTAAATGCATACTTAAGCATGTTTAATGCAAAATAATCCGGTCTGCAGGGCAGAAAGTTTTGCCATATTGACCAGTTTAATGGCACGATAACTACGCGATAATCTGAATATATTCCCTATAAAAAGACAGTCAGTTGAGGACAGTTATGAAAAAGTTGGTGTTGTCTCTTTCTCTGGTTCTTGCATTCTCCAGCGTTACGGCGGCCTTTGCGGCTATTCCGCAAAATATTCGCATCGGTACTGACCCGACTTATGCACCGTTTGAATCAAAGAATTCACAGGGTGAATTGGTTGGCTTTGATATCGATCTGGCAAAGGAATTATGCAAACGCATCAATACGCAATGTACGTTTGTCGAAAACCCGCTGGATGCGTTAATCCCGTCCTTAAAAGCGAAGAAGATTGACGCCATCATGTCATCGCTTTCCATTACGGAAAAACGTCAACAGGAAATTGCCTTCACCGACAAACTGTACGCTGCCGACTCTCGTCTGGTAGTGGCGAAAAATTCCGACATTCAGCCGACAGTCGAGTCGCTGAAAGGCAAGCGCGTAGGCGTATTGCAGGGCACCACCCAGGAGACGTTCGGTAACGAACACTGGGCACCAAAAGGCATTGAAATCGTCTCTTATCAGGGGCAGGACAACATTTATTCTGACCTGACTGCCGGACGTATTGATGCCGCATTCCAGGATGAGGTCGCTGCCAGCGAAGGTTTCCTCAAACAACCCGTTGGTAAAGATTACAAATTCGGTGGTCCGTCTGTTAAAGATGAAAAACTGTTTGGCGTAGGGACCGGCATGGGCCTGCGTAAAGAAGATAACGAACTGCGCGAGGCACTGAACAAAGCCTTTGCCGAAATGCGCGCTGACGGTACTTACGAGAAATTAGCGAAAAAGTACTTCGATTTTGATGTTTATGGTGGTTAATCGCCATCGGTGAAAGAAAGCCCGCTCCCTTCGGGTAACCGGAGGGAGACAAGAGGCGGTAATTCACCACACACGACAGGACAGGCAGCATGTTGTATGGGTTTTCAGGTGTTATTTTACAGGGTGCGCTCGTCACGCTGGAGCTGGCGATCAGCTCTGTAGTGCTCGCTGTAATCATCGGTTTAATTGGCGCTGGCGGTAAGCTCTCGCAAAATCGGTTTTCGGGGCTCATTTTTGAAGGGTATACCACGCTGATTCGTGGCGTGCCGGATTTAGTGTTGATGCTGCTGATTTTCTACGGTTTGCAGATTGCACTAAACACGGTGACGGAGGCGATGGGCGTCGGGCAGATTGATATTGATCCGATGGTCGCAGGTATTATCACTCTCGGTTTTATCTACGGTGCTTACTTCACCGAAACGTTCCGTGGCGCGTTTATGGCAGTGCCGAAAGGGCATATAGAGGCGGCGACGGCGTTCGGTTTTACTCGTGGGCAAGTGTTTCGGCGGATCATGTTTCCGGCGATGATGCGTTACGCCCTGCCAGGCATTGGCAACAACTGGCAGGTGATCCTCAAATCTACCGCTCTGGTTTCGTTACTTGGCCTGGAAGATGTGGTCAAAGCCACGCAGCTGGCAGGCAAAAGTACCTGGGAACCGTTCTATTTCGCCATCGTCTGTGGCGTGATTTACCTGGTTTTCACCACCGTTTCCAATGGTGTGCTGCTGTTCCTTGAGCGCCGCTACTCCGTGGGTGTGAAGAGGGCTGACCTGTGATCGAAATCTTACATGAATACTGGAAACCACTGCTGTGGACCGACGGTTATCGCTTTACCGGCGTGGCAATCACCCTGTGGCTGCTGATTTTGTCGGTTGTGATAGGTGGAGTTCTGGCGCTGTTTCTGGCGATTGGTCGCGTCTCCAGCAATAAATACATCCAGTTTCCAATCTGGTTATTTACTTATATTTTTCGCGGTACACCGCTGTATGTTCAATTGCTGGTGTTCTATTCCGGCATGTACACGCTGGAGATTGTTAAGGGTACCGAGTTCCTTAACGCCTTTTTCCGCAGTGGCCTGAATTGTACTGTGCTGGCGCTGACGCTTAACACCTGTGCTTACACCACCGAGATTTTTGCCGGGGCAATCCGTTCAGTACCGCATGGGGAAATTGAAGCCGCCAGAGCCTATGGCTTCTCGACCTTTAAAATGTATCGCTGCATTATTTTGCCATCGGCGCTGCGTATTGCGTTACCGGCATACAGCAACGAAGTGATCCTGATGCTGCACTCTACTGCGCTGGCGTTTACGGCTACTGTGCCGGATCTGCTGAAAATAGCCCGCGATATTAACGCCGCCACGTATCAACCTTTTACCGCTTTCGGTATAGCCGCGGTGCTCTATTTAATCATCTCTTATGTCCTGATCAGTCTGTTCCGCAAAGCGGAAAAACGCTGGTTGCAGCATGTGAAACCTTCTTCAACGCACTGAGAATACGATGTCCGAGAATAAATTAAACGTTATCGATTTGCACAAACGCTACGGCGAACACGAAGTGCTGAAAGGGGTCTCACTGCAAGCGAATGCCGGTGATGTCATAAGTATCATCGGATCGTCGGGATCGGGGAAAAGTACCTTTCTGCGCTGCATTAACTTCCTCGAAAAACCGAGCGAAGGATCGATCGTCGTTAACGGCCAGACGATCAATCTGGTGCGCGATAAAGACGGTCAACTCAAAGTCGCCGATAAAAATCAGCTGCGCTTACTGCGCACACGCCTGACGATGGTATTCCAGCACTTCAATCTCTGGAGCCATATGACGGTGCTGGAAAACGTCATGGAAGCGCCGATTCAGGTGTTAGGCCTGAGCAAGCAGGAAGCGCGCGAGCGGGCGGTGAAGTATCTGGCGAAAGTCGGGATAGACGAACGTGCGCAGGGGAAATACCCGGTGCATCTGTCCGGTGGTCAGCAACAGCGTGTTTCCATCGCGCGGGCGCTGGCGATGGAACCGGAAGTTTTACTGTTTGATGAACCTACCTCGGCGCTCGATCCTGAACTGGTAGGCGAAGTGCTGCGTATTATGCAGCAACTGGCAGAAGAGGGAAAAACCATGGTGGTGGTGACTCACGAAATGGGCTTTGCTCGCCATGTTTCTACTCACGTCATTTTTCTCCATCAGGGGAAAATAGAGGAAGAAGGCGCGCCGGAGCAGTTATTTGGCAACCCGCAAAGCCCTCGTCTGCAACAGTTCCTTAAGGGATCGCTGAAATAATTCCCCCTCCGGTGGCTAACGCTGCCGGAGTATTTTCAAGAGAAATTTGCGAGTCAGCTTCCGCTGAAATGTAAAAGTTGCAAACCGCAAAAAATACTTCTGAATTCGCTGTCCAAAGATAAAAACTGCCTGCTGCATAGGGTGTTAATCGTGGTTATTGTCGCGTCATCTTAAATTTGAGGGGTGACGGAACGCCATGACAATATCGACAACTTCCACGCCGCATGATGCGGTATTTAAATCTTTTTTACGCCATCCAGACACCGCGCGGGATTTTATTGATATTCATCTTCCCGCGCCGCTGCGTAAACTGTGTGATTTAACGACGCTTAAACTGGAACCAAACAGTTTTATTGATGAAGACCTGCGGCAATATTATTCCGACCTCTTGTGGTCTGTGAAAACGCAGGAGGGAGCGGGTTATATTTATGTGGTGATAGAGCACCAAAGTAAGCCGGAGGAATTAATGGCTTTTCGCATGATGCGCTATTCCATCGCGGCGATGCAAAACCATCTGGATGCAGGCTATAAAGAGCTTCCATTGGTGATCCCAATGCTGTTTTATCATGGTTGCAGAAGCCCTTATCCTTATTCACTCTGCTGGCTTGATGAGTTTGCCGAGCCTGCGATAGCCCGCAAAATATATTCATCGGCTTTTCCGCTGGTGGATATTACCGTGGTGCCGGATGACGAGATTATGCAACATCGCAAAATGGCGCTGTTGGAGTTAATTCAGAAACATATTCGTCAGCGCGATCTGTTGGGATTAGTCGATCAAATTGTTTCGCTGCTAGTTACAGGGAACACTAATGACAGACAGCTAAAAGCCCTGTTTAATTACGTATTACAAACGGGGGATGCCCAGCGTTTCCGTGCATTTATTGGTGAGATAGCGGAACGAGCACCACAAGAAAAGGAGAAACTGATGACCATTGCTGACAGATTACGTGAAGAAGGGCGGAATGATGGATTAATTCTGGGCAAACGCGAAGAAGCCCTGCGCATTGCTCAGGAAATGCTGGAGAGAGGTTTAGACAGAGAGTTAGTTCTGATGGTGACCCGACTTTCGCCAGATGATCTTATCGCGCAAAGCCACTAATCCTGTAACACCAGGAGTTAACTGGCGGATGTTTGCAGTAAACCACATCAGCGAACGACATCCGCCAGCGCCTCTTCTAAATCGTACCAGCGAAACGCAAAACCCGCTTCTTCCAGCCGTTTAGGCAATGCTCGTTGTCCACCTAATACCAGTACTGAAGATTCGCCCATTAACAGTCGAATAGCGGTCGCGGGGACGCGCAAAATGGCCGGGCGATGCAGCGCATGACCGAGCGCATGGGCAAATTGTTCATTGCGTACCGGGTAGGGCGAAACCATATTAAATGGCCCGCTCAGCTCGTTATCCAGCAACCAGAGAATACCGTTGACCATATCATCAATATGAATCCAGGCCAGATACTGCCGACCGGAGCCAATCGGCCCGCCCAGGCCAAGACGAAACGGCGGCAGCATTTTACCGAGGATCCCGCCGTCCGGTGCCAGCACCACGCCGGTACGCAGCAGGCACACACGCGTTTTGTCGCTTTGCGCCCGACAGGCAATTTCTTCCCAACGAGCGCAGAGTTTATGGGTAAATTCGTTATGCGGCGGTTCCTCTTCGGTAACCACCACTTCACCTAAGTCGCCATAATAGCCCGTTGCCGAACCGGAAATGAGTACCGACGGCGGCGTGTCGCTGGCATTAATTACATCGACCAGTTTTTGCGTGATATTCCAGCGGCTTTGGCAGAGACGATCTTTTTGCTCGTGAGTCCAGCGTTTATCAGCAATCGGTTCTCCAGCCAGGTTGATTACCGCATCAACGCCGTTGAGGTTACTTTGATCGGCAAGCCCTTGCCATAGTGTCACCCGGGGGCCGATAACGGAGCTGGCTTTCTGCGGGTTACGCGTCACTACCGTGATTTGATGGCCCAGCTCCAGCAAACGCGGAATCAAATGACGACCAATTAATCCCGTCCCTCCGGTGATCACTATGTTCATGCAGCCTCCCGATATGGCGGTTAACGCTGCCAGCTTAAGGTCATGGATACCGAATCAGCGTAGCGCAGCGCGTGCAGTTTATCGATCTCTACTTCAGCATACGTTACCCAGTGATGTTCACGTGCGATATCGAGCACATCCTGAGTTAATTTCTCCAGCAAAGAGAAACGGTTATTCTCTACATGTTGAATAATGTTTTTCGTTACGGTGCGATAATTCAGCGCATCGTTGATATCTTCGCTGGTGCGCGCTTTATCGGCGGGGTAGTGGATCGCCACGTTGATAACAATATCCTGACGGTTGTTAATCTCTTCGTCCTTAATTCCGATAAACGTACGTAAACGAAGGTTCTTTATACGAATAATAGCGGCAGGTTGTGCCATTGCAGGTTCTCCGTTGTTTTACTTAGGATTAAATAATACACGAGAACCTGTTTCTGTTAACTATCCGAACGCTCATCACCGAGTTGTGATTTTAGCAGTGCCTGCACGGTGGCAGGGCGCGAACGGATCCGCTCATGCCAGTTCTTGACTGCAGGATACATTGCGAGGTCAATGCGCTGGCGAGTCCAGGCATTAACCCACGGCCAGCAGGCAATATCCGCAATGCTGTAGTTTTCTCCGCCCAGCCAGGGCGAGTTTTCCAGCCGCTTGTTCAGCACGTGATACAGACGCTGAGTTTCAACTTGATAACGTTCAATAGCGTAAGGAATGGTTTGTGGTGCAGCGTGATTAAAATGATGATTTTGCCCAAGCATCGGCCCCAGCCCGCCTACCTGCCAGAATAGCCACTGTAATGTGGTGGCGCGTTCACGCATTTCATGACTTAAAAAGAGTCCCGTTTTCTCCGCCAGATACAACAATATGGCCCCGGACTCAAAGAGGCTTAACGGTTCGCCGCCATCGGCTGGGGAATGATCAACTATTGCCGGAATTTTATTATTCGGTGAAATCCGCAAAAACTCAGGGCGGAATTGATAGCCCTTACTGATATCGACCTTGATTAAGTGGTAGTCCAGACCAGCTTCTTCAAGAAACAGCGTGATCTTTTGTCCGTTGGGGGTAGGGGCGTAATAGAGGTCGATCATTGCAGCTCCTGTTTCGTATAAATATCTGACCTCATCAAGTATAGAAAGGCTTACGTGCTGCGTGAGATTTCGTCACGTGACAGTGGTGAAAAGGCTCTATAGTTTGATAGCAAGCCCATTGAACGCTGAGGACATAATGAGTAAACCCGCAATCACGCTTTGGTCAGATGCCCATTTTTTCTCCCCTTATGTGCTATCCGCATTTGTTGCCATCCAGGAAAAGGGACTGGTATGTACGTTAAAAACGGTCGATCTTGCGGATGGTGAGCATTTGCGCCCCACATGGCAAGGCTATGCTCTGACACAGCGCGTGCCGCTGCTGCAAATCGAAGATTTTGAACTCAGTGAATCTTCAGCGATTGCTGAGTACCTTGAAGACCGTTTTGCTCCGCCAACCTGGGAGCGAATTTATCCGTTAGATCTACAAAAAAGAGCACGGGCAAGGCAGATTCAGGCCTGGTTACGCAGTGATCTGATGCCTCTACGGGAAGAGCGCTCAACCGATGTTATTTTTGCCGGAACAAAAAAAGCGCCACTCAGTGAGGCCGGTAGGTCGAGTGCCGGGAAACTGTTTGCGATTGCTGATAATTTATTGGCTCATGGAATGCCTAATCTGTTTGGCGAGTGGTGTATTGCTGATACTGATTTGGCGCTAATGATTAATCGTCTGGCGCTTCATGGTGATGATGTGCCTGAACGACTGGCGGATTATGCCGCATTTCAGTGGCAACGGGCGTCGGTACAGCGTTTTTGTGTGCTTTCTGCAAAGAGTACAGGCTGATAGAAGACAAAGAATCCAGTATCATAGCTAACGTTTTTTCGACGAGGAGTGAGTGATGAAACTGATGTTTGCATCGGACATTCATGGGTCGTTACCGGCGACGGAGCGGGTACTGGATATTTTTGCGCGAAGTGGCGCTCACTGGCTGGTAATTCTTGGTGATGTGCTAAATCATGGTCCACGGAATGCATTGCCAGAAGGTTATGCACCAGCAAAAGTGGCGGAACGACTCAATGAGGTGGCGGATAAAATTATTGCTGTACGCGGTAATTGTGACAGTGAAGTGGATCAGATGCTGCTTCGTTTTCCGCTGACAGCTCCCTGGCAGCAGGTTTTGCTGGAAGATAAGCGACTTTTCCTGACTCATGGACATCTCTTCGGACCAGAAAATCTTCCGTCACTCCATCATGGCGATGTTCTGGTCTACGGTCATACCCACGTCCCGGTAGCTGAAAAACGTGGAGATATTTTCCATTTCAACCCCGGTTCGGTAAGCATTCCTAAAGGGGGCTTTCCGGCTAGTTATGGCGTGTTGGATGACAATGTTTTTCAGGTAATCGCCCTGGATGAACAAAGTCATATTGCGCAGGTCGCGATTAATCCGTAATTTACCCCACACAACTAAACGCGCCGTAAGAGCGCAAGCAACAGAAGGTTTCCTGATAATGGAACAGCGTCATTTGGCAAGTACGGAATGGGTGGATATTGTCAATGAAGATAACGAAGTCATTGCACAAGCCAGCCGGGAGCAGATGCGAGCACAATGCCTGCGCCACCGTGCGACCTATATCGTCGTGCATGATGGAATGGGCAAAATTCTGGTTCAGCGTCGTACCGAGACAAAAGACTTTTTACCTGGAATGCTGGATGCCACCGCTGGTGGTGTGGTGCAGGCCGATGAACAATTACTGGAATCAGCCCGCCGTGAAGCTGAAGAGGAGTTGGGCATTGCAGGCGTTCCCTTTGCTGAACATGGACAGTTCTATTTTGAAGATAAAAACTGTCGCGTCTGGGGGGCACTTTTTAGCTGCGTCTCTCACGGGCCATTTGCACTACAGGAAGATGAAGTCAGTGAAGTTTGCTGGCTGACACCGGAAGAAATTACTGCCCGGTGCGATGAATTTACGCCTGATTCGCTGAAAGCGCTGGCGCTGTGGATGACCCGCAACGCCAGAAGTGATGTAGCAATTCAGGAAAAGCAGGAAGAAGCTGAAAAATAAGTCAGCAGCTTTCTCGCAAACATAAACTGGGAGCGATCAATTGACGATCGCTCCAGTTGCCGTCTTTAATCCTTTCCAGAAGTGCTCTTCCTGCTTCGAAACCAATTTTGCGATGTGGAACGGCCATAGTGGTTAATGGTGGTTGGCATACCCGACTCACATCACTGTCACCAAATCCGACCACGGCGAGTTCATCTGGTACTTTGATACGCCTTCTTTGACACTCATAAAGAACACCGCAAGCCAGCTCATCAGACACGCATACCAGAGCATCGAGTTCTGGCCATGCAAGTAAAAATTCAGGGAGTTGTGATGCGCCAGTTGAAAACACAGGAGGCAAAGCAGCATTGATGACGCGATCAGGAGACATATGATGGCGCAGCATGGCTTTATACCATCCTTGTAAATGTTGTTGGAAAATCCATTGTTCCTGATTAGCACACAACAGGCCAATATTCTGATAACCACGCTGCACCAGCATATCGGTCAGCTCGAACATAGCTGCTACGTTATCAATCCCAATATTCATATCAATGGGATCGGCACGAATCGCGCCAATCTCCATCACCGGAATTGAGGCATTTTTGAGCCAGTTACGCACAGTGTCACTATGTTCGACACTAAGCAAAATAGCGGCTGCAATATTGGATGCGAGAAGTGTTTCCAGTAGTTTCTCTTCTTGATCTAACCGGTGACGAGATTCTGCCAACATGATCTGGTATCCCGCAGGCTGCAGCGCTTGCTGGAGTCCGGCAAACATTTCTGAACATCCCGCTTCAGCCAGATTTGGAACGACCATCGCAATAGTATGTGAAGAAGCCGATGCCAGTGCACTTGCGGTGAGATTGGGCATATAGCCCAGCTCATGCACAGCGGCTTCAATTTTCTCCCGCAGCTTATCGGAAACTTGCTCAGGCGTACGTAACGCCCTGGATACGGTCATGGTTCCGACACCAGCCAGTTGCGCAACATCGGCGATGGTGACCTTTCCTGTACTACGACGTTTTCGGGTTATTGCCATACAAAATCCTGCTCAATTACAACAAATGGAGATACTTTTTTAGTTGTCATCTGCCGCTCCCTGTTGCTAGCAGTATACCTCTTAATTTCAGCCAGAAGTTTTGATTTCTAAAAGGGTAAGTATTTTGATAGCGCTATCACAAATCTGAATGATACATTTTGATAGCGCTATCTTTGTGACGTTGATCGCAGATATACCGCCGTTGCTTGCATACATTCTGGTCATAGAAATGAAAAATGAGGAGGACAAGTGCTTAATACCTGGCTTTCTGATTCAACAATCGCATTACGAAAGAATGTCGCATCCTGGCAGCAGGCATTAGATATTTGTGCCAGACCGTTACTGGAGGCAGAGATAATTACGGCAGATTATCTCAGTGCGATAAAAACACAACATGAAAAACTGGGGCCTTATTATGTCCTGGCTCCTGGGCTGGCCATGCCGCATGCCCGACCAGAAGAAGGAGCAAAAGGATTAGGGTTATCATTATTAAAACTTGAAGAAGGTGTCAGTTTTAATACAGAGGAATTTGATCCTGTAGATGTCATCATTTTACTTGCCGCACCAGACAAACACAGTCATATCGAAATGATCTCGGCACTGGCTGAGTTATTTTCCAGTGAAAAAGATTTACAGGAATTACATCAGGCTCGCAACCTGGAGGAAATAAAAACGATAATTTCACGATTCTAATTACATTATAAATTCAGTCTTTTCACAACATTACGCCGTTGCGTGATGAGAACTTCTACAACTTAAAATGGTGAATACAATGAAAATTATGGCTATTTGTGGCTCAGGGCTAGGTAGTAGTTTTATGGTCGAAATGAATATTAAAAAAGTCCTGAAAAAAATGGAGATAGAAGCGGAAGTGGAGCATTCCGATCTTTCATCAGCAACGCCTGGTGCTGCTGATTTATTTGTGATGGCAAAAGATATTGCCGCCAGTGCCAGCGTACCGGAAAGTCAGTTGGTGGTTATCAACAACATCATTGATATTAATGAACTCGAAACGCAACTGCGTAACTGGTTCGCAAAACAATAACCTTAATTGAAGCGAGGTGGATATGTTTATCCTTGAAACGCTGAATTTTGTTGTTGATATACTCAAAGTGCCCTCGGTACTGGTCGGCTTGATTGCCTTAATTGGCCTGGTTGCCCAGAAAAAAGCCTTTTCAGATGTTGTTAAAGGCACAATTAAAACTATCCTTGGCTTTATTGTACTGGGCGGTGGTGCCACTGTTCTGGTGGGTTCGTTAAATCCGCTGGGGAGTATGTTTGAGCATGCCTTTAATATTCAAGGCATCATTCCGAATAATGAGGCTATTGTTTCTATTGCGCTGGAGAAATATGGCGCATCGACGGCACTTATTATGGCGTTTGGTATGGTGGCGAATATTATTGTTGCCCGCTTTACCCGCCTGAAATACATCTTCCTGACCGGTCATCACACATTTTACATGGCTTGCATGATTGGTGTAATTCTGACAGTGGCTGGTTTTGAAGGTGTATCACTGGTATTTACCGGTTCTCTTATTCTTGGACTGGTGATGGCGTTTTTCCCGGCATTAGCACAACGCTATATGAGGCGTATTACCGGGAATGATGAAATCGCTTTTGGTCACTTTGGTACTCTGGGATATGTGCTCTCTGGCTGGATTGGCAGCGTATGCGGTAAAGGTTCCCGTTCCACCGAAGAGATGAATTTGCCCAAAAATCTGAGCTTCCTGCGCGACAGTTCCATCTCTATTTCTCTTACGATGATGGTGATTTATCTGATCATGGCGATCAGTGCGGGTCGTGAGTACGTTGAAAGCCAGTTCAGTGGCGGTCAAAACTACCTTGTCTACGCCATCATTATGGCCATCACCTTCGCTGCTGGCGTATTTATCATTCTGCAAGGTGTGCGTTTAATCCTTGCTGAAATAGTTCCGGCATTTACCGGGTTCTCAGAAAAGCTGGTGCCGAATGCCCGTCCAGCCCTCGATTGCCCGGTTGTGTATCCGTATGCGCCAAACGCAGTGCTAATTGGTTTCTTGTTTAGCTTTCTTGGCGGTTTGGTGGGGCTATTTTTGTTGGGGCAGATGAAGCTGGTGCTGATCCTTCCTGGTGTCGTTCCTCACTTCTTCACCGGGGCGACTGCGGGGGTATTTGGTAACGCTACGGGTGGACGTCGCGGCGCAATGATTGGTGCTTTTGCGAATGGCTTATTGATTACCTTCCTGCCAGTGCTGTTATTGCCAGTTTTGGGGGCGATAGGCTTTGCTAATACGACCTTTTCCGATGCAGATTTTGGTGCTGTCGGTATCGTTCTCGGAAACCTGGCACGTTATCTCTCACCTTTTGCCATCACCGGACTTGTAGTCGCAGTATTTGTACTGCTGGTTGCCTGGAACATTTTCGCCAATAACAAACTCGCTGCCAAAGCGCAGGAGAAGAGCGGAGCCAAATCATGAATGTTAAAGAAGTGACGCAATTTGCACGGGATATACGTATCCAGACGCTGAAATCATTAACCCATCTTGGCTTCGGTCATTATGGTGGCAGCATGTCGGTTGTGGAAACGCTAGCGGTGCTTTATGGCGCGGTAATGAAAATTGATCCTGCTGATCCCGACTGGCCTGAGCGTGACTATTTTGTCTTGTCAAAAGGACATGCCGGACCTGCGCTCTACAGTACTCTGGCGTTGAAAGGTTATTTTCCACTGGAAGAATTAAGCACCTTAAATCAGAACGGCACTCGCTTACCAAGTCATCCGGATCGGCTAAAGACGCGTGGTGTTGATGCCACTACAGGATCGCTGGGGCAGGGGATATCCATTGCCGGGGGGATGGCGCTGTCGCATAAACTGGCGGGGCGCAAGAATCGGGTATTTTGTATTGTTGGCGATGGAGAACTTAATGAAGGTCAGTGTTGGGAAGCCTTCCAGTTTATCGCGCATCATCGGTTGAATAATCTCACTGTTTTTGTGGACTGGAACAAACAGCAGCTTGATGGTCAACTGGACGAAATCATTAATCCGTTTGATTTAGAAAGTAAATTCCGCGCTTTCGGTTTTGATGTCGTGACAGTGAAGGGCGATGATATTGAGGGCTTGTTGAATGTAGTTAAACCTGTCCCGCCAGCTGAGGCCAGACCGAGAGTGGTCATTCTCGATAGCATTAAAGGGCAGGGTGTACCGTGTCTTGAGCAACTCAGTAATTCCCATCATTTACGCCTCACGGAAGAGATGAAGGAGACGCTAAACGAAACAATTTGCCAACTGGAGGCCATGCATGATTAATCTCGCACCGGCAGGACAAAAAGACAGCATCGAAATGCGCAAAATTTATGCAGGATTTATCGCGCAACAGAGTGAAAACGGTAATTCTGTCATTGCTCTTGAGGCTGATTTAATGAGTTCCATGGCAATGGACAGCGTAGCGCGGGATTATCCACAGCGCGTTATTAATTGCGGCATTATGGAAGCCAATGTTATCGGCACAGCTGCGGGGCTGGCCTTAACCGGGCGCAAGCCATTCGTACATACCTTTACCGCATTTGCCAGTCGTCGCTGTTTTGATCAGCTCTTTATGTCGCTTGATTACCAGCGTGCTAACGTAAAAGTTATCGCTTCTGATGCGGGTGTTACTGCTTGCCACAATGGCGGAACACATATGTCATTTGAAGATATGGGGATTGTGCGCGGGCTGGCACATTCGGTGGTAATGGAGATGACCGATGCCGTAATGTTTAGCGATATTTTGCGTCAACTCGTTGAGTTAGAAGGATTTTATTGGGTTCGTACCATCCGTAAGCAAGCAGCGAGTATTTACGCACCAGGTACGACCTTTACGATTGGTAAAGGACAGGTATTACGTGAAGGAACGGATATCACCTTGATTGCTAATGGCATTATGGTGGCAGAAGCGCTTGAGGCAGCTCGTCAACTTGAGCAGGCTGGGGTAAGTGCAGCGGTCATTGATATGTTTACTCTCAAACCTATCGATCGGATGTTAATTAAAAATTATGCCGAAAAAACAGGGCGGATCGTGACATGTGAAAACCATAGTATTCACAATGGATTAGGTTCAGCAGTTGCTGAAGTACTTGTAGAAACTTGTCCTGTCCCCATGCGTCGGGTGGGGGTTAAAGAGCGGTATGGCCAGGTGGGAACTCAGGACTTTTTACAAAGGGAATATGGTTTAACGGCACATGATATTGTGGCGGCTGCGAGAGAGTTGTTGTAACTGATTCTAAAATAAAAAATCCGGAAATAATCACTATTTCCGGATTTTGCTTTTAGTCTTTTACGCTAAACAGAAAAGATTACTTCTGCTGTTGTGCAGACTGGATCGCGGTCAGAGCGATAGTGTAGACGATATCGTCAACCAGTGCGCCTCGAGACAAGTCGTTAACCGGCTTGCGCATACCCTGCAGCATCGGCCCGATGGAGATCAGGTCAGCAGAACGCTGTACCGCTTTGTAGGTGGTGTTACCGGTGTTCAGATCCGGGAAGATGAACACGGTAGCGCGACCTGCAACCGGAGAGTTCGGTGCTTTAGATTTCGCAACGTCAGCCATTACTGCAGCATCGTACTGCAGCGGGCCGTCGATCATCAGGTCAGGACGTTTTTCCTGCGCCAGACGAGTTGCTTCGCGAACTTTCTCTACATCGCTGCCTGCACCAGAAGTCCCGGTGGAGTAGGAGAGCATGGCTACACGCGGTTCGATACCAAAAGCAGTAGCAGAATCAGCAGACTGAATCGCGATTTCTGCCAGCTGCTCAGCGGTCGGGTCCGGGTTGATCGCGCAGTCACCGTAAACGTAAACCTGTTCCGGCAGCAGCATGAAGAACACAGAAGATACTAAAGAGCTACCCGGTGCAGTTTTGATCAGCTGCAGCGGCGGACGGATGGTGTTTGCGGTGGTGTGAACAGCACCGGAAACCAGACCGTCAACTTCATCCTGCTCCAGCATCAGAGTGCCGAGAACCACGTTGTCTTCCAGCTGTTCGCGGGCAACGGTTTCGGTCATACCTTTGCTCTTACGCAGTTCAACCAGGCGGCCAACATAGCTTTCGCGAACAACTTCTGGATCGACGATTTCAATGCCAGCACCCAGTTCTACGCCCTGAGATGCCGCAACACGGTTGATTTCTTCCGGGTTACCCAGAAGCACACAAGTTGCGATACCACGTTCCGCACAAATAGCCGCTGCTTTCACTGTACGTGGTTCGTCACCTTCCGGCAGAACAATGCGCTTACCGGCTTTGCGTGCCAGTTCGGTCAGCTGATAGCGGAATGCTGGCGGAGACAGACGACGGCTGCGCTCGGAAGTAGCCGTCAGAGATTCGATCCAGTCAGCGTTGATGTAGTTAGCAACGTATTCCTGAACTTTCTCGATACGCTCGTGATCGTCAACCGGAACTTCCAGATTGAAGCTCTGCAGGCTTAAAGAAGTCTGCCAGGTGTTGGTGTTCACCATAAATACCGGCAGGCCAGTAGCAAACGCACGCTCGCACAGTTTAGAAATACGTGCGTCCATTTCGTAGCCGCCAGTCAGCAGCAGAGCGCCAATTTCTACGCCATTCATCGCAGCCAGGCAAGCGGCAACCAGTACGTCAGGACGGTCTGCGGAAGTTACCAGCAGAGAACCGGCACGGAAGTGCTCAAGCATATGCGGAATGCTACGGGCACAGAACGTAACGGATTTAACACGGCGAGTGTTGATATCACCTTCGTTAATAATGGTTGCGTTCAGGTGACGCGCCATATCGATCGCACGGGTTGCGATCAGATCAAAGCTCCACGGCACGATGCCAAGCACTGGCAGCGGGCTGGATTCCAGCAGTTTCGCTGGATCAAACTTGGTGACATGCGCTTTAGAAGAGTCGTCGAAAATCTCAGACAGATCCGGGCGAGTGCGCCCCTGGTCGTCAACGGGCGCGTTCAGTTTGTTAACGATAACGCCGATGATATTGGTGTTTTTGGCACCGCCGAAGCTGCTGCGCGTCAGTTCGATACGCTCTTTCAGTTGTTCTGGCGTGTCAGAACCCTGAGACATGACAAAGACGATTTCCGCGTTCAGCGTTTTCGCAATTTCATAGTTCAGAGACTGAGCAAACTGATGTTTACGTGTTGGAACCAGACCTTCAACCAGAACGACTTCAGCATCTTTGGTGTTGGCATGATAGTTGGCGATGATCTCTTCCATCAGCACATCTTTTTGATTGCTGGAAAGCAGAGACTCAACGTGGCTCATTTTCAGAGGTTCAGCCGTTGCCAGCGTGGAGTTTGCGCGGACGATAGCTGTGGTCTGGTCAGGAGCATCGCTACCGGAACGCGGTTGAGCGATAGGCTTAAAGACGCTCAGGCGAACGCCTTTACGTTCCATAGCGCGGACAACGCCAAGGCTGACGCTGGTCAGACCGACGCTTGTTCCGGTAGGGATCAGCATAATAATACGGGACACGATTTATCCTCTTTCGTTACCGCCGAAGGTGGGCGGGTTACAAAACAGCACCGCCAGCAGGGCTGGCGGTGTGAAATCAGGCAGTCAGACGGCTCGCGTCTTGCGCGATAACCAGTTCTTCGTTGGTTGGGATAACCACCGCAGGACGGGTACCTTCTTTGTTAATGAAACCAGATTTGCCAAAACGTGCAGCCAGATTACGCTCGTGATCTACTTCAAAGCCCAGCACACCCAGTTTACCCAGAGACAGTTCGCGAACCATCGCTGCGTTTTCACCGATACCACCAGTGAATACAACAGCATCCAGGCGACCATCCATCAGTGCTGTGTAAGCACCGATGTATTTCGCCAGGCGGTGGCAGTATACGTCCATTGCGCGTTTCGCGTCTTCTTTAGTCGCGTAGTTATCTTCAACATAACGGCAGTCGCTGGTCACTTCGGTCAGACCCAGCAGACCAGACTCTTTGGTCAGCATTTTGTTGATGGCGTCTACGCTCATGCCCAGAGTGTCGTGCAGATGGAAGATGATCGCCGGATCGATATCGCCAGAGCGAGTACCCATTACCAGGCCTTCCAGCGGAGTCAGACCCATAGAGGTGTCAACACATTTGCCGTTACGGATAGCAGAAACAGAACCGCCGTTACCCAGGTGGCAGGTAATGATGTTCAGTTCTTCTACCGGTTTGTTCAGCATTTTTGCCGCTTCCTGAGTAACATAGAAGTGGCTGGTGCCGTGTGCGCCGTAGCGACGAATACCATGCTCTTTATACAGATTGTACGGCAGGGCGTAGAGGTAAGATTCTTCCGGCATTGTCTGATGGAACGCAGTATCGAATACCGCTACGTTCTTGTCTTTCAGTTGCGGGAAAGATTTCAGAGCTTCTTCGATACCGATCAGGTGTGCAGGGTTATGCAGCGGTGCAAAAGAGGCTGCATCTTTGATACCCTGGATAACAGAGTCATCGATAACGACGGAGCTGGTGTATTTTTCACCACCGTGAACGATACGGTGACCGATAGCAGTCAGCTGCGCAGACAGTTCTGGTTTTTGTGCCAGAATAGTGTTAACGATAAAGTTAAGCGCTTCACTGTGAGCGGCGCCTGCACCTAAAGCCGCTTCTTGTTTATTGCCGTCCATTTTCCATTTGATACGGGCTTCAGGAAGATGGAAACATTCGGCTAAACCAGAAAGGTACTCTTCACCATTTACTGCATCGATGATGGCAAATTTCAGTGAAGAACTACCGCAGTTCAGAACCAGTACTAACTTACTCGACATGGAAGTACCTATAATTGATACGTGGCTAAAAAAACGTCAGGAGTCATACAGCGTAGCGCAGGATAACAATGACATTTATGATTAACATCATGCACTCAGAAAATTTTTGGCATGATGCAATAAAACCCTTTGAGTCTATGCCATTTTGCGTATTTTTCAGGCAGTGGCATACTATAAGAAAATTTGACGACTCAATGGTATTAGTCTATAGGCCTGTTTCAGGCTGGCACAGAATACATGATAGTGGGTACAGATGACAAAATGTTTTGAACGTTGTCCCTCACAGTTGTTGTTTTGCACAATTATTTGAATTTTTATATGTGAAGTTGAGGTAAGCCATGTCAACACCGGATGATCGTTCTGTTAATTTTTTTAGTCTTTTTCGCCGGGGACAGCATTATTCTAAGACGTGGCCAATGGAAAAACGCCTCGCTCCGGTCTTTGTCGAAAATCGTGTAATCAGGATGACCCGTTATGCGATTCGCTTTATGCCGCCCATCGCGGTGTTCACCTTATGCTGGCAAATTGCCCTTGGTGGGCAGTTAGGCCCAGCGGTAGCGACAGCTCTGTTTGCCCTTAGCCTGCCGATGCAAGGGTTATGGTGGCTGGGAAAGCGTTCAGTTACGCCCCTGCCACCTTCTATTCTTAACTGGTTTTACGAAGTTCGGGGTAAATTACAGGATGCCGGGCAAGTTCTGGCGCCGGTAGAAGGCAAACCAGATTACCAGGCGTTAGCTGACACGCTTAAGCGCGCCTTCAAACAACTGGATAAAACTTTCCTTGATGATTTGTAATTCCCCCCAGATTACGCATATAAAAGAAGGCACTGATGCCTTCTTTTTTTTCACAGTTGTAAAGTGATACAGGAGTCCCAAATGGAAATGACTAACGCACAACGTCTCATTTTATCTAACCAGTACAAAATGATGACTATGCTGGATCCTGCAAATGCCGAGCGTTACCGTCGTCTACAGACAATTATCGAGCGTGGTTATGGCCTGCAAATGCGTGAACTTGACCGCGAATTTGGAGAGTTAACGGAAGAAACCTGCCGCACCATTATCGACATTATGGAGATGTATCATGCTTTGCATGTCTCCTGGACCAACCTGAAAGATGCACAAACTAATATTGATGAGCGCCGTGTAACTTTCCTCGGCTTTGATGCTGCCACAGAAGCTCGTTACCTTGGCTATGTCCGTTTTATGGTGAATATTGAAGGGCGTTATACCCACTTTGACGCCGGTACTCATGGTTTTAACGCTCAAACACCAATGTGGGAGAAGTACCAGCGAATGTTAAAAGTTTGGCATTCTTGCCCGCGTCAATACCACTTGAGCGCTAACGAAATTAATCAAATTATCAACGCCTGAGGAGGCTGATGTGCGGTGTAAAGGCTTTCTGTTTGACCTTGATGGTACGCTGGTTGATTCCTTACCGGCAGTAGAGCGTGCGTGGTGTAACTGGGCCGATCGTTTTGGGATTGATCACCATGAGTTGTTGAGTTTCATTCATGGCAAACAGGCGATCACTTCTCTGCGCCATTTTATGCCAGGAAGACCGGAGGAAGAGATACTGGCTGAATTTACCCGCCTGGAGCAGATCGAGGCGACGCAAACTGAAGGTATCACCGCACTACCAGGGGCGATTGAACTCCTCACTCATCTTAATAAATCAGGCATTCCATGGGCTATCGTTACTTCTGGCTCAATGCCGGTTGCACGTGCTCGCCATCAGGTTGCCGGGCTGCCATTCCCTGAAGTATTTGTTACCGCTGAACGGGTAAAAAGAGGGAAACCAGAACCGGATGCTTATCTCTTGGGGGCGCAACTGCTCGGCCTTGAACCAAAAGAGTGTGTTGTCGTGGAGGATGCCCCTGCGGGTGTACTTTCCGGGTTGGCTGCAGGTTGCCATGTCATTGCTGTGAATACGCCAGCAGACACGCCGCGTTTGAGTGAGGTTGATTTTGTGCTGACCAGTTTGCAGCAAATCACCGTAACAAAGCAGCCGAATGGAGAAGTTATTATTCAGTGAAACACCTGAGTATGATTTAGCTCCGTTTTGGTGGTTTTGTTTTATGGCAGAATCTAGTAATTCTCATCATTTAACAAGGATGTATTGTGAACGGTGAATTAATCTGGGTTCTGTCATTATTAGTAATTGCCGTCATTATGTTTGCGACGGGCAAAGTGCGTATGGATGCCGTTGCTTTGTTCGTCATTGTTGCGTTTGTGCTCAGTGGCACGCTCACCATTTCAGAAGCCTTTTCAGGTTTTAGTGATCCCAATGTCGTGTTAATTGCTGCCTTATTTATCATCGGCGATGGTCTGGTGCGTACTGGTGTAGCAACGGTAATGGGGGCCTGGCTGGTAAAAGTGGCTGGCAGCAGTGAAATTAAGATGCTGGTTTTGCTGATGTTAACCGTTGCCGGGCTGGGGGCATTCATGAGCTCTACTGGCGTGGTGGCAATTTTTATTCCTGTTGTATTAAGTGTCTCAATGCGAATGCAAACCTCACCGTCACGTCTGATGATGCCTTTGAGTTTTGCAGGTCTGATTAGTGGCATGATGACGCTGGTGGCGACACCACCTAACCTGGTCGTAAACAGTGAACTGCTGCGTGAGGGGTTCCACGGTTTTAGCTTTTTTAGCGTAACGCCAATCGGTCTGGTTGTATTGGTTTTTGGCATTCTTTATATGCTGGTTATGCGCTTTATGCTTAAAGGCGACAATCCCGCACAGCAAGGTGAGGGCTGGAAAAGACGGACATTTCGCGACCTTATCAAAGAATACCGGCTCACCGGGCGAGCCCGGCGCCTCGCTATCCGCCCGGGATCTCCGCTGGTTGGTCAACGACTCGATGATCTGAAATTGCGTGAACGCTACGGTGCGAACGTCATCGGTGTTGAACGCTGGCGACGTTTTCGCCGCGTAATCGTGAACGTTAACGGGGTTTCTGAGTTTCGGGCACGTGATGTTTTGTTAATCGATATGTCTGCAGCAGACGTCGATCTCCGACAATTTTGTAGTGAACAATTGCTTGAACCGATGGTTCTGCGGGGAGAATACTTTTCTGATCAAGCCCTGGATGTGGGAATGGCGGAAATATCATTGATTCCTGAATCGGAGCTGATTGGCAAATCGGTACGTGAAATAGGTTTTCGTACGCGCTATGGACTGAATGTCGTGGGCTTAAAACGAGACGGGGTCGCTCTGGAAGGTTCGCTGACAGATGAACCACTACGGCTGGGCGATATTATTCTGGTGGTGGGAAACTGGAAACTCATCGGTATGCTGGCGAAACAGGGGCGTGATTTTGTAGTCCTGAATATGCCAGCCGAAGTCAGCGAAGCGTCTCCGGCTCACAGTCAGGCTCCCCATGCAATTTTCTGTCTGGTCCTGATGATTGCTCTTATGCTTACCGATGAAATTCCTAATCCTATTGCCGCGATCATTGCCTGCCTGCTGATGGGAAAATTTCGCTGTATTGATGCGGAAAGCGCATATAAAGCGATTCACTGGCCAAGCATAATTTTGATTGTCGGTATGATGCCCTTTGCTTTGGCACTGCAAAAAACGGGCGGTGTTGATCTGGTCGTTAAAGGGTTGATGGAAGTCGGGGGTGGCAAAGGGCCTTATATTATGCTGGGCTGCTTATTCGTTTTATGCGCAGTGATTGGTTTGTTCATCTCTAACACAGCAACGGCGGTATTAATGGCTCCTATCGCGTTGGCCGCAGCGAAAACTATGGGAGTTTCACCTTATCCTTTCGCGATGGTCGTCGCGATGGCTGCATCAGCGGCCTTTATGACACCGGTATCTTCACCAGTAAACACACTTGTACTTGGTCCGGGCAATTATCGCTTCAGCGATTTTGTGAAGATAGGTGTACCTTTCACTATTATCGTCATGGCGGTCTGTCTGGTGATTATTCCTGTGATGTTCCCATTTTGACGTTCTGCCGGGTAAGCGCAGGCTTTACCCGGCAAGGCATTACAACGGAGAGTCCTGGCTGATTTCGTCGAGAGAAAGATGAAAACTGGGCACAAACACCGCCATAAAATAGTCCATCTCTGCGCTTCGACGTTCTTGTAATGTCTTTTCAAGTCGAGTTTTTGCCAGCAAAAATTCGTTATTTCCTGCTGATAACTCTTCAAGGCATTTAAGATAGGCGCAAAGTGCATCAGCTTGTTTCACAATCGCTTTTTCTTCATCACTCCAACGACTTTCGTCAATAAAAGGGGCGAAAATATCCTGCAACTCTTCAGGTACCATATCAACCAGCTTCTGCTGGGCAATTTTCTCGATAGCTTTATATTCCTGAGCAATTTGGGAATTGAAATATTTAACCGGGGTAGGGAGATCTCCGGTTAAAACTTCCGAGGTGTCGTGGTACATCGCCAGTAATGCGATATGTTCAGGATTGGTCTGTCCGCCAAATTTTCGATTCTTAATTGCTGCCAGTGCATGAGCTACCATTGCAACCTGTAAGCTGTGTTCAGAAACATTTTCAGTCCGAACATTACGCATCAAGGGCCAGCGATTTATTAGTTTCAGGCGGGAAAGATAGGCAAAAAAATGGCTCTGCTTCATAGTAACCTTTTTGGTTATAAAGACCTGAAGATTATTGTGCGCAGAGAATGCCGCCGGATGCAAATTCCGGCAGCATTTTTGGAGTTTACAACTGATGATAACCTGACAGGAAGCGGGCAAATTTATTCAATGACATCTCAATATCATCGATTCGTGGCAGCGTAACGATACGGAAGTGGTCCGGCCACGGCCAGTTAAATGCCGTACCCTGTACCAGCAACACTTTTTCCTGTAACAGGAAATCGAGCACCATTTTCTGGTCATCGTGAATATTGAAGCGTTTGGCATCAATTTTGGGGAACATATATAACGCACCGCGTGGTTTCACGCATGAGACGCCAGGAATATCATTAATCAATTCCCAGGCCCGATTACGTTGTTCATATAAACGCCCACCCGGGGTAATAAATTCGCTAATGCTTTGATAACCACCAAGCGCGGTTTGTATGGCATGTTGCGCAGGTACGTTAGCGCACAAACGCATGGACGCCAGCATTTCCAGCCCTTCAATATAGCCTTTTGCGTGCTTTTTCGGACCATTAAGGACCATCCAGCCCTGGCGGAAGCCTGCCACCCGGTAAGTTTTAGACAGACCATTGAAGGTGATGGTTAACAAATCGGGTGCCAGTGGTGCAATAGAATGATGTTCGGCGTCGTCGTAAAGAATTTTGTCGTAAATCTCGTCGGCAAAAATTATGAGATTATGCTGGCGTGCAATCTCAACAATTTCCATCAGTAACTCTTTCGAGTAGACCGCACCGGTTGGGTTATTGGGGTTGATAATCACAATACCGCGCGTACGGGGAGTGATTTTGGCACGGATATCATCAAGATCCGGGAACCAGTCTGATGACTCATCACAAAGGTAGTGCACCGCTTTTCCGCTGGATAACGCAACAGCTGCAGTCCACAAGGGGTAATCAGGTGCCGGCACCAGCATTTCATCCCCACTGTTCAGCAATGCCTGCATCGCCTGAACAATAAGTTCTGATACACCGTTCCCAATATAGATATCTTCAACGGTAACATCGCGCATACCGCGTGCCTGGTAATGTTGCATGATCGCTTTACGGGCGGAATACAGCCCTTTTGAATCACAATAACCTTGCGCAGTTGGCAGATTACGGATTACATCAACCAGGATTTCATCAGGCGCCTCAAAACCAAAAGGGGCCGGGTTACCGATATTAAGTTTCAGAACTTTATTGCCTTCTTCTTCCAGACGCTTAGCTTCTTTCAGAACCGGGCCACGAATGTCGTAACAGACATTTTCTAGTTTGCTGGATTTTTCAATGGGGGACATGAATCTTGACCTTTTTCCTGTTGTCGCCACTCCCTGCCGTGGAAGTCAGCCTGGAACAATGTACTCCCACTGCAGTAAGTTTTGAAGAGTCTGCAGAGGAAGATTTTGTTGGAATGATGCGCGCTGATATGCTGTAAATGACTTAATAATAAACTAATAATTGGCTTTATATTCTTAATTTTATTTAAATTACAGAATATAGTTCTGTAATTGTCTGGATGGAGTGGTTGTTTGTCTTGTTAAGATTAAGTCAGATAATCTGTTATTAAATTGAGTTACTATCAACAGACTTTAATATTTCGCAATTAGTGAAAGATTATAACAGTAGTTAACAAACCAGATGTTTGTACAGATCGTATCTGTGAATCTATTGTTAAGTATAATTAATGATTAACGTAATAAGGAGGTAATTATTATTTAATATTCAGAATCATTTTACTTAATGCATTAATAATACATGATTACATTTACGAACCTAACATTACTTTGCATAAGATTAATCGTAATAACACTTATAAATAAAATGGTTTTAGGGTAAGATGTTCTCCAACAAATGGGGCTATTCCAGTTGTTGTGAGAGTGTTTAGTACTGGCCGTTATGGATAACCCATTATTAAATAGCGTGTTTTTGTTAAGAAGTACATAGGGGTTGTTGTCCAGATTTACAAAATCTACCTTTTTTCATTAGTAGAAAAATAGCGAACAACTTAATCGTCGTGCATTCTCTGACAATATATTCTGTGATCTACTTCAGGTATTAACAAGTAAGAAAGAGAGTGACCTTCCGAAAGTTGTTCAATATACATTTTCGCACTCGCCTGGTCTGACCAGGTGAATCTGCCAGGGTGGCACATTACAAATGGAATTGTTTGCTTGTTTGTGTGTGCACAGCATTAACCAGCTCAGAATGAGCCGCCAGTAAGTGAAAAATTATGATAAACGCAAATCGTCCGATAATTAACCTCGACCTCGATCTGCTGAGAACATTTGTTGCTGTTGCCGATCTGAATACGTTTGCAGCGGCAGCAGCTGCGGTTTGTCGTACTCAGTCCGCAGTCAGTCAGCAAATGCAGCGCCTGGAGCAACTCGTAGGTAAAGAACTGTTCGCTCGCCACGGGCGTAATAAATTGTTGACGGAACATGGCATTCAGCTTCTTGGCTATGCCAGGAAAATATTGCGATTCAATGATGAGGCATGCTCATCATTAATGTTCAGCAATCTTCAGGGGGTATTAACTATCGGTGCTTCCGATGAATCAGCCGATACAATTCTTCCTTTTCTATTAAACAGGATTAGTTCGGTTTATCCGAAGCTTGCACTGGATGTCCGGGTAAAACGCAATGCATTTATGGCTGAGATGTTAAAATCTCAGGAAGTTGATCTCATTGTGACTACACACCGTCCAGAGACAGGCAACGCCCTTAATTTGCGTACATCTCCGACGCACTGGTATTGTGCAGCGGAATATGTTTTGCAGCGTGGAGAGCCAGTGCCGCTGGTATTATTAGATGAGCCCAGCCCGTTTCGTGATATGGTCCTTGAGACTTTGAATGCGGCTGATATTCCCTGGCGTCTGGCTTATGTTGCTTCAACGTTGCCAGCTGTTCGTGCAGCAGTAAAAGCGGGTTTAGGTGTAACAGCGCGTCCGGTTGAGATGATGAGCCCGGATCTTCGTGTCCTTGGCGCTGTGGATGGTTTGCCAATGCTGCCAGATACCGAATATCTGTTGTGCTGTGATCCAGAAGGTAAAAACGAACTGGCGCAAATCATCTATCAGGCGATGGAGAGTTATCAAAATCCCTGGCAATACGGCAATGTTACCGTTGAGGGTGGAGACGATCCGCTTCTGATTGAAAGCGATTTTCGCTAAAAGTTGTTTTAAGCATTAAAAAATCTGAATAAAAAATAGCCACTGACGTGTGAAAGCACTCAGGGGCTATTTTTTTGTACTACTATCAATGTCAGTTTCAAAAGACAGGTCTTGTCGATCACAGATCCGTACATGCATTAACATGCTGAGTTGCTTAAAATTTAGTCTCTGACGGTATTGTTAACTTCACATGTTAATAAATGAGCTAAATTGTTGCTTGTTCAATATTGTTAATTAACAGATGCGTGTCACAGATCAAAAAAATACCCCTCATTAGGGGGATTAATCATTACAAATTCCTGTCAAAATGGTTGCGTTTTTTTCCTTTACTTCACAACGGACACGATTCAACAACAGCAAATATGACAAAAGATTTAGATCTTTGGATAGGGAAAACTGCCTAATGTTAATTTTGTTGTGTAAGTGTAAATTGTCGTGAAGAAACCTTTGTTAAAGTTGACAAAAGGTTATAGAAAGGAGTAAAAAACCACATCAATTGGCTGTTTACTGATTTCTACAGTGATTGTAGGTTTTTTTTATTCCTCCCCATGAATCGATGTGGCGTCCATCTGCCGTGAAGAGCAGTGAATCTGGCGCTACTTTTGATGAGTAAGCAATGAGTATGTCAACATCCACTGAAGTCATCGCTCATCACTGGGCATTCGCTATCTTTCTTATCGTTGCCATTGGCCTGTGTTGCCTGATGCTGGTAGGCGGTTGGTTTTTAGGCGGTCGCGCACGCGCGAGGTCGAAAAACGTGCCGTTTGAATCCGGTATCGACTCGGTCGGCTCCGCCCGCTTACGCCTGTCCGCCAAGTTTTATCTGGTGGCCATGTTCTTCGTTATCTTCGACGTTGAAGCGCTGTATCTGTTCGCATGGTCAACCTCTATCCGCGAAAGCGGCTGGGTAGGCTTTGTGGAAGCTGCAATTTTTATTTTTGTGTTACTGGCAGGTCTGGTTTATCTGGTGCGTATTGGCGCGCTGGACTGGACGCCCGCGCGTTCACGCCGCGAGCGTATGAACCCGGAAACGAACAGTATCGCTAATCGTCAACGCTAACCGCGAGGCATTAAGATGGATTATACGCTCACCCGCATAGATCCCAACGGTGAGAACGACCGTTACCCCCTGCAAAAGCAGGAGATCGTAACCGACCCTCTGGAGCAAGAAGTTAACAAAAACGTGTTTATGGGCAAGCTCAATGACATGGTTAACTGGGGTCGTAAAAACTCAATTTGGCCGTATAACTTCGGTCTTTCCTGCTGTTACGTTGAGATGGTGACTTCGTTTACCGCGGTGCATGACGTGGCACGTTTTGGCGCAGAAGTATTGCGTGCTTCGCCGCGTCAGGCTGACCTGATGGTGGTTGCAGGAACCTGCTTTACCAAAATGGCACCGGTTATTCAGCGTCTGTATGACCAGATGCTGGAACCAAAATGGGTTATCTCAATGGGGGCCTGTGCCAACTCTGGCGGTATGTACGATATTTATTCCGTTGTGCAGGGCGTCGATAAATTCATTCCGGTTGATGTGTATATCCCGGGCTGCCCGCCACGTCCTGAAGCGTACATGCAGGCATTGATGCTGTTGCAGGAATCTATCGGCAAAGAACGTCGTCCGCTCTCATGGGTGGTTGGCGATCAGGGCGTTTATCGCGCCAACATGCAATCAGAGCGCGAACGCAAGCGCGGTGAACGCATTGCCGTTACCAACCTGCGTACACCTGACGAGATTTAATTTGCGCCTGTCGGCAAAGGGATTTTTCTTCGCTTATTCCTAAATCTATTTCGCGAAGCTTACTGCGCCGACAGTCACCACGGACCATTTGCAATGGTGAACAATATGACCGACTTAACCGCGCAAGAACCCGCCTGGCAGACCCGCGATCATCTTGATGATCCGGTGATTGGCGAACTGCGCAACCGTTTTGGGCCGGATGCCTTTACTGTTCAGGCGACTCGCACCGGGGTTCCCGTTGTGTGGATCAAGCGTGAACAATTACTGGAAGTGGGTGATTTCTTAAAGAAACTGCCGAAACCTTACGTCATGCTGTTTGACTTACACGGCATGGACGAACGTCTGCGCACACACCGCGAAGGGTTACCTGCCGCGGATTTTTCCGTTTTCTACCATCTGATTTCTATCGATCGTAACCGCGACATCATGCTGAAGGTGGCGCTGGCAGAAAACGACCTGCACGTACCGACCTTCACCAAGCTGTTCCCGAACGCTAACTGGTATGAGCGTGAAACCTGGGATCTGTTTGGCATTACTTTCGACGGTCACCCCAATTTGCGCCGCATCATGATGCCGCAAACCTGGAAAGGTCACCCGCTGCGTAAAGATTACCCGGCGCGCGCTACCGAATTCTCGCCGTTTGAGCTGACCAAAGCCAAACAGGATCTGGAGATGGAAGCCCTGACCTTCAAACCGGAAGAGTGGGGGATGAAGCGCGGCACCGAAAATGAAGACTTCATGTTCCTCAACCTCGGTCCGAACCACCCGTCGGCACACGGTGCTTTCCGTATCGTTTTGCAACTCGATGGCGAAGAGATTGTCGACTGCGTACCAGACATCGGCTATCACCATCGTGGTGCGGAGAAAATGGGCGAACGCCAGTCATGGCACAGCTACATTCCGTATACCGACCGTATCGAATATCTCGGCGGCTGCGTTAACGAGATGCCGTATGTTCTGGCGGTAGAGAAACTGGCCGGGATCACCGTACCAGATCGCGTTAACGTGATCCGCGTAATGCTCTCCGAACTGTTCCGCATTAACAGCCATCTGCTGTACATCTCGACCTTTATTCAGGACGTCGGTGCGATGACGCCAGTGTTCTTCGCCTTTACCGATCGTCAGAAAATCTACGATCTGGTGGAAGCGATCACTGGTTTTCGTATGCACCCGGCGTGGTTCCGTATTGGCGGCGTAGCGCACGACCTGCCGCGTGGCTGGGATCGCCTGCTGCGTGAGTTCCTCGACTGGATGCCGAAACGTCTGGCGTCTTATGAGAAAGCGGCGCTGCAAAACACCATTTTGAAAGGCCGTTCCCAGGGCGTAGCCGCCTACGGCGCGAAAGAGGCGCTGGAGTGGGGCACCACCGGTGCTGGTTTGCGCGCTACCGGGATCGACTTCGATGTGCGTAAGGCGCGTCCTTATTCTGGCTATGAAAACTTCGACTTTGAAATTCCGGTTGGTGGTGGTGTTTCTGACTGCTACACCCGCGTAATGCTGAAAGTGGAAGAATTGCGTCAGAGTCTGCGCATTCTTGAGCAGTGCCTCAACAACATGCCGGAAGGCCCGTTCAAAGCAGATCACCCGCTGACCACGCCGCCGCCGAAAGAGCGCACGCTGCAACATATCGAAACCCTGATCACCCACTTCCTGCAAGTGTCGTGGGGGCCGGTGATGCCTGCCAATGAATCTTTCCAGATGATTGAGGCGACCAAAGGGATCAACAGTTACTACCTGACCAGCGACGGCAGCACCATGAGTTATCGCACCCGTATCCGTACGCCGAGTTATGCGCATTTGCAGCAAATTCCGGCGGCGATCCGCGGCAGCCTGGTGTCTGACCTGATTGTTTATCTGGGCAGTATCGATTTTGTTATGTCAGATGTGGACCGCTAATTATGCACGAGAATCAACAACCACAAACCGAGGCTTTTGAGCTGAGTGCGGCTGAGCGTGAAGCGATTGAGCACGAGATGCACCACTACGAAGACCCGCGTGCGGCGTCCATTGAAGCGCTGAAAATCGTTCAGAAACAGCGTGGATGGGTGCCAGACGGCGCGATCCACGCGATCGCTGACGTTCTGGGTATTCCCGCAAGTGATGTCGAAGGCGTGGCTACTTTCTACAGCCAGATCTTCCGCCAGCCGGTTGGTCGCCATGTGATCCGTTATTGCGACAGCGTGGTCTGTCACATTAACGGTTACCAGGGTATTCAGGCGGCGCTGGAGAAAAAGCTGAACATCAAACCAGGGCAAACGACATTTGACGGTCGCTTTACGCTGCTGCCAACTTGCTGCCTGGGGAACTGTGATAAAGGGCCAAACATGATGATCGATGAGGACACTCACGCGCATCTGACCCCGGAAGCGATCCCTGAACTGCTGGAGCGGTATAAATGAAAAACATTATCCGTACTCCCGAAACGCATCCGCTGACCTGGCGTCTGCGCGATGACAAACAGCCAGTGTGGCTGGACGAATATCGCAGCAAAAACGGTTATGAAGGCGCGCGTAAGGCGCTGACCGGGCTGTCTCCGGACGAGATCGTCAATCAGGTTAAAGACGCTGGTCTGAAAGGGCGCGGCGGTGCGGGCTTCTCGACTGGCCTGAAATGGAGCCTGATGCCGAAAGACGAATCCATGAACATCCGTTACCTGCTGTGTAACGCCGATGAAATGGAGCCGGGCACTTATAAAGACCGCCTGCTGATGGAGCAACTGCCGCACCTGCTGGTGGAAGGTATGCTCATCTCCGCGTTTGCGCTGAAAGCTTACCGTGGCTATATCTTCCTGCGCGGCGAATATATCGAAGCGGCAGTGAATCTGCGCCGTGCCATTGCCGAAGCCACCGAAGCAGGGCTGCTTGGCAAAAACATTATGGGAACAGGTTTCGACTTCGAACTGTTCGTCCATACCGGGGCAGGGCGCTACATCTGCGGGGAAGAAACAGCGTTAATCAACTCCCTGGAAGGGCGTCGTGCTAACCCGCGCTCGAAGCCACCATTCCCGGCAACCTCCGGCGTATGGGGTAAACCGACCTGTGTCAATAACGTCGAAACCCTGTGTAACGTTCCGGCGATCCTTGCTAACGGCGTGGAGTGGTATCAGAACATCTCGAAAAGTAAAGATGCTGGCACCAAGCTGATGGGCTTCTCCGGTCGGGTGAAAAATCCGGGTCTGTGGGAACTGCCGTTTGGCACCACCGCACGCGAGATCCTCGAAGATTACGCCGGTGGTATGCGTGACGGCCTGAAATTCAAAGCCTGGCAGCCAGGCGGCGCGGGCACCGACTTCCTGACCGAAGCGCACCTTGACCTGCCGATGGAATTCGAAAGTATCGGTAAAGCGGGCAGCCGTCTGGGTACGGCGCTGGCGATGGCGGTTGATCACGAGATCAACATGGTGTCGCTGGTACGAAACCTGGAAGAATTTTTCGCCCGTGAGTCCTGCGGCTGGTGTACGCCGTGCCGTGATGGTCTGCCGTGGAGCGTGAAAATTCTGCGCGCGCTGGAGCGTGGCGAAGGTCAGCCGGGCGATATCGAAACACTTGAGCAACTGTGTCGATTCTTAGGTCCGGGTAAAACTTTTTGTGCCCACGCACCTGGTGCAGTGGAGCCGTTACAGAGCGCCATCAAATATTTCCGCGAAGAATTTGAGGCGGGAATCAAACAGCCGTTCAGCAATACCCATTTGATTAATGGGATTCAGCCGAACCTGCTGAAAGAGCGCTGGTAACCGAATTTCGATTAACGCTCAGTCTCTGACTGAGAAAACTGGAAGCATGCTAATGGCTACAATTCATGTAGACGGCAAAGAATACGAGGTCAACGGAGCGGACAACCTGCTGGAAGCTTGTCTGTCTCTGGGCCTTGATATTCCTTACTTTTGCTGGCATCCGGCGCTGGGAAGCGTCGGTGCTTGCCGCCAGTGTGCGGTGAAGCAATACCAAAACGCGGAAGACACGCGTGGTCGCCTGGTGATGTCCTGTATGACACCGGCTTCCGATGGCACCTTTATTTCCATTGACGACGAAGAAGCGAAACAGTTCCGTGAAAGCGTGGTCGAGTGGTTGATGACCAACCACCCGCACGATTGTCCGGTATGTGAAGAGGGCGGTAACTGCCATCTTCAGGATATGACCGTGATGACCGGACACAGCTTCCGTCGCTACCGTTTCACCAAACGTACCCACCGCAATCAGGATCTGGGGCCGTTCATCTCTCACGAAATGAACCGTTGCATCGCCTGCTACCGCTGCGTGCGTTACTACAAAGATTACGCTGACGGTACAGATCTGGGCGTTTACGGTGCACATGACAACGTCTACTTCGGTCGCCCGGAAGACGGCACCCTGGAAAGCGAATTCTCCGGTAACCTGGTCGAAATTTGCCCGACCGGCGTATTCACCGACAAAACGCACTCCGAGCGTTATAACCGTAAATGGGATATGCAGTTTGCGCCGAGCATCTGCCAGCAATGTTCCATCGGCTGTAACATCAGCCCCGGCGAGCGTTATGGCGAGCTGCGTCGTATCGAAAACCGTTACAACGGTACGGTAAACCACTACTTCCTCTGCGACCGAGGTCGTTTCGGTTACGGCTACGTCAACCTGAAAGATCGTCCGCGTCAGCCAGTACAGCGTCGTGGCGATGATTTCATTACCCTCAACGCCGAACAGGCAATGCAGGGCGCGGCAGATATTCTGCGTCAGTCGAAGAAAGTCATCGGCATCGGTTCTCCGCGTGCCAGCGTGGAAAGCAACTTTGCGCTGCGTGAGCTGGTGGGCGAAGAAAACTTCTATACCGGTATCGCTCACGGTGAGCAGGAACGTCTGCAACTGGCGCTAAAAGTTCTGCGCGAAGGCGGCATTTATACTCCGGCCTTACGCGAAATTGAATCTTACGATGCGGTACTGGTGCTGGGCGAAGACGTTACCCAGACCGGCGCGCGCGTTGCGCTGGCAGTGCGTCAGGCGGTGAAAGGTAAAGCACGCGAAATGGCGGCAGCACAGAAAGTGGCTGACTGGCAGATCGCGGCAATCCTCAACATTGGCCAACGTGCGAAGCATCCGCTGTTTGTGACTAACGTTGATGACACCCGTCTGGATGATATCGCGGCGTGGACTTACCGCGCACCGGTTGAAGATCAGGCGCGTTTAGGTTTTGCCATCGCTCATGCGCTGGATAACTCCGCGCCAGCGGTTGACGGTATCGAGCCTGAACTGCAAAGCAAAATCGACGTCATCGTGCAGGCACTGGCAGGTGCGAAGAAACCGTTAATTATCTCCGGGACGAACGCTGGTAGCGCTGAAGTGATTCAGGCAGCGGCTAACGTGGCGAAAGCCCTGAAAGGTCGCGGCGCTGACGTCGGTATCACCATGATTGCCCGTTCCGTCAACAGCATGGGGCTGGGCATTATGGGCGGTGGATCGCTTGAAGAAGCGTTAACCGAACTGGAAACCGGACGCGCCGACGCGGTGGTGGTGCTGGAAAACGATCTGCATCGTCACGCTTCCGCTACCCGCGTGAATGCTGCGCTGGCGAAAGCGCCGCTGGTGATGGTGGTTGACCATCAACGCACAGCGATTATGGAAAACGCCCATCTGGTACTTTCCGCCGCCAGCTTTGCTGAAAGCGACGGTACGGTGATCAACAACGAAGGCCGCGCCCAACGTTTCTTCCAGGTTTACGATCCGGCTTATTACGACAGCAAAACTGTGATGCTGGAAAGCTGGCGCTGGCTGCACTCGCTGCACAGCACCCTGCTGAGCCGTGAAGTGGACTGGACGCAGCTCGACCATGTGATTGACGCTGTTGTGGCGAAAATTCCGGAACTGGCGGGAATCAAAGATGCTGCGCCGGATGCGACATTCCGTATTCGTGGGCAGAAACTGGCCCGTGAGCCGCACCGTTACAGCGGTCGTACCGCCATGCGCGCCAACATCAGCGTTCATGAGCCGCGTCAGCCGCAGGATATTGACACCATGTTCACCTTCTCGATGGAAGGTAACAACCAGCCGACCGCGCACCGTTCGCAAGTGCCGTTTGCCTGGGCGCCGGGCTGGAACTCCCCGCAGGCGTGGAACAAATTCCAGGACGAAGTGGGCGGCAAACTGCGCTTTGGCGATCCGGGCGTGCGTCTGTTTGAAACCAGCGAAAACGGTCTGGATTACTTCACCAGCGTACCGGCACGCTTCCAGCCGCAGGAAGGGAAATGGCGTATCGCGCCGTACTACCACCTGTTTGGCAGCGATGAATTGTCACAGCGTGCTCCGGTCTTCCAGAGCCGTATGCCGCAACCGTACATCAAACTCAACCCAGCGGATGCCGCGAAGTTGGGGGTGAACGCGGGTACACGCGTCTCCTTTAGTTACGATGGCAACACGGTCACGCTGCCGGTTGAAATCGCCGAAGGGCTGACGGCAGGGCAGGTGGGCTTGCCGATGGGCATGTCCGGCATTGCTCCGGTGCTGGCTGGCGCGCATCTTGAGGATCTCAAGGAGGCACAACAATGAGTTGGTTATCACCGGAACTGATTGAGATCCTGCTGACCATCCTCAAAGCGGTGGTGATCCTGCTGGTGGTTGTCACCTGCGGGGCATTCATGAGCTTTGGCGAACGTCGCCTGCTGGGTCTGTTCCAGAACCGTTACGGACCTAACCGTGTTGGCTGGGGCGGTTCGCTCCAGCTGGTCGCGGACATGATCAAAATGTTCTTTAAAGAAGACTGGATCCCGAAATTCTCGGATCGCGTCATCTTTACTCTGGCACCGATGATTGCCTTTACCTCGCTGCTGCTGGCCTTTGCGATTGTGCCAGTCAGTCCGGGTTGGGTGGTTGCCGACCTGAACATCGGGATTTTGTTCTTCCTGATGATGGCAGGTCTGGCGGTTTACGCGGTGCTGTTTGCGGGCTGGTCAAGTAACAACAAATACTCGCTGCTGGGTGCGATGCGTGCTTCTGCGCAGACCCTGAGCTACGAAGTGTTCCTCGGGCTTTCCCTGATGGGCGTGGTGGCGCAGGCCGGTTCATTCAACATGACCGACATCGTTAACAGCCAGGCGCACGTGTGGAACGTCATCCCGCAATTCTTTGGTTTTATTACCTTTGCCATCGCGGGCGTGGCGGTGTGTCACCGTCACCCGTTTGACCAGCCGGAAGCCGAGCAGGAACTGGCGGATGGTTACCACATTGAATATTCCGGCATGAAGTTCGGTCTGTTCTTCGTGGGCGAATACATCGGGATTGTGACCATCTCCGCATTGATGGTGACGCTGTTCTTCGGTGGCTGGCAAGGCCCGTTCTTACCGCCATTCATCTGGTTCGCGCTGAAAACCGCGTTCTTTATGATGATGTTCATTTTGATTCGTGCGTCGTTACCGCGTCCGCGTTATGACCAGGTAATGTCCTTCGGCTGGAAAATCTGCCTGCCGCTGACGCTGATCAACTTGCTGGTAACGGCGGCTGTCATTCTCTGGCAGGCGCAATAAGGGGCACTAAGACCATGACCTTAAAAGAATTGTTAGTAGGTTTCGGCACCCAGGTTCGTAGTATCTGGATGATCGGCCTGCACGCGTTCGCCAAACGCGAAACGCGAATGTACCCGGAAGAGCCGGTCTATCTGCCGCCCCGTTATCGTGGTCGCATCGTTCTGACCCGCGACCCGGACGGCGAAGAGCGTTGCGTAGCCTGTAACCTCTGCGCGGTAGCCTGCCCGGTCGGCTGTATCTCGCTGCAAAAAGCAGAAACCAAAGACGGTCGCTGGTATCCGGAATTTTTCCGCATCAACTTCTCACGCTGCATTTTCTGTGGTCTGTGCGAAGAAGCCTGTCCGACTACGGCTATTCAGTTAACCCCGGATTTCGAAATGGGGGAATACAAGCGCCAGGATCTGGTTTATGAGAAAGAGGATCTGCTGATCTCCGGTCCGGGCAAATACCCGGAATATAACTTCTACCGGATGGCAGGTATGGCAATCGACGGCAAAGATAAGGGCGAAGCAGAGAACGAAGCCAAGCCTATCGACGTCAAGAGCCTGTTACCGTAAGGAGAGGGGCAATGGAGTTCGCTTTTTATATCTGTGGCCTGATAGCCATACTTGCGACCTTGCGAGTGATCACCCATACCAATCCGGTACACGCATTGCTGTACCTGATTATTTCGCTGCTGGCGATTTCCGGGGTGTTCTTCTCACTGGGCGCTTACTTCGCCGGTGCGCTGGAAATTATCGTCTACGCGGGTGCCATTATGGTGCTGTTCGTGTTCGTGGTGATGATGCTCAACCTGGGCGGTTCGGAAATCGAACAGGAACGCCAGTGGCTGAAACCGCAGGTGTGGATTGGTCCGGCAATTTTGTCAGCCATCATGCTGGTGGTGATTGTTTACGCCATTCTCGGTGTTAACGATCAGGGTATCGACGGTACGCCAATCAGTGCTAAAGCAGTAGGTATCACGCTGTTCGGGCCTTATGTACTGGCGGTGGAACTGGCTTCTATGCTGCTGCTGGCTGGTCTGGTTGTGGCCTTCCACGTCGGTCGTGAAGAGCGTGCGGGTGAAGTGCTGAGCAATCGTAAAGACGACAGCGCGAAAAGAAAAACGGAGGAGCACGCATGATCCCCTTACAACATGGACTGATCCTCGCGGCAATCTTATTCGTTCTTGGTTTAACCGGTCTGGTTATCCGTCGCAATCTGCTTTTTATGCTGATTGGTCTGGAAATCATGATTAACGCCTCTGCGCTGGCCTTTGTGGTCGCCGGAAGCTACTGGGGCCAGACCGACGGTCAGGTGATGTACATTCTCGCCATCAGCCTCGCGGCGGCGGAAGCGAGTATCGGCCTTGCGCTGCTGCTGCAACTTCACCGTCGTCGCCAGAACCTGAACATCGATTCAGTAAGTGAGATGCGCGGATGAACATGCTTGCCTTAACCATTATTTTGCCATTGATTGGCTTCGTCCTGCTGGCGTTCTCCCGTGGGCGCTGGTCTGAAAACGTCTCAGCGATCGTCGGCGTAGGCTCTGTGGGCCTGGCGGCGCTGGTAACCGCCTTTATCGGCGTCGATTTTTTCGCTAACGGCGAGCAGCCTTACAGCCAGCCGCTGTGGACGTGGATGTCGGTAGGCGACTTTAATATCGGTTTCAATCTGGTGCTGGACGGCCTGTCGCTGACCATGCTCTCGGTAGTCACCGGTGTCGGTTTCCTTATTCACATGTACGCCTCCTGGTACATGCGTGGTGAAGAGGGCTACTCTCGCTTCTTCGCTTACACCAACCTGTTCATCGCCAGTATGGTAGTTCTGGTGCTCGCCGACAACCTGCTGCTGATGTACCTCGGCTGGGAAGGCGTTGGCCTGTGCTCCTATCTGTTGATCGGTTTCTATTACACCGATCCGAAGAATGGTGCAGCGGCAATGAAAGCGTTCGTCGTGACCCGTGTGGGTGACGTGTTCCTCGCTTTCGCGCTGTTCATTCTTTACAACGAACTGGGCACCCTGAACTTCCGCGAAATGGTGGAACTGGCACCAGCGCACTTTGCTGACGGCAATAACATGCTGATGTGGGCGACGCTGATGCTGCTGGGCGGTGCGGTCGGTAAATCTGCGCAGTTGCCGTTGCAGACATGGCTTGCCGACGCGATGGCGGGCCCGACGCCTGTCTCCGCGCTGATCCATGCTGCAACAATGGTAACCGCGGGTGTCTACCTGATCGCCCGTACCCACGGCCTGTTCCTGATGACCCCGGAAGTTCTGCATCTGGTGGGTATTGTCGGGGCAGTTACGCTGCTGCTGGCCGGTTTTGCCGCGCTGGTACAGACCGACATCAAACGTGTTCTCGCTTACTCCACCATGAGCCAGATTGGCTACATGTTCCTTGCGCTTGGCGTACAGGCATGGGATGCGGCGATTTTCCACTTGATGACCCACGCGTTCTTTAAAGCGCTGCTGTTCCTGGCATCCGGTTCCGTCATTCTGGCCTGCCATCACGAACAGAACATCTTCAAGATGGGCGGTCTGCGTAAATCTATTCCGCTGGTTTATCTCTGCTTCCTGGTGGGTGGTGCAGCACTGTCGGCACTGCCGCTGGTTACTGCGGGCTTCTTCAGTAAGGATGAGATCCTCGCCGGTGCGATGGCGAATGGTCATATCAATCTGATGGTGGCAGGTCTGGTCGGTGCGTTTATGACCTCTCTCTACACCTTCCGTATGATTTTCATCGTCTTCCACGGGAAAGAACAAATTCATGCTCACGCCGTGAAAGGGATTACTCACAGCCTGCCGCTGATTGTGCTGCTGATCCTTTCCACCTTCGTTGGCGCACTGATTGTACCGCCGCTGCAGGGCGTGCTTCCGCAAACTACGGAACTGGCGCACGGCAGCATGTTGACCCTGGAAATTACCTCAGGCGTGGTCGCGGTGGTTGGCATTCTGCTGGCAGCCTGGCTGTGGCTGGGTAAACGTACTCTGGTGACCTCCATCGCCAACAGTGCGCCGGGCCGTCTGCTGGGTACCTGGTGGTACAACGCCTGGGGCTTTGACTGGCTGTACGACATAGTGTTCGTCAAGCCGTTCCTGGGTATTGCCTGGTTACTGAAACGCGATCCGCTGAACTCAATGATGAACATTCCGGCGGTTCTCTCGCGCTTTGCGGGTAAAGGTCTGCTGTTCAGTGAGAACGGCTACCTGCGCTGGTATGTGGCATCCATGAGCATCGGTGCGGTCGTGGTGCTGGCACTGTTGATGGTACTGCGTTGAGTTAAGGATTGTGGGATTGCCCCTGGGCATATAAGAACGTAGGTCGGATAAGCCGTCTTGGCGGTGTATCCGACACTACCCCCGGTCCGAAGAGAATTTTCTGTCGTGAGAATTCGTTGAAAATCCGGTCCTGACGGGACTTTTACAAGGAATAAAGATCGCCATGTTACTACCCTGGCTAATATTAATTCCCTTTATTGGCGGCTTCCTGTGCTGGCAGACCGAACGCTTTGGCGTCAAGGTGCCACGCTGGATCGCGCTGATCACCATGGGATTGACGCTGGCGCTGTCGCTGCAACTGTGGTTGCAGGGCGGTTATTCACTGACGCAATCCGCCGGAATTCCGCAGTGGCAGTCTGAATTCGACATGCCATGGATCCCGCGTTTTGGTATCTCTATTCATCTCGCCATTGATGGTCTGTCGCTGCTGATGGTCGTGCTGACCGGTCTGCTCGGCGTGCTGGCGGTACTTTGTTCGTGGAAAGAGATCGAAAAATATCAGGGCTTCTTCCACCTCAACCTGATGTGGATCCTGGGCGGCGTTATCGGCGTGTTCCTTGCCATCGACATGTTCCTGTTCTTCTTTTTCTGGGAAATGATGCTGGTGCCGATGTACTTCCTGATCGCACTTTGGGGGCATAAAGCTTCTGACGGTAAAACGCGTATCACGGCGGCAACCAAGTTCTTCATTTACACCCAGGCGAGTGGTCTGGTGATGTTGATTGCTATCCTGGCGCTGGTTTTTGTTCACTACAATGCGACCGGTGTCTGGACGTTCAATTATGAAGAGCTGCTGAATACGCCGATGTCTAACGGCGTGGAATATCTGTTGATGCTGGGCTTCTTCATCGCCTTCGCAGTGAAAATGCCGGTGGTTCCGCTGCATGGCTGGCTGCCGGATGCGCACTCTCAGGCACCGACTGCCGGTTCCGTTGACCTCGCGGGGATCTTGCTGAAAACCGCCGCTTACGGTTTGCTGCGTTTCTCTCTGCCACTGTTTCCGAACGCGTCGGCAGAGTTCGCGCCAATCGCCATGTGGTTGGGTGTTATCGGCATCTTCTACGGTGCGTGGATGGCCTTCGCCCAGACCGATATCAAACGTCTGATCGCCTACACCTCGGTTTCCCACATGGGCTTCGTGCTGATTGCTATCTACACCGGCAGCCAGTTGGCCTACCAGGGCGCGGTCATTCAGATGATTGCTCACGGCTTGTCGGCGGCGGGTCTGTTTATTCTCTGCGGTCAGCTTTATGAGCGTATCCATACCCGCGATATGCGCATGATGGGCGGTCTGTGGAGCAAAATGAAATGGCTGCCAGCACTGTCGCTGTTCTTTGCAGTGGCAACGCTTGGGATGCCAGGCACCGGTAACTTCGTCGGCGAATTTATGATCCTGTTCGGCAGCTTCCAGGTTGTCCCGATGATTACCGTTATCTCTACCTTCGGGCTGGTCTTTGCTTCTGTTTATTCGCTGGCGATGCTTCATCGCGCTTACTTCGGTAAAGCGAAAAGCGAGATTGCCAGCAAAGAACTGCCAGGGATGTCGCTGCGTGAGCTGTTTATGATCCTGTTGCTGGTGGTGCTGCTGGTACTGCTGGGCTTCTATCCGCAGCCGATTCTGGATACCTCGCATTCCGCGATTGGCAATATCCAGCAGTGGTTTGTTAATTCCGTTACTACTACAAGGCCGTAAATCGCCATGACAATAACTCCACAAAACCTGATCGCACTGCTACCGTTGCTGATCGTCGGCTTGACGGTGGTGGTTGTGATGCTCTCCATTGCGTGGCGACGCAATCATTTCCTCAACGCTACGCTCTCGGTTATTGGGCTTAACGCGGCGCTGGTTTCGCTCTGGTTTGTCGGCCAGGCGGGCGCTATGGACGTTACGCCGCTGATGCGCGTTGATGGTTTCGCCATGCTTTACACTGGGCTTGTATTGTTGGCGAGCCTCGCCACCTGTACTTTCGCCTACCCGTGGCTTGAAGGCTATAACGACAACAAGGACGAGTTCTACCTGTTGGTGTTAATTGCCGCTCTGGGCGGGATCCTGCTGGCGAATGCCAATCACCTGGCGTCTCTGTTCCTCGGTATTGAACTGATCTCTCTGCCGCTGTTTGGCCTGGTCGGTTACGCTTTCCGCCAGAAACGTTCGCTGGAAGCCAGTATCAAATACACCATCCTTTCTGCTGCAGCGTCTTCTTTCCTGCTGTTTGGTATGGCACTGGTGTACGCGCAGTCTGGCGACCTGTCGTTCGTTGCACTGGGTAAAAACCTTGGCGACGGCATGCTCAACGAGCCGCTGTTGCTGGCAGGTTTTGGCCTGATGATTGTCGGCCTCGGCTTCAAGCTCTCTCTGGTGCCGTTCCACCTGTGGACGCCAGACGTATACCAGGGCGCGCCTGCGCCGGTTTCTACCTTCCTGGCGACGGCGAGCAAAATCGCTATCTTCGGCGTGGTGATGCGTCTGTTCCTCTACGCACCAGTGGGTGATAGCGAAGCGATTCGCGTGGTGCTGGCGATTATCGCCTTTGCCTCTATCATCTTCGGTAACCTGATGGCACTGAGCCAGACCAATATCAAACGTCTGCTCGGTTACTCGTCTATCTCTCACCTCGGCTATCTGCTGGTGGCGCTGATTGCGCTGCAAACTGGCGAGATGTCGATGGAAGCGGTAGGGGTTTACCTGGCCGGTTATCTGTTCAGCAGCCTCGGCGCATTTGGCGTAGTCAGCCTGATGTCCAGCCCGTACCGTGGCCCGGATGCTGATTCCCTGTTCTCTTACCGCGGTCTGTTCTGGCATCGTCCGATCCTCGCGGCAGTGATGACGGTGATGATGCTGTCTCTGGCGGGTATCCCAATGACGCTGGGCTTTATCGGTAAGTTCTATGTGCTGGCGGTCGGTGTCCAGGCACACTTGTGGTGGCTGGTGGGCGCGGTGGTTGTCGGTTCGGCAATCGGCCTCTACTACTACCTGCGCGTAGCGGTGAGCTTATACCTGCACGCCCCGGAGCAACCGGGTCGCGATGCACCGTCAAACTGGCAGTACAGCGCAGGTGGTATCGTGGTGCTGATCTCTGCACTGTTGGTACTGGTGCTGGGTGTATGGCCGCAACCGCTGATTAGCATTGTGCGGTTAGCAATGCCGCTGATGTAAGGTTGAGTGTTGATGTAAAAAAACCGCCGATTTCGGCGGTTTTTTTATGGTGTTAATTGTTGCTAATAAAAAGAACATATAAATCTATATCTGCGTCGAAGTATAATGATTCACTTCCTAATACAATACACAAGGAAAACCAATGGAATGGTTAAGTGAGATTCGCACACTTCGGGAGAACGTACCTGTCGGTATCCAGGCTGCCAGGCGTTTGTTAGAGAAGACGGGTGGTGATGTTGATGAAGCCATTAAGTTGTTTCATATTGATCAAATCAATATATTGACTGCAAAAGCAGATGTCATTCATCAGGAAGCAGAGAATGTTTTACTGGCGACAAACTATGATATTGCAGAAGCACTACGGCGTATTGATGAACAGCGCTATACACTGACGGAATTGATTTTGCGTAAAAATAAGGATACCGGAGATGCTTTAAGTAACATAGAATTAGCAATAGCATATGAATGGAATCTGACATGCCAATTCTGGTTTGGTTTTAAGGCATTCCAGTCGCTACCTCCACAATTACAAGCCTTTATGCTGGTATGTGAATGGCGTAACTATTGGGGATGGGAAGGGCTGGATAGTGCGTTATATTATGAGATAGAAAATGTCCCCCAACAATTACAGGTAGTAGGCTTAGATGAAATGGCTGAAGTTATTGTTGTGGCGAGAAATCGTTATGATGAGTTAAGAGTACAAGGCAAAGACCATAATAACATCATTAAAGATGATAAATTTAAAAAATTTATGAAGCACTGTGAACAACTGGATAGTGAAGCCGACGCTATATTACTGCAATTTGTAAAGGATAATATTGAGATTTTCCCACGTCGCCACAACGGACACGATTTATAAAAAATCATCCCAAAATTGAACAGGCTTTTTATCTGTCTGATAATTTCCAGGTAATGACAGGTTGAATTCCGTTTTTATCCAGGATGACAGATCGTTGCCAGCACAGATGATATCGCTGTTATATATTGAATACACGGGATTACCACCAGTATACGAAGATGTAGACATATATCGATGCTTATATAAAGGAATCAAAACTGGGCATTGGTTTGAGATTTTATCAAAATGATCTTTACGTGAATCTAAATTAAGTAGTTTTTCTCCCCATATATCAAACCAAAAATTGTTTTTCATAACATCGTATAATATACCATCTAAAGGAATTTTTAATCTCTGTTTCACCTCGCGTTCCATTTTTCCAGAGTGCAGAGTTTGCCGCCAGTGAATAAAACCTTCAGTCGCTGGCAAAGCATTATGCAAAAATGCTTTATAATCGAGTGGAAAGCGGAAATTAAAAGTTTGCTCAATGGCAGTAATCTCGGCCTCACTCAAACCTGCATAGAATATAATTCCTTGAGCTTTTAATTTGTTAATCAGAAATGTGTAGTCCAATGCTTTTTTCAATTTCATTACAATAACCTTAAAGCCTTATACTACAGGTTGAAACGAAGCTAAATCATTCGTAAGCTGGATAAAATATTTTTGCATTATATCCAGCTTTTAATACGAATGCTTCATTTAAACTTCCAGACATCCACTTTCCATTGTGCTACCAGCTGAATCACCCAACAATAACCGTCAGCGCATGATTCCCCTGTCGCAGTATACGCCGATAAGCACTAATTAATTTTTCCATATCGAGCATGATCGAAGCAAAGAGTTGCCCCTCTAACTCTTCTGAAAAGGTTACTCCCGGATAAATCTCCATTTCATTGAGTCGCTGAATGGAAAACTGTTTACGCAGCACATTTCGGTCAAGAGCTTCCAGTCGGTCGATTGTCGCAGCTAACTCCTGATTCCAGGTCAACCCCAGGAAACCATCTATGCCATCTTCGAGGCTGTGTTCACCAAGCACAGCACGACTCAGCGGATCATTCTTAGCTGGATCAAAAGCAGAGGTGCCCGTCAGGCCAAAGTGTAAAAAATCCCAGCGTTTATCAATATCCAGTCGGCGTAATCCTGAAAGCGTGTCATGAATATTGTCCATTAAAGGTTTTTCAGCTGACTCAAGCAGTTGGTTAATCTTTTCTGAGTCGATTTCCGCAAAATAGCCAATCATTCCCATTTGTTTTCCCTCCGTTAGATTTTATTTTGCATATCTTAAAACACTTACCGCAGAATAAAACTGAGGAGGTTATTTTTCTGGAGCCAGCTCGAGAAATATCTTACTTCTGAGTAAAAAATGACTTCTTTGTAGTGAGTTATATTTGCAGTGAATTATTTTGTTTGTAATATCATAAATTTTTATTAATGATATCTGGAGGGTATTTAAATAAGTTATCGTAATGTTATGACGTATACAAAAAACGATATGATATATTGGTGGTTATTTTCATGATTTATCGCTTTCCAGGAATAATCCGCTAATTATTTTTATGAATATATTTTGATTGGCTAATTTTTCTTAAGAGGCTATGTTTGCTGCCTCTCTGGTTTTGTCAAATAAAAGGAATTTATATGCGTGTCAATAAAATATACATAATATCTATATGTGGAGTGCTACTTAGTGGATGCAGTTCCTCAGTCAGCTCTCCACAAGCAGAGGAAAGATGGCATTATGTGACCATGAGTGCATACGCACCTTCACCAGTGCAACAAGGTCAATTGCAACAAAATACCGCCCGTTACACACATCATGAAGCTAACCCGATAAAACAAACCGCACAAGAACCGCTGGCGACCTTTAGCTTTGATGTTGATACAGGAAGTTATGCCAATGTCCGGCGCTTTCTGAAAACGGGTTCATTACCTGGTGCAGATGTCGTGCGTGTTGAAGAGTTGGTTAACTACTTTCCTTTAACCGAAGCAACAAAGAAAAATATTCCTGGATGCAAAGGTTGTGAAGAAAATTCTCCTTTTAGCATCAACTATGAACTTACTCCCGCACCGTGGAATGAGAAACACACCTTGCTGCGGCTGGATATTGCCGCCAACGATATTGCGCGTAGCAAATTACCGCCTACGAATTTAGTTTTTCTTATTGATACATCCGGTTCCATGAACTCAGATGAGCGTCTGCCATTAATTAAATCCTCACTTAAATTGTTAGTTAACGAATTACGCGACCAGGATCGTATCTCAATTGTTACTTATGCAGGTTCTGCCAGGTTATTGTTGTCCTCAACATCAGGAGCGGAAAAAAACACCATTCTCAATGCCATCGCAAACCTTCAGGCAGGTGGTGGTACTAATGGGGGCGCCGGAGTGGCGATGGCTTATGAGCAGGCACAGGCGGGGTATATAAAAGGGGGCGTCAATCGCATTTTACTGGCAACAGATGGCGACTTTAATATTGGAGATGATCCCTCGTCAGTTGAGGATTTAGTAAAAAAACAACGTGAAAGTGGTATTACACTATCCACCCTTGGTGTAGGAGATAATAATTACAACGAAGCGATGATGGTGAAAATAGCCGATACCGGAAACGGTAACTACAGCTACCTTGATTCATTATCGGAAGCACAAAAAGTACTCAGCAATGAGATGAATCAGACCCTGGTCACTGTGGCAAAGGACGTTAAAGCACAGATCGAATTTAACCCACAACAAGTTATTGAATATCGCCAGATTGGCTATGAGAAACGACAGCTACGGGCGGATGAATTTAATAACGATGCCGTAGATGCTGGCGATATAGGTGCGGGCAAACATGTTACTGTCTTATTTGAGTTAACCCTTGCCGGGCAACAAGCTTCAGTTGATAAATTACGTTATGGCAAATCTCCTGCATCAACACAGACCAGTAACAGTAATGAATTAATGTGGGTGAAATTGCGGTATAAAGCACCACAAGGTGAAAGCAGTCGTCTGGTTGAGATGCCAATTATATCCAGTGCAGTGACTCGCAACTTTTCCAGGGCTTCGCCAGATATGCATTTCTTATCGGCAGTAGCGGCCTATGGGCAAAAACTGCGCGGCTCGGAATACCTGAACAAAACCTCGTGGCAGCAGATTCAAAGCTGGGCGCAGGAAGGTAAAGGTGCAGATCAATACGGTTACCGTGCTGAATTTATACAACTGGTAGGATTAGCTGAAAGCTTGTCACGTTAATATTTATGATTATTCGCCGTCGATATGTTTATCGACGGCGATATTTTTTAGTGGGCTTACTGGTGGCTGACCAACAGCCCCGCAGTATTTTGTGCGGCACGTTTTAATACTTCTTCAATAACGGCAGATAACTCATTCATTTCAAATTTTGCCACGTAACCATCTGCTTTAACTTTGCGCACATGATCTTCATTCGCATTGCCTGAAAGCGATGAGTGGATGATCACCGGGATTTTCTTCAACTGTTCATCTGTTTTAATCAACCGGGTAAGGGTGAATCCATCCATTTCTGGCATTTCAAGGTCGGTAAGTACCAGCGCTATTTTTTCACTGACAGGAACACCTTCCTCTTTCGCTTGCCTGGCGAGTTGCTGAATATTCTCCCAGGCACTTTTTCCAGTGATATGCATCACATGTGGGATCTGCATGGTATTAAGGACTTTCTCCAGCAGTGCCCTGGCGACTTTTGAATCTTCGGCCACAAGAGCTACCGCGCCAGAAGCAAGCGGAATAGCAGGAGCAGCAAGCTGCGAGACGCGTAAGCCGTGGCTTGAAGGCACGATATCGTAAAGAATTTGCTCAACATCAAGAACCATCGCCAGGCTGGTGTCATCAACACTGGCGACGCTGGTGATGTATCGACCATTGATAGATTTTTCTGCGGTATGGACGTGTTGCCAGTCGAGACGAACAATATTCTCTACAGATTCCACTGCAAATGCCTGCACACTGCGGGCGTATTCGGTGATAAGTAAAATATTCAGCCCACTTTGCGGCTGACAACCAGCGATGGCAGGAAGATCCAGTACTGGAATGACTTGATCGCGAATATTAACCATGCCGAGAAGCGGTGATTTCATACCTGCCGGGCGGATAAATTGTGGCATCGGCATGATTTCGCGCAGCTTAAAAACATTTATTCCGAACAGCTCTGATTTCTCTGCCTGCGGCGATGTGCCAAGCCGAAACAGTAATAATTCAAAGCGGTTAGACAGAGTCAGATTGGCTCTGTCATCAATATCTTTCTGGAAATTGTCCATCCTGTCCTCAGCGAAAGCCTGTAACAAAACAGTTATCGGCAGTGAGGACAAAAAATACAGCGTTAAACGCTAAAAACTGCGTAATCGTGAGCCAGATCGGTTGCCGGGAAAATATCGCGGCACTCCTGTAACATACGCTGACAGCCTTTATCGTCATAACGTGAGCTGATATGGGTAATAATCAATTTACTTACACCGGCTTCTCGCGCCAATGTTGCTGCCTGACACGTCGAACTGTGCCCCCGGCTGTTAGCTTTAGCTTCCATCGACATATCCAGGGTTGCTTCATGGATCATCACGTCTGCGTGTCGGGCAAGTTCAAGCGCGTTATCACAGGGTGCTGTGTCACCAAAAATAGCGAGCACTTTTCCTGGCGTTGCTGGCGCTAAATAATCAGCACCGTTAATTTGCCTGCCGTCTTCCAGGGTTACTGTTTTGCCCGCTTTTAAATCCTGAAACAGGGGACCGGGCTGCACGCCTGCCGCTTTTAACCCTTTAGCATCCAATGCGCCAGGTTTTTCATGCTCTTCAATGCGAAAACCATAACACTCCAGTGGGTGTTCCATCGGGTACGCGGTCACCTTGCGCAGGCCATCATCCAGGATCTCTCCTGCACTGATTTCAATGACGTCCAGCGGATAATCCGTCCAGGAACTGCTCAACCGTAGGGTGGTTTCTACAAATTCCTGAATACCTTTTGGTCCGTAAATAGTGAGCGGTTGCATACTCCCTGCCATAGAGCGGCTGCAAAGCAAACCCGGCAAGCCAAAAAGATGATCGCCATGTAAGTGGCTGATAAAAATCCGATCCAGTTTGCCGGGATTATAACTTGTGCTTAGCAATTGATGTTGCGTACCTTCACCACAGTCAAATAACCACAGGCCGGCCTGGGTTGGATGTTGCAGGTTGAGTAATATCGCTGTGACATTTCGAGTCCGGGTCGGTACACCCGCAGACGTACCTAAAAAAATTAATTCCATGAGACCATCACATTTTTCAAAAGTATTGCGGCTAGTATAAAACAAACATCACAAAGGAGCGCCCGATGATTGACTGGCAAGATCTGCATAATTCCGAACTCAACGTCTCTCAGCTTTATGCTTTATTACAACTGCGTTGTGCAGTATTTGTCGTTGAACAAAACTGTCCTTATCAGGATATTGATGGCGACGACCTGGTGGGAGAAAACCGCCATATTCTTGGCTGGCAAAACGGGGAACTGGTGGCATATGCGAGGATTCTGAAAAGCGATGATGATCTCGAACCGGTAGTGATTGGTCGGGTGATCGTCAGCAAAGCTTGGCGCGGTGAAAAAGTGGGCCAGCAGCTGATGAACAAAACACTTGAGTCATGTGCCCGTTACTGGCCTGGGAAGCCCATCTATCTTGGTGCTCAGGCACATCTGCAAAACTTTTACCATAGTTTTGGTTTTACCCCGGTGACCGAAATTTACGAGGAAGATGGTATTCCCCACATCGGGATGGCGCGCGAGGTCATTCAGGCGTAATCGATAACTGTTGTCTATAGTTAGTGACAGGTTTTACATAAATGGAGAACGCGAATGTCTAATCAATTTGGTGAAACACGTATCGATGATGACCTGACGTTGCTGAGCGAAACACTGGAAGAGGTGCTTCGCTCCTCTGGCGACCCCGCCGACCAAAAATATATCGAGTTAAAAGCACGGGCTGAAAAAGCGCTGGAGGATGTTAAAAAACGCGTCAGCCATGCTTCCGATAATTACTATTATCGGGCGAAGCAAGCGGTTTATCGTGCGGATGATTATGTCCATGAAAAACCCTGGCAGGGAATTGGTGTAGGTGCTGCTGTTGGCCTTGTAATGGGATTACTGCTCGCGCGTCGATAATTTCACCTGGTTGCCTTCCTCCCTAAACTGGGGTACTGCTTTTTTGTGTTAGTACCCCGTATAATGTGAGGCTTTTAACAGGGAGAGGTCCGCGTGCAATCACTCACCACGGCGCTGGAAAGTCTGTTGCGCCAGTTATCGCAATCTTTTCCGGTAGCACCAGGCATCCGGATTTTCGATATTCCTTTCCCTCTCAAAGACGCTTTTGATGCCTTGAGCTGGCTGGCCAGTCAGCAAACGTACCCGCAATTCTACTGGCAACAACGTAATGGTGATGAAGAAGCTGCCGTCCTGGGCGCGATTACCCATTTTACATCATTGGACCAGGCGCAACGTTTTCTTCACCAGCACCCGGAACATGCCGACTTACGCATCTGGGGGCTGAATGCATTTGACCCGTCGCAGGGCAATTTACTTTTACCACGCCTGGAATGGCAACGCTGTGGCGGTAAAGCCACGCTGCGGCTGACGCTATTCAGCGAAAGCTCCCTTCAGCACGATGCGATAAAGGCAAAAGAATTTATCGCTACACTGGTGAGTATCAAGCCCCTGCCAGGGTTACATTTAACCACCACGCGAGAACAACATTGGCCGGACAAAACGGGCTGGACGCGATTAATCGAACTGGCAACGCAAACTATCGCCGAAGGTGAACTCGACAAAGTGGTTCTTGCACGGGCTACTGACCTGCATTTCGCAAGTCCGGTTAATGCGGCGGCGATGATGGCTGCCAGTCGTCGGCTCAATCTGAACTGCTACCATTTTTACATGGCCTTTGATAGCGAAAATGCTTTTCTTGGTTCTTCACCGGAACGGTTATGGCGGCGGCGTGACAAAGCGCTGCGTACTGAAGCGCTGGCGGGAACGGTAGCAAATCATCCTGATGATAAGCAGGCGCAGCAGTTAGGTGAGTGGCTGATGGCGGATGATAAAAACCAGCGCGAGAACATGCTGGTGGTGGAAGATATCTGCCAACGATTGCAGGCCGATACCCAGACGCTGGATGTTTTACCACCGCAGGTACTGCGTCTGCGTAAAGTGCAGCATCTGCGCCGCTGTATCTGGACTTCACTCAACAAAGCGGATGATGTGATCTGTTTACATCAGTTGCAGCCAACGGCTGCGGTTGCGGGATTACCGCGTGACCTGGCGCGGCAGTTTATCGCCCGTCACGAACCGTTCACCCGTGAATGGTATGCCGGTTCCGCGGGCTATCTTTCGTTACAACAAAGCGAATTCTGCGTTTCCCTGCGCTCAGCAAAAATTAGCGGCAATGTCGTGCGATTATATGCTGGCGCGGGCATTGTCCGTGGCTCCGACCCCGAGCAAGAGTGGCAGGAAATCGACAACAAAGCGGCAGGGCTGCGTACTTTATTACAAATGGAATAGTAATGAGTCGCATCATTACCGATTCATATCAATAATCTATTTTTGTAGCTCCTTATACTTAGCCGCAATATTGATACCGGACAAACTCATGTCAGTAAGCGCATTTAACCGACGCTGGGCGGCGGTCATTCTGGAAGCATTAACGCGTCACGGCGTCAGACACATTTGTATCGCCCCTGGCTCGCGTTCTACACCGTTAACGTTAGCAGCGGCGGAGAATTCCGCCTTTATTCACCACACCCATTTTGATGAGCGTGGACTGGGGCATCTGGCGCTGGGGCTGGCGAAAGTCAGCAAGCAGCCGGTGGCGGTGATTGTGACCTCCGGCACGGCGGTAGCAAATCTCTATCCGGCACTAATAGAAGCTGGGTTAACCGGAGAAAAACTGATCCTGTTAACCGCCGATCGCCCGCCGGAGCTCATTGACTGCGGCGCGAATCAGGCGATTCGTCAGCCGGGAATGTTCGCCTCTCATCCTACGCATAGCATTTCACTGCCGCGCCCGACACAGGATATTTCTGCCCGTTGGCTGGTCTCTACTATCGACCACGCCCTTGGTACGCTTCATGCTGGAGGAGTTCATATCAACTGCCCGTTTGCTGAACCGCTATATGGCGAGATGGACGACACCGGGCTTAGTTGGCAACAGCGTCTTGGCGACTGGTGGCAGGACGATAAACCGTGGCTGCGTGAAGCGCCTCGTCTGGAAAGTGAAAAACAGCGTGACTGGTTCTTCTGGCGACAAAAGCGCGGCGTGGTAGTTGCTGGTCGCATGAGTGCGGAAGAGGGCAAAAAAGTTGCTCTGTGGGCGCAAACTCTTGGCTGGCCGCTGATTGGCGACGTGCTGTCGCAAACCGGACAGCCGCTGCCGTGTGCCGATCTCTGGTTAGGCAATGCCAAAGCGACCAGCGAACTGCAACAGGCGCAAATTGTGGTGCAACTGGGCAGCAGCCTGACGGGCAAACGGCTTCTGCAATGGCAGGCAAGCTGTGAGCCAGAAGAGTACTGGATTGTTGATGACATTGAAGGGCGACTTGATCCGGCACACCATCGCGGACGCCGCTTAATTGCCAATATTGCCGACTGGCTGGAGCTGCATCCGGCAGAAAAACGCCAGCCCTGGTGCATTGAAATCCCGCGCCTGGCGGAACAGGCAATGCAGGCGGTTATTGCCCGTCGCGATGCGTTTGGCGAAGCGCAACTGGCGCATCGCATCAGCGACTATTTGCCGGAACAGGGGCAACTGTTTGTTGGCAACAGCCTGGTGGTACGTCTGATCGATGCGCTCTCGCAACTTCCGGCGGGTTACCCGGTGTATAGCAACCGTGGGGCCAGCGGTATTGACGGGCTGCTATCTACTGCCGCAGGCGTTCAGCGGGCCAGTGGCAAACCGACGCTGGCGATTGTGGGCGATCTCTCAGCACTTTACGATCTCAACGCGCTGGCGCTATTGCGCCAGGTTTCCGCGCCGCTGGTATTAATTGTGGTGAACAACAACGGCGGGCAAATTTTCTCGCTGCTGCCGACACCGAAAAGCGAGCGTGAGCGTTTCTATCTGATGCCGCAAAACGTCCATTTTGAGCACGCCGCCGCGATGTTCGAGCTGAAATATCATCGTCCGCAAAACTGGCAGGAACTTGAAACGGCACTTGCCGACGCCTGGCGCACGCCGACCACCACGGTAATTGAAATGGTGGTTAACGACACCGATGGTGCGCAAACCCTCCAGCAACTGCTGGCGCAGGTAAGCCATTTATGATCCTGCACGCGCAGGCAAAACACGGCAAACCAGGTTTACCCTGGCTGGTGTTTTTGCACGGTTTTTCCGGCGATTGCCATGAATGGCAAGAAGTGGGCGAGGCGTTTGCCGACTACTCGCGGTTGTATGTTGATCTCCCAGGTCACGGTGGTTCGGCAGCAATTAGCGTCGATGGATTTGATGATGTCACCGGCTTACTGCGTAAAACTCTGGTTAGTTACAACATCCTTAACTTCTGGCTGGTGGGGTACTCGCTTGGCGGACGGGTGGCGATGATGGCGGCTTGTCAGGGGATGCCGGGGCTTTGTGGCGTGATTGTCGAAGGTGGGCATCCCGGGCTGCAAAGTGCTGAACAACGAGCGGAACGCCAGCTTTCCGATCGCCAGTGGGCGCAGCGTTTTCGCTCAGAACCGTTAACGGCGGTGTTTACCGACTGGTATCAACAGCCTGTTTTTGCCTCGCTCAATGACGACCAACGCCGGGAGCTGGTGGCGCTGCGCAGCAACAATAACGGCGCAACCCTTGCCGCGATGCTGGAGGCTACTTCTCTCGCCGTCCAGCCTGATTTACGTGCTAACCTTAGCGCCCGCACATTTGCGTTTTATTATTTATGTGGTGAACGTGACAGCAAATTCCGCGCTCTGGCGGCGGAACTGGCTGCCGACTGCCATGTCATTCCTCGCGCCGGACATAACACGCACCGGGAAAATCCCGCTGGCGTAATCGCAAGTCTGGCGCAGATCTTGCGTTTCTGACTAAAGGGCACAATATGATTTATCCTGATGAAGCAATGCTTTACGCACCGGTTGAATGGCACGACTGCTCCGAAGGTTTCGAGGACATTCGTTATGAAAAATCCACCGACGGTATCGCAAAAATCACCATTAATCGTCCGCAGGTGCGCAATGCCTTCCGTCCTCTGACGGTAAAAGAGATGATCCAGGCACTGGCAGATGCGCGTTATGACGACAACATCGGCGTGATCATTCTGACTGGTGCAGGTGATAAAGCGTTCTGCTCTGGTGGCGACCAGAAAGTGCGTGGCGATTACGGCGGCTATAAAGATGATTCCGGCGTACATCACCTGAATGTGCTGGACTTCCAGCGTCAGATCCGTACCTGTCCGAAACCGGTTGTCGCGATGGTAGCGGGTTACTCCATCGGCGGCGGTCACGTTCTGCACATGATGTGCGACCTGACTATCGCAGCAGATAACGCCATCTTCGGTCAGACTGGCCCGAAAGTCGGTTCCTTCGATGGCGGCTGGGGCGCTTCCTATATGGCGCGCATTGTCGGGCAGAAAAAAGCGCGTGAAATCTGGTTCCTGTGCCGTCAGTACGACGCGAAACAGGCGCTGGATATGGGCCTTGTCAACACCGTGGTGCCGCTGGCGGATCTGGAAAAAGAAACCGTGCGCTGGTGCCGTGAAATGCTGCAAAACAGCCCGATGGCGCTGCGCTGCCTGAAAGCTGCGCTGAACGCTGACTGTGACGGTCAGGCGGGTCTGCAGGAGCTGGCGGGCAATGCCACCATGCTGTTCTACATGACGGAAGAAGGTCAGGAAGGTCGCAACGCCTTCAACCAGAAACGTCAGCCTGACTTCAGCAAATTTAAACGGAATCCGTAATGCGTAGTGCGCAGGTATACCGCTGGCAGATCCCCATGGACGCGGGAGTGGTTCTGCGCGACAGGCGGTTAAAAACCCGCGACGGGCTATATGTTTGCCTGCGTGAGGGCGAGTGCGAAGGGTGGGGGGAGATCTCCCCACTGCCTGGCTTCAGTCAGGAAACCTGGGAAGAGGCACAATGTGTGCTGCTTGCCTGGGTAAATAACTGGCTGGCAGGCGATTGCGAATTACCGCAAATGCCTTCCGTCGCCTTTGGCGTAAGCTGTGCATTGGCTGAGCTGGCAGACACGTTACCACAGGCGGCAAATTTCCGTGCTGCACCGTTGTGTAATGGTGATCCTGACGATCTTATCCTCAAACTTGCCGATATGCCAGGTGAGAAAGTGGCGAAGGTCAAAGTGGGATTGTACGAAGCGGTGCGCGACGGCATGGTGGTTAATCTGTTGCTGGAGGCCATTCCGGATCTGCATTTGCGTCTTGATGCGAATCGCGCCTGGACGCCGTTGAAAGGCCAGCAGTTTGCCAAATACGTTAACCCGGATTATCGCGGCCGCATCGCGTTTCTCGAAGAACCGTGCAAAACCCGCGAGGATTCCCGCGCCTTTGCCCGTGAAACGGGTATTGCCATTGCCTGGGATGAAAGCCTGCGCGAGCCGGATTTTGCCTTTGTGGCGGAAGAAGGCGTGCGAGCGGTGGTGATCAAACCCACGCTCACGGGCAGCCTGGAGAAAGTACACGAGCAGGTGCAGGCGGCGCACGCGCTGGGGCTGACGGCGGTGATCAGCTCTTCCATTGAGTCGAGCTTAGGCTTAACGCAACTGGCGCGGATTGCCGCCTGGTTAACGCCAGACACTATCCCGGGGCTGGATACGCTGGATCTGATGCAGGCGCAGCAGGTTCGTCGCTGGCCGGGTAGCACGCTGCCTTTTGTCGACGTTGATGCACTGGAGCGGTTGTTATGATCTTCTCTGACTGGCCGTGGCGTCACTGGCGGCAAGTGCGGGGAGAAGCCATCGCCTTACGTCTCAATGATGAGCAACTCAACTGGCGCGAGCTTTGTGCTCGCGTCGATGAATTAGCCTCCGGCTTTGCGGCGCAGGGCGTGGTTGAGGGCAGCGGCGTGATGTTGCGGGCGTGGAATACGCCGCAAACGCTGCTCTCCTGGCTGGCGCTACTGCAATGCGGAGCGCGGGTGCTGCCCGTGAATCCACAGTTGCCGCAACCGTTGCTTGAGGAGTTGTTGCCCAATCTGACGCTGCAATTTGCGCTGGTGCCGGAAGGGGAAAACACATTTTCGGCGTTAACGTCGCTGCACATTCAGCTGGTTGAAGGCGCACATGCTGCGGCGTGGCAGCCAACTCGTCTGTGCTCAATGACGTTGACCTCGGGTTCTACCGGATTGCCGAAAGCGGCTGTCCATACTTATCAAGCTCATCTTGCCAGCGCCGAAGGGGTGTTATCGCTGATTCCATTTGGCGAGCACGATGACTGGTTGCTCTCTTTGCCGCTGTTTCACGTCTCCGGTCAGGGAATTATGTGGCGCTGGTTATACGCTGGTGCGCGGATGACGGTACGTGATAAACAGCCGTTGGATCACATGCTGGCAGGCTGTACTCACGCATCGCTGGTGCCGACGCAGCTCTGGCGTTTGCTGGTTAACCGCAGTTCCGTTTCCCTGAAAGCAGTGTTGCTTGGCGGCGCGGCGATCCCGGTCGAGTTGACGGAACAGGCGCGCGAGCAGGGTATTCGTTGCTTTTGTGGCTATGGTCTGACCGAGTTTGCTTCCACGGTGTGTGCGAAAGAAGCCGACGGTCTGGCGGACGTCGGTTCGCCGCTGCCCGGTCGGGAAGTTAAAATCGTTAACGATGAAGTGTGGCTGCGGGCTGCCAGCATGGCAGAAGGTTACTGGCGTAACGGACAACTGGTGCCGCTGCTCAATGACGAAGGCTGGTACGCTACGCGCGATCGCGGCGAGATGGATAACGGTAAACTGACCATTGTCGGGCGCTTAGATAATCTGTTCTTCAGTGGTGGCGAGGGTATTCAGCCGGAAGAGGTGGAGCGGGTTATTGCTGCACATCCTGCGGTTTTGCAGGTGTTTATCGTCCCCGTCGCGGACAAGGAGTTTGGTCATCGACCGGTAGCGGTGGTGGAGTATGACCATCAAAGCGTTGATCTCAGCGAATGGGTGAAAGATAAGCTGGCCCGTTTTCAACAACCGGTGCGCTGGCTGACTTTGCCGCCGGAGCTGAAAAACGGCGGTATTAAAATTTCACGTCAGGCGCTAAAAGAATGGGTGCAACGTCAGCAATAATTATTGGCTCTCCATTTCACTTCTCATTTCTGCCATTCCATTGCCGTTGATGAAGAGTTTATCTGTTAATCTGTAAATTAATATGAAAACTCTTAGCAAACAGGATAATGCAATGGAATGGCTGGTCAAAAAATCGTGCTGCAATAAACAAGTTAACAGACATGTACTTATGCTCTGCGATGCTGGCGGCGCGATAAAAATGATCGCCGAAGTGAAGAGTGACTTCACCGTGAAAGTAGGGGATTTACTTTCACCTTTGCAGAATGCGCTTTACTGTATTAATCGTGAAAAGCTACATACGGTGAAAGTCCTCTCGGCAAGCAGCTACAGCCCCGATGAGTGGGAACGGCAGTGTCAATCGGCTGGGAAAACTCAGTAACGTTGTTTTGTCGTGGGCAGGAAAATCAGCATCAACCCACTCATAATACAGGCTACTCCCAGTAGTGCCTTCAGCGAAAAAGTTCCTTCCCAGCCGGGAAGTACCATAGATGCAATCCATACCAGCACATAACTCATACTGAGTAAGGCATAGGCTTTGCTGAGTGCTAACTGGTGTAACGCTTTATACCAGCAAAAAACAGAGAGCAGATAACCCACCAGGCCGACGACCAGCATTCTGGCTCCGGGACCAAAGGCAAAAAATGCCGCAATAAAATCCCAGAATTGCGTCATCGGCGGTAGATGACTCGCCGCATACCCCAGGCTTAATTGCGCAGCGGAGGCAATAATGACGCTGAATAATCCCCACATCAGACCCATTACACCGTACTCCCGAGAATCACAATGCCACCAATAATGAACGCCACCCCACACCAGTGCCGAAAAGACACCGGTTCGTGCCAGAGTTTTGTTGCCGCCAGTGTCACCCAGACAAAATTCAGGCTTAGCATAGGGTAGGCGATTCCTACGGGTACGGTCTGTAATACCAGTAGCCAGAGCACCATCGCCAGACCAAGGCAGACCAGCCCCAGCCCCAGCCACAGCGCGATATGTTTGCGCCGTTTGTTTATCGCCACTGGCCGGGTCGCCTGTTTCTGACAAAGCTGCCCGGTCACACTAAGCAAACTGGCGAGAATCAATACCAGCCAAATCATTTTGGTAAATACTGAATTAATACCAGACGCCCTTGATGATCGACGGCGTCGGCAGGTGGAATGGCAAGACGATTGATATCTTCATCACGGTCAACTGAAAGCACGAGTGTAATAATCCCTTCCTGACGATGTTGATTAAGCCAGCTGGTGAAACTTGCTGCCGGGATGAATTTGTCTTTTACATCAGGATAATCCAGGCCATATTTTAACTCTCCACGCTGCTGATACAGCATAATATCATCTCGCTGTAAGCTCCATGCCAGGCCCGCAGCAACGCCCACACTATCAGTCAGAATATAGCGGCTTGGTTTAAGCATTTCACTGGTCATGCCGACAAAGAATTGCGGTTGCTTAGACTCCCTTACTCTGTCTGGCATCGCAAAACCGACCAACAATGCCAGTCCCAAAGGACAAAGCGCGGCATAAGGCCATCTTTTTTCACTATCTGTGAGTGTGTACCAGCCGAAAAATGCCCACAGTGAAAAAATAGCCCATGAGCAAAAAACTTTATAACTTTCGAAATGGGCCCAAACAGGTGATTTTATCGGTCCCCATGGTGAGACAACAAACGTGGCAATAATGCCCGTGATGCCAAAAGCTATATTTATCCAGCCATTGAAACGAAGTGCAATAATATTCTTTTGGGCCGACTGTATTCCATATCCGGCCATTAAAATCGCCAGCGGGGCGAAGCATGAAAGAATATATGTGAGCAATTTACCTTTAGCCATGCTGAAAAAAAGTAATGGCATTACAATCCAACATAACAAATAGAATGCTGCGGCATGATGGCCGCGATTTTGCCAGCCTGACCGTAATGCTCCAGGCAATAATCCAAGCCATGGCAAGCTACCAAGAAGAATAATGGGGATGTAATACCAGAATGGTGCTTTATGCTGTGCGTCATCCTGGGCAAAACGTTGAATATGTTCCACCCAGAAAAAGTAGTGCCAGAAGTCAGGTTCACGTGCGGCAATTGCCAGGCCCCAGGGAAGAATAATGAGTACACAACTGACAATTGCCAGCCCACCGTACATGAAGAGATCTTTCCAGCGTTTTTGTGCGACGACCCATGGCAGCACGCTCAGCACGGGAACAGCAAGAGCCAGAAAACCTTTGGTCATGACTCCCATGCCGCAGGTTAACCCCAGCAATAAAAAACCGGCACTTTTCCCTTTCCACGTTTGCGCCTGCATTGCCAGCCAGAAGCTGCACATTCCCGCCATTAACCAAAAAGCAATGAATGGATCAAGTACCGCATAAGTGCCAATGCCATAAACAATGATCAGCGAGAGATAAATCACTGCAGAAAGAACAGCCAGACGCTTATCACGCCATAAACGCATGGCAAACCAGGCGACCAGCAGAGCCGTTATTAACGTGGCAAAAATTACTCCAGCCCGTACTGCAAAATTACTATTACCAAACAGCCATTGCCCGATACTGTTAAACCAATATCCAGCTATCGGTTTTTCGAAATAACGTAACCCCAGCATATGAGGTACGATCCAATCACCCGATGCCAGCATCTCCCGGCTAATTTCTGCATAACGCGTTTCATCAGGTTGCCATAGCAGACGGGTGTTCATGGGTAAAAAATAATAGAGTGCGATGAACGCGATAAAGGCCAGTATGTAACGTGCCGATTTCATTGACTTAAACTCACGCATTGTTGGCAACCAAGCCAGCCTTCACGCCCGGCAATATGTCCTCGTACAATTTCCCCCAAGGGTAAAGCGTCTTGCGTTGCGGGTAATAGCTCACTTAAAGGGCAAAATGTAATACCTTCACGGGCTGCGCGTTTCAGGAGATCAACAAAATCAAGATGGTAAGCACAGCCTTCGACTTCAGCGTGAATGGTATAAACAGGCGTACCTCTATCTCGCAGAATACGATTAAGAAGCCAGCCATTGAAATCTGCTGTTTTTACTTCCCGACCAACCACTTCATCCCAGGTTGGTAAGGTAACCGGGATTTGCGGTGTTCCTGATTTACCGGATTCCAGTTGTGGACGAAATGGCATTGTTCCTCTGCAATCACTGTTATAGCGCAAATGAAAGAACTCTTTTGCCTCCACGACCTGTTGGTCTGCACGCCAGCCAGCAACTGCGGAACAGGACACGGGTTGACCAATAATTTCTTCCAGTACCCGAAGGCCACGTGCAATGTCATTAACCAGAGTTTGCTGATCCCAATTACCACTATGGGTCTGCCAGGCATGGTGATCCCAGGCGTGTAGCCCAATTTCATGATGTTTAGCTGCCTCGCGGATAATGGCAGCATTGGCTTTACCGATCTCTTTGCCTGCCCATGCGGTGCCAGCCAGTAAAATATCCCAGCCGTAAAGCGAAGCTGCGTTTGAACGCAGCATCTTCCACAGGAACTGCGGTTTTACCAGCCGCCATAGATGGCGGCCCATATTATCGGGGCCAACGCTGAAGAAAAAACTGGCCTGAATATTATGCTTATCCAACGTTTCCAGCAGACGTGGCACGCCTTCGCGGGTACCACGAAAGGTGTCGACATCAATGCGTAAGCCCACTTTAGTCATGACGATTTTTCCACGATATCTACTGTGCGCAGGAAGAAATCCAGCGTTTCGTCAATGGTTTCCTGCATATCGATGGTTGGCTCCCAGTCAAGGCAGCGGCGGGCATTGCGGATACTCGGTTTTCGGTGCTCCACGTCCTGATATCCTTTACCGTAATAGCTACTGCTTTCTACCACGCGGAAACCGGCAAATGGTGGGAAATGTTGGCGCAGCGGATGTTTATCAAAGCTCGCCAGAAGCATCTTGCCCAGTTCTTCAATACTCGCTTCGTTATCAGGGTTGCCGATATTAATAATCTCTCCGTCACAGCGATTACCTGTGTTTTCGATAATGCGGTATAACGCTTCAATACCATCGCGAATATCAGTAAAGCAACGTTTTTGTTTTCCGCCATCAATCAGTTTAATTGGCGATCCTTCCACCAGGTTGAGAATGAGTTGGGTAATGGCGCGCGAGCTACCAATTCGTGCCGCATTAAGGTTATCCAGCCGTGGCCCCATCCAGTTAAATGGACGGAAGAGGGTGAACTGCAAACCTTCTTTTTCGCCATACGCCCAAATAACCCGATCAAGCAACTGTTTTGATACAGAATAAATCCAACGCGGTTTGTTAATCGGACCAACAATTAAATTTGAATGATCCTCGTCGAAGAATTTATCAGTGCACATACCATAAACTTCCGACGTGGACGGGAAAATAATGCGTTTATGGTATTGAACGCAGTAACGAATAATCCGCAGATTTTCTTCAAAATCTAATTCAAATACACGTAGTGGATTACGGGTATATTCAATTGGTGTGGCGATTGCTACGAGTGGCAAGACGACGTCACATTTTTTAATGTGATACTCAATCCATTCAGAGTGGATACTGATATCACCTTCGACAAAATGAAAATTAGGATGTGTAAGGAACCGGCTAATGGCATCGCTACCAATATCCAGCCCGTACACTTCGTAATGGTCTTCACGTAGTAAACGTTCGGTCAGATGGTTACCAATAAAACCATTAACACCGAGGATTAGCACTCGGGTACGTCGCTGAACAGTACAAACTGGTTGACTGTTTAGCCGTGAACCTTCAACCAGCCCCAAAGTCTGGGCTAATTGTGAACCTTGCATGGTAATGCCATCGACCGACTGGCCCGTAATAACTTCCAGTGCACCGTCACCGCATGCAATAAGGAATGGAGCAACAGAAATCACGCTACCAGGTTGTGCGGCATTAACACGAGGATGAACCCGTGATGACCAGATGGTAAATTTTTGAGTGCCGACGTAACTGAACGCGCCGGGCCATGGATCAGCTACGGCACGTACCATGTTATGCAGTACTGTTGCCGGCTTGTTCCAGTCAAGGAAGCTGTCTTCGGGTTTTCTGCGGCCAAAGTAGGTGGCTTCACTTTCGTTTTGCGCAGTTTCTTGAGTTTGCCCCTGTTTAATTGCCGGTAATGCATATTCGAGCATCTGACTTGCCGACTGGCAGAGCTTTTTATGCAGAGTCAGAGCGGCATCTTCAGGATCAATTGCTACTCGCTGTTGCGCGATAATAGCGCCTGCATCGGCTTTTGCTACCATTCTGTGTAATGTCACACCAGTTTCATTCTCGCCGTTTTCCAGTACCCAGTTCAGTGGTGCGCGACCACGGTATTTCGGCAATAAAGAACCGTGCAAATTAAAAGCCCCGTGCGGAGCCAGTTTTAAAATCTCATTGTTTAACAAGTTACGGTAATAGAATGAGAAAATAACGTCTGGTGCGAGTTGCGCGATACGTTCCACCCATAATGGATGATTAATATCATCTGGCGCATATACTGGAATACCAGCCAGGGCAGCCAGACGGGAAACTGAACCATAAAACACTTTCTCTGCGGGATTATCCGCATGAGTAAAAATAGCGCTAATCTCATAACCTGCGTCCAGCAATGCTTGTACGCCAAGGCAGCCCATATCGTGATAGGCAAAAACAACGGCTTTCATTAGTGGTTTTCCTCAATATCTATAGAACTTGCCGGACGGATTACTTTTTGAACGAAGTAGCGTGGACGGGCACGGACATCGTTGTAGATCCTGCCGATATACTCGCCAAGTAATCCCATGCCAATAAACTGGGCACCAATAAAGGTGAAGAGCACGGCAAACAACATAAAGACACCTTCACCGGACCACTGGGAGCCAAACGCCAGACGCAATACAACTAACAGTATTGCGAGGCTAAATCCTGAGGTAGCTATAATGCTGCCGAGAAGACTGAGCATGCGTAGTGGTGTGGTCGTAAGGCAGGTCACCAGGTCGTACATCAGGTTAATCAAACGCATAAAGCTATATTTGGATTCACCAAACTCTCTCTCTGCGTGATGCACAGGGATCTCAACTGCCTGGCGGGCAAAAATATTCGCCAGAATCGGAATAAAGGTGCTGCGTTCATGGCAGTGCAGCATCGCATCGACAATATGACGGCGATAGGCACGCAGCATACAACCGTAGTCGCCCATCGCTTTGCCGGTGGTGCGCTGGATGAGCCGATTGATCATCTTTGAGGCAGTTTTGCGAAACCAGCTGTCCTGGCGATTCTGACGTACTGTACCTACCACGTCATAGCCTTCATCCGCTTTGGCTACCAGGCGTGGGATCTCTTCTGGAGGATTTTGTAAATCGGCGTCGAGAGTAATGATCAAATCCCCGGTCACATAGCTAAAACCCGCCATAATGGCTGAATGTTGCCCGTAATTACGATTCAGCAAAATAGACACAATGTGGCTGTCCGGGGCTTGTGATGCTTCTACTAACATTTGCGCAGAAGCATCGCTACTTCCATCGTCTATTAATAAAATTTCATATTCTTTGCCCAGGGATTCGCAGGCCGCTGTGGTGCGATTAATCAATTCCGGTAAGCTTTCCTGCTCGTTATAAACAGGAATAACCACCGAGACTTTCTTAATAGGGTGGATTTCAAACATCGTTTATTGTCCTGCGAGTTGGTGAAGGGCAGTAATGACGCGTTCAGCATCTGCGTTCGTCATATCCGGGAAAAGTGGCAACGAGCAGATGCGTTCGCTATTCCATTCCGTATTGGGTAGCGACAGATCAGGAAAATGTTGGCGATAATACTTTTGCGTGTGAGCGGCGCGAAAATGAAGTCCGGTGCCAATACCTTTTTCTTTTAGCGCTTCCATTAAAGTATCGCGATTAATGCCGCAACGTTGTTCATCGACACGAATAATGAAAAGATGCCAGGAATGGATATGTGGCCACGCCGGAAGCGCCAGGGGTTGGAAAGGTAAATTCACCAAAGCGTGCTGGTACTGAGTAGCGATATCGTGACGGCGAGCATTGAGTTGCTCAAGTTTATGCAGCTGTGTCAGGGCGATAGCGGCATTGATATCCGTCAGATTGTATTTGTATCCCGGCGTCAGAACTTCAGCTTGTGGCGCTCGCCCCCAGGTCTGTCGGTCGTAGGCATCGACACCCAGTCCATGAAATTTAAGCGTACGCAATTGGCGAGCGAGGCTTTCGTCATCGGTGACCACCAAACCGCCTTCTGCACAGGTAATATTTTTTATAGCGTGAAAAGAGAAGATAGCGGTGCCCCGTGCCCCGACGTGCTGACCTTTGTAATACGTACCAACGGCATGAGCGGCGTCTTCAATAACCGCAATACCATGGCGTTCGGCAATAGCATAGAGAGCGTTGGTATCTGCCGGGGCCCCGGCATAATGCACAGGAATAATCGCTTTTGTGCGTGGAGTTATGGCTGCCTCGACAATTTCTGGAGTAACCATCAGAGTGTCGCGATCCACATCCACCATAACGGGTGTTGCGCCCAACAGAGAAATCATATTAAGGGTCGAAACCCAGGTCATGGACGGGGTGATAACTTCATCGCCAGGACCAATTTCTAATGCCATCAATGTGATATGCATGCCAGCAGTTGCTGAACTCACGGCAATTGCATACTGATTACCCGTCAACTGAATAAAGGCATCTTCCAGTGCCAGATTTTTCGGCCCGGTAGTAATCCATCCGGATTCGAGAACCTCTTTAACTGCAGCAAGTTCTTCCGCGCCCATGGCCGGGCGTGAAAAAGGCAAAAAGTTCGACATTCATTGTCCTTAAGCCATGACACTAACACCCTATTATTATTTAAATAAGCATAGGGATGTTTCAGGGATATATTATTTGCATTACCAGAATATGCCTGGAAGATTAACATAACCTTAAGGATAGTTGGTGTTGTGACATTATATTTATTTTTTGCATTTTTCTTATGTAGCCTAATTGATTTTATTTTTCTTTTAAGGCATTTTGGCGAGGAAAATTTTCTAAGCTATTTATAACTAAAACCTGTAATTATCTATTTGGAATAGATTTTTTCTCCGCTCAATGGAATTATCTGACTTCTGAGGTAGGTTAAAATCTTAACCTGAAATTATATGAAACTGAAAAAACATGTTGCGGTTTTGCTCATCTCTTTTTTATGCCTTATCGGGTTAGTTACCCAGCATGCCTGGAGTAGCAATGGTTTGCCCCGTATAGATAACAAAACGCTGGCAAAGTTGTCTTTGCAACATCCCGTGGTTGTGTTGTTCCGTCATGCAGAGCGTTGTGATCGTTCCAGTAATGAGTGCCTGTCTGATAAGACCGGGATCACTGTTAAAGGCGCTAATGATGCCCGCTCACTTGGAAAGGAATTAACGACCGATATTAAAAAGTATGACCTTTATGCCAGTGATACTGTTCGTACTATCCAGTCTGCGACCTGGTTCGCAACTGATAAAAAAGTGACTGTGGATAAAAAATTTCAGCAATGTGGAAAAGCTATTTACAGTGCAATTAATGATGTGCAAATAAGATCGCCAGATAAGAACATCATTATTTTCACCCATAATCATTGTCTGAGCTATATAGCAAAAGATAAGCGAGATGTTAAATTTTCCCCTGATTATCTTGATGGTTTAGTGATGCATGTCGAAAATGGAAAATTGTTTCTTGACGGAGAATTCGTCAGGTATTAATCAGTAGCGATGACAGCCATTAATGGCTGTCATATTTTGTTACAGCAAACCTTTCAGACTTAATGTTTTTCGTGTCGCAACATTTAAATCATATTGTGCTAAATCTTGTGGTTTCACCCAGGCAAAATCCTGAAACTCTTCATTAATGGTGATTTCCCGGTTAGCGGAGACACAATCAAATATCAGGTAGATCATGTAAATCTCTTCCTTTGTGCCATCAGCATAGGTTTTCATACGCACGTCGTCACTGAATGTCCACGGGGTGATCTTTTGCAGAATTAACTTATCGCCCAATTCTTCGCGAATCTCCCGGCGCAGAGCGTCTTCGATACGTTCACCTGGTTCAACGCCACCACCCGATAACGCCCATTGACCTGGAAACACACCTCGATCATCCGCCATCTTACACAGCAGATAAGCGCCATCATTTTGAATTAATGGGCAAACAATAGTCCTTTGACGCACGATTCACTCCTCGATGTCGATGTAATGAACAAAAAGAATACGGGAAGTTATGTGATGATGAAAGGGAAGACTATTGCTGTTTTAAACCCATGCATAACAGCCTGATTCAGGAATTACTTAGTTACAATTCGCGATTAGATCGCCAGATTAGATCATTGATTCCTTTGCAACTGTCAGTACAATCCCCGCGATTTTTGGGAAGTTTATTGATGATTTTAAAAGGGTAACGATGAAAAAAAATGCAATTGCCGCGCTGATGGGCATGTTGTTAATCTCCGCTTCGGCGAATGCTATCAGTATCAGCGGTCAGGCGGGTAAAGACTACACCAATGTCGGCGTCGGTTTAGGAACGGAATCCAGTGGTCTCGCACTGAGCGGTAACTGGACACATAGCGACGACGATGGCGACGTTGCAGGCCTTGGACTGGGGCTGAATTTGCCAGTGGGGCCGCTGTTAGCGACTGTTGGCGGTAAAGGTATTTATACCAATCCGAATGATGGTGAGGAAGGCTATGCCGCTGCTGTTGGTGGTGGTTTGCAGTGGCAGATTGGCGACAGCTTCCGTCTGTTTGGTGAGTATTATTACTCCCCGGACTCGCTTTCCAGTGGCATCGACAGCTACCAGGAAGCTAACGCTGGGGCGCGTTTCACCATTATGCGTCCGCTCAGCATTGAGGCTGGTTATCGCTACCTCAATCTGGCAGGTAAAGATGGTCATCGCGATAACGCCATCGCTGACGGTCCATATGTTGGCGTTAACGCCAGTTTCTGATGCCTTCCGGCGCGGCCTTCTGTCGCGCCATTCAGTTTCTTACTACGCCTTATCTCCCTTTGCGTTATAGTGATTCGATAACAAAAGCAGGAGATAACCATGTTAACAGTGGAAATGTTATCCACCGGGGATGAAGTGTTACACGGGCAGATCGTCGATACCAATGCGGCATGGCTGGCCGATTTTTTCTTTCATCAAGGGTTGCCATTATCTCGCCGCAATACGGTGGGGGATAAATTTGATGATTTAGTGACCATTCTTCGCGAACGTAGTCAGCACGCCGATGTGCTGATCGTTAACGGCGGGCTGGGACCGACCAGTGATGATTTAAGCGCACTCGCTGCTGCGACAGCAAAAGGTGAAGGCCCGGTGTTGCATAAAGCCTGGCTCAAAGAGATGGAACGCTATTTCCACGAACGGGGACGAGTAATGGCACCGAGCAACCGTAAACAAGCGGAGCTGCCTGCCAGTGCTGAATTTATCAATAACCCGGTAGGCACTGCCTGTGGTTTTGCCATACAGCTTAATCGTTGCCTGATGTTCTTTACCCCCGGCGTACCGTCAGAATTTAAGGTGATGGTCGAGCACGAAATCCTGCCGCGCCTGCGCGAGCGTTTTTCTTTACCGCAGCCGCCGGTTTGTCTGCGTTTGACTACCTTTGGTCGTTCGGAAAGCGATCTGGCACAAAGCCTGGACACTCTACAACTGCCGCCGGGCGTAACAATGGGCTATCGCTCCTCAATGCCGATTATCGAACTGAAACTCACCGGACCGGCAAGCGAGGAACAGGCGATGGAAAAACTGTGGCTGGACGTTAAACGTGTTGCCGGACAGAGCGTGATTTTCGAAGGCACCGAAGGACTGCCCGCGCAGATCAGTCGCGAATTGCAGAGCCGCCAGTTCAGCCTGACGTTGAGTGAGCAATTCACCGGTGGTTTATTGGCCTTGCAACTTTCTCGCGCAGGTGCTCCATTGCTGGCGTGTGAAGTGGTTCCTTCACAGGAGGAAACCCTGGCGCAAACGGCGCACTGGATTACAGAACGGCGGGCCAACCATTTTGCCGGGCTGGCACTGGCTGTTTCGGGGTTCGAGAACGAACATCTCAACTTTGCGCTAGCCACGCCAGACGGCACTTTCGCTCTGCGTGTGCGTTTTAGCACTACGCGCTACAGTCTGGCTATTCGCCAGGAAGTCTGCGCAATGATGGCGCTTAATATGCTGCGCCGTTGGCTGAGCAGTCAGGATATTGCCAGCGAGCATGGCTGGATTGAGGTTGTTGAGTCCATGACCTTATCCGTCTGATTCCGCCACTCTGTGCCGGTTTACTGCACCGGCACATTCCTTCCATCGAAAACCTATCCAACCTGTTGTGTTATATAAGAAAAAATCCGTACGCTTATTCACGAATTTGTGCGTAATTTCTCCAGTCCACTGGACGAGGAGCGGGATTTAATGCGCTTCACAATTTTACTCCCTCTGAGTGACCAGACTGGTTCCAGTGTCTAAGACTGGAGTCCAGTATGTTGGAATCAAGCAAAGTTCCCGCCCTGACACGGGCTATTGATATTCTTAATTTGATTGCCCGCATTGGTCCCTGTAGTGCTGCGATGAGCATTGACACATTGGGGATCCCTAAAAGCACGGCCTATTTGCTGCTTAATGACCTAAGCGTTCGGCGGATCTGCGCTGCGGGTAAAGCGGCTGGTTTTCTGGCTGTGGCTCCTGATATGGCGCAGCAATGCCTGACGTGGGAAGCGAACTTTGTCGCTGTTGGCGTTGACACGATGCTCTACAGCGATGCCCTGGTTCAACGACTGGCGATGTTTAAATCAGGCAAAAATGGGCCACAAATAAAAGGTAGTTATTAATATCAAAGGCCCACGGGGAATTGCACGTGGGCCTGTGTTAATTAGTGGTTATTGGCTGCCAGATCGGCTTCGCTTAGCTGGGTGGCTGCGAGCACCAGGTCATGATCGATGCCCTGTTCCAGCATGCGTAAGGCAATTTTAATGGCTTGTTCATGCATGCCTTGCTGCAAACCTTCTAATTTACCCTCCTGCCAGCCAATTTGATGCCCTTCCTGCCGCAGCCGTTCAGCAATAGTCATTAATCTCTCCTTTTGTAGTGGTGAACGTTCGGCAATCTCCTGAATAAAACGGGTGAAACGGGAGGTATCGCCGCATTGCAGCAGATAATTAAACAGCGTTTGTAGCTGGCTGTCATTAGTGAAGCCTCTAACCAAAAGCGTGGTGATCCTGTCGACCATACCGATTAAATCGCGGTCGCGAATATGCTTTTGAATCAGTTCAAGCAGAGCTATACGCCGATGTTGCATGATCTCATCGTCAGGCACGATGGTGATATCCACCAACGGAAAAGCTTCGGTGTACAACTGCCGGGCAAGTTGCGGATCATCAAACTCATCCAGCCAGTTAAGTGAGTATGGGTAGGGCGAGGTTTCGCCATGATAAAACAGCAACGGCACCACCAGCGGGACTCTGTCATAGCCTTTGTCAAGGTGACGCTGCATGGCGGCGGTGGCATAGCGCATTAGCCGAAAAGCCATATTCTTTTCCGCAGAACTTTGATGTTCAATCACGCAGTAGATATAGCCGTCACCGTCGCTGGTTTCCACCGACCACAAAACATCCGAGTAGTAAGCGCGTAAACTTTTTTCAATAAAGCTGGTGGGTTCCAGGCGTAAGGTTTGCAGGTTGCAAAGTTCACGCAGTGGCTCCGGTAGATGTATTTCGAGAAAATCCCGCGCGGTTTCGGGCGAGAACATAAAGGTTTTAAACACCGCATCATGCGGGGAGGAGGTTGTTGATTCGGTCATGGTTGTCCGTCACCTGATATTTATGATGACGCGACATTACGGGGATCTCGAAACAATGACATCTGCCAGTTTCTGCCTTTGCGAGACGTTTTCAGAAGAATTTTCAAAGCGATGCAACGCATACATTGAGCGAGGAATCGCGCCCGCAAAAATGCCCGATAAGCAATGCGCTTACCGGGCATCACAAGGAAGATTAAGACAGCGCCTGGGCCAGCAGCGTAATCGGGTGTTCGCAGCGAAGGCTTGTGGACATCTCAATCTGCCATTTGCAGGTTTCGCAGTCGGTGACCACCAGATCCGCGCCGCTTTCTTCTATCTGGCGGAACAGTGGTGCACCGATGGCTTGTGAGGTGGGGTAGTTCTCTTTTTTGAAACCGTAAGTTCCGGCAATACCGCAGCACTGGGAATCCAGCACCGTTAACTCAAGCCCCGGGATTTTACGCAACAGCTCCAGGGTGTAGAGCGTCCAGCCCATTTTTTCCATATGGCATGGTGTGTGATAAACCACTTTTAGCGGCAGCGTTTTCAGCGGTAACGTTTTGCCTTCGTCCAGCTTGCGCCACAGCCAGCGGGTCGCCAGTTCGATATGATCGCGCAAGCCTTTGTTGTCGACATTCAGCACTTCCGGGTATTCGTCGCGCAGGGCAAATGTACAGGTTGAGGAGGTGGCAATCACCGGAATGCCTTTTACTCCCACAGCTTCGCGGATCGACTCTACATTCGTAATTGCCTGTTTGCGTGCTTTATCGGTAAAGCCGTTGGCGATTAGCGGTACGCCGCAGCATTTTTCTTTGCTGAGCAGTTGTACACCGGTACCCATTGCGTTGAGCACTTTAATTAAATCTTTGCCTAACTGCGGATGGTTGTAGTTAACGAAGCAGCCGTGAAAGAAAGCCACCTGGTCTTTATATTGCGCTTGCTGGGCCGCCACGCTGCGATACCAGCGACGGAACGTACCGAAGGAGTATTTCGGTAGCGTGCGGCGATGATCGATTTTTAACGCCGCATCAAGCAACTGCCGCACTGGTTTCAGCGAGGTAGCGGTGTTGACGATCGGTGCGAACGGCGTGGAAACGCTACCCATCAGGTCGGTATGACTCAACACAAAATTGCGCAGCGACGGGCGCGTGGTGTCATATTTCGCCCGCGCACGCTGGATGATATCGCCAATCTTCACATCGGACGGGCAGGCGACTTCGCAACGTTTGCAGTTGATGCAATATTTCAGTGCCTCGTCATACAGTGCACCATCTTTCAGACGCAGACGCTCGCCATCCGGCCCGGCTTGTTTTGGCCCTGGATAGCTGGGATTCACTCGGCTCACCGGGCAGGCGGTGGTGCAGACGGTGCACTTAATGCAGTTTTCGAAGCTGGTGTCGTTCATTGTTGGCCTCCTGCGCGTTGGGCAATCTGTTGAGCGGCATGTAAAGCACTGACGGCACAAACTCCGCCGCCGCATCCCTGGGCGATGGGATCAAATCCGCCCAGCACCGAACCGATGGCAAACAGGTTCTCAATGGTTTTCCCTGCCTGTGACGGGCGTAGTGCCTCATCAGTGGTTACACCGAATTGCTGCCACGGTTGCGGCGCAAAAAAATCGCCCTTATACCATTCACCCCGCGTGGCGGTTTGTAGCACATCAAGGCCGACAATCGGCTCACGAATGCCTTCACGTTCCGCTACCAGTCCGCCACTAAAGAAACTGCCGCTGGCGAGCACGGCAAAGCGTGGACGCAGCGGGATATCGGCGTGATTGCGGGTCCAGATTTCATTCACCATGCCATTTTTACAGGTCACTTTTTTCACTTCATCGCCCGGCATCCACACGCCACCCTGGCGCACAAACTGGCGCTGTAACTGGTTTTGCAGACGAATGCCCAGCACGGATGGCGGCAGCGTTGGCAAAAGCATCAGTGAACAAGGTAGTTTTTCATTCAACCAATACCACAGTTTGTCATCGGCCAGGCCGAAGCAGGCGGGCATCAGGATCATTTCGCAGGTATTGGCGACAGGAATAAGCGCATCAAGTAATAGCGACCAGTTCTCTTCGTTATCAAGGAAACGGGCGATATTCACCGCGCGAAACTCGGTGGCGTTGTTGCGTAGCACATCCAGTTCCGGCAGTTCAATTTCAGCAGTTTCAACCGAAAGATCCAGTTCGCGCAACGAAGCCGCCGCAAGATGCGCCTGAAAATCCATCAGCCCGCTTATCCCCACTACACATATCTTCTTCGCGGGTAGCGGCCAGACGGGAACTTCTGGCGAACTTAACCAGGTAGAGCGCAGAGTGCCGAGCGGCGTAATCCGCTGGTGAGCCTGTTCTACGCTGCCCTGCAATTGCGCACCGCTTTCAGCGATTAATGTCTGTGCCTGACAAGCGAGATCGAGCACGCGTTGTGGCCCGAGAAGAGAGTAAGGATGGGCAGGTGCCTGCTGACGCAAAGATTCCAGTCCACTGTGAATGTCTGTCACAGCTTGACCATCTGGCAGATGGCTCAGCAAATCCAGCGAACCGGATGAGAAATGCAGCGCGCTTTGACCACGAGTGACAATGGCACAGCGCAGGCCGTGTTTTTGCAGTTGCAGGCCACAGAGTAATCCGGCGAGGCCGCCGCCCATAATGACAGTATCAAAGCGCATCTTTCTGCTCCTTCTCCAGACCACACAATCCCTGATAAACCCAGCGGGTAAATTCGCTTTCGCGCAGTGCGTCTCCCCAGGCAATGGGTTGCACGCCTTTCCAGCGTTCGTTAAGGAAGGTGGAAAGTTGCTCGATAGATTGCGCGGATGTCGTGACGTTAAAGCGTTGCAGCAGTCCGGCAGCGCGGCAGGCGCAGAGCTCGCCCTGGCAGGTTCCCATCCCCACACGGGTGCGACGACGTAAATCCAACAGGCTGTTAACGTTTAAATTTTCTACTGCGTACTGCACTTCACCCGCAGTTACCGCTTCGCACTCACATACCAGACTACGGTGTAGACGGCCTTCGCTCAGCCAGGCAGGCGTGCGATCGCCATGACGATAAACCGCAGAACCGCGCAGCGGGGCAGGTAGGGAGATGACTTTACGCAAGGTAACTTCAGCGGGTTCCTGTGAACCAGGTAGTGCCAGATCGGCGGTCGTACAGGGGCGCGTGTTGCCCAGCTTGCGACATACCGCGTCGGTAGCCCATTCCGCCATCAGACGATAGGTCATCAGTTTGCCACCGGTGATGGTGATAAATCCGTCCAGACCATCGCGTTCAGCATGGTCGAGCAGCACGATACCACGACTGACGCTACGTCCGCTCGGGTCGTCATCGCTGGCAACCAGCGGGCGCACGCCAGAGTAGGCCCGCAAAATGCGTGTTTTCGCCATAACGGGAGCCAGTTTTTCCCCTTCACGCAGCAGAATATCAACTTCTTCTGCCGTCACTCGATTATCGTCAATCTCGTCGTAATCAATACGTAAAGAGGTGGTGCCAATCAGCGAAATGGTATCGCCAGGTACCAGAATATCGGCGTCGGAAGGTTTACGGCAGCGGTTGATCACATGCTGATTAATGCGGTGATCCATGATCAATAGCGATCCTTTCGCCGGGAACATGCGAATACGCAGATCGGCATATTCGGCGATATGTTGCCCCCAGATCCCGGCAGCGTTCACAACGACAGGCGCATGGAGTGCCTGGGTTTCGCCGGTGAGATGGTTACGTACACGAACGCCGCACACCGTCGCGCCTTCACGAATCAGTCCCGTGACTTCATGAGCGGTAAGGATAACGGCACCGTGTTCTTTGGCATCCAGCATGTTTGCTGCGGTCAGACGAAATGGATCAACAGTGCCATCCGGAACTTTCACCGCGCCAATCAGTGCCGGGTTAACGGCAGGTTCGATAATACGCGCTTGCTGCGGATCAATCGCTTCTGCGCTGATCCCTGCTTCTTCGCAGGCCTGAATAAAAGTGGCCTGGAAGGAGAGGTCATCTTCCGGCAGGGTGATAAACAGGCCGTTGGTTGGTTCAACGCAGTGACGCGCAATACGTTTCAGTATCTGGTTTTCACTAATGCATTCGCGGGCCGATTCCGCATCCGTTACCGCATAGCGTGCGCCGCTGTGCAATAGCCCGTGATTACGCCCGGTGGCGCCTGTTGCGATGTCGTGGCGCTCAACCAAAATCACGCGCAGCCCGCGCAGGGCACAGTCGCGGGCAATCCCGGCTCCCGTTGCGCCGCCGCCAATGATAATCACGTCACCTGTTTGCGAGTCGCGAGTTTTCATTGTTATCCCTCAAAAGTTCGTTTCTTACCATTTAGCCATACAAATCTGATGCTTTGTTTGATTTCGCGCATATTCGCTCAAATATCGAAAGCGATGTGTGATTTTGTGCGCCTTTATGAGCATTTAAACAATCGATTTCAATAATATGTGCGGTAATTCACATTCATATTGTGAATAGTTATTTAACATCGCGGCCACACAAAAGCGGCGACCAGGATTTACATACCGCGCTGTTATTTCTAAGAAAACAGATGTCATGGGGACAAAACATGTTAAGTATTTTTAAACCTGCGCCACACAAAGCGCGCTTACCCGCTGCGGAGATTGATCCGACTTATCGTCGATTGCGCTGGCAGATTTTCCTGGGGATTTTCTTTGGCTATGCCGCGTACTATCTGGTGCGTAAGAACTTTGCCCTCGCTATGCCGTACCTGGTAGAGCAGGGCTTCTCGCGTGGTGATTTAGGTTTTGCCCTTTCGGGGATCTCTATTGCCTACGGATTTTCGAAATTTATCATGGGCTCGGTGTCGGATCGCTCGAATCCGCGCGTTTTCCTCCCTGCAGGTTTAATTCTGGCGGCGGCAGTGATGTTGTTTATGGGCTTTGTGCCGTGGGCGACGTCGAGCATTGCGGTTATGTTTGTGCTGCTGTTCCTCTGCGGCTGGTTCCAGGGGATGGGGTGGCCGCCGTGTGGTCGTACTATGGTGCACTGGTGGTCGCAGAAAGAACGTGGCGGCATTGTGTCGGTGTGGAACTGTGCGCACAACGTCGGTGGTGGTATTCCGCCGCTGCTGTTCCTGCTGGGGATGGCCTGGTTCAATGACTGGCACGCGGCCCTCTATATGCCCGCTTTCTGCGCCATTCTGGTGGCACTGTTCGCCTTTGCGATGATGCGCGATACCCCGCAATCCTGTGGTCTGCCGCCAATTGAAGAGTACAAAAATGATTACCCGGACGACTATAACGAAAAAGCGGAGCAGGAACTGACTGCAAAGCAGATTTTTATGCAGTACGTACTGCCGAACAAACTGCTGTGGTATATCGCCATCGCCAACGTGTTCGTTTATCTGCTGCGTTACGGCATCCTCGACTGGTCACCGACTTATCTGAAAGAGGTTAAGCATTTCGCGCTGGATAAATCCTCCTGGGCCTACTTCTTCTATGAGTATGCGGGCATTCCGGGCACCCTGTTGTGTGGCTGGATGTCGGACAAAGTCTTCCGCGGTAACCGTGGGGCAACCGGCGTCTTCTTTATGACACTGGTGACCATCGCAACTATCGTTTACTGGATGAACCCGGCAGGCAACCCAACCGTAGATATGATTTGTATGATTGTTATCGGCTTCCTGATCTACGGGCCTGTGATGCTGATTGGTCTGCATGCTCTGGAACTGGCACCGAAAAAAGCGGCAGGTACGGCAGCGGGCTTTACCGGGCTGTTTGGTTACCTGGGGGGATCGGTTGCTGCGAGTGCGATTGTTGGCTACACCGTGGACTTCTTCGGCTGGGATGGTGGCTTTATGGTAATGATTGGCGGCAGCATTCTGGCGGTTATCTTGTTGATTGTTGTGATGATTGGCGAAAAACGTCGCCATGAACAATTACTGCAAAAACGCAATGGAGGCTAATGGCATGAAATTGACGCTGAAAAACCTTAGCATGGCGATCATGATGAGCACTATGGTCATGGGAAGCAGTGCAATGGCGGCAGACAGTAGTGAAAAAATAGTGATCGCCCATCGGGGTGCCAGTGGATATTTGCCGGAGCATACGCTGCCAGCAAAAGCGATGGCGTATGCGCAGGGAGCGGATTATCTGGAACAGGATTTGGTGATGACCAAAGACGATCATCTGGTTGTTCTGCACGACCACTATCTCGATCGTGTTACTGATGTCGCCGATCGTTTCCCGGACAGGGCACGCAAAGACGGTCGTTACTACGCGATAGATTTCACGCTCGATGAAATTAAGTCACTGAAATTTACCGAAGGTTTCGATATTGAGAACGGTAAAAAAGTGCAGACTTATCCGGGGCGTTTCCCAATGGGTAAGTCTGACTTCCGGGTGCACACCTTTGAAGAAGAGATTGAATTTGTTCAGGGGTTAAATCACTCCACCGGGAAAAATATCGGTATCTATCCAGAAATTAAAGCGCCGTGGTTCCACCATCAGGAAGGGAAGGATATTGCGGCAAAAACGCTGGAAGTGCTGAAGAAATATGGTTACACCGGTAAGGACGACAAAGTTTATTTGCAATGTTTTGATGCTGATGAGCTGAAACGCATTAAAAATGAGCTGGAACCGAAAATGGGCATGGACCTCAATCTTGTACAGCTGATTGCCTATACCGACTGGAATGAAACGCAGCAAAAACAGCCGGACGGAAGTTGGGTTAATTACAGCTATGACTGGATGTTCAAGCCGGGGGCCATGAAGCAAGTCGCGGAATATGCCGACGGTATCGGGCCGGATTACCATATGCTGATTGAAGAGAAATCCCAGCCGGGAAATATTCAGCTTACCGGGATGGTAAAAGATGCTCAGCATAACAATCTGGTGGTGCATCCTTATACCGTGCGGGCCGACCAACTGCCAACCTACACGACGAATGTGAATCAGCTTTATGACATTTTGTATAACAAAGCCGGAGTGAATGGTTTGTTCACTGACTTCCCGGATAAAGCGGTTAACTTCCTGCAACAACAGAAATAATCCCACCTTCGGCATTCCGGCCTGCCCGGAATGCCGCTTTGCTTCTGTAACAAGTCCATTTTTGTACACAAAAATCTTAAGGATTTCTTAAGGCAACACTTTATATTTCCATCCTGATAATTAACGTGCACATAGTGACGGATGGTAAGTAATGGTGTCAGGAACGGAAGACGAACAATTTGAACGTTGGTGGGCGACCACAGGAGACTGGGTCGAAGAACCAAATTATCGACGTAATGGTATGAGTGGTGTCCAGTGTGTAGAGCGCGATGGTAAAAAGCTTTATGTGAAGCGAATGACTCAGCATCTCTTTCATTCGCTGCGCTATCCCTTTGGTCGCCCGACGATTGTGCGAGAGATTGAGGTGATAAACGATTTAGAGCGCGCGGGCGTTATCGTGCCGAAAATCGTATTTGGTAAAGCAATCAAACGAGAAGGGGAATGGCGGGCGCTACTGGTTACCGAGGATATGACTGGTTTCATCAGTATTGCGGACTGGTATATACAACATGCTATTACTCCTTACCCGGACGACGTGCGTGAAGCAATGCTACAAGCGGTGGCACAAGCGTTTAAAAAAATGCATAGCGTCAAGCGTCAGCATGGCTGTTGCTACGTTCGTCATATTTATGTGAAAACGGAGGGGGTGGCGGAAGCAGGGTTTCTTGATCTGGAAAAAAGTCGCCGCCGATTGCGTCGTCAAAAAGCAGCTCAGCATGATTTCGCCCAACTGGAGAAGTATTTATCTCCCATTCCTCCCGACGACTGGCAGCAGGTGAAAGCGTATTACTACGCCATGTAATCACGTAGACCAGATAAGACGCGTAAGCGTCGCATCTGGCACTACAACCAATTCACATCTCGATTTCAATATCGCCTTTTGCCCGGCAACAACAGGGCAAAATTTCCCCTGGCTGAATGAAGGCTAACGGTTCGGCAATCCAGTCCACCTGGCCTGCAACAAGGCGTGTGCGACAGGAGCCGCAGTAACCTTCGCGGCACTGATACTCAACCGCCACATTGTGGGATTCCAGCGCCGCCAGAAGGGAAGGGTGTTCATCCTGGCACAGCAGTTGTGTGCCAGTGATGCGCAGGGTAACGCGAGCCATCAGAGCTGGAAGTTACTCAAATCGTCGGTGTCCACTTCCGAGTCAATCTGCCCGACCAGATAAGAACTGACTTCCACTTCCTGCGGAGCAACCTGTACGTTATCAGACACCAGCCAGGTGTTGATCCACGGGATCGGGTTGGAGCGTGTCTGGAACGGCAGATCCAAACCGACTGCCTGCATGCGGATATTGGTGATGTATTCAACGTACTGGCAGAGAATGTCTTTATTCAGACCAATCATCGAACCGTCACGGAACAGATAATCCGCCCAGTCTTTCTCTTGCTGTGCCGCCTGGACAAACAGGTCATAGCACTCCTGCTTACATTCTTCGGCAATTTCCGCCATCTCCGGATCATCTGCACCGCTGCGCAGCAGATTCAGCATATGCTGAGTACCGGTCAGGTGCAGGGCTTCGTCGCGGGCAATCAGACGAATAATTTTGGCGTTACCTTCCATCAGTTCGCGTTCTGCAAAGGCAAAGGAACAAGCAAAGCTGACGTAGAAGCGGATCGCTTCCAGCGCGTTAACGCTCATCAGGCAGAGATACAGTTTTTTCTTCAGCTCGCGCAGGCTAACGGTCACGGTTTTACCGTTAACGGTGTGGGTGCCTTCGCCCAGCAGATGCCAGTAGCTGGTCATTTCGATCAGCTCATCGTAATAGCTGGAGATCCCTTCCGCACGTTTCTGGATCTGCTCGTTAGTGACGATATCGTCAAACACAACCGACGGATCGTTAACGATATTACGAATGATATGAGTATAGGAACGGGAATGAATCGTTTCTGAGAATGCCCAGGTTTCTACCCAGGTTTCCAGTTCCGGGATCGAGATCAGCGGCAGCAGCGCCACGTTCGGGCTACGACCCTGAATGGAATCCAGCAGCGTCTGATATTTCAGGTTGCTGATAAAGATGTGTTTCTCGTGTTCAGGCAGTGCCTGGTAATCGATACGGTCGCGAGAAACGTCAACTTCTTCCGGACGCCAGAAGAAAGAGAGCTGCTTTTCGATCAGCTTTTCGAAGATGTCATATTTTTGCTGATCGTAGCGAGCCACGTTGACCGGCTGACCAAAGAACATCGGTTCTTTGAGCTGATCATTTTTCGTCTGTGAAAAGGTGGTATATGCCATGAATGTGTCCTGTTGGGGTTTAATGCCGGATAAAGCGTTACGCCGCATCCGGCATCTCAATATCAGATCTTACATGCGCCGCTTTCGCAGCCATCATCCTGAATTGACGGCACCAGATCGTCTTGTGCGTCTTCAGCACCGTCACGGGTGTTCTGATAATACAGCGTTTTGACCCCGAATTTGTAGGCGGTGAGCAGGTCTTTCAGCAACTGCTGCATCGGCACTTTTCCTGACGGGAAGCGTGATGGATCGTAGTTGGTGTTAGCAGAGATCGACTGATCGATAAATTTCTGCATGATCCCCACCAGTTGCAGGTAGCCATCGTTACCCGGCATTTCCCACAGCAGCTCATAGGCGTCGTGCAGGTGCTCGTAGTCCGGCACCACCTGGCGAAGAATACCGTCTTTCGACGCTTTGATGCTGACGTAACCGCGCGGCGGTTCAATACCGTTAGTGGCGTTAGAGATCTGCGAAGAAGTCTCTGACGGCATCAGAGCAGAAAGCGTGGAGTTACGCAGACCGTGCGTTTTGATTGACTCACGCAGTGCTTCCCAGTCGTAATGCAGCTGCTCATTAGCGATGGCATCCAGATCTTTCTTATAGGTATCGATCGGCAGGATACCTTTCGCGTAAGTGGTTTCGTTAAACCACGGGCACGCGCCTTGCTCTTTCGCCAGCTCATTAGACGCTTTCAGCAGGTAATACTGAATGGCTTCGAAGGTTTTATGCGTCAGGTTGTTGGCGCTGCCGTCGGAGTAGCGTTTACCGTGCTTCGCCAGGTAGTAAGCGAAGTTGATCACACCAATACCCAGTGTACGACGACCCATCGCCCCGCGTTTGGCGGCCGGGATCGGGTAATCCTGATAGTCCAGCAGCGCGTCGAGTGCACGAACCGCCAGAATCGCCAGCTCTTCCAGTTCATCCAGGCTGTTAATTGCACCCAGGTTGAAAGCAGAAAGCGTACACAGCGCGATTTCACCGTTCTCGTCGTTGACGTCGTTCAGCGGTTTGGTCGGCAGGGCGATTTCCAGGCACAGGTTAGACTGGCGCACTGGTGCAATAGCCGGATCAAACGGGCTGTGGGTATTGCAGTGGTCTACGTTCTGAATATAGATACGACCGGTAGACGCACGTTCCTGCATCATCAGCGAGAACAGATCAACGGCTTTCACACGCTGTTTGCGGATGCTGTCGTCTTTCTCATATTTGGTGTACAGACGTTCAAACTCTTCCTGATCGGCGAAGAACGCGTCGTACAGCCCCGGTACGTCGGACGGGCTGAACAGGGTGATATCTTCACCTTTCAGCAGACGGGTATACATCAGTTTGTTGATTTGTACCCCGTAGTCCATATGACGCACGCGGTTGCCTTCAACCCCACGGTTGTTTTTCAACACCAGCAGGCTTTCCACTTCCAGATGCCACATCGGGTAGAACAGCGTTGCTGCACCGCCACGCACACCGCCCTGAGAGCAGGATTTCACCGCTGTCTGGAAATGTTTGTAAAACGGAATACAGCCGGTGTGGAATGCTTCGCCACCGCGAATCGGGCTACCCAGCGCACGAATACGCCCGGCGTTAATGCCGATCCCGGCACGCTGGGAAACGTATTTAACAATCGCGCTGGAGGTGGCGTTGATGGAATCCAGGCTGTCGCCGCACTCAATCAGCACGCAGGAGCTGAACTGACGAGTCGGGGTACGCACGCCGGACATGATTGGCGTCGGCAGCGAAATTTTAAATGTGGAAACCGCGTCGTAAAAACGCTTCACGTATTGCAGGCGCGTTTCACGCGGGTAGTTCGAGAACAGGCACGCAGCAACCAGAATATAGAGGAACTGGGCGCTCTCATAGATTTCGCCGGTCACGCGGTTCTGTACCAGATATTTGCCTTCCAGCTGCTTAACGGCAGCATAAGAGAAGGTCATATCACGGTCGTGATCGATAAACGTGTCCATCTGCTTGAACTCTTCTTCCGTGTAGTCTTCCAGCAGATGATTATCGTATTTGCCCATCTCGACCATTTTCACCACGTGGTCGTACAGCGCAGGCGGCTCAAACTGGCCATAGGCTTTTTTACGCAGGTGGAAAATTGCCAGGCGCGCGGCGAGATACTGATAATCCGGCGCATCACGGGAGATCAGGTCTGCGGCAGCCTTGATAATGGTTTCGTGGATGTCAGAGGTCTTGATACCGTCATAAAACTGAATGTGGGAGCGCAGCTCGACCTGGGAAATCGAAACGTTATGCAGTCCTTCTGCCGCCCAATCCAGAACGCGATGGATTTTGTCGAGATTGATGCGCTCTGTGCTACCGTCGCGCTTTGTCACCAGCAGATTCTGATTCATGTATGTCGTACCTGTTTTTCAATAGCTTCATGCAGACTACCTGTAGTGAGGGAAGCTGCTAAGAACACTATATATAGGGGGTATGTTTGGGATTCACTGCAAGATAGTGTGAAACTGGCCCTCTTGCAAGTGCATAACTTTGTGGATAACTCAGGAAGGAAAAAGTGGCTTTCGCGCACCTTAGGTCAGACAAGGTGTCCGGGAAAGTCAATGGGAAGAGAAAAATTTGTTAAAAATAACTGTTCGGCGATTTCTTGAACGGCAGAATAGTATGGGTAAATTGATATAGATGGTTTATTAATCTTGTTGCTAATGATTGACAAAATTGATCTAAGCACGAGTCATCACATAATCTGATGTATCAGTTGTGGTCAATATATAAGCGAATGTAAGCGATTGTTGAGTCGGAAATGGTTGTTTTATATTCGTTTATTGTTAAATACCAAGCCAATTTGTTACTTTTACATATATTATAAGAATATTATTTATTACTTTAATTCAGTTTAAATATAACCGATTTACCTTAAGGTTATTAATTTGAATTATGACATGCTGATATTATTCATCAAGTAATAACAAAATAGTCATTGTACCGGCTTGTACAATTTACAAAAGAAAGATACCCCATATCACATAATGCGATTAAATACGCCTTCTCATAGAAAAGGATGGTTAGGGTAATATGCGGATTATTTTTCTACGTAAGGAGTATTTATCTTTACTCCCGTCAATGATTGCGTCTCTCTTCTCCACTAATGGTATCGCAGCGGTTATTGATTCATGCCAGGGATATGATATCAAAGCGAGCTGTCAGGCCAGCAGGCAAAGCCTTTCGGGCAATATGCAGGACTGGAGCATCGCGGATGGGCAATGGTTGATTTTTTCGGGTATGGCCAATAATGCCAGCGGTGGCGCAGTATTTTTGCAGCAAAGTGCTGAATTTACGATATCACCACAAAATGAAACAGGGATGACCCTGTTTGCTAATAACTCGATTAGTGGCGAATATAATAATGGCGGAGCTATCTTTGCTAAAGAAAACTCAACGATAAATCTTGCGAATGTTATTTTCGACAGTAACGTTGCAGGAGGCTATGGCGGAGCAATCTATTCTGCGGGAACAAACGATGCCGGTGATATGGATTTAAATATCACTAATGCAATATTTGCGAATAATATCGCCAATGATGGTAAAGGTGGCGCTATTTATTCTATCAATAATGATATTTATTTAAGTGATGTCATTTTTGATAATAATCAGGCATATACATCAACCAGCTATAGTGATGGGGACGGCGGTGCCATTGATGTTACGGATAATAGTACGGATAACACACATCTTTCAGGAAAAACGATAATTAATAATACCTCCTTTACCAATAACTATGCAGAAGGTTATGGCGGAGCAATTTATACCAGCAGCACCACATCCCCGTATCTTATTGATATTTCTGTTGATGATAATTATGACCAAAACAATGGTGTGATGATTGATGAAAATAACAGCGCCTCGGGATATGACCATTCGGCGACGGCAGCGGCGGGGGGCTTTATGTATATCGGTCATAGTGTGGCTGAATTTAACATTGCCGCCGATAAAACGCTGGTAATAGGCAACACCAGCAACGATGGTGCGATTGATTCTCTTGCCGGAACGGGAGTCATCGTGAAAGAGGGAGCGGGAGAGTTAGTCCTCAATGCCGACAATAATGCGTTTACCGGCGAGATGAGTATCCAGAATGGCGAGGTGACGCTGGGGCGCAGCGATGAGTTAATGAATGTCGGCGACACGCACTGCCAGAGCGATCCGCAGGATTGCTTTGGTCTGATGGTCGGCAGCACAGTTCATTCTGAGTATCAGGCAGAACTGAATGTTGGCAATACACAACAAACGTTTGTGCACTCATTAACCGGTTTTGCTAATGGCATTTTGAATATCGACGCAGGCGGCAATGTTACCGTAAACCAGGGCGGTTTTTCCGGCTCGATTCAGGGTGAAGGACAGTTGACGGTAGCGCAAGATGGCAGCTATCTCCTGACAGGGGCGCAGTCGATGGCATTAACCGGCGATATTGTGGTGGAAGATAACGCCGTATTGTCGCTGGCGGGGAATCAGGCCGATTTACGGGCAATGCAGAGCGATCCGCAATCGATCGTGCTAAATGGCGGAGTATTGGATCTCTCTGATTTCACCACCTGGGATGGCGATAGCTCATACAATGACGGTCTGCAAATCAGCGGCAGTGGGGGGACAGTGATTGGCAGTAATGATGTCGTTGATATCAGCAGTGGCGATGATTTACATATTGGCGGCAGTGATGCCAGCCAGAATGGCGTTTATGTCGTCATTAATGCGGGGGATCAGCGCGTAACGCTGGCGAATAACAACGGTTATCTCGGTAATACGCAAATCGCCTCCGGTACGCTTGAAGTCAGCGATAATTCGCAATTGGGGGACACAAGTTACAACCGTTCAGTGATCTTCACTGATCCCCAACAACACAGTGAAATGGATGTGACGACTGATGTTGACACTCGCTCGGCTACAACAGGTCAGGGCAGGAATATTGAAATGCGCGCTGATGGCGAAATACACGTTGAGGATGGCGTAGATACGCAATGGGGCGGGTTGATGGCGGATAGTACAGGGCAACAACTGGATAGCGTAAGCACGTTGACTAAAAGTGGCGGCGGGACGCTGGAGTTGACCGCCAGCGGCACTGCGACGTCTGCGGTACGTGTGGAGGACGGAACGCTAAAAGGTGAAGCGGAGAATATTATTCCTTATGTTTCTTCACTGTGGGTGGGGGAAGACGGTGTTTTTGAAACCGGGCAAAATCAGGATATTCGTTCAATCGATGCCACCTCTGGCGGCGATATCGACATAACCGATGGTACTGTGTTGCGATTGACGCAGCAGGATACGAACCAGGCGCTGGATGCCTCGCTGTTTAGCGGCGACGGTACGTTGGTGAATGCCACCGATGGCGTGACGCTGACAGGCGAGCTTAATACCAACCTTGAAACTGACAGGCTGACTTATCTTTCAGACGTGACGGTCAATGGTGATCTAACTAATACTTCCGGTGCTGTCAGTCTGCAAAATGGCGTCGCTGGCGACACGCTCACGGTAAACGGTGATTACACCGGTGGCGGTACGTTGTTTCTCGACAGCGAATTAAACGGCGATGACTCGGCAAGCGACCAACTGGTGTTGAACGGCAATACCTCGGGTAACACGACCGTGGTGGTTAACCCCATTACTGGCATTGGTGAACCGACATCTACGGGTATTAAAGTGGTTGATTTCACTGCTGATCCAACGCAATTTCAAAACAATGCGCAGTTTAGTCTTGCGGGCAGCGGCTACGTCAATATGGGAGCGTATGACTACACGCTGGTGGAAGATAACAACGACTGGTATCTGCGATCACAAGAAGTCACTCCGACGCCGCCGCCCGATCCGGACCCGACTCCAGATCCTGATCCCACGCCGGATCCTGATCCAACACCCGACCCGGCTCCAGCCCCTACGCCTGCCTACCAGCCGGTGCTGAACGCCAAAGTTGGTGGCTATCTCAATAACCTACGTGCGGCAAATCAGGCATTTGTGATGGAGCGACGCGATCACGCTGGTGGCGATGGTCAGACGCTGAATTTACGTGTTATCGGCGGAGATTATCATTACACGGCGGCAGGGCAGTTGGCCCAGCATGAAGACACTTCTACGGTACAGCTTAGCGGCAACTTGTTAAGCGGATACTGGGGCGATGATGGCCAGTGGATGCTAGGGGCCGTGGGCGGCTACAGCGATAACCAGGGTGACAGTCGATCAAACATGACCGGAACTCGCGCTGATAACCAGAACCACGGTTATGCCGTTGGGCTGACCTCAAGCTGGTTTCAGCACGGTAGCCAGAAGCAGGGAGCCTGGCTGGATAGCTGGTTGCAGTACGCCTGGTTTAGCAATGATGTTTCTGAACAAGGTGATGGTGCGGATCATTACCATTCGTCGGGGGTTATCGCCTCTCTGGAAGCGGGGTATCAATGGTTACCGGGGCGTGGTGTGGTGATTGAACCGCAGGCGCAGGTGATTTATCAGGGCGTGCAGCAGGATGATTTCACCGCTGCTAACCATGCGCGGGTATCGCAATCGCAGGGCGATGATCTTCAGACACGGCTGGGGTTACACAGCGAATGGCGTACCGCTGTTCATATCACGCCAACCCTGGATCTGAATTATTATCACGATCCCCATTCGGCGGGAATTGAAGAAGATGGCAGCACTATCAGTGACGATGCGGCGAAGCAACGGGGTGAAATAAAAGTGGGGATAACAGGCATTATCAGTCAGCGAGTTTCCCTGCGTGGCAGCGTGGTGTGGCAGAAAGGAGACGATGATTTTGCCCAAACGGCTGGATTTTTATCGATGATGGTCAAATGGTAATTGTTGTCCGCCTGGTATTGTTACCGGATGCAGTGCGAGCACCTTATCCGGCCTACGGGGAGCATTTGTAGGCCTGATAAGACGCGGCAAGCGTCGCAACAGGCATTAGCGCGCTTGCCGGATATATCCGACCAACAATCTCACTTATTCTGCGTGTGCAGCATATAGTTCACATCGACGCCGGGGCCGAGCTTAAAAGTATTAGTGATCGGGTTGTAATGCAGCCCGGTCATATGTCGTTCTTTAAGACTGGTCTGATCCACCCAGCCCAGCAGTTCTGCCGGTTTAATAAACTTCTTCACATCATGCGTACCTTTAGGCACCATGCGCAAAATATATTCAGCACCGACCACCGCCATCAGCCACGACTTGCCGTTGCGGTTGAGCGTCGAGAAAAAGACATCGCCGCCCGGTTTCACCAGTTGCGCACAGGCTCTGACCACTGACTGCGGATCGGGAACGTGCTCCAGCATCTCCATGCAGGTTACCACGTCATACTGCCCGGCATGTTTTGCCGCGTGCTCTTCCACGGTTTCCTGCACGTAATTCACCTGAATGCCACTTTCCAGTGCGTGCAGCTTTGCCACCTGTAATGGCTCAAAGCCCATATCCAGACCGGTCACCGTCGCGCCTTCGCGCGCCATACTCTCGGCCAGAATGCCGCCGCCACAACCGACATCGAGTACCTTTTTGCCAAATAAACCGCCAGCACGCTCGGCAATATAGCCCAGACGCAGCGGGTTAATGCGGTGCAGCGGTTTGAATTCACCTTCCAGATCCCACCAGCGGGAGGCGACGGCTTCAAATTTAGCGATCTCTTCGTGGTCTACGTTAGGGGTTACCGGCGATTTTTCGGCATTCATTGGCACTTCTACTCCGTAATTGGCAAGACAAACGAGTATATCAGGCATTGGATGTGAATAAAGCGTATAGGTTTACCTCAATCAGCGCGGCTGTGTTATAATTTGCGACCTTTGAATCCGGGATACAGTAGAGGGATAGCGGTTAGATGAGCGACCTTGCGAGAGAAATTACACCGGTCAACATTGAGGAAGAGCTGAAGAGCTCCTATCTGGATTATGCGATGTCGGTCATTGTTGGCCGTGCGCTGCCGGATGTCCGAGATGGCCTGAAGCCAGTACACCGTCGCGTACTTTACGCCATGAACGTACTAGGCAATGACTGGAACAAAGCCTATAAAAAATCTGCCCGTGTCGTTGGTGACGTAATCGGTAAATACCATCCCCATGGTGACTCGGCGGTTTATGACACGATCGTCCGTATGGCGCAGCCATTCTCGCTGCGTTACATGCTGGTAGACGGTCAGGGTAACTTCGGTTCCATCGACGGCGACTCTGCGGCGGCAATGCGTTATACGGAAATCCGTCTGGCGAAAATTGCCCATGAACTGATGGCCGATCTCGAAAAAGAGACGGTCGATTTCGTTGATAACTATGACGGCACGGAAAAAATTCCGGACGTCATGCCGACCAAAATTCCTAATCTGCTGGTGAACGGTTCTTCCGGTATCGCCGTAGGTATGGCAACCAACATCCCGCCACACAACCTGACGGAAGTCATCAACGGTTGTCTGGCGTATATCGATGATGAAGACATCAGCATTGAAGGGCTGATGGAACACATCCCGGGGCCGGACTTCCCGACGGCGGCAATCATTAACGGTCGTCGCGGTATCGAAGAAGCTTACCGTACCGGTCGCGGCAAGGTATATATCCGCGCCCGCGCCGAAGTGGAAGTTGACGCCAAAACCGGACGTGAAACCATTATCGTTCACGAAATTCCGTATCAGGTGAACAAAGCGCGCCTGATCGAAAAAATTGCGGAACTGGTAAAAGAAAAACGCGTGGAAGGCATCAGCGCGCTGCGTGACGAGTCTGACAAAGACGGTATGCGCATCGTGATTGAAGTCAAACGCGATGCGGTCGGTGAAGTGGTGCTCAACAACCTCTACTCCCAGACCCAGTTGCAGGTTTCTTTCGGTATCAACATGGTGGCATTGCACCATGGTCAGCCGAAGATCATGAACTTGAAAGACATCATCGCTGCGTTTGTTCGTCACCGCCGTGAAGTGGTGACCCGTCGTACCATTTTCGAACTGCGTAAAGCTCGCGATCGTGCTCATATCCTTGAAGCATTAGCCGTGGCGCTGGCGAACATCGACCCGATCATCGAACTGATCCGTCATGCGCCGACGCCTGCAGAAGCGAAAACGGCGCTGGTTGCTAATCCGTGGCAGCTGGGCAACGTTGCCGCGATGCTGGAACGTGCGGGCGATGATGCTGCGCGTCCGGAATGGCTGGAGCCAGAGTTCGGCGTGCGTGACGGTCTGTACTACCTGACCGAACAGCAAGCTCAGGCAATTCTGGATCTGCGTCTGCAGAAACTGACCGGCCTTGAGCACGAAAAACTGCTCGATGAATACAAAGAGCTGCTGGATCAGATCGCGGAACTGTTGCGTATTCTTGGTAGCGCCGATCGTCTGATGGAAGTGATCCGCGAAGAGCTGGAGCTGGTTCGTGAACAGTTCGGTGACAAACGTCGTACTGAAATCACCGCCAACAGCGCAGACATCAACCTGGAAGATCTGATTACTCAGGAAGATGTGGTAGTGACGCTCTCTCACCAGGGCTACGTTAAGTATCAGCCGCTTTCTGAATACGAAGCGCAGCGTCGTGGCGGGAAAGGTAAATCTGCCGCACGTATTAAAGAAGAAGACTTTATTGACCGACTGCTGGTGGCGAACACCCACGACCATATTCTGTGCTTCTCCAGCCGTGGTCGCGTCTATTCGATGAAAGTCTACCAGTTACCGGAAGCGACTCGTGGCGCGCGTGGTCGTCCGATCGTCAACCTGCTGCCGCTGGAACAGGACGAACGTATCACCGCGATCCTGCCGGTGACTGAGTTTGAAGAAGGTGTGAAAGTCTTCATGGCGACCGCTAACGGTACTGTGAAGAAAACCGTCCTCACCGAGTTCAACCGTCTGCGTACCGCTGGTAAAGTGGCGATCAAACTGGTTGACGGTGATGAGCTGATCGGCGTTGACCTGACCAGTGGCGAAGATGAAGTAATGCTGTTCTCCGCCGAAGGTAAAGTGGTGCGCTTCAAAGAGTCTTCTGTCCGTGCGATGGGCTGCAACACCACCGGTGTTCGCGGTATCCGTTTAGGCGAAGGCGATAAAGTCGTCTCTCTGATCGTGCCGCGTGGCGATGGCGCAATCCTCACCGCAACGCAAAACGGTTACGGTAAACGTACCGCGGTGGCGGAATACCCAACCAAGTCGCGTGCGACGAAAGGGGTTATCTCCATCAAGGTGACCGAACGTAACGGTTTAGTGGTTGGTGCGGTGCAGGTAGATGATTGCGACCAGATCATGATGATCACCGATGCCGGTACGCTGGTTCGTACTCGCGTTTCGGAAATCAGCATCGTGGGCCGTAACACCCAGGGCGTGATCCTTATCCGTACTTCGGAAGATGAAAACGTAGTGGGTCTGCAACGTGTTGCTGAACCGGTTGACGAGGAAGATCTGGACACCATCGATGGCAGTGCCGCGGAAGGAGACGATGAAATCGCTCCGGAAGTGGAAAGCGACGATGATGTCGCAGATGACGCTGACGAGTAATCAAGTTAAAAGGGCCGAAAATTCGGCCCTTTACTTTTCTGACTTAGTCTGTTTCTGGCGCATCGTGGCTGAAACAGATAACCACCCGCCATGCGAGTGGTTCTGATTTGTTAATTCAATCGTTCAATCACCATCGCAATTCCTTGACCGCCGCCAATGCACAACGTTGCCAGACCCAGCGTTTTATCGCGTGCCTGCATTGCATGTAATAGTGTGACCAGAATACGCGCACCGCTGGCGCCGATAGGATGCCCCAGCGCGATGGCCCCGCCGTTGACATTCACTTTCTCAGGATCAAAGCCCAGTGTTTTCCCAACGGCAAGGAACTGCGCGGCAAATGCTTCATTGGCTTCGATAAGATCAATGTCTGCCAGTTGCAGCCCCGCCAGTTGTAACGCTTTTTGCGTGGCAGGTACTGGCCCCAACCCCATCATTGAGGGAGCCACGCCGCCGCTGGCATAACTTTTAATGCGTGCCAGTGGGGTAAGGCCTGCTGCCAGTGCCGCAGATTCTTCCATAATCACCAGTGCGGCAGCACCGTCGTTAATGCCAGACGCGTTCCCGGCGGTGACAGTTCCGGCTTTATCGAAGGCCGGGCGCAATGCGCCTAATGATTCAGCCGTAGAATCCGCTTTCGGGAATTCGTCTTGACTGAAGACGAGGGTTTTCTTCCGGGTGACAACATTTACCGGGACGATTTCGGCTGTAAAAGCACCGGACTCAATTGCGGCTGCCGCTTTACGCTGTGAATGTAGCGCCATTTCATCCTGCATTTCACGGGTGATCCCGTACTCCTTAGCCACGTTTTCGGCGGTAATTCCCATATGATAACCATGGGTGGCGCACATCAGGCCATCGCGCAGGATTACGTCATAAACCTGTCCGTCTCCCAGACGATAACCCGATCGTGCTTTTGCATCGAGTAAGTAGGGCGCCAAACTCATGTTCTCCATTCCACCTGCTACGATGCTCTGCGCCTGACCTGCCTGAATCGCCTGGGCGGCAAGCGCCACACTTTTGAGACCCGAACCACACACTTTATTGACCGTGAAGCCACATACCGTTTCTGCCAGTCCGCTTTTTAGCAGTGCCTGACGTGCCGGATTTTGCCCCAGCCCGGCTTGCAACACGTTACCCATAATCACTTCATCAACGTGTTGTGAATCGATATTTGCGCGTTCTATAGCGGCCTGGATCACCGTTGCCCCCAGGTCGATGGCGCTGGTGGAGGCTAGTGAACCGTTAAAGCTACCGATGGCAGTACGTACCGCACTGACGATGACACAATTTTTCATTTTTCTTCCTTTTATAAAGTTGCCGTCAGAACAGCGTTAAACCAATAATGAAAATGACACCGGAGAAGAGCAGGGCAGTAATGCAATAGCCCATGATGTCGCGGACACCGAGTCCAGCGATTGCCAGTGCAGGCAGCGCCCAGAACGGTTGTGCCATATTCATCCACTGTTCACCGTAAGCTATCGCCATTACTGATTTACCCAGATCGGCCCCTAACGCCTGCGCAGCAGGAAGGACGAATGGTCCCTGAATAACCCAGTGTCCACCGCCAGAAGGCACGGCGAAGTTAATTAGCGCAGAGCTAAAAAAGGTCATCAGCGGGAAGGTATCTTTGTTGGCGACATTGATGAAAAATTCGGTGATCAGGCCACCGAGGCCAGAGTGTTCCATCATTAACTGGATCCCGGCATAGAAGGGGAATTGCACCAGAATCCCGGCGGTACTGCGCGCAGCCGCACTTACCGCCCGCATATAGGCCATCGGCGTTTTATGCAACAACAGACCGGCAATCATAAACATCAGGTTGACGGTGTTGATGGTGATGTTGAATCCCTTCCCGGAGAAGTACAGCACCAGATAAGCAATGCCCAGAGCACCAATAATCAACGCCAGGATGCGACTTTCTTCCAGTTTCTCTGAAGGTGGGGCGTCTGCAGGGAGCTTCTTCTGGAAATCCGCTTCTTCCAACAACAGCTTCGGATCGATACTCACCACGTCGGAAGGCTTAGGCGTCATCATGCGGGTGATAAACGGCATCACCACAATCAGGGCCAGGGTGATAAAGATGTTGTAGCCAGTAAACAGGGTATCACTGACCGGAATTAACCCAGCGACATGCTCAACGGGATTCCCCGGTGTTGCTGCCAGTAGCGGCATTGAGCCGGAAAAACCACCGCCCCAGGTGAGAAAGCCGATATAGGCGCAAGCGATCAACAACGGATAGTCGGAGCCAGGTACCCGACGTGCAACTTCGCGGGCAAACATTGCGCCAACCACCAGACCGAATCCCCAGTTGATTACGCAGGCGACGGAACCAAAAAAGGTGACCAGCATTACCCCTTGGGTAGGCGTTTTGGCTGCTGATGCCGCAGTACGTAACAAACTTTTCACCGGACCTGAACTGGCGAGTGCATGTCCGGTCACGATGATGAGCGCCATCTGCATCCCGAATGCCAGCAGATTCCAGAAGCCGTCACCCCATAGTTTCACCATGCTGAGAGGGGTTTGTGGCGTTAACCAGAGGGCTACGGCAAAGGTGATTAATGTCAGTAGCATGGCGAAGATCAGAGGATCGGGAAGCCAGCGACTGACAAAGCGCGTCATAAAACGCGATATGCGACCGATCATAGCGCCCCCTGTGGGAGCAGAAGATCATCAGCGACGGCGAACTGTGCTTCAGTTTTGGCACGCACAGTTTCTAAATCACAACCTTCGGCAATTTCAGTGAGCCACATCTTGCCATCGATAAAGCGGAACACCGCCAGTTCTGTCACCAGCATATGAACTGCATGAAGCGCGGTTAGCGGCATGGTGCATTGACGTAAAATTTTTGCTGAACCATCTTTGGCGCAATGTTCCATGGCAATGATCACTTTGCGCGACCCGGTCACCAGATCCATCGCACCACCCATACCAGGCACCATTTTTCCTGGCACGACCCAGTTGGCGAGATTGCCTTGTTCATCGACCTGTAAGCCACCGAGTACACAGGCATCAATATGACCACCACGAATCAGCGCAAATGACATGGCGCTGTCGAACATCGCTGCGCCGGGTAAAACGCCACACGGTTGTCCGCCCGCGTTAACCAAATCTGGATGCGCTTTCGTGACCGGGCCTAAACCGAGGAAGCCGTTTTCCGATTGCAGAGTGATATGAATACCCTCCGGCAAATAGTTGGCGACCATTGTGGGTAAACCGATCCCTAAGTTAACGATGTCACCATCACAAAGTTCCTGCGCCACGCGGCGCGCAATACGTTGTTTCGCGTCCATTATTTACTCTCCTGTGGGATGATGATGTGGTCGATAACGGCACCGGGGGTGACTATGTGGTCAGGTTGCAATTCTCCCGTGTCGACCAGTTCGTCGGGTTCCACCAGCGTGATGTCTGCTGCGAGAGCAATCAGGGGATTAAAGTTGCGGGCGCTGAGTTGGTAAGTGAGATTTCCGAGTGCGTCGCAACGGTGGGCGCGGATCAACGCCAGGTCTGCCCGCAGCGGGCGTTCGAGCAGCCAGGTTTTGCCATCGAGGGTGAGCGTTTGTTTGCCTTCTTCGACGACGGTGCCGACACCGGTTGGTGTGAGAAAACCACCAAGTCCGGCACCGCCACAGCGAATTTGCTCAATCAATGTACCTTGCGGTACGAGAACGACCTCCATTTCGCCAGAAATCATGCGCCGTCCGGTTTCCGGGTTGGTGCCGATATGTGAAGCAATCACTTTGCTGACCCGACCGTTGACGATCAGCGGGCCAGTACCAGTATCAATAAATGCCGTGTCATTGGCGATTAATGTCAGATCCCTGACACCGGATTCCAGTAATGCCTCAACGAGGCGGGGAGGCGTGCCAATTCCCATAAAACCGCCAACCATAATGGTCATGCCATCACGAAAGAAGCTGGCGGCGTCCTCTATGCTCATCAATTTTGTTTTCATTTTTTATCCCTCTTGAATACACCGTTGTGGGTACACAGAAGGCATAGCAAGGGGAGTGCCAGAATGAAAATATGCGAAAATAATTTCTAATAGATTGAAAAAATTGAAATAAAAAGGAGGATGGTGGTGAGGGGAATATTGCACTGCTATGCAGGATTTTGCGCACTGTGCAAATTTCTGCATAGCAGTTTTTGTCTTACGCACCGGCTGGATCAATGCCGTATTCTTGCAGTTTGTACATTAAGGCACGGCGACTGATACCGAGCATCAGCGCGGTGCGAGTACGGTTTCCTTCCTGTTGCTCCAGCACTTCAATAATGATCCGTTTCTCTTCGCGCTTAATTTCTTCTTTGAGATTGCGCTCTCCCGGTGGCGTGCTTTTCACATCGTGATTCATACATACAGGCTGGCGAAATTGTGGTGGTAGATCTTCTGCAAAAATCACCGGCCCCGAGTTCATTACCACCGCGCGCTCAATGACGTTAGAAAGCTCACGGATATTGCCAGGCCACGACCAGGCGGTAAGCAGTGACATTGCGCTGGGGTCGATTTCGATAATATCGCGTTGGTTTTCGCTACTGAATTTTTGCAAAAAATGGTTGGCTAACAGGGAAATGTCTTCTCGTCTCTCGCGAAGTGGCGGCAACATTAAATGAATCACGTTGAGTCGATAAAAGAGATCTTCACGGAAAGTTCCTTCTTTTACCATGGCGTCCAGGTTGCGATTGGTAGCGGCAATGATGCGAATATCGACTTTGATGGTTTGATGGTTTGATGGCCGCCGATGCGTTCAAATTCCCTCTCCTGCAAAATACGCAACAATTTAGCCTGCAATACCAACGGCATTTCACCAATTTCATCAAGGAATAATGTGCCGCTGTCGGCACGCTCAAACAGTCCCTGGCGCAGTGTCTGTGCACCGGTAAATGCACCTTTTTCATGACCAAAAAGTTCGCTTTCCAGCAGAGATTCTGGTAGCGCGGCACAGTTAATTTTAATAAATGGCCCATTGGCGCGGCGGGAGTTGTAATGGATCGCCCGGGCAATCAGCTCCTTACCCGTACCGCTTTCGCCACTGACTAACACGCTGGCCTGGGAGAGGGCAATTTTTGCCGTGTCTTTGCAGATCGCCTTCATGAGCGGGCTACTGGTTAATATATGGCCCCACTGCCAACTGGCACTTAGCGCTTGATGTAGCTGGCGAATCTCTTTTTTCATTGACTGCAACTGCAATGCGCGCTGCACGACCAGGTTCAGTTCATCAAGATCAAACGGTTTGATGACGTAATCAAACGCACCACTGCGTAAGGCTTCTACTGCCGTTTCGACTTCGGCATACGCGGTCATCAGGACAATGGGCGTGCGTGGATTATGACCACGCATCGCTTTTAACGCACTGATACCATCCATTTCCGGCATACGGATATCCATCAGCACCACGTCCGGTTGCACACGGGTGAACAATGGCAATGCTTCATTGCCGTTACAGGCGCAATGAGTGTCATACCCCTGCAAAGAAAAAGCGGTGGATAGCATGCGACGCACATTCTCTTCGTCGTCAACAATCAGGATTCGGTAAACGGCATTCATAAGGGCAAATTTTCCTGCGGATCAATCGGTAAGATAAGGGTGAATGTGGCACCGCAGCCGGGCAGGCTGGCGACGCGAATATCGCCCTGGTGCGCATTAATAATTCGTTGGCTTAAGGCAAGTCCAAGTCCTGTGCCGGATGCTTTAGTGGTAAAGAAGGGATCAAAGATTTTTCCCTGTAGAGACAGATCGATGCCGCAGCCGTTGTCTTCAATCGTGATCGCCTGCTGGTTGGCTGTATACATCCATGTGCGAATGCGGATTTCACCCCGTGCGGTGATAGCTTGCACGGCATTGATCAACATATTGAGAATAACCTGCTTGAGCAGTTCCCGATCAGCCACGATCGCTGTGAGTGACGGGTCAAGTTCTGTAATAAAGTCGATCCGTGCCTGTACGCCGGAGGTTTGGGCAAGGATCAGCGTCTCTTCGATCAGGGCTTTGAGATACACTTGCTGCCACTGACTTTTACGCGGGCGGGAAAAATCCAAAAGCTGCTGAATAACTTTGTTAATAGAATCAATCTCGTTCAGTACAATTGACAGATATTCCTGATGTTCTGGCTGAGGTGTCTGCTGGCGAATGATTTGCACGTAACCTCTGATGGCGGTGAGAGGATTGCGTACTTCATGCGCTACGCCCGCCATCAGTTCCCCAAGGGTGGCGAGTCTTTCTGTCTGCGCCAGTCGCCGTTGGCTTTCTTTACGTGCCGTCAGATCGGAGAAAATCACTAAAGCGCCAATCATTTCACCATGTCCGTCATGGATTCTGCTGGTGGTAGCGCTGATTTCAATAGTACGGTCGCGCCCGGGATAGCTGATTTCCAGCGCCATATGTTCGATACCGTGCGCCAGCGTATCAAGAACCGGACTATAAAAATGGGTGTTGGCAAAGAGGGTAGCGTAAGGCTGGCCTACCAGTTCCTGACGTTTGTATCCGGTGATGGCTTCTGCGGCGGGATTCATGGTGATCACATCGCCTTGTCGGTCAATGGCAATAACCGCATCGGCGGCATTTTCAATAATCAGGTCATTCAGTGTCTTTGATTCACGAAGTGCTTCTGCAAGGTTATTCACACCACGGCTGATTTGCCCAAGTTCACCTGGCAACTGTGGTAGTTGCGTAGGGTTATTTTGCGCCAGGGTCGCCAGCCCTTCGGTGATAATATCGATATTGGCGCTTAATCGCCGGGAAAAAAGTACAATCAACAGCAAGCTAATCAGCAACCCGGCTGAGAGGACAATGATTATTCGCACGTCCATTTTCCATGCCTGACGACGAATATCTTCCGTTAATTCATTTGCCCAGATATAACCCAGCACGATGCCCTGGTGTTCGATAGGGATCATGAAATTCATAATGTCGCCGCGGACTTGCCTGCCGGAAAAGAGTTGTGCTGTATTGGTATGCATGACGATATTGCCGGGATGATCAGGAGTGATACTAATCCCCACATTGCTTTGATAGAGTGCAGACGGAGCATAAGTGATAATTGCGTCCAGTTCTTTGTGGTAATAGCCCGCTCCGACGCCGGGAAATGCCTGGGTAATACGTTCAGTGACAGGAGCCAGCTCCTGATTCAGCGCCCTGATGCGTGCCTCACGAGGCAGATGTTGGTAAAGCGTAAAGCGATCTTCCAGTGCGGCGTTCAGCAACTGCACAACCGCCGCTAATTTTTTCTCTTTTTCAGATAACACCGCTGACCGACCTTCAGTTTCTACGATATAACCAATAGAGAGTGTCGGAATGATGACCATCAGGATTGCCATCATGATGAGCTGGTTGCGCAGACGACGAGGGTACAACCACTTCAGAGAGTACATGCAGAGTATCCGGATTATTATCAGACAAACGACGATTATCAGAGGTTAAGGTGATGATTTCTCGGCGGTGTATCATATTCCAGAGAAGAGAGAACATTGCGGTAACACACTTTTCCCGCTACCTTAACCACACAACATTGATTATCTGAGGCGGAGCTTCGCCCTTTTGAAATATCTTGCTTCCTTTCGCACTACTCTGAAAGTTTCGCGCTATTTATTCAGAGCGCTGGCGTTATTGATCTGGCTGCTGATCGCTTTTGCTTCGGTGTTTTACATCGTAAACGCCCTGCATCAGCGGGAGTCAGAAATTCGCCAGGAGTTTAATCTTAGCTCGGACCAGGCGCAGCGGTTTATTCAGCGTACTTCTGATGTTATGAAAGAGCTGAAATATATCGCTGAGAATCGTCTTACATCTGAGACTGGGGTGATTTCTTCGCGTGGTCGTGACGACAAAGTCGATGTTCCAACTTTTGAGCCGCTGTTTGAAGATTCTGACTGTTCAGCAATGAGTAACGTCTGGCGTGGTTCGCTGGAATCGCTGGCGTGGTTTATGCGTTACTGGCGTGATAATTTTTCTGCAGCCTACGATCTCAACCGGGTTTTTCTGATTGGCGGCGATAATTTGTGCATGGCGAATTTTGGTCTGCGCGATATGCCGATAGAACGCGACAGTGCATTAGAGGCACTGCATGAGCGGATTATGAAATACCGCAACGCGCCCCAGGATGAAACCGGTAATAACCTGTTCTGGATTGGCGAAGGGCCGCGTCCTGGCATTGGTTACTTCTACGCTTTAACACCTGTCTATCTGGCAAATCGTTTGCAGGCACTTCTGGGCGTTGAGCAAACCATTCGTATGGAGAATTTTTTCACTCCTGGTAGTCTGCCGATGGGAGTTACCATTCTTGATGAAAACGGCCATACCCTGATTTCCCTGACCGGACCGGATAATAAAATTAAAGCTGAGCCGCGCTGGATGCAGGAGCGTTCCTGGTTTGGTTATACCTCTGGCTTTCGTGAACTGGTGTTGAAAAAGCATCTACCTCCTTCATCATTAAGCATTGTTTACTCTGTTCCCGTCGATCAAGTGCTGGAACATATCAGAATATTGATCCTGAATGCGATTTTACTCAATGTACTGGTCGGGGCAGCGCTATTTACCCTGGCACGCATGTATGAGCGGAGGATCTTTATTCCGGCAGAAAGCGATGCCCAGCGACTGGAAGAACATGAGCAGTTTAACCGCAAGATTGTGGCTTCCGCACCGGTAGGGATCTGCATTTTGCGGACCATTGATGGTGTCAATATTCTGAGTAATGAACTGGCGCATACTTATCTCAATATGCTAACTCATGAGGATCGCCAGCGGCTGACACAAATCATTTGCGGCCAACAGGTAAACTTTGTTGATGTCCTGACCAGTAACAACACTAACTTACAAATCAGCTTTGTGCATTCGCGCTATCGCAATGAAAACGTAGCGATTTGTGTGCTGGTGGATGTATCCTCGCGTGTCAAAATGGAGGAATCACTCCAGGAGATGGCACAGGCAGCAGAGCAGGCGAGTCAGTCTAAATCTATGTTCCTTGCTACTGTCAGTCATGAATTACGCACGCCACTGTACGGCATTATTGGCAACCTGGATTTATTGCAAACTAAGGAGTTACCGAAGGGGGTTGATCGTCTGGTGACGGCAATGAATAACTCCTCCAGTCTGTTGTTAAAAATCATCAGCGATATTCTCGATTTCTCGAAAATTGAATCAGAACAGTTGAAGATTGAGCCACGGGAGTTTTCACCCCGTGAAGTAATGAACCACATCACTGCCAACTATTTGCCGTTGGTAGTGCGTAAACAGTTAGGGCTGTACTGTTTTATTGAACCGGACGTTCCTGTCACGCTGAACGGTGATCCGATGCGTCTACAACAGGTGATTTCTAACTTGTTGAGTAACGCCATTAAATTTACTGATATTGGCTGCATAATTTTGCATTTAGCGCGTGACGGCGATTATCTCTCCATTCGTGTACGCGATACTGGCGTCGGGATCCCAGCCAAAGAAGTAGTACGCCTGTTCGATCCTTTCTTCCTGGTGGGGACGGGAGTGCAGCGTAATTTCCAGGGCACCGGACTGGGGCTGGCGATCTGTGAAAAATTGATTAACATGATGGATGGCGATATTTCTGTAGACTCAGAGCCCGGTATGGGCAGCCAGTTTACGATTCGTATTCCATTGTATGGCGCGCAGTATCCGCATAAAAAAGGTGTTGAGGGGCTGGCAGGAACACGTTGCTGGCTGGCAGTCCGTAACGCTTCGTTGTGTCATTTCCTCGAAACCAGTCTCCAGCGTAATGGTGTAGAAGTGGTGCATTATCAGGATCAAACTCCAGCGCCTGAGGATGTGCTCATCACTGATGATGAAATCAAAGAACCCTGGGCGGGAAGGGCCGTTATCACTTTCTGTCGTCGTCATATCGGGATGCCTCTTGAACGCGCGCCGGGTGAATGGGTCCATAGCGTGGCAACCCCCCATGAATTACCTGCGTTGCTGGCACGTATTTATCGCGTTGAGCTGGATGACGAAGAGTTAGGTACCTCGTTGCCAGTGGCAGATAAAGCCACAGACAGCAACGATGACATGATGATCCTGGTGGTAGATGATCATCCTATTAACCGTCGCTTGCTGGCCGATCAACTGGGATCTCTGGGTTATCAATGTAAAACCGCTAATGACGGCGTGGATGCGCTTAATGTAATAAGCAAGAACGCGATTGATATCGTACTGAGTGACGTCAATATGCCAAATATGGATGGTTATCGCCTGACGCAGCGTATTCGCCAGTTAGGGCTGACATTACCCGTGGTTGGCGTTACGGCTAACGCTTTGGCAGAAGAGAAACAGCGTTGTCTGGAATCGGGAATGGACAGCTGTTTATCGAAACCGGTAACGCTGGACGTGCTGAAACAAACGTTGGCCATTTATGCGGAGCGGGTCAGGAAAACGCGGGGAACGTAGGCGGCAGTCAGACTTAAAGCTTAAAATATGAGGCCGGATAAGGTGTTAGACCTTATCCGGCGCTAAGGGAGTAGCGGGCAATATTAATCTTTATCTGCCGGGCTTAACGTCACAGAAGAGAGATAGTTCAACAGAGCGATATCATTTTCAACGCCCAGTTTCATCATTGCCGATTTTTTCTGGCTACTAATGGTTTTAATACTGCGATTCAGTTTCTTGGCGATTTCTGTTACCAGGAAACCTTCTGCAAACAGGCGTAGAACTTCGCTTTCTTTCGGTGACAAACGCTTGTCGCCGTACCCACCCGCACTGATTTTCTCCAGCAGACGGGAAACGCTTTCCGGGGTAAATTTCTTGCCTTTTTGCAGTGCTGCCAGCGCTTTCGGCAGGTCGGTTGGCGCGCCTTGTTTCAGTACAATCCCTTCAATATCGAGATCTAAAACTGCACTCAGGATCGCCGGATTATTGTTCATGGTCAGAACAATAATAGAAAGACCTGGGAAGTGACGCTTTATATATTTAATTAAGGTGATCCCATCACCATATTTATCTCCAGGCATGGAGAGGTCGGTAATCAACACATGCGCATCCAGTTTAGGCAGGTTGTTGATTAATGCTGTTGAGTCTTCAAATTCACCGACTACATTCACCCACTCGATCTGCTCAAGTGATTTGCGAATACCGAACAGTACAATCGGATGGTCATCGGCAATAATAACGTTCATATTGTTCATGTATTAGGCTACCTTGCTACAGCAAGCTCTTGACATAAGAGTCAATGTCGCTGATGTATTTTTCTATACCTGGAGCATCTTTTTCACGAATGAGATGTTCCAGCGTTTCACATAACTGCTTGCCGGGTACCAGATTTAGCATGGCAAACACGCCTTTCAGACGATGAGCCGTTTGAGCCAGCGCAGCAAAATCACTGACTGCTGCCTCAGTATACAACCTCTTAACATCATCCGGTACTGTGTCTACAAAGAGCGAATAGTAGCCACTGGCATGAAGTTCGGCATTCTCATCCCCGCCGAGTGGCGACTCTGGAATATCTTCCTGCGCCAGTTGCTCTTCAATAAGTTGTAGAACAGCCTCCTGCATAGCGTTGCTCATATTAAAGTTGACGCGTAGTTGACCGGGGCCAATTTTTCGTACGCCAGACTCATCATCGCTTAAAAGCACGCCTGAGGATGTAAGATTAGACGGATTATCAGTTAAAAAGAGATCATATTCTTGACTTATCAGTCTTTCATCTGGAGTGATGCACGTAGCACCCCAGTTTTCCAGTTGCCTAAGCACGATGTTACGAACTTCGTTTGAAGTGACATCTACCATAACGCAGACATCATCCAATAGTCGTTCTTCTATTTCCATATGTTCATCGTGCGGAGTCATTTTAACATGAATGGTGTAGCGTGTACCCAATGCTTCTCGCGCTTTAATATTTAAATGGCCACCTAATTTGCGAGCCAACTGATCACAAAGCCAGAAAGTCAGAGGATCTGCACTGCCATAACGGTCACTTTGTGTCTGATTAATAAACGGGAAATGCAGATTATCAATTTCACTCAGCGTGACACCTTCACCTGTATCAAGAATACGGAAAGTGAGGCGTTCTTCTGATGATTCATCTTGATCAACTTCGAGGGTAATTTTACCAATTTGCGTGGAAGTCACCGCATACTGCATCAATAACAGCAAAATACGCCGCAGAGCATCACGGTCGCCCCTGCGTTGGTCGTTGGCATGCAGGCGATTGTTGATCAGTAGCTGCAGCCCCTTACGTTTTATGGCTGGAAGCACTTCAGGCACGACTTCATCGATCAAGTCCTGCACGGAAAAAAGAACGGATTCACTTTTCCAGCTGTCGTTTTCCAGCATATTTGCCAGTTGAATTTCGTCTACCAGACGCACCAACTGGTCGGCGCGATCCGTCAGCAACTGGCTTTCTGCTGTCTCGATTTTCGCTGCAGTTTCAGCCAACGCGCGAACAGGCTCCTTCAGGGCATTGCCGATATTGTTCATAAAGGCAGCACGCCCCTGCTGATTCTTCTCATACAGACGTTGCGCCTGCTTGAGTTTTTTATTCACCAGCACTTCCCGGTCCTGATCACGAATAATAAAAATCTGCGTATGCGGTGTGACCTGGCTACGGAACAGACGGATCTCATACAGTTCATTATTAATTGTCGCCTGGATGATCCCCTGATGTTGTTCCGCCATACTGGTAATATTTTGCAGATTCAAATGAGGCAGTAAATGGTCGGCGATTTTGTTGCTAATCAAGGTACGATTAGCTTCCTGGTCGTGTACCAATAGCCCCAACGGTAGCAGAGAAACAATCTCTTCATTTAGGGCCCGTAAGACACGCAATTCGTTACTCATTACCGGAGAAGGCGTGGTTTCACCACTTTTCCCGGCATAGTGACGAAAAGTGGTGAATCCAAAAACGGCCAGCGCCAACAGACCAATATTCAAAAGCAGCGGCAAAAATATATTTTGCAGGGTATCAAGCAGCAACGTGCCATAAGGAACCTGCCACACCAGACGCATATCGGTGGAATTTAATGCCGAGGAGATTTCGATTTTGGAACTGTTAAAACTGATGCTGACGCTATCGGGAGTGTCTTTATCATTGGTGGTTGCCCCCGTGGAGGTCACATCAGGTTCCAGGCGGAAACTGTCCAGTGGCATTCCTGGGGGAATTAAATCATTGATGGGTAAATCGAAAGCCACTACTGTTGCCAGATGCCCAGGCTGATTGAAAGTGGTTCGCAAAGTAAAGTAATGACCGTTCTGCCAGGTCAAATGGCGTAAAGCAGAAAAGCTTTCACGTTCGTCGAGGGCGTTCGCTTGTTGAAGCATTTCGGCGCGACGCGAATCGACAATGCTATCAATCGTTGATTCTTTAAAACCGGAAGAGAGATCTTTAAGTGGTAACGTTGAGATCAAAATCAGACTGTTATCCTGGCCGTTAAGATAGTACATCGACCACGGCACGTTTTCAGCACCCCATAGCGTGTCGAGATAAGTCGACATCCTTTGGGTCATCTCTAAAGTTGCGCTGTCATGAGAACCAAAGATCAGGGCTTCGGTTTTACGCCGAGGCTTCTCCAGGTAATAAACATCTTGTTTTAACCGAGTTTCCTGTAAACCTTCACCACCGGAAGGGGTAGTTGTTGCAGCAATGCTGTCATAAATCTGCCAGGTAACATACCGCCAGGTATCTACTCGCTTCTGAATAGCATGGGTGATATCAACAATTTGATAACTTTTATCTTTGAGCCAGGCGTTTACAGCGCTCTGCACCATCACGCCCATCGTCACCAGCAACACTATGATCAATAGTAAAAAGAAACGGGTAATGCTTCCCGGCAGAAGGGAGAATCGGGATGTAGCCGTTGTGTCAGACTGACTCATTGGTGTTGGTGACCTGTTAAAAACATCGTAAAAGTGAAAAGCAGTATAAAGGCTATGAGATGAATTTCCACACCCTCTGAACACAACGGGAGTGATATTTATCAGTAATATTAATGAGCTGCCCTGTGATGGGGATATGTACAAATTTCGTTCTGGTGTACAAATAAAGAACAGAACGAATAAGAAAATATATGAAAATAACAAGAATTATTAATTAGTTTTAACATTCGTGACATATTGCGAAATAGTTAATAACTGTAACAGTTTTGCAGGGGTAGCATATGCGGGAAAATTATGTGTAAAGAAAGGTAAAAAAAACCGGATGCTTCGCATCCGGTTGAAATAGGGGTAAACAGACATTCAGATATGAATGACGGTAATAAATAAAGTTAATGATGATAGCGGGAAATATTTTAGTTGCGAGTGAAGGTTCTGTTTTGACATTCAGTGCTATGAAATAAAGTTGCGTAACATACTGATTATAAAAGATTTGAAATATTTCCTTCAGAAAATTGCTTATTTTTTGATTTTTTGAGTGATTGAAAAAAGTTCCATGATATTTACATTTTGAAACACCTATGTAGAACTATGAAACATTTTAAAAGTTTTAGTATCATATTCGTGTTGGATTATTCTGCAATTTTAAGGAGAATGAAGTTGCCGGCTGATTAATGAGGGTTAATCAGTAAGCAGTGGCATAAAAAGCAAATAAAAGGCATATAACAGAGGGTTATTAACATGAAAGTTAAAGTACTGTCCCTCCTGGTACCGGCTCTGCTGGTAGCAGGCGCAGCAAATGCGGCTGAAATTTACAACAAAGACGGCAACAAATTAGATCTGTACGGCAAAGTAGATGGTCTGCACTATTTCTCTGACGACAAGTCTGTAGATGGTGACAAAACCTACATGCGTATCGGCTTCAAAGGCGAAACTCAGGTTACTGATCAACTGACAGGTTATGGTCAGTGGGAATATCAGATCCAGGGCAATGCTCCGGAAAGCGAAAACAACTCCTGGACCCGTGTAGCATTCGCTGGTCTGAAATTCCAGGACGTTGGCTCTTTCGACTATGGTCGTAACTACGGTGTTGTTTATGACGTAACATCCTGGACCGACGTGCTGCCAGAATTCGGTGGTGACACCTACAGCTCTGACAACTTCATGCAGCAGCGTGGTAACGGCTTCGCGACCTACCGTAACACTGACTTCTTCGGTCTGGTTGATGGCCTGAACTTTGCTATTCAGTACCAGGGTAAAAACGGTAGCCCGTCTGGCGAAGGTATGACTGGTGTGACCAACAATGGTCGTGATGCTCTGGAGCAGAACGGTGACGGCGTTGGTGGTTCTATCACTTATGACATCGGTGAAGGCTTCAGCTTCGGTGGTGCGATCTCCAGCTCCAAACGTACCGCAGAGCAGAACAACAGTGTTCGTTACATCGGTAACGGCGATCGTGCAGAAACCTACACTGGTGGTCTGAAATACGACGCTAACAATGTATACCTGGCTGCTCAGTACACCCAGACTTACAACGCAACTCTGGCTGGTGATTTAGGTTGGGCGAACAAAGCTCAGAACTTTGAAGTGGTTGCCCAGTACCAGTTCGACTTCGGTCTGCGTCCTTCTGTAGCTTACCTGCAGTCCAAAGGTAAAAACCTGAATGCCAACATCGCTGGTCGTACTTACGACGACGAAGATTTGCTGAAATATGTTGATGTTGGTGCTACTTACTACTTCAACAAAAACATGTCCACCTATGTTGATTACAAAATCAACCTGCTGGACGACAATAACTTCACCCGCGCTGCTGGCATCAACACTGATGACATCGTAGCTCTGGGTCTGGTTTATCAGTTCTAATCTCGATTTCTGTTGACCAAAGGGCCTGCGGGCCCTTTTTTCATTGCTTTTTCATACTCTTCAACGCACAAATGCTGATTTTTGGTGTACTCTTGCGCCCGTTCGCATGAGGATAATCACGTATGGAAATAAACTTTGCTCGTGTGGCGCTGTTAGCAGCGGCACTCCTCTTTGTTGGCTGTGATCAAGCCCCGAAATCCACTAAAGTCTCATCAGCAGACGTTACGGTACTGGAAGGTAAAACCATGGGTACTTTCTGGCGTGTCAGCGTGGTGGGCATTAATGAGAAACGCAGTAACGAGTTGCGTAATCGCATACAGACACAACTGGATGCAGATGATCAGTTGCTCTCAACATATAAAAAAGATTCGGCACTGATGCGTTTTAACGATACTCACAGTCTCTCTCCCTGGCCGGTAAGTGAAGCGATGGCTGATATCGTCACCACTGCAATACGAATTGGCGAAAAAACTGAAGGGGCAATGGATGTCACCGTGGGGCCATTGGTTAACCTTTGGGGATTTGGCCCCGATAAACAGCCCGTGACGATCCCCTCGCAGGAGCAAATCGACGCTGCAAAAGCGAAAACTGGATTGCAGCATCTGACGGTGATTAATCAGTACCACCAGCAATATCTGCAAAAAGATCTGCCAGAGCTATATGTGGATCTTTCCACCGTGGGAGAAGGTTATGCGGCGGATCATCTGGCACGCTTGATGGAGCAGGAAGGCATTTCCCGCTATCTGGTGTCGGTGGGCGGCGCGCTGAACAGCCGTGGTATGAACGCTGAAGGCCAGCCGTGGCGGGTAGCGATTCAAAAACCGACCGATCAGGAAAATGCGGTTCAGGCCGTGGTGGATATCAACGGTCATGGCATTAGCACCTCTGGCAGCTACCGTAACTATTACGAACTGGACGGCAAACGTCTTTCTCATGTTATCGATCCGCAAACCGGGCGTCCCATCGAACACAATCTGGTATCCGTGACGGTGATTGCTCCGACGGCGCTGGAAGCCGATGCCTGGGATACTGGCTTAATGGTGCTCGGACCGGAGAAAGCGAAAGAAATTGCTCGTCGTGAAGGACTGGCGGTCTATATGATCACCAAAGAAGGCGATAGTTTTAAAACCTGGATGTCGCCGCAGTTTAAAAGCTTCCTGGTGAGCGAAAAAAATTAAAGCGCAAGATTGTTGGTTTTTGCGTGATGGTGACCGGGCAGACTAAAGGCTATCCTTAACCAGGGAGCTGATGATGAAAAACGCCACATGCTTAACTGACGATCAACGCTGGCAATCTGTCTTAGCCCGCGATCCGAACGCCGACGGCGAATTTGTTTTCGCCGTGCGGACCACGGGTATCTTTTGCCGACCGTCTTGCCGTGCCAGACATGCCTTGCGGGAAAACGTCTCCTTCTATGCAAATGCCAGCGAGGCGCTTGCCGCTGGCTTTCGCCCCTGCAAACGTTGTCAGCCAGACAAGGCCAACCCCCAGCAACATCGCCTTGATAAAATTACCCACGCCTGCCGACTTCTGGAACAGGAAACGCCTGTAACGCTGGAAGCCTTAGCCGACCAGGTAGCGATGAGTCCATTTCATCTGCATCGGTTGTTTAAAGCGACTACCGGAATGACGCCGAAAGCCTGGCAACAGGCCTGGCGCGCTCGCCGTTTGCGCGAATCACTGGCAAAAGGGGAGAGCGTGACGACGTCCATTCTTAACGCCGGATTCCCCGACAGCAGCAGTTACTACCGCAAAGCCGACGAAACGCTGGGCATGATGGCTAAACAATTCCGTCACGGTGGCGAAAATCTGGCGGTGCGTTACGCGTTGGCTGATTGTGAGCTGGGCCGGTGCCTGGTGGCAGAAAGCGAGCGGGGGATTTGCGCGATATTACTGGGCGATGATGACGCGACATTAATCAGCGAGTTGCAGCAGATGTTTCCCGCTGCCGACACCGCGCCTGCCGATCTGACGTTTCAGCAACATTTGCGCGAGGTGATCACCAGTCTGAATCACCGCGACACACCGCTGACGTTACCGCTGGATATTCGCGGCACCGCTTTTCAGCAACAAGTCTGGCAGGCACTGCGCACGATCCCTTGCGGTGAAACAGTCAGTTATCAGCAACTGGCTAACGCCATCGGCAAACCGAAAGCGGCACGTGCCGTTGCCAGCGCCTGTGCCGCTAACAAGCTAGCTATCGTTATACCTTGTCATCGGGTGGTCCATGGTGATGGCACACTTTCCGGTTACCGCTGGGGCGTGTCGCGCAAAGCGCAACTGCTGCGCCGCGAATCTGAACAAGAGGAGAGGTAATGTTGGATTTATTTGCCAATGCAGAACCGTGGCAAGAATCGCTGGCGGATGGTGCGGTAATTTTGCGCCGTTTTGCTTTTAACGTTGCGGAACAACTGATCCGCGATATTAATGACGTTGCCAGCCAGTCGCCGTTTCGCCAGATGGTCACTCCAGGCGGATATACCATGTCGGTAGCGATGACCAACTGTGGGCATCTGGGCTGGACGACCAATCGGCAAGGTTATCTCTATTCGCCCATTGATCCGCAAACAAATAAACCATGGCCCGCCATGCCGCATAGTTTTCATGATTTATGTCAATGTGCGGCCACGGCGGCGGGTTATCCAGATTTCCAGCCTGATGCTTGTCTTATCAACCGCTACGCTCCTGGCGCGAAACTGTCGCTGCATCAGGATAAAGACGAACCGGATCTGCGCGCGCCGATTGTTTCTGTTTCTCTGGGCTTACCCGCGATTTTTCAATTTGGTGGCCTGAAACGAAATGATCCGCTCAAACGTTTGTTGCTGGAACATGGCGATGTGGTGGTGTGGGGCGGTGAATCGCGGCTGTTTTATCACGGCATTCAACCGTTGAAAGCGGGCTTTCATCCACTCACCGCCGACTGCCGCTACAACCTGACATTCCGTCAGGCAGGTAAAAAAGAATAAAAATAAGAATTATTATTGCTGTGCGCGCGGAGATGTTTAAACTGCGGGCTGTAATTCATTGTCCGGGTTTTCTGCATGGAACTTCTTGTACTTGTCTGGCGGCAGTATCGCTGGCCATTTATCAGTGTGATGGCGCTAAGCCTCGCCAGTGCGGCATTAGGCATTGGCTTAATTGCTTTTATCAATCAGCGCCTTATCGAAACGGCGGATACCAGTCTGCTGGTGTTGCCAGAATTTCTGGGTTTATTGCTGCTGCTAATGGCAGTGACTCTGGGATCGCAACTGGCACTTACTACGCTGGGCCATCACTTCGTTTACCGATTGCGTAGCGAATTTATCAAGCGGATTCTGGATACCCATGTCGAACGTATTGAACAACTGGGCAGCGCCTCACTGCTGGCAGGGTTAACCAGCGATGTGCGCAATATCACCATTGCTTTTGTTCGCCTGCCGGAACTGGTGCAGGGGATCATTCTCACTATCGGTTCGGCGGCGTATCTGTGGATGCTGTCGGGCAAGATGTTGCTGGTAACGGCTATCTGGATGGCGGTCACCATCTGGGGCGGTTTTGTGCTGGTGGCGCGGGTTTACAAACATATGGCGACCCTGCGCGAGACCGAAGATAAGCTGTACACGGATTTTCAAACTGTACTCGAAGGGCGCAAAGAGCTGACTCTTAACCGTGAACGCGCCGAGTATGTGTTTAACAACCTCTACATTCCTGATGCGCAAGAGTATCGCCACCATATTATCCGCGCAGACACCTTCCATCTTAGTGCTGTGAACTGGTCAAACATCATGATGCTGGGCGCAATCGGCCTGGTGTTCTGGATGGCGAACAGTCTCGGTTGGGCAGATACCAACGTTGCCGCGACCTATTCGCTAACGCTGTTATTCCTGCGTACGCCGCTGCTTTCGGCGGTTGGTGCGTTGCCGACGCTACTGACTGCGCAGGTGGCGTTTAACAAGTTGAACAAATTCGCACTCGCGCCTTTCAAAGCGGAGTTTCCGCGCCCGCAGGCGTTCCCTGACTGGCAAACGCTGGAGCTGCGCAACGTGACGTTTGCTTATCAGGATAACGCATTTTCCGTTGGGCCGATTAACCTCACCATTAAACGTGGCGAACTGCTGTTTCTGATTGGCGGCAACGGTAGTGGCAAATCGACGCTGGCAATGTTGCTGACGGGCTTGTACCAGCCACAAAGTGGCGAAATTTTGCTGGATGGAAAACCTGTCAGCGGCGAACAACCGGAAGATTATCGCAAACTGTTTTCGGCAGTGTTTACCGATGTCTGGCTGTTTGATCAACTGCTGGGGCCGGAGGGAAAACCGGCTAATCCACAACTGGTTGAGAAGTGGCTGGCACAACTGAAAATGGCTCATAAGCTTGAGTTAAATAACGGGCGTATTCTTAACCTCAGGTTATCGAAAGGCCAGAAAAAACGTGTGGCGCTGTTGCTGGCTTTGGCAGAAGAACGAGATATTATTCTGCTTGATGAATGGGCGGCGGATCAGGACCCGCATTTCCGTCGTGAGTTTTATCAGGTACTGTTGCCGCTGATGCAGGAGATGGGTAAAACCATATTCGCCATTAGTCATGACGATCATTACTTTATCCACGCTGACCGCCTGCTGGAGATGCGCAGTGGGCAACTGAGTGAACTGACGGGTGCGGAGCGTGACGCAGCTTCCCGCGACGCAGTTGCACGTACTGCGTGATGTTCTGTTCCAGCCTGGCGGCGTTCTGCCGCCAGGTAAATATCCTGAAAATTCCGCCTTTGCAATGCCCTTATAATTTATCAACGAAATTATAATGTTTCAAAAATGGAATATAATTTATAAACAATATTTAAATATTGTTGCTTAAGTGTTACCGTTGATGCCGCGCAAATATCACCTGCAATAAAGTGACTAAAAGTAAGGCATTAACAATATGAAAAAAGTGACTGCCATGCTCTTCTCAATGGCCGTGGGGCTTAACGCCGGATCTGCGGCGGCAAAGGCGAAAGCGTCCGAGGAGCAGGAAACTGATGTACTGTTGATTGGCGGCGGCATCATGAGCGCCACATTGGGGACCTATTTACGGGAGCTGGAACCGGAATGGTCGATGACCATGGTGGAGCGCCTGGATAGTGTAGCTCAGGAGAGTTCGAACGGCTGGAATAATGCCGGAACCGGGCACTCGGCGCTGATGGAACTGAACTACACCCCACAAAACGCCGACGGCAGCATCAGCATTGAAAAGGCAGTCGCCATAAACGAAGCATTCCAGATTTCCCGCCAGTTTTGGGCACACCAGGTCGAACGTGGTGTGCTGCGAACCCCACGTTCATTTATTAATACCGTTCCACATATGAGCTTTGTCTGGGGCGAGGATAACGTTAACTTCCTGCGCGCACGTTATGCGGCACTACAACAAAGTTCACTATTTCGCGGAATGCGTTATTCGGAAGATCACGAGCAAATTAAAGAATGGGCACCGCTGGTGATGGAAGGGCGTGATCCGCAGCAGAAAGTCGCTGCTACACGGACTGAAATTGGCACCGATGTGAACTACGGCGAGATCACCCGTCAGTTGATCGCTTCATTACAAAAGAAATCAAACTTCTCGCTGCAACTCAGCAGCGAAGTTCGGGCACTGAAACGTAATGGCGACAAAAGCTGGACGGTGACGATTGCTGATCTGAAAAACGGTACAGTTCATAACATCCGTGCAAAATTTGTCTTTATTGGGGCTGGCGGTGCGGCACTGAAACTGTTGCAGGAGTCAGGAATCCCGGAAGCGAAAGACTACGCTGGTTTCCCGGTGGGCGGACAGTTCCTTGTCTCGGAAAACCCGGACGTGGTTAACCATCATCTGGCGAAGGTTTACGGTAAAGCGTCCGTGGGCGCACCGCCGATGTCTGTTCCGCATATTGACACCCGAGTTCTGGATGGTAAACGCGTGGTGCTTTTCGGGCCATTTGCCACTTTCTCAACCAAATTCCTCAAAAACGGTTCGCTGTGGGATCTGATGAGTTCTACCACAACGTCAAACGTGTTGCCGATGATGCACGTCGGGCTGGATAATTTTGATCTGGTGAAATACCTGATTAGCCAGGTGATGTTAAGTGAAGATGATCGTTTTGCCGCACTGAAAGAGTACTATCCGCAGGCGAAAAAAGAGGACTGGCGTTTGTGGCAGGCAGGGCAGCGTGTGCAAATTATCAAGCGTGATGCCGACAAAGGCGGTGTGTTGCGTTTAGGAACTGAAGTGGTTAGTGACCAGCAAGGCACCATAGCCGCGCTGTTGGGCGCATCGCCGGGAGCGTCAACCGCGGCACCAATTATGCTGAATTTACTGGAAAAAGTGTTTGGTGATCGTGTCTCCAGCCCGCAATGGCAGGCCACGCTGAAAGCGATTGTTCCGTCTTACGGCAGTAAATTGAACGGTAATGTGGCAGCAACAGAACGAGAATTGCAGTACACCAGCGAAGTGCTGGGTCTGAAATACGACAAGCCGCAGGCTGCGGACAGCACGCCAAAAGCACAATTGAAACCGCAACCGGCACGCAAAGAAGTGGCAGATATTGCGCTATAAATATTTGTCCGCAGCGTTAAAACAAACCCTCACCGATTGGTGAGGGTTTGGCGTGTTGACCGGATACAGCATTAACGTCTTATCAAGAGACGTGTTGTAAAAATTCCTGCAAACGCTGGCTTGGCGGGTTTTTAATCAACACTTGCGGGTTACCATCTTCAGCAATCCTGCCCTTGTCGATAAAGATCAGTCTGGACGCTACTTTCTCGGCGAAACCGATTTCATGGGTCACGATGACCATCGTCATACCTTCCTCAGCCAGATCCTGCATAACTTTCAAAACTTCATGGCGCAGCTCCGGGTCAAGCGCAGATGTTGGCTCATCAAACAGCATCATTTTTGGTTTTACTGCCAGCGCACGGGCGATAGCCACACGCTGTTGCTGCCCCCCGGAAAGCTCAGAAGGGTAGTGGTGAGCACGTTCTGCCAGCCCCACTTTTGCCAACAGGTCGCGTGCCAATTTTTCGGCATCTTCTTTTTTCGACCCGCGTACGCGCAGCGGACCAAACATGACGTTTTCCAGTGCCGTCAGGTGCGGGAAGAGATAAAACTGCTGGAACACCATCCCCGCTTCCTGACGAATCAGACGCTCGTCAACTTTCGGATCATTCACTTTCAGACCATCAACAATCAGGTCGCCGGAGGTAATTTCTTCCAGTTTGTTAATGCAGCGCAGTAGTGTCGATTTACCCGAACCTGATGGCCCGATAATCACCACCACTTCACCCTGGGCTATGTTTAAATCGATGTTGTGTAGCACCTGGGTAGGACCAAAGTGCTTGGAGACGTTTTTAAATTCAATCACAGGATTTTCATCCTTCTTTCAAGACGACGCAGAATAAAACTCAGGACCAGGGTAATAATCAGATAGAACACCGCAACGGCGCTCCAGATCTCAAGGGCGCGAAAGTTACCGGCAATAATTTCTTGCCCCTGACGGGTTAATTCCGCCACGCCGATAACAATAAACAGCGAGGTATCTTTAATGCTGATGATCCACTGGTTACCCAGCGGCGGCAGCATACGGCGCAGTGCCAGCGGTAAAATGACGTAGCGAATGGTTTCCCAACGGGAAAGCCCGAGTGCCAGCCCCGCCTCACGAAAACCTTTATGGATCGACAGTACTGCGCCACGAGTAATTTCCGCAATATACGCGCCGGAGTTGATCATGATAGTGACCACCGCCGCCGTAAACGGATCGATACGCAGGTCGTTAAACGCCATCGGCAGGGCGAAGTAGATAAACATCACCTGGACAACAATAGGTGTGCCGCGGATCACTTCAATAAAGACCAGCGCGATGTGGTTGGCTATCCAACCACCGAAGGTGCGTGCAAAGCCTGCCAGCAGTCCAATCACCAGGCCGCCAGCCAGACCGAGGACAGAAATCCACAAGGTCATTTTGGCGCCTTCAATCAGAAGCGGAATAGCAGGCCAGATGGCACTCCAGTCAAACTGCATAGGTTGTTCCTGTTACCGTGGTGTCAATAATCAAATTTTCACAAGCCCGGTCAGCACAACGGCTGCCGGGCAAGACGTTGCAAAACAGCATTATTATTTCGGTTCAGTACCGAACCATTTTTTGTAGATTTCGTTGTAAGTACCGTTCTCGCGCAGAGTTTTTAACGCACCGTTGACTTTGTCACGCAGTTCGTCGCTACCTTTCGGGAAGGCAATGCCGTACTGCTGTGCTTCCAGAGAGTCACCTACAGCTTTGAACTGCCCGTTACCTGCGGTTTTGATGAAGTAGAGAATGTTTGGTGTGTCGTGAAGTACGGCGTCCGCGCGGTTAGTGCCCAATTCCATATAGGCGTTATCGATGTTCGGGAACTGACGCAGATCTTTGGTTTTGATATTTGCTTTTGCGTAATCAACAGAACCTGTGCCGCTCTTCACTGCAACTACTTTTCCGTCGAGATCTTTCACGCTTTTTACATCGTTGTTGTTGGCTTTTACCATCACTAACAGACCGCTTTTGTAGTAGCCGTCAGAGAAATCGATCGCTTTTTTACGCTCGTCGGTAATGGTGATACCAGCCAGCGCCAGGTCAACGTTTTTGGTTTGCAGCGCCGGAATAATACCGCTGAAATCCATCGGTTTAAGTTCATAATCCAGCTTTAGTTCTTTGGCGATGGCCGCCCATAAATCCACATCAAAGCCGACGTATTTGTCGCCTTGTTTAAATTCAAACGGAACAAAAGCGGTGTCCGTCGCCACAACCAGTTTTTTATCTGCGGCATGAGAAGAAACCGCAAAAGCCAGGGTAAGTGCAGCCAGTGAAACTTTAAATACAGACTTCATAGCATTTCCTTTTTTCTATCCACGGGACGATCCCCTGATTGACATTGAGCGTTATGAAAAAAACGTGCCAGTTTTACAACTTCTTGTTTTTACTGGATGCCTTTAGAGCGTTATGCACGATCATTGGGGCAAACAGCCGGGTATGCACCATCGCAGGGCACCATACTGGTGCATGAAAATCCTGCAAAAATCTCAAGGGTTATTTAGCGTAAAAGATGATGAAAAAACAATCTTTATGTAACCATTGTGTGATGGTGTTGATACAAAAAATTTACTTTATCAGATGTGAAGCGAGGACAGATGCACTAAAAAGGTGCATTGAGAGGAGAGACAGTAAAAAAAACGGCCTCCTGAACAGGAAGCCGCAATTCTTACTCACTACAATCTTCATCCGTTAGCGACGGTTTTATTCGATATTTGATTCAATGAACCACAGGAATTTATCCAGGTCGCGGGAAGCGGCAGTCAGGATATCGGCGGTGTCGTCATCCTTCGCTTCGCCAATCGCTTTACGCACGTCATTAGCGACAATCGCGTAACGGTCAGCCAGCTCTTTCAGGTGATCCTGGACGTTATGGATGTCCAGCGGGTAGCTTTTCAGCGGAGTTTTGCTGTTGATAACCTGAGTAGTACCAAGGGCAACGCCGCCCAGTTGTACCGCGCGCTCAGCCATAGTATCCAGATGATCGATCAGTGCGGTACGGAAGCCATCCAGCATTTCGTGTACAGCAATAAAGTTAGCGCCACGCATATTCCAGTGCGCCTGTTTGGTGATCAAAGAGAGATCAATGAACTGGATTACCTGGCGATTCAGCAACTCAACTGTCGCTTTTTTCTCGCTGTCAGAGACATCGTTACGGGTATAAAGCAGATTGGTCGCTTTTGATTTAACTAATTTAGCGGTACTCATAATTTCATATCCTCTTGATGTTATGTCCCAGTAATTAACGAAACTAAGTATAGCACCGGCTATATGTTTCGCTATTCAGTCTGTTCCTATCACATTAATAGAATATACAGGCGAGCAAACGGTTAAGTTAACAATATCAAGAAGTTAAATTAAAATTATGGGAATGATTCTTAATTTGGTCACAATCAGGTTATCTTGCATAAATATGCGAGCCTTGCTCGGGAAATAGTGGAGTATATAAAGAGAAATATATCTGCATGGTTATGCAAACCATGCAGAAAAAGTTATTTAATTGACATCGATTTCTTTTATCTTGCTTGCCTGACGCATCGTCAGTGTCGATCCCATGGACGCCGCTATGATGGCACCAAGTGCCAGCAACTGCACAAGCGTCAGTGTTTCACCCAAAAAGATCATTCCGGAAATTGCCGCCAGCGCAGGCTCCATACTCATTAACGTACCAAAGATACGAGTGGGCAGGCGGGTAAGGGCAATCATCTCCAGTGAGTAAGGCAGTGCCGTTGAGAGTACGGCAACTGCCAGGCCGAGTGGAATCACCGACCAGTGCCAGAGGGCTTCACCGGCCTGCATGGCACCAATTGGTACAAAGACCATTGCCGCTATCAACGACCCGATAGCCACGGTTGCCGGGCCATGCTCAGCGCCAGCGCGTTGCCCGGTAAGGATATAGATAGCCCAACAAGCACCTGCGCCCAGGGCCATAGCTGCACCTTTGAGATCGACATGCGATACATCCTGTCCCAATGGTAATAAAAACCACAGGCCAAGAACGGCCAATACGACCCAGATAAAGTCAACGGGGCGACGAGAAGAAAACAGTGCTACTGCCAGAGGGCCGGTGAACTCAAGCGCTACGGCAATACCCAGAGGCACTGTCTGAATGGCGAGATAAAACAGATAGTTCATTGCCCCCAGTGACAAGCCATAAAAGAGAAGTGGCAGCCGTTGTTCCTTCGCGAAACGCAGTCGCCAGGGCTTAAAAAAGGCAATCAGGATAAGTGTGCCCAACGCCAGGCGCAGAGCTGTCACACCCGGCGCACCCACCAGTGGAAATAACGATTTTGCCAATGAGGCTCCGCTCTGGATTGAGCTCATCGCCACCAGCAAAATCAAAATGGGTAACCAGACTGGTAGCTTACGTTTTGACCCCGGCATCCTTACTCCTGTTTATGTTCGTAGTGATAATCGCCAGGGAGTTTAATGGAAATACCTGATGACGGTTGAGTGTTTGTTGAAAAAAATTTTGCCAAATCTCCTAAAATGACTTTTTGTTGATGGATTAATAAGCTGCGTGATTAGGATTAATCTGGATGATGCACCATTGTAATTGCGTATTTAAGGTGCTTTTATTGGGATAATCTCTTTAAATTTAAATGGTTAACAGCTTGTGGAAACGTTCTGTTACACGAAATGGCGCGTTAGACAGCGCAAATCGCAAAGAGTTTCCCATCAATATTTGATATATTTAAAACTTAGGACTTATTTGAATCACATTTGAGGTGGTTATGAAAAAAATTGCATGTCTTTCAGCACTGGCCGCAGTTCTGGCTTTCACCGCAGGTACTTCTGTAGCTGCTACTTCTACCGTAACTGGCGGTTACGCTCAGAGTGATGCTCAGGGCAAAATGAACAAAATGGGCGGTTTCAACCTGAAATACCGCTACGAAGAAGACAACAGCCCGCTGGGTGTAATCGGTTCTTTCACTTACACCGAGAAAAGCCGCACTGCACACTCTGGTGACTACAACAAAACCCAGTACTACGGCATCACTGCTGGTCCGGCTTACCGTATCAACGACTGGGCAAGCATCTATGGTGTAGTGGGTGTTGGCTACGGTAAATTCCAGACCACTGACTACCCGACCTACAAACACGACACCAGCGACTACGGTTTCTCCTACGGTGCTGGTCTGCAGTTCAACCCAATCGAAAACGTTGCGCTGGACTTCTCCTATGAACAAAGCCGCATCCGTAACGTTGACGTTGGCACCTGGATTGCTGGTGTAGGTTACCGTTTCTAATAATCACTTCGGTGATATAAAAAATCCGCCTCTTGTGGGCGGATTTTTTTTACAGCTATCAACAGAATTACGATTTGGTATCGAAAATATCAGCGCCCAGGTGAGTATAGTCCACCTTCTCGAGTTTGAAGTTGGTGATATAAACCGGTCCGGCATTGTGTTCAGAAATAAAACGATAATTTGGCTGGATTTCTTTCGCACTGATCCCCGTCCACTGCGAGAAAAAGCTCAGAAAATCATTCGCTGAACGGCGGGCTTTGATTTTGCGATGCGCTTTATCATCACTGGAAAGGACCATAAAAGGCACCTGAAAATTTTGCTGGAATTTATCGTCATGGGCCAGATACTGTACTTCTTTTCCACGCTCTTTAAACGCCAGTCCGTGGTCGGAGAAATAGACCATCGAGAAACTCTCGCCACTATTGCGTAGTTGATCGTAGATTTTTTTAAGCAAATCATCTGTTTGCTTAATACTGTAGAGATAGCAGGATGTCTCTTTTGACTGCACAAAGGTTTCATATTTTCCTTGTGTACGGTCACAAGCTTGCGGGTGTGAGCCCATTAAATGCAGAACAATCAGCTGCGGCTGTGAGCGGTCAGTTGCCAGCACTTGTGCTGTCATCTGCAGTAAATCTTCATCACGACTATTTTTATCTGCTTCAAAATCGCCATTTTTCAGAAAATGGACTTCATCCGCGCGTTTGGCGATGCTGGCAATTGCGGTGTCATATTCACCAATTTGCCCCTGGTTGGAAAACCACCATGTCTGGAAACCTGCCCGGTTCGCCAGAGTGACAAAGTTGTCCTGATATTGTGGTTTACCATCGACGACACGGTTAAGTGTCAAACCAAGAGATTTTTGTGTGGAGCCGCTGGCAGCGACGTAATCAGTAAACAAGTAGCCGTTAACGCTACTGGCGAAAGGCGTGTTATCCCAATGACCGCCAAAGGCACCAAGCGCATCACGACGGACACTCTCGCCAATGACCACCACGTAGGTATGATATTTTGGTTTGACGGCAGTAACAGTCCAGCTATCTTTCATGCCTGCAAGTTTCGCCATCCGCTCCTGCTCTTCAATGACCTCGTTATTATTAACGATGACATCCTTAGCAAAACGAAATACCGGATAACCTGTATCTTTCAGTTTAAAGACGCCACCCCAGGCCAGATTTTGCAAGGGCGCTACAAAGAAAGCGGCCACGCTAAACACCAGACACAGGCTGTCGAATTTATTCCAGCGTGCTTTTTCTGCTTCTTTTTTACGACGCAGGGCAATCACCCCAAGGGCAAAAATAAACACACCTATCAGGTAGCTGTACCACGGAAAAATGGTCAGCATCTCGGTGGACTCTTCCATATTCGTGGAATGTAGCGCCAGCAGAGTGTTGAAGTTTGGTGCGCCGTAGGTCTGCGCAAAGGGAAAATAGCAAGCAGCGACCAGTGAGCAGATACCGATCACCCCTTTTTGCAAACGAGGAACTGTCCGCCAGAGCAGTAATAAAATAGCGGTGAATGCAACGGTATATAGCAGGCTAAATGGATAGCCCAACCCAAGGTTAATTAACAGAGACTGCAAAAAGTAAAACCCGGTCCACGGGCTTAAAACCCGGCGACGGGAGATTAGAGACTCTTTCAGAGTTAAATTCATATGCCAGTATCGCAAAAACGCCATGTGCTAACCCTGGCGCCAAGGGTCAAAACCTGCTGAGAGTGCGTGAAGAGGGGATTGGGTCCGCATCTGCGAGCCGCATATTACGCAGGGCTGCGCAAAGATAGAGCGAGCCGCTGTTAAGGTCAACTGCTGGCAGTAAATCTTTTGCGAAGAAGTTAGCAAAACCGATAAAAAGTGTGGCTATTAGCAACAGTTTAAGACAGCCAATAACCTGGCAGTGAGGAGCGGCGTACCGCGACGCCGCTATTTATCGGAAGGTTTATCTTGCTGCGGTTTGTTGTTGAACATATCGCACAGCATGGAGAGCAGCATTAACCGTACTTTAAAGGGAGAGTGACTGAACACGCGCATACACCTCTTGAACTCGTTCATAAGACCTCCTGACTTGCTAATCCCGTCGATCCTTGCGGAATGATTGCGTTACATACAGATATAGCACAGGCTATATTATATAGCTATTGCTAAAACGTTAAATTTTTGTGCCTGGACAACTCTGGTTTACAATGTGCGCACTTAAAGAGAACGCCATAAATGCGTCACCAGAATGAGGAAGCACAATGAGTCGTCGCGCAGGTACGCCAGTAACAAAAAAAGTGACGCAGTTAGTGAATGTTGAAGAGCATGTTGAAGGGTTTCGCCAGGTCCGGGAGGCGCATCGTCGTGAGCTTATCGACGATTATGTTGAGTTGATTTCTGATTTGATCAGAGAAGTTGGTGAAGCGCGGCAAGTGGATATGGCTGCCCGACTTGGTGTTTCGCAACCTACCGTTGCAAAAATGCTTAAGCGTCTGGCATCAATGGATCTGATTGAAATGATCCCGTGGCGTGGGGTGTTCTTAACGGCGGAAGGGGAGAAACTGGCGCAAGAAAGCCGTGAGCGCCACCAGATTGTAGAAAATTTTCTGTTAGTGCTTGGTGTCAGCCCGGAAATTGCCCGCCGTGATGCTGAGGGTATGGAACATCATGTCAGTGCAGAAACACTTGAAGCGTTCCGTCTGTTTATTCAACAGCAGGGCGTAAAATGAGTTTTCCTCTTTTACGATCGCTTCAGCGCGATCATTTTTTTCAACTTTTAGTTCTTGTTGGTATTGGCCTAAGTTTTTTTGTTCCCTTTACCCCAAAATCCTGGCCTGGCGCCATTGACTGGCACACCATCATTACTCTCAGTGGGCTAATGTTGTTGACCAAGGGCGTGGAGTTAAGTGGCTATTTTGATGTGCTGGGTCGCAAAATGGTGCGCCGCTTTGCCACAGAGCGTCGGCTGGCAATGTTTATGGTACTTGCAGCGGCGCTGCTTTCTACCTTTCTGACCAACGATGTCGCGCTGTTTATTGTTGTTCCGCTGACGATCACGCTCAAAAGACTGTGTGAGATCCCGGTGAATCGGCTGATTATTTTTGAGGCCCTGGCGGTGAACGCCGGATCGCTCCTGACGCCGATTGGCAATCCACAAAATATCCTTATCTGGGGACGTTCTGGCCTTTCGTTTGCCGGGTTTATTGCCCAAATGGCACCGCTGGCGGGGGCGATGATGGTGACTTTGTTGGCATTGTGCTGGTGTTGTTTCCCTGGAAAGGCGCTGCAATACCATACGGGGGCGCAAACACCAGAATGGAAACCGCGGCTGGTGTGGAGTTGTCTGGGGCTGTATATCGTCTTTTTGACGGCGCTGGAGTTAAAACAAGAGCTGTGGGGACTGGTGATTGTGGCGGCGGGCTTTGCGCTGCTGGCACGTCGCGTGGTGCTCAGTGTGGACTGGACGCTGCTGCTGGTGTTCATGGCGATGTTTATCGACGTCCATTTACTAACCCAACTGCCAGCTTTGCAGGGCGTCTTGAGTAACGTGAGTCATTTATCCGAACCCGGATTATGGTTAACGGCAATCGGTTTATCGCAGGTGATCAGTAACGTGCCGGGTACTATTTTGCTGCTGAACTATGTACCGCCGTCGTTGCTGCTGGCCTGGGCGGTGAATGTTGGCGGTTTTGGCTTGCTGCCTGGCTCACTGGCGAACTTGATTGCGTTACGCATGGCGAATGATCGCCGTATCTGGTGGCGTTTTCATCTTTACTCGATACCCATGTTACTGTGGGCGGCTCTGGTAGGATATGGGTTGATTCTACTCAAGGCTGGGTAAGGGCTGGCAAATAAAAAAGGCGGATTATCAGTCCGCCTTTTACATTCAGTCAGTGAAGATTAATTCAGACGAACGGGCATCCCGGAACGGTTTTTAATCGCTTCATCCAGAACAACCTGATCGACGTCTGGCTGGCTGGTGACACTCTGCACACTCTTCGTCAGCTTGATCGGCACAATTTCCTGACCTTCAAATTGCGCTTCCGTGGTAGACAGCGGGTTATGGACTTCAATGTAACGGCTGCCATCTGGTTCGGTGGTTGCTTTCACTGGCTCATCAATAAACTGTACGCGAGTTCCAACGGGAACTTGCTCGAACAGGAACTTGATATCTTCATTACGCAGACGCACACAACCGTGACTTACACGCAAGCCAATGCCGAAGTTAGCGTTGGTGCCGTGAATCGCATACAGACGACCGATATACAATGCATAAAGCCCCATCGGGTTATCCGGGCCAGCCGGAACGACCGCCGGAAGCGGTTCGCCCGCAGCGCGGTACTCTGCGTGCATTTTGGCGGTTGGCGTCCAGGTCGGGCCTGCTTTCTTACGTTCAACCTTCGTCGTCCAGTTGATTGGGGTGTCTTTACCTAACTGACCAATACCAATTGGTAGCACAATTACGGTGTTGGTGCCTTTCGGATAGTAGTACAGACGCATTTCTGCGCTGTTGATGACGATACCTTCATGAACAGTATCCGGCAGGATCAGTTGCTGAGGAATATTCAGTACTGTACCGCCTTTTGGCAGGAAGATATCCACACCTGGGTTAGCTTCCATCATGTTAGATAAGCCCATCTGGTACTCGGTCGCAAAGTACTCCAGCGGCTGAGAGTTACCTTCCGGAATGGTCACGACCTGATTCTGACCAACCAGGCGACTCCCGTCGGTTGGCAGGGGATAAGTTACCGCAGAAGCGGTACTGCAAAAGCCGACAACAGCGAAGGCCGCTGCGAATAACGTTTTCAATTTCATGTTCATGTTATGCGAGATTTAGTGCCTGGCAGGCCATTGGGTTGAGAATATTAGAGTATTGGAAGCGCATTATAAGTTCATTCCTGCTCACAGTGAAATCAGATGTGTACGAAATCACATTTTTTGCCTTTGGGAAGAGTGTAGACCTTAAGCGGGGGACGGGATCTTCTTTCAGACTTATGGCATAATACGCGGTTTGTCATATCTCTTTTCAGGATACGCCTGTGTTAGTTTCCAGTAACGTCACCATGCAGTTCGGCAGTAAGCCGTTGTTTGAAAACATTTCCGTCAAATTTGGCGGCGGCAACCGTTACGGCCTGATTGGCGCGAACGGTAGTGGTAAATCCACCTTTATGAAGATCCTCGGCGGCGACTTAGAGCCGACGTTGGGTAACGTTTCCCTCGATCCCAACGAGCGCATTGGTAAGCTGCGTCAGGATCAGTTTGCCTTTGAAGAGTTCACCGTGCTGGATACGGTGATCATGGGGCATAAAGAGTTGTGGGAAGTGAAGCAGGAGCGCGACCGTATCTATGCTTTGCCGGAAATGAGTGAAGAAGACGGTTATAAAGTGGCCGATCTGGAAGTAAAATACGGCGAAATGGATGGTTACTCTGCGGAAGCTCGCGCCGGTGAACTGTTGCTTGGCGTGGGAATTCCAGTGGAACAGCACTACGGCCCGATGAGTGAAGTAGCTCCTGGCTGGAAGCTGCGTGTGCTGCTGGCGCAGGCGCTGTTTGCTGATCCAGACATTCTCCTGCTCGACGAACCGACCAACAACCTCGACATCGACACCATTCGTTGGCTGGAACAGGTGCTGAACGAGCGTGATAGCACCATGATCATCATCTCGCACGACCGTCACTTCCTTAACATGGTTTGTACCCACATGGCGGATCTGGATTACGGCGAACTGCGCGTTTATCCAGGCAACTACGATGAGTACATGACGGCGGCGACTCAGGCGCGTGAACGTCTGCTGGCTGATAACGCCAAGAAGAAAGCGCAGATTGCTGAGTTGCAATCTTTCGTTAGCCGCTTTAGCGCCAACGCCTCGAAATCTCGCCAGGCGACTTCGCGTGCGCGCCAGATTGATAAAATCAAACTGGAAGAGGTGAAAGCCTCCAGCCGTCAGAACCCGTTCATCCGTTTTGAGCAGGATAAGAAACTGTTCCGTAACGCGCTGGAAGTGGAAGGTCTGACCAAAGGGTTTGATAACGGTCCACTGTTTAAAAATCTCAACCTGCTGCTGGAAGTGGGCGAAAAACTGGCGGTATTGGGTACCAACGGCGTCGGTAAATCAACGCTGCTGAAAACGTTGGTGGGCGATCTGCAACCGGATAGTGGCACCGTAAAATGGTCTGAAAACGCGCGCATTGGTTACTATGCTCAGGACCACGAATATGAGTTTGAAAATGATCTGACCGTGTTCGAATGGATGAGCCAGTGGAAGCAGGAAGGCGATGACGAGCAGGCAGTACGCAGCATTCTCGGTCGTTTGCTGTTCAGCCAGGACGACATCAAAAAGCCAGCGAAAGTGCTTTCCGGTGGAGAAAAAGGGCGGATGCTGTTTGGTAAGTTAATGATGCAGAAGCCGAATATTCTGATCATGGACGAACCGACCAACCACCTGGATATGGAATCTATCGAGTCGCTGAACATGGCGCTGGAACTGTATCAGGGTACGCTGATCTTTGTTTCTCACGACCGTGAGTTTGTAAGTTCCCTGGCGACCCGTATTCTGGAAATCACCCCGGAACGCGTGATCGACTTTAGCGGTAATTACGAAGATTACCTGCGTAGTAAAGGGATCGAGTAAGTTATTGTCAGTAGCCCTGATATGGTCAGGGCTACTGAAACTGATGACAAATGCAAAATTGCCTGATGCGCTACGCATATCAGGGCTGGCAGTGTATCGCAATATATTGAATTTGCATGATTTTATAGGCCGGATAAGGCGGTCACGCCGCATCCGGCATAATGACGTGCATTTTCTCAATGAACTGAATGGCAATTATCAAAGAGTAAAAGGCGGTTTATTTTCCAGCACCGCCTGAATCACATTCAGCGCGCCTTCATGATTATTATCATCGGTAGTGTAACGGGCGATTTGTTTAATGTTTTCCGCAGCATTGCCCATCGCAAAGGAATAACGTGCCATTTTCAGCATCTCTGCATCGTTACCGCTGTCGCCAATCGCTACCACATTTTGCGGCGACAGAGCCCAGCGTTTCAGTAATCGCGAAATACCGTTTGCTTTATGCAGGCCGGGAATAATCAGGTCGATAAAGCCAAAACCGCTGGTGACGGGCTTCATAATGCCATCGAGCGTAATATGCAGTTTGTCGATCACTAACGGGATTTGTTCGTCAGGCAGGTTGAGCGAAAACTTGAACAGTACATCATCAATATCCTGGTAATCTTTCACAGGTTTCAGACGATGGTAGTGTTTTGCCATTAGCGCGACGAATGCTTCTGGCGCATTCTCACTGACATACGCGCTTTGCAAACCGCAGGCAACAAAATTGAGCTGCTTGTCTTTCAGCAGTTCACCAATGACAACTCTTGATTCATGTCGGGTCAATTCGCCGTGGAATAACTGCTTGCCATGTTCGTAAACCAGTGCGCCGTTTTCCGCGACAAAAGAGATCTCATCCTTTAGCTCAGGAAAGAACGAAATAAGCTGGTAATACTGATTACCGCTGGCGACAACGAACTCAATGCCGCGCTTTTTAAGTTCCTGATACTGCGCCATAAAACGTGGTTGGTTGTACGTTTTGGCGTCGTTAAGAAAAGTACCGTCCATGTCTGTGACGATAACTTTTACGCTCATAGGTGTGCTCCTGGCTCGAAAATGAAACCGTAACAGTGTAATAACAATGTGACGCAGAGCACAAATTATATTTCGAATGAAAGTGAGAGCGGAATTGATGATGTGAATGATTTGGCCCGGCGACGACGCCGCCGGGCTGAGGGGATTACAGCATGTGTTCGGTACGGGCGATGATATCGTCCTGTGCGTCTGGAGAGAGCGCGGTGAAGAAGGCGGAATAACCCGCTACGCGTACCACCAGATCGCGGTATTGATCCGGATGTTTCTTCGCCTCCAGCAATGTTTCGCGGGAAACAATGTTGTACTGAATATGCCAGCCTTTATGCACTTCAAAGAAGGTACGCAGCAGGATCATCAGTTTCTGTTTGTCAGATTCATTCTCCAGCGTTGCCGGATTCAGTTTCTGGTTGAGCAGCACGCCGCCGAGAATTGCTGCCGTAGGCAGTTTACCCACCGAGCCAATGACCGCAGTAGGGCCGAGATGGTCAGTACCGGAGGCCGGACTAGCGCCTTCTGCCAGCGGGGTATGTGCTTTACGTCCGTCCGGCGTTGCCATAGTCTGCGCGCCAAACGGTACGTTAGCGGAGATAGACGATGTGCCCGCATAATAGTTGCCGCCAATCGGACCACGACCGTAGCGCGGGTTATGGTACTGCTTCAGTTCGTCGATATAGGTCTGATAAGCGCGAGCCAGCAGCGTATCGACAGTATCATCGTCGTTGCCGTACTTCGGCGCGCCGTTAATCAGCCGCTGACGCAGCTGCTCGTGCGTCAGGCCGTCGAAGTCATCCGCCAGTGCGGCAGCCAGTTGTTGCTGACCAATCGCGCCCTGTTCAAACACCAGTTTCTTCACTGCCGCCAGGCTGTTGCCGAGGTTAGCAATGCCGACCTGCAGGCCAGAAACCCAGTCATACTTCGCGCCGCCTTGTTTAATGCTTTTCGCTCGCTCAATACAGTCATCCACCAGCGCCGAGCAGAGAATATCGTGCACGTTCTCTTCCAGCATGGTGTCGACGACATATTCGATTTCGATCGATTTGCGGGTGTAGTAACGGATTTGCGTATCCCACGCGTCCATTACTTCATCGAAGTTGTTGAAGTTACCCGCTGACAACGCTTTTTCTTGTGGCAGGAACACTTTGCCGCTGGTGGCATCACGACCGCCTTCCAGCGCCGCCAGCATCACGCGGGCGAAGTTGATAAAGCTCATCCCGGTGCAGCGATAGCCCCATTTACCGCCGACAGCGGTTTCGATACAACCAATCGCTGCGTAGTCGTAAGCGTCCTGCGGTTCAATACCGAGTTTAATAAATTCCGGGATCACGATTTCGTCGTTGTTGAACGCCGGCATCCCGAAGCCGCAGCGGATCACCTGTACGCAGGCATCGAGGAAATCGTTACTCATTCCCGCGTGGTAGCGCACGCTGAGGTTAGGCTGAGTGGAACGCAGGCGGCCGCAAGATTCGAGGATTGCGTAAGAGAGTGGATTCACCGCGTCCATCGGCTGACCATCAACCAGATTTTGCCCGCCAATGGTGACGTTCTGATACAGCGGACTTCCCGCAGAGGCTTTTGAGTGCGAGCCGGAGCGGATCTTGTTCACTTCCAGCAGTTTCAGCCAGCAGCTATGTAGCATCTCGATGGCGTGTTCGCGATCCAGCGTCTGGTTCAGTTCAACGTCGCGGCGATAGTACGGGTAGAGATACTGGTCCATACGACCAAACGATACCGAGTGTCCGTTGGATTCGATCTGCAAAATCAACTGGATGAAGTAGCACAGTTGCAGCGCTTGCCAGAAAGTCTGCGGCGGCTGGTGGGCGATAAGGTCGCAGTTTTCGGCCATCGCCAGCAATTCATCGCGACGGCTTTCGCGGGGTTCGGTAGCGGCCATTTCACGCGCCAGGGCAGCGAAACGTTCAATATGTTCACTGACCGCCACCAACACGATATCAATCGCTTTCAGGAACTGCTCGCCGTGCAGATCTTCCAGCACGGTCAGGTTAATACGCGAGCGGCGCTCCGCCACTTTCTCGCGCAGACCATCAAGCCCTTTTTCCAGCAACAGCGGGAAATTGACCGCCAGGTGCGCATCGCCGGAGGTCATATTACCTTCCGCTTTAATGATACCGGTCGCCAGCAGGCCTTTTTGCTCATCGGTAAACATGCCATAGCAGCGATCCTGTACGGTCTGACCGCGCCACCACGGGCACACTTCATGCAGAACGCGTTTGTTCTCTTCGCTCACCGCAAAACCTGCACCCGGACGATCCGCCAGATCATCAATCTCTTTTTCGATCCAGGAGACGGTATATTCCGGGAAGATCGGCGCGGCGCGAACTTCGCTTGCCTGGTTGCCGATGATCAACTCATCGTGCTTGATCCAAATAGTGCGATTCGCCAGGTGATGGGCCAGCGCCAGAGCGCGACGTACCGGGATCGGCTTATCGAGATGTTGTTGATACATCTCGGTATAGTGCTGCGCGCGCTCGGTACAGACCGGCGGTTTCACAATATTCACCAGCGCATTTTTGTGCGCTTTAATGCGGTCGCTGAGCGTGTCCAGTTTCAGTGTGGTCATGGTTGTTATCCTCGTAAGGTCGCGGTTAACCCTTTCTGGCAGGCATACTGCTGGGCAAAGTCGAGCAGTTCTGGCGCATCAAGCGGTTTTTCCGGGGCGTCATAGGGCAGATTAAGTAAGTGATATTTGTTGATGCCCAGCGTGTGGTAGGGCAGGAAATGAATTTCGCCGACGTGCAGCTCGTCGGCGGCAAAATCAGTAATGGCTTTCACAGAGGTTTCATCGGCATTAAAGCCCTGAATCAACGGCACGCGGATGATGATTTTTTTCCCCGCCGCAGCGAGTTTTTTCAGGTTATCCAGCACTCTGGCGGCGTTACCGTCGGTCCACTGTTTAAACGGCACGTCGGCAACGTGTTTTAAATCGGCAAGAAACAGATCGATATAGGGCAGAGAAGGGGCGATGTATTTCCACGGCACATGCAGACAGGTTTCTACCGCAGTATGAATACCGGCTTCGTGGCTGGCTTGCAGTAGCCCCATCGCCATTTCCGGCTGCATAAACGGCTCACCACCGGAAAGCGTTAAGCCGCCGCCGCTGCGATCGTAAAACGGTTTGTCGCGCAGAACAGTCGCCATGATCTCCTCTACGCTTTTCACTTCACCACACACAGTTAACGCCTGTGTCGGGCAGCAGTCGGTTAACGCCGTCAGATGCTCCGGGGTTAACTTTTCCCGATGAATAAGCAAACCATTCAGCGCGCGCTCAATCACTTCCGGCGCGGTCTTAGCGCACAGCTCGCAGCCTTCCAGACACAGACGTGCGTCATACAGAAGATCCTGCGTGCGGGCGCGGCTTTCCGGGTTCTGACACCAGCGGCAGCCCAGTGAACAGCCTTTAAGAAAAACGACCGTGCGGATACCGGGGCCGTCATGGGTCGAGTAGCGCTGAATATTGAAAATCATAGTTGCCTCTCTGTTTCGTTCAAACATTAAAATACTTTCGAATGAAAGTTAGATTGATGTGCGTCAACTGTTCAGAGAGTTTTCCCGTGATAGTCTACATTCAGACAAAAAGTACATTTTGAGGATGGTTATGGAACTGTATCTGGATACTTCAGACGTTGTTGCGGTGAAGGCGCTGTCACGTATTTTTCCGCTGGCGGGTGTGACCACTAACCCAAGTATTATCGCCGCGGGTAAAAAACCGCTGGAGGTGGTACTTCCGGAGCTTCACGAAGCGATGGGCAGTCAGGGGCGTCTGTTTGCCCAGGTAATGGCTACCACTGCCGAAGGGATGGTGAATGATGCACGTAAACTGCGTTCTATTATTGCAGATATCGTGGTGAAAGTTCCGGTGACTGCCGAGGGGCTGGCTGCTATTAAAATGTTAAAAGCAGAAGGTATTCCGACGCTTGGTACGGCAGTGTATGGCGCGGCACAAGGGCTGCTGTCGGCGCTGGCAGGTGCGGAGTACGTTGCACCTTACGTCAACCGAATTGATGCTCAGGGCGGTAGCGGTATTCAAACTGTGACCGATTTACACCAGTTATTGAAAATGCATGCGCCGCAGGCGAAAGTGTTAGCCGCGAGTTTCAAAACCCCGCGTCAGGCGCTGGACTGCTTATTGGCAGGATGTGAATCAATTACTCTGCCACTGGATGTGGCGCAGCAGATGATTAGCTATCCGGCAGTTGATGCCGCAGTGGCGAAGTTTGAGCAGGACTGGCAGGGGGCTTTTGGTAAAACGTCGATTTAACAGGGCGCTTGTCATCCTCATAAATTGCTGATGACGTGGCAGAGTGCACCGATGCCTGCCGCGTCTTATCAGGCCTACGGTGGCAATTACTGCCCGCACACCTCACACCCCGGATTGCGCATCAGTTTCATTTCGCGAAACTGACAGGTCATCGCATCGTACATCACGATTTTACCGCTGGCAGGTTTGCCATAACCTGCCAGCAGTTTGATCGCTTCCATTGCCTGCAACGAACCAATCACCCCAATCAACGGTGCCATCACGCCCGCTTCCACACAGGTTAGCGCGTTCTCGCCAAACAAACGGCTAAGGCAGCGATAGCACGGCTCACCGTCCTGATAAGTAAAGACCGTGATTTGCCCTTCCATACGAATTGCCGCACCGGAAACCAGCGGCACCTTAGCAGCAAAACAGCCCGCGTTCAGTTGATTACGTACTGCAACGTTATCCGTGCAGTCGAGCACCAGATTGTGTTCAGCAATCAACGCAGCAAGCTCCGCGTCATCAAGCAACGCATTTACCGGCGTAATCGCGATATGTGGATTGATTCGCGCCAGGGCGTCACGGGCGGATTCTACTTTCGGTTGCCCGACCGTGGCATCACTGTGCAGCGTCTGGCGCTGTAAATTTGAGAGCGAAACCGTGTCGAAGTCGAGCAGCGTCAGGTTACCGACGCCCGCGCTTGCCAGATATTGCGAGGCCGCACAGCCGAGTCCACCCAGGCCAACTACCAGCACGCGGGAATCTTTCAATGCTTCCTGACCGTCAAAATCAAAACCACGCAGGATGATTTGCCGATTGTAGCGCAGCATCTCCTGATCGCTGAGTTCCGCCATTACAGGCCTCCGAACAACGCGTTAAACGGTTCTACTTCCACCCATTCGCCCGCTTCAACATTGCCGCGATCGCGCTCCAACACGATAAAGCAGTTGCCGAGGCTAAAGGAGCTAAATATATGTGAACCCTGATGCCCGGTGGTCGTGACTTCCAGTTCGCCGTCGGCGTTGCGTTGCAGCACGCCGCGCTGGAAATCAAGACGTCCTGGGGATTTCTTCAGACGAGATGCCGTGCGTACGCGCTGACGGGCGGGCAGGCCACTGGCGATGTTGCCGCTTAATTTAGCCAGCAAAGGTTGTACTAATTGATAGAAGGTCAGCGTTGCTGAAACCGGATTGCCCGGCAGGCCGCAGAACCAGCTATTAGCGAGTTTACCGAACGCGAACGGTTTGCCCGGTTTAATCGCCAGCTTCCAGAAGGCAATCTCGCCCAGTTCTTCGAGAATGGTTTTGGTGTAATCCGCCTCACCAACCGAAACACCGCCGGAACTGATCACCACATCCGCCTGGCTGTCGGCTTCAATAAATGCGGCGCGCAGGGCATGTGGATCGTCGCGAATAATCCCTAAGTTGATTACCTCGCATCCCAGCTGTTCTAACATCAGGTGTACGGCGAGACGGTTGGTATCGTAGATTTGGCCGTCGCCCAGCGGCTGGCCTGGCAACTGGAGTTCATCACCGGTAGAAAACAGCGCTACACGCACTTTACGAATCACCGGAACTTCGGCAATTCCCAGTGAAGCAATTACTGGCAGCTCTGCGGTAGTCAGGCGTGTTCCCGCTGGGAAAACAACCGCACCCGCAGAGATATCTTCACCGCGACGGCGAATATTTTGCCCGCTACGCACTTCAGCAGTAAAACACACGCCATTGTCCGTTTGTTCAGTCTGTTCCTGCATGACCACCGCTTCGCAGCCTTCCGGCACCGGCGCACCGGTCATAATACGAATGCAGGTGCCCGCAGGCCATTCACCATGATACGGCTGACCGGCAAAGGATTTACCGGCAATGGGCAGCGGTTGCCCGGAGGCAATATCGGCTAAACGCACCGCGTAGCCGTCCATAGCGGAGTTATCAAACCCCGGGACATCAAGCGGCGAAACGACATCGCTCGCCAGAATACGACCAAAACACTGTACCAGCGGCAATGTCTCAACGGCTGTCAGCGGGGAAACTCGCGACAACATCTCAGAAAGGGCCGTATCAAGCGGCATAAGTCCGGCGTTAAATTCCATGAATCGACTCCTGCGGGGCAAAAATGAGATCTTCCTATTATGTCAGAAAAGCGCCTCAGACTGTATGCCACCTCGGATGTAGCGTTTTACATGCCGGGCGATACTTTCTTTATGCAAAAATCGAATGAATATTTGCCAGGAAATCTGATATTTATAAAAAGTTATAGAGTTGTATCAATTGTATGTTTATGTTGTTCGACACCTGACTTTCCATGCTATGTAAGGAGCTGACGTTGCCACACAGTGCTGAACTTGAGGTCAATGATGTGCTGGCAGTCAGCAATCTGACTATCCACTTTCATCATGAACAGCAACAAATCGCAGCCGTGCGTGATCTCTCATTTACGCTTCAGCGGGGAGAAACGCTGGCGATTGTGGGGGAGTCAGGTTCTGGCAAATCAGTAACGGCACTGGCGTTGCTGCGACTCATTGAACAGTCTGGTGGTCAGGCTAGCAGTCAACAAATGTTGTTACGCAGACGTAATCGCGAAGTGATTGAGCTAAGTGAGCAAAGCCAGGCGCAAATGCGGCATATTCGTGGTGCCGATATTGCGATGATATTTCAGGAGCCAATGACCTCGCTCAACCCGGTGTTTACCGTCGGTGAGCAGATCGCGGAATCTATTCGCTTGCATCAGGGCGTTGGTAAAGAAGAGGCGCTGGCTGAAGCGAAACGGATGCTTGATCAGGTACGTATTCCTGATTCCCACACCATTCTTTCACGTTATCCGCATCAGCTGTCTGGCGGAATGCGACAGCGTGTGATGATTGCTATGGCGTTATCATGCCGCCCGGCGATTCTGTTAGCAGATGAACCGACCACAGCACTGGATGTCACAATTCAGGCGCAAATCCTGCAATTAATCAAAGTATTGCAACAGGATTTATCCATGGGGGTTATTTTTATTACCCATGATATGGGCGTAGTCGCTGAAGTAGCTGATCGTGTGTTGGTCATGCATCAGGGGCAAGCCGTTGAGACGGGGAGCGTGGAGAACATTTTCCATGCGCCACAGCATCCCTACACTCAGGCGTTATTAGCTGCAGTCCCGCGCCTTGGTGCAATGAAAGGGCAGGCATTTCCGCGCCGTTTTCCATTGATCTCGCTGGACGACCCGCAAAAACGGGAACCTCAGGCAGAACAAAATACCGTAGTGCCGGGTGAGCCAATCTTACAGGTGCGCAATCTGGTGACACGTTTTCCCTTGCGTAGTGGCTTGCTTAATCGCATTACCCGTGAAGTTCATGCCGTTGAAAATATCAGTTTTGATCTCTGGCCGGGCGAAACCCTGGCGCTGGTGGGAGAGTCAGGATGTGGGAAATCTACCACCGGGCGGGCATTGCTCAGACTGGTAGAGATGCAAAGCGGAGCGATTACTTTTCAAGGTCAGCGTATTGATTTGTTATCTGATTATCAGTTGCAGCCGTTGCGTCGTGATATTCAGTTTATTTTTCAGGACCCGTACGCTTCGCTCGACCCACGTCAGACGGTAGGGTACTCCATCATGGAGCCACTACGTGTCCATGGGTTACTACAAGGAAAAGCGGCAGCCGCACGTGTTGCAGAGCTGTTGGAGCGCGTCGGGTTACTCCCGGAACATGCGCTGCGCTACCCTCATGAGTTCTCTGGTGGTCAGCGGCAACGGATCTGTATTGCCCGTGCCCTGGCCCTTAATCCAAAAGTTATTATTGCCGACGAAGCTGTCTCGGCACTGGATGTTTCGATCCGTGGGCAAATCATTAATCTCTTACTTGATCTTCAAAAAGAGTTTGGTATCGCCTTCATTTTTATTTCTCACGATATGGCAGTTGTTGAGCGTATCAGTCACCGCGTGGCGGTGATGTACCTTGGGCAGATTGTCGAGATAGGCCCACGTCGCGCGGTATTTGAAGATCCACAGCATCCTTATACCCGTAAATTGTTAGCTGCAGTTCCGGTGGCGGAGCCTGGCCGCCATCGACCACAACGCGTTTTACTGTCAGATGATTTACCCGGCAACATCTACAAACGGGGCGAATCTCCTCCCCCAATGACATTGCAATTAGCAGGACCTGGGCACTACGTTGCGCGCCCAACAACAGAACATGTGCTATCGCGTGTTTAACTACAGACAGGGTTCAGGAAAACAATATGACAATCAAGAAAGCCCGTAACTGGTGGCTAGCCCTCGGCGTGACCAGCGTTCTGGTGGCACCTTCGGTGTTTGCAGCGAAAGATGTGGTCGTTGCAGTAGGATCAAATTTTACGACTCTTGATCCTTACGATGCCAATGACACGTTATCGCAAGCGGTAGCGAAATCGTTTTATCAGGGATTATTTGGTCTTGATAAAGATATGAAGCTGAAAAATGTGCTGGCAGAGAGTTATACCGTTTCGGATGACGGTCTGGTCTATACCCTGAAATTGCGTGACGGGATAAAGTTTCAGGATGGTAGCGATTTTAATGCCACGGCAGTTAAAGCCAATCTCGATCGCGCCAGCAATCCGGGCAATCATCTCAAGCGTTACAACCTGTACAAAAATATTGCAAAAACAGACGTGATTGATGACAGGACAGTTGCTATCACCCTGAAACAACCATTCTCAGCGTTTATTAATATCCTTGCCCATCCGGCAACCGCAATGATCTCGCCTGCGGCACTGGAAAAATATGGTAAGGACATTGGTTTTCACCCGGTAGGTACGGGGCCGTATGAGCTCGAGACCTGGAATCAGACCGACTTTGTAAAAGTGAAAAAATTTGCCGGGTACTGGCAACAAGGTCTGCCGAAGCTTGACTCCATTACCTGGCGTCCGGTCGCTGATAATAATACCCGTGCGGCGATGCTCCAGACCGGAGAAGCGCAGTTTGCCTTTCCCATTCCTTATGAACAGGCCGCGTTGCTGGAAAAAAATAAAAACTTACAGCTGGTTGCCAGTCCGTCAATTATGCAGCGTTATATCAGCATGAACGTGACACAAAAACCGTTCGATAATCCGAAGGTGCGTGAGGCGCTGAACTATGCCATTAACCGTCAGGCATTGGTGAAAGTGGCATTTGCTGGTTACGCCACTCCGGCAATGGGTGTGCTGCCTCCCGCAATCGCCTATGCGCAAAGTTATCAACCATGGCCTTATGACCCGGCAAAAGCACGGAAATTATTAAAAGAGGCCGGTTATCCCAACGGATTCAGTACTACGCTCTGGTCATCGCATAATCACAGTACTGCCCAAAAGGTGCTGCAATTTACCCAACAACAACTGGCACAAATTGGTGTAAAAGCGCAAGTGACGGCGATGGATGCCGGGCAACGTGCGGCAGAAGTGGAAGGTAAAGGGCAAAAAGAGAGTGGTGTGAGGATGTTTTATACCGGCTGGACGGCATCCACCGGCGAAGCGGACTGGGCATTGTCACCGCTGTTCGCTTCACAAAACTGGCCGCCCACTCTGTTTAATACTGCTTTTTACAGTAATAAACAGGTGGATGAGGATTTAGCGGCTGCACTAAAAACAACTCAACCGGCAGAAAAAGCGCGACTTTATAAAGATGCTCAGGACATTCTCTGGAAAGAGTCGCCGTGGATCCCGCTGGTGGTGGAAAAGCTGGTGTCGGCGCACAGTAAGAATTTGACAGGCTTTTGGATTATGCCCGATACCGGTTTCAGTTTTGATGATGCAGATTTGCAATAAGCAATAATCAAGGAGTTGAATGCTTAATTATGTACTCAAGCGCCTGCTGGGGCTGATCCCAACACTGCTGATTGTGGCGGTGTTGGTGTTTTTATTTGTCCATCTGCTGCCAGGTGACCCCGCACGTTTGATTGCCGGGCCGGAAGCTGACGCACAGGTAATTGAACTGGTGCGCCAACAGTTAGGGCTGGATAAGCCATTACACGTTCAGTTCTGGCATTACATCACCAGTGTAGTGCAGGGCGATTTTGGCACGTCGATGGTTTCTCGTCGCCCGGTATCTGAAGAGATCGCCAGTCGCTTTATGCCGACATTATGGCTAACTCTTACCAGTATGATCTGGGCTGTCTTGTTTGGTATGGCGGCAGGAATTGTCGCCGCTGTCTGGCGTAATCGCTGGCCAGATCGTCTTAGTATGACGCTGGCGGTATCGGGTATTTCCTTTCCGGCCTTTGCCCTTGGCATATTGCTGATGCAGATCTTTTCCGTTGAGCTTGGTTGGTTGCCGACAGTGGGCGCTGAAAGCTGGCAACACTATATTTTGCCATCTGTTACCCTGGGTGCTGCGGTGGCATCGGTAATGGCGCGTTTTACCCGAGCTTCTTTTGTCGATGTGCTGAGCGAAGATTATATGCGCACAGCACGAGCCAAAGGGGTGAGCGAAACCTGGGTTGTGCTAAAACATGGGCTGCGTAATGCCATGATCCCGGTGGTAACCATGATGGGGCTACAGTTTGGCTTTCTGCTGGGCGGATCGATTGTCGTCGAAAAAGTGTTTAACTGGCCGGGGCTGGGGCGTTTGCTGGTCGATTCGGTGGAAATGCGAGATTACCCGGTAATTCAGGCGGAAGTGCTGCTATTTTCGCTGGAGTTTATTCTAATCAACTTGCTGGTGGATGTTCTGTACGCCGCCATCAATCCCGCAATCAGGTACAAGTAAGGATGCAATTATTTAACTGGCGCCGTCAGGCGATCATGAAGTCTATGCCACTGGTTGAACCTGGGCAGGTGAGGACCCCCTGGTATGAGTTCTGGCGTCGTTTTCGCCGTCAGCGAGTGGCGATGCTCGCCGCAGTGTTTGTTCTGCTGCTGATTATCGTGGCGATCTTTGCGCCGTGGCTAACTCCATATGATGCAGAAAACTATTTCGATTATGAAAGTCTGAACAGTGGTCCCTCGTTGCAGCACTGGTTTGGTGTCGATTCACTTGGGCGTGATATTTTTAGTCGGGTACTGGTCGGAGCCCAAATCTCGCTGGCTGCCGGGGTTTTCGCTGTTCTGTCAGGCGCGGTGCCCGGCACTTTATTGGGGTTGTTTGCGGGTTATTACGGTGGCTGGTGGGATCGCGTAATTATGCGAATTTGTGATGTGTTATTCGCTTTTCCGGGGATTTTGCTGGCCATCGCCGTGGTAGCGATTCTCGGTAGTGGTATCGCGAATGTGATTATTGCCGTGGCGATTTTCTCGATTCCGGCGTTTGCCCGCCTGGTGCGTGGCAACACATTGGTATTGAAGCAGCAAACATTCATAGAGTCAGCGCGCAGTATCGGCGCCAGCAATATGTCCATAATTTTCAATCACATCTTGCCAGGTACGGTGTCGTCCATTGTGGTTTTTTTCACCATGCGTATTGGCACCGCAATTATCTCTGCTGCCAGTCTTTCGTTCCTTGGCCTGGGGGCGCAACCACCTACGCCAGAATGGGGCGCAATGCTTAATGAGGCAAGGGCCGATATGGTGATCGCTCCGCATGTTGCTATCTTCCCGACGGTGGCGATTTTCCTGACAGTACTGGCGTTTAACCTGCTGGGTGATGGACTGCGGGATGCATTGGATCCAAAGATGAAAGTATAAAACCTGTGAAATAATTGCATCACGTAAGTATTGTGTATTTTGCCTGATTTTGTAGAATCAGGCCATTTGATTAACCGCCGCGCCATACTTAGCGGTGTAATGAGTAACCAATACTTAGTTAATTATTGTCATGCATAGTTTGTACGAAAAGATTAAGATTAGATTGATAATTCTTTTTCTACTGGCTGCGCTATTATTTATTGGCCTGTTTTATGTATTAAACCTTGAACTGGTTTCTGACAGAGCCATAAAAAATGCTGAAAACAGATTTGAGCTAATTGAAAAGAATATTGGCTATTTTTTTAACGATATTGAAAGAGATGCCCTAACACTTAAAGATTCTCTTTATATGCTACGTAGAGAAGATGAGATTATCCGCGCAGCATTATTAAAAATGGAATCAATGCCTTATCTCGATACCATTGGTTTGGTCATGGATAACGGTAAATATTTACTCTTTACCCGTGGTGTGAATAATAAAATAAATGTTTATCACCAGAATAAAATCAACGGACCGTTAGTTGATCAGGCAGGCAGGGAGGTCTTTAAACAGTTTAATCCTAATAAACGCCCGTGGTCGGAAACGTTAGTCAATGAAAATAGTGGCTGGAGTGAAGCTTATAATTGCTTCGAACGTCCGGGTAAAAAATGTATCTCATGGACATTAGCCATTAACGGTAAAGATCGAGAGCTACTGGCAATTGACAGAATACATGTTGATCTGAACTGGCGACACTTAAATGAGTATCTTGATAAAATCAGCAGTGGTGGTGAAGTTCTTTTCCTGCAACAGGGTAACGTGGTTATCGCCAAAAACAACAACGCACGAGAAAAACTGATCGTTTATAATGGAGAAGGTAATTATCACATTATAGACTCGAACGACACCTATTATATTTCACAACGCGCTCAGGTGCCGAATCATCCACTATTTGATATTTATTTTTATTATCCAATCGGGAGTTTATTCAGTACTGCAGATAAATATGTCTATATCTCCTTTGTCTTTATTATTGCAGTATTGGTAGTGCTGTATGCAATAAGTGTCAGGATCTTGCGTGGGCAGTTTTCAGAAATGACCTCACTGGTAACCGCGCTGGAATTCTTACCAGACTCTGCAGACGAAAACCAGGCATTAAAAATTCATGATGGCGATGCGAAAGAGATAATCAGTATTAAAAATTCGATTGCTGAAATGAAAGGGGCGGAAATTGAGCGCTCGAATAAACTACTGTCACTGATCTCTTATGATCAGGAAAGTGGCTTTATAAAGAATATGGCGATTATTGAATCGAATAATCGTCAGTACCTGGGGGCCGGGATGATTAAATTCTGCGGTCTGGAATCTCTGGAGGCTGTTTTTGGTGTAGAAGAGCGTAACAAAGTCGTCAAAGTTCTCTGCCGCCGTATTGCCGAAAAATTTGCTCAAAGTTGCGATATTGTCACGCTTTCCAGTGATCTCTACTTCCTGTTATGCCGGGAAAATGTGCGTGCTTTTGCGAATAACATTGCCCTGGTTGAGACGTTTGAAAAAGGTCTGGGTTACCGGAATATCCGTATTCATAATTCGGCGATTTATGAGTTTCTCAAAGGTGAGGCTGCTTACGGTTACGTTGAGAAACTCAAACTGGCCCTATCCAGTATTCGCAATCATATGTTCTCTGAGTTCATTCTTTGCGATAACGATAAACTTAATGAAATAGAAGAGAACATCTGGATCTCACGTAATATTCGTCGGGCAATGAAAGAGGGCGAACTTTTCCTCGTTTACCAGCCTATTGTTGATATTCGTAGCCAGGGGATCCTTGGGGCAGAAGCACTCTGCCGTTGGGTGTCTGAGGAACGGGGTAATATTTCGCCACTGAAATTTATTTCGATTGCAGAAGATATCGGTTTTATTAATGAGTTAGGGAACTGGATCATTGAGACCGCTATGCACGAATTTGCGGAGTTCAGGGCAAAGGCGCAACTGCGGGAAGATTTCCATCTGCATATTAATGTCTCGCCCTGGCAACTTAATGAACCTCTGTTCTATGAACGGATTATGGCGTGTCTCAGCAGTAGTGGTCTGCAACCGCAACAGATTTGTATTGAGATCACTGAAACAGTGGTTGAACGTATTAATGACTATTTCTATCAGAATATTGCGGTATTCAGAGAACAAGGTTTTACCATTGCTATCGATGACTTCGGTACAGGTTTATCTAACCTGAAACGCTTTTATGAGATTAATCCTGACAGCATCAAGATTGATTATGAGTTTACATCCGATATTTTTGGTACTGCGGGGAAAATTATCCAGGTGATATTAGATCTTGCGCAAGATAACCATATTCCGGTTGTTGCAGAAGGTGTCGAAACACCAGAGATTGCCAGTGCGTTAATGGATATTGGCTGTGTACAGGCGCAGGGGTATCTGTATCAGAAACCGTTGCCATTTTCAGCATGGGATATCAGTGGAAAGTTAGTGAAAGAGTAAAAAAGGTTTATGTCCAGAATCAATAAAATCGTACTTATGGTGAGTCTGCTGATTTTTTTGTTAATATCGGCAGTCGCCTGCGGAATCTATACCCAAATGGTAAAAGAGCGGGTGTATAGTCTGAAACAGTCCGTTATTGATACTGCGTTCGCCATTGCTAATATTGCTGAGTATCGGCGCAGTGTGGCAATTGAACTGATTAACACGCTGGATTTAAGTGAACAACAACTTTTAACTGGCTTACGTACGGCATATGGTGACAGCATGTCACCTTCCTATCTTTATGATGTGGGGCCGTATATGGTTTCTAAAAACCAATGTACGCCTATAAAAGAGCTTGATACGAATTATTGTGATGAACTTTTACGGAATATCAACTATTTGCATGTAAGAAATGCCGGATATACAGTACTTGATGGGAAAACTTTTGTTTATTATCTTTATCCAGTAGAAAATAACCAAAGTTTACTGTTTCTTCTGGGGTTGGAGCGCTTTTCATTGCTGGCAAAATCACTGGCAATGGATGGTGAAAATCTGATGTTCTCCATGTTTAAAGATGGCAAACCGATCCTTGGCGATGACTATAATGCTGCTGATGCTGTATTTACAGTGTCGGAAGCCATGGATCGCTTCACTTATCTCCCATCGGGTTTATATGTTTTTTCTTATAAACGTTCGGTGTATATCCAGATTTGTGCGTTAATTTTACTTTTTGCTGCTGTTGTTGCCTTTATATCCTATTCCAGTAGTATTTACCTGGTTCGTCGGGTGATTAATCGTGGCATTGTGGAAAAAGAAGCTATTATTAATAATAATTTTGACCGGGTAATGGATGGTGGATTGTTTTTTAATCCGGCAGATGTCAAAAAACTATACAGCATGTACAACTCGGCGTTTCTCGATGATTTAACCAAAGCGATGGGACGTAAATCATTTGATGAGGATTTAAAACTCTTACCAGACCAAAAAGGCTATTTGTGTCTGTTTGATGTTGATAAATTCAAAAATATCAATGATACCTTCGGACACTTATTTGGCGATGAAGTGCTAATGAAAGTAGTTAAAATTCTCAAAGCCCAAATGCCAGCGGAAAAAGGTAAAGTTTATCGCTTTGGTGGTGATGAGTTTGCCATTATTTATACCGGCGGTACGCTTGAAGAATTACTGGCAATCTTAAGGGAGATTGTCCATTTTCAGGTAGGAAGTATTAATTTAAGCACCAGTATTGGTGTGGCGCATACTGACGAATGTAATGATCTGCAACGGCTTAAAATGCTGGCAGATGAACGTCTGTATAAGAGCAAAAAGAACGGCCGGGCGCAGATTACCTGGCAATAATAAAGGAAAACCCGGCGAACAACTCGCCGGGTCAGTGAGATTAAACCCGACTTCCCCACAAATCGTACTCGTCGGCATGTTCAACTTTCACGCGAACAATATCGCCAGGTTTAACGTTGCTTTCACCGTTGAGATAGACCGCTCCGTCGATTTCAGGGGCGTCTGCCATGCTACGACCAATCGCACCTTCATCATCCACTTCATCGATAATCACCAGAATTTCTTTGCCGACTTTTTCCTGCAGGCGCTCGGCAGAGATCTGCTGTTGCAGCTGCATAAAGCGGTTCCAGCGTTCTTCTTTGACTTCTTCCGGCACCTGGTCAGGCAGTGCGTTGGCATCTGCGCCTTCAACCGGGCTGTATTTAAAGCAACCAACACGATCCAGACGCGCTTCTTTCAGGAAGTCGAGTAGCATCTGGAAATCTTCTTCTGTTTCGCCAGGGAAGCCAACAATAAAGGTCGAACGTAGTGTGAGTTCCGGGCAAATTTCGCGCCACTGTTTAATACGTGCCAGCTGACGATCAACGGATCCTGGTCGCTTCATCAGCTTAAGAATGCGCGGACTGGCGTGCTGTAACGGAATATCGAGGTAAGGCAGAATTTTACCTTCCGCCATCAGCGGGATCACGTCATCAACATGTGGATAAGGATAGACGTAATGTAAACGCGTCCAGATCCCCAGTTTAGATAACTGCTCACACAGACTCACCATGCTGGTTTTAACCGGCTCGCCGTTATAAAAACCGGTACGGTGTTTTACGTCTACACCATAGGCTGAAGTGTCCTGTGAAATCACCAGGATCTCTTTAACGCCCGCATCCACCAGACGTTTGGCTTCACTTAAAACATCACCGATGGGGCGGCTTACCAGATCGCCACGCATAGACGGAATAATGCAGAACGTACAGCGATGGTTACAGCCTTCGGAAATCTTCAGATAAGCATAATGACGTGGTGTTAGTTTGACACCTTGCTCTGGCACCAGGCTGAGGAATGGATTGTGTTTCGGTTTTGGCACGTAGTGATGAACATGCTCCAGAACTTGCTCGTAGCTATGAGGACCAGTGATCTCCAGCACTTTCGGATGGACTTCACGGATCTGATCTTCTTTAGCCCCAAGGCAGCCGGTAACGATCACTTTACCGTTTTCATTCAATGCTTCGCCAATGGCTTCCAGAGACTCCTGTACCGCGCTGTCTATAAAGCCACAGGTGTTAACGATAACCATATCGGCGTCGTCATAGCTCGGCACAACGTCATACCCTTCGGTACGCAGCTCAGTGAGGATACGTTCCGAGTCAACGAGGTTTTTAGGGCAGCCTAATGAAACGAAGCCGATTTTCGGCTGATGGGTTACTTTGCTCATAGCTTAAAAAATATTCAGTTATAGGAATGGTCAGGGCAGGGATTCTACAGAGTTCCGCACAAAAATTGTATCGCTATCTGCCCCCGTGGCCCAGCAACGTAACGGTATCTTTTCACCATTGTGTAAATATTGTTATTAGAGGGGGGATAATTGATCCAGGGCATAAATCTGTACAAAAAACGACCATACTATAAAGTTACACAAGGGCAAAAGAGGAGGAACGAAGAATGTTCGTTGACCGACTGAGAAGCGATCTGCTGAATAAGCTGATCAATGCCAGACTCGACCTTGCAGCCTATTTACAGCTACGCAAGGCCAAGGGGTATATGTCTGTCAGCGAGAGTGAGCATCTACGTGATAATTTTTTTGAACTGAATCATGAAATACATGACAAGTCACTGCGGTTAAATTTACATCTGGATAAAGAAGAGTGGGATGCCCTTCACCATGCTGAAGATGCATTAGCCACAGCTGCAGTTTGCCTGATGACCGGGCATCATGACTGCCCAACATTTATTGCCGTCAATGCAGAGAAACTTGATCGCGCTCTGATGACCTTATCGCTGAGCATTCAGTGCCTGCAGATGCACTCGCCGCTGGCGCACGCGTAAGCCGGGGGAGGCAACTCCCCCTTTTGGTTAAGTTTATGTAAAAATCAGCTCATGCTTCTGACTGATGACTACGCTTGAACGAGAGTCATTAAGGAGGCGTTATGCGTCGTGTGCTTCTTTCCGTTATCTCTTTACTAATTTCTCCCCTGGTTTTTGCTACGCCCGCTGCGGTAAAAGTGGAAGTATTGCAAACCAAACTCGATCATCCCTGGGCGCTGGCATTTTTACCCGATAATCAGGGAATTCTGATTACGCTAAAAGGCGGACAACTTCGCCACTGGCAGGCAGGTAAAGGGTTATCTGATCCGCTTCCTGGCGTGCCGCAAGTTTGGGCTAATGGTCAGGGTGGACTCCTTGATGTGGCGCTGGCACCTGATTTCACGACTTCTCGCCGGGTGTGGTTAAGTTTTGCCGAAGGAGATGCTAACGGCAAAGCCGGTACGGCAGTCGGTTATGGTCGCCTGAGTGAAGATCTCAGCCATCTTTCTGACTTCAAAACGGTATTTCGTCAGACACCAAAGCTTTCGACAGGTAATCATTTTGGTGGACGATTGGTGTTTGATGGTAAAGGCTATTTGTTTATTGGGCTTGGGGAGAATAACCAACGGCCAACAGCTCAGGATCTCGATAAGTTGCAAGGGAAAGTGGTGCGACTTACCGACCAGGGCCAGATCCCTCCTGATAATCCCTTCGTTAATCAAGCCGCTGTGCGGCCTGAGATCTGGTCTTATGGTATCCGTAATCCTCAGGGAATGGCGATGAATCCTTGGAGCGATGCCCTGTGGCTGAACGAGCATGGCCCGCGTGGTGGCGATGAAATTAATATTCCACAAAAGGGTAAAAATTACGGCTGGCCTCTGGCAACATGGGGAATCAACTATAGCGGCCTGAAGATCCCCGAAGCAAAAGGGGAAATTGTGGCGGGTACGGAACAACCTATTTTTTACTGGAAAAAATCACCCGCTGTCAGCGGCATGGCGTTCTATAACAGTGATACCTTTGCCCAGTGGCAACAAAAGTTGTTTATCGGTGCGTTAAAAGACAAGGATGTGATCGTGATGAGCGTGAAGGGCGATAATGTCAGCGAAGATGGGCGCATTTTAGGCGACAGAGGTCAGCGTATTCGCGATGTACGTACAGGACCCGACGGCTATTTGTATGTCCTGACCGACGAGTCCGATGGCGAGTTGCTGAAAGTCAGCCCACGTCCCTGATGCTTTAACTGACCGGAATCATGACGACTTTACGAAACGCCGGGCGCTCTGTGAGTTGTTGATACCAGCGCTCAAGGTTAGGGCGCGGAGTCCATGTCAGGCCAACGTTGAATAAATTGTAGATAAACGGCGAGAGGGCAATATCACCTACACCAAACTCGTTGCCAGAGAACCATTTCTGCTTTGCCAGTTCGTCATCCAGAATGGCGAATAATTCATCACATTCTTTAGCACTGGCTGTAATGGCTGCCTGATCCCGCTGTTCTGGCGGTGTTCTGACTAAGCCCATTAATATTCCACGATGTGCCGGAGCAAGCGTCTGGTTTGCCCAGTCCATCCATTTTTCGCCTTCAGCGCGACGTGCGGGATTATCGATCCATAAGCGATTCACTCCATATTGTGCAGCCAGATAGCGCACGATGGTGTTGGACTCCCAAAGCACAAGTTCGCATTCGTCATCGCGCAGTAGTGGCACAAGGCCATTGGGATTCAACGCCAGATAATCCGCGTCATGGTTAACACCGTACTCACGGCCTGCCAGGATTTGCTGATAAGGTAATTCCAGTTCTTCGAGCGTAAACAACACTTTTTTTACGTTAGTCGAGTTATTGCGACCCCACAGCGTAATCATCGTCACCCCCTTTTTAGTATGTCAGCCACCGACTGATTCGCTCCACATGGTCGGTTAAAAACAACAATTACGCAACAAAGGATAAAAAAGTGTCGCTTATCGCAGCGGAGCGCGAAGATATTGCATAAACTTTAAAAACTTTACCAACTTCCGGTTTTTTTAGGCTCTTGAGTGCGTTATTAATCACCGTTCTTATTGTTCGGTGATGAAACGTATATTTTTTGAATGGATACTCGGGTGGCATTTATGACGCAATACTCCTCTTTCCTTCGCGGTCTCGTAGCGGGTTCTGCTCTTTTATTTCTTTTTGCCCCAACGGTTCAGGCTGCTGAACAAGCCATTGATGCGCCCAGCGTGGATGCGCGCGCATGGGTCTTAATGGATTACGCCAGCGGGAAGGTACTGGCAGAAGGCAACGCTGATGAAAAACTTGATCCGGCCAGCCTGACAAAAATTATGACCAGCTATGTAGTTGGTCAGGCGCTGAAAGCCGACAAAATTAAACTGACAGATATGGTCACCGTGGGCAGAGATGCCTGGGCGACAGGAAATCCGGCGCTGCGCGGTTCGTCGGTGATGTTCCTTAAGCCTGGCGATCAGGTGTCTGTTGCCGATCTTAATAAAGGGGTGATTATTCAGTCTGGTAATGATGCCTGTATTGCACTGGCCGATTATGTCGCGGGAAGTCAGGAGTCATTTATTGGGTTAATGAATGGTTATGCCAAAAAGTTAGGATTGACCAATACTACCTTCCAGACTGTTCACGGCCTTGATGCACCGGGGCAGTTCAGTACCGCACGTGATATGGCGCTACTGAGCAAAGCACTTATTCATGACGTGCCAGAAGAGTATGCCATCCATAAAGAAAAAGAATTTACTTTCAATAAGATTCGTCAGCCTAACCGCAACCGCTTGTTATGGAGCAGCAATCTCCATGTTGATGGGTTGAAAACCGGGACGACTGCCGGGGCCGGGTATAACCTGGTGGCTTCCGCGACGCAGGGCGATATGCGTCTGATCTCAGTTGTTCTGGGCGCGAAAACTGATCGCATTCGTTTTAATGAGTCTGAAAAACTGCTCACCTGGGGATTCCGCTTCTTTGAAACCGTCACTCCGATAAAACCTGACGCAACCTTTGTCAGCCAGCGAGTCTGGTTCGGCGATAAGAGTGAAGTCAAGCTGGGGGCGGGTGAAGCCGGTTCTGTAACCATTCCTCGTGGGCAACTGAAAAACCTGAAAGCCAGCTTTACACTTAACGAGCCGCAGTTGACTGCTCCACTGAAAAAAGGTCAGGTTGTTGGCACCATCGACTTCCAGTTGAATGGAAAATCTATCGAACAACGCCCACTTATCGTGATGGAAGCGGTTGAAGAAGGGGGAATCTTTAGCCGGATGTGGGATTTCGTGATGATGAAATTCCACCAGTGGTTTGGCGGTTGGTTCTCGTAATCGGTGGACGCGCCGGAGGGTACATGAGACTATCCGGCGCAACGGGGTTAATACAGTAACCTGATATTATGCGCTTTCGCGTACTCAATAATTTCATCATCCGGGCGACAGTCACTCGCCAGCACATCAAACTGTTTTAAATCGCCCATTCGTGCCGGGCGTACTTTACCGAATTTACTGTGATCCACCACCAGTACATGTTGTTGCGCCATCGACATCGCCCAGTGTTTTACCGGCAGCTCTTCGAGATTAAAACAGGTTGCCCCTTTACTGACATGCACGCCTGCTGCGGAGTAGAAGGCAATATCTGGGCAGATGTTATTAAGCGTTTCCTGAAAGCTAAGTGGCTTGAAAATTGCGTTACTGGCATGAAATTCGCCACCACAGAGTATTGCCCGGCAATGTGGTTTCTCTTGTAGTGCCATGAAGGTATTCAGCGAATAACACACTGCCGTAAAGGGAATATCCTTATTGATGGCTTCTATAATCCAGGGCGTCGTGGTGCCGCAGTCGAAAAACAGCGTCTGATGTGGTTGTACAAGTTCAGCAGCCTGTTGAGCCGCGCGACGTTTTTCTTCGACCAGCCGTGATTTTTGATCGCTTAACAGATAGTGGCTGGCACTGCGTGGCTCCAGAACAATATAACCGCCCAGTAAGACTACAGGGGCATTGTTATTATTCAGATCGCGGCGAATGGTCATCTCCGACACACCCAACAAGGTAGCGGCCTCTTTAAGATGAAGTTTATCGCTGCGTTTTAACGCCTGTAATAATTGACTAATACGCTCGTCACGACGTGTTTCCATAATCCCTCTGAAGAATAATTTAAGCGCGCAGTCGAACACTGAGCGCTTAATACTACACGTATTACCAGATATCAGTCACGCACCCAGCCTTTGCGAATCGGCAGGGCGAAGCATGCCCGATAACCTGTTTGCAGAAGTGCGTAAATCTTTTCTCCAAAAAGTTGCCAGATAATCTGCGCACTCAGGCAACCAATCATCCCCGCCAGCAGCCCGCCGAGCATATCCACCGGCCAGTGAACGCCAAGATAAACCCGTGACCAGGCAATGGCTATGGCCAGTAGCATTAACAGGGCACCAGACCACAACCGATGCCAGCACAAAAATGCCAGTGCAAAAGTAAAAATCACTGTGCCATGATCACTGGGGAATGAGTCATCCGCAGCATGATGCAGGAAGTTATAGCCAATATGATCAACAAACGGTCGATCATGGGGGAAAAGATGACCGATAACCCACGAAACAATCAAGCTAATAACTATCGCCAATGCAATTTTGATCACCAACTGACGTTGCGCTGAAAGTTGTCCGCGCGGTCCCCATAACCACAGTATTACTGCCAGAAACGGCACTACGAGGATGAGATCTTTGGCGATAATAATTGCCAGTGTAATCATCCATGGCGCAGAGTCTGGCGTGGCGTTGATAAAGTTGAAAAGCGAGTAATTGAGGTTTTCCAGCATAACATCCTGTTCCGGTACAGTTTTAAAGAGTTGGCGCAGGAGAAAGCATAAATTTGCCGAATGAGTCGGTAAAGCAGCATTATCTTATTCCTGCAGCCCGGACGCTGAAACATTGCACAACGAAGAGTAACCCCGGCAACTTAAATAAAGCTTAAAGCGTTTCATGAAGAACAACGGTTTTCAGTAACATTGTGCGTATTTAACGTTAAAAGCCCACTAATGACTATCTCTGCTGCGATACTTTCATTACACTTTGCGCGGATTTTTATTAGTGAAGCGAATAGATGCAAAACCGATTACAAACCGGCGCACGACTGGGGCGTTCGGCGTTACTTTTTCCTCTTTGTCTGGTCCTGTACGAATTCTCGACATATATCGCTAACGATATGATTCAGCCCGGCATGTTGGCTGTAGTGGAGCAATATCAGGCTGGAATTGACTGGGTGCCAACGTCCATGACTGCCTATCTGGCAGGTGGCATGTTCTTACAATGGTTACTTGGGCCGTTGTCGGATCGTGTTGGTCGCCGTCCGGTGATGCTGGTGGGGGTGGTGTGGTTTATCGTCACCTGTCTCGCCACGTTACTGGCACAAAATATTGAACAATTTACGGTGTTACGTTTTTTACAAGGAATTAGCCTCTGTTTTATTGGTGCTGTGGGCTATGCTGCAATTCAGGAGTCTTTCGAAGAGTCGGTATGTATTAAAATTACAGCGCTTATGGCGAACGTCGCTCTGATTGCTCCTCTCCTTGGCCCTTTAGTAGGGGCCGCCTGGGTGCATATGCTGCCCTGGGAGGGGATGTTTATCCTCTTTGCAGTGCTGGCGGCCATTTCCTTTGTGGGCCTGCAGCGAGCAATGCCAGAAACAGCAACCCGTATCGGTGAAAAGCTCTCTTTAAAAGAGTTAGGTCGTGACTACAAACAGGTATTAAAGAATGGTCGCTTTGTAGCCGGAGCTCTGGCCCTGGGATTTGTTAGCTTGCCATTACTGGCGTGGATTGCCCAATCACCCATTATCATTATCACGGGCGAGAAATTAAGCAGCTATGAATATGGCCTGTTACAGGTGCCTGTTTTTGGCGCACTGATTGCTGGCAACCTGGTACTGGCACGGTTAACTGCACGGCGCACAGTACGTTCGTTGATCATTATGGGTGGCTGGCCGATTGTTATCGGGCTGGTCGTTGCTGCGATCGCGACGGCTTTCTCCTCACATGCCTATTTATGGATGACAGCGGGATTAAGTATCTATGCTTTTGGTATTGGCCTGGCCAATGCCGGATTGGTTCGTTTGACCTTGTTTGCCAGTGATATGAGTAAAGGTACAGTGTCGGCGGCCATGGGAATGGTACAGATGCTGATCTTTACGGTGGGAATTGAAGTCAGTAAACACGCATGGTTAGGGGGTGGTAATGGCATGTTTAACCTGTTCAATCTGGCGAATGGTGTTATCTGGCTGCTGTTGATGGTGATTTTTTTACGTGATAAAAGCGTTGGAAATTCACAGAAAGCTTAATGAAATGCCTGATAGCACAAAGCGATCAGGCACTTAATGATTAATGGTGATGGTCATCAATCTGATGTTCAATCACCATTCCTTCACCTACGCTTGCAAGGTGGCGAACATAAGGATGCGGACGATACGCAGGAGCAGGCGCCGGGGCAACATAAACAGTTTGTGGCGCAGTGGTGGTGTTAATGGCTTGTGGAACACTAACGGAAGAGGGAACGACCACAACTTTATAGCCGTTTGGCACATCAACAGTGACATTTTGCGCGAATGCCGCACCGGTAAACGCCATCAAGAACAAGCCCGGCAGAACACAATTTTTCATAATAATTCGCCTGAAAGAAGGCCGGAATAATTATCCGGCGAGTATGTTTGTGCGAATTATGCTGAGTTCATTTATGCATTGTGTTGCCGGGCGTGCTGCTGTTTTATTGATTAAATGGCGCTTCGTGATTTAAAATTTTGTCGATAACATCCAGCACTGCTTCCTGATTATTCGAACCTGCACGGTACTTCGCAGCAGCGACAACAGCTTCTCCCGCGTGAGACATAGCAAAGCTGTAGCCCGCATGACGCAACATTTCAATATCATTTCCGCCGTCGCCAAAGGTAACAACTTCCTCATCTTTTATACCCCAGCGTTGCTGTAACAAACGGATACCATTAGCTTTGTGAACACCAGGGATAATTAAATCAATGCTGCCGTAACCAGTATGTACTGGCACCATAATATCGCCGATAGATTCATGCAGGGCTTTTTGTACTTCAGGGATGCGCTCATCAGAGATATTAAGACCAAATTTGAAAAATACATCATTGATATTTTTGAAGCTATCGACAAATTCCAGACGGTGATAATACATGGCTGCCACCGTTTTTAACTCATCGTTATATTCTTTCAGGGTATAAGCGCTATTTTTACCACAAGCGATAACTTCTATATCCGAACGCGTTAGTAAATGATCCACAATGGTATTAAAATCGTCTTTTGCCAGTTCGCCATTAAAGATATCCTCACCTTCGCTGACCACCCATCCACCGTTTTCTGCCACAAAAGAGATCTCACTGGCAATCTCCGGGAAAAAAGAGATCAACTGGTAATATTGATTGCCACTGGCGACCACAAAGCGAATTCCTTGTGCTTTCATCTGTTGATACTGAGCCATAAACCGCTCGCGGTTATAGGTTTTTTGATCGCTGAGAAACGTACCATCCATATCTACCGCAATTAATTTGATGCTCATTATCCATTCTCCAAAGCAGATTGCGTTTTTGTATCCGGTTTAGCGACGGCTTTGGCGACCAGTGCTGCTAATATCACCAGTGCCAGCACCACTAACATGGCACTGCGTAAGCCGTAGTGTTCACCAAGATAGCCTAACAATGGCGGCCCTACGAGGAAGGCCAGATAGCCAGTGGTTGCCACCACGCTGACACGGGTTGGCGCATCGGGTCCGGTGTCACTGGCGGCGGAAATAGTTAACGGGAATCCGAGTGAAGCACCTAATCCCCAGAGAATAACAGAGACACCGGCCACCCAGGCGCTATCGACAAAGATGATCAGGCCAATTCCTAACGCTCCCATTAGCGCACTGGCACGAACAACAGCCACGCGACTGTAGCGATCAATAAACCAGCCACCGGTAAAGCGTCCGACGGTCATTCCCAGTGTAAAGCCTGCATAAATCAATGAACCCGATGTTGGGCTAAATCCGTGTCCATCTACCATCAACAGGGGTAACCAGTCGTTGGCGGAACCTTCAGCAAACGCCATCGCCAGTACCACGACACCAATCAGCATTAACTGGATGTCACGATAAAAAGGAATGCCTTTTTCGCTATGTCGCTTATCTTCTGCGGTGTTTTTGCCAGTACCATCGGGTATTGCTTTAATCGCAATCAAGATCGGTGCGATGCCAACCAGGGCGGCGAGTAAAATATGTAGCGTTGCCGGAATACCAAATGCTGTCAGAGCCATCCCGATGCCAGCACCTACCAATGTACCGAAGCTGTAGAAACCGTGCATCATGGGGAGCACGGTTTTATTCATCTCACGTTCGACAGCAGCACCTTCAACGTTAATGGCGACCTCTGCGGAACCAAAACTAGCGCCAAATATGCCCAGGCCAATAGCAAATAACCACGCAGATGAAAGCCAAAGGGCGAGACTTAAGATCATCATTCCGAATAATGCGCAGGACATCGTGGTGCGAATCACATTGCGCGTGCCAAAGCGTTTAACCAACCAGGCAGAACAGAGTATGCCGCTCATTGAACCAACAGAAAGGCCGAATAAAACCGTGCCCATTTCGGCAGTCGAAACCGACAAGATGTCGCGAATGGCGGGGGTACGAGTAGCCCAGGAAGCCATTAGCAGACCGGGCAAAAAGAAAAACATAAACAATGCCCAGGTACGATGCCTTAAAGCTTTACGAGATGATCTGGCAGTCATAAATCCTGTCAAATAAGAAGAAGAGAGAGGACAACAGTAGCAAGGTTGTGTACATTTGTACACATACCTGTTTAATGAGGAAGTGCAGTGCGACGGAGCAACGATCCCCAAAGGCGAGAAAAGATTATTGCTGCCACTCTGGAAGCCATTGCGACGCACGGTATCCATGCCGTGACACACCGTAAAATTGCGATAATTGCGCAAGTCCCGTTGGGATCGTTGACTTATTATTTCTCGGGAATCGATGAATTATTGACCATTGCATTTCGTCGTTTTACGGAAATCATGACAGAGCAATACCAGTCTTTTTTTACCGGAGTCTCGGAACCGATAGAAGCCTGTGAAGCCATCACTGAGATGATCCATAGTGCGCAAATCACCACGCCAGAGAAAATGGCGTTGATGTATCAGTTATATGCTTTTGCCAGTCGTAAACCTGCTTTGAAAAAGGTCATGCAAAACTGGATGCACAGCAGCCAGCAGACGTTGCAACAGTGGTTTGATCCCGATACGGCCCGGGCACTGGATGCATTTATTGAAGGTATGACATTGCATTTTGTGACTGACAGTAAGCCACTGACACGCGACGATATTTTAAAAATGGTAAAAAGAATCGCTGGGGAGTAATACTTACGTTATGTGTATGCGAGAAGAAAGGAGAAGTGGCATATATGAGGATAAACATCGAATAGATGGACTAGCAGTATATAAATAATTTATCGATATTTGTACAGGATGCTAAAGATGTCAGCAAAAATTATACTGCTGTTTAATGATTTATCATGGTATGAAAATAATAAATACAATATTGTGCAGGTAATATCATCATTACCTTCCTACTGGAAGAATGATGGAGCTATTTATCATCTTTCTAGTGATGCGAATAAAGAGAATTACAGTGTGCACATATTTATTGAAGATAAGATTTTATTTATTGAAATATGAGCGCGACCTGAAATAATTCAAAATGATTTACATTATTTGTTTAGTAGGATTAGATGCCGTACACGAATAAAAATATATGTTCATGATGGAGAAGAATCGGGGTGGTAACCACATGAAAATATCAAAAATTTATCATCCAGTTGGCTAAATCATAGCGAGCTTTTAACAATTTGGCGATCTGCCTGAACTATCCTTAAGAATCAGCGTTTCTGCAACTGTCATCTTTGATGTTTCACAGCATGATGTTGTTCTTATGTGTTTTTGACTATCAGTATTGGAAGCAAAGTAAACCTGCCATATTTCACGTTTCATGTGGGGGTATTCTGTCAATCCACGGGCTTCACCATTACGGTATCGCTGCAGGTAGCGTTCAAATCCACTCCATGCACAACCTGTCGCCATCGCCGTATAGCGGATTACCTAATCTCATGATTTTAAACGGCATAAATTTCAGGCAACAAAAAACCCATCAACCTTGAACCAAAACGGCGGGGTTGATGGGCTCCACAAATTGGGGACATCAAAGAAAAGCAGTGGCACTAATTAAGACTGACGCCTTGAGGAAAAGTTCTGCGCATTACGCAAAAAATTTTCTTTTCAGGGCAACTTCAGTTTTATCCGAGTCCAGGCCACACCATCACAATGATTGTCCCTGCCAACGTTAAAAGAACATTGGCGATGGCATAGGTGCCTGCGTAACCCAGCGCAGGGATATTGCTACGCGCGGTATCGCTGATAATTTCCATTGCAGGTGCGCAGGTACGTGCGCCCATCATCGCGCCAAACAGTAACGCGCGATTCATTCGCAACACATACGCACCAAACAGGAAGCAGATCACCACAGGTACCAGACTGACAATAAGCCCGGCCACCAACATTTGGCCGCCAATAGCTCCAAGCCCGTTATTGATCCCACTACCCGCACTTAAACCGACGCCAGCCATAAACACCATCAGGCCAAACTCTTTCACCATACTTAACGCACCTTGCGGTATGTAGCCGAAAGTAGGGTGGTTTGCACGCATAAAGCCAAGCATAATCCCGGCGAATAAAAGACCGGCGGCATTACCCATGCCAAAACTGAATGAACTGAACTGGAAGGTAATCATCCCGATCATCAGACCAATAATAAAGAAGGCGCAGAAGGCCAGAAGGTCAGTGACTTGACTGTGAATCGAGATAAAGCCGATGCGGTCAGCAATGGTTTTTACACGGCGAGCATCTCCGCTCACCTGTAAAACATCGCCTTTGTTGAGTACAACGTTGTCATCGATTGGCATTTCAATCTGGCTGCGAATTACCCGATTCAGGAAGCAGCCGTGATCGGTAAGTTTCAGTTGCGCCAGGCGTTTACCAACGGCGTTGTGGTTTTTTACCACCACTTCTTCGGTAACGATACGCATGTCGAGTAGATCGCGATCGAACACCTCTTTACCATTTCGGAAGCTGGGATCAAGCCGGGCGTGAGCGTCGGGATAGCCGACAAGTGCAATCTCATCGCCCATTTGTAAAACAGCATCGCCGTCCGGGTTTGCTAAAATTCCGTTACGACGAATACGTTCGATATAACACCCCGTCTGACGATAAATCCCCAGTTCACGAAGATTTTTACCATCAGTCCACGCGACCAGTTCCGGCCCCACGCGGTAAGCACGAATAACGGGGAGATAAACTTTACGCGTGGCATCGGTATCGAGGCCGCGTTCACGGGCTATTTGCTGGGCGCTGGTCTGTAAATCCTGGTGTTGCAGCTTCGGCAGATAACGCGCACCGACAATCAGACTTACCAAACCAATTAAGTACGTTAAGGCATACCCGAGACTTAGGTTATCCAGCGCGGAGGAGAGTTCTGTACCACTGATCCCGAAGTGACGTAATGTGTCTCCGGCACCTACCAGCACCGGGGTTGACGTCATTGAGCCTGCCAGCATACCTGCCGTCAGGCCGATATCCCAGCCAAACAGCTTACCCAGGCCCAGGGCGATCAGCAGCGCGCTACCGACCATTACCAGAGCCAGCATCAGGTAGTTTTTCCCGTCGCGAAAAAAAATAGAAAAAAAGTTTGGTCCGGCTTCCACCCCAACACAAAAAATAAACAGCATAAAGCCAAGATTAAGTGCTTCAGTGTTAATACTGAAATGCTGCTGCCCTAATAACAGGGAGACGACTAAAACGCCAATGGAATTACCGAGTTGGATGGAACCAAGACGCAATTTTCCGAGGCAAAGTCCGAGCGCCAGGACCACAAATAATAACAGGATGTAATTCCCGTTTAACAATTCTGCGACGTTTATATTCACGGAGACTAACTTCTTGTTTACGAGTAAGCTGTTGAAAGAAATGGTAATTTAGGCTAATGTTTTGCGTACCAATTAAGGGTGATACCGGCCCTGTACCGCACCCACTAAAAGCAACACTGCTATATATTCAGCTAGTTTAATATCATTACGTATCAACGGCTATAAGAAATGTGTTGACGTATTTAAGCATGGAATGCTGAACAGCTTTATCACACTGAGCACTACAGGCGAAAAGCGTGTTCGATAGAGACAGTATCAGGAGGAACAAGTGAAACGTAAACGAAGTTGGGCAGGGGCCATTTGCTGTTTCGTACTGTTTATCGTTGTGTGTCTTTTCCTTGCCACGCAGATGAAAGGCGCGTTTCGGGCCGCCGGGCATCCTGAACTTGGACTTTTGTTCTTCATTTTACCGGGCGCGGTTGCCAGTTTTTGCTCTAACCGTCGGGCGGTAATTAACCCGTTGCTGGGAGCGATGATGGCAGCTCCCTGCTGCATGCTATTGTTACGGCTTTTCTTCACCACTCACAGGTCTTTATGGCAAGAGCTGGCGTGGTTGCTAAGTGCGGTATTCTGGTGTGCTCTTGGCGCATTATGTTTCTTGTTTATCAGTAGCTTATTCGATCTGCGACAAAAACGAGAACGAAAACGTAATAGCTAAAATTTGGCAGAGGCGACGATCTGAATCGCCTTGCCATTCATTCTCCTGTTTCCCCATTCTCGCTCTGAAAGACGATAACTGTTAAGCATTCATTACCGTTACGTTTTACACTTGTGCTTTGTATTGCATAGGGATGTTTTCCTTTTCTCTGAGAGAACAATGTAATGACACCAACAATTGAATTACTTTGCCAACATCGATCCATTCGCCATTTCACTGATAAGCCCATCACTGCAGAGCAGCGCGAAGCCATTATCAAAAGTGCTCAATGCACCTCGAGTTCCAGCTTTTTGCAGTGTACTTCCATCATCCGCATCACCGACAGGGCGTTACGCGAAGCATTGGTACCGTTGACGGGCGGGCAACAGCATGTTGCCCAGGCGGCAGAATTTTGGGTTTTCTGCGCTGATTTTAATCGCCACTTACAGATTTGCCCTGATGCGCAACTCGGCCTGGCTGAGCAGCTTCTGCTTGGGGTTGTTGACACCGCATTGATGGCACAAAATGCCCTGACCGCTGCGGAATCCTTAGGTTTGGGTGGGGTATATATCGGTGGGCTTCGCAACAATATTGAAGCAGTGACTGAGCTACTGAAATTGCCAAAACATGTCCTGCCATTGTTTGGTTTGTGCCTGGGCTGGCCAGCCGATAATCCGGATCTCAAGCCGCGTTTACCTGCCTCTATTTTGGTACACGAAAACAGCTATCAACCGCTGGATAAAGAGGCTCTGGCGCAATATGACGAGCAACTGGCGGAATACTATCTTACTCGCAGTAGCAATAATCGTCGTGACACCTGGAGCGACCATATCCGTCGGACCATCATTAAAGAAAACCGTCCTTTTATTCTTGATTATTTACACAAACAGGGTTGGGCGACGCGTTAGCCAGTGTATGATACGCAGGCTTTTGCCAGTTTTGACTGAGAGGTGCAGGGTGAAGATTGCCATATTGTCCCGGGATGGAACGCTCTATTCATGTAAGCGGCTACGAGAAGCTGCTATTCAGCGTGGTCACCTGGTTGAAGTTCTCGATCCGCTGTCTTGCTACATGAATATCAATCCGGCAGCCTCCTCGATCCACTATAAAGGGCGCAAGCTTCCCCATTTTGACGCGGTGATCCCGCGTATCGGCTCAGCTATTACTTTTTACGGTACGGCGGCGCTACGTCAGTTTGAAATGCTGGGCAGTTACCCGCTAAATGAATCGGTCGCTATTGCCCGTGCGCGTGACAAGTTGCGCTCTATGCAGCTACTGGCGCGTCAGGGGATTGATCTGCCGGTAACGGGGATCGCCCATTCACCGGACGATACCAGTGATTTGATAGACATGGTCGGTGGTGCACCGCTGGTGGTTAAGCTGGTCGAAGGCACACAGGGAATTGGTGTGGTGCTGGCAGAAACGCGGCAGGCTGCAGAAAGTGTCATTGACGCTTTTCGCGGCCTTAATGCGCATATTCTGGTGCAGGAATATATAAAAGAAGCAAAAGGTCGCGATATCCGCTGTCTGGTCGTGGGTGATGAAGTCGTCGCAGCCATCGAACGGCGGGCGAAAGAGGGCGATTTTCGTTCCAACTTACATCGCGGTGGTGCGGCTAGTATCGCCTGTATTACAGAACGAGAACGTGAAATCGCGCTTAAGGCGGCCCGGACTATGGCTCTGGATGTAGCAGGCGTTGATATTCTGCGCGCAGAACGTGGACCGTTGGTGATGGAAGTGAATGCATCTCCTGGTCTTGAAGGGATAGAGAAAACCACAGGTGTGGATATTGCAGGCAAAATGATCCGCTGGATTGAACGCCATGCCACGCCAGAATTTTGTCTTAAAACTGGCGGATAAGCGTAATATCGTGCCGGATCATAGCATCCGGCCTTCTTTTTACGTAAGCTGTGCCGGAATTTTTCATCGTTAGAGGTAGTACAGAATTATGACATCGCTGGTCATTCCTGGTCTGGATATGTTGCGTCAATGGCTCGACGATATGGGTATGAGCTTTTTTGAATGTGATTCATGCCAGGCTCTGCATTTACCGCATATGCAGAACTTCGATGGCATTTTTGATGCGAAGATCGATCTGATCGATAACACTATTCTGTTTGCGGCAATGGCTGAAGTGCGCCCTTCAGCGCTGTTACCGCTGGCAGCCGATCTCTCGGCTATTAATGCCAGCTCACTCACGGTAAAAGCGTTTCTTGATATGCAGGATGATAATTTGCCGAAGTTGGTGGTTTGCCAGGCTTTATCCATAGCTCAGGGGGTTACTTACGAGCAGTTTGCCTGGTTCGTTCGCCAAAGCGAAGAGCAAATTTCAATGGTGATCCTTGAAGCGAATGCCCACCAATTATTATTTACTGCAGACGATGATGGGCAAAAAAGCAGCACTGAAAACCATTTTCTACACTAATAATTGTTCTCGTATCCGCAGTCGCCACCGAAGCGGCTGCGTGTTGCAAACGTTTATGCTACATTTAACCTTTCATTAAAGAATTATTCACCTATCTTTCCTCTGTAATCCTTTATCACATAGACAATTCCTGCATAAAAAATTGTTAAAAGGCGTTTTTTAATCTGAGCTATAGTCTCAAACCCTGGCTAAAGTTATTCTTGCGAGGCTTTTATATAGCGAGCAGTGCTGGCCGGGAGAGAGTGCTCTTTTCTTACACCGCGCCGATAAAAAAATATGCACGTTTATTGCATATCTTTGATTGTGACAACTTTTGTTCGTTTGTTAACGAACTTTCAGAAGGAAAGAGATATGACTGCCTTAAATAAAAAATGGCTATCGGGTATGGTTGCGGGTGCTCTGATGGCCGTCTCTGTCGGCACGCTCGCGGCTGAACAAAAAACACTCCACATTTATAACTGGTCTGATTATATCGCCCCGGACACGGTGGCCAATTTTGAAAAAGAAACTGGTATTAAAGTCGTCTACGATGTTTTCGACTCTAACGAAGTACTGGAAGGCAAATTAATGGCGGGTAGCACTGGCTTTGACCTGGTGGTGCCGTCAGCAAGCTTTCTTGAGCGCCAGCTGACAGCGGGAGTTTTCCAGCCGCTGGATAAAAGCAAATTGCCGGAGTGGAAGAATCTCGATCCGGAGCTGCTGAAGCTGGTCGCCAAACACGATCCCGACAATAAATTTGCTATGCCCTATATGTGGGCGACGACCGGGATTGGCTATAACGTCGATAAAGTCAAAGCGGTACTGGGTGAAAACGCGCCCGTCGATAGCTGGGACTTGATCCTCAAACCTGAAAATCTGGAAAAACTGAAAAGCTGCGGCGTCTCTTTCCTCGACGCACCAGAAGAAGTTTTTGCTACCGTGCTGAATTATCTCGGTAAAGATCCCAACAGCACTAAAGCGGATGATTACACCGGACCGGCAACCGATCTGCTGTTAAAGCTGCGCCCGAATATTCGTTATTTCCATTCATCTCAATACATTAACGACCTGGCAAACGGCGATATTTGCGTCGCTATCGGCTGGGCGGGCGATGTCTGGCAGGCGTCAAACCGCGCGAAAGAAGCGAAGAATGGCGTGAATGTCTCGTTCTCGATTCCGAAAGAAGGGGCGATGGCATTCTTTGATGTCTTCGCCATGCCTGCGGATGCCAAAAATAAAGACGAAGCCTATCAGTTCCTGAATTATCTGCTGCGCCCGGATGTGGTAGCACATATCTCTGACCATGTGTTCTATGCTAATGCTAATAAAGAAGCCACGCCGCTGGTGAGTGCAGAAGTGCGTGATAATCCGGGTATTTACCCGCCTGCGGATGTCCGCGCCAAACTGTTCACTCTGAAAGTACAGGATCCGAAAATCGACCGTGTGCGCACCCGCGCCTGGACCAAAGTGAAGAGCGGAAAATAATCCGCAGCCGTAGATGCCGGACGGGCGCACCACACCCGCCGGCAATTCGCACCATCATGGTGCGCTTGCACACATTCAATGCCGGAGAGCAGCCGTGAATGACGCTATCCCTCGCCCCCAGGCGAAAACCCGTAAGGCGCTGACGCCGCTATTAGAAATCCGTAATCTGACTAAATCTTACGATGGTCAGCATGCGGTCGATGATGTCAGCCTGACCATCTATAAAGGCGAAATCTTCGCGCTGCTGGGCGCATCCGGCTGTGGCAAGTCCACGCTGCTGCGTATGCTGGCAGGTTTCGAACAACCTTCTGCCGGGCAGATTATGCTCGATGGCGTCGATTTATCACAGGTGCCGCCTTACCTGCGCCCTATCAATATGATGTTTCAGTCTTACGCGCTGTTTCCGCATATGACCGTGGAACAGAACATCGCTTTTGGCCTGAAACAGGACAAATTGCCGAAAGCGGAAATTGCCAGCCGGGTCAATGAGATGCTTGGGCTGGTGCATATGCAGGAGTTCGCCAAACGCAAACCGCATCAGCTTTCCGGCGGTCAGCGACAGCGTGTGGCCCTGGCCCGAAGCCTCGCTAAACGCCCGAAACTATTACTGCTCGACGAGCCGATGGGGGCGCTGGATAAAAAGCTGCGCGATCGGATGCAGCTTGAAGTGGTGGATATTCTGGAACGCGTTGGTGTGACTTGTGTGATGGTCACCCACGATCAGGAAGAGGCGATGACCATGGCGGGGCGTATCGCCATTATGAATCGTGGGAAATTTGTCCAGATTGGCGAGCCGGAAGAGATCTACGAGCATCCGACCACCCGCTATAGCGCTGAATTTATCGGTTCGGTAAACGTCTTTGAAGGTGTACTCAAAGAGCGTCAGGAAGATGGTCTGGTGCTTTATTCGCCGGGGCTGGTGCATCCACTGAAAGTTGATGTAGATGCTTCGGTGGTCGATAACGTGCCGGTGCATGTGGCGCTGCGTCCGGAAAAAATCATGCTCTGCGAGGAGCCGCCCGCCAATGGTTGTAACTTCGCGGTAGGGGAGGTGATGCACATTGCCTATCTCGGCGATCTTTCGGTGTATCACGTTCGTCTAAAAAGTGGGCAGATGATTAGCGCCCAGCTACAAAACGCCCATCGTTATCGCAAAGGGTTACCGACCTGGGGCGACGAAGTGCGTTTGTGCTGGGAAGTGGACAGCTGTGTGGTGTTGACGGTTTAAGGAGCAAAGATGAGTACACTTGAACCTGCTGCCCAGTCGAAACCGCCGGGCGGATTTAAGCTGTGGTTGTCGCAGCTGCAAATGAAGCATGGGCGCAAACTGGTCATTGCGTTGCCGTATATCTGGTTGATCTTGCTGTTTCTGCTGCCATTTCTGATTGTCTTTAAAATAAGCCTGGCGGAGATGGCGCGCGCTATTCCACCTTATACTGAACTGATGGAGTGGGCTGACGGGCAACTTTCCATCACTCTTAATCTCGGTAATTTCCTGCAACTGACCGACGATCCGCTCTATTTCGATGCATATCTCCAGTCGTTACAGGTAGCGGCGATTTCGACAATTTGCTGTTTACTGATCGGCTATCCGCTGGCGTGGGCGGTGGCGCACAGTAAGCCCTCGACCCGCAATATCCTATTGCTACTGGTGATCCTGCCGTCGTGGACCTCGTTTCTGATTCGCGTTTATGCCTGGATGGGAATATTGAAAAACAACGGTGTGCTGAATAATTTTCTGCTGTGGCTGGGGGTTATAGACCAGCCGCTGACCATTCTGCATACCAATCTGGCAGTTTATATCGGCATTGTTTACGCCTACGTGCCGTTTATGGTGCTGCCGATTTACACCGCGTTGATTCGTATTGATTATTCGCTGGTGGAAGCGGCCATGGATCTCGGCGCGCGACCGCTGAAAACGTTCTTTACTGTCATTGTGCCGCTGACTAAAGGTGGGATTATTGCCGGATCGATGTTGGTATTTATCCCGGCTGTGGGCGAGTTTGTGATCCCGGAACTGCTCGGCGGCCCGGATAGCATCATGATCGGGCGTGTACTGTGGCAGGAGTTCTTTAACAACCGTGACTGGCCGGTGGCCTCGGCAGTGGCGATCATCATGTTGTTGCTGCTAATTGTGCCGATAATGTGGTTCCACAAGCATCAGCAAAAAAGCGTGGGAGAACACGGATGAATAATTTACCGGTGGTTCGTTCGCCCTGGCGGATTGTGATTTTGCTGCTGAGCTTCACTTTTCTCTACGCGCCAATGCTGATGCTGGTGATCTATTCATTCAACAGCTCGAAGCTGGTGACGGTGTGGGCCGGCTGGTCAACGCGCTGGTATGGCGAATTATTGCGCGATGACGCGATGATGAGTGCGGTTGGTTTAAGCCTGACAATAGCTGCCTGTGCGGCAACGGCGGCGGCGATCCTCGGGACGATTGCGGCAGTGGTACTGGTACGCTTTGGTCGGTTTCGCGGATCAAATGGCTTTGCCTTTATGATCACTGCGCCATTGGTAATGCCGGATGTGATCACGGGCTTGTCGCTGTTGTTGTTATTCGTCGCACTTGCACATGCCATCGGCTGGCCTGCGGAGCGAGGCATGCTCACCATCTGGCTGGCGCATGTCACTTTCTGTACGGCTTATGTGGCAGTCGTGATTTCTTCGCGTCTGCGGGAGCTGGACCGTTCCATTGAAGAAGCGGCGATGGATCTCGGTGCGACGCCGCTGAAAGTGTTTTTCGTCATTACGCTACCGATGATCATGCCCGCGATCATTTCTGGCTGGTTACTGGCTTTTACTCTGTCGCTCGACGATCTGGTGATTGCCAGCTTTGTTTCCGGGCCGGGAGCCACCACGTTACCGATGCTGGTCTTCTCCAGCGTGCGGATGGGGGTGAATCCGGAAATTAACGCCCTGGCAACATTGATCCTCGGCGCGGTCGGAATTGTCGGATTTATCGCCTGGTATCTGATGGCGCGCGCAGAAAAACAGCGGATACGCGACATCCAGCGTGCAAGACGTGGCTGAAGACACTAAAATTTGCCAACCTGGCTACATAATGCCGCGCATGTCGCGGCATTGTTTTCATGGAAGACGAAACGTTGGGATTTTTTAAGAAAACATCTTCATCTCATGCTCGCCTGAATGTGCCTGCGCTGGTACAGGTGGCGGCGCTTGCCATTATTATGATCCGTGGCCTCGACGTGCTGATGATTTTCAATACGCTGGGCGTGCGCGGTATTGGCGAGTTCATTCATCGCAGCGTACAAACCTGGAGTTTAACACTGGTCTTTTTAAGCAGCCTGGTGCTGGTTTTCATTGAGATCTGGTGTGCGTTTTCACTGGTGAAAGGGCGTCGCTGGGCGCGCTGGCTGTATCTGTTGACACAAATCACGGCCGCCAGTTATTTGTGGGCGGCTTCGCTGGGGTATGGTTATCCGGAGCTGTTCAGCATTCCCGGTGAATCAAAACGTGAAATCTTCCATAGCCTGATGCTGCAGAAGTTGCCGGATATGCTCATCCTGTTGCTACTGTTCGTTCCCTCAACCAGTCGGCGGTTCTTCCAGTTGCAATAATGTGTATAATCGTCGGCCCTGATGATGTGAAGGTCAATGTATGCAGTGCGCACTTTACGACGCGGGTCGCTGTCGTTCCTGTCAGTGGATAACGCAGCTGATTCCAGAGCAACTCTCCGCTAAAACCGCCGATCTTAAAAATCTGCTCGCCGACTTTTCGGTTGAGGAATGGTGCGAGTCGGTGTCAGGCCCGGAGCAAGGGTTTCGTAATAAAGCCAAAATGGTGGTGAGTGGTAGCGTTGAAAAACCACTGCTCGGTATGCTGCATCGCGACGGCACACCAGAAGACCTTTGCGATTGTCCGCTTTATCCCTCCTCATTTGCGCCCGTTTTTGCGGCGTTAAAACCGTTTATCGCCCGTGCGGGGTTAACACCCTACAACGTGGCGCGTAAGCGTGGCGAACTGAAATACATTCTGCTGACTGAAAGCCAAAGTGATGGCGGCATGATGCTGCGCTTTGTACTGCGTTCCGAAACCAAGCTGGCACAACTGCGTAAGGCGCTGCCGTGGTTACAGGAACAACTGCCGCAGCTGAAAGTCATTACCGCCAATATTCAGCCGATACATATGGCGATTATGGAAGGGGAGACAGAGATCTACCTGACCGAACAACAGGCACTGGCGGAGCGTTTTAATGATGTGCCGCTGTGGATCCGTCCACAAAGTTTCTTCCAGACTAATCCGGTAGTCGCCAGCCAGCTGTACGCTACTGCGCGCGACTGGGTACGACAGTTGCCGGTTAAACATATGTGGGATCTGTTCTGTGGCGTGGGCGGCTTTGGTTTACACTGCGCGACGCCTGACATGCAGTTAACCGGGATCGAAATTGCGCCAGAGGCCATTGCCTGTGCGAAGCAGTCAGCTGCTGAACTGGGCTTAACGCGTTTGCAATTTCAGGCGCTGGACTCCACTCAGTTTGCCACCACACAGGGAGAGGTGCCGGAGCTGGTGCTGGTTAACCCGCCGCGCCGCGGCATTGGTAAACCGCTGTGTGATTATCTTTCAACGATGGCACCGCGTTTTATCATCTACTCCAGCTGTAACGCCCAAACGATGACCAAAGATATCCGCGAACTGTCAGGTTATCGTATTGAACGGGTACAGCTTTTTGATATGTTCCCGCACACCGCGCACTATGAAGTGCTGACACTGTTGGTGAAGCAATAAAAAAGCCGCGGCTGCGGCTTTCTGAATCTTACTGCGGGAACCACTGGTCATTGATTTTTTTATACGTACCATCTGCTTTAATCGCTGCCAGTGCGTTATTCAGTTTTTCCAGCAGGGCTTTATTATCCGGACGTACAGCGATGCCCAGACCGGTGCCGAAGTACTGCGGGTCGGTTACTTTCTCTGTTGCAACGCCCAGTTGTGGATTGGTTTTCAGCCATTCATTAACCACCGCTGTGTCACCAAATACCCCATCAATACGACCATTTTTTAGATCGATAACGGCATTTTGATAACTGTCATAGGAGACAGTTTTCACTTCCGGGTGTTGATCCTGAATATATTTCTGGTGGGTGGTGCCGTTTTCCATCCCAATGCGTTTGCCTTTCAGGTCGGCAAACGTTTTGTAGGTATCTTTTTTGGCAATCACGACGGCTGAGTTTTCGTAGTAGGGCGTGGTAAACGATACCTGCTTGCTACGCTCTGGCGTGATATCCATACCGGAGATAACGGCGTCATACTTTTTGAATTTCAGTGACGGGATCAGGCTGTCGAAAGCGTGATTAGTAAAAGTACATTCTGCCTGCATCTGTTTGCATAACGCTTTTGCCAGGTCGATATCAAAGCCGACAATCTCATTATTAGCACCTATAGATTCAAAGGGAGGATAGGTCGCGGATACGCCGAAATTGATTTTCTCTGCGGCAGAAGCGCCGAATGCACAGGATGCAAGTAAAGCGGCAAGAACTAACTTTTTCATGATGGAACTCCCGTCTGTCAATCTTATGATTTTTGGCCGTGTCTGCGGCATGAGATAACAATGCCATCAAGTGAATTTATATGCAATAAATATGATTAAATAATTCATAATGAATAAAAAAAGACGGACAACTTAGTGGGTTGTCCGTCTTTATTATATTAATCTATGCACTATGTAGGCCGGATAAGGCGTGCACGCTGCACCCGGCATTAGCACGTAGATAACATTAATTCCGTCGCTCGAACGCCAGCGCTTTGCGCTCGATCAAACGCATCATCAGTGTCAGCAGGCCGTTGACGACCAGGTAAATAATTCCCGCCGCGCCGAACACCATGACATCGTAGGTGCGTCCGTACAACAACTGGCTGTAACCCATCACTTCCATCAGCGTAATGGTGTAAGCCAGAGAGGTACTTTTAAACACCAGCACAACTTCGTTGGAATAAGAAGAGAGTGAGCGTTTAAAGGCATACGGCAGCAGGATCGCCAGCGTATCTTTTTTGCTCATCCCCAGGGCACTACAGGATTGCCACTGACCTTCCGGGATCGCACGAATTGCACCGTAAAACAGCTGCGTGGTATACGCGGCACTGTTCAGTGACAACGCAATCAGCGCGCATAACCACGGTTCTGATAACAGATGCCACAGTGCCGGATATTCCTGTAACGTCGGGAACTGGCCCGGCCCGTAGTAAATCAGAAAGATCTGCACCAGCAGCGGCGTACCGGTAAACAGCGTGATATAGCCCCGCACCAGCCACACCAGTACCGGCGTTTTCAGCGTCAGGATGATGGTAAAAATTAACGCCAGAATCAGCGCCACAATCAGCGAGGCAACGGTTAGCGTCAGGCTGGTATGTAGCCCTTTCATTAGTTCGGGTAAATACTCAAGCATCAGCCAGGCCTCCGCTCAAAACGTGTCGCGCGCAGGTCAATGCGTTTGAGAATGTACTGACTCAACAGGGTAATCACCAGGTAAATCGCCGCCGCCACAATGTACCAGGTAAATGGCTCCTGGGTACGAGTGGCGATGCTTTTGGTTTGCAGCATTAAGTCATTCACACTTATCAAACTGACCAATGCGGTATCTTTTAGCAGTACCAGCCACTGGTTACCGAGGCCAGGCAACGCATGACGCCACATCTGTGGCATCACCAGGCGGAAAAAGATAGCCGATTTCGACAGCCCCAGCGCCTGACCGGATTCCCACTGGCCCACCGGTACCGCTTTCAGTGCGCCACGCAGGGTTTGCGAGGCATAGGCGGCATACAGTAGCGACAGGGCGATAACCCCACACAGGAACGGGCTAACGTCGAAGTTCTCAATGTCCATCTGCACCGGGATCTGTACGATCCCAAGATTGATGGTGAAGCCATCCGAAAGCGTCAGCAGTAACTGCGAGGAGCCAAAATAGATAAACAGCACCACCAGAATTTCTGGCAGACCGCGCAGAATCGTCACCAGTGCTGAACCTGCCCACGCGACAGGACGCCATTTTGCTGACTCCCACACCGCAAAGAACATCGCCAGCGCCAGTCCGACAATCAATGCACAAACGGCAAGGCCGACGGTCATCCCGGCGGCGCTTGCTAAAGGAAAAAATTCATTCATCAGGTATTACTTCTGGAACCATTTGTTGTAGATGGTTTCGTAAGTGCCATCTTTCTTCACTTTTTCCAGCGCAGTGTTGAATTTCTGCTGCAGTTCAGTGTTGCCCTGACGTACCGCGATGCCGAGGCCAGTACCGAAGTAATCTTTATCGGTTACTTTGTCGCCGACAGCCGCCAGTTTCGGGTTATCTTTCAGCCATTCGGTTACCACTGCGGTGTCACCAAAAACGCCGTCGATACGACCGTTTTGCAGATCGAGTTTTGCGTTCTGGTAGCTATCATAAGGAACCGTGGTGATTTCCGGATGTTTATCCATAATGAATTTCTGGTGCGTCGTCCCGTTCTGAACGCCGACTTTTTTGCCTTTCAGCTGATCAACGCTGGTGTATTTACCTTGTTGACCCACAAACAGGGCAGAGTTGTCATAGTACGGCGTGGTAAACAGCACCTGCTTTTCACGCTCCGGGGTGATATCCATACCAGCCATCACCGCGTCTACGCGACGGAATTTCAGGCTTGGGATCAGGCTGTCAAACGCCTGGTTAGAGAAAGTACAGGTCGCATCAATCTCTTTACACAATGCCTGCGCCAGGTCGACGTCAAAACCGACGATCTGGTTATTCGCGTCCATCGATTCAAACGGAGGATAGGAGGCTTCGGTGGCAAAACGAATGGTTTCGGCAGCTGTGGCGGAAAGACTAAAACCTGCAATTAACGCGGCAATCAGAACTTTTTTCATTGTTGTTATCCCGAATCTTAGTGAGAGAGATAGTTTTTAAATGCTTCGGTTTGCGGCTCAGTAAAGCAGCTCGCATCGCCTTGTTCTACGATGTGACCATTTTCCATATACACCACACGGCTGGCGGTTTTACGCGCCACTTCTACTTCGTGGGTGACGATCACCTGGGTAATATTGGTTTCTGCCAGCTCACGAATGATGCTGACGATTTGTGCCGTAATTTCCGGGTCCAGCGCGGCGGTCGGTTCATCAAACAGCAGTACCTGCGGTTCCATCATCAGCGCACGGGCGATAGCAACACGCTGTTGCTGACCACCAGAAAGATGCAGCGGATAGCGATCACTGAAAGGTTTCAGGCGCAGACGTTCCAGCAATTTTTCTGCACGGGCCAGCGCCTGATCTTTACTCAATCCCAGTACACGGCAGGGCGCTTCAATCAGGTTTTGCTGCACGGTGAGGTGCGGCCACAGGTTGTATTGTTGAAACACCATGCCGACGTTACGACGCAGATCGCGAATCGCTTTGTCTGAGGGCGTCTTAGTGAAATCGAAATGGTTGCCTGCAATGTTGAGCGTACCGGAGCGCGGCATCTCAAGCAGATTGAGTACACGCAGCAGCGAGCTTTTCCCCGCGCCGCTGGGGCCTAGTAACACCAGCGTTTCGCCCTGAGGGCAATCCAGCGTGATATCGAACAGCGCCTGATGCGCGCCGTAAAAGCAATTAATGCCGTTTAATTGAATACTCATTGACACTCGTATACTGGCAGTCTGATAGCTATTGAGGTCGAAGATAGTACCTTTGACAGAATAATTATGCAATATTTATGCTTTAAAAGTTAAAAGCAAAGCGCATTATTCACTAAACATAGCACAAAATAACGGGGGCGGTGGGCGGCGAGCATAAATGTCGGCATTCCTCGCGAAATGCCGGACAATTTACGGGGGTTATTGGTTGATCAAGGTGTTAGCGATTCTCGATAGACTGACGAAGCGTACCCGCCGTGGCATGAACGCTGCCGCCTAAATAGCGTACATCGTCGATCACCCAACACTGGCCTTCCTGAATCATTAACACTTCATCCTGCCAGCTCTGATCACCCTGTTTTAGATCCACACGCAGAGGAATATTTCGCGCATCACGATTCGGGATTGTTGAAGCACTGGCAACACGGGCGCTGTCTGGCAAAGTGGTTCGACTGGAGAACGGATCGCTGCTTAACAATTCACGATGGCTGTTATCGCGGCTGGCATTACTCAGCAAAGTTGCCAGTTTGTCACTTAAATATGGGCGCAGAGCGGTAATGTCGTTACTGCGGTGTGAAATGCGGTAGTCATAAAACTGCTGGGCCACACTGTCAGGGCCGCCCTGGACACAGGAACCGGTGCGTGTGCCGTTATCTTTATAAGCTGGAGTGACTGTGGTGCAGGCACTGAGGAGCAGTGCGCAGGGGATAAGCATTGTCAATTTGCTGTAGCGCATAATCATTTCCTTATAAGCGATCGCTCTGAAAGCGTTCTACGATAATAATGATATCCTTTCAATAATAGCGTATCAGTCTGATAATGCTTTTGAGATCGAAGGCTTAGCAAACAAGGGGATCGATCATGCAATTTTCCACAACTCCAACTCTGGAAGGCCAGACCATCGTTGAATATTGCGGTGTGGTGACAGGCGAAGCGATTTTAGGTGCCAATATTTTCCGTGATTTCTTTGCCGGTATCCGCGATATCGTTGGCGGACGCTCCGGGGCTTATGAAAAAGAATTGCGTAAAGCGCGGGAGATTGCCTTTGAGGAACTTGGCGATCAGGCGCGGGCGTTGGGGGCTGATGCCGTAGTCGGTATTGATATCGACTACGAAACGGTCGGGCAAAACGGCAGTATGCTGATGGTTAGCGTCAGCGGTACGGCGGTGAAAACACGTCGATGAGAAGAGTCTTCTGGCTGGTCGCCGCCGCTCTGTTACTGGCAGGGTGTGCAGGCGAAAAAGGCATTGTCGAGAAAGAGGGATATCAGCTTGATACCCGACGCCAGGCGCAGGCGGCGTATCCGCGCATTAAAGTGCTGGTGATCCACTACACCGCAGATGATTTTGATAGTTCGCTGGCGACACTGACCGATAAGCAGGTCAGTTCGCATTATCTTGTCCCTGCGGTGCCACCGCGATACAACGGTAAACCGCGCATCTGGCAACTGGTGCCGGAACAGGAACTGGCCTGGCATGCGGGGATTAGCGCCTGGCGCGGGGCAACACGCCTTAACGACACCTCTATTGGCATTGAGCTGGAAAACCGAGGCTGGCAAAAATCGTCGGGGATGAAATATTTTGCTCCGTTTGAACCGGCACAGATACAGGCGCTCATCCCCCTGGCGAAAGATATTATTACCCGTTATCACATCAAGCCGGAAAACGTGGTGGCGCATGCGGATATTGCGCCGCAGCGCAAAGATGATCCGGGGCCGTTATTTCCCTGGCAGCAACTGGCGCAGCAGGGGATTGGTGCCTGGCCGGATGCGCAGCGGGTAAATTTTTACCTTGCCGGGCGTGCGCCACACACGCCAGTAGATACCGCATCATTGCTGGAACTGTTGGCGCGCTACGGTTATGACGTAAAACCAGATATGACACCGCGCGAGCAGCGGCGCGTGATTATGGCGTTCCAGATGCATTTCCGCCCGACGTTATACAACGGCGAAGCGGATGCAGAAACTCAGGCGATTGCCGAAGCGTTGCTGGAGAAATACGGTCAGGATTAACGGGGCAGTTTCCCGTGATCGCGCAGCCAGGCAGCAGTTTTCTCAATGCCTTCATCCAGAGTGATGACTGGCTGATAGCCTAATTCTTCCTGTGCACGCGTAATATCCAGCGTAAAGTCAAAATTCAACTTAGAGACGCCGTAGTGGGTCAGCGGCGGCTCTTTTGCTGACTTGCGACCTAAACGCTCCATGCTGCGGGCGATCATGTCCAGCATCGGGTAAGGCACCGAGCGAATACGGCAATCAATATTCAACTCGTCGATCAGTTTCTGCACGATGCTGCGTAGAGTGCGATGCTCGCCGTTGGTAATGTTATATGCTCGCCCGGAAGGCAGCTTATCGCAGGCTTCCTGACTTGCCAGCCACATGGCGTGCACGGCATTTTCATAGTACGTCATATCGACCAGCGCACTGCCGCCGTGTGGTAACAGAATGCTGCCGTAGTGGTGCATCATATGCGCCAGACGGGGAATAAAGACTTTATCGTGCGGCCCGAACAGACTTTGTGGGCGTAAAATAGTAAAGCGTGTTTGTGGATTCGCCTGCGAAAGCATATTGATCACTTCTTCGCTGGCCGCTTTGCTGCGGGCAAACTCGTTAGCGAAGCGGTGAGGGCGAAAATCTTCTTTAATATCGCGATGGTGGTGATAATCGAAGTACAGGGAGGGGGAAGAGATATGAATAAAGTTACGTACTCCCCAGGCGACAGCCCATTCACCCAGACGGCGAGTGGCGCGAACGTTAGCCAGATCGAAAGCCTGTTGTGTCCCCCACGGAGAGGTAAAGCTGGAGCAGTGCCACAACGTATCAATGCCTGCGAGCATCACTTTAGCTTGTGATGAGACCAGCTCGGTCAGATCCGCTGGAACAAACTCTGCGCCCATTTTTTCCAGCAATTTACCCATTGCCTCGTTGCGACCGGTCGCTCGCACGCTGATGCCTTTCTGGCACAAAAACTCTACCGCGTTTCGACCTAAGCCGCTGGTGGCGCCGGTAACCAGTACCTTCATATCAATCCACTGTTGTTGAGAAAATGACGTGCGCATTCTTCCGTGATTTCCCCCTTGATGCAATGGGAAACGTGAAAGAATAACGCAGGTTTTGTCGATTAATCTGTGCTTTGTTCTGCCAGTCTGGCGATTCGTTTTGCCATTCCGCGAAAAATAAACAGATGCGCGGGGATCATCAGTAACCAGTAAATCAGCCCTGGCATCCCATGCGGATGCCAGAACGCGCGAACATCGATGGTGCGGTAGTCGCCTTTATCCTCCAGGGTAAAACACAGGCGCCCCAGCCCCGGCGCTTTCATGCCAAATAACAACGCAAGTTGTTTTTCCGGTTCGACGATAATCACTTTCCAGCTGTCTACCGCATCGCCAGTTTGCAAATATTCACGCTCCGGGCGGCCTTTCGCTAACTTATGACCGATCGCGCGGTCCATCAGCGCCCGGGTCTGCCACAAAATATTGCCAAAGAAATAACGCTCTCTACCGCCGATTTGATTCACCACCTGCCATAAAGCCGCAAGGCTGGCAGAAGTTTTAACGGTAAACCCCGCCTGTTTGGCGAAATAACCGTACTCCGGTCGCCAGCGGGCAAAGGCCTGAGCGTCGTATCCCCAGTCGCTGGAGTTGACCAGTTTTTCTTCTTCTTTCAGGGTGCGACGTACCGCGTCATCGAATGCGATCAGCCGTTGTGGGATGAGTGCACGTAGCGCGGTGTCATCCGCCAGCAGATCATGTTTCAGCCCCTGAATCAACGCTTTGGCGGTGGTTGACGGTACGGAGGTAATCACATTAAGAAACCACACCGAGATCCAACGGGTGGGAAAGGGGATGGGGATTAACCAGCGGTGCTTACCGCTCACCGCCATAAAATGTTCAAACTGTTGTTGATAACTGAGCACCTCTGGTCCGGCGGCTTCGAAAATGCGATGTTCCCTGGCTGGATGGTCCAGTAACGCCACCAGATAATGCAGCAGGTTTTCCAGTGCAATGGGCGTGGTGCGTGAACGAACCCAACGCGGCGGGGTTAACACCGCCAGGTTGTAGACCATATCGCGCATGACTTCGAACGCCGCTGAACCTGCGCCAACGATAATTCCGGCACGCAATTCGGTCACCGGAACACCCGCTTCACGAAGAATATCCGCCGTAGCCTGACGGGCGCGCAGATGGTCCGACTGCTCGTGAGGCGGGGCCTGCAATGAACTGAGAAAGATTAATTGTTTAACCGGTGCTTCGCGCAGCGCATCGCGGACGTTAAGAGCCACCTGGCGCTCCTGAGCGATAAAATCGCCGCCTTCGCCCATGCTGTGCACCAGAAAATAGACGGTATCGATATTCTGCAACAGGGCCGGAAGGTTATCCGGCCAGCTGAGATCGACTTTATGGCAACTGACGTTTGCCAGTTGCAGTTTTGCAAGCCTGTCGACGTGACGTGCTGCCGCCAGGATCTGATGCCCTTGTTGGCTGAGCGCGTGCACCAGATGCTGACCAATATAGCCACTGGCACCGAGAACTAAAATGCGTTGCGGCACGTTTCGCTCCTTAACGCGCCAGGAAAGTGCGCCAGTGGGCTGCGACTTCTGCCAGTTGTTCACGCGAGACATCGAGATGGGTTACCAGGCGGACAATCGGCGAGGCGTTAATCAGTACGTTTCTCGCTTTCATGTATTCGCCTAACGCGGCAGCATTTTCTTGTCCGACGCGAACAAACAGCATATTGGTGTCCTGACGCATCACATCCGCGCCTGCTTCACGCAGTTGCTCCGCCATCCAGGCTGCGTTGTCGCGGTCTTCCTGCAAGCGTGCGACGTTATTTTTCAGCGCATACATCCCTGCGGCAGCCAGAATGCCGGATTGACGCATCCCGCCGCCAGTCATTTTCCGCCAGCGGATGGCGCGTTTAATGTAATCACGATTGCCGACCAGTAATGAACCGACTGGCGTACCAAGACCTTTCGACAGACAAATGGTGAACGAATCACAATATTGCGTGATCTCTTTCAGTTCGCAGCCGTAAGCCACCACGGCATTAAAGATGCGCGCACCGTCAACATGCAGTGCCAGATTGCGCTCGCGAGTAAATTCCCATGCTTCTTTCAGGTATTCCCGCGGCAGCACTTTTCCATTGTGGGTGTTTTCCAGACTGAGTAATTTGGTGCGGGCGAAATGGATATCGTCGGGTTTGATTTTCATGGCGACTTTATCCAGCGGTAGCGTACCGTCGGCGTCAGCATCGATGGGTTGCGGCTGAATACTGCCCAGCACCGCTGCGCCACCGGCTTCAAACAGATAGTTATGCGCGGCCTGACCGACAATATACTCTTCGCCGCGTTCGCAGTGACTGAGCAGAGCGACCAGGTTGGCCTGAGTGCCGGTAGGCAGAAAAATGGCGGCTTCTTTCCCGGAAAGCTCTGCCGCATAGTCCTGCAGAGCATTAACGGTAGGGTCGTCTCCGTAAACGTCGTCCCCAACCGGGGCGGCCATCATTGCTTCGAGCATGGCGCGGCTCGGTCGGGTAACGGTATCACTGCGTAAATCAATCATGGCATGTCCTTATTATGACGGGAAATGCCACCCTTTTTACCTTAGCCAGTTCGTTTTCGCCAGTTCGATCACTTCATCGCCGCGTCCGCTGATGATTGCGCGCAGCATATACAGGCTAAAACCTTTGGCTTGTTCGAGTTTGATCTGCGGCGGAATGGCTAATTCTTCTTTCGCAACCACCACATCTACCAGTACCGGGCCGTCGATGGAGAATGCGCGTTGCAGGGCTTCATCGACTTCAGACGCTTTTTCCACGCGAATACCCATAATGCCGCACGCTTCAGCAATGCGGGCAAAGTTGGTGTCATGCAGTTCGGTGCCGTCAGTCAGGTAGCCACCAGCTTTCATCTCCATCGCCACAAAGCCCAGCACACTGTTGTTAAAGACGATAATTTTTACCGGCAACTTCATTTGTACCACTGAGAGAAAATCGCCCATCAACATACTGAAACCGCCATCACCGCACATGGCGACCACCTGACGTTCCGGCTCGGTTGCCTGCGCGCCCAGCGCCTGAGGCATGGCATTAGCCATCGAACCGTGGTTAAAAGAACCTAACAGGCGGCGCTTGCCGTTCATTTTCAGATAACGCGCCGCCCATACCGTTGGTGTGCCGACATCACAGGTGAAAATGGCGTCATCGGCAGCAAAATGGCTAATTTGCTGCGCCAGATATTGCGGGTGAATGGCTTTCTCACTCGGTTTAGCTAAATCGTCCAGCCCTTTACGGGCATCGCGGTAATTTTCCAGCGCTTTATCAAGGAATTTGCGATCGGTTTTTTCTTCCACTAAAGGCAGCAATGCACGCAGAGTCGATTTGATATCACCGACCAGTGCCATATCCACCTTACTGTGCGCGCCGATGCTGGCCGGGTTGATATCAATCTGAATAATTTTGGCATCGGTCGGGTAGAACGCACGGTAGGGGAATTGGGTGCCGAGCAGCACTAACGTGTCGGCGTTCATCATGGTATGAAAACCTGACGAGAAGCCGATTAATCCCGTCATTCCGACATCATACGGATTATCGTATTCGACATGCTCTTTACCGCGCAGGGCATGAACAATTGGCGCTTTAATTTTTCCGGCAAACTCGACGAGCTCTTTATGCGCCCCCGCGCAGCCGCTACCGCACATCAGGGCGATATTGCTTGAGTAACGCAGCAGTTGCGCCAGTTTGCGTAACTCTTCTTCTTCAGGTGTGACAACGGGTAAGGGGGCGTGATACCAGTGGGTAGTTGCCCCTTCCGGTGCAGGTTTTAGCGCCACGTCGCCCGGTAAAACGACAACCGAAACGCCACGGTTTAGCACCGCTTTACGCATAGCAATCGCCAGCACTTGTGGGATCTGCTCCGGGCTGGAAACCAGCTCGCAATAATGGCTACATTCGCGGAATAACTCTTGCGGGTGGGTTTCCTGGAAATAGCCGCTGCCAATTTCGCTGGAAGGGATATGAGCGGCAATTGCCAGTACCGGAACGTGATTACGGTGACAATCGAACAAACCGTTGATTAAGTGCAGGTTGCCAGGTCCGCATGATCCGGCGCAGACCGCCAGTTCCCCGCTAAGTTGGGCTTCAGCGCCAGCGGCAAAGGCCGCCACTTCTTCATGACGGGTGGACATCCACTCGATGGTGCCCATGCGATTAAGACTGTCGCTAAGACCGTTCAGAGAGTCGCCCGTCACTCCCCAAATGCGTTTTACCCCTGCTGATTCGAGTGTTTTGGCGATATAAGCTGCAACCGTTTGTTTCATGGTTCTCCATCTCCTGAATGTGATAACGGTAACAAGTTTAGTAGATGCTGCCTGTTACGCTGGCCAAATCTGGATATTTCAGTTGCTTTTAATCCGGTAATGCCCAAGGCTGATGCGAATGGCATTTTCACGATAAAAGGACTAAATTCAGATGGTTGCATCATTGTTAAATGCAGTAAACCGAATGCTGACACATGAGGATTTTGGCAAATTATTGTTACGTTTGGCCGTGGGCGGATTAATGCTGTTTCACGGGGTGCATAAATTATTTGCCGGGATTGATGGTATTAGTGGAATGCTGATTGCAAAAGGTTTCCCCGGTTTTATTGCCTACGGTGTACTTATTGGGGAAGTAGTTGCGCCAGTACTGATTATATTAGGTATTTTGACGAGACCTTCTGCTCTTGTTATCGCCCTGACCATGGTCGTTGCATGGTTGATGGTGGGAATGGGAAAAACAGGGATGCTGGATAAAACCGGTGCCTGGGCGATTGAAAGCCTGGTTTATTTCTTTGTTGCAGCTCTTGCAGTCGCGTTTCTGGGCGCGGGACGTTATGCCGTGGCGGGTAACTCTGCCTGGCGATAAATTTTTACGTTACTGTCCATTTAAAGCTGCCCGGCGAATTGTGCCGGGCAGTTATCTTTACGCGAGAACCAAATCCCCCTGCGGATGGCAGGAGCAGGCCAGTACGTAACCTTCAGCGATTTCGGCGTCGGTCAGCGTCATCGTGCTGCTCACCGTATATTCACCGGAAACCACCTTCGTTTTACAGCAGCCGCAAACACCCGCACGGCAGGCGGCGACAACCGGAACTTTATTGCTTTCCAGCGCCTCCAGCAGTGTCGTGCCAACAGGTGCGTAAAATTCTTGCGCTGGTTGCAGTTTGGTGAATTTCAGACCACTGGTTGCTGCTTCCGCCACTGGCGTAAAGAACTTCTCTTTAAAGAAACGCGTCACGCCGAGCGCTTTCACTTCCTGTTCTACCCAATCCATATACGGAGCCGGGCCACAGGTCATCACAGTACGAGAGGCTAAATCAGGAACGCTTGTCAGCAGTTCACGTGTCAGACGTCCGGCAACGAAACCCTCGGTAACGTTATTTTCCGCCACCAGTGTCACCGGATAGTCACGCCATTCATCGGCGAAAATAACATCCTGCGGCGTACGCACGTTGTAGAACACCTGCACATCCGCCTGCGGGCGATTTTTCGCCAGCCAGCGACGCATCGACATAATCGGTGTGACGCCGCAGCCGGCCGCCAGCAACAGGAATTTATCTTCTGCTTTATCGTCGCAGGTAAATTCCCCCATCGCGTCTGAAAGCCAGAGGTAGTCACCGCGTTTTACATCGCGGGTCAGCCACTGGGAACCGACACCGTCATCAATCCGCCGCACGGTCAGAGTGATGTATTCACTCACGCCTGGTGTGGAGGAAATGGTGTAAGCACGCAGCGTTTCCGCTGAGTTTCGCACGCTGACCAGCGCATATTGCCCGGCGCGATACGGGTAGTAATCGTGGCAAATCAGGGAAATCGTCCACACATCCGGCGTTTCTTGCGTAATGTGATGAACCTGCATCCGCCACGGGCATTGATTGGTTGGCATCGTCATCGACAAACTCCTTACGCGCTCAACAGTTGCTTCATGTCTTCTTCAACAGTGGTGATAGAACGCAGGCCGAATTTCTCGTTCAGTACCGCCAGCAGGTCTGGCGTCAGGAAGCCAGGTGCAGTCGGGCCGGTAACGATATTTTTCACGCCCAGAGAAAGCAGCGTCAGCAGAATAACAATCGCTTTTTGTTCGAACCAGGAGAGTACCAGCGACAACGGCAGATCGTTGACACCGCAGCCCAGTTTTTCTGCCAAAGTGACAGCCAGAATAATCGCTGAGTAAGCATCGTTACACTGACCAGCATCTACCAGACGCGGCAGACCTTCGATATCGCCAAACTCGAGTTTGTTAAAGCGATATTTACCACAGGCGAGAGTCAGGATCAGACAGTCATCCGGCACGCTGGTGGCGAAATCGGTGAAGTAGTGACGCTCGCCGCGTGCGCCGTCACAGCCGCCAAGCAGGAAGATATGACGCAGTTTTTCACGGCTTACCAGATCAATCAGCGTATCGGCTGCGTCAAGCAGCGTTTGACGACCAAAGCCCACGGTGATCAGGTGCGGAATTTCGCTGTACGGGAAGCCCGCCATTTGTTGCGCCTGGGCAATAACTGCTGAGAAATCATCACCGTCCAGATGACGCACACCCGGCCAGCCAACAATGCTGCGGGTCCAGATACGATCGTCATAAGCACCGACGGTTGGGTCGATGATGCAGTTCGAGGTCATTACGATGGGGCCAGGGAAACGAGCGAACTCCACTTGCTGATTCTGCCAGCCGCTGCCGTAGTTACCGACCAGATGCTTGAATTTACGCAGCTCCGGGTAGCCATGCGCAGGCAGCATTTCGCCGTGGGTGTAGACATTAACACCCGTGCCTTCGGTCTGTTCCAGCAAGTTGTAGAGATCTTTGAGATCGTGACCGGAAATCAGAATGCATTTACCCGCTGTTGCTTTGACGTTGACTTGAGTTGGCGTCGGGTGACCGTATTTACCGGTTTCGCCTGCGTCCAGAATGCTCATCACTTTGAAGTTCATCTGGCCGATTTCCATGGAGCACTCGAGAAGTGCGTTCATATCGGCAGGCCAGGTACCCAGCCATGCCATGATTTTATGGTACTGGGCGTAAATATCGTTGTCATATTGACCGAGAACGTGCGCGTGTTCCATATAGGCGGCAGCACCTTTCAGGCCATACAGGCAGAGCAGACGCAGGCCGAGAATGTTTTCGCCAATCGCAGCTTTATCTTTATTGGGAGTAAATTCCGCCGCCTGACGTTGCAGCTCGCCGGGATCGTCACTCACCAGTTGCAGGTCAGCCATCGGGTTATCGACGCGGGCGTTGGCATCTACAGCCAGGCACTGTGCTTTCAGCGCCTCACGCAGGGCAATTGCTTCACGGGCGTAGCCGACAATACGCGGAGAATCGAAGTTAACGTTGGTCAGGGTTGAGAAAAATGCGCGCGGCGCGAAGCTGTCAACGTCATGGTTGATGATGCCGTATTCACGCGCTTTTACCGCCCAGGCTGAAAGCCCTTGCAGCGCCGCGATGAGTAAATCCTGAAGGTCAGAGGTTTCCGCCGTTTTACCACACATCCCCTGCGCGTATGAGCAGCCGTTTCCTGCCGGAGTACGGATAGTTTGTTCACATTGCACACAAAACATGATCACACCTTTTAAAGTTATATTTAATATACATGTTTAAGGTTAAGACGCTTAACACGGGGATAAAAGGGATTTTTCATGCAACTTTAAGGGAGATTGATTTAGCGCAATTTTGGCGGCAGGGATCTACCGCCAGAGAGGTATTATGCAGAGAAAAAGGCGATGAGGATCGGCACTAACAGGCTAAGAATAAAACCGTGAACAATCGCCGCCGGGACCATATCCAGTCCGCCAGTACGTTGAAGAACGGGCAGTGTGAAATCCATCGACGTCGCACCGCATAAGCCCAGTGCAGTAGAGCGGCTACGGCGAATCAGGCCTGGGATCAACATAATAGCAAGCAGCTCACGGGCCAGATCATTAAAAAACGCTGCGCTCCCGATTACCGGACCAAAAGACTCGGTCAATAAAATACCGGAAAGAGAATACCAGCCGAAACCGGAAGCCATTGCCAGCGCGGTATTGATGGGAAGATCAAGAATAAAGGCGTTAATTAAACCACCAATTAAAGAACTGGCCACCACCACCACAGCGACAATCATTCCCCGGCGATTAAGGACAATCTGCTTTAAGGTCATGCCATTATTACGCAACTGAATACCGACGAGGAAAAGTAGCAGAATTAACGTGTATTCGCTGGCTTCCGTAGCGTGTTGTAAGAAACCTAATCCGCTAAGGCCAATAGCAAAGCCAATCACCACCACACCGCAGAGCTTGAGGGACTCCAGCGCCATCGCAATACGTGACGGGAGTTTTTCTTGCTGATGGTGGTTGCGCCACGGCAGGCCTCGCTCCAGCCACATCAGTGCGACAATATTACACAGTAAAATAACGGTAATACTGACGGCGGAATAATGCAGAATCGCCAACAGGTTACTGGCGAGGTTATCGAGAAACGCCAGACTGATACCCATAAAAAAGAGAATAAGGTAAACCATCCAGCTTAATAGCTGATTAATAACTTTTAACGCAGCTTGTTGGCGAAGCGGAATGAGGTAACCCACAATCAGGGGAACCAGAATGATTAACAGCCCAGAAAACATGAAAACCCAGTCCTTGCAAAGAAGATTCGAAATGCGCGATGACACACTACTGAAAGCAGAAGGATGAGTAAAGTTGCAATTAAAAGGAAATGTTATGCATAAGGATCGGTAGGGTATTCCTTTTCATTTAAAGATATTCTTGCGCTTTAATTACAAACCGCACCGGTGTTGGTGGCGTCAAAATCGCCGAGGCGTTCCCTGAAGGCCGGGGCAGCCCACATGGATGTGGGCTGAGGGCGCGTTTTACCGGGATAATGAGATGGACGCTCCAGATTTTACGGTATCAAAGTACCAGACTGGATCGTTGCAATACGTCCTGAAAAATTAGGAGCGTCCACATGAAAGTATCAACTCTTGGTATCGACCTGGCAAAGAACGTTTTTCAGCTTCATGGTGTCGATCATGAAGGCCATACTATTTTGCGTAAAAAGCTCACCCGGGCTAAGTTTGTTCAGTTTGTGATTCAACTGGAACCTTGTCTGATTGGCATGGAAGCCTGCTCATCCAGTCATTATTTTGCGCGATTATTCACCCGCTATGGTCATGAGGTAAAACTCATACCTCCGCAGTATGTGAAGCCTTATGTGAAAACGAACAAGACGGATGCAGCAGATGCTGAAGCAATCTGCGAAGCGGTAACCCGCCCGAATATGCGTTTTGTTCAGATAAAAACCGAAGAGCAGCAGGCCGTTTTAGCGTTACACACTGAACGGGGAATACTTATCCGTGAGCGGATTGCCTGTGCCAATAGTTTAAGAGCCACACTTGCTGAGTTTGGTATTACGATTGCGGCCGGACAAAGCCATTTAACACGTGAGCTGCCAGCCATTCTGGAGGATGGCGAAAATGGTTTATCTCCCTTTGTCAGAACCAGCATCTACAGACAGTCTAAACATATCCGGGAACTTGAAGAACAAGTTAAACAGGTAGAAGAAGCTCTGGCCTCCTGGTATAGAACGCAGGAAGCCTGCCAGAGAATGGCCAAGATCCCGGGGGTTGGCATGCTAACGGCCACTTATGTGGTAGCAGCAGTGGGTAATGCCCGACAATTCAGTACCGCAAAGCAGTTCGCTTCATGGCTGGGGCTGACACCAAAGGAACATTCCAGCGGCGGGAAACAGCAACTGGGAGGGATCAGCAAACGTGGAGATGGATATTTCCGATACCTGCTGGTTCACGGCGCACGCGCACTTACCGCCTGGGTCAACCGAAACGGCGCGGTTGAGGAGAATTCCTGGCTTCAGGGACTCCTTGAGCGGAAGCACTACAATGTAGCTGTTGTCGCCATGGCGGCAAAAACAGCGAGGATCATGTGGTCAATGTTGTCACACAATACTGAATATCAACCTCGGCAGCTCGCCTGACACAAGGTCAGTCAATCTGACGAGGTGCTGAAAAAAAGTTAACGTCCTGGTAGGTGCAGGTGACTTCAGAAGATGGCAAAACAGGTAAGACCGCAGGCAGGACACACCGAGAGGTAACAAGGGCAAGTTAGCCCGTAGAGGATGATTGGTACCTGCCTGGCGGATTTCATCATGGTTCGGGATAAAAATCCCATCAGAAACCGGATATATGGCTGCACCTACCCGTTTTATTACATAACTGAAGAAAGCATTGCATTCCGGGAGCGTCCATATATGTTACCTCGCGCCCGACCCGGTAGCCGCAAGGGATAAGTCGAGGGCACCGCGCAGCGGCGATTTTGTTCGCCAGAGCCCGGGGGTGCAGGGGGGCGGCGGCGATTGGCCGCCCCCTGCGCGCTCCCTGCGTCAGTGGCAATATGTGGCTTAGCTCATGAAAGGAGCGCAACAAGATGATGAATCAACATATAACAACATTTTAAAAAAAAAGCCTGACATTGCGCCAGGCCTTCTGCGTTAATTAATTACGTTTTTCCAGCAGGGTCCGGTAAATCAGACCACCGATAATACCGCCGACAATTGGCACCACCCAGAAGAACCACAGTTGTTCTAACGCCCAGCCGCCCTGGAAGATGGCAACCGCAGTACTGCGCGCCGGGTTAACGGAAGTGTTAGTCACCGGAATACTGATTAAGTGAATCAGCGTTAATGCCAGACCAATGGCAATTGGTGCAAAACCCGCCGGAGCGAATTTGTCGGTTGCGCCGTGGATCACCAGCAAGAAACCTGCACTCAATACCAGTTCAACGACCAGCGCGGAAAGCATGGAATAACCGCCTGGTGAATGCTCGCCATAACCGTTAGAAGCAAAGCCGCTGGCTGCCGCGTCAAAACCCGTTTTACCACTGGCAATTAAATACAGCAGCGCCGCTGCAACAATACCGCCGACAACCTGGGCAATTACGTAGCCAACGACTTCTTTTGCCGGAAAACGTCCGCCAGCCCATAAGCCAATAGTGACCGCCGGGTTAAAATGACCACCAGAAATATGACCAACAGCAAAGGCCATTGTCAGAACGGTCAAACCGAATGCCAGCGCCACGCCGGCAAAACCAATGCCTAATTCCGGGAAGCCTGCGGCCAGTACAGCACTACCGCAGCCACCAAAAACAAGCCAGAAAGTACCAAAACATTCAGCTGCTAATTTTCTGAACATATTTGCCTCAATAGATAAAATTAACCACAAGAAGTTTAAGGTAATTGTTTTTTTAACATTTACGCAGAAGATACGTATAACTCAACATTATTGTAGAAACATGATTTATCACTTAACCAGTTAAATAAAACCACTAAGTTTGATTTAGAGCATAGTGATCGAGTTCATTGAACTGATTTATCTTAATCACAATTGTAGTTTGTCTTTATGTAAACAATGAATAGCTGAAAAATAAATAAACCATCTGGGGTAATCTACCTGGAAAAAGTAAATTATGAGAATAGTCTGAATGACTGAAAAATATAATTGTACATTTTTCAGTCGGTTGGCTCGCATAACTGTACTGCCGTCACGTTGAAGATGATTTTTTCCAGGTATACTGCTGGTAGCGTTAAGGAGAGGGATTTTATTTGGGGGATACATGATTCTTGAACGCGTTGAAATAGTTGGCTTTCGTGGTATCAATCGTCTGTCGCTGATGCTGGAACAAAATAATGTGCTGATCGGCGAGAACGCATGGGGTAAATCCAGCCTGCTGGATGCGCTGACTCTTTTATTATCTCCTGAATCAGATCTTTACCACTTTGACCGCGATGATTTTTGGTTTCCGCCAGGGGATGTTGGTGGGCGGGAACATCATCTGCAAATCATCCTTACTTTTCGTGAATCATTACCGGGACGGCATCGTGTGCGCCGTTATCAGCCATTGGCTGAGTGTTGGACGCCATGTCGTGATGGCTATCACCGGGTTTTCTATCGCCTTGAAGGGGAAAGCCACGATGATGGTAGCGTAATGACCTTGCGTAGCTTCCTCGATGGCGACGGACATCCGTTGGCGATTGCTGATATTAACGAGCAGGCGAGGCATCTGGTACGGTTAATGCCAGTGCTTCGTTTGCGTGATGCCCGCTTTATGCGGCGCATTCGTAATGGCACGGTGCCAAACGTTCCCAATGTGGAAGTTACAGCGCGGGAACTGGATTATCTGGCTCGTGAACTGGCTACGCGCCCGCAAAACCTTACTGATGCGCAGATTCGACAGGGGTTGTCGGCAATGGTGCAACTGCTGGAGCACTATTTTTCCGAGCAAGGCGCAGGGCAGGCGCGCTATCGCCTGATGCGTCGTCGGGGCAATAATGATCAGCGTAGTTGGCGTTATCTCGACATCATTAACCGCATGATTGACCGCCCCGGTGGGCGAACGCATCGGGTGATTTTGTTGGGGCTGTTCTCCACTTTATTGCAGGCGAAAGGAACAATACGGCTGGACAGAGATGCCAGACCCTTGCTGCTGGTGGAAGATCCTGAAACGCGCTTGCATCCAATTATGCTGTCGGTCGCCTGGCAGTTACTAAACTTGTTGCCTCTGCAGCGTATTACCACCACGAACTCCGGTGAGTTGCTTTCTCTTACACCTGTTGAACATGTGTGCCGCCTGGTGCGTGAGTCTTCACGTGTCGCTGCATGGCGTCTGGGGCCGGGGGGATTGAGTGCTGAAGATGGCCGACGGATTGCTTTTCATATTCGCTTTAACCGTGCTTCTTCACTGTTTGCCCGCTGCTGGTTGCTGGTGGAGGGGGAAACAGAAACCTGGGTCATCAATGAACTGGCCCGTCAGTGTGGTCATCACTTTGACGCTGAGGGGATTAAAGTGATTGAGTTTGCTCAGTCAGGTCTAAAACCGTTGGTGAAATTTGCCCGTCGAATGGGGATCGAATGGCATGTTCTGGTTGATGGTGATGAGGCCGGGAAAAAATATGCCGCTACAGTGCGCAGCTTGCTTAACAATGATCGTGATGCCGAACATGAACATTTGACTGCATTGCCCGCACTGGATATGGAACATTTTATGTATCGGCAGGGCTTTTCTGATGTCTTTCATCGGGTGGCGCAAATTCCGCAAAATGTACCGATGAATATGCGCAAAATTATCTCGAAGGCGATCCATCGCTCTTCGAAACCCGATCTTGCCATCGAAGTGGCTATGGAAGCCGGACGACGTGGTGTTGATGCAGTGCCAGTATTGTTTAAGAAAATGTTCTCCAGGGTGGTATGGCTGGCACGCGGCCGGGCAGATTAAGCATGAAATAGCATCGACATCTGTTCTTCAATGGTATCGAGCAAAAGATAGCGCCGACGGTATTCCGCACGTTTTTTGCTCGCTATTTCTGCCATATCTTTGCGCGGTATTTTCGCCGGGATATGGTAAAAATGCTGTTTATCGCACTCACCGCCCACCGCGGCCCAGAATGCATTGTAATCAGCATGAATTTTTTCATCTTTATCCCGGTAACGCAGGCTGCGGTAAATATGTGTTTCGTTGCTGACCGCGAGAATTTGTTCAACTCTCAGGCGATTCGCAAGGCGACACGCAGCTTCCAGAACCAGACGTTTAGGAAATAGCCCCGAGCAGGCTTTTGTCGCATCCTGAATTGCCTGATGAGGAATTTCTGGTTTCGCGCCTTGCAGCCCACCAATAAACAGCGTTCTTTTGCCCTGGTACTCACACAGTGTAAACGTGATTTCTGCCAGCGGAATACCTTCATCATTTCGCAGGAGGATCGTACTGTCGCCTTCTTTGTCCATAGAGATCATCATGGTCAATTCCAGCGTATAGCGTTCGCCATTTTTGCCTTCCAGCTGCGCCAGTTGCAGGCCTGGAGTATTCAGATAGCAATTGAATTCTTCGGCTGACATTACGTTACGTAATAAGGCATAGTGATAGCGCAACGCCGCAAGCAATTGTTGACGGTTAAAACTCACCGTCAGATAGGGACGATGGAGACGAACAGGTAGCCGTGGCTGGCGCACCAGTAACGCGTTAATATGCGGCATCTGGCAGAGTTCATTCATCCACTCAATGCTAAGTCGTGGCATAAGCAATGACCGCAGCAAAAATTTTTGGCGGAATTTGCGTCGATGCCAAAATTTACCAGGACGCAATTCGCCGCTTGCCAGACGGAAGAAAAGGGTCCGACTGTTTAGAGATTTGCCAGGAGAAAAGGTATTTTCAGTTAGCTGCGACATATTCACCAATCCAATATAAAGTCGTAGCCCAATTCCAGCATTGACAAACTTAACCAAAAATCAATAAAGCGATTACTCACCGTGACTTTGTGGTTTTGTTGATGTTTGGTTGAAGTTTTACTGTTCATACAGGTGAGAACGACGATGAATTCAGGAGCTGTATGCGAATGAGGGAAAGGTTTAAAAAACGTTATCTGATAGCAGCCATTGTTATTTTGGGTGGGCTTATGGTGCTCTGGAAAACGCTGAATGCGCCAGAGCCGAAATATCAGACATTAATTGTGCGCCCAGGAGAGCTACAGCAAAGTGTGCTGGCCACCGGAAAGCTGGATGCATTACGTAAAGTCGATGTTGGTGCACAGGTGAGCGGTCAGTTGAAAACGCTGTCGGTAGCTATTGGTGACAAAGTCAAAAAAGATCAGCTACTGGGGATTATCGATCCTGAACAGGCGCAAAACCAGATTAAAGAAGTGGAAGCGACGCTAATGGAGCTGCGGGCGCAACGTCAGCAGGCCGAGGCCGAACTGAAACTGGCACGGGTAACGTTATCCCGCCAACAGAAACTGGCGCAAACCCAGGCAATCTCACAACAGGATCTGGATACCGCAGTGACAGAGTTGGCGGTGAAGCAGGCTCAGATTGGCACCATCGATGCGCAAATTAAGCGTAACCAGGCATCACTGGATACCGCTAAAACTAATCTCGATTACACCCGAATTGTGGCCCCGATGGCTGGCGAAGTGACGCAAATCACCACGCTTCAAGGCCAGACGGTCATTGCTGCTCAGCAGGCTCCAAACATTCTGACGCTGGCAGATATGAGCACTATGTTGGTAAAGGCTCAGGTTTCAGAAGCGGATGTTATTCATCTAAAACCGGGGCAAAAGGCATGGTTCACTGTGTTGGGCGATCCACAAACACGTTACGAGGGGCGAATCAAAGATGTTCTGCCGACCCCAGAAAAAGTTAACGATGCTATTTTTTATTACGCCCGTTTTGAGGTGCCAAATCCGCAAGGCGTGCTGCGTCTCGATATGACAGCCCAGGTGCATATTCAGCTTGCCGAAGTAAAAAATGTACTGACTATTCCGCTGTCTGCACTGGGCGATCCCGTGGGAGATAACCGTTATAAAGTCACTTTGTTACGCAATGGCGAAACCCGGGAACGGGAAGTGGTTATTGGTGCCCGTAACGACACCGATGTGGAAATTGTTAAAGGACTGGAAGCGGGCGACGAAGTGGTGATCGGTGAAGGGAATCCCGGAGCAGCAAAATGACGCCACTGCTTGAACTCAGTAATATCCGCCGCAGCTTCCCATCAGGCGAAGACGTGGTTGAGGTGCTTAAAGGGATCAACCTGACAATCAATGCCGGGGAGATGGTGGCGATTGTTGGTGCGTCTGGTTCCGGCAAGTCAACACTGATGAATATCCTCGGTTGTCTGGATAAACCCACCAGCGGTATTTATAAAGTGGCGGGTCAGGATGTTTCCACACTGGATAGTGACTCACTGGCGCAACTTCGCCGCGAACATTTTGGCTTTATTTTCCAGCGTTATCATTTGTTGTCACACCTTACGGCGCTTCAAAACGTGGAAGTACCCGCTGTCTATGCTGGTATTGAGCGTAAACAGCGAGAAGCGCGGGCGCAGGCATTATTGCAACGCCTCGGATTAGGCGAACGCGTGGATTATCGTCCGGCACAACTTTCTGGCGGGCAACAGCAGCGAGTCAGTATTGCCCGTGCGCTGATGAATGGCGGTCAGGTTATTTTAGCCGACGAACCTACCGGGGCGTTGGACAGCCATTCAGGTGAAGAAGTAATGGCGATTCTTCACCAACTGCGTGAGCGTGGGCATACGGTGATTATTGTCACCCATGATCCCCATGTTGCGGCACAGGCTGAACGGGTGATCGAAATTCGTGATGGCGAAATCGTGAGTAATCCCCCAGCGAAAAATAGCGCTATTGCACAAACTTTTTCAGACTCATCAGCACAACCCCGTTCTGGCTGGCGACAGTTTATTGCTGGCTTTCGCGAAGCTCTGACTATGGCCTGGCTGGCATTAGCAACCAATAAAATGCGCACTTTACTCACAATGCTCGGCATTATTATTGGTATTGCGTCGGTCGTATCGATTGTGGTGGTCGGAGATGCAGCAAAGCAAATGGTGTTAGCGGATATCCGCTCCATCGGTACAAATACAATTGATATCTATCCGGGAAAGGATTTTGGGGATGACGATCCTCAGTATCAACAGGCATTAAAATATGACGATCTGGCGGCCATCCAAAAACAATCATGGGTTGCTTCCGCGACGCCAGCAGTATCGCAAAATGTTCGACTGCGTTATGGCAATATCGATGTGGCGGCTGCAGCTAATGGTGTCAGTGGCGATTATTTTAATGTTTACGGCATGACGTTCAGTGAAGGGAATACCTTTAACAAAGAACAACTCAATGCCAGGGCGCAAGTTGTGGTACTCGACAATAATACCCGCCGACAACTTTTTCCCCATAAAGCAAACGTTGTGGGGGAGGTCATCCTGGTCGGTAACATGCCTGCTACGGTGATTGGGGTCGCTGAAGAAAAGCAGTCGATGTTTGGCAGCAGTAAAATACTTCGTGTGTGGTTGCCCTATAGCACAATGGCAAGCCGGGTGATGGGGCAGTCCTGGCTGAACTCCATTACTGTAAGAGTGAAAGAGGGCTATGACAGCGCTCAGGCAGAACAGCAATTAACGCGCTTAATGACTTTGCGCCATGGTAAAAAAGATTTCTTTACCTGGAACATGGACGGCATTCTTAAAACCGCTGAAAAAACCACTCGCACTTTACAACTCTTTTTAACTCTGGTGGCGGTCATTTCACTGGTTGTCGGTGGGATTGGTGTGATGAACATTATGCTGGTTTCTGTTACCGAGCGAACGCGTGAAATCGGTATCCGAATGGCAGTAGGCGCGCGTGCCAGTGATGTTCTCCAGCAGTTTCTGATAGAGGCTGTCATGGTATGTCTGATTGGTGGTGCACTGGGGATCTGTTTATCGTTATTGATCGCGTTCACATTGCAACTCTTCCTGCCTGGTTGGGAAATTGGCTTCTCGCCAGTGGCGCTCTTAACGGCATTTTTGTGTTCTACAATTACCGGTATATTGTTCGGCTGGTTACCGGCACGAAATGCCTCACGACTGGACCCGGTAGAAGCGTTGGCCCGCGAATGAGTCATGTCGGAAGAGGTCAGATCTATAGCAGGAAGAGCTACACTCATCATACTTCAGGCTGAATGTGCTGTGCCTGCGGATTTGTCTTTCACCCCAGCCGCTTACGGCAGCCAGGCTCCTGCAACGCGAATTACTTAGAGTATGCAAGAAACAGAAATAAAAATGCCAGCCGATGGGGCTGGCATTTTGTTTGAGTGATGTACACAATGAAACTGATCACCTATGCAATGGCTTCAGCTTCATAGGGTACAATGACGCTGGCATGATTGCCTTTTGGTCCCTGAGTAACATCAAACTGGACTGGTTGGCCAGCTTTTAACGTTCTGTAACCATCCATTTTTATTGTGGAGTAATGCGCGAAAATATCTTCGCCTCCACCTTCAGGGCAAATAAAACCGAACCCTTTTGCATTGTTGAACCACTTAACAGTACCCTTTTCCATGCTTCGACATCCTTCGTAAATCTTATACAGGTAAGATGGAATGAATCAGTGGTGGAGTGGAGGGGGATGTGCAAAACCTCGCCAGCTCTCGTGATACAATTTAGAGAAATAAGGCGTTGCGTCAAGCGGGATACAACGTAGAAAGGGTAAAAAAGAATCAAAAATTTGAAGCAGTTAACGCTATTGCCGGGAATGTGACAGATGTCGCGGATGCCAATGATAGATGATAGTTATCTATTAGATGGAGTAAATTGATAATTCTTATCCGCTCATGTCAGGTGCAGGCGCTGCCGATAACCGTAACTGAAGATGATCACTGACAATGAGTAAAACTAACGACTGGCTCGATTTTGACCAACTGGCGGAAGACAAAGTTCGCGACGCGCTAAAACCGCCATCTATGTATAAAGTGATATTAGTCAATGATGATTACACTCCGATGGAGTTTGTTATTGACGTGTTACAAAAATTCTTTTCTTATGATGTAGAACGTGCAACACAACTGATGCTTACTGTTCACTATCAAGGCAAAGCCATTTGCGGCGTCTTTACTGCTGAAGTCGCGGAAACCAAAGTGGCGATGGTGAACAACTATGCGAGGGAGAACGAGCATCCATTGTTGTGTACGCTGGAAAAAGCCTGAATGCAGGCATAAAAATTGGGGGAGGTGCCTATGCTCAATCAAGAACTGGAACTCAGTTTAAACATGGCTTTCGCCAGAGCGCGCGAGCACCGTCATGAGTTTATGACCGTCGAGCACTTGTTACTGGCGCTGCTCAGTAACCCTTCTGCGCGTGAAGCGCTGGAAGCATGTTCTGTCGATCTGGTAGCGCTCCGTCAGGAGTTAGAAGCCTTTATTGAACAAACCACACCCGTACTGCCTGCCAGTGAAGAAGAGCGTGATACCCAGCCGACGCTAAGTTTTCAGCGTGTGCTGCAACGCGCCGTCTTCCATGTTCAGTCCTCCGGGCGTAGTGAAGTTACCGGTGCTAATGTGCTGGTTGCCATCTTTAGCGAACAGGAATCTCAGGCGGCTTACCTGCTGCGTAAACATGAAGTCAGCCGCCTTGACGTGGTTAACTTTATTTCCCACGGGACGCGTAAAGATGAGCCGAGTCAGTCCTCTTCTGATTCCGCAAGCCAGCCAGGTAGCGAAGAGCAAACGGGCGGGGAGGATCGGATGGAGAATTTCACGACTAATCTCAACCAACTTGCTCGCGTAGGGGGGATCGACCCTCTGATTGGTCGCGAAAAAGAGCTGGAGCGCGCGATTCAGGTTCTTTGCCGTAGACGGAAAAATAACCCGCTGCTGGTGGGGGAATCTGGTGTCGGTAAAACTGCAATCGCCGAAGGGTTGGCCTGGCGTATCGTTCAGGGCGACGTACCGGAAGTAATGGCCGATTGCACTATCTATTCACTGGATATCGGTTCGTTACTGGCTGGCACCAAATATCGTGGTGACTTTGAAAAACGCTTTAAAGCGTTGCTCAAACAACTGGAGCAGGATACCAACAGCATTCTGTTTATCGATGAGATCCATACGATCATTGGTGCGGGCGCAGCTTCCGGTGGCCAGGTGGATGCAGCTAACCTGATCAAACCTTTGCTTTCCAGCGGCAAGATCCGGGTGATCGGCTCCACAACTTATCAGGAATTCAGCAATATTTTCGAAAAAGACCGTGCTCTGGCGCGTCGCTTCCAGAAAATTGATATTACCGAGCCGTCCATTGACGAAACGGTACAAATCATTAATGGCCTGAAGCCGAAATATGAAGCGCACCACGATGTGCGGTATACCGCAAAAGCGATTCGTGCGGCGGTGGAACTGGCGGTGAAATACATTAACGACCGTCATCTGCCGGATAAAGCCATTGACGTTATCGATGAAGCGGGCGCTCGTGCACGTCTGATGCCAGTGAGCAAACGCAAGAAAACGGTTAATGTTGCAGATATTGAGTCTGTGGTCGCGCGTATTGCCCGTATACCAGAGAAGAGTGTTTCTCAGAGTGATCGTGACACGCTGAAGAGCCTGGGTGATCGCCTGAAAATGCTGGTGTTTGGTCAGGACAAAGCGATAGAAGCGTTAACAGAGGCGATCAAAATGTCCCGTGCAGGTCTGGGGCATGATCATAAACCCGTTGGCTCGTTTCTCTTTGCCGGGCCAACCGGGGTAGGGAAAACCGAAGTAACGGTGCAGTTGGCTAAAGCGCTGGGGATTGAGCTGCTGCGGTTTGATATGTCCGAGTATATGGAACGTCATACTGTTAGCCGTCTGATTGGTGCGCCTCCGGGATACGTTGGTTTTGATCAGGGTGGTCTGCTGACCGATGCGGTAATCAAGCATCCGCACGCGGTACTGCTGCTGGACGAAATCGAGAAAGCGCATCCAGACGTGTTCAACATTCTGTTGCAGGTGATGGATAACGGTACGCTGACCGATAACAACGGACGCAAAGCAGACTTCCGTAACGTGGTATTGGTGATGACCACCAACGCTGGGGTACGAGAAACTGAGCGTAAATCGATTGGTCTTATCCACCAGGACAACAGCACCGATGCGATGGAAGAGATCAAGAAGATCTTTACGCCGGAATTCCGTAACCGTCTCGACAACATTATCTGGTTCGATCATCTGTCAACCGACGTGATCCATCAGGTAGTGGATAAGTTCATCGTCGAGTTACAGGTTCAGTTGGATCAGAAAGGGGTTTCCCTGGAAGTGAGTCAGGAAGCGCGTAACTGGCTTGCTGAGAAAGGTTACGACCGGGCGATGGGCGCACGTCCGATGGCACGTGTCATCCAGGACAACCTGAAAAAACCGCTCGCTAACGAACTGCTGTTTGGTTCGCTGGTGGATGGCGGTCAGGTCACCGTCGCGCTGGATAAAGAGAAAAATGAGCTGACCTACGGGTTCCAGAGTGCGCAAAAGCACAAACCGGAAGCAGCGCATTAATCTGATTGTCAGGTAGGATGATGAAGTCCGTAATCTCGTCAGGGGTTACGGACTTTTTGTTTATGGGGGGAGGTGGTCCAGACCTTTTTTTTGATGATGATAGTAAGTTGTTGATAATTAATGCTGCGGGAAGGTAAGGATAAAAAAGGGTTGCAGCAGGAAAATGAGATGGTTTTGCTTTATTAACAACGGGCTAAACGTGTAGTATTTGAGTTCACTGCCGTACAGGCAGCTTAGAAAAATGGTGAATATGGCAGAAAAGCCCTTTGCGAGTTCACTGCCGTACAGGCAGCTTAGAAATTCACTGGTAACATACTCCACCCGCCCACCATGTTCACTGCCGTACAGGCAGATAAAATGCGAAAAAAAAGCTCGTACTTTCGTACGAGCTCTTCTTTAAATATGGCGGTGAGGGGGGGATTCGAACCCCCGATACGTTGCCGTATACACACTTTCCAGGCGTGCTCCTTCAGCCACTCGGACACCTCACCAAATTGTTTGGCTGCCAAACCTCATGGGTGGCAACGGGGCGCTACTATAGGGAGTTGGAGTAAAACGGTCAAGAAGAATTTTAATGATAATTATTGTTTGCTCATACTGTAAACAAGTTGTGCAGTATATCTACATCGAGACAAGTTACGGACTTATACTTGCAAAGTACTTCATACATATCACAAAATAAAAAGGCCGGTTAAACCGACCTTTTACGCATTCTTTCTCTTCGCCCATCAGGCGGTAAAACAATCAGCGACTACGGAAGACAATGCGGCCTTTGCTCAGGTCGTACGGGGTCAGCTCAACAGTCACTTTGTCGCCCGTCAGGATGCGGATGTAGTTTTTACGCATTTTACCGGAGATGTGTGCAGTAACCACGTGACCGTTTTCTAACTCTACGCGGAACATGGTATTAGGCAACGTTTCAAGAACGGTACCTTGCATTTCAATATTGTCTTCTTTGGCCATCTAATCCTCTGGGGTATCACTACCGTAATTTGAACCGGCAAGATAATGCCGAAGTTCTGTAAATAAGTAAAGATTTGCGCGCTAAATCGCAACAAACAGGTTCGGCACATTACTCCGAAAACACACGGCTAAGCCGCACCAAAAGCGCAACGTATAAGGGAGCGGTGAGATAAACGATGGGCGTTACCTGACGCGAAAAATTCCTTATCGGCAGCGGGGTAATGAGCGTAACCAACTCTGCGACCGCAATTATAACACTCTGGGGAGAAATGTGCCGAAAACATTCATTCTTGTGGTGAAAACAAGCACCGTGGTACCCAGAAATTATTCGGCAATCGTCCGAGGCGCATTTGATTGAGATAATTTAGATAATCCCGGCGGGGAATTTCGCAGGCACCAAGCGAAGCTGTGTGATCGTTAAGGACCTGGCAGTCGATAAGTTTGCCACCGTGACGGATAAATTCATCACAGAAGACCAGTAGCGCCGTTTTGGACGCGTTTTCCATCCGGCTGAACATGGACTCGCCACAAAATAGCGTTCCCTGCGCCACGCCGTACATACCGCCGACAAGCTCATCTTTACGCCAGACTTCAATGGAGTGGGCATGACCGAGTTCGTGAAGGCGATGGTAGGCTTCGACCACGCCACGCGTGATCCAGGTTCCTTCTTCGCGATCGCTGGCACAGCCTTCAATGACCTGACCAAAGGCGTAATTCATCGTGACGCGATAGGGCGAGCGTTTATGAAATCGTTTCATACTACGGCTGATATGTAATGATTCAGGCCATAGTACCGCGCGAGGATCGGGCGACCACCAGAGGATGGGGTCGCCTGGAGAAAACCACGGAAAAATACCACGCTGATAAGCCATTAACAGGCGCGTAGGGCTAAGATCGCCCCCCAGTGCCAGCAGGCCGTTAGGCTCACGTAATGCGCCTTCCGGGGAAGGGAAGGCTATTGAATGGCGAGAAAGCTGAACCAGGCGCATGACCGCAAAACTCCACGCAAGTCGGATCGTTCAATAATAGCTTACAAACCCTGCTTAAACTGGTAATAACGCCCCTGTCGGGCAAGCAGTTCTGCGTGAGTACCTTGCTCAATAATTTGCCCGTTGTCCATCACTATTATTTGCTGGAAACGAGAGAGCCCGCGAAGTCGATGGGTGACCATTAACACCGTTTTCTCACGCATCATTTCTGCAAGTAATTCAAGGATCTGACTTTCAGTTGTGGCATCTAAGCCTTCGGTAGGTTCATCCAGCAATACCAGTGGCGCATCATGTAACAGCGCACGGGCGATAGCCAGACGGCGCAGTTCACCACCGGAGAGCTGGCGTCCGCCTTCACCTAACCAACTGTTGAGACCTGCATCCTCGAGCAGCTTCTCCAGACCAACTCGACGCAAGATCTCCGCCAAAACTTCATCACTACTGCCAGGGGAGGCGAGTAACAGATTATCACGCAGTGTGGCGCTAAACAGATGCACTCGCTGTGGCACAACGCTGATGGTCTGTCGTAGAGTTGCTTCGTTCAGGCTGGCTATGGGGCTATCGTTAATTAAAATCTCGCCCTGTTGCGGGTCCCATGCGCGGGTCAGCAGTTGTAACAATGTTGATTTACCGCATCCGGTTCGCCCGAGAATCGCCATATGTTCTCCGGCGTTTACCTGAAGAGAAATCCCTTTAAGTGCCTGTTGGGACTGCTCCGGATAAGTGAACTGAACATCCCGTAACGTCAGCGAAACGCAATCGGCAACACGGGTTTGGGTATCAGGGAAGGTGACTTCAGGTTTTTGATCCGTTAAATCGGTGATCCGTACGGCAGAGGCAATGACTTGCCCCAGATGCTGAAATGCACCCGTTACTGGTGCCAGTGCTTCAAACGCGGCTAACGCACAGAAGACAAACAGGGCAATTAACGCGCCTGGTTGAGTATTGCCACCAACGCCGCCAGACGCCATCCACAGCATCAGGATCACCGCTAACGCGCCAATTAACAGCATTATTGCTTGCGACAAAGCTGTCAGTTCAGATTGACGGCGTTGCGCTTCCAGCCACTGAATTTCAGTATTCTCTAATTGCGTGCGATAACGATCGCTGGCACCAAAAATGGTCAGCTCAGCTTGCCCTTGCAGCCAGGCTGTCAGTTGTTGGCGATACTGCCCGCGAAGATGAGTCAGATTTTGCCCGGTGCTTTTTCCCGCACGATAAAACAGCGGTGGCATCAGGAAAAGCGTCAGTAACATAATGCCACCCAGCGTAAAGGCGAGGGTGAAATCAAGAAAACTTAACCCGATAGTCACCACCATAATCACTACAAAAGCGCCCACCAGCGGCGAGATAACGCGCAGGTAAAGATGATCGAGCGTATCAACATCCGCCACGACGCGGTTGAGCAATTCGCCCTGACGATAGCGCGCCAGTCCGGCTGGGGAGAGGGGGAGCAATTTGCTGAAGGTGTAAATGCGCAGATGCTGCAACACGCGGAAAGTCGCGTCATGGCTCACCAGACGTTCAAAATAGCGCCCGGCAGTACGGGTGATTGCTGCGCCACGCACGCCCGCAGCGGGTAGCATATAGTTGAAGCTGTACAGTCCTGCAACGCCCGCCACTGCTGAGGCGGAGAGGAACCAGCCGGAAAGTGTCAACAGACCGATACTGGCGAGCAGTGTGAGAATTGCCAGTACGATGCCAAGGCTTAACATCCATTTATGGCGTTTATACAGTGCCAGATAGGGTAGCAAAGCGCGCATTTAAATCTCCTCCTGACGATGGGCCAGCAATGTGGCAAAAGGACCGTTAGCCACGCTTAATTCCGCGTAACGTCCTTGCTCGATAATCTGACCATCCTGCATTACCCAAATGACATCCCAGTCCGCAAGATCTTCTAACTGGTGGGTGACCATTAACGTTGTCTGGCGCAGAGAGGCGGCATTCAGCGCCTCCATTACGCGCTGTTCACTGTGAGCATCAAGGCTTGCTGCGGGTTCATCCAACAGTAATAGCGAACAGGGATTCAGTAATGCACGCGCCACCGCCACACGTTGTGCCTGGCCTACGGAAAGGCGGGCAGCCTGGTCGCCAACAGGCGTATCAACTCCTTGTGGCAGGAGCGGTAGAAACTCATTGACCCACGCGTTATCCAGTGCTGTTTGTAACTCTTGTTCGCTGGCATCAGGTCGTGCCAGCAGTACGTTATCTCGTAGTGTTGCTGCTGGTAATTGTGGATTTTGACCAACCCAGGAGAGATGCTTACGCCATGATTCCGGTGATAAATCACGTAATTCTATTCCGTTGATTCGTAGCGATCCCTGATATGAAAGAAAACCAGAAAGCGCATTCAGTAGTGAGCTTTTACCTGAACCGCTACGACCAACCAACACCGCTCGTTGACCTGCTGGCAAAGTAAAGTTCAACGGACCTGCCAGCGTTTTACCTTCCGGCGACGTGATAAACAGATCCTCGGCCTCAATGGTCACCGGATCGGTCGACGTTAATTCAGCCTCACCGCGCTGCGGATGGGCGAGCGGGGTTTCCATAAACGTTTTCAGACTGTCTGCCGCGCCAACAGCCTGGGCTTTAGCATGATAAAACGTACCCAGATCGCGCAATGGCTGGAAAAACTCCGGCGCAAGGATCAGGGCCAGAAACCCCGCAGCCAGCGTCACGCCAGTATCGTAGTGCCCAAAATCCAGCTCACCGAGATAGGAAAAACCAAAGTAGACCGCGACCAGAGCAATTGACAGCGAGGTAAAAAATTCAAGAATGCCGGAGGATAAAAACGCCAGCCGTAGCACTTCCATTGTCCGTTGGCGGAAATCTTCCGAAGCAGAACGAATACTTTCAATTTCAGCTTCGCCACGACCAAAAATACGCAATGTTTCCATGCCGCGCAGGCGATCAAGAAAATGCCCACTTAAGCGAGCAAGAGCGAGAAAGTTACGTCGGTTAGCATCGGCAGCCCCCATTCCAACCAGCGCCATAAACAACGGAATTAACGGCGCAGTGCCCAGCAGAATGAGCGCCGCAGCCCAGTTAGAGGGGAAGATCGCCACCACAATCAGCAACGGCACCGACACTGCCAGCGCCATTTGCGGCAGGTAGCGTGCATAGTAATCATGCATATCGTCAATTTGCTCGAGTACCAGCGTCGCCCAACTCCCTGCCGGTTTCCCCTGAATCCATGCTGGCCCTGCTTGTTGCAGACGGTCGAGAACCTGACGGCGGATGGCAAAGCGGATATGTTGCCCGGCGTGATAACCCACTCGTTCGCGTAACCAGACCACCCATGCGCGCAGTACAAAGGTCAAAACCAGTAACGTAAAGGGAAGCAGCAGGGCTTCACGGGGAATACTCTCCATAATCATATGTTGCAGAATACGCGCCATGAACCAGGCCTGGGCAATGATCAATATGCCGCTCACAAAGCCCAGTAGACGAGAAATATTCAGCCAACGTTGGGAGATGACGCTTTGCTGTTTTAACCAGCGGGTTAACTCTTTTTGACGGGATTTATTCATTGCACGCTTAGCAGGTGAGTTATCAGAATTATTTGCAGAGCAATGTTACAACGGGGAAAAAATAAAGGCGACCCATAGTCGCATGGTGTCGCCTTCTTTACTTTTGTTACTGATTTGTAAAATTATTTTGCGTCAGCTAAACTATCGAGGTAGCGTTCCGCATCAAGTGCTGCCATGCAGCCTGTACCCGCAGATGTAATGGCCTGGCGATAAATGTGATCCATCACGTCGCCTGCGGCAAAGACGCCAGGGATGCTGGTCTGGGTGGCATTACCATGAATACCCGACTGCACTTTGATATAGCCGTTTTCCAGTTCCAACTGCCCTTCGAAAATAGCCGTGTTCGGGCTATGGCCGATAGCCACAAACAGACCGGCAACGTCGAGTGACTCGATGTTATCGCTGTTTTGTGTATCGCGCAGACGAACGCCAGTGACGCCCATCTGATCGCCGGTCACTTCTTCCAGCGTACGGTTGGTGTGCAGAATGATGTTGCCGTTTTCCACTTTATCCATCAGACGTTTAATGAGGATTTTTTCCGCGCGGAAACTGTCACGACGGTGGATAAGATGCACTTCCGAAGCGATGTTAGACAGATACAGCGCCTCTTCAACCGCGGTATTGCCGCCGCCGATGACCGCAACTTTCTGGTTACGATAGAAGAAACCGTCGCAGGTTGCACAGGCAGAAACCCCACGCCCTTTAAAGGCTTCTTCAGAGGGCAGGCCGAGATAGCGAGCAGAAGCTCCAGTGGCAATAATCAGCGCATCGCAAGTGTATTCGCCGCTATCGCCAGTCAGACGGAACGGTCGATTCTGCAAATCTACTTTGCTGATGTGATCAAAAATGATTTCAGTTTCAAATTTAGCGGCATGTTCGTGCATGCGCTCCATTAATAACGGACCGGTCAGATCGTTTGGATCGCCTGGCCAGTTTTCCACTTCCGTGGTGGTGGTCAGTTGGCCGCCTTTTTCCATGCCGGTAATCAGCACGGGTTGCAGGTTGGCGCGCGCCGCGTAGACAGCAGCGGTGTATCCCGCCGGGCCTGAACCCAGGATAAGCAGTTTACTGTGTTTGGTCGTGCCCATGAGATCCCCATAGTTGTTGGCAGACAATGGACAGGATTGTAGGGAATTTACAGACGTAAAAAAAGAGTATGACGATTTTGTTAACAATTTGTGCAATAGTCACAATCAATTAAATTGCGTTTTTCATAATTCATATGAATTAAATCGTCGATTAAGGTGGCGACAATATGATGCTTCAGCACTGTACGTAATGAATATCTGGCATGTTGTACTAAAAATCGATGTTTTGCTTTGACAATCCGCTGCTGTTTTGCGAAAACATTCGAGGAAGAAAAAAATAACATCAGGTTGATACTGCATAACCATGCATGTAATCACCATGTTTACCGTGCTAGCGAAATCTACGTATGGTGTGGACAGACGCCATTCGTGATGTCGATAGCAGCTCTTAAGCAACGGTCTTCTCACCATTCCCCAGGCAATTTGCGCCGTTAATTCATAATTTCGGTTCATTGCGGTGGGCAGCGACTCTGGACATTGATGTCAGAAGAGTCAGACAGGAGTAGGGAAGGAATACAGAGAGACAATAATAATGGTAGATAGCAAGAAGCGCCCTGGTAAAGATCTCGACCGCATTGATCGTAACATTCTTAATGAGTTGCAAAAGGATGGGCGTATTTCTAACGTCGAGCTTTCTAAAAGAGTGGGACTTTCTCCGACGCCTTGCCTTGAGCGTGTGCGCCGTCTGGAAAGACAAGGTTTTATTCAGGGTTACACTGCGTTGTTAAACCCACATTATCTTGATGCATCACTTCTGGTCTTTGTTGAGATTACTCTGAATCGTGGTGCGCCGGATGTGTTTGAACAATTTAACACCGCAGTGCAAAAACTTGAAGAAATTCAAGAGTGTCATCTAGTATCCGGTGATTTTGACTATCTGTTGAAAACACGCGTACCGGATATGTCAGCGTATCGTAAACTCCTTGGGGAAACCCTGTTGCGCTTGCCTGGCGTAAATGACACGCGTACGTACGTGGTAATGGAAGAAGTCAAGCAGAGTAATCGTCTGGTCATTAAGACACGCTAACACGGAACAGGTGCAAAATCGGCGTATTTTGATTACACTCCTGTTAATCCATACAGCAACAGTGCCGGGGAAACCCGGTGCTGTTGTCCGTTTTAGCATCGGGCAGGAAAAGCCTGTAACCTGGAGAGCCTTTCTTGAGCCAGGAATACACTGAAGACAAAGAAGTCACATTGACTAAGTTAAGCAGCGGGCGCCGTCTTCTGGAGGCGTTGCTCATTCTTATTGCGCTTTTTGCCGTCTGGCTGATGGCGGCTTTACTCAGTTTCAACCCTTCTGATCCCAGTTGGTCGCAGACCGCCTGGCATGAGCCTATCCATAATCTGGGCGGCGCTCCAGGTGCATGGCTGGCAGACACACTATTCTTTATTTTTGGTGTGATGGCCTACACCATCCCTGTCATTATCGTTGGCGGTTGCTGGTTTGCATGGCGGCATCAGAGTAGTGACGAATATATAGACTACTTTGCTGTATCGTTGCGCATTATAGGTGTGTTGGCCTTAATCCTGACGTCTTGCGGACTTGCAGCAATTAATGCTGATGACATCTGGTATTTTGCCTCCGGTGGTGTGATAGGCAGTTTACTGAGCACCACTTTGAAACCGTTACTGCATAGTAGTGGCGGGACAATCGCATTACTTTGTGTCTGGGCTGCTGGTCTGACGTTATTCACCGGCTGGTCGTGGGTGACTATTGCTGAAAAACTTGGCGGCTGGATATTAAACTTACTCACTTTCGCCAGTAATCGTACCCGTCGTGACGATACCTGGGTCGATGAGGATGAATACGAAGACGACGAAGAATATGAAGATGAAAATCACGGCAAGAAGCATGAATCACGTCGTGCCCGTATTCTTCGTGGTGCATTAGCGCGGCGTAAACGTCTGGCTGATAAATTTATCAACCCGGTTGGACGCCATACTGATACTGCATTGTTCTCCGGTAAACGGATGGATGATGAAGAAGAAATCACTTATACAGCACGTGGCATAGCAGCTGATCCTGATGATGTGCTCTTTTCTGGCAATCGCGCCACACAACCAGAATATGACGAATACGATCCGTTATTAAATGGTACCCCCATTACTGAACCTGTTGCGCAAGCAGCAGCTGCAACCACTGCAACACAAAGTTTGGCCGCTTCTGTCGAGCCGACTAACCAAATTCCACCCGTTACTGCCACTGGTATTTCACCAGCACAACCAGACATTGACTGGCAACCGGTACCTGGACCGCAAACGGGCGAACCGGTGATAGCGACTACGCCTGACGGTTATCCGCAGCAGCCACAATATGCGCAACCTGCAGTGCACTATAATGAGCCGCCACAGCCCACTGCACCTGTTCAGCAGCCTTATTATGCGTCTGCCCCCGAACAATCAGTGGCTGAAAATAGCTGGCAGGCGGAACCACAACAATCCGCTTATGCTCCGCATTCAACATATCAGGCAGAGCAAACCTCGCAGGTCGAGCAAAATTATCAGCCTGATGTTGGGCACGTGGCACCACATCCCGATGTAGGGCTTCAGCCTACTAGTGATGAAACAAAACCTTCACGTCCTCCTCTTTACTATTTTGAAGAAGTGGAAGAGAAACGAGCGCGTGAACGAGAGCAACTTGCGGCATGGTATCAGCCAATTCCTGAACCAGTAAAAGAACCGCAACCGATTAAACCAGCTTCTGTTGCACCTGTGTCATCTTCTGTACTGCCCGTGGAACCTGCAGTTGCGGTCACTTCTCTGGCATCTGGCGTGAAAAAAGCCACGCTGGCGACAGGGGAGGCGGCAACCGTTGCAGCACCCATTTTCAGTCTTGCAAACAGTGGAGCTCCGCGTCCACAGGTTAAAGAAGGGATTGGCCCACAACTACCTCGACCGAAGCGCGTGCGCGTGCCGACAAGGCGTGAGCTGGCATCCTATGGTATTAAACTACCATCACAAAGAGCTGCCGAAGAAAAAGCTCGCGAAGCACAGCGTCGACAGTACGAAGGCAATGAGCAATATAGCGATGACGAAATCGATGCTATGCAGCAGGATGAGTTGGCTCGTCAGTTCGCACAAACGCAACAGCAACGCTATGGCGAACAATACCAACATGATTCTGCTGATAATCAACAAGATGAAGACGTAGCAGCAGAGGCCGAACTGGCTCGCCAGTTTGCTCAAACCCAGCAGCAACGATACTCCGGAGAACAACCCGCCGGAGCGAATCCGTTTACACTTGATGATTTTGAGTTTTCACCAATGAAAGTATTGCTGGATGATGGTCCACATGAGCCATTATTCACGCCGAGCGTAGAGCCAGAACCTGTAGCGCCGCAACAGCAGTACCAGCAGCCACAGCAACCTGTAGCGCCGCAACAGCAGTACCAACAGCCACAGCAACCTGTAGCGCCGCAGCAGCAGTATCAACAACCGCAGCAGTCTGTATCACAGCCTCAGGATACACTGCTTCACCCACTATTAATGCGTAATGGTGATAACCGCCCATTGCAAAAACCGACCACACCTTTGCCGTCATTGGATCTTCTGGCGCCTCCACCGAGTGAAGTGGAACCTGTTGATACCTTTGCACTGGAGCAGATGGCTCGTCTGGTAGAAGCTCGTCTGGCGGACTTCCGCATTAAAGCCGAGGTGGTGAATTATTCGCCAGGTCCGGTAATTACCCGTTTTGAGCTGAATCTTGCGCCGGGTGTAAAAGCTGCACGTATTTCTAACTTGTCTCGCGATCTTGCCCGTTCATTGTCAACAGTGGCGGTTCGTGTAGTTGAAGTTATTCCAGGCAAACCTTATGTAGGCCTCGAGTTGCCGAATAAGAAACGCCAGACCGTTTATCTGCGTGAAGTGCTGGATAATGCGAAGTTTCTTGATAATCCATCGCCACTGACAGTTGTGTTAGGTAAAGATATCGCTGGTGAGCCGGTTGTTGCTGACCTGGCCAAAATGCCCCATTTGCTGGTAGCTGGTACAACAGGCTCCGGTAAGTCTGTGGGAGTGAACGCCATGATCCTCAGTATGTTGTATAAAGCGCAACCAGAGGATGTCCGTTTCATTATGATTGACCCGAAAATGCTGGAGCTTTCGGTTTATGAAGGTATCCCTCATTTATTAACAGAAGTGGTCACCGATATGAAAGACGCCGCCAATGCTTTACGCTGGTGCGTTAATGAAATGGAGAAACGCTATAAACGCATGTCTGCGCTGGGTGTTCGTAACCTTGCTGGCTACAACGAGAAGATTGCAGAAGCCGCTCAAATGGGGCGTCCAATCCCGGATCCATTCTGGAAACCCGGTGACAGCATGGATGTTGAGCATCCGGTACTGACAAAAGAGCCGTATATTGTTGTGCTGGTTGATGAATTTGCCGATCTGATGATGACGGTGGGTAAAAAAGTTGAAGAACTTATTGCACGGTTGGCCCAAAAAGCGCGTGCCGCCGGTATCCACCTTGTTCTGGCAACCCAACGTCCGTCAGTTGATGTAATTACAGGATTGATTAAAGCCAACATTCCGACCCGAATTGCCTTTACCGTTTCCAGTAAGATCGACTCCAGAACTATCCTCGATCAAGCTGGCGCAGAATCATTATTGGGAATGGGCGATATGCTCTACTCTGGGCCTAACTCAACCATACCGGTGCGTGTCCACGGTGCATTCGTGCGTGACCAGGAAGTCCATGCCGTGGTGCAAGACTGGAAAGCACGTGGTCGCCCACAGTATGTTGATGGCATCACCTCCGACAGTGAAAGCGAAGGTGGCGCGGGTGGTTTCGACGGCGCAGAAGAACTGGATCCGTTGTTCGATCAGGCAGTGCAGTTTGTCACTGAAAAACGCAAAGCGTCAATTTCAGGCGTACAGCGTCAGTTCCGCATAGGTTATAACCGTGCGGCGCGTATTATCGAACAGATGGAAGCGCAGGGGATTGTCAGCGAACAGGGGCACAACGGTAATCGTGAAGTGCTGGCTCCACCGCCGTTTGACTAATTAGTGCATCGTAGGCCAGATAAGACGCGATAGCGTCGCATCCGGCACTCTGGTAACTGAAAATTCAGTATTTTCTTCTTTCCTCAAGCTGATTATTAGCCTGGAATAGAGAGTAGAGGGAACTCCCGATCGGGAGTGACGTAATTTGAGGAATAATGATGAAAAAAATTGCCATCACCTGTGCATTACTCTCAAGTTTAGTGGCGTCCAGTGTTTGGGCTGATGCCGCAAGCGATCTGAAAAGCCGTCTGGATAAAGTCAGCAGCTTCCACGCCAGTTTCACACAAAAAGTAACTGACGGTAGCGGCGCGGCGGTGCAGGAAGGTCAGGGCGATCTGTGGGTGAAACGTCCAAATTTATTCAACTGGCATATGACTCAACCTGATGAAAGCATTCTGGTTTCTGACGGTAAAACACTGTGGTTCTATAACCCGTTCGTTGAGCAAGCTACGGCAACCTGGCTGAAAGATGCCACCGGTAATACGCCGTTTATGCTGATTGCCCGCAACCAGTCCAGCGACTGGCAGCAGTACAATATCAAACAGAATGGCGATGACTTTGTCCTGACGCCGAAAGCCAGCAATGGCAATCTGAAGCAGTTCACCATTAACGTGGGACGTGATGGCACAATCCATCAGTTTAGCGCGGTGGAGCAGGACGATCAGCGCAGCAGTTATCAACTGAAATCTCAGCAAAATGGGGCTGTGGATGCAGCGAAATTTACCTTCACCCCGCCGCAAGGCGTCACGGTAGATGATCAACGTAAGTAGAGGCACCTGAGTGAGCAATCTGTCGCTCGATTTTTCGGATAATACTTTTCAACCTCTGGCCGCGCGTATGCGGCCAGAAAATTTAGCACAGTATATCGGTCAGCAACATTTGCTGGCTGCGGGGAAGCCGTTGCCGCGTGCAATCGAAGCCGGGCATTTGCATTCGATGATTCTCTGGGGGCCACCGGGTACCGGCAAAACAACCCTCGCTGAAGTGATTGCCCGCTATGCGAACGCTGATGTGGAACGTATTTCTGCCGTCACCTCTGGCGTGAAAGAGATTCGCGAGGCGATCGAGCGCGCCCGGCAAAACCGCAATGCAGGTCGCCGCACTATTCTTTTTGTTGATGAAGTTCACCGTTTCAACAAAAGCCAGCAGGATGCATTTCTGCCACATATTGAAGACGGCACCATCACTTTTATTGGCGCAACCACTGAAAACCCGTCGTTTGAGCTTAATTCGGCACTGCTTTCCCGTGCCCGTGTCTATCTGTTGAAATCCCTGAGTACAGAGGATATTGAGCAAGTACTAACTCAGGCGATGGAAGACAAAACCCGTGGCTATGGTGGTCAGGATATTGTTCTGCCAGATGAAACACGACGCGCCATTGCTGAACTGGTGAATGGCGACGCGCGCCGGGCGTTAAATACGCTGGAAATGATGGCGGATATGGCCGAAGTCGATGATAGCGGTAAGCGGGTCCTGAAGCCTGAATTACTGACCGAAATCGCCGGTGAACGTAGCGCCCGTTTTGATAACAAAGGCGATCGCTTTTACGATCTCATTTCCGCGCTGCATAAATCGGTGCGGGGTAGCGCACCTGATGCAGCTCTCTACTGGTATGCACGCATTATTACCGCCGGGGGCGATCCGTTATATGTCGCGCGCCGTTGCCTGGCGATAGCGTCTGAAGATGTTGGCAATGCCGACCCACGCGCGATGCAGGTGGCAATAGCAGCCTGGGATTGCTTTACCCGCGTTGGCCCGGCAGAAGGTGAACGCGCCATTGCTCAGGCGATTGTTTACCTGGCCTGCGCGCCAAAAAGCAACGCTGTCTATACCGCGTTTAAAGCCGCGCTGGCCGATGCTCGCGAACGTCCGGATTATGACGTACCGGTTCATTTGCGCAATGCGCCGACCAAACTGATGAAGGAAATGGGCTACGGTCAGGAATATCGTTATGCTCATGATGAAGCAAACGCTTATGCTGCCGGTGAGGTTTACTTCCCGCCGGAAATAGCACAAACACGCTATTATTTCCCGACAAACAGGGGCCTTGAAGGCAAGATTGGCGAAAAGCTCGCCTGGCTGGCTGAACAGGATCAAAATAGCCCCATAAAACGCTACCGTTAATGTTATCGTTGCGGTAATGTTGTTACTGTTTCTCTGTGGCCGCAGGCTGTGGCCACATCTCCCATTTAATTCGATAAGCACAGGATAAGCATGCTCGATCCCAATCTGCTGCGTAATGAGCCAGACGCAGTCGCTGAAAAACTGGCACGCCGGGGCTTTAAGCTGGATGTAGATAAGTTGGGCGCTCTTGAGGAGCGTCGTAAAGTATTGCAGGTCAAAACGGAAAACCTGCAAGCGGAGCGTAACTCCCGATCGAAATCCATTGGCCAGGCGAAAGCGCGGGGGGAAGATATCGAGCCTTTACGTCTGGAAGTGAACAAACTGGGCGAAGAGCTGGATGCAGCAAAAGCCGAGCTGGATGCTTTACAGGCTGAAATTCGCGATATCGCGCTGACAATCCCTAACCTGCCTGCAGATGAAGTGCCGGTAGGTAAAGATGAAAATGACAACGTTGAAGTCAGCCGCTGGGGTACCCCGCGTGAGTTTGACTTCGAAGTTCGTGACCACGTGACGCTGGGTGAAATGCACTCTGGCCTGGACTTTGCAGCCGCAGTTAAGCTGACCGGTTCGCGCTTTGTGGTGATGAAAGGGCAGATTGCTCGTATGCACCGCGCACTGGCGCAGTTTATGCTAGATCTGCATACCGAACAGCACGGTTATAGTGAAAACTATGTTCCGTATCTGGTTAACCAGGACACGCTGTACGGTACAGGGCAGTTGCCGAAGTTTGCTGGCGATCTGTTCCATACTCGTCCGCTGGAAGAAGAAGCAGATACCAGTAACTACGCACTGATCCCAACGGCAGAAGTTCCGCTGACTAACCTGGTACGCGGTGAAATCATTGATGAAGATGATCTGCCAATTAAGATGACCGCCCACACCCCATGCTTCCGTTCTGAAGCCGGTTCATATGGTCGTGACACCCGTGGTCTGATCCGTATGCACCAGTTCGACAAAGTTGAAATGGTGCAGATCGTTCGCCCGGAAGACTCAATGGCGGCGCTGGAAGAGATGACCGGTCATGCGGAAAAAGTCCTGCAGTTGCTGGGCCTGCCGTACCGTAAAATCATTCTTTGCACCGGCGACATGGGCTTTGGCGCTTGCAAAACTTACGACCTGGAAGTATGGATCCCGGCACAGAACACCTACCGCGAGATCTCTTCCTGCTCCAACGTTTGGGATTTCCAGGCGCGTCGTATGCAGGCACGTTGCCGTAGCAAGTCGGACAAGAAAACCCGTCTGGTTCATACCCTGAACGGTTCTGGTCTGGCTGTTGGTCGTACGCTGGTTGCGGTAATGGAAAACTATCAGCAGGCTGATGGTCGTATCGAAGTACCGGAAGTTTTACGCCCGTACATGAACGGCCTTGAATATATCGGTTAATTAACAACTAACGCTGATCTGAAAGCTGGTTACTTGCAAGGAAGTAACCAGCTTTTTTTATTTCTGTTTCGTTAAGGTGTCGTAACTCGTCATCAGATTACGATAGTCAGGAATATGATTTGAGAACAGTGTCGCCAGCCCCTCAATATCGTTTCTCCAGTCGCGGTGCAACTCGCAGGCGACGCCAAACCATGTCATTAATTGCGCTCCTGCTTGCGACATACGATCCCATGCCGAATGGCGTGTGATCTCGTTAAATGTGCCTGAAGCATCAGTCACCACGAAGACATCAAAACCTTCTTCTATGGCTGAAAGTGCCGGGAAAGCAACACATACTTCAGTTACTACACCTGCAATGATCAACTGCTTTTTACCCGTAGCTTTTACGGCTTTGACAAAATCTTCATTATCCCAGGCATTGATATTGCCAGGACGGGCAATATAAGGCGCATCCGGGAACTGTGCCTTAAGTTCGGGAACCAGTGGACCATTGGGACCTGTTTCGAAACTGGTAGTGAGAATGGTGGGGAGTTTGAAATATTTTGCTAAATCGCCTAATGCCAGAACATTATTTTTGAATTTGTCAGGCTCAATATCCCTGACAAGTGACAATAATCCAGCTTGATGATCAACTAATAGTACCGCAGCGTCATTTTTATCGAGACGAACATAGGGCCTGGTCATTCATTTCTCCTGTAAGAGTTTGCCTGTCACCTGAAATATTTCAGGTGACTTGTTTTCATCAAAAAGCATAGACGGGAAAATAGGTGTTGCTGCCTCGATGAAATTTTTCGACTGTACGAAACGTAAGGACGTTGAGATAGATCAAATAAAACAATTACCTGAATTCATAGTTACCATGACTTTTTGTTTTAAGAATCAGAATTACAAATCGAAACCGTAAAAAATGCGCTTTGCTAATATTTCGATGATTGACATTGGTTTTAGCAGTGGCATGATGCGCATGAAATTTGAAATTCCTCACGGTTTTTATCCATGTCTATCTATACCCGGCCTGTCATGCTTTTGCTGTCTGGCCTGCTTTTGTTGACCCTGGCGATAGCGGTATTGAACACGCTTGTACCGCTATGGCTTGCTCATGAACATCTACCGACATGGCAGGTTGGTATGGTCAGCTCATCTTATTTCACTGGTAATCTGGTGGGCACATTGTTGACAGGGTATTTGATCAAACGCCTCGGATTTAACCGTAGTTACTACCTTGCATCTTTGGTTTTTGCTGCGGGATGTCTGGGCCTGGGCTTAATGATTGGCTTCTGGAGTTGGATGGCCTGGCGTTTTGTTGCGGGCGTTGGTTGTGCCATGATTTGGGTGGTGGTTGAAAGCGCTCTGATGTGCAGTGGTACATCGCGCAATCGTGGCCGTCTGCTCGCTGCATATATGATGATCTATTATGTGGGAACGTTTCTGGGGCAGTTGCTGGTTAGTAAAGTTTCTACCGAACTAATGAATGTTTTGCCCTGGGTTACAGCTCTGATTCTGGCTGGAATTCTGCCTCTGTTATTTACTCGTATCCTGAGTCAGCAAACTGAATCTCGGAAAACAACATCTATTACCTCAATGCTGAAACTACGCCAGGCGCGATTAGGTGTTAATGGCTGTATTATTTCCGGCATAGTGCTTGGCTCTTTATACGGGTTGATGCCACTTTATCTGAACCATCAGGGAATTAGTAATTCCAACATTGGTTTTTGGATGGCGGTGTTAGTGAGTGCTGGAATTGTAGGACAGTGGCCAATTGGTCGCCTGGCTGATAAATTTGGCCGGTTGTTAGTTTTGCGTGTTCAGATTTTTGTGGTGATTTTGGGAAGCATTGCCATGCTTACACATACAGCAATGGCTCCTGCATTATTTATCCTCGGCGCTGCTGGGTTTACACTTTACCCTGTCGCTATGGCCTGGTCTTGCGAAAAAGTTTCGCAAGACCAATTAGTTGCTATGAATCAGGCATTGCTTTTGAGTTACACAATCGGCAGTTTGCTGGGGCCGTCATTTACCGCGATGTTAATGCAGCATTATTCCGATAATCTGTTATTTATTATGATTGCCAGCGTATCATTTATTTACCTGCTCATGTTACTTCGTAATGCCAGACATACCTCAAATCCTGTGGCACACGTGTAAGGTTAATCTGACAGAGTATGATCATGATTTTTCATACTCTGTATATGTATTTTCTCTTCGTAACTTGATTTATCTGAAGTTTTTTCTCTAAGAAATAAATTGTGCAGTAGGTTATATTTTTGCATTTCACTATTTCCGTCTCTTTCTTTTATCGCGCATAATCCCCGGATTTTCCAATAGCATTCAATTTTTAGCGAAGGATTGTTTATGGCGCGTAATGGGCAGGAAAAACAGTTGCGATGGTACAATATTGCATTGATGTCATTTATTACAGTCTGGGGATTTGGCAATGTTGTTAATAATTATGCAAACCAGGGATTAGTGGTAGTTTTCTCATGGTTGTTTATATTTATCCTTTATTTTACTCCGTATGCTCTTATTGTCGGACAACTGGGTTCAACGTTTAAAGATGGGAAGGGCGGAGTTAGCACCTGGATTAAGCATACTATGGGGCCAGGACTGGCTTATCTTGCCGCATGGACCTATTGGGTGGTGCATATTCCTTACCTGGCACAAAAACCTCAAACAATTCTGATTGCTCTTGGTTGGGCCGTGAAAGGTGACGGTTCACTAATTAAAGAATACTCGGTGGTAGTATTACAGGGGCTAACATTAGTGTTGTTTGTCTTCTTTATGTGGGTCGCATCGCGCGGTATGAAATCGCTGAAAACCGTCGGTTCGATTGCGGGAATCGCGATGTTTGTAATGTCGCTGTTATATGTGGCGATGGCAGTAGCTGCACCGGCTATAACTGAAGTTCATATTGCGACCACTAATATTACCTCGGAAACGTTTATTCCTCATATAGATTTCACCTACATAACGACTATTTCGATGTTAGTTTTTGCAGTGGGCGGTGCTGAGAAGATTTCTCCTTACGTTAATCAAACGTGTAATCCGGGAAAAGAGTTTCCAAAAGGGATGCTATGTTTAGCAGCAATGGTTGCGGTGTGTGCAATTCTGGGATCGCTGGCGATGGGGATGATGTTTGACTCGCGGCATATTCCGGATGATTTAATGACCAATGGGCAATATTATGCCTTCCAGAAATTGGGAGAGTATTACAATATGGGTAATTCCTTAATGGTCATTTACGCCATTGCTAATACCCTTGGGCATGTTGCTGCACTGGTATTCTCAATTGATGCGCCACTGAAAGTCTTACTAGGGGATGCAGACAGGAAATATATTCCTGCAAGATTGTGCCGTACAAATGATTCAGGAACACCAGTTAACGGGTATATTTTGACGCTGGTGTTAGTGGCGATCCTGATAATGCTGCCAACGCTGGGTATTGGTGATATGAATAATCTCTACAAATGGTTGTTGAATCTTAACTCGGTAGTGATGCCACTGCGTTATTTGTGGGTGTTTGTTGCATTTATTGCAGTCGTTCGCCTGGCGCAGAAATATAAACCAGAGTATGTCTTTATTCGTAATAGATGGCTGGCGATGATCGTCGGGATTTGGTGTTTTGCCTTTACCGCTTTTGCCTGTTTGACGGGGATCTTCCCGAAAATGGAAGCCTTCACTACCGAGTGGACTTTCCAGCTGGCGCTGAACATTGCAACGCCGTTTGTGCTGGTAGGATTAGGGCTGATATTCCCGTTGTTGGCGCGTAAAGCGAATAGTGAATAATCGTTGTGGTCAGTTCTGCTAAGTCGGGCAGAGCTGACCCGTTTTTACATAATCGAGAAATGCACGCAATCCGCAGGACATATACTGGCGGTTTGGGTAATAGATCTGGAAGCTATGCTGTAAGGGCGCAAGAAATAGAGCCCTGAATTATTTATGCAGTGCGGAATAACAAAGCGGCGACTCAATAAAGTTGCCGCTTTACCGGAAAATTAGAACATTACCTTATGGCCATATTGCTCAAGAATGCCTTTCACGCGTTCCATGGTCTCTTTTTTCGGTGGTTTCACGCCGTCGAGTTTGTACTCTTCACCCATTGCCACCCATTTGTGTTTGCCCAGCTCGTGGTAGGGGAGAAGCTCGATTTTCTCGACGTTGCCCATATCGCGGGTAAATTCACCCAGACGATGGGCAGAATCATCATCATCAGACCAGCCTGGGACAACAACGTAGCGGATCCAAACCTTCACATTTTTGTTCGCCAGATATTTGGCGAACTCCAGCGTGCGGTGGTTGGAAACTCCAACCAGATTTTGGTGGATCTCGTCGTTCATCTGTTTGAGATCGAGCATCACCAGGTCGGTTACTTCCAGCAGTTCATCAATCACCGGATCGTAACGACGAACAAAACCGTTAGTGTCCAGACAGGTATGAATACCTTCTTTTTTGCAGGCGCGGAACCAGTCACGAACAAACTCGGCTTGCAGGATTGCCTCGCCGCCGGACGCGGTAACACCACCGCCAGATGCATTCATAAAGTGGCGATAGGTCACCACCTCTTTCATTAAATCTTCAACGGTAACTTCTTTACCACCATGCGTGTCCCAAGTGTCGCGGTTATGACAATACAGGCAGCGCATCAGGCAGCCCTGGAAAAAAGTAATAAAGCGAATACCTGGGCCGTCTACGGTTCCACAGGATTCAAAGGAGTGAATGCGACCAATAACTGACATTGCGGTGTTTCTCCAGATGTGGCCCATCTGAGGCCGTGTTGGTGCGCAGCTCGAAGGCTACGTCGAGTCTGTTTTGGCAGTCACCTTAAAGTATAGATAGCTGACAAAAAAGGCTCACTGGTTAAAAAAAGGCCCCACTTTCGTGGAGCCTTTATTGTACTCGTTTTACTGTACGATTTCAGCGAAAACCAATTACATGGTTTGAGTGAAGGTACGGGTAATTACGTCCTGCTGCTGTTCTTTAGTCAGCGAGTTGAAACGTACTGCGTAGCCAGATACACGGATGGTCAGCTGCGGATATTTTTCCGGATTTTCCATCGCGTCGAGCAGCATTTCACGGTTCATCACGTTAACGTTCAGGTGCTGACCACCTTCGATGGATGCTTCGTGGTGGAAGTAACCATCCATCAGACCAGCCAGGTTGGTCTTACGAACTTCGTCGTCTTTACCCAGTGCGTTCGGAACGATAGAGAAGGTGTAGGAGATACCATCTTTAGCGTAAGCGAACGGCAGTTTAGCAACGGAAGTCAGAGACGCTACAGCACCTTTCTGGTCACGACCGTGCATCGGGTTAGCACCCGGTCCGAACGGCGCGCCAGCACGACGACCGTCTGGGGTGTTACCAGTTTTCTTACCATACACAACGTTAGAAGTGATGGTCAGAACAGACTGAGTCGGGATTGCGTCACGGTAGGTGTGCAGTTTCTGAATTTTCTTCATGAAACGTTCTACCAGGTCAACAGCCAGGTCATCTACACGCGGATCGTTGTTACCAAACTGCGGGTATTCGCCTTCGATTTCGAAGTCGATAGCCAGACCGTCTTCGTCACGAATCGGTTTAACTTTCGCATATTTGATTGCAGACAGGGAGTCAGCAGCAACGGACAGACCAGCGATACCACACGCCATGGTGCGGATAACGTCACGGTCGTGCAGCGCCATCAGAGAGGCTTCGTAGCTGTACTTGTCGTGCATGTAGTGGATGATGTTCAGTGCAGTGATGTACTGTTTAGCCAGCCAGTCCATGAAGTGATCCATGCGCTCCATCACTTCATCGTAGTTCAGGACGTCGCCTTTGATCGGTTCAGATTTCGGACCAACCTGCATTTTCAGTTTTTCGTCAACGCCGCCGTTGATTGCGTACAGCATGGTTTTCGCCAGGTTTGCACGCGCACCGAAGAACTGCATTTGTTTACCAACGATCATCGGGCTTACGCAGCAAGCGATAGCGTAGTCATCGTTGTTGAAGTCCGGACGCATCAGGTCATCGTTCTCATACTGCAGAGAAGAGGTGTCGATGGACACTTTAGCAGCGAATTTCTTGAAGTTCAGCGGCAGTTTTTCAGACCACAGAATGGTCATGTTCGGTTCCGGAGACGGACCCATGGTGTACAGGGTGTTCAGGAAACGGAAGCTGTTTTTGGTAACCAGGGTACGACCGTCGAGGCCCATACCACCGATAGATTCGGTTGCCCAGATCGGGTCGCCAGAGAACAGTTCATCGTATTCCGGGGTACGCAGGAAGCGAACCATACGCAGTTTCATGACCAGGTGGTCAACCATTTCCTGCGCTTCTTGTTCGGTGATCTTGCCAGCTTTCAGGTCACGTTCGATGTACACATCCAGGAAGGTGGAGGTACGACCGAAGGACATTGCAGCACCGTTCTGAGACTTAACAGCAGCCAGGTAGCCGAAGTAAGTCCACTGGATAGCTTCCTGAGCGTTGGTTGCCGGACCAGAAATGTCGTAGCCGTATTTGGCAGCCATTTCTTTCATCTGACCCAGAGCGCGGTGCTGTTCAGCAATTTCTTCACGCAGACGGATAGTTGCTTCCAGATTTACGCCATTTTCCAGATCTGCCTGCAGAGAGGTGAACTGAGCGTATTTGTCTTTCATCAGGTAGTCGATACCGTACAGCGCAACGCGACGGTAGTCACCAATGATACGGCCACGACCATAAGCATCTGGCAAACCGGTCAGAACCCCGGATTTACGGCAACGCAGGATGTCCGGAGTATAAACGTCGAACACGCCCTGGTTGTGAGTTTTACGGTATTCAGTGAAGATTTTTTTGATCATCGGGTCCAGTTCGCGGTTGTACGCTTTGCAGGAACCTTCGATCATTTTGATACCACCGAACGGGATAAGAGCACGTTTCAGCGGAGCTTCAGTCTGCAGACCAACAATTTTTTCCAGCGCTTTGTTGATGTAGCCAGCGTCGTGGGAAGTGATGGTGGAAGCAACAGCGGTGTCAAAGTCAACTGGCGCGTGAGTGCGGTTTTCCAGTTTAACGCCTTCCATTACTTTGTCCCACAGGGTAGTGGTCGCGTCAGTAGCGCCAGCCAGGAAGGACTCGTCACCCTCGTACGGAGTGTAGTTTTTCTGGATGAAGTCACGGACGTTTACTTCATTCTGCCAGTCACCTTTGGTAAAACCTTCCCAGGCTGTGGCTAACTTTTCATTAAGCTCGGACATGTAACACCTACCTTCTTAAGTGGATTTTTTATTTACCGCGTGCAGAACATCTCAATTAGTGATGATCGTTATCACGCAGATAAATGACCCAGTATGTCAACCCAACCAACAAACCACCGCCAATAATGTTACCGATCGTAACCGGAATCAGGTTATCAGTGATGAAGCCCATCACGGTCAGGTGAGAAAAATTTTCCGGAGAAGAACCGATAGCGGTCCAGAATTCCGGTGATGCAAAGTCACGAATTACGATACCCATTGGGATCATAAACATGTTTGCGATGCTGTGTTCGAATCCACTGGCTACGAACATGGCGACAGGAAGAATCATGATAAACGATTTGTCCATCAGGCTACGGCCAGAGTAGCTCATCCACACAGCCAGACAGACCATCAGGTTTGCCAGGATACCGAGGGCAACAGCTTCAATAAAAGTATGGTGCATTTTATGATCGGCTGTTTGCAGGACGTTAAGTCCCCACTGACCATTCGCAGTCATATATTCGCCGGAAAGCCACATCAGCAGAACAAACAGTAATGCACCGATCAGGTTACCAAAATAGACATTAAGCCAGTTCTTCGCCAGTTGCCCCCAGGTGATGCGTCCACTGGCTTTAGCAACAACAATCAGAACTGTTGAAGTAAAGAGATCAGCACCACAAACAACACAAAGAATGAGGCCCAGAGAGAAGCAGATACCGCCAACCAGTTTTGCCATGCCATATGGCATCGCACCAGCACCTGTTGTTGCAGTGATATAGAAAACAAAAGCGATAGAGATGAATACACCAGCGGTAATCGCCAGATAGAAAGTCTTAAGCGGATGTTTCGTTGCTTTATAGACACCTGCTTCTTCGGCAACTTTGGCCATCGCAGCAGGAAGAATAAGATCAAAAGGGTTGTCAGCTTTCACACTAACTCTCTCTTTATTAAGTCGGCGACGAGATACTAACAAAGCATTATAGATGAGAATTTGATATAGATCATATCTCGCCTGGCTTATAGACCTGTAAGTCGCATGGTTTTTACGCAAAAAGTATTTAACTTGATGAATTATTTAATAAAAATAAATTTTAAAATTTAATAAATCAGTTGAATATTTTCGATAGTGCTCCTGAAAGTACGTTAATGGACAGAAAACAAAGACTAATAAAATAACAACATTGATAAATCTGGTTAAATATTGAATAACAATATTTAACCGAGTAACTACATTTATTTCTGTTTAAATTTAATAAACAAGAAAGGGGCACAAAATGCGCCCCGTAATATAGCTCAGACAAGGAAATTAACCTACTCGCCGTTGTCTGTTTGCTTTCATTTTGTCCAGAATGTCGCTTTGGCGCGTTGCAGCTTTTCATAGGCCTTCAGCAGCGACTGATGTGCGGCGAATGCGTGCAGATCGCTATCTACCGGTTGCAGGCCGTAAAACGCCGCTTCGCCACTCATTGCCGCACTGGCGGCTTCTACCGCCTCCGCGCCGTACATGCGGATAAAAGCATTCAGATATTGCAGTGGCTGGCGATCTTCTTCCTGAGCCAGCAGCAGGAGGGTTTGCAGGCAGCGATAATAGTTTGCGCGTTCCGGGCTGAAGACCGATGAGTTAAACTCCATCGTCCATTCGGTCCAGACCAGAGCCTGTTCCAGATCGCCACCAGCCAGCGCCAGCATAGCCTTTAATTCACCGATACGCAGAGTGTACCAGCCGTTATCCGGCCCGGTTGCCAGACCCAATAGCTCACGCACGCGGGTAAAGTCATCAAAACCTTCTTCATCCAGTTGCTCGATGAGGTTCAGGTAATCTTCTTTTTCCCACTCGCTGCCTGGGAGTGAAAGAATCGTTTCACGTAAATGGCTGCCCATGCTGTTATTCGCTAACCACAAATCTTCAGCCGGATAAATATCGGACATGCCAGGCACGATAATACGACAAGCATAAACGCCCAGATGCTCGTAATCGGCAATATAAACTTCTTTATCTTCGTTGTTGAAGATAGCCATCAGCGTGGCAAACTCTTCTTCCGTGGTGCCGGAGAAATTCCAGTCCACAAACGGATAATCGGCATCCTGCTTGAACAGGTCCCAGGAGATTAAACCGCTGGAATCGATAAAGTGCGTTTCAAGGTTGGTATGTTCAGCAACTTCTTCATCATCGAAGGTTGGCGGAGTAAACACATCCAAATCTTTCAGGCCACGACCTTGCAGCAGCTCGGTCACGGTACGTTCCAGTGCTACGCCAAAATCAGGATGCGCACCGAAAGAGGCAAAGCAAGTGCCGTTAGCCGGATTGAACAGTACCACGCAAATCACTGGATACTGGCCGCCAAGCGAACCATCATAAGCAAAGATTGGGAAACCTTCCGCTTCCAGTGTTTCGATTGCTTCAACTACTGCAGGGTAACGTGCCAGCACGTCTGCCGGGATTTCCGGCAAGCTGATGCTTTCAGCAATAATGCGGTTTTTCACGTAGCGTTCGAAAACTTCGGACAACCCTTGAACGCGTGCTTCGTTGCGGGTATTGCCAGCGGACATACCGTTAGAAACGTACAAGTTACCAATGATATTCATCGGAATATAAACGGTCTGATTGTCGGACTGGCGCGTAAATGGCAGACCGCAAATACCACGATCTTCGTTACCGGATTGCAGGTCAATCAGCATGCTGCCGGTCAGTTCATTTTCAGGGTCGTAAAACGCGCGCAGACGGTCATCGAGCAGTCCTTCCGGCACATCGTCGTTTTCGGTCAGTGGGAACCATTTTTCGTTGGGATAATGCACGAACGGACCGTTGGCGATGGTTTCGCCCAGCCAGAAGTCAGCAAAAAAGTAGTTGGTTGAGAGACGCTCGAAATATTCACCGAGGGCGGATGCCAGCGCCGCTTTTTTGGTTGCGCCTTTACCGTTGGTAAAACACAGTGCGCACTCTTTGTCACGAATATGTACAGACCAGACGTTAGGCACGGGATTCAGCCAGGAGGCCTCTTCAATCTGAAAACCGAGGTCTGAAAGTTTTTGCTGGAAGCGAGCGATGGAATCTTCCAGAGCGGCATCTTTGCCGGGGATAAATGTTTGCGTCATGAAAATCACTTTAGTCGTACGGAAAGCGCGCAATAATACGGGTTTTATCTCAAAGGCGCTATCACCGCCGCCATGCCGATGAACTGTTGACTATGCTTTTAGCGGATAAACCACGATAAGAGCATAAAAATGAAGGCGTTCGATCTCCACCGTATGGCATTTGATAAAGTGCCTTTTGATTTCCTTGGCGAAGTTGCACTACGTAGTCTTTATACCTTTGTACTGGTCTTTTTATTCCTCAAAATGACCGGAAGACGCGGTGTGCGGCAGATGTCGCTTTTTGAAGTGTTAATCATTCTGACGCTGGGGTCAGCGGCGGGAGATGTGGCGTTTTATGATGATGTGCCGATGGTCCCGGTACTTATCGTCTTTATTACTCTGGCGTTGTTATACCGCCTGGTAATGTGGTTGATGGCGCACAGTGAGAAACTGGAAGATCTTCTGGAAGGCAAACCGGTTGTCATTATTGAAGATGGCGAACTGGCCTGGTCGAAACTCAATAACTCCAACATGACGGAATTTGAGTTTTTTATGGAACTGCGACTCCGGGGTGTGGAACAACTGGGGCAGGTCCGCCTGGCTATACTCGAAACCAACGGGCAAATCAGTGTCTATTTCTTTGAAGATGACAAGGTGAAACCGGGTTTACTTATTTTACCCAGTGATTGTACTCAGCGTTACAAAGTGGTACCGGAGTCGGCGGACTATGCCTGCATCCGTTGCAGTGAAATCATTCATATGAACGCGGGGGAAAAACAATTATGTCCGCGCTGTGCAAATCCAGAATGGACGAAGGCAAGCCGGGCGAAACGGGTGACCTGACAGGTTAAATCCCCTTTTTTATTTAAAATTCCGAAAGATTATGTTGCGTGACGAAGTGCTCATTTTTATTGTCGCCAGTATTACCCGTTGCGAGGCGTGTCGCTGAATGATAAAACCAATAGCCACAGGAATAACTTATATCCGACGTTCACTTTGTCGGGTATTAAAAATGAAACGTGGTGAGGGGAAATGGCTCAGGTATTCAATTTTAGTTCAGGCCCGGCAATGCTTCCGGCAGATGTGCTCAAGCAGGCGCAACAAGAGTTGTGTGACTGGAATGGTCTTGGTACATCCGTTATGGAAATTAGCCACCGTGGCAAAGAATTTATCAAAGTCGCAGAAGAAGCAGAGCACGATTTCCGCGAGCTGTTAAACGTTCCTTCAAACTATAAAGTACTCTTTTGCCATGGTGGTGGCCGTGGGCAATTTGCGGCGGTGCCACTGAATATACTTGGTGATAAGACTACCGCAGATTATGTTGATGCGGGCTACTGGGCGGCAAGCGCTATCAAAGAAGCGAAAAAATATTGCACGCCAAATGTGTTTGACGCCAAAGTAACCGTTGACGGTCTGCGCGCGGTGAAGCCAATGCGTGAATGGCAACTTTCTGATAACGCAGCTTACCTGCACTATTGCCCGAATGAAACTATTGATGGTATCGCCATTGACGAAACGCCAGACTTCGGTAACGAAGTGGTTGTCGCTGCCGATTTCTCATCAACCATTCTTTCTCGTCCAATCGATGTGAGCCGTTACGGCGTGATCTATGCTGGCGCGCAGAAAAATATCGGCCCAGCTGGTCTGACAATTGTCATTGTGCGTGAAGACTTGCTGGGTAAAGCGAATATCGCGTGTCCGTCGATTCTGGATTATTCCATCCTCAACGATAACGACTCTATGTTTAACACGCCGCCGACGTTTGCCTGGTACTTATCTGGCCTGGTCTTCAAATGGCTGAAAGCGAATGGTGGGGTGGCTGCAATGGATAAAATCAATCAGCAGAAAGCGGAGCTGCTTTACGGCGCCATTGATAACAGCGATTTTTACCGTAATGACGTAGCGAAAGCTAACCGTTCTCGGATGAACGTGCCGTTCCAGTTGGCGGACAATGCTCTCGATAAACTGTTCCTCGAAGAGTCTTTCGCTGCGGGGCTGCATGCGCTGAAAGGGCATCGCGTGGTCGGCGGTATGCGTGCGTCAATTTATAACGCAATGCCTCTGGAAGGTGTCATAGCCCTGACTGATTTTATGGCTGATTTCGAACGTCGCCACGGTTAAGGCATCTATTCTTATTATTACCCACAGTTATGCTGTGGGTTTTTGTTTCTGTCGTTGAGAGTTAAGTTCATGGAATCCCTGACGTTACAACCCATCGCCCGTGTCGATGGCACTATTAATCTGCCCGGTTCCAAGAGCGTTTCTAACCGCGCTTTATTGCTGGCGGCTTTGGCACACGGTAAAACAGTATTAACTAATCTGCTGGATAGCGATGATGTTCGCCATATGCTTAATGCGTTAAAGGCATTAGGGGTAAGCTATTCGCTTTCTACCGATCGTACACGTTGCGAGATCATCGGTAACGGAGGTCCATTACACGCAGAGAGTGCACTGGAGTTGTTCCTCGGTAATGCCGGAACGGCAATGCGTCCGCTGGCGGCAGCTCTTTGTCTGGGTAGCAATGATATTGTTCTGACCGGTGAACCGCGCATGAAAGAACGGCCGATTGGTCATCTTGTAGATGCGTTGCGCCAGGGCGGAGCGGGAATCACTTACCTGGAGCAAGAAAACTATCCACCGCTGCGTTTACAGGGCGGCTTTACTGGTGGCAACGTTGACGTTGATGGTTCCGTTTCCAGTCAATTCCTCACCGCACTATTAATGACTGCGCCGCTTGCGCCGGAAGATACAGTTATTCGTATTAAAGGTGATCTGGTTTCTAAACCTTATATCGATATCACCCTCAACCTGATGAAAACGTTTGGTGTTGAAGTTGAAAATCAGCGCTATCAACAATTTGTGGTGAAAGGTGGTCAATCTTATCAGTCACCGGGCAGCTATTTAGTGGAAGGGGATGCATCTTCGGCTTCTTACTTTCTTGCTGCGGCAGCGATCAAAGGTGGTACGGTAAAAGTGACGGGCATTGGACGCAATAGTATGCAAGGCGATATTCACTTTGCTGACGTACTGGAAAAAATGGGCGCGACCATTAGCTGGGGCGACGATTATATATCCTGCACACGCGGTGAACTGAACGGCATTGATATGGATATGAACCATATTCCCGATGCGGCGATGACCATTGCCACGACGGCGTTATTTGCAAAAGGCACCACCACGCTGCGCAATATCTATAACTGGCGTGTTAAAGAGACTGATCGCCTGTTTGCGATGGCAACAGAACTGCGTAAAGTCGGTGCGGAAGTAGAAGAGGGGCACGATTTTATTCGTATCACTCCACTGGAAAAACTGAAATTTGCCGAGATCGCGACTTATAACGATCACCGAATGGCGATGTGTTTTTCGCTTGTCGCCTTGTCAGATACGGCAGTGACAATTTTGGATCCTAAATGTACCGCCAAAACGTTCCCGGACTATTTTGAGCAGTTGGCTCGCATTAGTGCATAAACTCAGCCTTACCACCGCATCATCCGATGCGGTGATTTTCGTTCTCGTGACTCCTGCGTTGTTTATTTATTCTACAATCAGCTTCAATCATTCCGTATTTTGCACACAGCGTTAACGATTGCTGGCAAGGGCGCGTATAATGCGCCGCGTTTATGTTAACGGTACGCCTGTTTTAAGGAGATGAAGATGACGGCAATTGCCCCGGTAATTACCATTGATGGCCCAAGCGGTGCAGGAAAAGGCACCTTGTGCAAGGCAATGGCGGAAGCATTGCAATGGCATCTGTTGGATTCAGGAGCGATCTATCGTGTACTGGCATTGGCTGCCTTACATCACCATGTCGATGTTGCATCGGAAGACGCACTGGTACCGCTGGCTTCCCATCTTGATGTGCGCTTTATTTCAACTAACGGCAATCTGGAAGTTATCCTCGAAGGAGAAGACGTCAGCGGAGAAATCAGAACACAAGAAGTGGCGAATGCAGCATCACAAGTTGCTGCTTTTCCTCGTGTTCGTGAAGCTTTATTGCGTCGTCAGCGCGCGTTTCGCGAACTGCCCGGACTGATTGCCGACGGGCGTGACATGGGAACGGTGGTTTTTCCTGATGCGCCAGTAAAAATATTCCTTGATGCCTCCTCTGAAGAACGCGCGCATCGTCGCATGCTACAGTTGCAGGAGAAAGGCTTTAGTGTTAACTTTGAACGCCTTTTGGCCGAGATCAAAGAGCGTGATGACCGTGATCGTAATCGAGCGGTAGCCCCTCTGGTTCCGGCGGCTGATGCTTTAGTGTTAGATTCAACCACCTTAAGCATTGAGCAAGTGATTGAAAAAGCGTTACAATACGCGCGCCAAAAACTGGCTCTCGCATAAGCGACCGAATTTGCAGTACCCCCGTTGCAATGGAATGACAGCGGGTATGTTAAACAACCCCATCCGGCACGGAGCCAGGTGGACGTTAAATATAAACCTGAAGATTAAACATGACTGAATCTTTTGCTCAACTCTTTGAAGAGTCCTTAAAAGAAATCGAAACCCGCCCGGGTTCTATCGTTCGTGGTGTTGTTGTTGCTATCGACAAAGACGTAGTACTGGTTGACGCTGGTCTGAAATCTGAGTCTGCCATTCCGGCTGAGCAGTTCAAAAACGCCCAGGGCGAAATTGAAATCCAGGTTGGTGACGAAGTTGACGTTGCTCTGGATGCAGTAGAAGACGGTTTCGGTGAAACCCTGCTGTCTCGTGAGAAAGCAAAACGTCACGAAGCGTGGCTGATGCTGGAAAAAGCTTACGAAGAAGCAGCAACCGTTACTGGTGTAATCAATGGCAAAGTCAAGGGCGGCTTCACTGTTGAGCTGAACGGTATTCGTGCGTTCCTGCCAGGTTCTCTGGTAGACGTTCGTCCGGTTCGTGACACCCTGCACCTGGAAGGCAAAGAGCTTGAATTCAAAGTAATCAAGCTGGACCAGAAGCGTAACAACGTTGTTGTTTCTCGTCGTGCTGTTATTGAGTCTGAAAACAGTGCAGAACGCGATCAGCTGCTGGAAAACCTGCAGGAAGGCATGGAAGTTAAAGGTATCGTTAAGAACCTCACTGACTACGGTGCATTCGTTGATCTGGGTGGTGTTGACGGTCTGCTGCACATCACCGACATGGCGTGGAAACGCGTTAAACATCCGAGCGAAATCGTAAACGTTGGCGACGAAATCACTGTTAAAGTGCTGAAGTTCGACCGCGAACGTACCCGTGTATCTCTGGGCCTGAAACAACTGGGCGAAGATCCGTGGGTAGCTATCGCTAAACGTTATCCGGAAGGTACCAAACTGACCGGTCGCGTGACCAACCTGACCGACTACGGCTGCTTCGTTGAAATCGAAGAAGGCGTTGAAGGCCTGGTACACGTTTCCGAAATGGATTGGACCAACAAAAACATCCACCCGTCCAAAGTTGTTAACGTTGGCGATGTAGTGGAAGTGATGGTTCTGGATATCGACGAAGAACGTCGTCGTATCTCCCTGGGTCTGAAGCAGTGCAAATCTAACCCATGGCAGCAGTTCGCGGAAACCCACAACAAGGGCGACCGTGTTGAAGGTAAAATCAAGTCTATCACTGACTTCGGTATCTTCATCGGGCTGGACGGCGGTATCGACGGCCTGGTTCACCTGTCTGACATCTCCTGGAACGTTGCAGGCGAAGAAGCAGTTCGTGAATACAAAAAAGGCGACGAAATCGCAGCAGTTGTACTGCAGGTTGATGCAGAACGTGAACGTATCTCCCTGGGCGTTAAGCAGCTCGCAGAAGATCCGTTCAACAACTGGGTTGCTCTGAACAAGAAAGGCGCTATCGTGACCGGTAAAGTAACTGCAGTTGACGCTAAAGGCGCAACCGTAGAACTGGCTGACGGCGTTGAAGGTTACCTGCGTGCTTCTGAAGCATCCCGTGACCGCGTTGAAGACGCTACCCTGGTTCTGAGCGTTGGCGACGAAGTTGAAGCTAAATTCACCGGCGTTGATCGTAAAAACCGCGCAATCAGCCTGTCTGTTCGTGCGAAAGACGAAGCTGACGAGAAAGATGCAATCGCAACTGTTAACAAACAGGAAGATGCAAACTTCTCTAACAATGCAATGGCTGAAGCTTTCAAAGCAGCTAAAGGCGAGTAATTCTCTGACTCTTCGGGATTTTTATCCCGAAGTTTGTTGAGTTTACTTGACAGATTGCAGGTTTCGTCCTGTAATCAAGCACTAAGGGCGGCTACGGCCGCCCTTAATCAATGCAACAACAGCAGCCGCTAAATTTGCCTTTAAGGAACCGGAGGAAACATGACCAAGTCAGAATTGATTGAAAGACTTGCAACCCAGCAATCGCATATTCCTGCCAAAGTGGTTGAAGATGCCGTTAAAGAGATGCTGGAGCATATGGCCTCGACTCTTGCGCAGGGCGAGCGTATTGAAATCCGCGGTTTCGGCAGTTTCTCTTTGCACTACCGCGCACCTCGCACCGGACGTAACCCAAAAACTGGTGATAAAGTTGAACTTGAAGGCAAATATGTGCCGCACTTTAAGCCAGGTAAAGAACTGCGCGATCGCGCCAATATTTACGGTTGAGTTTTAAAAAACTTAATCGCGAAAAGCACCTAAGTGGTGCTTTTTTATTGTCTGTATCCGACTTCTGGAAGTAGCCTCGCATTTCTGCCTGCATATTACATGACATAAGTAAATTGTGCTGAAAGCCTCTCGAAAATAATAAAACCCGTAACTGACGCCGTCTCAAATTACTCGCACACTACCCGCAACATGGAGGTGTGCAGTGAAAATTACATCTATTAGCATTTGCGTCTTATTCGGTATTTTCCCGCTAACCTTATTACCAACATTACCTGGCTTCCCTGTCATAGCGATTCTTTTTGTTACTGCATGCGTGCTGGCTTTAATTCCACGACAACCGCTGCGCTATTTGGCTCTGACTTTGCTCTTTTTTCTGTGGGGGATTCTGGCTGCCAAACAAATCACATGGCCTTCTGAAGTTTTACCGACTGCGATACAGGAAGCCCAGGTTCTTATTACTGGTACTGATCATATGACAACCCATTATGGTCAGATTACCCATCTGTCAGGGAAACGCGTATTCCCTGCGCCTGGCATTGTTTTGTATGGTCAATATCTGCCGGGTGAAGTCTGTGCAGGCCAACGCTGGTTGATGAAATTAAAAGTCCGTGCAGTGCATGGGCAACTAAATGATGGTGGTTTTGACAGCCAACGATATGCGCTGGCTCAACATCAACCTCTCACTGGGCGATTTCTTAACGCAACTGCGATAGATGCGCGTTGTAGCTTACGTGCTGAGTATCTGGCTTCGTTAACTCAGACTTTGGCTAATTATTTATGGAAACCGGTTATTTTAGGCCTGGGGATGGGAGAACGTTTATCAATCCCTCAGGAGATCAAGCGCATTATGCGTGATACCGGAACGGCCCATCTGATGGCTATTTCTGGATTGCATATTGCTTTTGCCGCAGTTCTCGCGGCAGGGATTATCCGGGGAATGCAGTTTTTATTGCCAGCCCAACGTATTTTCTGGCAAGTTCCTCTCATTGGCGGGGTAGGCTGTGCTATTTTTTATGCCTGGCTGACAGGTATGCAACCACCGGCCTTACGTACCGTTGTTGCTTTAACCGTCTGGGGAATGCTTAAAATAAGTGGCCGTCAATGGAGCGGATGGGACGTCTGGCTATGCTGCCTTGCAGCAATTTTAATAACCGATCCGATAGCGATACTTTCCGATAGTCTGTGGCTCTCCGCTTTTGCAGTTGCGGCGCTCATTTTTTGGTATCAATGGTGCCCATTGCCCTCGCTATCATTACCACGTTTACTTCGCCCTTTCGTTTCTCTGGTGCATTTGCAAATTGGTATCACGCTTTTATTGTTACCTGTTCAGATAGTTATTTTTCATGGTCTCAGTCTCAGTTCATTGATAGCCAATTTATTTGCTGTCCCGCTGGTTACTTTTATCTCTGTGCCCCTTATCCTGGCGGGTATGGTGATACACCTTACCGGACCACAAGTGCTTGAGCAGGGGCTCTGGTATTTAGCCGACTACTCACTGGCAATATTATTCCGGGCACTGGAGTTACTTCCTGGTGGTTGGGTAAATATCAGCGAGCAATGGCGATGGTTGGCATTTTCTCCGTGGCCTGGTTTGTTGATATGGCGGCTTAATGCCTGGAGAGCAGTTCCGTTTTTATGTTTATCAGGAATAATCCTTCTAAGTTGGCCGCTATGGAGAGCTCCACGTATTGATATATGGCAAGTGCATATGCTCGATGTAGGGCAGGGGCTGGCAATGGTGATTGAGCGAAACGGCAAAGCTATTCTCTATGATACGGGGCTTGCGTGGCCAGGAGGCGATAGTGGGCAACAACTCATCATTCCCTGGCTACGTTGGCATAACTTACAGCCTGAAGGCATCATTCTCAGCCACGAGCATCTTGATCATCGTGGAGGATTGGATTCTTTGTTAAAAATCTGGCCAGAAATGTGGGTCAGAAGTCCACTCGGATGGCAGAGTCATCTTCCCTGTATACGTGGTGAAACGTGGCAGTGGCAGGGACTTAATTTCTCCGCGCACTGGCCACTCAAGGTTGATTCGGAGCAGGGGAATAATCGCTCTTGTGTAGTCAAAATAGATGACGGCAAGCAGAGCATCTTGTTGACTGGCGATATCGAGGCTCCAGCTGAACAAAAAATGCTTAGTCACTATTGGCAGTACCTGGCGGCGACAATTATTCAGGTGCCCCATCATGGTAGTAATACATCCTCAACTCTGCCTTTGCTTCAACGGGTAAATGGCTCTGTCGCACTGGCATCAGCGTCGCGCTATAACGCGTGGCGTCTGCCTTCGTGGAAAGTAAAACAGCGATATCTGAAACAAGAATACCAATGGTTAGATACGCCCCATTCTGGGCAAATAACGGTCGATTTTTCTCCGCAAAGTTGGCAGATAAGCAGTATGAGGGAACAAATTTTACCGCGTTGGTATCATCAGTGGTTTGGCGTGTCAGAGGATAACGGGTAGAATATGCGGCTATTTCAACAAATGCTGGTTTTTTGAATGCATAACGACAAAGATCTCTCTACGTGGCAGACATTCCGCCGACTGTGGCCAACCATTGCGCCTTTTAAAGCGGGTCTGATCGTGGCGGGCATAGCGTTAATCCTCAACGCAGCCAGCGATACCTTTATGTTATCGCTGCTTAAGCCGCTGCTGGATGATGGCTTCGGTAAAACTGATCGCTCCGTACTGGTATGGATGCCACTGGTGGTGATCGGACTGATGATTTTACGTGGTATCACCAGCTATATCTCCAGCTACTGTATCTCCTGGGTTTCCGGCAAAGTGGTTATGACCATGCGTCGCCGTCTGTTCGGACATATGATGGGGATGCCCGTTTCATTTTTTGATAAACAATCTACCGGGACGTTGCTCTCTCGTATCACTTATGATTCTGAGCAGGTAGCGTCATCATCTTCTGGTGCACTGATTACTGTTGTACGCGAAGGCGCATCTATCATTGGTCTGTTTGCCATGATGTTCTATTACAGCTGGCAGTTGTCGATCATTTTGATTGTGCTGGCTCCGATTGTCTCGATTGCGATTCGTGTTGTGTCGAAACGCTTTCGTAGCATCAGCAAAAATATGCAGAACACCATGGGGCAGGTGACAACCAGCGCAGAACAGATGCTGAAAGGTCACAAAGAAGTGCTGATTTTTGGTGGCCAGGAAGTAGAAACGAAGCGTTTTGATAAAGTCAGCAACAAAATGCGTTTGCAAGGGATGAAGATGGTGTCTGCCTCTTCCATTTCTGATCCGATCATTCAGCTGATCGCATCTCTGGCACTCGCTTTTGTTCTCTATGCTGCAAGTTTCCCAAGTGTGATGGACAGCCTGACGGCAGGTACCATCACTGTCGTCTTCTCTTCAATGATTGCGTTGATGCGTCCGTTGAAGTCGCTGACTAACGTCAACGCTCAGTTCCAGCGCGGTATGGCGGCTTGTCAGACGCTGTTTACTATCCTCGATAGTGAACAAGAAAAAGACGAAGGTAAACGTGAGATTGAGCGCGCGACCGGTGATATTGAATTCCGTAATGTAACCTTTACTTATCCTGGGCGTGATGTACCTGCATTACGTAACATCAACCTTAAAATCCCGGCAGGTAAAACGGTTGCACTGGTTGGGCGTTCTGGTTCGGGCAAATCCACTATCGCCAGCCTGATAACACGCTTCTATGACATTGACGAAGGTGAGATCCTGATGGATGGCCATGACCTGCGTGAATACAAACTGGCCTCGTTGCGTAATCAGGTTGCGTTAGTTTCCCAGAATGTGCATCTGTTTAATGACACGGTTGCCAACAATATTGCATATGCGCGAACAGAGCATTACAGCCGGGAGCAGATCGAAGAAGCGGCCCGTATGGCCTACGCTATGGACTTTATCAACAAAATGGACAATGGCCTTGATACTGTGATTGGTGAAAACGGTGTACTGCTTTCCGGGGGGCAGCGTCAACGTATCGCCATTGCACGAGCCTTACTGCGTGACAGTCCGATCCTGATTCTCGACGAAGCAACGTCGGCACTCGATACTGAATCCGAACGAGCTATTCAGGCAGCACTGGATGAACTGCAGAAAAACCGCACCTCACTGGTTATTGCCCACCGTTTGTCTACCATTGAGCAGGCCGATGAAATTGTTGTGGTAGAAGATGGTGTAATTGTTGAACGCGGTACGCATAGTGATTTGCTGGCGCATCGTGGTGTCTATGCGCAACTGCATAAAATGCAATTTGGCCAATGATTGAGCGCATCTGGTCCGGTGAATCGCCCTTGTGGCGGTTGTTATTACCACTCTCCTGGTTGTATGGCCTGGTGAGTGGTCTGATTCGCCTGTGCTATAAATTAGGATTAAAGCGTGCCTGGCGCGCGCCTGTTCCTGTGGTGGTGGTGGGGAATCTTACCGCGGGTGGTAATGGTAAAACGCCAGTTGTTATTTGGCTGGTAGAGCAACTGCAACAACGTGGCGTTCGGGTCGGTGTGGTGTCTCGCGGTTACGGTGGTAAAGCTGAGTCATATCCACTTTTGCTTAGTGACGATACTACTACCGCACAAGCTGGCGATGAGCCAGTACTGATTTATCAGCGTACAGGTGCTCCTGTTGCCGTTTCACCTGTTCGCAGCGATGCAGTAAAAGCGATTCTGACACAACATCCTGATATGCAGATTATCGTAACCGACGATGGGCTTCAGCATTATCGACTGGCGCGTGATGTTGAAGTTGTGGTGATTGATGGTGTACGTCGCTTCGGTAATGGCTGGTGGTTACCAGCCGGACCAATGCGAGAGCGTGCCGGGCGGTTAAAAACTGTAGATACTGTGATCGTTAACGGTGGTGTACCACGCAGCGGTGAAATCCCAATGCATCTTGCTCCAGGGCAGGCTGTTAATTTACGTACTGGCACCCGCTGCGATATAGCCAAACTTACGCATGTCGTTGCAATGGCTGGAATAGGGCACCCGCCGCGCTTTTTCGCCACGCTGAAAATGTGCGGCGTTAACCCGGAAAAATGTGTACCGTTGGCCGATCACCAGTCACTTACGCACTCAGATGTTTGCGCATTGTTGAACAGTGGGCAAACATTGGTCATGACCGAAAAAGATGCCGTAAAATGTCGTGCATTTGCGGAAGATAATTGGTGGTATCTCCCAGTAGATGCCCGATTTGCGGGGCATGAACCAGAGCAACTTCTTGCAAAACTTATTTCGCTGGCTTCAGGTGAATAGTAACGCTGTGGCGGCACTTGATTGACGAGGTCATAAATGTCGCTGCAGCACCTTACCCTTACAGATGCCCGTAATCTCCATCTTGCTGCGCAGGGGATGCTAAAAAAACCTCGTCGTCGTGCGCAACCAGCCGATATTCCAGCGATCATTTCACGCATGTCTTTGCTGCAAATCGACACTATCAATGTTGTTGCTCGTAGTCCTTATCTGGTGCTTTTCAGCCGCCTTGGTCAGTACCAACCAGAGTGGCTGGATGAATCCCTTCTAAATGGCGAACTGATGGAATACTGGGCCCATGAGGCTTGTTTTCTGCCTCGCAGTGATTTTCATTTAATTCGCCACCGCATGCTTATGCCTGAAAAGATGGGCTGGAAATACAAAGATACCTGGATGAAAGCGCATGTGGCGGAGATTGAGCAATTAATCCAGCATATTCAGTTGAATGGCCCCGTACGTGCTGCTGATTTTGAACATCCGCAAAAAGGAACGACCGGCTGGTGGGAATGGAAACCGCATAAACGCCATCTTGAAGGGCTATTTACAGCAGGCAAAGTCATGGTGGTTGAAAGGCGTAAATTTCAGCGAGTATATGATTTAACAGATCGCGTTATGCCACATTGGGATGATGAACGTGATCTCCTTTCTCAGGAAGAGGCGGAGCTGCTTATGCTGGACAATAGTGCAAGGAGCCTTGGGATTTTCCGGGAACAATGGTTGGCAGACTATTACCGCCTGAAACGCCCAAACATTAAGATGTGGCGAGAAATAAGAGCAGAACAGCAGCAAATTATCCCGGTGAGTGTCGAGCATTTAGGCCCAATGTGGCTACATGCTGAAATGCGGCCTCTTCTTGAGTTAGTAGGAGCTGGCAAGCTCGTCGCGACCCATAGTGCGGTCCTTTCCCCCTTTGATCCTGTCGTTTGGGATCGTAAGAGAGCTGAACAACTTTTTGATTTTAGCTATCGCCTTGAGTGCTACACACCAGCCACGAAACGTCACTATGGTTATTTCGTGCTACCTTTGCTGCATCGCGGACAACTGGTAGGACGAATGGACGCCAAAATGCATCGCAAGAACGGGGTATTGGACGTTATCTCACTGTATTTGCAGGAAGGCGTCAAATCTGGGGCAATATTACAAAAAGGCGTGCATCAGGCTATTTCTGATTTTGCACGGTGGCAGTTGGCGAATCGCATTACACTCGGAAATTGCCCACGAGATTTGTTCGCTGATTGCCGTCAGGGTTGGGAAATAGACCCTGCCTCGTAATTGAATATGGTAAGATTTGTAAATTCACTTTTCGATCTCCTCCGGAGGAATAATGGATCATCGTCTGCTTGAAATCATCGCCTGCCCGGTTTGCAACGGCAAACTTTGGTATAACCAGGAAAAACAAGAACTCATATGCAAACTGGATAAACTGGCGTTTCCATTACGTGACGGCATTCCAGTTTTGCTGGAAACAGAAGCTCGGGTACTCACCAGCGAGGAGAGCCAATCATGAGTTTCGTGGTGATTATCCCGGCGCGTTTTGCCTCTACTCGCTTGCCAGGTAAACCGCTGCTGGATATCAATGGGAAGCCAATGATTGTGCATGTACTGGAACGTGCGCGTGAATCAGGAGCAGAGCGTATCATTGTGGCTACTGACCATGAAGATGTCGCTCGTGCTGTTGAAGCAGCTGGCGGTGAAGTTTGTATGACGCGAGCTGATCATCAATCGGGTACTGAACGGCTGGCTGAAGTTGTCGAAAAATGTGGATTCAGCGACGATACGGTCATCGTCAATGTTCAGGGCGATGAGCCGATGATACCTGCGGTTATTATTCGTCAGGTGGCAGAGAACCTTGCTCAACGCCAGGTGGGAATGGCAACGCTGGCAGCTCCTGTTCATAGCGCGGAAGAAGCATTTAATCCAAATGTGGTAAAAGTCGTTCTTGATTCTGAAGGGTATGCGCTGTATTTCTCTCGTGCCACCATTCCGTGGGATCGCGACCGTTTTGCCAAAGGTCTGGAAACTGTTGGCGATAACTTCCTGCGTCATCTGGGAATTTATGGATACCGTGCTGGTTTTATCCGCCGTTATGTTAACTGGCAGCCAAGTCCACTGGAGCATATTGAGATGCTCGAACAGCTTCGAGTGCTGTGGTATGGCGAAAAGATTCATGTTGCCGTTGCTGAACAAGTGCCGGGAACAGGCGTAGATACCGCTGAAGATCTGGAACGTGTACGCGCTGAAATGCGCTAACACCTGCTACGACACTCCGCTTAATTATGAGAGGAGTGTCGAACCCTTACGAATTTCCTTAATTTATCCTTTCGATAATTGATCTCATTCATGTGACATATTTCTTTCTGGCGCTCATTATAAAAGCAGTAGCTTTTATGAGGGTTATCTGAATGGAACAGCTGCGTGCCGAATTAAGCCATTTACTAGGCGAAAGATTGAGTCGTATAGAGTGTGTGAATGAAAAAGCAGACACAACTCTGTGGTCATTGTATGACAGTCAGGGAAACCCGGTGCCGTTAATGGCGCGAAGCTTTTCGACAACCGGCGTCGCACGCCAACTTGCCTGGAAGACTACCATGTTGGCTCGCGGCGGCACTGTTCGTATGCCAACTATCTATGGCGTGATGACTCACGAAGACCATCCAGGGCCGGATGTTCTGTTACTGGAGCGCCTGGAGGGCGTTTCAGTCGAAGCTCCCGCACGAACTCCAGAGCGTTGGCAACAATTAAAAGATCAGATTGTTGAAGGGTTACTGGCCTGGCATCGCCAGGATAGCCGTGGTTGCGTTGGTGCCGTGGATAATACTCAGGAAAATATCTGGCCCTCATGGTATCGCCAGCGAATTGACACGCTGTGGACTACCCTGGGGCAGTTCAGTAATACCGGGCTTACCATGCAGGATAAACGGATATTATTTCGGACACGTGAATGTTTACCGGCATTATTCGAAGGCTTTAACGACAATTGTGTGCTGATTCATGGTAACTTCTGTTTACGCAGTATGCTAAAAGATTCCCGTAGCGATCAGCTTTTGGCGATGGTCGGCCCAGGATTAATGCTCTGGGCACCCCGAGAATATGAATTATTTCGTCTGATGGATAATCCAATGGCTGAAGATTTACTCTGGTGTTATTTGCAACACGCGCCAGTGGCGGAGTCGTTCATCTGGCGGCGTTGGTTGTATGTGTTATGGGATGAAGTTGCGCAACTGGTTAATACCGGACGATTTAGTCGGCGCAACTTCGATCTGGCATCAAAATCACTCTTGCCGTGGCTCGCCTGACGAACCTTTCAACCACTGCCAGATGCGGCCAAGCGTTTCATAGCCAACACGATCGCTATGCATTAACCAGACTGGAGAAGGGATTGCTCGTTCCCACGGATTAAGCGGCGAGTCGATGGCCAACTGGTTCGCCGGGGCTGGCAGCGGATTTAACCCTTCCTGCTGAAAAAAGATCATCGCGCGCGGCAGATGTGATGCGGAGGTTACCAGCAGGAAAGGGGCGTCACCAATCGCCTGTTTTACTGCCGCAGCTTCTTCTTCGGTATCTTTTGGCAAATCCAGGGTGATAATTTGCTCGCGAGGGACACCCAGCGATTGCGCAACTCTTGCACCTACTTCGGCTGTACTCACCGTATTGGTTTTTGCTACGCCTCCCGTGAAGATCAGTTTTGATCCCGGATTTTCGCGCCATAAGCGGATACCTTCATTCAGGCGTGGCAGACTGTTATTGATTAAATTCGAGCTCGGTGCCCACTGTGGGTTCCAGGTATACCCACCTCCGAGCACCACGATATAGTCCACTTTTTGCGAATTATTCCATGTCGGATAGGTGCTTTCGATGGGACGCAGCAGGCGATCGGCTACCGGTTGCAAACTCAATAACAAGAGCGCCAGCCACCCAATGCTAATAAAAATCTTCCCGGTTTTTTGAAAACGGCTAAACCACAGCAGCGCCAGGCCAGCGCCAATAATCAACAACATCAGCGGAAGTGGCAGCAGCATACCGCCAATCACTTTTTTCAGTGTAAAAAGCATCCTTTCTGGTTCCTTTTTTGACCATATAGCAAGGGATCGCCAGCGATATTACACCAGACGGGTTCATTCTCGCCGTGGCTGTGACAAAATAGCGTCTTTATCAGAAAACGTCTTAGCCAACCGGTGGAGAAAGCAATGCAGGATCGCAATTTTGATGATATTGCGGAAAAGTTTTCCCGTAACATTTACGGCACCACCAAAGGGCAGCTTCGACAGGCTATTCTGTGGCAGGACCTCGATCGCGTGCTGGCGGAAATGGGCTCGCAAAAACTGCGTGTGCTGGATGCTGGCGGTGGAGAAGGGCAGACCGCAATCAAAATGGCCGAGCTTGGGCATCAGGTTATTTTATGCGATCTTTCTGCGCAGATGATCGACCGCGCAAAACAGGCGGCAGAAGCAAAAGGTGTGAGCGACAACATGCAATTTATACATTGCGCCGCTCAGGATGTTGCTTCGCATTTGGAAACGCCCGTTGATCTGATATTGTTCCATGCGGTGCTCGAGTGGGTGGCCGATCCCCGCAGCGTATTGCAGACCCTGTGGTCAGTGTTGCGTCCAGGCGGTGTGTTGTCGTTAATGTTCTACAATGCGCACGGCTTGCTGATGCATAACATGGTCGCCGGGAATTTTGATTACGTGCAGGCGGGAATGCCGAAAAAGAAAAAACGGACGCTTTCGCCAGATTATCCACGCGACCCGGCGCAGGTTTATCTGTGGCTGGAAGAAGCTGGTTGGCAAATTATGGGTAAGACAGGCGTTCGCGTGTTTCATGATTATCTGCGAGAGAAGCACCAGCAGCGCGACTGCTATGAAGCATTACTTGAATTAGAAACGCGTTATTGCCGTCAGGAACCGTATATTACCCTGGGGCGTTATATTCATGTCACCGCGCGCAAACCGCAGAGCAAGGATAAAGTATGAGTGAATTTTCCCAGACAGTCCCCGAACTGGTTGCCTGGGCCAGAAAAAATGACTTCTCCATCTCGCTGCCGGTAGACCGACTCTCTTTTCTGCTGGCGGTTGCCACGCTGAACGGCGAGCGTCTGGATGGTGAGATGAGCGAAGGCGAGCTGGTGGATGCATTCCGCCATGTGAGTGATGCGTTTGAGCAAACCAGCGAAACCATCGGCGTGCGCGCCAACAACGCGATCAACGACATGGTTCGTCAACGTCTGCTGAACCGCTTTACCAGCGAGCAGGCTGAAGGGAACGCAATTTACCGTCTGACGCCGCTTGGCATCGGTATTACCGATTACTACATCCGTCAACGCGAGTTTTCTACGTTGCGCCTTTCTATGCAGTTGTCGATTGTGGCGGGTGAGCTTAAACGCGCAGCAGATGCCGCCGAAGAGGGCGGTGATGAATTTCACTGGCACCGTAATGTCTATGCGCCACTGAAATATTCGGTAGCAGAAATTTTCGACAGCATCGACCTGACGCAACGTCTGATGGACGAACAGCAGCAGCAGGTGAAAGATGATATCGCCCAGTTGCTGAACAAAGACTGGCGGGCGGCGATTTCCAGCTGCGAATTGTTGCTTTCGGAAACTTCCGGAACGCTGCGTGAATTGCAGGATACGCTGGAAGCGGCAGGTGATAAATTGCAGGCTAATCTGTTACGCATTCAGGATGCGACGATGACTCATGACGACCTGCATTTTGTCGATCGTCTGGTGTTCGATCTGCAGAGCAAACTCGACCGTATTATCAGTTGGGGCCAGCAATCCATCGACTTGTGGATTGGCTACGACCGCCACGTACACAAATTTATTCGTACTGCGATCGATATGGATAAAAACCGCGTCTTTGCTCAGCGGTTACGTCAGTCGGTTCAAACCTATTTTGATGAGCCGTGGGCGCTAACTTATGCCAATGCCGATCGTCTGCTGGATATGCGTGACGAAGAGATGGCACTGCGCGATGAAGAAGTGACTGGGGAACTTCCTGAGGATCTGGAGTACGAAGAGTTTAATGAGATCCGCGAACAGCTGGCGGCGATCATCGAAGAACAACTTGCCGTGTACAAAACCAGACAAGTGCCGCTGGATCTTGGTCTGGTGGTACGCGAATATCTGGCGCAGTATCCGCGTGCGCGTCACTTTGACGTTGCGCGTATTGTTATTGATCAGGCGGTACGCCTTGGCGTAGCGCAAGCAGATTTCACCGGACTGCCAGCGAAATGGCAGCCGATTAATGATTACGGAGCCAAGGTACAGGCGCATGTCATCGACAAATATTGAACAAGTGATGCCGGTTAAGCTGGCGCAGGCACTGGCGAATCCGTTATTTCCGGCGCTGGATAGCGCCTTACGTTCAGGCCGTCATATTGGCCTTGACGAACTGGATAATCATGCATTCCTGATGGATTTTCAGGAATATCTGGAAGAGTTTTACGCGCGTTATAACGTTGAGCTTATTCGCGCACCGGAGGGGTTCTTCTATTTACGCCCACGTTCCACCACGCTGATCCCACGTTCCGTCTTGTCAGAACTGGATATGATGGTCGGGAAAATCCTCTGTTATCTCTATCTCAGTCCGGAACGGCTGGCGAATGAGGGGATTTTCACCCAGCAGGAATTGTACGACGAACTGCTCACCCTGGCCGATGAAGCAAAATTACTGAAACTGGTGAACAATCGTTCTACTGGTTCAGACGTTGACCGGCAGAAGTTGCAGGAAAAAGTACGCTCTTCGCTAAACCGTCTGCGTCGCTTAGGCATGGTGTGGTTTATGGGCCATGACAGCAGTAAGTTCCGCATTACCGAATCGGTGTTCCGCTTCGGAGCCGATGTGCGTGCTGGCGACGATCCCCGTGAAGCACAGCGTCGCCTGATTCGTGATGGCGAAGCAATGCCGATTGAAAATCATCTGCAACTCAACGATGAAACCCAAGAGAATCAGCCAGATAGCGGAGAGGAAGAATAATGATTGAACGCGGTAAATTTCGCTCACTGACGCTGATTAACTGGAACGGTTTTTTTGCTCGCACCTTTGACCTGGATGAGCTGGTCACGACGCTTTCCGGCGGTAACGGTGCGGGTAAATCCACCACGATGGCGGCGTTTGTGACGGCGCTCATTCCCGACCTGACCCTGCTGCATTTCCGTAACACCACGGAGGCCGGGGCCACCAGCGGTTCGCGCGATAAAGGTCTGCACGGTAAGCTGAAAGCGGGTGTCTGTTATTCGATGCTCGACACCATTAACTCGCGCCACCAGCGCGTGGTGGTCGGTGTGCGTCTGCAACAGGTTGCCGGGCGCGATCGTAAAGTTGATATCAAACCATTTGCCATTCAGGGCTTGCCGATGTCGGTGCAGCCGACACAACTGGTGACCGAAACCCTGAATGAACGTCAGGCGCGCGTGCTCCCGCTTAACGAGCTGAAAGACAAGCTCGAGGCGATGGAAGGCGTGCAGTTTAAACAGTTCAACTCCATTACCGATTACCACTCGCTGATGTTCGATCTGGGCATCATCGCACGTCGTCTGCGCTCAGCGTCTGATCGTAGTAAATTCTATCGTCTGATTGAAGCTTCGCTGTATGGCGGGATCTCCAGCGCCATTACCCGTTCTCTGCGCGACTACCTGTTGCCAGAAAATAGCGGTGTGCGTAAAGCGTTCCAGGACATGGAAGCGGCGCTGCGTGAAAACCGTATGACGCTGGAAGCGATTCGTGTTACCCAGTCTGACCGTGACTTGTTCAAGCATCTGATCAGCGAAGCTACCAACTACGTGGCGGCGGACTACATGCGCCACGCCAACGAGCGCCGTGTTCACCTGGATAAAGCGCTGGAGTTTCGTCGTGAGCTTCACACTTCGCGTCAGCAACTGGCGGCTGAGCAGTACAAACACGTCGATATGGCGCGTGAACTGGCAGAGCACAACGGTGCCGAAGGCGATCTGGAAGCGGATTATCAGGCGGCCAGCGATCACCTGAACCTGGTGCAAACCGCACTGCGTCAGCAGGAAAAGATTGAACGCTACGAAGCGGATCTCGATGAGTTGCAGGTCCGCCTGGAAGAGCAAAACGAAGTGGTGGCAGAAGCCATCGAGCGCCAGGAAGAGAACGAGGCTCGTGCGGAAGCTGCCGAGCTGGAAGTGGACGAGCTGAAAAGCCAGCTTGCTGACTACCAGCAGGCGCTGGACGTCCAGCAAACGCGCGCTATCCAGTACAACCAGGCGATTGCTGCGCTTAATCGTGCCAAAGAACTGTGCCATCTGCCGGACTTAACCGCCGACAGCGCCGCCGAATGGCTGGAAACCTTCCAGGCGAAAGAACTGGAAGCGACTGAAAAAATGCTCTCTCTTGAGCAGAAAATGAGCATGGCGCAAACCGCGCACAGCCAGTTTGAACAGGCTTATCAGCTGGTGGTGGCAATCAACGGCCCGCTGGCGCGTAACGAGGCGTGGGATGTCGCCCGCGAACTATTGCGCGAAGGGGTCGATCAGCGTCACCTGGCAGAGCAGGTTCAGCCGTTGCGGATGCGCTTAAGCGAACTGGAACAGCGTCTGCGCGAGCAGCAAGAAGCTGAGCGTCTGTTGGCAGATTTCTGCAAACGTCAGGGCAAGAATTTTGATATCGACGAACTGGAAGCCCTGCATCAGGAGCTGGAAGCGCGCATTGCCTCTCTTTCCGACAGTGTTTCTAACGCCCGCGAAGAGCGTATGGCACTGCGTCAGGAGCAGGAACAGCTGCAGTCTCGCATTCAGAGTTTGATGCAGCGTGCGCCGGTTTGGCTGGCCGCGCAAAACAGTCTCAACCAGTTGAGCGAACAGTGCGGTGAAGCGTTCTCCTCCAGCCAGGACGTCACCGAATATCTGCAACAGTTGCTTGAGCGTGAGCGCGAAGCGATTGTTGAACGTGACGAAGTTGGCGCACGCAAAAACGCCGTCGATGAAGAGATCGAACGTTTAAGCCAGCCAGGTGGTTCTGAAGACCAGCGTCTGAATGCGCTGGCGGAGCGTTTTGGCGGCGTGCTGCTGTCAGAAATTTATGACGATGTTAGCCTGGAAGATGCGCCGTACTTCTCGGCGCTGTATGGCCCGTCACGCCACGCCATCGTGGTGCCAGATCTGTCACAGGTAACCGAACACCTGGAAGGCTTGACCGATTGCCCGGAAGATCTCTATCTGATCGAAGGGGATCCGCAGTCATTCGATGACAGCGTGTTCAGCGTTGATGAGCTGGAAAAAGCGGTAGTGGTGAAAATCGCCGATCGTCAGTGGCGTTATTCACGTTTCCCGGAAGTGCCGCTGTTTGGACGCGCGGCGCGCGAAAGCCGTATCGAAAGCCTCCATGCCGAGCGTGAAGTGCTTTCCGAACGCTTCGCCACGCTCTCCTTTGATGTACAGAAAACCCAGCGTCTGCATCAGGCGTTCAGCCGCTTTATCGGCAGCCATCTGGCGGTGGCGTTTGAGTCTGATCCGGAAGCAGAAATCCGTCAACTGAACAGCCGTCGCGTCGAACTGGAGCGGGCGTTGAGTAATCATGAAAATGATAACCAGCAGCAGCGTATTCAGTTTGAGCAGGCGAAAGAGGGTGTTACGGCGCTGAACCGCATTCTGCCGCGTCTCAATTTGTTGGCTGATGACAGCCTGGCGGATCGCGTCGATGAAATCCGCGAACGTCTGGATGAAGCCCAGGAAGCCGCACGTTTTGTTCAGCAGTTTGGCAATCAACTGGCGAAACTGGAACCGATCGTTTCGGTATTGCAGAGCGACCCGGAACAGTTCGAACAGTTAAAAGAAGATTACGCGTACTCTCAGCAGATGCAGCGCGATGCCCGTCAGCAGGCGTTTGCCCTGACGGAAGTGGTGCAGCGTCGTGCGCACTTTAGCTACTCTGACTCGGCAGAAATGCTTAGCGGTAACAGCGATCTCAACGAAAAACTGCGTGAACGTCTGGAACAGGCGGAAGCGGAGCGTACCCGCGCTCGTGAAGCGTTGCGCGGACACGCCGCGCAGTTAAGTCAGTACAATCAGGTACTGGCTTCGCTGAAAAGTTCGTATGACACCAAAAAAGAGCTACTCAACGATCTGCAACGTGAATTGCAGGATATCGGCGTGCGTGCTGATAGCGGGGCAGAAGAGCGGGCGCGTATTCGCCGTGATGAGTTACATGCGCAGCTGAGCAATAACCGTTCACGTCGCAACCAACTGGAAAAAGCGCTTACCTTCTGCGAAGCGGAGATGGACAACCTGACCCGCAAACTGCGCAAGCTGGAGCGTGATTACTTTGAGATGCGCGAGCAGGTAGTGACCGCGAAAGCGGGCTGGTGTGCAGTGATGCGCATGGTGAAAGATAACGGCGTTGAGCGCCGCTTACACCGTCGTGAGCTGGCTTATCTCTCCGCTGATGATTTGCGTTCCATGTCGGATAAGGCGTTGGGTGCGTTGCGTCTCGCGGTAGCGGATAACGAACATCTGCGCGACGTGCTGCGTTTGTCAGAAGATCCAAAACGTCCGGAGCGTAAAATTCAGTTCTTCGTGGCGGTTTATCAGCATCTGCGTGAACGTATTCGTCAGGATATTATTCGTACCGATGATCCGGTTGAAGCTATCGAGCAGATGGAGATCGAACTTAGCCGTCTGACTGAAGAGTTAACGTCCCGCGAACAGAAACTGGCGATCAGTTCCCGCAGCGTGGCGAACATCATCCGTAAAACCATTCAGCGCGAGCAGAACCGTATCCGTATGCTCAACCAGGGCTTGCAGAACGTATCGTTCGGTCAGGTGAACAGCGTGCGCCTCAACGTGAACGTGCGTGAAACGCACGCCATGCTGCTGGATGTGCTCTCTGAACAGCACGAACAACATCAGGATCTGTTTAACAGCAACCGTCTGACCTTCTCGGAAGCGCTGGCGAAACTGTATCAGCGCCTTAATCCGCAGATTGATATGGGGCAGCGCACGCCGCAGACCATCGGTGAAGAACTGCTGGATTACCGCAACTATCTTGAAATGGAAGTTGAGGTTAACCGTGGTTCCGATGGCTGGTTGCGCGCGGAGTCTGGTGCATTGTCGACCGGTGAGGCTATTGGTACCGGTATGTCGATTCTGGTGATGGTGGTACAGAGTTGGGAAGATGAATCTCGCCGCTTGCGCGGTAAAGATATCTCGCCTTGCCGTCTGCTGTTCCTTGATGAAGCAGCGCGACTGGATGCCCGTTCCATTGCCACGCTGTTTGAATTGTGTGAGCGTTTGCAAATGCAGCTCATCATCGCAGCGCCGGAAAATATCAGCCCGGAAAAAGGCACCACCTATAAACTGGTGCGTAAAGTCTTCCAGAATACCGAACACGTTCACGTAGTCGGTCTGCGTGGTTTTACACCGCAACTCCCTGAAACGCTTCCAGGCACGGTGGATGCGCCTTCTGAAGCAAGCTAAATCCCCAGGCGGCTGCAAAGCCGCCTTCTTCTTTTCCGAAAAGTCTCATCAAATGATGCAATTTCCTTAAACTTCTTTACATTAGGTCGGGCAAAAACATTTCGGTGTTTATATACTTATAAGAAGCCTGACGAGTGATTCAGGCTTACTCGTCATACTTCGTGTAGTACTGGCTTATGTGGATCGCCAACCGAACAAGCGATTCGGCTGTTTCTGAGTATGATTACAACAGGGGGCAAGGGATGTTGCTTAATACAATACGTGGTCGTCGGCTGTCGGCAATGAGTTTATGCCTGGCCGTAACATTCGCTCCACTGTTTAGTGCGCAGGCCGATGAGCCTGAAATGATCCCAGGTGACAGCACAATTGCTATTACCGAACAGGGAGATGTCCAGCCGCAGGCGCAAGCCACGGCGATGATGGCGGGGCTTCAACCGCTACCAGAAGGTGCGGCGGAGAAAGCCCGTACACAAATCGAATCTCAATTACCCGCAGACTATAAGCCGGTTTATCGCAACCAGCTTGAGTTGTTATATGCTGCGCGTGATATGCAGCCGATGTGGGAAAACCGTGAAGCGGTGAAAGCCTTTCAGCAACAACTGGCTGAAGTGGCAATAGCAGGATTTCAGCCACAATTTAACAAGTGGGTGGAGCTACTGACGAATCCTGAAGTGAAAGGGATAGCACGTGATGTTGTGCTCTCGGATGCGATGATGGGGTATCTCCATTTTACCGCGAATATTCCGGTAAAAGGCACGCGCTGGCTTTACAGTAGCAAACCATATGCTTTAGCGACGCCGCCTCTGTCGGTGATAAATCAGTGGCAGGTAGCACTGGATAACGGGCAATTGCCCGCATTCGTTGCAGGTCTGGCACCAAAACATCCGCAATATACTGCAATGCATGAATCACTGTTGACCTTGTTGGCTGACACCAAACCGTGGCCACAGCTCACGGGGAAAACAACGCTGCGCCCCGGTCAGTGGAGTAACGACGTACCGGCATTGCGAGAGATATTGCAGCGTACAGGTATGCTGGAAGGTGGCCCGAAGATAGCATTGCCAGGAGATGAAACCCCAGCAGAGGCTGTGGTAAGTCCATCGGCGGTGGCTGTTGAAACGTCAGAGACAAAACCGTTAGACAAACAAACCGAACCACGCAAAAAAGCAGCTCCTGCAGTTCGGGCCGCCTATGATAAGGAGCTGGTGGAGGCCGTTAAGCGTTTTCAGGCGTGGCAAGGATTGGGCGCAGATGGTGCAATTGGACCGGCAACACGTGACTGGTTGAATGTCACTCCTGCACAACGTGCGGGTGTCCTGGCGCTTAATATTCAGCGATTGCGCTTACTGCCCGCAGAACTTTCTACCGGTATCATGGTTAACATCCCGGCTTATTCGTTGGTTTATTACCAGGATGGCAATCAGGTGCTGGACTCGCGGGTAATTGTTGGTCGTCCTGACCGCAAAACGCCGATGATGAGCAGTGCCCTTAACAATGTGGTAGTGAACCCACCGTGGAACGTACCGCCAACACTGGCACGCAAAGATATTCTGCCAAAAGTGCGTAATGATCCCGGTTACCTTGAAAGCCATGGTTACACAGTAATGCGTGGCTGGAACAGTAAAGAGGCCATTGATCCATGGCAAGTTGACTGGTCAACAATTACAGCCTCGAATCTGCCGTTCCGTTTCCAGCAAGCGCCCGGCGCACGCAATTCACTGGGGCGTTATAAATTCAACATGCCAAGTACAGATGCTATTTATCTGCATGACACGCCTAACCACAATCTGTTCAAACGGGATACCCGGGCACTCAGTTCCGGTTGTGTGCGGGTAAATAAGGCATCTGAACTGGCGAATATGCTGTTGCAGGATGCTGGCTGGAATGACAAACGTATCTCCGATGCGCTTAAGCAAGGTGATACCCGATATGTCAACATCCGTCAGACCATCCCGGTTAATCTTTACTATCTGACGGCATTCGTGGGAGCTGATGGACGCACCCAATATCGTACAGATATTTACAATTATGATCTGCCTGCGCGATCCAGCTCGCAAATTGTCTCAAAAGCGGAACAATTAATCAGGTAAATGAAGTAGTTCGGGAAAATTAGTTGTCGTAATAATTAGCATGATTGGGGGCGATTCTCTGTAGCCCCCGTCACTGCTGGGGGAGAGTCGCCTTGACGTCAGCTTTACTGGCGGATAAGGTACCTCTTGTGCGCCAGAAGTGCATATAAACGATAACATTGACCTGTAGACTTGATTATCATGGACAAATTCGACGCTAATCGCCGCAAATTGTTGGCGCTGGGTGGTGTTGCACTTGGTGCTGCCATCCTGCCTGCTGCTCCTGCATTTGCGACACTCTCTACCCCACGCCCGCGCATTTTGACACTCAATAATCTCCATACCGGAGAGTCAATCAAAGCGGAGTTTTTCGATGGCAGAGGCTATATTCAGGAAGAATTGGCAAAACTAAACCATTTTTTCCGCGATTACCGCGCGAACAAAATAAAGTCCATCGACCCAGGGTTATTTGACCAGTTGTATCGCCTGCAAGGGTTGTTAGGCACCCGCAAACCGGTGCAACTCATTTCTGGTTATCGCTCTATTGATACCAACAATGAATTACGCGCCCACAGCCGTGGAGTAGCGAAGAAAAGCTATCACACTAAAGGCCAGGCGATGGATTTCCATATTGAAGGCATCGCGTTAAGCAATATTCGCAAAGCCGCGTTATCTATGCGCGCAGGTGGTGTAGGATATTACCCACGTAGTAACTTTGTGCATATTGATACCGGGCCAGCACGGCACTGGTAGCAATCGCTTAACAAAACAGGGGCAGTATGAACTATCGTATTATTCCGGTCACCGCATTCTCCCAGAACTGTTCATTGATCTGGTGTGAACAAACCCGTCTGGCCGCACTGGTCGATCCTGGCGGCGATGCGGAAAAAATCAAACAGGAAGTTGACGCCAGCGGCCTGACGCTGATGCAGATCCTGCTGACGCATGGTCATCTGGACCATGTTGGTGCAGCGGCGGAACTGGCGCAACATTACGGCGTGCCGGTTCTTGGCCCGGAAAAAGAAGATGAGTTTTGGCTGCAAGGTTTGCCAGCGCAAAGTCGTATGTTTGGACTGGACGAGTGTCAGCCATTGACGCCGGATCGTTGGCTCAATGATGGCGATACCATCAGCATAGGGAATGTGACTTTACAGGTGTTACATTGCCCTGGGCATACGCCGGGTCATGTGGTGTTTTTTGATGATCAGGCAAAGCTGCTGATTTCTGGCGATGTTATTTTCAAAGGCGGAGTAGGGCGTAGTGACTTCCCGCGTGGCGATCACAATCAACTGATTGCTGCAATCAAAGATAAATTGCTGCCGCTGGGTGATGACGTGACATTTATTCCGGGTCACGGACCATTATCCACTCTTGGTTACGAGCGGTTGCATAACCCCTTCCTGCAAGATGAAATGCCCGTCTGGTAAGGCACATAAAAAAGCCCGCTTTCACAGCGGGCTTCGTTTAACTAGTCTTTACAGCACTGCCACAATCGCTTCGCAAAGCGGCGCCATGTTATCTGGCGTCATCCCGGCTACGTTCACTCGACCAGAAGCAACCGCATACACCGCAAACTCTTCACGCAGACGCAATACTTGTTCTTTAGTCAGGCCACTAAAGGAGAACATACCGTTCTGCTTAATGATAAAGCTAAAGTCGCGGTTTGCGCCTTTTTCCTGCAGGGTGCTCACAAACAGCAAACGCATACGCTGAATACGCTGACGCATATCAGTCAATTCCTGCTCCCAAATTGCACGCAGGGCATCATTACTCAGAATAGTAGCAACAACGGCAGCACCATGAGCTGGTGGGTTGGAGTAGTTAGCACGGATGGTCGATTTCATCTGGCTGAATGCGCGGTCAACAATTTCGCTGTCAGCGGCAACCAACGTACAGGCACCTACGCGCTCGTTATACAGACCAAAGTTTTTCGAGTAGGAGCTGGCAATGATCAGCTCTTTATGTAGAGCTGCGAAAGCGCGCAGGCCTTCAGCATCTTCTTCCAGGCCACGAGCAAACCCCTGGTAAGCGAAGTCAAACAGCGGTAGCCAGCCTTTTTCAACTGACAGTTGTGCCAGCGTCTGCCATTGTTCAAGGGTAGGATCAATCCCGGTTGGGTTATGGCAACAACCATGGAACAGAACAACATCGCCAGCCTGCGCTTCATTCAGGCTGTTTACCAGAGCGTCGAAGTCCAGGGAGTGGTTTTCTGCGTCATAATAAGCGTATTCACGCACTTCCAGACCGGCTGAATTAAACACACTCTTATGGTTTGGCCAGCTAGGGTTGCTCACCCAAACACGTTTTACATCGGTTTTTTTTGCAAGGAAATCGGCGGCGACGCGCAATGCTCCCGTGCCACCAGGGGTCTGGGCAGTACGAGCACGCTTATCATTAATCAATGCGCTACCTTTTCCGAACAGAAGTTCCTGAGTGCAGCGGCCAAATTCCGGAATACCATCAATGCCGAGGTAGTTTTTGGTAGTTTCATTTTCGAGCAGATACTGCTCAGCTTTTTTTACGCTGGTCAGTACCGGTGTTTTGCCCGTCTCATCTTTATAGACACCGATCCCGAGATTGATTTTTCCGGGACGTTCATCGGTACGAAACAGATCGGCCAGGCCCAGTATTGGGTCGGCAGGAGCGGCAGCAATGTTCTCAAACATGACGAGGTTCCATTATGGTTACAGAAGGGAAGTCCACTATCAGGGTAACGGGAGATTTACAAAATTCCAACTATTACTGATGAAAACTCTGACTGTTTTTTTCAGATGCAAGATTTCTCTATCAGGTATAAAAAAACAGGACCAACGTCCTGTTTTTTAGGCATTTAACAAAGGGGTATGCTATTAGAACTGGTAAACGATACCAACAGCAACTGTATCGTCAGAACCTACGCCCAGCTTGTTGTCAGAATCGATTTGGTTAATCGCATAGTCAACATAGGTAGACATGTTTTTGTTGAAGTAGTAGGTTGCGCCCACTTCAATGTAGTTCACCAGATCAACATCACCGATACCTTCTACATCTTTCGCTTTAGATTTGGTATAGGCGATGGACGGACGCAGACCGAAGTCGAACTGGTATTGCGCAACTAACAGGATATCTTGTGTTTTGTTGGCAAAGCCACCAGTGATCGGCGTAGCATTACGGGTTTCACCGTAGTTAGCTGCCAGATAGATGTTGTTAGCATCATACTTCAGGCCAGTAGCCCACTGTTCAGCTTTTTTGCCTTTGCCAAGGGTAGAGTCTTCCTGCAGGTTGGTACGGTCTGCAGCACCATAAGCACCAACGATACCAAAGCCTTCAAATTCATAGCTGATAGAGCCGCCAACACCGTCGCCGTTAGAACGACGTGCAGTGTCACGCTCGTTTTTACCCAGGTACTGAACAGCGAAATTCAGACCGTCAACCAGACCAAAGAAGTTGGAGTTACGGTAAGTTGCAACGCCGCCAACACGACCTACGAAGAAGTCATCGCTGTAAGCGGTATCACCACCAAACTCAGGCAGCATATCGGTATAACCCAGGGCATCATAAACCACGCCGTAGTTACGACCATAATCGAAAGAACCCGCATCAGCGAATTTCAGACCAGCAAATGCCAGACGCGTTTTATTGCCATTCTGAGCATCATCACCTTCAGAGTTATTACCCTGGAAGTTGTATTCCCACTGACCGTAGCCGGTCAGATCGGAGTTAATCTGAGTTTCCCCTTTAAAACCAAGACGGGCATAGGTCTTATCGCCATTGCCACCGTAACTGTTTTCACCGTTACCCTTGGAGAAATAATGCAAACCGACAGCTTTACCGTACAGATCCAGTTTGTTGCCATCTTTGTTATAGATTTCCGCAGCGTTTGCGGTACCTGCTACCAACAGAGCAGGGACGACCACTGCCAGAATATTGCGCTTCATCATTATTTATTACCCTCATGGTTTTTTTTATAACACCTGCCACTGCCGCCAATAAATTCTGTAAATAAATATTCACGGAACTATTGATGAAAGTTTGGTGTCTTTATGTATCTGACAGGCATCTTTCCATTCGGGCTAACGTTTCGCCACAGTGAAAGTGCTACAAAGTTAAAAAAGTGGTTACAAAAAGAAAAAATATGTAAAAAAATATTAACAAGAACAAACTTTGTGAACACCGTCATATTTCCTCTCCTTTTCCTGTGAATTTTCCGTTGATCTTATACATTTATATGATTTTCTTATATTTTATTTGCCTGATGTCTTAAATTTATTGCTACCAGAAAATAACCTGGTTTTGTCAATAGACATCTGGACAGCTAATTTTTTGATTAAAAAACACTCGTGTAGTTGAGAAAAAACTAAACCGCAATAATTATGCGGAATAATTTTTAATCAATCATAATTCAGAGAAATATTCCGTAACAGATACAAGGTCTTTTGCCGATTGATACGAAATTTGTTTGCGATGTGCTGACAAAAATTGACGTTATAGAAGTGAATAAGCGAAAAAAAGCCAGCAACAGGTGCTGGCTTTTTGCATATGAAATGTAATTAGAAGCTGGCGTTACGCGGAGTACGCGGGAACGGAATCACGTCACGCACGTTCTGCACGCCTGTTACGTAAGCAATCAGGCGTTCAAAACCAAGACCGAATCCGGAATGCGGAACAGTTCCGTAGCGACGCAGATCGCGATACCACCAGTAATCCTCTTTGTTCAGGCCCATTTCCAGCATACGCTCGTCCAGCACATCCAGACGCTCTTCACGCTGGGAACCACCGATGATCTCACCGATGCCCGGTGCCAGAACGTCCATTGCCGCAACGGTTTTTCCGTCTTCGTTAAGGCGCATATAGAACGCTTTAATGTCTTTCGGATAGTTTTTAACCACTACCGGTGCTTTAAAGTGTTCTTCCGCCAGATAACGTTCATGCTCAGAAGAGAGATCAACGCCCCAGTAAACCGGGTTCTCAAATTTCTTACCGCAGTTTTCGAGAATGGTCACTGCGTCGGTGTAATCCACCTGCGCGAAATCGGCCTCAATGAAGCGTTCCAGACGTGAAACGGCATCTTTATCTACGCGTTCAGCGAAGAATTTCATGTCGTCTGCGCGCTCTTCGAGAACCGCTTTGAAGACATATTTCAGCATGGCTTCAGCCAGACCCGCGATATCGTTCAGGTTAGCAAACGCCACTTCCGGCTCCAGCATCCAGAATTCCGCCAGGTGACGGCTGGTGTTGGAGTTTTCAGCACGGAAAGTCGGGCCGAAGGTATAAATTTTAGACAATGCGCAAGCGTAGGTCTCGCCGTTCAACTGACCAGATACGGTCAGGAAAGACTCTTTACCGAAGAAGTCTTTGTCGAAATCCACTTTGCCCTGATCGTTACGCGGCAGGTTTTCCAGATCCAGCGTAGAAACGCGGAACATTTCGCCAGCACCTTCGGTATCAGACGCAGTAATCAGTGGCGTTGAAACCCAGAAGAACCCCTGCTCGTTAAAGAAGCGATGCAGCGCCTGCGCCAACGTATGGCGAACGCGCGCGACGGCACCAATCAGGTTTGTGCGCGGACGCAGGTGAGCGACTTCACGCAGATACTCAATGCTGTGGCGTTTTGCCGCCATCGGGTAAGTGTCTGGATCTTCAACCCAACCAGCAACTTCAACCTTGCTGGCCTGAATTTCAAATTGTTGCCCCTGGCCTGGAGACGCCACGACTTTACCCGTCACAATGACCGAGCAACCGGTGGTCAGACGCAGGACGTCTTCATTGTAATTGGGCAGAGAATTATTGATGACAGCCTGTACAGGATCAAAGCAGGAACCGTCATAAACGGCGAGGAAGGAGATGCCAGCTTTTGAATCTCGGCGGGTACGTACCCATCCGCGCACGGTGACTTCGCTGTCAACGGCTACACGGCCCTGGAGTACGTCGGCTACAGGCACAACGCTCATAATATTCTCTCTGTTAATAGTCGGAAAAAATAAACACTTGTCCACCCTTCAATGGGGGGATACCTATGTTACCTGGCATCTGCAATCAGACAAGCAGAATTCGCAGGCTGAGTGAAAGATTTCAGAATAAAAGGCAAAAAGGGAGCCTTTACGACTCCCTCTAAATTAACTGGCTTTTTTGATTTGGGGAAGATCGAAGGCTTTGCGCAATGCCCGCACAAAGGCTTTATCATGGCAAATGGTTTTACCTGGGCTATCAGAAAGCTTAGCCACCGGCTTACCATTACATTCCACCAGCTTAATCACAATATTGAGTGGTTTAACCTGAGGAATATCACAGGTCAGTCGTGTGCCAATACCAAAGCTCAATTTGATTCGCGAAGAGAAGTGCCGATAAAGCTCAATAGCCTTCGTTAAATCGAGATTATCGGAAAACACTAACACCTTACTTTGTGGATCGATACCCAGCTTCAGATAATGGGCAATGGCTTTTTCACCCCATTCAACCGGATCGCCAGAGTCATGGCGTAATCCCTGATAACGACTGGCGAACTCGACACCGAAATCACGCAGGAAGGCATCCATAGTGATGCAGTCGGTTAATGCAATGCCAAGTTGATCGGGATACTCTTCCAGCCAGGCAGCAAGTGCAGCTCGCTGACTGGTCGCTAAATCTGGGCTAATTTGTTGATGTGCCTGAAACCACTCATGCGCCTGGGTACCCATCGGTGTGAGCGACAAACGACGTGCCAGATCGTAATTACTGGTACCGACAAACCAGGATTCTTGCTGTAAGCGCTTAACAATGGCTTCTTGTACGTCTCGGGAAAAACGCCGACGAGTACCGAAATCCATCAAATGGAAGCGCGACATATCGAGCCCGGCAGTTAATGTGGTGAAATCAGCCAGTTTTTGCTCAAGGGTATTCATCGCCAGCTGTACACTAGCCTCGGGGGAACGATAGTGATGCACCAGTTCACTGATCACTGCCAGTAACGGAACTTCCCACATGATTACTTCCAGCCACGGCCCGGTAAGGCGAATATTAAGTTTACCGTTATCGTTAGTAACGGAAACTTGCTCCGGGTTATAGCGAAAATCACGCAGCCAGTTCAGGTAATCAGGCTTGAAGAAGGGCAGACCGGTCAGCCACTGGAACTCCTCCTCCTGAAGACGCAGATGTTGCATTGCATGCACCTGCTCGCGGATGGCATCAGCATATATCCCCAAAAGGTCGTCACCACGGCAACGAAATTCAGCGGCTACATGCACATCGTGATAGTGATGAAAAACAGCTTGCTGCATATGCAACTTATAAGCATCTGTATCCAGCAACGAGTGCAGAACAGGAGAAGCGAATTGTGTCATAGGTTCGCAGTAGCATCCTCTCGCGGGAGCGTTTAGTACAATAAACATCTTCGAAAACCGCTGGAGTATACCTTGTTTAGCGATTTATTGAACCCCGATCACACCATAAGCACCCATTCTGGTCGAGGGCAATTTGTGCCTCCTATTATAGAATTGTAGCAAAAATTGGCTTTGTGTCTGAAAAGATGAAGATTCTGCATAGCGCGATTTACGCAACAGGAATAGACTGAACACCAGACTCTATAAAAGATGCTAAAGGTTATTTATGACTCAACAGCCACAAGCCAAATACCGTCACGATTATCGTGCGCCGGATTACCAGATTACTGATATTGACTTGACCTTTGACCTGGACGCGCAAAAGACGGTCGTTACCGCGGTCAGCCAGGCTGTCCGTCATGGTGCATCAGATGCTCCGCTTCGTCTCAATGGCGAAGATCTCAAACTGGTTTCTGTTCATATTAATGATGAGCCATGGACCGCCTGGAAAGAAGAAGAGGGCGCACTGGTCATCAGTAATTTGCCGGAGCGTTTTACGCTCAAGATCGTTAATGAAATTAGCCCGGCGACGAATACCGCGCTGGAAGGGCTTTATCAGTCAGGCGATGCGCTTTGCACCCAGTGTGAAGCCGAAGGTTTCCGCCATATTACGTATTATCTCGACCGCCCGGACGTGCTGGCGCGTTTTACCACCAAAATTATTGCCGATAAAACCAAATATCCCTTCCTGCTTTCCAACGGTAACCGCGTTGCGCAAGGCGAATTGGAAAATGGACGCCACTGGGTACAATGGCAGGACCCGTTCCCGAAACCGTGCTACCTGTTTGCGCTGGTGGCAGGTGACTTTGATGTACTGCGCGACACCTTCACCACGCGTTCTGGTCGCGAAGTAGCGCTGGAGCTGTACGTCGATCGCGGCAATCTTGATCGTGCGCTGTGGGCGATGACCTCGCTGAAAAACTCCATGAAATGGGATGAAGAACGCTTCGGTCTGGAGTATGACCTCGACATCTATATGATCGTCGCGGTGGATTTCTTCAATATGGGCGCAATGGAGAATAAAGGTCTTAACATCTTTAACTCCAAGTATGTACTGGCGCGCACCGATACCGCGACCGATAAAGATTATCTCGATATTGAGCGCGTTATTGGTCACGAATATTTTCACAACTGGACCGGTAACCGTGTGACCTGTCGCGACTGGTTCCAGCTCAGCCTGAAAGAAGGCTTAACCGTGTTCCGCGATCAGGAGTTCAGCTCTGATCTTGGTTCCCGCGCAGTAAACCGTATCAACAACGTGCGCACCATGCGCGGATTGCAGTTTGCGGAAGACGCCAGCCCGATGGCGCACCCGATCCGCCCGGATATGGTTATTGAAATGAACAACTTCTACACCCTGACCGTTTATGAGAAGGGCGCGGAAGTGATTCGCATGATCCACACTCTGCTGGGCGAAGAAAACTTCCAGAAAGGGATGCAGCTCTATTTCGAGCGCCATGATGGCAGTGCGGCAACCTGCGACGACTTTGTTCAGGCGATGGAAGATGCGTCAAATGTCGATCTCTCCCATTTCCGCCGTTGGTACAGCCAGTCCGGTACGCCGGTTGTGACCGTCAAAGACGACTACAATCCGGAAACCGAGCAGTATACCCTGACCATCAGCCAGCGCACGCCAGCCACGCCGGATCAGGCAGAAAAACAACCTCTGCATATTCCGTTTGCCATCGAACTGTATGACAACGAAGGCAAAGTGATCCCGTTGCAGAAAGGCGGTCATCCGGTGAATTCGGTACTGAACGTCACCCAGGGGGAACAGACCTTTGTCTTTGATAATGTCTACTTCCAGCCGGTGCCCGCACTGCTGTGTGAATTCTCTGCGCCAGTGAAACTGGAATATAAGTGGAGCGATCAGCAACTGACCTTCCTGATGCGTCATGCGCGTAATGATTTCTCCCGCTGGGATGCGGCGCAAAGCCTGCTGGCAACCTACATCAAGCTGAACGTCGCCCGTCATCAGCAAGGGCAGCCGCTGTCTCTACCGGTGCATGTGGCAGATGCTTTCCGCGCGGTGCTGCTGGATGAAAAAATCGATCCGGCACTGGCGGCAGAAATTCTGACGCTGCCTTCGGTAAATGAAATGGCGGAACTGTTCGATACCATTGATCCGATTGCCATTGCCGAAGTACGCGAAGCACTTACCCGTACTCTGGCGACTGAACTGGCGGATGAGCTGCTGGCTATTTACAACGCGAATTACCAGAGCGAATACCGTGTTGAGCATGAAGATATTGCAAAACGCACTCTGCGTAATGCCTGCCTGCGCTTCCTCGCTTTTGGTGAAACGCATCTGGCTGACGTGCTGGTAAGCAAGCAGTACCATGAAGCAAACAATATGACCGATGCGCTGGCGGCGCTTTCTGCGGCGGTTGCCGCACAGCTGCCATGCCGTGACGCGCTGATGCAGGAATATGACGACAAGTGGTATCAGGACGGTCTGGTGATGGATAAATGGTTTATCCTGCAAGCCACGAGTCCGGCGGAAAATGTGCTGGAGACGGTGCGTGGTCTGTTGCAGCATCGCTCATTTACCATGAGCAACCCGAACCGCATTCGTTCGTTGATTGGGGCATTTGCGGGCAGCAACCCGGCAGCGTTCCATGCCGAAGATGGCAGCGGTTATCAGTTCCTGGTGGAAATGCTTACCGACCTCAACAGCCGTAACCCGCAGGTGGCATCGCGCCTGATTGAACCGCTGATTCGCCTGAAACGTTACGATGCCAAACGTCAGGAGAAAATGCGCGCGGCGCTGGAGCAGTTGAAAGGGCTGGAAAATCTCTCTGGCGATCTGTACGAGAAGATAACTAAAGCTCTGGCTTGATAAATAACCGAATGGCGGCAATAGCGCCGCCATTCGGGGAATTTACCCCTGTTTTCTCAGGCGAGTTTCAGATTCACCACGCTGCATCACCCGTTGCAATACTTCCGCTTCCAGTTCCGCTAATCGCACCGACCCTAACCGGCGCGGACGGGGGATATCCACCGTCAAATCCAGACCAATTTTTCCCTCTTCAATTAACAACACCCGGTCAGCCATTGCTACCGCTTCGCTCACATCATGCGTCACCAGCAAGACGGTAAAACCGTGCTCCTGCCAAAGTGACACAATCAAATCCTGCATTTCCAGTCGCGTTAAGGCGTCCAGCGCCCCGAGCGGTTCATCAAGCAACAACAAACCTGGTCGATGGATCAATGCCCTTGCCAGCGCCACACGCTGTTTCTGCCCGCCAGAGAGTGCGGCAGGCCATTCCCCCGCGCGATTTTCCAGTCCTACCGCTGCCAACGCCCGACGCGCGGCATCGCGCCACTGACCTTTAAGGCCTAACCCAACGTTATCAATCACCGATTTCCACGGTAGCAGACGCGCATCCTGAAACATCATTCGCGTGTCTTCCTGAATCTCAGCCAGCGGTGTGGTACCCGCTAACACATCGCCTGCGGTTGGCGTTTCCAGACCTGCCAGCAGGCGCAGCAGGGTACTTTTGCCACCACCGCTGCGGCCCACCACCGCCACAAACTGACCTGCCGGAATATGTAAATCCAGTTGGTTCAGGACGATATTTTTCGCGTAATGTTTGCTTACTGCATTGAGTAACAAGGGTGTGCCCTGGTTCAGACGAGCAGTATTCATACCGTGGCCTCCTTCAAATGATAAGCCGGATTCCAGCGCAGCCAGAGGCGCTCTAACAGCTGCGCGCTGACGTCAGCAAGTTTGCCGAGCAGGGCGTAGAGAATAATGGCGACTACCACCACATCCGTTTGCAAAAACTCCCGCGCATTCATCGCCAGATAACCAATGCCGGAATTGGCAGAAATGGTTTCGGCAACAATCAGCGTCAGCCACATCAGGTCCAACGCAAAACGTACGCCGACCATAATTGAGGGCAGGGCACCAGGCAGGATCACATGGATAAACAGCGGTATGCCGGATAATCCATAGCTACGCGCCATTTCCACCAGACCGCGATCGATATTACGGATTCCGTGCCAGGTGTTGATATAAATGGGGAATAGCGTGCCGAGCGCCACCAGAAAGATTTTTGCGGATTCATCAATGCCAAACCACAAAATCACCAGCGGGATCAGCGCCAGATGCGGCACGTTGCGCAACATCTGAATTGAGGTATCCAGCAGCCTTTCTCCCCAGCGCGACAGTCCGCTTATCAGTCCCAGAATCAACCCCAGCGATCCGCCAATTGAAAAGCCAATCAACGCCCGCCAGGAGCTGATCGCCAGATGCTGCCACAATTCGCCGCTGGCGGAGAGCGTCCAGAACGCCGTCATCACTCCTTCCGGAGAGGGCAAAATACGCGTCGACAGCCAGCCAACCGAGGAGGCCAGTTGCCACACCGCCACGATGCCCACCGGTAAAAACCAGGGGGCAACGCGCAATAACCACTTCTTGACTGGCGTTGCCATTATCTTGTTCCTTAGCTTTGCGCGACGTTACGGGGGATGAAATCATTCGCCACCGCTTCGCCTTGCGGATTCAGCAGTTGTGGCTGAGGAATTTCCGGGATGGCAACATCCAGATGCGGGAACAGCAACTCGCCAATCCGATACGCTTCTTCCAGATGCGGATAACCAGAAAGCACAAAGCTGTCGATGCCAAGCGCGGCGTATTCGTTGATTCGCGCGGCGACCGTCGGACCATCGCCCACCAACGCCGTCCCGGCACCGCCGCGCACTAAGCCAACGCCCGCCCATAAATTGGGGCTGATCTCCAGATTGTCGCGCTTGCCGTTATGTAGCGCCGCCATTCGCTGTTGCCCCACGGAATCCGTGCGGGCAAACGCGGCTTGTGCTTTAGCGATGGTCTCATCATCAAGATGGGAGATTAAGCGTTCAGCGGCCTGCCACGCTTCGTCGTTGGTTTCGCGGACAATCACATGCAGGCGAATACCGAAACGAATTTTGCGTCCATGTGCGGCAGCTTTTGCACGAACATGCGCGATCTTCTCTTTTACCAGTTCAGGCGGTTCGCCCCAGGTGAGATAAAGATCAACCTGTTCAGCGGCCAGATCCTGGGCGACATCTGACGATCCGCCAAAGTAAAGCGGAGGATAAGGCTGTTGAATCGGCGGGAAGAGCAGTTTGGCTCCGCGTACATGAATATGTTTGCCGTTGAAATCCACAGTCTCGCCAAGCAACAACCGCCGCCAGACCTGGGTAAATTCTGCCGAGGCTTCGTAACGCTCGCTATGATCAAGGAACACGCCGTCGCCTGCCAGTTCTTGGGGATCGCTGCCTGTGACCAGGTTAAACAACGCACGTCCGTTAGAGAGACGGTCAAGCGTGGCGGCCTGGCGGGCGGCAACGGTAGGTGAGGTTACGCTGGGGCGCAGGGCGACAAGAAACTTCAGCCGTTGTGTCACCGGGATCATCGACGCCGCCACCAGCCACGCATCTTCACACGATCGCCCCGTCGGGATCAGCACACCGGTATAGCCCAGACGATCCGCCACTTGCGCAATTTGTTGCAGATAACCGTGATCAACCGAACGTGAACCTTCTTCCGTTCCCAGATAATGCCCGTCACCGTGGGTCGGTAAAAACCAGAACATATTCAGACTCATAATTGTTTTCCTTCCAGTTGAGAGGGCTGCCAGATGCGCTGGCGAATATCGACTTTTTTCGGTACCAGACGGTTTTCATAAAACAGATCTGCCGTTTGCTGCTGTAAGGCGGCAACATCGGCGTTAACCGGTTTGATGGTGGTAGGAGGGCGATGATCTAAGTAAGAGGCAATCACCGGTGCCGGTAAACCCATTGTTTTTGCCAGTAAAGGGATGCTTTGCTTACGCTGACTGCGGGTTAACGCATCGGCCTCACTAAAGGTTGCCAGCACGCCCTGAATAAAAGCGCCGTTTTTTTCTGCATACGGACGGGCAGCCAGATAAAACGATCCTGTTTGATTGAGACCGGTGCCATCTTTCAGCACTCGCACGCCGCCCTGTAATAATGCAGCGGAGTAGTAGGGATCCCAGATAGCCCAGGCGTCGACGTTACCTTGCTGGAACGCGGCGCGGGCATCGGCGGGCGTCAGGTAAGTGGGCTGGATATCCGTGAATTTAAGCCCGGCCTGGCGTAGTGCGCGCAGTAAAAGGTTGTGTGAACTGGAACCTTTCTGAAAAGCAACTTTGTGACCTTTAAGATCGGCTACGGTTTTGATCGGGCTGTTTTCTGCCACCAGAATCACTTCGGCTTTGGGCTTCGGCGGCTCGACGCCCACATATACCAAATCAGCCCCGGCAGCCTGGGCAAAGATTGGCGGAATATCTCCGGTACTGCCGAGATCAATACTGCCAACGTTTAACGCTTCCAACATTTGCGGACCCGCGGGGAACTCCACCCAGGAGATTTTTGTTTGCGGATAGCGTTTTTCCAGCATTTGGTAATTTTTCGCCAGTACCGAACTGATATTGCTTTTCTGATAGCCAATCCTTAACGCCTCTGGCGAAGACTCTGCGGCAATCGCAAGTGTGGAGACGCTGAGTAATCCCGCCAGCGCCAGTTTAATGATCTTACGCATGGGCATTACCTCGCAGAGACAGAAGATCGGGAACCTGAACATCGCGGCGGTGCAGCGCCTGCCAGAAGGTGTCGAGCGCGGCATCAAGACGGGTTTGCAGATTTGGCGTGAACTGGGGTTTGTGGTGGTAATCAATCACCTGCGAGTCATCGGCAAATACGCCGTGCAGGATCTCCTGGGCTTTCAGTGCGCTTAAAACCGGTTTAAGTGCGTAATCGACTGCCAGTAGATGGGCCACCGTGCCGCCCGTTGCCAGCGGCAGCACCACTTTGCCTTGCAAAGCGCGTTCTGGCAGCAGATCGAGCAGGGTTTTCAGCGCTCCGGAATAGGCGGCTTTATACACTGGCGTGGCGACAATCAACCCATCGGCCTGTTGCAATTGTTCGGTGAAGGTTTTTAGCGCCGGACTATCGAAACGGGCATAGAGCAGATCTTCCGGGGCGAAGTTTTGCAGATTCCAGTGATAAACCTCTACATCCAGGCCATTTAGTTTTTCCCGCGCATATTCCAGCAAGGAGCTGGAGCGAGAAGGAAAGCGAGGACTACCCGCCAGGGTGATGACACGCATACTCTCTCCTTATAACCAATTGTTCTTGTTTTGTTAACATTGATAACAATTAGGTCAGTCTGACAGAGGGCGTCCGCGAGTCGAAATGATTTATCTGAGGAAGAAAAGCCAAAAAAAGCATAAAAAAAGCGCAATAAGAAAACGTTTGCTATTTTTTGCCGCAGGTCAATTCACTTTTGAACCGAACTCGCACATAATACGCCCCCGGTTTGCACACCGGGAATCCAGGAGAGTTCATGTACTACCCCTTCGTTCGTAAAGCCCTTTTCCAGCTCGATCCAGAGCGCGCTCATGAGTTTACTTTTCAGCAATTACGCCGCATTACAGGTACTCCGTTTGAAGCACTTGTCCGGCAGAAAGTACCTGTTAAACCTGTCAGTTGCATGGGGCTGACATTTAAAAATCCGCTTGGTCTTGCCGCTGGTCTGGATAAAGACGGGGAGTGTATTGACGCGTTAGGCGCAATGGGGTTTGGCTCGATTGAGATCGGCACTGTAACGCCGCGTCCACAACCTGGAAATGACAAACCGCGTCTTTTCCGCCTGGTTGATGCCGAAGGGCTGATCAATCGAATGGGCTTTAACAATCTCGGGGTGGATAATCTTATTGAGAATGTAAAAAAAGCCCATTATGACGGCGTCCTGGGTATTAACATCGGCAAAAATAAAGATACACCGGTGGAGCAGGGTAAAGATGACTATCTGATTTGTATGGATAAAATTTATCCTTATGCTGGTTATATCGCCATCAATATTTCCTCGCCGAATACACCGGGATTACGCACCCTGCAATATGGTGAAGCGCTCGATGATTTATTAATCGCGATCAAAAATAAACAAAACGATCTGCAAAAGATCCATCAAAAATATGTGCCGATCGCAGTGAAGATCGCGCCGGATCTTTCTGAAGAAGAATTGATCCAGGTTGCCGATAGTTTAGTTCGCCATAATATTGATGGCGTTATTGCGACCAATACCACACTTGATCGCTCTCTGGTACAGGGAATGAAAAATTGCGATCAAACCGGTGGCTTAAGCGGTCGTCCGCTTCAGTTAAAAAGCACAGAAATTATTCGCCGCTTATCACAGGAATTAAACGGTCGTTTACCGATCATCGGTGTTGGCGGCATTGACTCGGTTATCGCTGCACGTGAAAAGATTGCTGCGGGTGCAACGCTGGTGCAAATTTATTCGGGATTTATTTTTAAAGGACCGCCTTTGATTAAAGAAATCGTTAGCAATATCTGATTAATTTCTCCTTTTTAACGTTATGAGACAACCGGGGCTTTATTTCCAGCCCTGGTTGTTTTATATTCCTTACCTGTTGCTTATTTATACATTTTAGTCTTTTCTTATTTAGGGCAATAAACGAAGCGGCAAAGGACAATGTTGCGCAGAATGATTTAGGTGGGAGAATCCGCATGCGAATTAAACCTGACGATAACTGGCGCTGGTATTATGATGAAGAGCACGATCGAATGATGCTCGATTTAGCCAATGGTATGTTATTTCGCTCGCGTTTTGCTCGTAAAATGCTCACGCCAGATGCCTTTAATCCCTCCGGTTTTTGTGTTGATGATGCAGCGCTCTATTTTTCTTTTGAAGAAAAATGCCGTGACCTGCCGTTATCCAAAGAACAGAAAGCTGAGTTAGTGCTTAATGCACTGGTAGCAATTCGTTATCTCAAGCCGCAAATGCCGAAAAGCTGGCATTTTATATCTCATGGCGAAATGTGGGCACCAATGCCCGGTGATGCCGCTTGTGTCTGGTTGAGCGATACTCACGAGCAGGTCAATTTGCTGGTCGTTGAATCTGGCGAAAATGCTGCACTGTGCCTGTTGGCGCAACCCTGCGTTGTTATTGCTGGTCGCGCGATGCAGTTGGGGGACGCCATCAAAATCATGAATGACAGGCTGAAACCGCAGGTTAATGTTGACAGTTTCAGCCTCGAACAGGCAGTTTAACGCGCTAGTTTGAGCGCAGTCTTCGGCACACAACTACAGCAAAGAATAGTGCCATCATTGCTGATTGCTGATTTTTTGAGCGGTGTGACTTCGCCTTCTAAAAGCTGAACACGGCAGCTTCCACAAATGCCCGCGCGGCAAGAATAAGGGATACGAATTCCCCGATTTTCTAATTGCTCCAGCAGAACCTGTTGGTTATTTCCACGAAATGCCTGCCCTTGCCAGTCAATATCTACATTTGCGTCCGGTTGCTGCGCGGCGTCGACGGTATCGTCCACGGCAGCTGCGCCGTAAACTTTCGCCGGAGCCGTTGCCAGAATTTCCACCTCGTCGCCAACGCGAATCACGCCACTATTACGGGCAATTAAATTCTGACCAAAATCGACATCGCCGTTATCCTGGGCTGTTCGGAAAGATTGCAATGTTTTTAATGGTTCGCCTGCCGGATGTTTTTGCCCTTTTTCTGGGCTGACGGTGGTGAAAATACAGCGGCTACAAGGTTTAACCACATCAAACACCACATCACCAATACGAATCACTTTCCAGCTATCTTCTTCCCAGGCCGACGCACCGGAAACCACCAGATTGGGGCGGAATTGCTCCATTTTTACACTGGCCGGACAACGTTGTTGGAGATCACGTAACGAGGCTTCGTTAGCAAGAAGGTAAGGATAGCCATCAGCAAATGACAGAGGTACAGTGTTGTGGCGTTTCACGCGCCGGGTCATTTGTGGCCCCACCCAGCGCAATTGGACTTCGCGGGAGAAAAATCCACTTAACCATTTGTTGATCGCGTCCGGTGCAATTCGCGCAGTAAAATGTGTACCCCAAACTTCGGTTGGGGCGTCTTGTGTGGCGAAATCAGCAAGACGAACATATGCGCTACTGCCATCTGGTGCGGTGAGATGCAAGCCATCATGCACAGGTGAAGGAGTAAACCGTACCATCTGGGGAAACTGGCGAGCGGTAATAAACGTACCGTCAGGTTCCGTGATCATAAAGATGCGATCGAAGGCAAGACCACTGACATCTGCCAGAGCATGTGTAAGACCAATGCCGCGCATCGATTTAACAGGATGAATAAAAAGCCGGGTTAATGTCGCCACGGTGCGGTCCTCAAATGAAAATAAGCCCTCAACTTTATGACATGACGCGCTTATTAGCTATAATGCGCAACAATTTTCTTAGAGTAAAAGTGACGATATGAATTCTCTGTTTGCCAGTACGGCCCGTGGGCTGGAAGAGCTGTTAAAAACTGAACTGGAAAACCTGGGGGCCGTTGAATGCCAGGTGGTTCAGGGTGGGGTCCATTTTAAGGGCGACACACGGCTTGTTTACCAGAGCCTGATGTGGAGCCGCCTGGCCTCGCGTATTATGTTGCCGCTGGGCGAGTGTAAGGTTTACAGTGATTTAGACCTCTATCTCGGCGTTCAGGCGATCAACTGGACAGAGATGTTTAATCCTGGCGCGACCTTCGCTGTCCATTTCAGTGGTTTAAATGACACCATTCGCAACAGTCAGTACGGTGCGATGAAAGTGAAAGACGCGATTGTCGATGCTTTCACGCGGAAAAATCTGCCGCGTCCAAATGTTGATCGCGATGCGCCGGATATCCGCGTTAACGTCTGGCTGCATAAAGAAACTGCCAGTATCGCCCTTGATCTCAGTGGTGATGGTTTACATCTGCGTGGCTATCGCGATCGTGCTGGTATTGCGCCGATCAAAGAAACCCTGGCAGCCGCGATTGTGATGCGATCCGGCTGGCAGCCAGGAACACCGCTGCTCGATCCGATGTGTGGTTCCGGTACGTTGCTGATTGAAGCGGCGATGCTGGCGACCGATCGCGCACCAGGCTTGCACCGTGGGCGTTGGGGCTTTAGCGGCTGGGCGCAGCATGATGAAGCTATCTGGCAGGAAGTGAAAGCGGAAGCGCAAACTCGCGCCCGTAAAGGCCTGGCGGAGTACAGCTCTCATTTTTACGGTTCGGACAGCGACGCACGGGTGATTCAACGTGCGCGCACTAACGCCCGTCTTGCGGGGATTGGTGAACTGATCACCTTTGAGGTGAAAGATGTCGCGCAACTGACCAATCCGCTGCCGAAAGGGCCGTACGGTACAGTGTTGAGCAATCCGCCATACGGTGAACGTCTGGACAGCGAACCGGCGCTGATTGCACTGCATAGCCTGCTGGGCCGAATCATGAAAAACCAGTTCGGTGGCTGGAATCTCTCTTTGTTTAGTGCCTCGCCGGATCTGCTCAGCTGCCTGCAGCTGCGTGCAGACAAACAGTACAAGGCGAAAAACGGCCCGCTGGACTGCGTACAGAAAAATTATCACGTTGCCGAAAGCACACCAGACAGCAAACCGGCAATGGTAGCGGAAGACTACGCCAACCGCCTGCGTAAGAACCTCAAAAAATTCGAGAAGTGGGCTCGCCAGGAAGGGATTGAATGTTACCGCCTGTATGACGCCGATCTGCCGGAATATAACGTTGCCGTTGATCGTTATGCCGGCTGGGTGGTAGTGCAGGAGTATGCGCCGCCAAAAACGATTGATGCGCACAAAGCGCGTCAGCGTCTGTTCGATATTATCGCTGCAACCATTTCTGTACTGGGGATTGCGCCAAACAAACTGGTGCTGAAAACCCGTGAACGCCAGAAGGGCAAAAATCAGTACCAGAAACTGGGCGAGAAGGGCGAGTTTCTTGAAGTTACCGAATATAACGCTCACTTGTGGGTGAACCTGACGGATTACCTCGATACCGGTCTGTTCCTCGATCACCGTATCGCCCGTCGTATGCTCGGTCAGATGAGCAAAGGCAAAGATTTCCTCAACCTGTTCTCCTATACCGGTAGCGCCACCGTGCATGCGGGATTAGGCGGTGCACGCAGCACCACCACCGTGGATATGTCGCGTACTTATCTGGAGTGGGCAGAACGCAACCTGCGTCTGAATGGCTTAACTGGCCGAGCGCATCGCCTGATTCAGGCCGATTGCCTGGCATGGCTGCGTGAGGCAAATGAACAGTTCGATCTGATCTTTATTGATCCGCCAACCTTCTCTAACTCAAAACGAATGGAAGATGCGTTTGATGTTCAGCGCGATCATCTGGCGCTGATGAAAGATTTGAAACGTCTGCTGCGTGCTGGTGGGACGATCATGTTCTCGAACAACAAACGTGGCTTCCGTATGGATCTTGACGGACTGGCAAAACTGGGGCTGAAAGCACAAGAAATTACGCAAAAAACGCTCTCCCAGGATTTTGCCCGTAACCGCCAGATCCACAACTGCTGGCTGATTACCGCAGCCTGAAAGGAATAGTAATGTCATTAATCAGTATGCATGGCGCATGGCTGTCGTTCAGCGACGCGCCGCTTCTCGATAACGCAGAACTGCATATCGAAGATAACGAACGTGTTTGTCTGGTGGGGCGTAACGGCGCAGGCAAATCGACGTTAATGAAAATCCTCAACCGTGAACAGGGGCTGGATGACGGTCGCATTATTTACGAGCAAGATTTGATTGTAGCTCGTCTGCAACAGGATCCGCCGCGTAACGTTGAGGGTAGCGTTTATGATTTCGTTGCCGAAGGCATTGAAGAACAAGCGGAATACCTGAAACGCTATCACGATATTTCGCGCCTGGTGATGAACGACCCAAGCGAGAAAAATCTCAACGAACTGGCGAAGGTTCAGGAACAGCTGGATCACCACAACCTGTGGCAGTTGGAAAACCGCATTAACGAAGTGCTGGCACAGCTGGGGTTAGATCCTAACGTTGCGCTGTCGTCGCTTTCCGGCGGCTGGTTGCGTAAAGCGGCATTAGGACGCGCGCTGGTGAGCAATCCGCGCGTGTTGTTGCTCGACGAACCGACTAACCACCTTGATATCGAAACCATCGACTGGCTGGAAGGATTCCTCAAAACCTTCAATGGGACGATTATTTTCATCTCCCACGACCGTTCGTTTATCCGCAATATGGCGACGCGCATTGTTGATCTCGATCGCGGCAAGCTGGTGACCTATCCAGGGAATTACGACCAGTATCTGCTTGAAAAGGAAGAAGCCCTGCGTGTGGAAGAACTACAAAATGCCGAGTTCGATCGCAAACTGGCGCAGGAAGAGGTGTGGATCCGCCAGGGGATCAAAGCGCGCCGTACCCGTAATGAAGGCCGCGTACGCGCCCTGAAAGCAATGCGCCGTGAACGTAGCCAGCGCCGTGAGGTCATGGGGACGGCGAAGATGCAGGTGGAAGAGGCCAGCCGCTCCGGTAAGATCGTTTTCGAAATGGAAGACGTTTGCTACCAGGTTGACGGTAAGCAATTGGTGAAAGATTTTTCTGCCCAGGTTCAACGTGGCGACAAAATTGCCTTGATTGGTCCGAACGGCTGCGGCAAAACCACGCTGCTGAAACTGATGCTAGGTCAACTTCAACCAGATAGCGGACGTATTCACGTCGGTACCAAACTGGAAGTGGCTTATTTCGATCAGCACCGCGCGGAACTGGATCCCGATAAAACGGTGATGGATAACCTGGCCGAAGGCAAACAAGAGGTGATGGTAAATGGCAAACCACGCCATGTACTGGGTTATTTGCAGGACTTCCTGTTCCATCCGAAACGGGCGATGACGCCGGTACGTGCGCTATCTGGCGGTGAGCGTAACCGCTTGTTGTTGGCGCGTTTGTTCCTCAAACCAAGCAACTTATTGATTCTGGACGAACCGACCAACGATCTTGATGTCGAAACGCTGGAACTTCTGGAAGAACTGATTGACAGCTACCAGGGGACGGTATTGTTGGTGAGCCACGATCGTCAGTTTGTCGATAATACCGTAACAGAATGCTGGATCTTCGAAGGCAACGGTAAAATTGGTCGTTATGTTGGTGGCTATCATGACGCCCGTGGTCAGCAAGAGCAGTATGTGGCGCTTAAACAGCCTGCGGTGAAAAAAACCGAAGAAGCCGCCGCGCCAAAAGCAGAAACTGTAAAACGCAGCAGTAGCAAACTAAGCTATAAATTGCAGCGCGAACTGGAGCAGCTACCGCAATTGCTCGAAGATCTGGAGGCGAAGCTGGAAGCCCTACAGACGCAGGTGGCGGATGCTTCCTTCTTCAGTCAGCCGCATGAGCAGACGCAAAAAGTGCTCGCTGATATGGCTGCTGCGGAGCAGGAGCTGGAGCAAGCCTTTGAACGCTGGGAGTATCTTGAAGCGTTAAAAAATGGTGGCTGATCGCAAAATAGTCGATTTAAACAGAGGCTGCTGACAACGGTAAAATTGCCAGATGCGTAACGTTTATCTGGCACGAAAACCAGCGCTTTGTTAGCAATCTGTAAAATAGCGCATCATTAAGGAGTACCAATGTGCGAACATCATCATGCCGCGAAGCACATCCTGTGCTCGCAGTGTGACATGCTGGTGGCGTTACCGCGCCTTGAGCATGGTCAGAAAGCGGCATGTCCCCGGTGTGGCACAACGTTAACCGTGGCGTGGGATGCCCCTCGGCAGCGTCCCACCGCCTATGCGTTGGCTGCACTGTTCATGCTGTTGCTGTCCAACTTGTTTCCTTTTGTGAAAATGAACGTTGCAGGAGTCACCAGTGAAATTACATTACTGGAAATTCCCGGCGTGCTTTTTTCTGAGGACTACGCCAGCCTCGGCACCTTTTTCCTGTTGTTTGTGCAACTGGTTCCCGCGTTTTGCCTGATAACTATTCTGCTACTGGTTAATCGCGCGGAATTACCGGTCCGTTTAAAAGAGCAACTGGCACGGGTGCTTTTTCAACTCAAAACCTGGGGAATGGCGGAGATTTTCCTCGCCGGTGTGCTGGTGAGTTTCGTTAAACTGATGGCCTACGGCAGCATTGGTGTAGGCAGCAGCTTTCTCCCATGGTGTTTATTTTGTGTCCTGCAACTGCGCGCCTTTCAGTGCGTTGATCGTCGCTGGTTATGGGACGATATTGCCCCAATGCCAGAATTGCGCCAGCCGCTAAAACCGGGCGTCACGGGGATACGTCAGGGGCTGCGTTCGTGCTCCTGTTGCACGGCAATTCTTCCAGCTGGTGATCCAGTGTGCCCACGCTGTGGCACGAAAGGATACGTTCGACGTAGAAACAGCCTGCAATGGACACTCGCACTGCTTGTTACGTCCATCATGTTGTATCTTCCGGCGAATATTTTGCCCATCATGGTGACGGATTTATTAGGCTCGAAAATGCCGTCGACGATTCTTGCTGGTGTCATCTTATTATGGAGTGAAGGCTCTTATCCCGTTGCTGCGGTTATCTTCCTGGCCAGTATTATGGTGCCAACGTTAAAGATGATTGCGATTGGCTGGCTGTGCTGGGATGCCAAAGGGCATGGCAAGCGCGACAGTGAAAGAATGCATTTGATTTACGAAGTTGTAGAGTTTGTAGGCCGCTGGTCAATGATTGACGTTTTCGTCATCGCGGTGCTCTCGGCGCTGGTGCGTATGGGAGGTTTAATGAGTATTTATCCGGCAATGGGTGCATTAATGTTTGCTTTAGTCGTCATAATGACAATGTTTTCTGCGATGACGTTTGATCCGCGTTTGTCGTGGGATCGCCAACCAGAGCATAAGGAGTCCTGACAGTATGGAATCTAAAAGTGGGGAAGCCAAAATCCAGAAAGTGAGAAACTGGTCTCCCGTGTGGATATTTCCTATCGTTACGGCACTCATCGGGGCCTGGGTTCTTTTTTATCATTACAGTCATCAGGGGCCGGAAGTGACCCTGATTACCGCTAATGCGGAAGGGATCGAAGGTGGTAAGACGACAATCAAAAGCCGTAGCGTTGACGTCGGGGTGGTTGAAAGCGCCACTCTGGCTGATGATTTAACGCACGTTGAAATCAAGGCGCGTTTGAACTCCGGTATGGAGAAACTACTGCATAAAGATACGGTTTTTTGGGTGGTAAAACCACAGGTTGGTCGTGAAGGGATCAGTGGTCTCGGCACGTTGCTCTCCGGGGTTTATATTGAACTTCAACCAGGGGCAAAAGGCAGCAAGCAGACGAAGTATGATTTGCTTGATTCGCCACCCCTTGCGCCGCCAGATGCGAAAGGGATCCGTATTATTCTCGACAGTAAAAAAGCCGGGCAACTTTCTCCTGGGGATCCGGTGTTATTTCGTGGCTTTCGGGTTGGCTCGGTGGAAACCAGCACATTTGATACCCAAAAACGCAATATCAGTTATCAACTCTTTGTTAACGCACCTTACGACCGACTGGTAACCAGTAATGTCCGTTTCTGGAAAGACAGTGGTATTGCAGTGGATCTCACCTCGGCAGGTATGCGGGTGGAGATGGGATCGTTAACCACACTTCTTAGTGGTGGTGTCAGTTTTGATGTGCCTGAAGGGCTGGATTTAGGTCAACCAGTCGCACCGAAATCGGCGTTTGTGTTGTATGACGATCAACGCAGCATTCAGGACTCTCTGTATACCGATCATATTGATTATCTGATGTTCTTTAAAGATTCTGTCCGTGGTTTGCAACCCGGTGCGCCAGTGGAATTCCGTGGAATTCGTCTCGGTACGGTAAGTAAAGTGCCGTTCTTCGCACCGAATATGCGTCAGACCTTTAACGATGATTACCGTATTCCGGTACTGATTCGCATTGAACCGGAGCGGTTGAAAATGCAGTTGGGCGAAAATACGGATGTAGTCAAACATATGGCGGAGCTGTTGCAACGTGGTTTACGTGGTTCCCTAAAAACCGGCAATCTTGTCACCGGCGCGTTGTATGTGGATCTGGACTTCTATCCAAACACACCTGCAATCACAGGGGTACGTGAGTTTAATGGCTATCAGATTATCCCGACCGTTAGTGGTGGTCTGGCGCAAATCCAGCAACGCCTGATGGAAGCACTGGATAAGATCAATAAACTACCGTTGGATCCGATGATTGCTCAGGCGACAAATACGCTGAGCGAAAGTCAGCGCACCATGAAGAGCCTGCAAACAACAATGGATAGCATGAATAAGATAATCGCCAGCCAGTCGATGCAGCAACTTCCGGCAGACATGCAAAATACCCTGCGTGAGTTGAATCGCAGTATGCAGGGCTTCCAGCCTGGCTCCGCAGCCTACAACAAGATGGTGGCGGATATGCAGCGGCTTGATCAGGTATTGCGTGAATTGCAGCCAGTACTGAAAACGCTCAACGAGAAGAGTAACGCGCTGGTATTTGAAGCGAAGGACAAAAAAGATCCAGAGCCGAAGAGGGCGAAACAATGAAAAAGTGGCTAGTGACGATTGCGGCACTGTGGCTGGCCGGATGCAGCTCCGGCGAGATTAATAAAAACTATTACCAGTTACCTGTGGTGCAGAGCGGTACACAAAGTACCGCCAGCCAGGGTAATCGCCTGTTATGGGTAGAGCAGGTCGCTGTTCCTGACTATCTGGCGGGGAATGGTGTGGTTTATCAAACCAGTGATGTGAAGTATGTGATTGCCAACAACAACTTGTGGGCCAGCCCGTTGGATCAACAGTTGCGCAACACCCTGGTTGCCAACCTGAGCACGCAACTGCCCGGCTGGGTGGTTGCCTCCCAGCCTCTGGGAAGCGCCCAGGACACGCTCAATGTTACCGTAACGGAGTTTAACGGTCGCTATGATGGCAAGGTCATTGTCAGTGGTGAGTGGCTGTTGAACCACCAGGGACAACTGATCAAACGTCCGTTCCGTCTGGAAGGGGTGCAAACTCAGGATGGTTACGATGAGATGGTTAAAGTGCTGGCCAGTGTCTGGAGTCAGGAAGCCTCTTCTATTGCGCAAGAGATAAAGCGTCTACCTTAATTATAAAGATTTGTAAATATAACCGTCTCCGGTTTGTTGCCTGAGGCGGTTTTTTTGTTTCTAACGTGTGGAAAAAGTTGTTCCTCTTCACATTTTTTGTACAACCGACATGCCCGTGTAGCTCACAAATATGACAGTGGTGTGAATTTTGCGCATTGACGGCAGTTATGATTCGCGGTATTGCTTAAGTGTGGTTGCATATTTAGTAATCACTGTTTTCTTTTCCACCAGAAACCAGTATGAGGGAAACGAGGCATGAAGAGACAAAAACGAGATCGCCTGGAACGGGCACATCAACGTGGTTATCAGGCCGGCATCGCCGGACGCTCAAAAGAAATGTGTCCCTATCAGACGCTGAATCAAAGGTCACAATGGCTGGGAGGCTGGCGAGAAGCCATGGCGGACAGGGTAGTAATGGCCTGATTCTGTCTCTTTAAAAAGAAACCTCCGTCTTGCGGAGGTTTCGCCTTTTTATCATCCTGAAAATAATCAGAACGAAGAAGTATCCTGGAACAGACCCACTTTCAGGTCGCTGGCGGTATAGATCAGACGACCATCAACCAGCACCTCGCCATCTGCCAGACCCATAATCAGACGACGATTAACAATGCGTTTAAAGTGAATACGGTAGGTCACTTTTTTCGCTGTTGGCAGAACCTGACCAGTGAATTTCACTTCACCTACGCCCAGTGCGCGACCTTTACCTTCGCCGCCCAACCATCCGAGATAGAATCCTACCAGCTGCCACATTGCGTCCAGTCCCAGGCATCCCGGCATAACCGGATCGCCAATGAAGTGGCATCCGAAGAACCACAGATCCGGATTGATATCCAGCTCTGCTTCAACATAACCTTTATCGTAGTTACCACCCGTTTCGGTCATTTTGACCACACGGTCCATCATCAGCATGTTTGGTGCTGGCAATTGCGGGCCTTTAGCGCCAAACAGTTCACCGCGACCAGAGGCAAGAAGGTCTTCTTTTGTATAGGATTCGCGTTTATCTACCATGTTCTCAGTAAGCCTTATTTTATTGAAGCACGCAGGATAGCTAACACGTGTACGCTGAACAAGTCCGATCAGTTCGGGATAAACCAGTTCAGCCAGCGTAATGGCCAGGGAAAACGATGACGACCTTCCTGTTGCGATGCTTGCGCAATACGCTCCTGAATGGTTTGCATCAACGTTGTCTGGCCTTCACCATCCCACACCAGATTTAAGAGTAGCGGTAAAGCATCAGTGACATCATCCACCGCCCAGATAGTGAATTTCTCTTCTTCAACTGCTTTTAGCAACTCACTATGCAAGCTGAGATGTCGCACGTTTGCGCTCGGAATGATAACCCCTTGCTTGCCAGACAACTCACGCTGCTGGCAGATAGCGAAGAAGCCTTCAATTTTTTCATTGAGTCCACCGACCGGCTGGGCGCGCCCAAACTGATCCACAGATCCAGTAATCGCAATGCTTTGATTAACCGGAACATCGGCAAGGGCGCTGATTAACGCACACAGCTCTGCCATTGAGGCGCTGTCACCATCAACTTCACTATAGGACTGTTCAAAAGTGAGCGAGGCCGAAAAAGGGATCTGCTGTTCCAGTTGCAGTTCTGACATCAGGAACGCCTGCATGATCATCATCCCTTTGGCGTGAATATTGCCGCCGAGTTCCGCTTTACGTTCGATGTCAGTAAATTCACCATCGCCAATATGAACAACGCAGCTGATGCGTGACGGTTCGCCAAAAGCGCGTGGATGCCCAGGAAATTCAATAACCGAAAGGGCGTTAATTTGCCCAACACGCTCGCCTTCGGTTTCAATCAGAATCTGTTCTTGCAGGATTTCATCTTGCATCCGCTCAGCCAGGAAACCTTCTCGCCACTGTCTTTGTGCCAGCATGAGCGATAATTGTTCGCCACTACAGGTGTTGCCTTCGCACAAAGGCGCCACTTCTTTTAACTGACGTGTAATCCACTGTGGATCAAGTGGTAACGTTTCTTGCTCACCGGTATAGCGCACGCCTTCACGAATCAGTACTTGCCAGGCATCAGTGGCAGGTAAGGGCAGATTCTTACGCGTGGCGATTTGCCTTACCCATTGACACCATTGCGTCATCGACCCGGCATCGACAATCTGTAAGGTATCTTCGAATTCGCTGTAAATTGCCTGGGCATAAAGTTCTGGTTCCATCTCCTGAAAATCAGCCAGTAGTTCACGTTCCCCCACCAAAATCACTTTCAGGGTAAGTGGCATTGAAGGAACAGAGACTGGCAGTGGTCGAGATTCATCGAATGCAACCCAGTCAAATCGTCCATGGGTAACAATGGATTTCAAACGCATCCACAGCAATGGTTGTGCAAGTAGAGTGCGCAACGAAATTATCAACACTCCACCATTTGCCTGATGTACCAGGCCTGGTTGTAGAGTGATATCGCCATTGAATTGACGCAGACAGCCAAACAGTTGCTCCGCTTCAACCCAGTCGGCGCTGACAACCTGCGTCATAGTCGCAAAGTTGTCATCCCGGTGGGTAGCCGGTTTGTAGCGAATACTATTCCCGGAGATTTCATAATGCCCACCTGTTAGTTGGTTGGCATTACTGAATAAGGTGCTTGTGGCTTCTGACAGAAGTTCCAGGTACTCGCGCTCTTCCGGGGCCTTTGCCAACATAAACGGGGAGGCGACCCACGGTTGCATTAGTTGCTCCAGGGCAAACAGCAGGCGTGGCTGAGTATCACTGAGTAAGGTGTCGTTTTCGTCCGTTAAATGTGGCTGAGAAAAAATATCCTGATAACTGTCTGTATCAGGAACGAGATCGCGCCATGAAAGTTTCGTAATGGTCAAAATTGAGATTTTTTAGTCAATTGTAAAAGGAAAGATTATACCGTAAGCGGTCCGGCGGCACACCTGAATTGCACAGACTAACATAAAGGGTTAGCGGTATCTGTCACAGGCTGGAGATTCTTTTCATCTCTTGCCTGAAAAACTGGTATTCTGATAGTAGTGACAGGGTAACATTGAGATCGCCATGAAATATCAACAACTTGAAAATCTCGAAAGCGGTTGGAAGTGGAAATACCTGGTGAAAAAGCATCGTGAAGGGGAGTTGATCACCCGTTACATTGAGGCCAGTGCTGCCCAGGAAGCCGTGGATCTACTACTGACGCTGGAAAATGAGCCAGTGAAAGTGAATGACTGGATTGCAAAACACATGAATCCGGCATTAGTTAATCGTATGAAGCAGACGATTCGCGCCAGACGTAAGCGCCATTTTAATGCGGAGCATCAGCATACGCGGAAGAAATCTATCGACCTTGAATTTATGGTCTGGCAGCGACTGGCGGGGCTTGCGCATCGGCGTGGTAAAACACTGTCGGAAACAATTGTGCAATTAATCGAAGACGCCGAGCATAAAGAGAAGTACGCCAATACTATGTCGTCGTTGAAACAGGATTTACAGGCCCTGCTAGGAAAAAATGATTAGTAGCAGTAATAAACAAAAAACCCCGCATAAAGCGGGGTTTTTTCAGGACGGAACTTAAGCCTGCGGCTGAGTTACAACGTCTTTGATACCTTTAACTTCGATCTCTACGCGACGATCCGGAGCCAGGCAATCGATCAGTGCAGCACGCTGTTTCACGTTGTCACAGGTGTTGCCAGTAACCGGGTTGGATTCGCCCATACCACGTGCGGAGATCTTGTCTGCCGGGATACCTTTGGAGATCAGGTAATCAACAACAGACTGAGCACGACGCTCGGACAGACCCTGGTTGTATGCGTCAGAACCGATGCGGTCGGTGTAACCCAGAACAACTACGGAACCGTCTTTCGGATCCAGGTTGCTCAGCTGGCTGTACAGCTGATCCAGAGCAGCCTGACCTTCCGGTTTCAGGGTTGCTTTGTTGAAGTTGAACAGAACGTCAGACTTCAGAGTGAAGTGCTTGGTCTGTACTTCCGGTGCCGGAGCTGGAGCCGGAGCAACTACTGGAGCTGCTTCGCCCTGACCGAAACGGTAGGAAACACCCAGGCTCAGCAGACCGTTGTCTGGACGAGTACCGATGGTGTTAGCGTCACCGATGTTGTTGGTCCACTGGTATTCCAGACGAGTAGCGATTTCTGGAGTGATGGCCCATTCAACACCACCTGCGAATACCGGAGAAACGCCGGTATCGTGGTTTTTCTCAGATTCACCAGTCACGTTGTTGTGAGCTTTGGTGTCTGCACGCCAAACCATACCACCCAGACGAGTATAGATGTCCAGGTCGTCAGTGATTGGGTAACCCAGTTTAGCGGTCAGTTGAACGCCCTGAGCTTTGTATGCACCGTTTTCAACGCTGCCTTTGTACGGCATACGACCTAACCAGTCGTAACCCATTTCAAAGCCAACATACGGGTTAACCTGGTAACCACCAAAAGCACCAGCGCCCAGTTGGTTTTCATGGGTCGGGCCATTGTTGTCGATGAAACCAGTGTCATGGTACTGGGACCAGCCCAGTTTAGCACCGGTGTACCAGGTGTTATCTTTCGGAGCGGCCTGCGCTACGGTAGCGAAACCAGCCAGTGCCACTGCAATCGCGATAGCTGTCTTTTTCATTTTTTGCGCCTCGTTATCATCCAAAATACGCCATGAATATCTCCAACGAGATAACACGGTTAAATCCTTCACCGGGGGTATCTGCTCAATTGTTACTCTGCCGATAGATTCGGCTTATGCCGAGCACCCCTGGCGATGTAAAGTCTACAACGTAGTTGAAAACTTACAAGTGTGAACTCTGTCAGGCATATGAAAAAAAAAGGCTTGTGTACACAATATTTAACATTTTAGATGTCAAAGGCAACTATGGTTGAAGGCAGAAACCGCTTCCGACAGGCGTTCACACGGGAAATATGTTGCTCATCAACATAGAGAGAGCAAATGAAAAAAGATTCCAGGATTAATCCTAATTTTACTTAATGATACAAATTAGAATGAATTTTTAACCCGGAAAGTTGTCTCGTGGCATGTGTCCGGGCACTGACTGGACGCATAATAAACCCCATCGCATTCCCTTCATTAGCTGCATTAACCAGTTCCGCATGTTCTTCTTCGGTTAATTCTTCGGCAAGCCAGCCGATAACCACACTGTAATTCCCGGTACGTAAAGCGCGAATCATTGATTCAACAGTATGGCACGGAGAAAGCTGATTGATTTGCATAACTTTGCTCAAGGGTAATCCAGAAGCCTGGACCCATTCACGGCTTAGTTTTTGCTGGGGTGTTAACCATAGCTGCCAGCGTGATTGCTGACCGAGTTGTTGCAGGAGCGGTAAAAGCAGTAATTGCGTCATCATAGGCTGATCTTCACGATAGACCACTTCACTGATAAGTCCTGCTGTAGTGTTTGTCGTGGCGACACGCGCAGTATTATTTACCGCAGTGGAAAACGAAGAAGAACGATTTGCATATCCTGAAGTGTACATAATCAATCCAGCCCTGTGAGTCACTGTATGAATATACAGTACATCTGGAGAGGGTAAAGATCAACCTTATTTTCGGAAAGCGCCTCGCATTTTTTATCAATAGTTAGCATAAAAATTAAAATCATCTTGCCCCGTGATAATAAGTTGCCTATTTTCGTAATTAACGGATCCGTTAGCGCAAATCATTTACTTACATTATGATTTAAAAGGATTTTTATGAAAAATCTATCCTATGATCGGATCTATAAATCACAAGAATATTTAGCATCCCTGGGCAGGGTGAACTATCGGTCTCTGTTTGGGAGTTACAGCTTAACTATCAGCGATACCGTGTTTGCGATGGTGGCTGATGGTGAGTTATATCTGCGCGCCTGTGAACAAAGCGTCCAGTATTGCGTCAAACATACCCCCCGCTGGTTAACGTTTATGAAAAAAGGGCGGTTGGTCATGCTGAACTATTACCGGGTAGATGAAAGTTTGTGGCAGGACCAGCAGCAATTAATTCGCCTGTCGCGTTATTCGCTGGATGCAGCTCTTAAAGAGAAGAAGAGCCTTGGCAGGAAGTATCGCTTAAGAGATCTGCCTAACATTACTTATCATCTTGAGTCGTTGCTCAATGAGGCGGGTATTAAAGATGTCAGCACGTTGCGTATTTTGGGGGCAAAAATGTGCTGGTTAAGGTTAAAGCAGATGAATCAGCACATTACCGTGAAAATACTCTATTTGCTGGAAGGCGCGGTGCAGGATATTCATGAAGCAGCGCTCCCGGTGGTCCGTCGCCAGGAGCTTGCTGTATGGGTGGAGTCTCTTACGCCAGATCTGGCGTTGCTGGCGTCATTTGATTAATCTTGCGCTGCAAACGACCAATTTCCGGCAACATCGCAATAAGTAAACCAATTTGTTGAACTACCAGAGGCTCTTTACTGTCCTGGTGTGGGTCAAGTTGGGAAATGCGTTGCTTAAGATCTTCCAGCGCCTGATTCACACGGATATCGTCAGCAGGTTGATGATGAAGCGCATCATCAACGTAGCACACGGCATCATCCAGAAACGCCAGCACATCAGGGTTCGTTAATTTTTCCCGATGTGCGCCTAATGCAGAAATGTAGCTGGTAAATGTATGGTTGAGGCAGAGTAACCGGAATGCTGCCTCACGAATTTGCGGCGTTACATCAGGCTCGCTGGACATATTAGAAACCACGGACGCCAGTTCTGCATCGCGATTATGAGCATCTCTACGGGCTACACGATATGCCAGTCGGTTATCTCTCCCCTGATGATATTGCTCGAGGATCGCATCCAGATAACGGCAGTTTGCATCTGTAGCGCGCTCAAGAACACGCGGGAGATTGCGAAACCGCCAGTCTGGCCAAATGAAACTTACCGCAGCCCAGGCAATTGCACAGCCAATAAGCGTATCGATTACACGTGGCAGGGCCACTTCAAACCCTTCACCCAGCAAGTTAAAGCACAACAGTACCAGCAAGGTAATAAACATGGTCGCATGGGCATACTGCACATTGCGAAAAGCAAAAAACAGGACGCCAGTGATCACCAGTAATACAAGTTGCCCTTCCAGTGACGGTACAAACCATAAAATGGGCAAACCAATCGCTACACCAACCAGCGTACCGATAATTCTCAACGTTAACCGATGTCGTGTAGCGTTATAGTTTGGCTGGCAAACAAACAAACTGGTCAGCAGGATCCAGTATCCATGGTTCATACCGGTGATCTGGATGATGCCATAGCCAACACAAAGGACCAGCGACATACGGATAGCATGGCGAAAAAGTGCTGATTCTGGTGAAAAATTACGACGCAGCCGTAACCAGATATCACTCAGCCCATGAGGACTGTCGTCTGCCAATTGGCTTTCGGTGCTGTTGTCTGGTAGCGCAAGGGCTTGCTCCGATTCAATCGTGGCCAGTTGAGCATCAATCGCCCGTAAATTTGACAGCAAAAAGCCCAACGCTTTTAGTTGCTCTTCAGAAGCGCCATCGGCACGAACACGCTCCAGAGCTGCATCTATATGAGTAAATGCGCGCTCAAAATGGGAATCATGTTGGTAAGGCGTTCGTAGCAAAATACAACGCGACAATTTCATGCAAGCCTGACCCTGCATCGACATCAAACGCTGGAAACGGAACATCACATCGCTATGGCGAAAGTAGTCCCGTAACGCCTGATATTGCACGTGTGAGGAGCTGGCCCGCTCGTGAATATCCTGCGCAACAAAATAATAGTGAAGCGTTCGACGTGTACCTCGCTGCCCGCGATCTCCGCGTAAGCGCGTCAGTAATGATTGTTTTGTCTGGTTCAGCGTCGCCATCAACTGCCCATTCGCCAGTGCGAGATCATAGAGCGGGGCCTGGCTTTCATCTTCAATATCAGGATCGAAAAGGCGCGATTTAAGTTCAAGATAGTGCGCCAGTTGCTCATAACAACGCGCAAGGTTGTCCTGTAAAGGGCGTATAGGAAATAACAAATGACCGATCAGTGTCAGCAAGTTGTACCAAATTGCACCAGCCAGTAATAACAGTGGTTGCTGATACCATTGGTCATACAGCGACGTTCCCAGCATCGTGTAGATTGCAATCAGCAGGGCACCGAAGGCGATAGTGGCATAACGCTGCCCTAATGCACCCAGCAGAATAAATCCGCTGGTGGAGAATGTTAAACCAATAGCAAACAACCACGGCCAGGGAAACAGCAACTCAACAGATGCTGAAGCGATAAAAAAGCAGATAAGCGTAATAATTAAATTACGCAGGCGACCGGCCAGACGATCATCAAGGTCGGTCAGTGCAGCGGCGACCATGCCAAGCGTCAACGGGATCGTCAGCTTAACCTCACCCAGCCACCAGGGCAGGGCGGTGGTGCCGCACAATGCGATGAAAATCCGTACGTAATACAGCCAGTTGCTGTTCCAGGTATAACGTTTGAGCAGGGGGCTTAACATATCGGCCAGCAAATCCTGATTATTCGAAGCGACGACGGGCATTGGCTTCGCGCGCAGCACGAGCCGTCTCTACCGACACCACGCGACGGCCAACAGGCCAGAGTGCAATGGCGGCAATTTTGAAATTCGCGATACCAACAGGAATACCAATAATGGTTAAACATTGTGCAATTCCGGAGGCAATATGCATCAGGCAAAGCCACCAGCCGAAAAAGATCAGCCAGAAGATGTTTAATAAAGTTCCACCAGTATTCAGTAAGACGTTTTTGCCCTGCGGGTTGAGTTCATCTACATGAATCGCCTCGTTGCCATAGGGGATAAATGAAAGCTTTGTGATCTCCCAGCAGGAACGAGTCAGCGGTAATGTAAAAATAAGGATAATGCTGACAAAAGTTGCCAGTAACCATGCCAGGGTAGTTGCAAAGCCACCCAGTACAAAATTTAAAATATTCAGAACAGTACGCATAAACCCTCGTTTAACTCTGGTTTTCTCTGCCAGGCGCAATTGTAACGTTTTTTTGGGCTGGAGCACGTTTTCTCTGGCGGTTAAACTGATATGAAAATCTCATCATGTGGATCAACTGAGTCATGGAACTGAAAGCGACTTCTCTTGGAAAACGTCTGGCGCAGCACCCTTATGATCGGGCGGTCATTCTTAATGCAGGGGTTAAAGTCTCTGGCGATCGCCATGAGTACCTCATTCCATTTAATCATTTACTGGCAATTAACTGTAAGCGCGGTCTGGTGTGGGGCGAGCTGGAGTTTGTGTTGCCTGATGAGAAAGTTGTCCGTTTGCATGGTACGGAGTGGGCAGAAACACAACGCTTCTATCATCACCTTAATGCTCACTGGCAGCAATGGAGCGACGAAATGAGTCAAATTGCCGCCACGGTACTGCAAGAGCAATTAGCGCTGATTACCCAGCAAACCGGGGAAAATAAATGGCTGACGCGAGATAAAACCCAGGGGATTCAGCAACAAATTCGTCAGGCATTTTCCGCACTGCCGTTGCCCGTCAGCCGACTGGAAAGCTTTGATAATTGCCGCGATCCATTAAATCAGTGTATGGCATGGCTGAAAGATATCGAAGGAAGCCGTCGACAACATAATCAGCGATATACCGAGGCGATGATAAAAGAGAATGCTGAGTTTTTTCAGCAGATAGAGTCCTCCCCGCTGAATCCCGCTCAGACACGGGCAGTTGTCAACGGTGAACACTCTCTGCTGGTGTTGGCGGGGGCCGGTAGTGGAAAAACATCTGTTCTGGTGGCCCGTGCCGGATGGTTGCTGGCCCGAGGCGAAGCCGCGGCTGAACAAATTTTATTGCTGGCATTTGGTCGCAAAGCTGCCGAAGAAATGGATGAACGAATTCGTCAGCGTTTGCATACTGAGGACATAACGGCACGTACTTTTCACTCCCTTGCTCTTTATATTATTCAGCAGGGCAGTAAAAAATTACCCACGGTCAGCAAACTGGAAAATGACACTCAGGCCAGGCACGAGCTCTTTATTAAGGAATGGCGTAAACAGTGCAGCGAGAAAAAAGCGCAGGCGAAAGGCTGGCGGCTATGGCTGGAAGACGAGTTGCAGTGGGATGTGCCGGAAGGGAATTTCTGGGACGATACAAAACTGCAACGCCGCCTTGCTTCCCGACTTGATCGTTGGGTCAGTTTAATGCGAATGCACGGCGGCGCACAGGCGGAGATGATCGCTGGGGCACCAGAGGATATTCGCGATTTATTCAGTAAACGTATCAAGCTGCTGGCTCCATTGTTAAAAGCCTGGAAAAGCGCGTTAAAAGCAGAAAATGCAGTGGATTTCTCTGGTCTGATTCATCAGGCGATTGTGATTCTGGAAAAAGGGCGGTTTATCAGTCCGTGGAAGCACATTCTGGTGGATGAGTTTCAGGATATCTCGCCGCAGAGAGCCGCACTTCTGGCAGCCCTGCGCAAGCAAAACAGTCAAACCTCACTATTTGCTGTGGGTGACGACTGGCAGGCAATCTACCGTTTCAGTGGTGCACAACTTTCGCTGACTACCGCATTCCATCAAACATTTGGTGAGGGAGATCGTTGTGATCTGGATACCACCTACCGTTTTAATAGTCGTATCGGCGAAGTCGCTAATCGGTTTATTCAGCAGAATCCGCATCAACTTAAAAAACCGCTTAATAGCCTGATGAGCGGTGATAAAAAATCGGTGACCTTGCTTGAGGAAGGACAACTGGATGCACTGTTAGATAAACTTTCCGGTTATGCCAAACCTGAAGAACGTATCCTCGTACTGGCGAGATATCATCACCTTAAACCAGCGAGTCTCGAAAAAGCACAAACTCGCTGGCCGAAGTTGCAAATCGATTTTATGACCATCCACGCTAGTAAAGGCCAGCAGGCTGACTATGTCATTATTGTCGGATTGCACGAAGGGAATGATGGTTTCCCGGCCCCGGCGCGTGAATCAATCATTGAAGAGGCGTTACTTCCTCCTGTTGAAGACTTTGCTGATGCAGAGGAACGGCGTTTGTTATATGTAGCGCTTACGCGTGCGCGCCAGCGTGTCTGGGCTTTATTTAATAAAGCCTCACCGTCATCGTTTGTGCAAAGTTTAAAAGATCTGGATGTGCCGATTGCCAGAAAACCATGAATAAGCAGGCGGTGGTGACCGCCTGCACATTTTATTTCAGGCGTTCTGCGAGATAACGCTGATAATCAGGGATGAGAATATCCACCGGATCATTAAAGTGAGGCGACTGAATAATAAAATCTGCTGTAGCGACATTGGTGGCGACCGGAATATTCCACACTGTTGCCAGACGCAAAAGCGCTTTGACATCCGGGTCGTGCGGTACGGCGTTGAGGGGATCCCAGAAGAAAATCAGGACATCTATTTTTCCTTCCGAAATCAGCGCGCCCACTTGCTGGTCTCCACCCATCGGGCCGCTTAGCATGGCGTTCACTTCAAGGCCTGTGGCTCGTTGAATCAGGTTACCCGTAGTACCAGTGGCATACAGGACATGTTTTTCCAGCAAAGGCTGATGACGTTCCACCCAGTTCATCAACATCTGTTTGCAATGATCATGAGCAACCAGCGCAATATGTTTACGCGCGGGCAATGTGCGGGTCGTAAGTTCCATAATTCACATCCGTAGTTAGCTTTGCTACAGATTACTGCAAGGGCTTCATGCTGCAAGAGAAAGACAAAAAAAGCCTGGGCGAAGGCACAAAATTTTCAGGAAGATGGTTGTTTTTCAGCCCATTGCAGAAAGTTGTTACGTGTTTGCGGGTCCGCTTGTTTAAACCAATATTTTAAACGTTGCTCAGTCAGGACTTGTGATTGTGGTGGTATAGCATCCAGTTCCGAAACACCAGAAAGCAATGTACTGTCATCTGCCATCATCGTAGCGAACTGCGGAAGCGAAGCGCGTTTAGCTGATTTGTTATAGCGCTCTACTTCCCCTTCATAATCAATAGGTTTAGCTACTGAAGTAATCGCCAGAATATCCAGTTTTACCGGTATGGGCATTGCATCGCCGTCAAGCAGTTCCAGACGCGGTGCGGCATCAAAATGCGCAGTTTCCTGCTCATTGAGCAGTGAGGGTAGGCGAAAATTAACCTGGCTTATTAGCTGAGTATTAAAACTGGCGACCAGAGGTGGTGAGATGTAGAGGCGTTCTCCGTGACCGGGCATCTGAATTGTTTTTTCGACACGAAATACCAACTGATGTGGACCATTTTCGAGTTCAATACTGTCCGCACCGCGCAAGAGAGAGCTGGAGACCTTTTTGCCATCCAGTACCAGCAGATCGACTTCACTGCTCAGACGTAACGTGGTGGCAGAAACGGATATCGGTAAGCAGAGCGCAATGAGGAGAGTGAGAGTTCCGGCTTTCATAGTTTACTCCTGTCCAATAAGCGCCCAATGAAGAATGTATCAAAATTTTTCGGTAATCATACTTACTAACATATAGACATATTTTCCGATTTTGCTCTCATACGTCTGTATGGGGTGAATGGTTGGGATCTCGGGTTTGTCGTACACTTTACGAAACCGACTGGAGGAAATGATGAAAGAGACCCATATTGCAGAGATTTTGACCTCTACCCGAACCATTGCGCTGGTGGGGGCCAGTGATAAACCTGACCGTCCAAGTTATCGCGTCATGAAATACCTGCTCGACCAGGGCTACCATGTCATTCCGGTTTCACCAAAAGTGGCCGGAAAAACGCTTCTGGGGCAGCAAGGGTATGGCACGCTTGCGGAGATCCCAGAGAAAGTCGATATGGTGGATGTCTTCCGTAATTCAGAGGCCGCATGGGGAGTGGCGCAGGAAGCTGTCGCTATTGGGGCGAAAACATTATGGTTACAACTGGGCGTGATTAACGAGCAGGCTGCAGTGTTGGCGCGAGAAGCGGGAATGAATGTCGTGATGGACCGTTGCCCGGCAATTGAAATCCCAAGACTGGGACTGGCGAAATAAAAAGAAGCCCGGAAGGTGATTTTTCCTTCCGGGCTTCTCAAAGGGGCTAGTTGCGCAAGCGAGGCGCCTGAAGTTGTTTACGAATAGTCCGTGCGAGTTCATCCATTGACGGTTGCTCCGGATGTTCTTCTCGCATTTCGCTGCTTAGCTGCGCTTCAGCAAGATAAGTATGAATCGGTAAACCATTGTCATCTTCCATCACCACGTGGTACCACGGAGCAGCGCGGAGTTCGTCGTTCACCGCCAGCTCATCAGGCGACGGTTCGGCGAGCGAATAAACCGGGTCGATATCAACGACCACTCCGAGATAACCTAACAGGGAATGGCGAACCTGCTGACCGATACCGAATTTGCTGGCAATCATAGTCACCTCCCGGGAAATCTTTACCCTTGAACTATGGGCAGAATTTCACTTTTCAAGTTACATGACGCGACAGGCAAACCCTTTCAGATACAGCCCTTCCGGGTAGGTTGCGATCACCGGGTGATCGGCGGCCTGACGGAACTGCTCTATAAATTGTACATCACGACCAGCATCAATTGCGGCATCAGCGATGATTTTCTGAAATAAATCGCTGGTCATCAAACCAGAGCAGGAAAACGTCAATAACACACCGCCTTCATTCAGCAACTGGATTGCCAGCATGTTGATGTCTTTATAGCCACGACACGCGCCCATCAACTGGCTTTTATTCTCAACAAACTTCGGCGGGTCCATCACGATAACGTCAAATTTTTCACCGCGATCGCGATAGGTACGCAGCAATTTAAAGACATCATCACGGACAAACTCAGCCTTACTCAGATCCAGTTTGTTCAGCTCAACGTTCTGCCGTGCAATATCCAGCGCTTCTTGTGAGGTATCAACACTGACAACCTGGTTACAGCCGCCCATCAGCGCGGACACCGCGAAACCACCAGTATAAGAGAAACAGTTCAGCACACGTTTATTTTCAACGTAGCGGCGGGTAGCCAGGCGGCTGTCACGCTGGTCCAGGTAGTAGCCCGTTTTGTGTCCGTGCTGAATATCCACCAGCAGTTTCATGCCATGCTCTTCAATCGGCAACAGGGCAGGCGGCAGCTCGCCGGTAACGGGGCCCTGGGTCAGTTCCATCCCTTCTTTTTTACGTACCGCAACGTCACTGCGATCATAAATCGCACATTCCGGGTACAGCGTTTGCAGGGCGCTAATTAATGCCGCGCGCTGATATTCCGCGCCTGCGCTTAGCAGTTGCAACACCAGAAAATTGCCGAAGCGATCGATAGTAATACCCGGCAGGCCATCGGATTCGCCAGCGATTAAACGATAGCTGTCGAGGCCATCTTTTTGCGCCAGCCAGTCACGCCATTTTTGTGCTTGTTGTAAACGGCGGGTAAAAAAGGCAATGTCGATAGATTCAGACGGGTCAAATGTCCAGACGCGCGCGCGGATTTGCGAAGCTGGCGAATAAGCGCCGCGTGCTAACCATTTTCCCTGATGATCAACAATATCGATGGTTTCACCGAGGCTGGCTTTACCTTCCATGCGGGCAACGGCCCCGGAAAAGACCCACGGATGGCGACGAAGTAATGATTTTTCGCGCCCTTTGGCTAACACTAAACGTACACTCATAATTAACTATTCTATCGATGCAAAGAAATGGGCGCCATTGTCCGGAGTTTTCCATGGATTTGCAACGCGTCCATTAAGGATAAGGAGAGCAGTCATGTCGAAAGTCTGCATAATTGCCTGGGTTTACGGCCGGGTTCAGGGCGTAGGGTTTCGCTATACCACCCAGTACGAAGCGAAAAGGCTGGGATTAACCGGTTACGCCAAAAATCTTGACGATGGTAGTGTGGAAGTGGTTGCCTGCGGTGAAGAAGGGCAGGTGGAAAAATTAATGCAGTGGTTGAAGAGTGGCGGCCCGCGTTCTGCGCGTGTGGAACGGGTGCTCAGCGAGCCGCATCATCCCTCGGGGGAATTAACGGATTTTCGTATCCGTTAAATACATTTTACCGGTTTAGGCAGGCCAGCAATTTTGGTGGCTTGCTTCGCCGGACCTTTCGGGAACAGTCGGTATAAATAGCGGCTGTTACCTTTTTCTTCACCAAACTTATTCGCCATCGCTTTTACCAGCATACGAATTGCCGGAGAAGTATTGAATTCCAGATAGAAATCACGCACAAAACGCACCACTTCCCAGTGTTCTGGCGACAGCGTAATCCCTTCGTTCTCTGCAATCACCACCGCCAGCGGCTCACTCCACTGGCTGCTTTCTTTGAGATAGCCTTCGGTATCCGTTTCTATCTCTTTACCTTCGAAGATCAGCATAATTATTACTACCTTAATCAAACTGGCGGCAGTGTAACAAAAAACAAAGCCCCGCATAAAGCGAGGCTATGAAAGTGTTAGCGGATGAGATTAATCGCGGCTGGCGAAGCCCAGAATGCTCAGCAGGCTGACGAAGATGTTGTACAGCGAAACATACAGGCTAACCGTGGCACGAATGTAGTTCGTTTCACCGCCATGAATGATGTTGCTGGTTTCAAACAGTATCGCGCCGGAGGAGATCAGAATAAACACCGCGCTGATCGCCAGATGCAGAGCAGGCAGTTGCAGGAAGATATTAGCAACCATACCAATCAGCACCACCACAATACCCGCCATCAGCATACCGCCGAGGAAGGACATATCTTTGCGGGTGGTCAGCACATACGCAGAACAGCAGAAGAACACTAACGCCGTTCCGCCCAGTGCCATAGCGATTACGTCACCCATTCCAGCAGACAGATAAGTATTCAGAATTGGTCCGAGGATATAACCCAGAAAACCGGTAAAGGCGAATGCGGAGATAATCCCGCTCGGCTTATTCGCCGTTTTATAGGTCAGGAACATCAAACCATACATACCCACCAGCGTCAGAATCAAGCCCGGAGACGGCAGCATCAGCACCGTACTGGCAGTTGCGGTAATCGCAGAAAAGGCCAGCGTCAGGCTTAGCAGAAAATAGGTATTACGCAGCACCTTATGGGTGCTGAGCAACGATGTACGGTCATGTGAAGAACTAACAATACGATCCATTGAGTCACTCTCTATGACAGGTGTAATTAATAACGCAGCATAATGATATAGCTGAAAGCTACCCAGAGGTTTTACCCTTCTTTACGCATGTGATCCGGAACATGTTTTACGTCTTTACAGAGTGTTCAGGCTAACAGCAGGCAGTCGGGTAAAGGTTGATGCAAAAAAAGGAGCGATAGAAGCAGGTGAATTGTCGGTTTTCTGCTCGTTTAGCTTAAAATTGAATCCATTAAACATTAATTGGTTGTTTTTCAGGCAAGCAAACAAATTAGGGGTTTACACGAGACATCGGGATGTTTATAGTGCGCGTCATTCCGGAAGTGTGGCCGAGCGGTTGAAGGCACCGGTCTTGAAAACCGGCGACCCGAAAGGGTTCCAGAGTTCGAATCTCTGCGCTTCCGCCAGATAAAAGAAGGGGTTAGCTAAATGCTAACCCCTTTTCTTTTTTTGATTTAGTTAAGCGCTCCGGTCAGACTACCTGTTCTGATCTCTTAAACCCTGATTTTTCTTTCTTCTCTATAATTGAGCGATTTTTGATATTTTTTCCTTTCACTTAGGTTAATGATATATCCTACCCGTCATTGACAATGGAAGCCGGAAAGATGACAACAGGAATAAATAATACACATCAACCCTCAGCCGAAGATTTTAATAACTTTTCCGAAAGTGTGATTTTATATATAAAAAACAAACGTGATGAGATAATTAAGGACGAAAGGCCAGTTTTGAAATTTTTGGAATCTTGCTGGCAGAGTGATACACAACAATTCAGAAATAACGAATATGTTATTAATATCACCCAGAATATTTCTTTGTTGCTTAGTCAGGGAAATAACAGTAATTCACAAAAAATAAATATTGATAAACCGGAGTTGGTGAATAGCTTTCGACAGGCCATCATTGACACTATCAATTGGCGTATTCTGAACACATGGTATGAATGGGCAAAGGACAGAACTTTGGATGAGAAAAGGTCTGAAGCCCTTGCCAGAGTAACAAGATGTCTGAACCATAGTGATACTCGACTGGATTTGAGTCATCTGTGTCTGACGACCATTCCTGATGATTTACCTGCCAGTATTACGTATTTAAAACTTCATGGTAACAGACTGGAGCATTTACCTTCGCGCTTACCTTTCGGATTAGTCAATTTATATCTCAATGATAATAATTTAAAAGATATGCCAGATAATTTACCCGTTACACTCAAGTTACTTAATATTAGTCATAATCCGTTGAAAATCACGTCAGAACAAAGCAGACAGTATCAATCCCTCCTCAAGATATTTAGTTTCCAACCTGAACAGATCAGAGAAGAAGAAACCGTTGAATATTATTTCTAATCCTGATTAACACCCCTTGAGATTTATTTGACAGGGGTGACGCTTGCCAATGTTATCGTTAGTGCAATGGAGATTACGGTCCTAAATATAGCGTAAATGGATAAACCCATACTAACTATATTGTTTTGTGTCGCTGATGGACTACGCTTTTGATCATTACTTTCTGGCGACGTGCGCCAGTGCAGAAGGATGAGCTTTCGTTTTCAGCATCTCACGTGAAGCGATGGTTTGCCTTGCTACAGGGACGTCGCTTGCCGACCATAAGCGCCCGGTGTCCTGCCGGTGTCGCAAGGAGAAGAGACGTGCGATATGAATAACGAGGAAACATTTTACCAGGCCATGCGGCGTCAGGGCGTTACCCGGCGCAGCTTTCTCAAATATTGCAGTCTGGCTGCCACCTCGCTGGGATTAGGCGCGGGAATGGCTCCGAAGATTGCCTGGGCGCTGGAGAATAAACCGCGCATTCCTGTGGTGTGGATCCACGGTCTTGAATGCACCTGCTGTACCGAATCTTTTATCCGCTCCGCTCACCCACTGGCGAAGGACGTCATTCTTTCTCTTATTTCCCTCGATTACGACGATACCTTGATGGCTGCTGCCGGAACCCAGGCGGAAGAAGTCTTTGAAGACATCATCACGCAATACAATGGCAAATATATCCTCGCAGTAGAAGGTAATCCACCGCTGGGCGAGCAGGGGATGTTCTGTATCAGCAGTGGTCGACCGTTTATTGAAAAACTCAAACGCGCCGCCGCCGGAGCCAGTGCGATTATCGCCTGGGGAACCTGCGCTTCCTGGGGTTGCGTGCAGGCCGCGCGGCCCAATCCAACGCAGGCCACACCAATCGACAAAGTGATCACCGACAAACCGATCATTAAAGTGCCGGGCTGCCCGCCGATCCCGGATGTGATGAGCGCCATCATTACCTACATGGTGACCTTTGATCGCTTGCCGGATGTCGACAGAATGGGGCGTCCGCTGATGTTCTATGGTCAGCGTATTCACGATAAATGCTATCGCCGCGCTCACTTCGACGCCGGAGAGTTCGTCCAGAGTTGGGATGACGACGCCGCGCGCAAAGGTTACTGCCTGTACAAAATGGGTTGCAAAGGGCCAACCACCTATAACGCCTGCTCTTCCACACGCTGGAATGATGGCGTTTCTTTCCCGATCCAGTCTGGTCACGGCTGCCTGGGCTGTTCTGAGAATGGCTTCTGGGATCGCGGTTCGTTCTACAGCCGCGTGGTCGATATTCCGCAAATGGGTACTCATTCCACCGCCGACACCGTCGGTTTAACCGCGCTTGGCGTGGTGGCAGCGGCTGTTGGTGTGCACGCAGTCGCCAGCGCCGTTGACCAGCGCAGACGTCATAACCAGCAACCTACAGAAACCGAACACCAGCCGGGCAACGAGGATAAACAGGCATGAGCACTCAGTACGAAACTCAGGGATACACCATCAACAATGCCGGACGCCGCCTGGTGGTCGACCCGATTACGCGCATTGAAGGCCACATGCGCTGCGAAGTGAATATTAACGATCAAAATGTGATCACCAATGCCGTTTCTTGCGGCACCATGTTTCGCGGGCTGGAGATCATCCTGCAAGGCCGCGATCCACGCGATGCGTGGGCGTTCGTTGAACGTATCTGCGGCGTCTGTACTGGCGTACACGCCCTGGCTTCGGTTTACGCCATCGAAGATGCCATCGGTATTAAAGTGCCGGACAACGCCAATATCATCCGCAATATTATGCTGGCAACGCTGTGGTGCCACGATCATCTGGTGCACTTCTATCAGCTTGCCGGGATGGACTGGATTGATGTGTTAGATGCGCTGAAAGCCGACCCGCGGAAAACCTCCGAACTGGCGCAAAGCCTCTCCTCATGGCCGAAATCATCCCCTGGTTATTTCTTCGATGTGCAAAACCGACTGAAGAAATTCGTTGAAGGCGGGCAGTTGGGGATCTTCCGTAACGGTTACTGGGGGCACCCGCAGTATAAACTGCCGCCAGAAGCCAACCTGATGGGCTTTGCTCACTATCTCGAAGCTCTCGATTTCCAGCGTGAAATTGTCAAAATCCACGCGGTCTTTGGTGGTAAAAACCCACATCCAAACTGGATTGTTGGCGGGATGCCGTGCGCTATCAACATTGACGAAAGTGGTGCGGTCGGGGCGGTCAATATGGAGCGCCTGAATCTGGTGCAGTCGATCATTTCCCGCACGGCGGATTTCATTAATAACGTGATGATCCCTGACGCTTTAGCCATCGGTCAGTTTAACAAACCGTGGAGCGAAATCGGCACCGGTCTTTCTGATAAATGTGTCCTCAGTTACGGCGCTTTCCCGGATATTGCCAACGACTTTGGCGAGAAAAGTCTACTAATGCCTGGCGGCGCGGTGATCAACGGCGACTTCAAAAATGTGCTGCCAGTGGATTTAGTCGATCCGCAACAGGTGCAGGAATTTGTCGATCACGCCTGGTATCGTTATCCCAATGATCAGGTCGGTCGTCATCCATTCGATGGCATTACCGACCCGTGGTACAACCCCGGCGATGTCAAAGGCAGCGACACCAACATTCAGCAACTGAATGAACAGGAACGCTACTCGTGGATCAAAGCGCCACGCTGGCGCGGTAACGCGATGGAAGTGGGGCCGCTGGCACGCACATTGATCGCTTATCACAAAGGCGATGCTGCGACCGTTGAGTCGGTCGATCGCATGATGTCGGCGTTGAACCTGCCACTTTCCGGCATCCAGTCAACGTTGGGCCGCATTTTGTGCCGCGCGCACGAAGCGCAGTGGGCTGCAGGTAAGTTGCAGTATTTCTTCGACAAGCTGATGACCAACCTGAAAAACGGCAATCTTGCCACCGCCTCCACGGAAAAATGGGAACCAGCAACCTGGCCAACAGAGTGCCGTGGTGTCGGTTTTACCGAAGCGCCGCGTGGAGCGCTAGGCCACTGGGCCGCCATTCGCGATGGCAAGATTGATCTCTACCAGTGTGTGGTGCCGACCACCTGGAACGCCAGCCCGCGCGATCCCAAAGGGCAAATTGGCGCTTATGAAGCCGCGCTAATGAACACCAAAATGGCGATCCCCGAGCAACCGCTGGAGATCCTGCGTACTCTGCACAGCTTTGACCCGTGCCTCGCCTGTTCAACACACGTGCTGGGCGACGACGGTAGCGAGCTGATCTCCGTGCAGGTGCGTTAACAGCGAAGGAGAATCATCATGCAACAGAAAAGCGACAACGTTGTCAGTCACTATGTCTTTGAAGCGCCCGTGCGGATCTGGCACTGGCTGACGGTGTTATGCATGGCGGTGTTGATGGTCACCGGTTACTTTATCGGCAAGCCGCTGCCTTCCGTCAGCGGTGAGGCGACGTATCTGTTCTATATGGGATACATCAGGTTAATTCACTTCAGTGCCGGGATGATTTTTACCGTGGTTTTGCTGATGCGGATCTACTGGGCTTTTGTTGGCAATCGTTACTCCCGCGAGCTGTTTATTGTGCCGGTATGGCGTAAAAGCTGGTGGCAGGGCGTGTGGTATGAAATCCGCTGGTATCTGTTTCTGGCAAAACGTCCGAGTGCCGATATAGGCCATAACCCCATCGCCCAGGCGGCGATGTTCGGCTATTTCCTGATGTCGGTCTTTATGATCATCACCGGCTTTGCGCTGTACAGCGAACACAGCCAGTACGCTATTTTTGCGCCGTTCCGTTATGTGGTGGAATTTTTCTACTGGACGGGGGGCAACTCAATGGACATTCACAGCTGGCATCGGCTGGGGATGTGGCTGATTGGCGCGTTTGTGATCGGTCATGTCTACATGGCGCTGCGTGAAGACATCATGTCCGACGACACGGTGATCTCCACCATGGTTAACGGCTACCGTAGCCACAAATTTGGCAAAATGAGTAACAAGGAGCGTTCATGAGTGAGCAACGCGTGGTGGTCATGGGACTGGGCAATCTGCTGTGGGCCGATGAAGGCTTCGGCGTGCGGGTGGCGGAACGGTTGTATGCCCATTACCACTGGCCCGATGAAGTCGAGATTGTTGATGGCGGCACTCAGGGACTGAACTTGCTGGGGTATGTCGAAAGCGCCAGCCACTTGCTGATTCTCGACGCCATTGATTACGGGCTGGAACCCGGAGCGCTACGAACGTATGCCGGAGAACGCATTCCGGCCTATCTCAGCGCGAAGAAAATGAGCCTGCACCAGAACAGTTTCTCCGAAGTACTGGCGCTGGCAGATATCCGCGGAAATCTGCCAGCACATATTGCCCTCGTCGGCCTGCAACCCGCGATGCTCGACGACTACGGCGGTAGCCTGAGCGAACTGGCTCGGGAGCAACTGCCCGCCGCGGAACAGGCGGCGCTGGTACAACTGGCTGTGTGGGGAATTGTGCCGCAACCGGCTAATGAATCGCGCTGTCTCAATTATGACTGTCTGTCGATGGAAAACTACGAAGGCGTTCGCTTGCGCCAGTACCGGATGACGCTGGAGGAGCAGGAATGAGCAACGACACGCCATTTGATGCGTTGTGGCAACGTATGCTGGCGCGCGGCTGGACGCCGATCAGTGAATCCCGTCTTGACGACTGGCTTACGCAAGCGCCAGACGGTGTGGTGTTATTAAGCAGTGACCCGAAACGCACGCCAGAGGTTAGCGATAATCCGGTAATGATTGGCGAATTACTGCGCGAGTTTCCTGATTATACATGGCAGGTAGCGATTGCCGACCTTGAGCAAAGCGAAGCCATCGGCGATCGCTTTGGCGTATTTCGTTTTCCCGCCACACTGGTGTTTACCGGTGGTAGCTATCGCGGCGTGCTGAATGGTATTCACCCGTGGGCGGAACTGATAAACCTGATGCGCGGGCTTGTCGAACCGCAACAGGAGCGTGCCTCATGAGCGAAACTTTTTTCCATCTACTGGGACCCGGAACGCAGCCTGATGATGACAGTTTTAGCATGAATCCACTGCCGATTACCTGTCAGGTGAATGATGAACCGAGTATGGCGGCCCTGGAGCAATGTGCTCATAGCCCGCAGGTGATTGCGCTATTAAACGAGTTACAACATCAACTAAGCGAACGCCAGCCGCCGCTGGGTGAGGTGCTGGCAGTCGATCTGTTCAATCTCAACGCCGACGATCGTCACTTTATCAATACGCTTCTCGGGGAAGGGGAAGTGTCAGTGCGCATTCAGCAGGTTGATGGTAGTGAAAGTGAAATTCAGGAGGCGATCTTCTGCGGATTATGGCGGGTACGCAGACGTCGCGGTGAACAGTTGCTGGAGGACAAACTGGAGGCAGGCTGCGCGCCGCTGGCGTTGTGGCAGGCGGCAACGCAAAACGTCTTGCCGACAGACTCGTTGCTACCGCCGCCCATCGATGGCCTGATGAATGGCCTACCGCTGGCGCATGAATTACTGGCACATGTACGTAACCCCGACGCGCAGCCGCACAGCATTAATCTGACGCAATTACCCATCAGCGAGGCTGATCGGCTTTTTCTCTCACGTCTCTGTGGGTCGGGAAATATTCAGATTCGCACCATTGGCTATGGCGAGAGCTATATCAACGCCACGGGGTTACGCCATGTCTGGCATTTACGCTGCACGGACACCTTAAAAGGCCCATTACTTGAAAGTTATGAAATCTGTCCAATACCGGAAGTGGTACTGGCGGCACCAGAAGATTTGGCGGATTCCGCGCAGCGCCTGGCAGAAGTAAGCCAGTGGTTACAGGAGTGTGTCGGTTAGATTTATACGCGGCTTACTTTTTGGTAAGTAGGCGATATCACGTCTGGCATGTAAGATAGACCCAGCGATTTATTTTCACTGAGGACAAGCGCGATGAATACAGGACCGTTAAACGAAAGCGAACTGGAGTGGCTGGACGATGTACTCACCAAGTACAACACTGAACACGCTATTCTGGATGTTTCTGAACTGGATGGATTACTGACGGCGGTGCTGAGTTCTCCGTATGAGATTGAACCAGAGCAGTGGATGATTGCCATCTGGGGTGGGGCGCAGTATGTGCCGAAGTGGGCATCGGAAAAAGAGATGAATCGCTTTATGCAGCTCGTATTTCAGCATTTTGCTGATACTGCGGAGCGTCTGAATGATTATCCCGATCAGTTTGATCCGCTCTTTAGTTTGCGCGATATCGACGGCCAGGAATTAACTATCGTTGAAGAGTGGTGTTTTGGTTATATGCGCGGTGTTTCACTCAGTGACTGGTCGGCACTTCCTGAGTCGTTAAAACCTGCGCTGGATGCGATTGGACTGCATGGCAGAGAAGAGAATTTCTCGGTAGTTGAAAAACTGACACCAGAAGCATTTGAAGAGAGTGTTGACGCCATACGCATGGCGGCGCTGGATTTACATGCATACTGGATGGCACACCCACAGGAAAAAGCTGTACAAGCACCAATACGAGTCGAAAATAAAGTCGGACGTAATGATCCTTGTCCGTGTGGTAGCGGCAAGAAATTTAAACAGTGCTGCTTGCATTAATCATTAAAGGCCCGAAAGCACGACTCTCGGGCCTTGTTTTTATCCCACCTCGGGTAGCAATCCTGCTGCAATCATAAACTGAATGCCGATCACCGCGACGCCGCAAATAAATACAATTACCAGCATAGGTGTTCCACCCGCCACTCGCCACGTAGTTTCCGGGAAGCGCTTACGGCTTTGCCAGGCTAACAAAGAAGGAATTAACAGGGCCAGAACAGCCAATGCCACACCTGCATATCCTAACGCCATGACAAAACCACGCGGATAGAAGAGGGCAAAAGCCAGCGGGGGTAAAAAAGTGATGACCCCGGTTTGCAGTCGACCACTGGCGTTGTTTCTCCGTTGGAACAGATCTGCCAGATAATCAAAAAGCCCCAGCGATACCCCCAAAAATGAAGTCGCCAATGCTAAATCAGCAAACAGATGTACAGCCAGTTCCACATGTGGCGAGGCCACAACTTCACGTAGCGCCTGTAATAATCCGTTCAGCCCGGCATGATTAGCTAACAAGCCTAAAAAAGTACTGGAATTAATACTGCCGAGTGTCGCCAGTTGCAAGAATATATAGGCAATAAGAGGAATCGCACTGCCGGTAATAAACACCCAGCGTAGCTTCCGAATATTCCCTTCCATATAGCTGACAATACTTGGCACGCTGCCGTGAAAGCCAAACGAGGTGAAAATAACCGGAATAGCAGATAAAGCCAGTCCTTGTTCAACCGGTAAAGTTAGTAGATTAATCTGGTGAATATGCGGCATCAGTAGCGCCAGCATAACCACAAGAAAAATAATTTTTGCAGTGAAGAGAAAACGGTTGAACAGGTCCACTAACGACGTGCCCACGCACACTACTCCACCGGCAACAAAGGTGAACAGCAGCACGCCAGCTGCCGGAGAGATTTCACGGCCTGTCCAGTCTGTAATACTGGAAGCTAACAACTCCCCCGCACCACTAATATAGGCTGCGGTCAGGGCGTACATTAAAAACATCATACTGAAGCCAGTCACCCATTGACCGTAGCGTCCCAGATAGCGCTTCGCCAGACTACCAAGCCCGGTATCTGCCGGAACGTGTTGATAAACTTCCAGCAATAACAATGCGGTGTAACACATTAATGCCCACAGTCCGATCAACAATACCAGTGTCACGCTAAAGCCAACACCGGCAGCGGCAAGGGGCATTGCCAGCATACCCGCGCCAATTGTGGTTCCTGCCACGATAAAAACACTTCCCAGAGTTCTGTTTTTCACGCTTTCTTCTGTCCTGGAACAATTCATTAGAGACTTCTGCGGCGCAGAGTACGGTATCCGCTTAATTTCGTCAAATCACCGTTACATGCTCTGTATAAAAATGTTTACAATGAAAAGCAAAAAATGCTGTTTTAGCGCAAAGCAGAGTAAAGAACGTCATGGCAGGCTACGGCCTTTTGGTGTGGAGGTATGTGATGAGTTCCATTCACGGGCATGAAGTATTGAACATGATGATTGAATCTGGTGAGCAGTACAGCGAAGCGAGCCTGGAAGCGGCTATTAAGGCAAAATTCGGTGAGCAGGCACGGTTTCACACCTGTTCTGCATCAGAAATGACAGCGGCTGAATTAGTGGCGTTTCTGGCTGCGAAAGGGAAGTTCATTCCCCTGGTTGATGGTTTTACAACGGATGAAAGTAAGATTTGCCGCCATTAATTAAATTACGGTGAGGAAGTTCCTCACCGTAAATGGGTTAATTTTGCACATCAAGCGTAGAGAGTTCTTTATCGATAAAATAAAGACCTTCACCGCTTTTACCTGCCAGTGATAATTTATCAATAACAGATTTAAATAATTTCTCTTCTTCGTGCTGCTCAGCGACATACCATTGCAGGAAATTAAATGTCGGATAATCCTGATTGGTCATAGCCGCATGTGCAAGTTCATTAATTTTCTGAGTGATTAACTGCTCATGCTTATAGGTTTCCTGGAATAAATGATCCAGTGATTCATATTCGGCAAACGGCGACGGCACTGGGGAAATACGTGGTAAATTCCCCGTGTCGGTCAGATAATCGAACAGACGCTGCATGTGCGTCATCTCTTCCTGAGCATGGCGGCGCAGGAAGGCAGCGGCACCTTCAAAAGTATGATAACTACACCAGGCACTCATTTGTTGATACAGCAGAGAAGAATAGAGTTCCAGATTCATCTGCTCATTCAGTTTGTCGATCATTTCTGCTTTTAGCATGGTTCCACTCCACGAACACATTATTATCGAAGTGCCGCCACTATAATTTGTTATTTAATTATTTGCAAAAGGTAAAATATCGGTAAATATATTAATAATACAAATGGGAATTAAACGCATTAACGATATTTAATCAGGGTAAAATTGAACAATAATCGGAGTAGAAGGCTGACATTGATAGGAAAGGGTAAAGGTCGTGTTCAGACATAATGATCCGGCAAACAGGCTACAAGTTGCCACTGGTTGTCCGTAAGCGACAGCCTGACCGAAGCCAGACTGTAGGCAAGCATTATTGGCCAGCCCCTGGGCGACATATGGGTCTGTTCGGGCATCTTGCAGTATCATTTGTTGCCAGGTCAAACGTACCACTGCATTAGGTACATCAATTTCACTGACATGCGCCTGGCGAGTCACGGTGCAGCCGCTCAGCGTAAGAAGAATCAAAGAAAGGAATACGATTTTCATGTTGTTGCCGCCTCAATTGCCTGGTCATCTATTTTAGCGAAGGGCGCAACGGTTTAATGGCTGGAATAGTCGCAGGAAACGCAGCGTTTATACGGGATAAAACGACAGGCCGGAGTGACGATAGGCAAAACTCCGGCCATAAGCATCAATGCAGACGGTGGGAAACCACGTTAAACAGATGCTGATCAGTTTGCGCCAGGCATAAACCTGCGCGTTTGGCGCTGCGTACTGCATCCATCACATTTTGCAGCAAAATGCTGTCTTGCTGTTGGGTTTTACCAAGATCATGCAGGAAATCGAGAGTAGACGCATCGTTAACGGCTTTGGCTTCGTCAGCCAGACGAGAGAGAGTGCTGGAGCGCTGCTCTAAATCATCGAGCGTTTTCTGAACCAGTTCTTCCAGTGAATTCAACTTATCGCCAGGCATATCAATGGCATCCACAATAGGAAATGCACCTGCGCTTTTCATAAAGTTGAACATACGCATCATCTGGGTAATGTTGCCTTGCGCTTGTGAGCGCAAAAATGTGGCTGTACCTGTCAGGCTTTGTTCAGAACACCATTCGCTCAGGCGAAGGTAGAGATTAGACGCATAAAACTCAAGATTCAGTTGCTTATTGAGTTTATGAACAATACCAACCGTAGCCATAACAATATCCTTATATCCAGAGAGGGGTGCGTGCGATTCGCAGCACTTAACTATGTATAGCAGACATATTCCGTTCTGCCGTTCCTTAATACGCTGTGGCGTGAATCCATGCCAGCAGAAACCAGCATAGCCTGGCTATAAAAATAAGAAAATCCTTAAATCATAGAGTTTATGTTTTTTTACACTTTGTCGATGATTTTAATATGCAATTAATATACTCAAATGACTGCTTTGTTGTTGTAATTTATTGATATTTATGAATTATTTTAAATGATATATTATTAAATTCTCTCCTGGGAAAACATTTAGCCTTTCTGGATATAAGATATTTATCGAATTTTAATGACGGGAAAAATAATTTTTTCGGTGATTATTTTATTCGATATTTCTTTCAGCGACTTATATACTCGCCATAGTTCAAGTTGCATATACGACGTCTACGGGATATTTGATCAATCTATGGGTCTTATCCTTTGCGGGGCCACTGCAAGCATCGTTCGAATTCACACCCTGCTGACTTGTCGTGTATCCTAAAAACTTACTTTTGTAAGTTTTTGAGGATTCACTCACTTGTCGCGTTAGCTGGCCTTGCATGGCCAACGCAGGCATTTTGTTCTGCATATCCAGTTGTCAGTACCAGATAGTAGTCCACAAAATTTCCCGCTAAACAGCACAAGGATAAGTTTGCTGACCTTATGGACAAATTGGCTATGGTCCATTTGATTTGTCTGATAAATACTCCATTCTTTATGTCATTTTTCGCTGAATTTATGTACACAATGACTGTAATTCTGCGTTGTGATGGCGCTCTCTTATGGATGATTAATTTCCCGCTAAAACTACTTCCAGTATAAGGCTAATCCTGAAGAACAATGGCTAATACCTTGTTTTAGGGCTTCATTATCAGAAATCAAAATTTTTTACCCTACACAGAAGAACCTTTAAGCTGGAGTTAATATGCACAAATTTACTAAAGCACTGGCAGCGATTGGTCTGGCCGCCGTTATGTCACAATCCGCTATCGCTGAAACTATGAAATTAGGTTTTCTGGTCAAACAACCTGAAGAGCCCTGGTTCCAGACTGAATGGAAATTTGCAGATAAAGCAGGAAAAGATTTGGGGTTTGAGGTGATCAAAATTGCCGTACCAGACGGCGAAAAAACATTGAATGCCATCGATAGCCTGGCTGCCAGCGGCGCAAAAGGATTTGTGATTTGTGCTCCCGATCCAAAACTGGGATCGGCCATTGTGGCGAAAGCACGTGGTTATGACATGAAAGTGATCGCCGTAGATGACCAGTTCGTTAATGCCAAAGGCCAACCAATGGAAATCGTACCGCTGGTGATGATGGCGGCGAGCAAAATCGGAGAGCGCCAGGGGCAGGAGCTATATAAAGAGATGCAAAAACGTGGGTGGGATGTCAAAGACACTGCCGTCATGGCCATTACCGCTAATGAACTGGACACTGCCCGTCGCCGCACTTCTGGTTCTATGGATGCTTTGAAAGCCGCTGGCTTCCCGGAAAAACAAATTTATCAGGTCCCCACTAAATCTAACGATATCCCCGGCGCATTTGATGCCGCCAACTCCATGTTAGTTCAACATCCTGAAGTCAAACATTGGCTGATTGTGGGAATGAACGACAACACCGTGTTGGGGGGCGTGCGTGCCACAGAAGGGCAGGGCTTTAAAGCGCCAGATGTAATTGGCATTGGAATTAACGGTGTTGATGCTGTAAGCGAACTGTCAAAAGCGCAGGCAACAGGCTTCTATGGTTCTCTGCTGCCAAGCCCTGATGTGCATGGCTATAAATCCAGCGAAATGCTCTATAACTGGGTGGCAAAAGGCGCAGAACCACCGAAATTCACGGAAGTGACTGACGTCGTCCTGATTACACGTGACAACTTCAAAGAGGAACTGGAGAAAAAGGGCTTAGGCGGTAAGTAATTTTTACTGGATAAGAAATACATATCAGTAATATCCCGATCCTCTGCCGTCATGGCAGAGGATTTGATAAATGACTCTGATCTACGGAGGCGCTATGCACCAGTCTACCCCGTATCTCTCATTTCACGGCATTGGTAAAACTTTCCCCGGCGTAAAAGCATTAACGGATATCAGCTTTGACTGTTATGCCGGAGAGGTACATGCCCTGATGGGAGAAAATGGCGCAGGAAAATCAACACTGTTAAAAATCCTCAGCGGTAATTACGCGCCATCCACGGGCTTTTTGGCCATTAAAGGCCAGCAAATGACATTTGCCGACACCACCGCTGCGTTAAATGCCGGGGTGGCGATTATTTACCAGGAACTCCATCTGGTACCGGAAATGACAGTGGCAGAAAACATCTACCTGGGGCAGCTGCCGCAAAAAGGGGGAATCGTTAATCGTAGTTTGTTGAACTACGAAGCGGGGCTGCAATTGAAGCATCTGGGCATGGATATTGACCCAAACACGCCACTGAAATATCTCTCTATTGGTCAGTGGCAAATGGTGGAGATAGCCAAGGCACTGGCGCGCAACGCCAAAATCATCGCTTTTGATGAACCCACAAGTTCACTCTCAGCTCGTGAAATTGACAACCTGTTTCGTGTCATTCGCGAACTGCGGGAAGAAGGGCGGGTGATCCTTTATGTTTCCCATCGGATGGAAGAAATATTCGCCCTGAGCGACGCTATCACTGTGTTTAAGGATGGACGCTATGTGACCACGTTCACCGATATGCATCAGGTCAATCATGACTCGCTGGTACAGGCAATGGTTGGGCGAAATCTTGGCGATATCTACGGCTGGCGACCGCGAACATATGGCGATGAGCGACTGCGTCTGGACCACGTCAAGGCTCCAGGTGTGCGTTCACCGATCAGTTTAACAGTACGCAGTGGTGAGATTGTCGGCCTGTTTGGGCTGGTGGGGGCAGGGCGTAGCGAACTGATGAAAGGGCTGTTCGGCGGTACCCGGATTACCGATGGCAAAGTGTTTATTGATCAAAAAGCAGTCGTGATACACAAGCCAGCTCATGCCATTGCCGCCGGAATGATGCTGTGCCCGGAAGATCGTAAATCAGAAGGCATCATTGCGGTGCATTCGGTGCGTGACAATATCAATATCAGCGCCCGGCGAAGGCATCTGCACGGTGGTTGTGTGATCAATAACGGCTGGGAAGACAGCAATGCGGCACACCATATTCGTTCGCTCAACATCAAAACACCTGGAGCAGAGCAACTGATCATGAATCTTTCCGGTGGCAATCAGCAAAAGGCCATTCTTGGTCGCTGGTTATCGGAAGAAATGAAAGTCATTTTGCTTGATGAGCCCACGCGCGGTATTGACGTTGGTGCGAAAAACGAAATCTACAACGTAATTTATGCCCTGGCGGCGCAAGGCGTGGCGGTGTTATTCGCGTCCAGCGATCTACCAGAGGTCCTCGGTGTTGCCGACCGCATTGTGGTGATGCGTGAAGGGGAAATATCGGGGGAATTACTTCATGAGCAGGCAGATGAACGGCAGGCATTAAGCCTGGCGATGCCTAAAGTCAGCCAGGCAGTCGCCTGAGTAAGGGGAATAAGATGTCATCAGTGACTACATCAGGTTCAGGCACGCCCAGGTCATCGTTTACTTTTAGCCGTATCTGGGATCAATACGGCATGTTGGTGGTCTTCGCGGTGCTGTTTATTGCCTGTGCCATTTTTGTGCCAAATTTTGCTACGTTTATCAATATGAAAGGACTGGGGTTAGCGATCTCCATGTCCGGCATGGTGGCGTGCGGTATGTTATTTTGCCTGGCTTCTGGCGACTTTGACCTTTCGGTAGCCTCGGTGATTGCCTGTGCCGGAGTGACAACGGCAGTGGTCATCAATATGACCGAAAGCTTATGGTTAGGTGTGGCGGCGGGATTATTGCTGGGCGTACTTTGTGGACTGGTTAATGGCTTCGTGATTGCACGATTGAAAATTAACGCCCTGATCACCACACTCGCAACTATGCAAATTGTACGTGGTCTGGCGTATATCATTTCTGACGGGAAAGCTGTAGGGATTGAGGATGAACGCTTCTTTACCCTCGGTTACGCCAACTGGTTTGGGCTACCTGCTCCTATCTGGTTAACGGTTGCCTGTTTAATTATTTTTGGCTTGTTACTTAACAAAACTACGTTCGGCCGTAACACCTTGGCGATTGGCGGTAATGAAGAAGCTGCAAGGCTGGCGGGTGTTCCGGTAGTGCGCACCAAAATCATTATTTTTGTTTTATCCGGGCTGGTATCAGCAGCCGCAGGGATCATTCTGGCGTCGAGGATGACCAGTGGGCAACCGATGACGTCTATCGGCTATGAACTGATCGTGATTTCAGCGTGTGTACTGGGCGGTGTCTCCCTAAAAGGTGGCATCGGAAAAATCTCATATGTGGTGGCCGGGATCTTAATTCTTGGCACGGTGGAAAACGCCATGAACCTGCTAAATATTTCGCCGTTTGCGCAGTATGTTGTTCGCGGCCTAATCCTGCTGGCAGCGGTGATTTTTGACCGTTATAAGCAAAAAGCGAAACGTACTCTTTAAGGTTTTTTTGCCCTGAGATAACTCTGAAAAGCCAGTCGCAGTCGCGGCTGGCTTCATCTTATGCCAATGGCGAGCCTCTTCTCACTGTCTATACTTACATGTCTGTAAGGCGCGTTCTGCGCGAAATAAAACAAGATAAAGGAGGAGGAACGGGTGACCAAACCGTTAACCGAAGCCCCTGAACTTTCCGCTAAATACGCCTGGTTTTTTGATCTTGATGGCACGCTGGCTGAGATCAAACCGCATCCCGACCAGGTGGCGATTCCTGACGCGATTCTGCAAGGTCTTCAGCAACTGGCCGTCCATAGCGACGGTGCGCTGGCATTGATTTCAGGGCGCTCAATGGTTGAGCTTGATACGCTGGCTAAACCATATCGTTTTCCCCTTGCCGGAGTGCATGGAGCAGAACGCCGTGACATCAATGGTAAAACGCATATTGTGCGTCTGCCTGACGCCATGGTCCGGGATATCAGCGTGCAGCTGCATACGACGCTGGCAGGCTTAACCGGAGTGGAGATTGAAGAAAAAGGGATGGCGTTTGCCCTGCATTACCGCCAGGCACCGCAGCATGAAGCGCTGTTATTTACTCTGGCGCAGCGTATTACACAAATCTGGCCGCAAATGGCGCTTCAGCAAGGCAAATGTGTGGTTGAAATTAAACCACGTGGCACCTGTAAAGGTGATGCCATTGCAGAATTTATGCAGGAGACCCCGTTTGTTGGAAGGATACCGATTTTTTGGGGGGATGATTTAACGGATGAGTCCGGCTTTGCTGTCGTTAATCAGGCGGGAGGCATATCGGTGAAAATAGGGGCAGGTGAGACCCAGGCGAAATGGCGGCTGGCGGGCGTGCCAGATGTCTGGCGCTGGCTTGCAGTAATAACCAACTCATTACAAGAACAAAAATTAGAAGAGAACAGGAGTGATGATTATGAGTCGTTTAGTCGTAGTATCTAACCGTATTGCCCCACCTGATGAGCATGCCGCCAGTGCTGGTGGTCTTGCCGTTGGTATACTGGGCGCATTGAAGGCTGCAGGGGGGTTATGGTTTGGCTGGAGCGGCGAAACGGGTAATGAGGATCAGCCGCTAAAAAAGGTGAAAAAGGGCAACATAACATGGGCTTCTTTTAATCTTAGCGAACAGGATCTCGACGAGTATTACAATCAATTCTCCAATGCCGTGTTGTGGCCCGCTTTTCATTATCGCCTTGATTTAGTTCAGTTTCAGCGTAACGCCTGGGAAGGTTATCAGCGGGTTAACGCTATGCTTGCCGATAAACTTCTACCCTTGATCGAAGATGATTACATTATTTGGATCCACGATTATCACTTGCTACCGTTTGCCAGCGAGCTGCGTAAACGCGGTGTTAATAATCGCATCGGTTTCTTTTTGCATATTCCCTTCCCGACGCCAGAAATTTTCAGTGCCTTGCCACCGGGCGAAGCGCTACTGGAACAACTGTGTGACTTCGATTTGTTAGGTTTCCAGACCGAAAATGACCGTCTGGCATTTCTTGATTGCCTGGCGGGGCAGACGCGAGTCACCACCCGCAGCTCGCGCAATCATACTGCGTGGGGGAAAGCATTTCGCACTGAAGTCTATCCGATTGGTATTGAGCCAGATGAAATTGCTCATCAGGCTTCCGGGGCTTTGCCCGCAAAACTGGCGCAATTAAAAGCGGAACTGAAAAATGTGCAGAACATTTTCTCAGTAGAGCGACTGGATTACTCAAAAGGTTTGCCTGAGCGCTTTCAGGCTTACGAAGCGCTACTGGAGAAATATCCACAGCATCACGGCAAAATCCGCTATACGCAGATTGCGCCTACCTCGCGTGGTGACGTGCAGGCTTATCAGGATATTCGCCATCAACTGGAAAACGAAGCCGGACGGATCAACGGTAAATATGGTCAACTTGGCTGGACGCCGCTTTATTATCTGAATCAACATTTTGACCGCAAACTTCTGATGAAAATCTTCCGTTATTCCGATGTCGGCCTGGTCACACCGTTACGTGACGGCATGAATCTGGTGGCAAAAGAGTATGTGGCGGCGCAGGACCCAGCTAACCCGGGTGTATTGGTACTTTCACAATTTGCTGGTGCAGCGAATGAGCTCACTTCGGCGTTAATCGTTAACCCTTATGACCGTGACGAGGTGGCAGTGGCATTGAACCGGGCGTTAACTATGTCACTGGCAGAGCGAATATCACGTCATGCGGAGATGATGGAAGTGATCATCAAAAACGATATTAACGCCTGGCAGGAACGCTTTATTCGTGACCTAAAGGAAGTCGCGCCACGAAGCGCGGAAAGCCAGCAGCGCAATAACGTGGCGACCTTTCCTAAGCTGGCCTGAGCAGGATTAACTCCCGGAAAGCGGCACCAGGAGCACATCCACTTCGCTGGAGCCAATAACACTTTTCGCTGAGCAGGATGCTCGCGAAAAGAAGCTGTGGTTATGATTACCGCAAATCACCAGATCAAACTTATGCTTGCGACACATCGCCAGAATGTGCTCGCTCATTTCGCCATAGGCAATAAAACTTTGTGCAATGGGATAACCCGCTTCTTGCTCCAGCTGGCGAAAGAAATCGTAAATCTCTTCCTGCATGACTTCACGTAAATCCTCCAGCATCGGGGCGGCAAACTGGTTATACATTTCTGGATCAGAAGCCAGCGTAATCAAACTCACGCGACCATTAAGTGGCCGCGCAATAGAAACTGCTTTGGCCAGCAATTGTTGACTTTCCGGTGTTACAGCGACAGCCACAAGTATATTGGTATATGCCATGTTATTTCCCTATAGCGATTGTTCAGTTTTAGTTCAGCACTACACGCTTTCGCAGCATAGTGCAATATTTAACTTTCTCAATAGTGTGAAGGTCATCATGATTATTAATTAAAGAATCTAATCAATGTGGACAGGTAATAATGACGATTAATTATACAAAATTGAGTCGATATATATTCACTCAGTTAGCAAAATAAATCGCTAAATATTCCAATAGCGAAATTTTTTCCTCTGGTAACATCATGAATTATATGAATTATTTTATATTTAAAATATCCAACACACTGTTTCAAAAAGATTTTTTTGCGCGATAGCTCATCGCGGTGAGAGTTACGTGAATAATTATCACGTTGCGTGATATTCACATTACGGTAAGCCGGACAAATGTTAAGCAAGCTATAAGTTGAATCAGATGAAAATAAGTCGACTAAATACACCACAACAGAAAAGTATTGCTAATTGATAAACATTAATTATTTTGTTGTTTTATGTGATCTGGATCACATATTTTCGATAATCGCAGCAGGCCTCCGTTGTATGTCTATGAGGCGGCGAGTAGAGTTGCGACGAATTAGGAAAAGTCTTAGGTATTTGTAAGAAATCATGCGAATGTGTAAATGGATGCTACCCCTACGAGCTTCCTGTTACCCATTTATAACGTGATAGCGATTATCTGATTTTTCTTCTTACCGGTTTTTCCGGCGACATCATGGGGTGCGGAATTATCCGCATAAAAATATATACCTGGCATAATTCGAGTCGTAGCACAGGCAACTTGAAGTATGCCGGGTATAGCTGGTTATTCTGGATGAAAATAATGCATACATCCGAGTTGCTGAAACACATCTACGATATCAATTTGTCGTATTTACTCCTTGCTCAGCGTCTGATTCTTCAGGACAAAGCGTCTGCCATGTTTCGTCTCGGTATCGATGAGGAGATGGCGACTACGCTGGAAGCTCTGACCCTTCCGCAAATGGTTAAACTGGCAGAAACGAATCAACTCGTTTGCCATTTCCGCTTTGATAACCACCAGACGATTACCCGTCTGACTCAGGACTCCCGCGTCGATGACCTGCAGCAAATCCACACCGGAATTATGCTGTCCACGCGGCTGCTGAATGAGGCAAACCAACAGGATGCCTCCGAGCGCAAGAGAAGGGGCTGATCATGAGTGAAAAAAGCATTGTGCAGGAAGCGCGGGATATCCAACTGGCGATGGAACTGATCACCCTTGGCGCACGCCTGCAGATGCTGGAAAGTGAAACCCAGCTGAGCCGTGGTCGCCTGATCAAACTGTACAAGGAGCTGCGAGGCAGCCCACCGCCAAAAGGCATGTTGCCGTTCTCTACTGACTGGTTTATGACCTGGGAACAAAACATACATGCGTCCATGTTCTGCAATGCCTGGCAGTTTTTACTCAAAACCGGTCTGTGTAGTGGTGTTGATGCGGTGATCAAAGCGTATCGCCTTTATCTCGAACAGTGCCCGCAGGAGGCCGATGGCCCGGTACTGGCCTTAACCCGTGCCTGGACACTGGTTCGCTTTGTTGAGAGTGGACTGCTGGAACTTTCCAGTTGCAACTGCTGCGGTGGCAATTTCATAACCCATGCGCACCAGCCGCCAGGCAGTTTTGCTTGTAGTCTTTGCCAACCACCCTCTCGCGCTGTAAAAAGACGTAAACTTTGCCAGAAAGCTGCCGATATTATTCCACAACTGCTGGATGATCAGATCGAACAGGCTATGTAACCGAAACGGTATGGTAAAGCCCCCCAGCAGCGGTCACTCTCCACCGCTGCTTTTTTTGCCACTTCACCCGGTTAATCCTTCGACTGCTCATCCTGTCATGATCAACAGTGGAAGGATGATGTCGTGCTTATCATATTAGGTTACCTGGTTGTTATCGGTACAGTTTTCGGCGGTTACTTAATGACCGGCGGAAGTCTTGGAGCACTCTATCAACCTGCTGAGTTGGTGATTATTGCTGGTGCCGGAATCGGGGCATTTATCGTTGGCAACAACGGTAAAGCGATCAAAGGAACCCTCAAGGCGTTACCGCTCTTGTTTCGTCGCTCGAAATATAGCAAAGCGATGTATATGGATCTGCTGGCGCTGCTTTACCGCCTGATGGCGAAATCACGCCAGCAGGGGATGTTTTCTCTTGAACGGGATATTGAAAACCCCCAGGAAAGTGAAATTTTTGCCAGTTACCCGCGTATTCTGGCAGACAGCGTAATGCTTGAATTTATTGTCGATTATCTACGTCTGATCATCAGCGGTCATATGAACAGCTTTGAAATTGAAGCGTTGATGGACGAAGAGATCGAAACCCATGAAAGTGAAGCAGAAGTACCAGCCAATAGCCTGGCAATTGTTGGCGATTCTCTCCCCGCGTTTGGCATTGTTGCGGCGGTAATGGGCGTTGTTCATGCCCTGGGATCGGCTGATCGACCCGCTGCGGAGTTAGGGGCGCTGATCGCCCACGCTATGGTGGGCACTTTCCTCGGTATTTTGCTCGCTTACGGATTTATCTCGCCGCTGGCCGGAGTGTTACGGCAGAAAAGCGCCGAAACCACCAAGATGATGCAGTGCGTCAAAGTGACACTGCTTTCCAGTCTGAATGGCTATGCCCCACCGATTGCCGTCGAGTTTGGTCGCAAGACGCTTTACTCCAGTGAGCGCCCGTCATTTGTGGAGCTGGAAGAACATGTCCGCGCCGTGAAAAACCCGAATCAGCAGGCCACTACCGAGGAAGTATGAAGAATCGTGATCAACCTATTATCGTCGTTAAAAGGCGTAAGCCCAAAAACCACGGCGGCGCGGGGCATGGTTCGTGGAAAATTGCCTACGCCGATTTTATGACCGCGATGATGGCCTTCTTTTTGGTGATGTGGCTGATTTCAATTTCCAGCCCAAAAGAGTTGATTCAGATTGCTGAGTATTTCCGCACACCGCTGGCGACAGCCATTACGGGTGGTGATCGTATCTCTAATAGCCAGAGTCCAATTCCCGGCGGGGGTGACGACTATACCCAACAGCAGGGGGAAGTTAACCGTCAGCCGAGTATTGAAGAGCTGAAAAAACATATGGAGCAAAGTCGGCTTAATCGTTTACGCGGCGATCTCGACCAACTGATTGAAAGCGACCCTAAACTACGCGCTCTGCGACCGCATCTGAAAATCGATATGGTGCAGGAGGGGTTACGTATTCAAATCATCGATAGTCAGAATCGCCCCATGTTTAAAACCGGTAGTGCCGACGTGGAACCGTATATGCGCGATATTTTGCGGGCGATTGCCCCCGTGCTTAACGGTATTCCTAATCGCATTAGCCTCGCCGGACACACCGATGATTACCCTTATGCCAATGGCGAAAGAGGTTACAGCAACTGGGAACTTTCTGCAGACCGCGCCAATGCTTCCCGCCGGGAATTGATGGTCGGGGGGCTTGAAGAAGGCAAATTATTACGAGTCGTGGGGATGGCCGCCACCATGCGTCTGAGCGATCGCGGTGGCAATGATGCCATTAACCGCCGTATAAGCCTGCTGGTACTTAATAAACAGACCGAGCAGGCAATTTTGCACGAAAACGCTGAAAGCCAGAACGAGCCGGTAAGTGTTTTATCACAGCCTGAGGCTGTTCCCACATCGCCACCAGCCAATTCGAGGTGACCGCGTGAGTATGGAATTAAGCGATTTTTATCAAACATTTTTTGATGAGGCTGACGAGCTGTTAGCTGATATGGAGCAGCATTTGCTCGATCTACAACCAGCAGCACCAGACGCCGAACAATTGAACGCCATTTTTCGTGCTGCCCATTCCATCAAAGGTGGGGCGGGAACATTTGGTTTTACGATCCTGCAGGAAACCACTCATCTTATGGAAAACCTGCTGGACGAGGCCCGGCGCGGTGAATTGCAGTTGAACACCGACATTATCAACCTGTTTTTGGAAACGAAAGACATTATGCAAGAACAGCTAGACGCCTACAAAAATGCGGAACAGCCGGATGCCGAAAGTTTTGACTACATCTGTCAGGCGTTGCGACAACTGGCGCTGGAAGCAAAAGGCGAAGCCGTACCTGCCGACGATAGCCACAGTAAATTACAGGCGGTTAAAGAGGCTGCACCGTCTACAAACGCCAATGGCAAGTTGCGCATTGTGTTGTCACGCCTGAAAAGTAAAGAAGTTGATTTACTGGAAGCGGAACTGCGCAATCTGGCGACCTTAAGCGAGGTAGTAAAAGGCGAAGATTCACTGGCAGCGACGCTGGAGGGCGATATCGCGCAGGATGACATTGTGGCGGTGCTCTGTTTTGTGATCGAAGAAGATCAGATTCATTTTGAAAACGTCACGCAACAGCCTGTGGCCCCGGTGGCAAAAGCCCCCGTCAGCGAACCACCGGTACACCGTGCAGAACGAGAAAAACCGGCCCGCGCCAGTGAATCCACCAGCATTCGTGTGGCGGTTGAGAAAGTGGATCAACTGATAAACCTTGTCGGGGAGCTGGTAATTACCCAGTCGATGCTGGCACAACGGTCGAACGAACTTGATCCGGTTAAACATGGCGAACTGATCACCAGCATGGGGCAGTTGCAACGTAATGCACGTGACTTGCAAGAGTCGGTCATGTCGATCCGCATGATGCCCATGGAATATGTGTTTAGCCGTTTCCCGCGACTGGTCCGTGACCTTGCAGGAAAACTGGGTAAACAGGTTGAACTGACGCTGGTGGGTAGCTCCACAGAACTTGATAAGAGCCTGATAGAGCGAATTATTGATCCACTGACGCATCTGGTGCGCAACAGCCTTGACCATGGTATTGAACTGCCAGAAAAACGACTGGCCAGTGGTAAAAACAGCGTGGGTAACTTGATTCTTTCCGCTGAACATCAGGGTGGCAATATCTGTATTGAAGTCACTGATGATGGAGCAGGGCTGAACCGTGAGCGTATCCTGGCGAAAGCGATTTCTCAGGGGATGGCGGTCAGTGACAACATGACCGATGACGAAGTGGCAATGTTAATTTTTGCGCCAGGCTTCTCCACTGCCGAACAGGTAACCGACGTGTCCGGGCGTGGCGTTGGTATGGATGTGGTGAAACGGAACATCCAGGAAATGGGCGGGCATGTTGAAATTCAGTCGAAGCAGGGGGCAGGAACCACGATTCGTATTTTGCTACCACTGACACTGGCGATCCTTGATGGCATGTCAGTACGCGTGGCCGACGAGGTATTCATCCTGCCGCTGAATGCGGTGATGGAATCACTCCAGCCACGAGAAGCCGATCTACATCCACTGGCGGGCGGAGAACGTGTACTGGAAGTCCGTGGTGAATACTTACCGCTGGTGGAATTGTGGAAAGTTTTTGATGTTGCGGGAGCGAAAACGGAAGCGACGCAGGGGATTGTGGTGATCCTGCAAAGCGGTAGCCGTCGCTATGCGCTGCTGGTGGATCAATTGATCGGTCAGCACCAGGTGGTGGTGAAAAACCTGGAAAGCAATTACCGCAAAGTGCCTGGGATCTCTGCCGCGACCATTCTGGGGGATGGCAGCGTCGCACTGATTGTCGATGTCTCGGCACTGCAAGGGTTAAATCGCGAACAACGTATGGCGGGTAACGCCGCCTGAACAGGACGATAAAAACATGAATACAACGAACAAATTAGCCGGCGAGCCAACGGGTCAGGAATTTCTGGTTTTTACGTTGGGGGAAGAAGAGTACGGCATTGATATCCTTAAAGTTCAGGAGATTCGTGGTTACGACCAGGTAACGCGTATCGCCAATACTCCAGCCTTTATTAAAGGTGTCACTAACCTGCGTGGTGTTATCGTGCCGATTGTCGATCTGCGGGTTAAGTTCTGTCAGGGCGATGTGGATTATGACGATAATACCGTGGTGATCGTTCTTAACCTTGGGCAACGGGTCGTTGGCATTGTTGTCGATGGTGTGTCGGATGTGCTCTCACTGACCGCTGAACAAATTCGCCCGGCACCAGAATTTGCTGTAACGCTGGCGACAGAATACCTGACTGGACTCGGAGCGCTGGGTGATCGCATGTTGATTCTGGTGAATATCGAAAAACTGCTGAATAGTGAGGAAATGGCGCTTCTGGATAGCGCGACTGCGGAAGTGGCGTAACACTTAATATCACGGCCAGCACTCTGTTTATCGGGTGCTGGCATGTGATCAACTTCACATAAGAATGAATATATCCTCTCAGTATACTTTGTTATCGCCCTGTTAATTTTCATAACAGGATGAAATATCTGATAAAACCCTGTCAATCATCCATACGCATGAATAAGCGCAACATGGGTGGTTGAATTCCCCGCCGTAAACTAAATTTCAGATTATCAGTGTGTTATCCCTTGCGGATTATTAGCTATTGCTTTTTCGGAGGTGAAGATATGAACAAGAACCATCTGTTTTTAGGTATGGCGAGTTTTTTCCTGTTACACCTTCCTTTAGCAATTGCCGTAACCAGTAGCGGTACGGTGGGGGTGACGTTGACGCTGACTAACGGCTGCCTTATCAATGGCTCGCCCAGTCAGAATGGTATCAATTTTGGGACACTCGATTTTGGTACACATCCGGCGACATTCTCTACCCTGACCACTCAACTCAGCGGAGCCAGTGGTGGTAATAGTTTTACCATCCAGTGCACAACAGCCGACTATACGGTGGAGGTGACAGGTAATACCAACGCCACTGCACCGGGAACGGTTATCGGTACGCCTGGCACACCGGGGCGCTATTTGATTAATGCCGCAGATAACACTCAGGGCGTTGCCTACAGCCTGTATAGCGACAGTGGTTATAGCAACGTCATCAGCAATAACACACCGATTCCTGTCGCCTCCAGCACCGGGGGTGTCGATAACTACACCTTGTATGGGCGTATTCAGGGCGGTGGCAATAGCGTAACGGTCGTTCCCGGTACATATACTGATACGGTCAATGTCAGCGTAACTTACTGATTTGTCATAATAATGAAAAAACCGACATGCCCCCTGTCAGGGGGCGGTGGCTTGTTTCGCCTGAGTTATGCCGTGCTAATGTTAACCGCCGTGCAAGGGCAGGCAGTGACGACACAATCTTTTCAGCTGAGCGCCACGGTTACGTCAGGTTGTGCAATCACCACGGGTAATGGCGGTGCGTTAGGCGATATCAATTTTGGCACATATAGCGGAGTGGAAAATCGTCGGGTGAGTGGCAGTTTTGTGGCGAACTCAACGCTGTCGCTGGCTTGTACCCCCGGTGTAGTCCTGAATATGAGTGTTGACGGTGGGCAAAACTACACCACCGTGCGCAACCTGCAACGAGCAGGGGGAACAGATCGTGTGCCCTATCGCTTGTACAGCAGTGCTTCGCTTGCCGCCAACAGTGAAGTTACGGTTAACCAGCCAGTATCGGTGTTGTACAGCGACAGTAATAACATAGCGCTGCCGCTATTTGGTGCAGCGACACTGACCGGATTTAGCCCGGCGGGAAATTATTTCGACAAACTTACGGTGACTTTGTCATGGTAAATAGGGAGATGTATGAAATCGATCCTGTTTTCAGGTGCGCTGACGGCGGTGCTGTTAGCTCCGAATGCTCACGGTGCGGCAACGATATTACTCTGGCCTATCGATCCGTGGTTGGCAGCCGATAACACCGCAACCGAATTGTGGATCCAGAATCAGGGCAGTGAAGCCACCACCATGCAGGTGCGCATTGTCCGCTGGCAACAGCAGGACGGTTTCGAACGGTATCAACCGCAACAAGATGTCGTCGCCAGCCCTCCTGTAGTGCGGATTGAAAAAGGTAAAAAACAGCTGATTCGACTGATAAAACAATCGCCGGTGCCAGCGGGTGTCGAACAGGCTTATCGCATTATTGTTGATGAAATCCCCCAACCTGAACAGGCCAGTAAACCGCAAATGGGGCTTAAGGTTCAGATGCGTTACTCTCTACCGTTTTTTGTTTATGGTCAGGGTATTGTCACCGCCATAGAAAACGAACATCCCACCAGGGTAGAGGCTTCAAAGCTAAGCTGGCGAGTCGTGCAGGAGCAAGGTAAACCGCTGCTGGAAGTGCGTAACCAACATGATACTCATGCCCGGTTGAGTAAAGTCTCACTGCGCCAGGGGGGCAGCCAAAAGATAATTGCCGAAGGGCTACTGGGATATGTTTTGCCTGGCAGCTACCGTCGCTGGCCGCTTCCGGCGGGGGTAACACAATCGGATTCGTTAACCGCCACGGTGAATACACAGAGTAATCAATGGCAGTCAGCGCCCACCAGGTAAGAGGCGTGGTGATGATACTGATTATCACCAGCAGTGTGCCTGAGCGTGGAATGGCCGACGACGATCTGTTACCGCCTCCACCAAATGCTCATGCCTTTGAGCAACAGGCGATTTTTCATCTCGCTCTGGTCATTAACTATTACGACACTCAGCAGGTGGTGCCAGTGACTCAGCGAAACGGTGATTTTTATCTCTCCAGGGCGGATCTGATGCGTGCCGGACTGCCCGCCGAACAGCTTCCCTTAGGTGAAGTTAATGTTTCCCGCCTGACCCAGGTTAATGCAGAGTACGACAGCAGCGGTCAGCGACTGCTTTTAACCGTTCCGCGTAGCTGGCTGCCGGAGCGGATTACGCCATTTGCCGGAGAAGCCGAACCGCAAACCGCTCATCATGGTAGCGGCGTACTACTGAATTACGACTTCTATAACAGCAAAACGCAAAATGGCAGTGGTCAGGCTACTCTCTCGCATGAACTGCGCTTTTTCAACGATGCGGGATCACTTTCTTCCACAGGATTCTGGCGTCAGAGACTTTCCGGAGCTGACGATTTGCAAGAAGGTTACGTGCGTTATGACACCACTTTCACCGCCACCAATGAACAACAGGCGACCCAGTGGCGAGTCGGGGATGTGATAAGTGATGCATTAAGCTGGAGCAGCAGTGTGCGCCTTGGTGGTGTTTACTGGGGGCGTGATTTTTCTCTGCGCCCTGATCTGGTGACCTGGCCGCTGCCGACGTTTTCCGGCGAAGCCGCAGTCCCTACAGCGGTAGATTTGTTTATTAATGGTTATCGTGCAGGATCAACCAGTTTGCAACCTGGCCCATTCACCCTGACCAATTTGCCATATATCAACGGTGCCGGAGATGCGGTATTGGTCACTCAGGACGCTGCCGGACGGCAAGTCACTACTTCGTTGCCTTTTTATGTTGCCAGTAATTTGCTTAAACCCGGAATGAGTGATGGGGCACTATCTTTTGGCGCATTGCGTCGTGAATATGGCATTGACAGCTTCAACTACGGCCCGGCGGCGGCCAGTGCTTCTTATCGTTATGGCGTCAGCGATTTTCTGACTTTAGAAGGTCACAGCGAAGTCGCTGAAGAATTAGCACTCGGTGGGGCGGGGGCAGTCGTGAAACTGGGGTACTTTGGCGTTGTGAATGGTGCCTACAGCGAAAGCCGGATGCATGGACGCAGCGGCAACCAGATCAACTGGGGATATCAGTACAGTACGGCAGCATTCAGTGTGGCGACGCAACATACCCGCCGTGAACGCGGATTTGGTAACCTGGCGCTGTACGATAACGTCGTTCAGGTCGATGAAAATAATGTACCGTTAGCGACGCTCAGCCAACAAAGCGATCAATATTCACTTTCCTTTAATATGGGGGAATTGGGCAATGTGGGCGCTGCATGGATTGGAGTGCGCAGTTTCGATGCACAAAAAACTGAATTGCTGAATCTCTCCTGGAGTCGCAATTTGTGGGGGAGTAGTAGCGTTTATCTGGCGGCCAGTCGTGACTGGCAGCAGGGTGGCTGGACAGTGGCAATGTCTGTACAGATTCCGTTGGGTGAGCGCGACAGTGCTGCGTTCACCATGGAAAAAATGCCGGATGGCGGGCAAACACAACGTATTAACTACAATCACTCAATGCCAACTGATGGCGGCTTTAGCTGGAATCTTGCATGGGCAAGGCAATCTGAAGCCAGTAATTACAAGCAAGCGACTTTGGGCTGGCGTAATGATCATCTGGAACTGCAAGGTGGCACATGGGGAGAAAGTGGCAATATGACCTGGTGGGGCGAGGCACTGGGAGCGTTTGTATGGATGGAGCAGCAACTGTTTGCCGCCAATAAAATTAACGATGCCTTTGTGGTGGTGAGTACTGATGGACAAGCTGGCGTCCCGGTTAATTATGAGAATCAGCCTGTTGGAGAAACCAACCGTGATGGCTATTTATTGATCAGTGGTGTGTCCGCTTATTATCCCGCCAGTTACAGCATTAATACCTTGAATCTTCCGGCAGATATCCGCCTGAAAGAGACTGAGCGAAAAGTAGCACTGCGACGGCAGAGTGGTTACCTGGTGGATTTCCCCATGGATCAGCAACAAGTCGCCAGCGTGATCCTGCATGATGAGAAAGGCCAAATACTGCCAGTGGGAAGTGAGATTTTGCTGAACAATCAGACTTCAGCAGTTGTGGGTTATGACGGTATCGTCTGGCTGGAAAATTTAGCGCCAGTTAATCTACTGCACGCCATCACACCGGATGGCAAACAATGTCAAACACGCTTATCGTTGACGCCCAATCCGCAACATAAATTAAAAACTTACGGTCCGTTGGTTTGCCGGAGTGGATCATGATCTGGCGATGGGGATGCCTGTTGCTGCTGATGTTATCAGGCAGTTGTTGGGCAGTTTGTAGTGTTAATACCACTAACGGTGCTTTGGGTACGGTTACGTCATTTGCCGTTAACAACACGGTACAAACGACCAGTGCCAGTCTTATTGTGCAATGTGACAAAGTTATCGGCTTGCTAACCAACGATACAGTAAAGCTCACTTACACCGGAGCCACGACATCTGCGACCAACCGTGCAATATTAAAGCGCAGCGATAATAGCAGTGTTGCCGATGCAATCCCCGTCCGACTCTGTACTCAAGCGGCATGTGCCGGTAATAGTGATATTAATATTGGTGGAAGCTATACCTGGAGCGGTAGCACATTATTGGATTTATTGGTCACAGCACGCTATACCCTGCCGCTGTATTTCGCCACGACCACCGGACAAAATGTTAGTGCCGGGCCGTATCAGGTCACACTGAATTTCAGTGTTACTTACAATATTTGTGCTGCGGGTGTTGGGATCTGCCTGAGTCCGCAAACGGATACTGTAGTGCGTACCCTTCAGCTCAATCTCACTGTCACCAACGATTGCATTACCATCACTGCTCCCAACGTTAATTTTGGCAGTGCGCCACTGGCAAAAAACTTCCCGGTCGTTGCGCAAGCGGTAGCGGTAACCTGTACCAAAGGCAGTAGTTACACCATTGGTATCAATAACGGTAGTTACGCCACTGGAACGGTACGCAATATGGCAAACGGTAATAACCGCCTGAGCTATGAAATCTATAAAGAAAACAGCACTAACCGTTGGGGCAGCACGGGTACGGAACGTTGGGCCAGTAGTGCATCCTCAGAGACCAGCAGTGACGGTCTTTTAAAAACGTATAGCTACACGGCCAGAGTACTGCCCAACCAGACCACGCCTCCTGCCGGTACCTATAGCGATGTTGTCGTGGTAGATATTGCCTTCTGAATAAAGTTTCCTGCCTTTCTGCCGATAACGAGGTTAACTCTTTATCAGGAAGGTGCCTTATGTTTAACCGTATCCGCGTAGTCACGCTGCTGATAATGGTGCTGGGGGTATTTGCACTGTTACAGTTTGTTTCTGGTGGTCTGTTTTTTTCTTCTTTACGCCACAGTCAGGAAAGTTTTGTCATCTCGAATGAATTGCGGGAACAGCAACGGGAACTGACCTCGACCTGGGAATTAATGTTACAGACGCGCATTAATTTAAGTCGTTCGGCTGTACGCATGATGATGGATACATCTCATCAGCAAAGTAATGCAAAAATGGAATTACTTGAAAGCGCTAAAAAAACGCTGGCGCAGGCTGCTGTTCATTATAAAAACTTTAAAAATATCGACTCGCTACCTGAGATGGTTACCGCCAGTCGCAATATTGATGAAAAGTACAAAAATTATTATGCCGCATTAACTGAATTAATTGATTTTCTTGATTACGGCAATACGGATGCCTATTTCGCTCAGCCTACTCAGAGTATGCAAAATTCGATGGGCGAAGCGTTTGCTCAGTATGCAAAAAGCAGTGAAAACCTTTATCAAAATATCATTCTCGATAATGCCAGTGATTATCGCTTTGCCCAGTGGCAACTGGCGGTGATCGCCCTGGTCGTAGTCCTGATTTTGCTGGCAGTCTGGTACGGGATTCGTCGGATGCTGCTGATCCCACTGACACAAATCATTGCCCATATTCGTGAAATTGCCACTGGCAATCTGGCGCAGGCGCTGACCATAGACGGGCGCAGTGAGATGAGCGAGTTGGCCCGCAGTTTAAATCAAATGCAGGACTCATTAGTTGAAACGGTCAAACAGGTGCGCAATGGTTCAGATGCCATCTACTCGGGCACCAGTGAAATTGCTGCCGGTAATAATGACCTTTCATCCCGTACAGAACAGCAAGCCTCTGCACTGGAAGAAACTGCCGCCAGTATGGAGCAACTGACTGCCACGGTGAAACAGAATGCCGACAACGCCCGTCAGGCCTCGCAACTGGCACAAAATGCCTCTGATACCGCGCGCCATGGCGGAAAAGTGGTGGATGGCGTGGTGAAAACGATGCATGAAATTGCCGACAGCTCTAAGAAAATTGCTGACATTATCACTGTTATCGACGGCATTGCTTTTCAGACCAATATTCTTGCACTCAACGCTGCGGTAGAAGCGGCGCGTGCGGGTGAACAGGGCCGTGGCTTTGCCGTGGTTGCTGGCGAAGTGCGTAATCTTGCCAGCCGAAGTGCAGAGGCGGCAAAAGAGATTAAAGCCTTAATCAGCGACTCAGTTGCCCGTGTCGATACGGGTTCTGTGCTGGTGGAAAGCGCCGGGGAAACCATGACCAATATTGTCAATGCGGTCACTCGTGTCACCGACATTATGGGCGAAATTGCTTCCGCATCTGATGAACAAAGCCGGGGTATCGATCAAGTCGCTCTGGCAGTATCGGAAATGGATCGCGTCACACAACAGAACGCCTCCCTGGTACAGGAATCAGCAGCGGCAGCTGCAGCTTTGGAAGAACAGGCCAGTCGCCTGACGATGGCGGTGTCGGCATTCCGTCTGACAGCGCCGGTTGTATCGTAAATATGGTTGAGAAGGCGCAATGACCTCATCGCTACCCGACGGACAAACGTCGTTTTTATCACAGATGACTCAGCGCCTGGCGCTCTCCGACAGTCAGTTTCGTCGGATATGCCAGTTAATTTATCAGCGTGCGGGGATCGTGCTGGCGGATCACAAACGGGATATGGTTTACAACCGTCTGGTCCGCCGATTACGGGTGCTGGGAATAGCTGATTTCGGTCACTATCTCAGTTTGCTGGAGGCTGACCAGAACAGCCCGGAATGGCAGGCATTTATTAACTCCCTGACCACCAATCTGACCGCGTTCTTTCGGGAGGGGCACCATTTCCCGGTGCTCGCCGAACACGCACGTCGTCGCCAGGGTGAATATCGTGTCTGGAGTGCGGCGGCGTCGACCGGAGAAGAACCGTACAGTATTGCGATCACGCTTGCTGATACGTTGGGCCTCGTTCCGGGGCGCTGGCGAGTTTTTGCCAGTGACATCGATACAGATGTCCTGGAAAAAGCACGTAACGGCATTTATCGCCTCGAAGAGCTGAAAACGCTCTCTCCACTGCAACGCCAACGCTACTTTTTGCGTGGCACCGGACCGCATCAGGGGCTGGTGCGAGTGCGGCAGGAACTGGTGAATTTTGTCGATTTTTCCAGCCTCAACCTGCTGGACAGACAGTATGCAGTTCCGGGGCCATTCGATGCGATATTCTGCCGTAACGTAATGATTTATTTTGACAAAACGACGCAGCAAGAGATTCTGCGTCGTTTTGTGCCACTCCTGAAACCTGATGGACTGCTATTTGCTGGTCATTCAGAAAACTTTAGCCACCTGGTGCGCAATTTCACCCTGCGCGGACAGACGGTGTATGCGCTAAATAAGGGCAAAGTATGAGTAAAATCAGAGTATTGTCGGTGGATGATTCTGCGCTTATGCGCCAGATCATGACCGAGATTATTAACAGTCACAGCGATATGGAAATGGTGGCGACAGCTCCTGATCCGCTGGTGGCGCGGGATCTGATCAAGAAATTTAACCCGGATGTGCTGACGCTGGACGTTGAAATGCCACGAATGGATGGACTCGATTTCCTCGAGAAACTGATGCGTCTGCGACCAATGCCAGTGGTGATGGTGTCATCCCTGACTGGAAAAGGTTCGGAGGTTACACTGCGGGCGCTGGAGCTTGGAGCTATCGATTTTGTGACTAAGCCGCAATTGGGGATACGCGAAGGGATGTTGGCCTATAGCGAAACCATTGCTGAAAAAATTCGCACGGCTTCTCGCGCCAGACTGACAGCCCATAAACCTCTTGCCACACCCGCAGTGCTAAAAGCCGGGCCATTACTCAGTTCGGAGAAACTGATTGCCATAGGCGCCTCAACGGGGGGGACAGAGGCGATCCGTCATGTTCTGCAACCGCTACCGCTCTCCTGCCCGGCGGTGATTATTACTCAACATATGCCACCTGGTTTTACCCGTTCTTTTGCTGAACGGCTGAATAAGATTTGCCAGATTAGTGTTAAAGAGGCGGAAGATGGCGAGCGCGTTTTGCCAGGACACGCTTATATCGCACCGGGTGATCGGCATATGGAGCTGGCACGTAGTGGTGCCAATTATCAAATCAAAATTCACGCTGGCCCGGCGGTGAACCGCCATCGACCTTCGGTAGATGTGCTGTTTCATTCGGTGGCGGCCAATGCCGGACGCAACGCGGTTGGCGTGATCCTTACCGGGATGGGCAACGATGGTGCAGGCGGTATGCTGGCAATGCATCAGGCCGGAGCCTGGACCATCGCGCAAAACGAAGCCAGTTGTGTCGTGTTCGGGATGCCGCGCGAAGCGATCAATATGGGCGGTGTCAGTGAAGTGCTCGATCTCAGTCAAATTAGTCAGCAGATGCTGGCGAAAATCAGTGCCGGTCAGGCAATACGTATTTAAATCAGGAGTTTTAGATGGCGGATAAAGAACTTAAATTTTTGGTAGTGGATGACTTTTCCACCATGCGACGTATTGTGCGCAACCTGCTGAAAGAGCTGGGATTCCATAATGTGGAAGAGGCGGAAGATGGTGTGGATGCACTGAATAAACTGCAAATGGGTGGCTTTAATTTCGTTATTTCAGACTGGAACATGCCCAATATGGATGGTCTGGAACTATTGAAAACCATTCGTGCCGACGGAGCAATGTCAACGTTGCCCGTATTAATGGTCACCGCAGAAGCCAAGAAAGAGAACATTATTGCAGCAGCACAGGCGGGCGCCAGTGGTTACGTCGTCAAGCCATTTACTGCGGCTACGCTTGAAGAGAAGCTCAATAAAATCTTTGAGAAACTGGGCATGTGAGGATGTGATGATGCAACCTTCGATTAAACCTGCTGATGAACATTCAGCAGCAGACATAATTGCGCGCATCGGAAGTCTGACTCGCATGTTGCGCGACAGTCTACGGGAGTTGGGGCTGGATCGGGCAATTGCCGAAGCGGCAGAAGCCATTCCTGACGCCCGTGATCGTCTTGATTATGTCGTACAAATGACCGCGCAGGCGGCAGAGCGGGCGTTAAACAGTGTTGAAGCCTCGCAGCCGCATCAGGAGGAGATGGAAAAGGGCGCAAAATCACTAAGCCAACGCTGGGATGCGTGGTTTGACGATCCGATTGAACTGGCACAAGCACGAGAACTGGTCACTGATACCCGTCGTTTTCTTGCGGAAGTGCCGGACCATACCCGTTTTACCAATGCGCAGCTGCTCGACATTATGATGGCGCAGGATTTTCAGGATCTTACCGGACAGGTGATCAAACGGATGATGGATGTTATTCAGGAGATTGAACGCCAGTTACTGATGGTGTTACTGGAAAACATCCCTGAGCAGGACGCCCGACCGAAACGGGAGAACGAGAGCTTACTCAATGGCCCGCAAGTCGATACGTCGAAAGCGGGCGTGGTTGCCAGCCAGGATCAGGTTGATGATCTGCTGGATAGTCTCGGGTTCTGAGCGCAAACGCCGGATGACAGATTATCCGGCGTTACAATCAGTCTCTCAGGGATGATTAATAAAACGCGAAAGCCGGTGGCGCAACTGCCGGTTTTCCTGACGTAAATGAGCAATATCGTCCAGCAGTGTCAGCGCGACGGCAATACCCGGCCAGTCGAGGGCCAGCTCCCGACGCAGACGTACCGCCCGGCGTACCACCGTTGCCGCATGATCATCAAATATCCAGGTTGTCTCATTGTAATCAGCAGGTTCAACCACCCCTAAGCCGACGATCTCATACAGATCATCTTCTGAAACACCGGTATGCAGGCAAAACTCAGTAATCGTAAAACTCACCGTCACATTAGCCATTATGCTTTCCCCCAATCTTTACGCGGATCAAATGACGACTGGGCGTCTGCCAGTTGTTGCCACAGCGCAGTAGCGTTTTCATCTGGTTTTGGTGGCATCACAATTTTCAGCACGGCGTAGAGATCGCCGGTATGTTTTTTGCTCACCAGACCTTTGCCTTTCACACGTAAACGTTGTCCGGCCTGACTACCCGCCGGGATAGTCAGCAGAATGCTCTCTTTCAATGTTGGAACCGTAACTTTGCCCCCTAAAGCGGCTTCCCAGGGCGCAACAGGCACGACGATCTCCAGATCCTGACCTACAACATCAAACAAGGGATGGGGAGCGATATGAATAATCAGCCACAAATCACCATTGGGTCCGCCATTCTCACCTGGAGTGCCCTGGCCTTTCAGACGAATACGTTGACCGTTGCCAACGCCTGCCGGAATTTTCACATTGAGAGTTTTTGGGATCTCCTGCTCGACCATGCCAAAGGCGTTGTAGACAGGCAGGTTATAACTGATAGTCCGTTTATGTTCGCTGAGTGTCTCTTCAAGGAAAACGGGCACTTCAATTTCGATATCATGGCCACGCGTAGCCGGACGTTGACGTGCCTGGCGAGCATGTTGACCAAAGATCGACGAGAAAATATCGTCAAAATCTTCGGCATTAAAGCTTTGCCCATCACCATGGTGGAATTGACGATTGAATTGTGGATCGTTGCGATGCTGCCACATCTGGTCGTACTCAGCACGGCGTTGCTCGTCACTCAATACTTCCCAGGCTTCAGCGACTTCTTTGAAGCGGGCTTCGGCATCGGGCTCTTTGCTGACATCGGGATGGTACTTACGGGCCAGTCGACGATAGGCGGTCTTGATTGTCTTGAGATCGTCCGTCGGTTTCACGCCCATAATGGCGTAATAATCCTTTAATTCCATAGCATTATCTCGCGTAAATCAATACAGACAAAGGGAAACCCCTGACAAGGTATCAGTGTTAAGTGTAGGGGAAATCAGAAAAAATCGTAGGGCAGTGAAAAAAACATAACTAAAAATGATATTTTCAGCCTGAATGTTGGCAGGTAAAAGAGGGGGCGTTTAAGCCCCATGACGATGTTGGCAGGGGGCTGACAATGGGGGATTATCCCGCTTTTACCGCAGTGACCATCACTTCAACCAGAATCTCCGGGCGGGCCATCTCAGCCTGCACGGCAGCACGTGCCGGGCTATATCCTTCTGGCATCCAGTTAACCCATACGTCGTTGAAATCGGCAAAATTGCGGCTGATATCTTTTAACCATACCTGAGCGGACAAGAGATGAAATTTATCACTACCAGCTTCAGCAAGTAATGCGTCGATTTTCTCCAGCACTTCGCGCGTTTGTTGCGCGATGTCAGGAGTATTGCTCTTCGGTGTCTGGCCGGAGAGAAATACAAGATTGCCATATTCCACACTGGCGGCAAGACGAGGTTGTGGGTTATTACGTTTGATATTCAAGCTGATTGGCTCCATGTCAGTCCATCAAGGGAAATTACGGGATCTTCGCCCGACAGTAGAGCGCCTAACACCACGGCACTACCTGCCGCTAAGGTGAAGCCCAGACTGCCCTGGCCAAGATTCATCCACAGATTTTGATACTTCGCCCGTCCTAACAGTGGCGGACCCGCAGGGGTGGATGGACGCATACCTGTCCATAATTCGGCATCATTGATGCCTTGCAGTTGCGGAAAGCTGTTAGCGACGATCTGCTTTAACGCATTGATTCGTTCAGGGCGCAGTTCATTACCGTCATAGCCAATATCGACCATAGCGGCGATACGCAACCGGTCACCGAGGCGGGCATAGACAATTTTATGACCATAGTCGGTGACACTGATTTGCGGTGCGATCCCCATTTCTTGTGGAAAGGGGAGCGTCAGACTGTAACCTTTCAGACCGCAGAGCGGTACGTGAGTCCCGGTTCCGGCAAGTAAATGCTTACTGCCATTACCCGCGGCAACGACATAATCATCAGCAACCAGTGTTCCTGTGCTGGTGGTAAGGGAATCAATGCGCTCGCCTTTTTTATTCAACTGCAAAACTTCACAATCGGTCTGTAGCGAAAAGTTTGCGCTGGCATTAAGTTTGGCAAGTAATGCCTGGCAGAACTTATAGCAGTCCGCCGTTTCATCGCCGGGGGAATAAATACCGCCACACAATGAATGACTAATATGTTTTAGTGCTGGTTCCAGATGAACGCACTCTTCGCGTGATAACGCCTGTTGAAATTGCGGATTAATGCCTTTTGCTGCTTTGGCTAAATCTTGCGGGCGGCGATGAATAATCAGTTTGCCAGAACGGCGCCAGTGAAAATCATCAAGATTATCTTCCAGCAGCCACTCTTCCATGACCTGACGACTTAACAGTGATAAACGTAAAATATGATCGCCATTGAGTTTATTTGTCCGGCTATTGCAGGCCAGTAAAAATTCCAGCAACCAGCGCCACTGGCTAAATGACATGCGCAAACGCATATTCAGGGGAGAGCTGCTTTTCCCCATCCATTTAAGCCCCTGCATCGGTACGCCTTTATCCGCCAGAGGAGCAACGTAGCGATAACTGAGTTGCCCTCCGTTAGCGAAACTGGTGGCGACACCTGCCTGGCTGTTGCGTTCTAACAATTGCACCTGATGGCCCTGTTTTACCAGCACCCATGCTGTTGCCAGACCAATTACCCCGCCGCCAATAACTACAATGCGTTTTTTCATTACTTGAGATATCCACCGCTAATAAATGCGTTGGGGTTATGTCAAAACATTTAGGCCTGAGGAGCAATTGACTTTTTATTTTCAGGGTATAACTCAAGGTTAATGGCTCGCAGCTGAAGACGTAATTGCTGACAAAGGAAATCGACAAATTTTTGTGTAATAGGGCTAAGTGAAACGTCGGCACGGCGTAACAAACAAAGGTCTATTTTCATTGGGGGTTCGATGGGGTGAATCGTCTCTGCCGGAAGGTTATGACGGGCAGAGAAAATATCGGTAATACTGCATCCCATTCCTCGTTTTACAAATTCCGTCGCCATGTAATAGGTCTGGACATTCAGGCGCGTCGTCAAAAAGTCACGCCGTTTGGCTATTGCATCGGAAAGGGAATAGGGACCGGGAGAAATCCAGCGTTGCTGGTCAATCTTGTCTATTTCTACTGCGCCCTGGCGATAGTCCCGGTCTATATAAACCAGCGGAACTTCGGCTATCAGCGTCGTCATAATCTCCCCCTGTTGAATCGGCTGTAGCGTCAGGGCCAGATCAATCTCACGGAGATCAAGTTTTTTAACCAACGTTTCGGTGTGTTCTGTCGTCAGTGTCATTACCAGATTCGCATTCTGCTGGTAAAACGCAGTGACTATTTCTGGCACCAGACTTAATCCCAGGCTTGGCAGGCATCCCAGGGCTATTCTGGCTCGCGGATCTCGCGTCAGGTTATCGGCCAGCAGTCGCAGGTTGTCGAGTTCGTGATAAATCGACTGCGCTTTTTCAAAAAGTGTGAGCGCTTCGCTGGTTGGAAGAAGCTTGCCACGTACTCGCTGAAAGAGCTGAAAACCGAGTTTTTGCTCAGCGTTTTTTAACGCTTTACTGGCGGCCGGCTGGGAAATATTCAGCGATTCCGCTGCCCGTGAAAGTGTCCCGCATGTCATCACAGCATAGAAGATTTCCAGGTGGCGCAGTTTCATTAAGAGTTAACCCAGAGTTATAGACGGTAGATAAAAAGTCATTTCATGGTAACACCAAGTTAACATAAATTTAATCTGTAACGCCTGTTCTGGTAACAATGCGTTATTTGCCCACCTAAAGGGGTTAATTACGAACTCAGAATAATACCTGTAGTACCCGGACAAACCCTCAGTGCATTTTGCTAACAATAATAACGAGGGGGGATATTTTCTGAGCTGTCCAAATACATCGGCTGATATTGAAAGTCGATTCGATGGGGTTAAGGAGTTATATGAGTGACTCAATGCTCGCTGGTGGTTCGCTAACCAGACAAAATATCACCAAAAAGAATGTCATTATTGGCTTGTTGTTGATTGCCTTTTTACTGACCGCGTTCTGGTGTCAGGGGCGTCCAGGTAATGAACTCGGACTGCTTGGTTTTACACCACTGGTGGCGTTAGCGGTGCTCTCGTTGATAGGCGTCGATATTGTTCTGGCGGTTATTTCATCGATTATTATTGCGATGATAATGACCTCCACCGGGTTACCTGAAATGGGCACCATGCTGGCAAAATCGACAGGATCATTTATCGCCACTGTTGGTCTGATCATTATGCTTGGCGCCGGTGTCGGTGAAGTGGCAACACGTACCGGAGCCGCCGTTGAACTGGTCAAATTTGTGGTACATCGTATCGGGCTTTCCAGCCAGACACGGGTCAAATTTGGTATCGTCGTGTCATCCATTCTCATCTGTGGCGCGCTGGGCACAATGGCAGGCGGCAACGCCATTATTGTCGCGGTGATTATTCCTGTCGCGGCGGCAGTACGGCTGACACCGCCTACGGTGGCTGCACTGATGATGACGGCGGGGTCAGTGGGATTGTTTACCGGGCCATTTACTCCCAGTACCGTGACGATTTTACAACTCGGCGGCCTGACTTATCCGCAATACCTGATGTACGTCGGGCTACCAATGAGCGCCGTGACGTTATTTGCTGGCTGGATAATGGCCGGGCGAATTCAGAAGATGACGGAAGGAAAATTACACTACGAAGTGGATCTCTCAGAGAAAACTCAGGAAGAAGAGGATCCTGCCCGCGATCGTCGTCGCAAACTCAGCGCCCTGGCATTTGCGGCAACCATTATTGTGATGGCGGTTATTGGCGTAGTGATAAAAGCAGGTTTTAGTTTTGCCATTATCGTGATGTTGCTGGTGGCGTTGATCACCGGGCTGGTGGGCGGATTAAGCCCAACCGGGATCCTGCAAGCGCTGTATAAAGGTTGTGGCAGACTGGTGTGGATGTTTCTGCTCTACTGGTTGTATAACCCGATTCTGGAACTTATGGATAGCCTGCAGGCGTATCAGGGATTGCTCGAATACACCCAACCACTGTTAACCGGGATATCTCCGGCATGGCTTTGCTTTTGTATTTTTGCCTTTAATATTATCGGTCATGTGCCCGGCGCTGCTGTTGCTCAGATGACCTTTACGCACAAAATATTTGGTCCGATGCTGATGGCTGCGGGGGTGCCACCTCAGGGAACAACGGCAGTATTATTAGCCTCATCGCAAGTGGACTGGTTTGGGCCTTTCCCTTCATCGGATATGTTTGGTCAAATGGGGCTGGCGCAATCTACTCACCTGAAATATATGCTTTATAACGGTTGGGCTATTGTCATTGCCAATATCATTCTTTTTGCCTTGCTGTTTCAGGTATTAGTTTAACGATACAAACCAGGCGATAGCGCGACTACTGTCCGTTATCGCCTGACGGTTTCCCGTCTCGTCATCTGTCAATTTGCGAACCTGTTCCCGGAAAAATGTCATATTTCTGTCACACTCTTTAATCATTGATGACAAAAGAGGTGCGAGGAATGAAAAAAACAGTAATCGCCGCAGCTGTGGCAGGGATGGTTTTAGTCTCTTCGAATGCGCAGGCACAGACCACACCGGAAGGCTATCAGTTACAACAAGTGTTGCTGATGAGCCGTCATAATTTACGTGCACCGTTGGCAAATAACGGCAGTGTGCTGGAACAATCCACACCGAATAAATGGCCGCAGTGGGACGTTCCCGGCGGGCAACTCACCACCAAAGGCGGTGTGCTGGAAGTGTATATGGGCCACTATATGCGTGAGTGGCTGGCAGAGCAGGGGATGGTGAATTCGGGGGAATGCCCGCCGCCTGACACCGTTTATGCCTATGCCAACAGCCTGCAACGTACCGTCGCTACCGCACAATTCTTTATTACTGGCGCATTCCCTGGGTGTGACATTCCGGTCCACCACCAGGAAAAAATGGGCACCATGGACCCAACCTTTAACCCGGTGATCACCGATGATTCTGCCGCATTCAGTGAGCAGGCGGTGGCGGCAATGGAGAAAGAGCTCGGCAAACTCCAGCTTACCGACAGCTACAAGCTACTGGAAAAAATCGTTAACTATAAAGATTCTCCTGCCTGTAAAGAGAAACAGCAGTGTTCGCTGGTAGATGGCAAAAACACCTTTAGCGCGAAGTATCAACAAGAACCGGGCGTTTCCGGGCCGCTGAAAGTCGGCAACTCGCTGGTAGATGCGTTTACTTTGCAATACTACGAAGGTTTTCCAATGGATCAGGTGGCATGGGGAGAGATCAAATCAGATCAGCAGTGGAAGGTATTGTCGAAACTGAAAAATGGTTACCAGGATAGCCTGTTTACTTCACCGGAAGTGGCGCGTAATGTCGCGAAACCGCTGGTCAGTTATATCGACAAAGCCCTGGTCACCGATCGTGCCAGTGCACCGAAAATCACGGTGTTGGTTGGGCACGACTCCAACATTGCCTCTCTGTTAACGGCACTTGATTTCAAACCGTATCAGTTGCATGACCAGAACGAACGCACGCCGATTGGCGGCAAAATCGTTTTCCAGCGTTGGCATGACAACAAAGCTAATCGCGACCTGATGAAAATCGAGTATGTGTACCAGAGTGCGGAACAGTTGCGTAATGCCGATGCGTTAACGTTGCAGGCTCCGGCTCAGCGCGTGACGCTGGAATTAACCGGCTGCCCGATAGATGCCAACGGTTTTTGCCCAATGGATAAGTTTGATAGCGTGTTGAATGAAGCGGTGAAATAACAGAAAACTCCCCCGTGAGGAATGAACTGCACCTTAATCAGTTGGGTGCCCAGCTTTTGGGGCGCAATTCAGAGAAACGGGGGAGGTTCAGGATTAAACGTTTTTACGTTCGATGGTCTGTTCGCCCCAAAAAAGCGAATCTTTATCGGTTTTAGCAAAGGCTTTGACTAACACTTCATCGCTACCTTCTTCCCAAATTTTCTCCGCCATTTTTTCGTCATACCCGGCGACTTCAAAAATGGCCTCGGCTATTTCCGGCGACGTATTGCGCAGAGATGCCCATTCACCGACGTGATGAGCTTTCGCTTCTTGAGTTGGCATGCGTATCCTCCTGTTGAAGATTAGCCGTTAAGTTTAACTGCCAGACCAGCGACATATTCCCCTTGATAACGAGCAATAGACAGTTCTTCCTGGCTGGGCTGGCGTGAACCGTCACCGCCTGCGATGGTGGTTGCGCCGTACGGCGTTCCGCCACGAACCTGCGAGACGTCAAATAATTCCTGCGCTGCGTAGCCAATAGGGACAATCACCATGCCGTGGTGCGCAAGGGTCGTCCAGGTGGATGTGATGGTTTGTTCCTGACCACCGCCAGTACCCGTGGAGCTAAAGACGCTCGCCAGTTTTCCGTACAGTGCGCCGGAAGCCCACAGGCCACCCGTCTGATCCAGGAAGGTACGCATCTGGCCCGACATATTGCCAAAGCGGGTCGGTGTACCAAAAATAATGGCGTCGTAATCTGCCAGTTCTTGCGGAGTTGCAACGGGGGCAGTTTGCGTTTTACCGCCTGCTTTTTCAAATAATTGCGGCGGCATGGTTTCCGGTACACGCTTAACGATAACTTCTGCGCCATCGACTTTGCTTGCGCCTTCCGCGACGGCACGCGCCATCGTTTCAATATGTCCGTACATGGAATAATAAAGCACCAGAACTTTAGCCATTTCTAACCACTCCTCGTGTTATCTCTATTCCGTAGCGATTCGCTACCACTCTTTTAAAGATAAGACGTCCTTTTCAGAGTGCAAATTTCACAACCACTTATTTGATTTATAACAATTTTCACAAGCGCGTAAATTTGTCGCAAAATGATACATTTTTATCCCATCGCGTTTTTTTAATCATAAGAGTAGCTTATGGGTGATTATTAGAAATGATATTAATTCTTGCTAAGAAGCTATTGCAGGATATTACCAAACGCCGACCTGTCCGCGTCACTTCACTAAGCTTAGTCCCACGTAGCGAAAATATGGCAGCCGCCATACGCCGCGTTCAATCCATGCAATATGATGACGGAGGTCAGTGATGGCAAACCATCGAGGCGGTTCAGGCAATTTTGCAGAAGACCGCGAAAGAGCATCAGAAGCAGGTAAAAAAGGTGGACAGCACAGCGGGGGGAATTTCAAAAATGACCCGCAGCGCGCATCTGAAGCAGGAAAAAAAGGTGGCAAAAGCAGTCACGGTAAGAGCGACAGCTAGCCAGGCTTAGTTAATGACGAATGCGTTTTTGTCTGAAGAGCGTCATTAAGCCACCACCGCCGGTAGCCCCGGCGGTTTTTTATTGTCTTTAAATTCAACAACTGTTCTCTGTTGCCCGTTCATAAATTCTGCATTCAGCTGCAATCTGAATGCAGAAGGTCGAGGCCGGACAGGCCTTTTGCTATCCTGTTGCCCATATGAAAAGAGGGGAGAGCGCATGGCACAAGGCGCAGTGAAAGCAACAGGTAAACGTTCGCAGGCAGTGAGTGCGAAGAAAAAAGCGATCTTAAGCGCAGCACTGGATACTTTTTCACAATATGGTTTTCACGGCACCAGACTGGAACAGATTGCCGAGCTGGCGGGAGTGTCGAAAACGAATCTGCTTTATTATTACCCGTCAAAAGAGGCCCTTTATATTGCCGTGTTACGTCAGATCCTTGATATCTGGCTGGCACCGTTAAAGGCGTTTCATGAGGATTTTGCACCGCTGGCAGCGATTAAAGAATACATCCGCCTGAAACTTGAAGTTTCCCGTGATTATCCTCAGGCATCGCGGCTGTTCTGTATGGAAATGCTGGCAGGTGCGCCGTTACTGATGGATGAATTAACGGGTGATCTCAAGGCGTTGATTGACGAGAAATCGGCGTTGATCGCGGGGTGGGTGAATAGCGGCAAACTGGCGCCGATCGATCCGCAACATCTGATCTTTATGATATGGGCATCCACTCAGCATTATGCTGATTTTGCCCCTCAAGTGGAGGCAGTAACAGGTGCAACCCTGCGTGATGAGATATTTTTTAATCAGACTGTTGAGAATGTGCAGCGGATTATTCTTGAAGGCATTCGGCCTCGTTAGGGCTTAATCATAAATTACAGAAAGCAGGCATATGTCTGCTTTTTTTATATCCTCGAAAAGTTACAAGTTGCAGCCCGGTATATTTTACTTAGTGAAAGAGATGAACTTTTAAAGCGTCGATTATTAAAATTTTAATAATGCCATCATATTAACGCTTAATTTTTAATAATTTTAGATATTGGCGCTTTTTGTATCTGGGTGATAATTTAAATTTAACTGATAATGTGAGTGATTAATTTCATTATTATTGTAATTCAGTCTGATGATGTTGAAAAAACAAGCGATACTGGCTAATAAACAAACAAATTCATTCGGTGATTAATGCTTTATTTTGATTTATATCAAGAATTACAATTTTCATTGATTAAGATTAAGTGACTAAGCATTGTGTAGTTATCGTTTATAATATGTCACATATGCAATATATTTTAGTGATATGTTCTGATTTGTTTATGTCTGCCAACATAAAAAGCCATACAAAATCAACATAAAAGAAAAATGCTTATGTAATCAATGGCTTCACATTGCAGAAAGTTAAAAATAAAATGTTGGGTCAAAGGATTTATCAGGCTGTCATATTCTCCGTTTGAAGTTACCCGATCACTCTTTGTAGTGAAGAAGCTGTTTATTAAACATTGTAAGTCATATTTTAACCATGACGGGGCTTTTATTGCACGACTGAAGGTTAAAATATCACCACAGCATGCTCATGTAACTCAGCGGTAATTTACCAGGAAAGTATTACCCCTTCCTCTCCTGCCAAACATGGATCGTTTAATTCAAATAAATATCTAACGGGACCGGCTCTTAATTGCATAGCCAGAGCCTGACTGTTTGTACCCTATATCTCATTTCGTTAAAAACACGAAAGGCGGTAGCGTGGGCGTTATTCAGGTTAACAATCGTATATGGGAACAATTAATGATGTTTAATGTCACATGGGTTACAATTTAGATCATTGAATAAGAGAATAAACGACTAAATAGTTCGAATTGCAGTCGCAGTACCTGCAACTTGAAGTGTGTGGGATATAAAAATTATCTTCTTAATATAGTTTCCAGCATATCATTTAGAACTCATCATTTATGTATAGTATTTCCGAAAAAGTTAACTCCAGTTTCAAATTCGCAATTACTGTCGCCATTGCTGTTTATATTTTGCTGAGTCTTTTTACTGCCTTTGACTTTCACAAAAAAATTGCAGAAAGTTCTTCAAAGAATCACCAGGAATTATTACGGAACAATTTACGCAATTATTTTTCAAAAGTAGAAAAAGAAGCTGATGCGCTAAAAGATGCACTTTATCTGTTACAGGATGAAGAAGAGATCAAACGTGCATTAATTCATCGTATGGCAAAAATAGAGGGCATAAATCTGGTTGGCCTGATGATGAATAATGGTAAATATTATAGCTTCATTCGCACGCCCGGTGGTGAAATAAAACTACAGGCGAAATTTGTCCCTGGCAGACCACTCACTGGCGCCGATGGTGAAGTAATTGATGAGAACTTTAACCCTCTATCTCGTCCGTGGAATGACATTCCTCCAGGTGCGGTTAGCAAATGGGCATCATGGTACGATTGTTATGGTATGCCCGGTAAAAAATGCTTTACATTCTCTTTGTCTCCTTCAGAAAATGAAAAAAACAATTTTGCAATCAAACTTATTCATTTGGATCTGGATGAGAAATATTTGACGAATTTTTTAAATGCTCAGGGGAAACCAGGCGATATTATCTTTTTAGAAAATAATGGACGAATTATCGGCGGGAATGAGGAATCAACGCTACATCTTATCGTTAAAGATACTAATGGTGAATACAGAACCAGTAATGATACTGATGAGTATTTTGAGAAAGTCATTATATTACCTAAACTTCCTGATGTTAAATTTCACTATTTCTATTCGCTTAACAGTAAGTTATCCTATCTGAATAAAAGTTTTGTCTTAATGTTTATGAGTGGAATTGTCTGCTTCTTTCTGCTCTGGTACATCATCATTGTAATTACCCGAAAAATTAGTGGTGAGTCAGGTAAACTGGTGCGTAATCTGGAACATTTAGGCAATTCAGTCTACAAGGAAGATAAAGTAGATATTTCAACCGAAGATAGCCGAGAAATTGTTGAACTTAAGAAAATTATCAATACCATTGGTGAGAAATATAAAGAAAGAATTGAACGTATGTTAAATTTGGTTTCCTACGAACAGGGGACTAGTTTTTATATCAATACAGCGGTTATTGAAACCAATAACAAAGATTATGTTGCAGCAGGAATGATTTGTCTTTACGGGCTTGAGTTTGCTGAAGCCATTTATGGTAGCGAGAAATACAATGCTATTATTAGTGAATTAAAGTCGAAAATCTCTGCAAAATATTCATCTCACTGTGATATTATTAAAATATCAAACGACAGATATTTATTGCTTTGCTATACAGATTGTGAAGAATTTATTTCTAACTTCTCGGTTCTTAATCTCCCGGAAAATATATTTTGCCTGCGGAATATTTATGTGCATAAAACAGCACTTTGTGAAACCTTTTCCGGGAAAGATGTGTCTATATATGAAGGTAAATTAAAATTAGCGATGACAGCTATGCGCGAAAATAAACAATCTGAATTTCTGTATTATGATGATATTAAACTTCACGAATTAGATCAAAAGGTATGGGTGGCAAGCAATATAAAACATGCAATCAGCCGTGGTGAATTTTATCTGGTGTATCAGCCGATCGTTAATATCGACAGCAACGAAGTCGTGGGAGCGGAAGCGCTGTGCCGGTGGAACTCAGCTGAGTATGGTTTTATCTCCCCGGCTGTATTTGTGTCTATCGCTGAAGATATTGGACTGATTAAAGAGCTAGGTGATTATATACTTGAGAATGCTATTCGCGAATTCAGCCAGTTCAGTAATGAGTATGTGATTAGTGATGAGTTTTTATTGCATATTAATGTTTCTCCCTGGCAGTTAAATGACTTCGATTTTCATCATCGTGTTTTGCAGTTGATTAAAGATTTCAATATTAATGCCGGACAAATTTGTCTTGAGATCACTGAATCAGCAGTAAAAGAGATTAATGACAGCTTTTATAACAATATTATTGTGTTAAAAGGTAACGGTATCAAAATTGCGCTGGACGATTTTGGTAGTGGGCTTGCTGACTTGAAGAAACTCTACAAAGTTAAACCCGACAGTATCAAAATCGACTCCGAGTTTACTTCCGGGGTATTTGATGAAACCAACCGGATAGTATGGTTTATTTCCAGTTTTGCCCGAGAAGAAAATCTACCCGTTATCGCTGAAGGTGTGGAAACAGAACATCAGGCAAAAGAATTACAAAAATTGGGCTTCTCACAGGTACAAGGATACCTGTATCAAAAGCCGTTACCATTCTCTGAATGGCATATCGATAGCAAACCACAGAAAAGAAGTTAAGACAATGTTTAAGTATAAGAATAAAGCAGCAGGTATTAGTGTGCTATGTTTTGTTTTTATATCAGCGATAACATGTACGCTATATACTGAAAATGTTAAGAGTAAAATAAACGCCGTAAAAACGGCTATTGTGGATAATGGTCTTTCTGTTGCCAATGTGTCAGAATATCGGCGTGCTGTCGCGACGAACTTATTAGATAAAATTAATTCTAACCCAGAAGATTTTTTGAACCACATTCGGCAAAGTTATGCAGAGCAACCTGCTCCTGGCTATTTGTATGATATAGGTCCATTTTTTATTAATAATGATCATTGTATCAATATTACCATGAAAGGTGGTGATTATTGCAAAGAAATAATGACTGCTTTCAAAGTTAATAATCACCACCAGATTGGTATTATTAAATTTTCTGGAAAAGGATATGCCTATTATCAACACCCGGTGGGTTACAGAATGTCATTAATATTCGTTGTTGATCCTGAACGTTATCTTTCGCTGATGAAATTACAGACAGAAAAAAGACAGGATTTATTTATCTCATTATATGATATCAACGATAATGAGAAACGAATAGCGGGAGACGATTTCTTAATTAGCGACTCTATTTTCCCCATGTCTGCCTCTACACGTGCCTTATCGTATGTTCCTGACATGATGTTTATTGTGGCCTACAAAAAAAGTAAATATTTCGCCATCTGTTTTATTTTGATTGCAATCTCAGCCGTGATTACATGGTTGATTTATCATTATCATGTCAAATTATTAAGCAA